>CAVSRP010000001.1:0-45933 GCA_963730345.1 uncultured Acidimicrobiaceae bacterium
CGAAATCGTCGATCGCTGAACGGTTCCCGCCCCGTCACGACATCGGGCGGTGATCGTCGAGGTGACTTCGGACCCTGACCCCAGGAATGGGAGCGTCGGGTGACCGGCTTCCTCGACGCCACCCGCACCCGTTTCCTGTGCGCCTTCGCCGTCCCGCTCCTGTTCGTTGCCGCGTGCGGCGATGACGCCACCACCACTTCCACCGGGATCGGGGCGTCGTCGACCACCATGGCGACGGGTGACATGGAGGGCATGGACCACACCCACGACGGCAGGTGGTGCGTCTGCACCAACCACTGGCGCGCGTTCTCCCCCTTCCATCCCATGCGGATTGCTCTGTGTGCGGCGCGGTCGCCGGCCGACGAAGTCGGTGATCGTTCACCACGAGGAGGGGGACACGAATGCAGCGAATCGAACCGGCCGAGTCGATCGGTTCCGAGGGCCTCGCCGTGCTGATCGGAGCTGCTGGTGGACCGTTGGCGGGATCTGCCCGGGCCCTCAGGGCACGAGGCCATCACACGGTCTTCGTGTCGGACCCGACGGCAGTGTTGGGCTTTGCGCTCGCCCATCGACTGTCACTGGTCGTGGCCGAAGCCGCGTTCCTGGCGCGGGATCCCGACCCCTCGCTGGTGGCGGTACTGAAACAGCTCCACCCCGACGTCCGCATCGTGACCCTTCATGACGAGGGCGCCCCCGAGGAGATGTGGTCGTTCTTCTCGCTCGGCGCTGCACCACACCGGATGCGAGTTGCCGACGAACTGGCCGCGGTGTTCGAGGCCGGGTCGGCGAGTGGTGCCGCCATCGCGATTGAAGCGCTGCGTTACGAGATGCAGGGTCGCACCGAGGAAGCCTGTGAGACGCTGGCCCGACTGACGGTCCCCGACTGTGCGGTCGAAGCAATCGATGCCCTGTCTGCTGTGGGGGTCGGGGCGCTGGAGCGGCTGCGGAGACGGACCCGGTATCTCGTCCCGACCGAGCTACTCGTCGAGCACCTGCCAGAGCACCTCGGCACGCTCGATGGTGAGCGGTTCAGTCTCTGGTGGTCGATGGTGGAGCAGATCGCGTTTCGGGCCGCCGGTCTGCAGCTCCCGATTCGTTCCCTCGAGCTGGAGGCCCGCCACCTGGAAGCCGTGTTCGGGGCGTTCCACGCCGCCGGCACACTCGTGCGCTTCACCGCTCGCCGTCAGTGGTGCCGTCCGGAGCACGTCCTCGACGAGGTTGTCGTCCGATGAGCGGGTCGGCACCTGGTCCGACGCGGGGCCTCGGTACCTCAGGTCGGCGGATCGACGCGGACCAACCCGCGGCGCACGCCCGCGTGGACGGCTTCGATCCGCGAACTGACCTCGAGCTTGTTCATCAGGCGGGCGATGTGGTTCCGCACCGTGTTCACCGCGACGATCAGACGATCGGCGATGTCCTCGGTGCGGTACCCCTCGGCCAGGAGCTGGAGCACCTCGAGTTCGCGCCGGGACAACAGATCGGCGGCTTGTCCGGTGGCCCGTCGAGTGAGCGCGGGGAGGAACCGGGGCGCCACCACGACCTCACCGCCTGCCACCCGACGGATGGCGGACACGAGCTCGTCGAATCGCGATCCCTTGTCGATGAAGCCGGCCGCACCGGCGGCCATCGCGGCCAGGAACGAGCTCTCGTCGGGCCATCCTGTGTACACCAGGACCCGGGTTCCCGGCGTGGTGGCGAGGATCGAGGAGAGATGGTCGGCGATGTCGCCGTCGGCGAGCCGGTAGTCGGCGAGGAGCACGTCGGGACAGGTCTGCGCAGCCAGCACTGCGCCCGCTGCGATCGTCGTGGCCGTGCCGACGCACTCGAGATCAGGGATCGTGTCGAGCGAGGTGCGGATCGCTCCGGCCAGCACCTGCTGGTCCTCGAAGATGGCGACCGTCGTCGTCCTGGTGAGGCGAGTGTCGTCGTCGGTGTCGGTGGCGAGGGGCACGGCGCTTCTCCGATCAGGTGGTGCTGCCCGCGTCGATCACGGGGTGGCGTCTCGTCCTACGTGTCCCCACTGTGCGGGAGATCGGGACCTTGGTCATGACGAAATCGCGTCAATTCGGACGCCTGATCGGTGTCTGGCAGCCACCCTCGCCCAGTTGCACGCTGGGACCCGTGCCCGCCTTCGCCCCCCACTCGACGTCCGACGGAATCGAGGCGTCTCGACACGTGCTCGTCGTCGACGGAGATCCCGTCGGACGGATGGTGCTGCTGGCCCTGTTGGTCGAGGTGACCGACGGAGACACTTCGATCTCCAGTGCCGGCACCCTCGAGTCCGGACTGGCCCAGGTGGGAGAAGACGCGGAGCTGGTCCTCTTTACGCGGGGCTGCCCGGAGGTCGACGCAGGCACCGCGGTGGGGATCGTCTTGGATCGCTGTCCCCAGGCCACCGTCACCGTCGTCTCGCTTCGCTCGGACGGTGATGTGGCCGAAGAGCACCTGCATCGTGGCGTGGACATCGAGCGCACGGCCGACCTGCTGCACCGCTTGGCCCGGTCGTGGCAGCGCTACCTGGCCAGTGGTGATCAGGAGCCGGGTCCGAGGCTCCTGCGGGCCGTGCGCTCCAGCGGTGTCCCGACGGTCGCCCTCGACCGATCGGGTCGGATCATCGCAGTGAACGAGGACTGGAGCCGGACGGCGCAGCGATACGGGCTCGACCCGGCAGCGGTCGGTGTCGGCACCGACTATCTCGCGGTGTGCGACGCCGCCAGTGGGCGGGACGCTGCTGACGGGCACACGGCGGCCGACGGGATCCGTGCGGTGTTGGCCGGCGAGCAGGAGGGGTTCAGCCTCGACTACCCGTGCCACGGGCCGGTGTCGCAACGCTGGTTCACCCTCCGGGTCGTACGAGCGGCGGGAACCGGCAGTGTGCTCGTCAGTCACCTCGACATCACCGACCTGCGGGCGGCGGAGCGAGCGATCCAGGGCCAGGCCTCGAAGCTGTGGAGCCTGGTCGATCCCGGGGCCGAGTTCGTCACGCTGCTCGACGAACACGGTGCGGTCATCGACGGCATGCCTGACCATGTCCACATGCTGGGCGATCGGCGTTGGATCGGGGAGAACGCGGTTGATGTCGTGCACGAGCGCGACCAGGCTCCCGTGCAGGCCGCCTTCGATCGAGCGGTGGCGGTGCCCGGCAGCAGCGAAGAGGTGGTGGCTCGCGTCGGGAGCACAGATGGATGCTGGCGCTACCTCGAGCTGGTGGTGACGAATCTGCTCGACGACCCCGAGGTCGGGGGCATGGTGGTGAGCGGGCGTGATGTCAGCGCCGACGTCCGAGCCCGTGCCTCGCGGCTGTTGTGGGATGAGCTGCTCGACGAGCTCCCAGCCGCCATCTTGGTGACCGATGACGCCGGCCTCGTCGTGGTGTGGAACGATCGGGCCAGCGAGCTGTTCGGGAAGGACCGCGACGAGATGCTCGGGCGACACGTGTTCCACATCGCTCAGCAGCCCGAGCAGTTCATGACGTCGGAGATCCGGGAGGCGCTGGGTACACGGGGTCGTTGGTCGGGCGAGTGGGATCTGAATCTCGAGCGGGGTGTCTCCGGCCCGTTGCCTGCGTGGGTGAAGCTGCAGCGACTCGAAGATCCGCGCACCGGCTTCACCGGGGTGCTGGCTGTCGCCGTCGATCGCTCCGAGCAACGTCGCCTGCGGGAGACGCTGATCCACCGAGAGGAGCACGATCCGCTCACGAATCTGCTGAACCGCCTCGGCTTTCTGCGCCAAGTCGATGAGCGGGTCGGCGGTCTGCCAAGGGATGCTCAGTGGACGCTCGCCCTTCTCAGCCTGGACCGCTTCCGCGAGGTCAACGCGACGCGAGGGACGGGGGTCGGTGACAGGACACTGCGTGCCGTCGCTCGGAGCATCGAACTGGCGACGCCGCAGGAGGCAGTGGTGGGGCGACTGTTCGGCGATGTGTTCGCGGTCGCACTCCCCTACGACGGTGATGCCGTCGGGTTCGGAGAGCGGGTCCGAGCGGCGGTCACCGCTGCCGGCGCGGCAGCCTCGAGCACCGAGCTGACGGTCAGCGTAGGGCTTCGCATGCTCAGTGCTGCCGACGAGAACGTCGCGACGGCGTTGGACGAAGCCCGCGAAGCTGCAGCCGATGTGAAGGCAGCCGGGGGCAACGGCGTCTGCTTCTTCGAAGACGCGTTCCGGGATGCGATGTTGGACCGGGTGGCTCTCCAGCGGGACCTCCGCGGCGCGACTGCCCGGGGCGAATTCGTCGTGGAGTACCAGCCAGTCGTCCGGCTGCGCGACGGAGTCGTCGTGGGTGCCGAGGCGCTGGTCCGCTGGCAGCATCCGAGGTTGGGTCTCCTCGGTCCCGATGCGTTCATCCCGCTGGCCGAGTCGACCGGGCTCATCCACGAGATCGGTGCCGCCGTCATCTCCAATGTGTGTCGCCATGCGGCACGATGGTGGGCGCTACGGCCCGAGACCCCGATGCACATCGCCGTCAACGTGTCAGCTGCGCAACTCGGCGACGAACGCCTTGCGTGCCAACTTCGGACCGAGCTCGAGCGGTGGGCGCTCCCGCCGTCGCTGGTGGTGATCGAGTTGACCGAGTCGATGGTCATGGACCAGGACAGGGACGGCCTCCCCTTCTCGGCGCTCGAGGCGCTCAAGGCTCTCGGCGTCGGCATCGCCGTCGACGACTTCGGGACGGGCTACAGCTCGCTGGCCAGGCTGAAGGATCTGCCGCTCGACGTGTTGAAGATCGATCGGAGTTTCGTGCGCGATCTCAGCTCGTGCCCGGAGGACGCATCGATCGTGGCCACGGTGATCAGTCTCGCGGAGGCACTCGGTCTCGACGTCGTGGCGGAGGGTGTGGAGACCGAGGCCCATCGGGACGCGTTGGCGCGCCTGGGCTGCCCCGTCGGGCAGGGGTACCTCTGGTCACGGTCGGTGCCGGCCGAGGTGATGGACGAGCTGTTGTCGCGGCCGTTCCCGGCGGCCGACCCCGAACCCGGACCCACCGAGCCCGCCATCGGGCGAGCCAGGTCTGAGAGTTGGCTGGGTTCAGGCGCGGCGGATTGCGCTGTCGCCGTCTCGCGGTCCGTCGCCAACCGGTAACCGCACTGCGATCGTGGTGCCACCTCCGACGCTTTCGCGAATCTCGAGCGAGCCGTTCACGACCCGAGCCCGCTCGTTCATGGCATGGATGCCCCGGCCCGCGAGATGTGCGGAGCCACCGGTGCTCTCGATGCCGCGGCCGTCATCGACGACCTCGATCGCAATGACGTCTGGCCTCCGATCCACGTAGATCGACACGCGATCAGCGGCCGCGTGCTGGCGGACGTTGGCCAGCGCCTCTTGGACGATTCGCTCGAGGGTGAAGGCGATCTCGGCCGGGACGGTGTCGATCTGGCCCTCGATCTGGAAGTCGGTCCGCCAGCTGGCGGCCTCGGCGTTGACGTCGAGCAGACTCCGCAACGCGGTGGTGAGCGATGCGTGCCCCACAAGGCTGTCGAGGTCGATGATCATGGCGCGGAGGTCGTCACGGGCTGACTCGGCATCGACGGTGAGCCCGAGGAGTTGGTCGGTCTGCTCCTCGTGCTCTGCGTCGGCGAGGAGGCGCAATCGCATCGCCAGCGACATCAGCGCCTGGTGGGGTCCGTCGTGGAGATGGTTGGCGATGCGGCGGCGGTTCCGTTGCTCGGTCATGAGCTCGCTGGCGAGGGTCTTCCGTCTCTCCTGCTCCAACCGGTGGGAGATGAGTCGGTGCGAGACGGCGCTCCCAATGGCCTCGACGACCTCGACGGTGGGTTCGTCGAGGTCGATCTCTCCGTCGAGGCGTTCGACCGTGAACAGTCCGACCAGGTCGTGGCCGTCGAACACCGGCACCAGCGCGAAGCTCGTGATGCCGGCGATCCTCGAGATCGTGCGGATACCGGGGCGCTCTTGCGGGGAGTTCTCGATCAGCGGCGATCGGTCCTCAGCGACCAGTCGGACGATGGGATTGTCCTGGTGAAGCGCGAACTGAGACACGTCGTCGTCGCCCCCTGCCACGTAGCGGGGACGGAACACTTGGCCGTCCTTGATGAAGATCGCGGTCCGATCGCAGGCGCAGGTCAGCAACGAGAGCTCACACAGCCGCGCCAGTTGGGTGTCCAGGTCGGCCTCGATGTCGGCAAGGACATCGAAGGCTCCGAGCAGCCCCCGGATGAAGCGCTGGTCGGGGTCAAGGTCTTCGGCGATGACGGCACGCTACTTCGGTGCCGGGGAAGAAGGCCCTGGTAACGTTGCGTCCAGCCAACTCGGGTGGCGGACAGGGGACTCCATCGAGGTGCCAGAGGAAACGGCATGCCGCGTCGGCGTGGTCGACGACCACGCCATGATCCGCGACGCCATCGGCATGGCCTTGGACCGCACCGATGATCTCGAGGTGGTGGCCATCGCTGCGTCGGTCGGCGAGGCCAGGGAGGTGTTCGGCGACGTCGAGATCGACGTCGCCGTCGTCGACTACGGGCTTCCCGATGGTTCCGGAGTCGACTTCGCGGTCGAGCTGGCGCAGCGGGAGCCGACCGTTCCCTCGATCATCCTCACCGCCAGCGAAGGCGTGCAGTCAGCCGCCGCTGCGCTCGAAGCCGGGTGCGCGGGGTTTCTACGGAAGTCAGTCGACCTCGACCAGCTGGTGCGGGGCATCCGGCGAGTGCACGCCGGCGAGGCGCTCTTCGATGCTCAGACGTTGTCGGCGGCCATCAGCTGGATGCACCAGCCCGCGCCACCGGCCGCGGATCTGACGGCTCGGGAGCTCGAGGTGCTCGAGCATCTGGCCCAGGGATCCAGCACGCTGGAGATCAGCCGGGATCTCTTCCTCAGCCACCACACGGTGCGGAACCATGTCCGCAACCTGCTGGCCAAGCTCGGCGCGCGCTCGCAGCTCGAGGCCGTGGTCATGGCGGCCCAGACGGGCTTGGTCGACGTCGGGCGTGGTTCGTGACCGAGCCGGCGTGGTTGGGGATCCGAGCCGCGACCATCGTGCAGCCCGGCCGGGACGCCACCGAGCAGGTCCCACCAGCCGCCAGTGCCCGTTCCCGCATCGAGCGTAGGCCGAGATGGCCGGGGGCGGGGCGGTGTGCCTCGACGTCGAAGCCCTGACCGTCGTCGACCACCTCGAGGAGCAGGTCGTCGCGAGTGGTCCAGACCCGGACGCCCACCCGGCGAGCCTGGCTGTGCCGGTAGGCGTTCACCAGCGCCTCGCGGACGATCCGCCCGGCGGCGCGACGCTGGTCGTCGTCGGCCCGACTGATCGACTCGTCGACCGCGACCGTCGTCGCGATCCCGCCGGCCGGGCCGAGCTGGGAGATGAACTTGCGTAGCTCCTGTTCGTCGAGGTCGAACGGTTCGAGGGATGAGACCAGGGAGCGCGACGACTGCATCGCCTGGTCGATGGCGGCCACCGCCCGCTGGAGGGCTGCACCGTGCGCGGTGCCCTCTGAGCCATCGACCCCGTCGAGGTGGGCATCGAGGCTCCGCCGGACCCGAGCAAGTCGGCCGAACAGGCGCGCACCGAGGTCGGCACCGAGCTGGGTCCGCTCGCGGTCCGCCACTCCCAGGAGGTCGTGGAGGAGCCGACGCCGAGCCACCACGGCCTGCTCCGCCGCGTCTGCTTCCGCTACGGCGTCGGTGCGGTCGAGAACGCTACCGATGAAGCGCGTGGGCGAACCCTCGGAATCCCGTTCGACGTGGGCGGCCAGGTCGAGGTGACGGATCTCACCGTCGGGCCGCACGATCCGCACCTGCATCCGGTACGGCGCTCTTCCGGCAAGTGCGTCGTCGCGCATCTCCAAGAACGGGTCGCGGTCGTCGGGGTGGACTGACTCGACGAAGCGTTCGAATGACGGCCTCCGGTCCGGTGACCACCCCATGATGGCGTAGCTCTGCGGCGACCAGTACAGGGGAGAGCCGGGACCGAAGCCCTCCCAGCTGCCGAGGCCGGCCACCTCGTGGGCGAGGTGCAGGTGGGCCACGATGCGCTCGAGCTCGTCGACATCGGCATTGGTCATGGGTGGGGGATCCGTACGTGGACGGTGGTGCCTGATCGTGTCGAGCGGATCTCGAAGGATCCGCCGAGGGCCGTGGTCCGTTCCTCCATCGCCAGCACGCCGAGACCACCGGAGGAGGGATCGAGCGCTACCCGATCGAAGCCCACGCCATCGTCGGCCACGGTGAGCTCGGTCTCGGTGGCGCGGCAGGCCGCGGCGACGACCACGTGCCGGGCACGCGCATGGTCACGGACGTTGGTCAGCGCCTCATGGGCGATCTGGATGACGGCCCGGCCCACGGCGTCGGGGGGCTCGACCGGGACCGTGCACCGCACGGTCGTGGCGGTGCGGTCGAGGACGTGCTCGGCCAGCTCCCGCAGCGTGCCCTCCAGACCGAGCAACCAGGCGGAGAGAGGCTGCAGCTCGAACAACATGTCGCGGAGCTCTCCGATCATGTCGTGCAGCTCCGAGACGGCCTGGTCGAGCTGGTGGTGATCGCCGGGGGACGAGGCCGCCTGCTCGAGGTACAACGCCCCCGCGCTCAAGAGTTGGACCGGGCCGTCGTGGAGCATCGAGGCCAGGTGACCGCGCTCCTGGTCCATGGTGACCAGCAGATGGTGGAGCAAGTCGCGGCGCTCCGTCTCCGCCTGATCGAGACGCCGGCGAGCCAGCACGGCATCGGTGCGGTCGTGCACGATGCCGACCAGCCGGGTGGCCCGGCCTTGTGGATCGCGAATGATCCTGGCCTTCTCCCGTACATGTCGCACCCCACCGTCGGGGTGCACGATGCGATGGTCGATCGCGTACTCGGCGTCGCCCTCGACGGCGCGGAGGTGGTCGACGAGGAACCCGGATCGGTCGTCGGGATGGATCAGCGCCAGGAACCCGTCCACACACGGCTCGGCGTCGTCGGTCCAGTCGAAGATGGCACGGGCGTTGGGCGAGAGGTAGAACCGCTGCTGGCTGAGGTCGTGTTGCCAGCTCCCGAGGCCGGCAAGCTCTTGGACGGTGTCGAGGTGGGCTCGGTGGCGCCGGAGGCGGCTGACGTCGTCGACCTCTTCGCCGGCGATTGCGTGGTCGGGCCCAGAAAGGGGCATATGGCACAGCCTACTGGCGTGGTTCAACGTACGATTCGCGCCCGGGCGCTCATGCCTTTCAGGTTTCTCGGCTCGCCCCGTTGGAGCGAGTGCCGGCGCCCGAGGGACAGGGCCTGCTCCTCGGTGACACCGGCGAGCGCGATGCCGGGCTCTGACCACGAGCCGTCGGGCGATGAACCGGTGGCGGGGAGATACGCCCACCCCGCGTGCTCCACCTGCGCGACGAGATCGGCCTGGCGGCGTTCGTTCACCGCTCGCGGTTACTCGACGCTGTGGGGGTCGAACGCGGTGACGGTCGGGTGTCGTCCACCGCGAGCACCAGGCCGCGGGTGCCGTCGACGCGGATCCGCTGGCCGTCGCGCAGGGTCGTCGTGCCCTCACCCGTGCCCAGCACGGCCGGCAGCCCGTGCTCGCGCGCCGCGATCGCCGCGTGGCTCAGCACGCCGCCGCCGTCGGCGACCACGGCCGTGGCCAGCGGGAACAGCGGTGCCCACGACGGGCTGGTGACCTGGCACACGAGCACGTCGCCCGACTGCAGCCGGCCGATGTCCTGGTGCGAACGGATGATGCGCACCGTGCCCTCGGCCACGCCGGCCGACGCCGCGACACCGGCGAGCAGCACGTCGGCGTCGGTGGGAACCTCGGCGGGCGGCGGGTACTCGTGGGCGACACCCCACAGGATGGGTTCGTTCACCTGGCGCAGGGCCGCGGGGAGTCGGGAGATGTCGGGCATGGCTCCCTGCGCCCCGAGGTGCAGCGGACCGGGGTTGGCACGGACCCAGGCCTCCTCCCCACGGCGCCGGCGGATGCTCTCGGTGAGCGCGCTGGCGAGGTCCCCGGCACCGGTGAGTGCGCCGCGCAGCTCCTCGATGGTGAGGTAGGCGGCGTCGTCGGCGTCGACGAGGATGCCCCTGGCCACCAACCGGTCGGCGACCTCGAGCATCCAGCGTCGCAGGAGGGCGAGGGGTCGGTCGCCGACGACGACCGTGTTGTCCTCGCGGACGGGGTAGATGGCGCGAGCGGCCGCCAGTGCTGCATCGAAGGCATCCCGCCGGTCGGGGCGCAACGCGTCGCGGGCTCGTGCGGCCACCTCGTCGGCGTCGCCGAAGTCCGCCGCGTCGGATCGGTTCAGCAACAGCCTGGTGACCATCGACGGCCGCTCGGCGAGGACGGGCACGCCGGCGTCGTAGTTGACCATCGCCCATCCGTGGTCCTCCAGCCATACCCGCACGGCGTCCGCGAGTGAGGCGTCGAGGCGCGCCAGCACGTCGAGGGGGTGGTGCGGATCGGCCTCCAATTCGACGAGGGCACCGGGTAGCGACCGGACCCGCACCCGGAGGTCGGCCATCGCCTCCTCCGCGGCTCGGGTGGCGGGCGAGTGACCGGCCAGCATGCGGAAGATCTCCGCGTCGTCCCATCCCAACTCGTCGCCGACGATGCGGTGCAAGCGGTACAGCGCGTCGAAGAGGGGCATCACGAGCCGGAAGTGGATGCGCATGCCGCGCCGCACGACGACGGCGCACGCGTCGTGGTGAGCGAGGAGCTCCTCGTCGTCGAGCCTCCCGAGGTCGACGGAACGCAGCTCGAGGTCGCGGCGCACCATCTCGTCCCGGTCCGCCCGGTGCCAGTCGTCGACCCAGCGCCCGATCTGGTCGGCGGCCACGACGCGGCGCGCCGTCTTCACCCGTTGGCGGAGCGCGGGTACGACCCGGGCGGCGAGCCCGAGGACGACGGCCGGCGGTGGGGCGCTGGCTCCGTCGGCCGAGCCGAACGCCGGGAGCGGGCGGCCGTAGATCTCCCCGCCCACGAATCGCTCCTCGAGCCCCCGGATCAGGATCCCGGTCTCGTCGAACACGGCCCGGACGTCGTCGGCTCCGATCTGCATCACCGACCACCCGAACGGCGTCATCGGTTCCGGGTAGTGGGCGACGTCCTTCTGCCAGTTGTTCCCCTCCGGGAGGGTCGGCTCCACCGGAAGGATCGTGATCGGCCGGGCCTGCAGCACGTGCACCCGGTCACCGGTCACCGCCCACTCGACGTCCTGAGGTACTCCGTCGATCGCCTCGATCCGGCGGGTGACCGCGGCAACCGCCCGGGCCAGCTCGGCGCTCATGCCGTCGGCGTCACCCTCGATCTCATCGCCGCGCACGACCAGGTCGGAGCCGACGACGTCGCCCTGCACGAGCGCCTCGCCGAGACCACGGGTGGCCGCGATGCGCACCACCGAGCGATCGCCGCTGAGCGGGTCGGCGCTGAACGCCACGCCGGCCCAGTCGGCGGGTACCAGCCGCTGGATGAGGATCGCCAGCGAGCCGTGCGCCCCCTCGGCATGCTGCGCATCGGCGCTGGCGTCGAGGCACGTGCGCACCGCGTCCAGCACGGCGTCGGGCCCTTTCCGGTCGAGGATCGTGGTGGTGGCCCCGGCGTGGGCGCTCGTGGCGCTGTCCTCCCAGGTGGACGACGTCCGGACGGCCACGGGCCCGGCCAGGGATCGACAGACATCCTCGACCGCTCCTCGGAGCGCATCCGGCGCTGGCCCCCCGGGCCAGGCGGCGGCGATGCCCACCGGGAGGACGAATCCGTCGGGTACGTCGAATCCGGCGTGGCGGAGCCGAGCGAGTCCGGCTGCCTTCGTGCCGACTGCAGTGGCGTCGAGCGCTTCGGCGTCGTCGAGGCTGAGGGTCGGATGGCTCATCGGTGCTCCGGTCGTTCGGGGAGATCGCCGGCGTTGGCGGCGTCGACGAGGGTCGCCACCGCCCAGACCACGAGTTCGGCCACCTCCGCGGTTTCCAGGCCGTACTCGCGGGTGAGCCAGAACCAGCTGCGGTGGCTGAGCAGGTGACGGGCCAGCACGGCGATCGACCTTGCCGTGTCGTCCGGCACCGCCGGCATGGTGGCGGTGACGTGATCGACGATCCGCGTGGTGCGCTCGGTCCGTTCGGCGTCGAGACCCACGTCGGCCAGCGGCATCTGGGCGAAGGCCTCGCTGATGCCACCCAGCTCTTCGAACAGCCCGAGGTTGGTCCGGATGGCATCGGCCAGCGTCACGTCGCGGCCCAGCGCCACCGCATTCGGCCCGCCCCGGGATGCCATCTGCTCGTTGAAGCTCTGGCCGAGGGCGTCGAGCAGGTCCTGCCTGTCGGGGAAGTGGTTGTAGACGGTCCGCAGGGCGACTCCGGCGCGATCGGCCACTTCCTTCATGGCGAAGTCGAGGTGGCGGCGCTCGGTGACCAGTTCGGCGGTGGCATCGACGATCGTCTGTCGCGCCAGGGCTCGTTGCCGGTCTCGGAGATCGCTCATCGGTCGTCACTCACTGCATGAATCATAAAGTAGTTACACAGATCGTGCAACCGGCCCCCGGACCGATGCGATCTTCGTGCACAACCGTGATCGCGGCCGGCACACCTTCGTCGTCGAGGGGACCGGCGTGGGTCCGGTGGAGGTGCCGGCCGGATCCGACATCCGGGTGCCGATCGACCTGGCTCCCGGGACCTACCGCTTCTACTGCAACGTGGCGGGCCACGACGGCATGGAGGGCACCCTGACCGTCGAGTGATCGCCAGACCTGGTCGAGCAGGGTCGGGTATGTCAGGTGGCGGCGGGTTCGGCTGACGCCGAGGACCGTCTTGAGGGCGTCGAGGTCTTCGGCGCCGAAGACGACGCGGGTGCGGGTGGCGAGGTAGAGCAGGTCGAGGTTGATGCCCGCCTTGGCCACCTTGCGGGCCAGGTCGGCCAGCTCGCCGGGTTGGTCGTGGGCTTCGACCACGACGACCTCGCGTTCCCTGGTCACCGCTTGGTTCGTGATGGCCAGGGCGTGGCGGGCCGCCTCGGCGTGCGGTACGAGGATGTGCAGTTCTGCCTTCGTTCCCGGTCCGGTGTAGGTGGCGGCGGAGATGTTGACGCCCGCGTCGCTGATCGCCTGCGCTACGCGGGCCAGTGCTCCCGGCTCGTTCTCCACCTCGATCGTCAGATCCATCATCGGACAGGTCTCCTTGGGTCGCTCGGTCGGTGGGCCGAGTCTCGCAGAGCCGACCAAGACCGTGCTCGGGATCCGGATCGACGATGACGCCGCCCCGTCAGGGCAGATCGGTGGGCAGCTCGATGGGGACGTCCACGGTGGTGTCTCCGGCGAGGCCGACCTGGAGCACGAGGGTGGCGTCGACGGGCACGGTCCAGCCCCAGACGAACTCGGTCCCGGCACCGTCGGCGAGCAGCTCGGAGTCCTGGTTGAGTGGCGGGGTCGGCAGGCCGTCGATGATCAGCCGGAAGGCGTCGTCGCCGGCGATGGTGCCCCCGCAGGTGCCGTGCTGGGCCACGGTCTGCACGTCGACGCGCAGCCAGCGCTCGTCCTCCTTGGCCCGCTTCGACTGGTTGGGTTCGAGCGCCTTGTCGTTGTGGTCCGCACCCGCGTCCAGATCCACCTCGGCACCGACGACGTCGAACGTGCCGGTGGCGGCCTGGCACCCGCCCTCGAAGTTGACGGTGCCCGAGCCGGAGACCGGGACGTCGATCGGGTAGTCGTCGGCCGGCACCGGGCCGTCGAGGGGCAGGCGGGCCGGCACGCGGCCGGTCTCGGCCACCACGAGCGTGGCGCCGTCGAGCTGGTCGGCCGCATCGATCGGGAAGGCCACCGACAGCTCGTTGGCCACGCCGGTCTCGACCGCGACGCCCGAGCCGAAGTCGACCCCTTCGGCGTCGATGGACGAGCCGTCGGCCAGCTCGAGCGACAGGATCTCGACGTCGACCCGATCGCCGGGGTCGTCGAGCTCGGGGGTGACGGTGGTGTCGAAGTAGGCGTACGTCGTGTCACCGGCTTCGGGCTCGTCGTCGAGGTAGGTCCCGGGCGTGGCATTGCTCACGGTGACCGCCTGCACCGTGAACTCGAGGTTGGCGTAGGTGACCGAGCGGGGGAGATCGAGCTCGACCGGCGCCGCGTCCAGCTCGGGCGGGCCGGCCTCGGTGGTGGTGGTGGTGGACACCGCCGTGGCCGAGGTCGTCGTGGCGGTGTCGCCGCCGTCGTCGTCGCCGCAGGCGGCGAGTCCGATCGCGGACGCCAGCAGCACGCTGACGCCGATGACCGACCACGATGATGTCGACTTCCTCACGGGACTGCCCCCTGTCCGCGTTCTCGACGCGGAGGCTAGTCCGCCGATCCGTGCTCGGGAACCAGATGTGGCTGGCCCGGGGCTCGAACACCCGGGGTTTGGTCGCCGGCGGCGGCGACCAACCCCCGCTGGGCTTCCGACTCGGGACCGGCCATGGGGCGATGATCGGCGACGAGCTGCAGAGCCCGCTCGACCGCCGCACCCGAGCGCACCAGGAGCGCGGCGGCGATGGTGCCGGCCCGGCCCACGCCCGCCCCGCAGTGGAGGAGCAACCCACTCCCGCGCCGGAGGCGGCCGAGCAGATCATCGAGCAGCGGGGCGATCTCGTCGACGGGCGGGGCGTGCAGGTCGGGCACCGGCCACCACACCGCCCGCTCGCCCGCGTTGTCCCGGAGCCAGCGCACGTAGTCCGGATAGCGGGCGGCGAGCTCGTGCTCCTCGTTCAGGCAGACGATCCCGGTGGCACCGGTCGACGACAGCGCTCGCTCGGGGTCGGGGCCCACGAAGTGCTTGCCGGCCAGCCACAGGCGCCCGCGCCCCGGAATCGGGAGCTCGTCCACGCCCCCGTTGCGGGAGCGTTCGTCCTGCCAGGCCATCGCCCCATCCAAGCCGACGCGGTGACCGATCGCTCAGCCGCGTGACGCGGCGTTGGCGGCGAGGAACGCCTCGGCCTCCTCCAACGTGGTGCCCCGCCCGAGGGCGTACAGGATGGCGTTGAGGGTGGCTTCGTCGACCCGGTCGTAGGTGCTGAAGTCCATGGCCGCCGACAGGGCCTGCCCGGGGAGGCCGGGCTGGTTCAGCGCGAACGGAACCGCGGTGGGCACCAGGTCGTACGGCGCCAGATCCGGCTCGTCGGACAAGTTCGGGAGGAAGGCGCCGTGCTGGGGGATGGCCACCCGGTCGTTGAGGCTGAACGGCTCGACGCCGAAGATGGTCTCGATCGTGCGCAGCAGCGAGCCCATCGAGCCCCACTGGTGGTTCGGGGCGGGGCGGGCCCACGGGCTGATGACCTGGAGGTAGTCGCGCAGGGAGGAGACGTGATCGGCGGCCACCTGGGTGTCGTCCTCGGTCACGATCACCGCGGTGCTGGCCCAGAACGGGCTGTGGGAGAGGGCGTCGACGATCATGCCGATGGCGATGTCGTTGTCGGCCACCATCGACTGCGGCGTCGGGCTGCCCACGTTGGCGCCCATGGTGTGGTTCACCGGCAGGCTCATGTAGATGAAGCTGGGCATGACGTCGCGACCCTCGTTGGCCTGCACGTCGGTCCAGTGGGCCAGGTTGAACTGGGGCGGGAGGCTGCGGCCCTGGCAGTCGTTGGCCGTGGCCGGTCCCACCACCGGGATGCTGGGGCTCTCCGGCAAACCCTCGGGCACCGGTCCGTTCGGGGCCTGGCCGTCGATGAACTGCGCCGCCCGGCACGTGTCGAAGTACCGGATGTCGCCGTCCTTCCACCCCGGCGCCTTGTAGGCGTCCATGTCCCCCGACTCCCGCGCGGTGTGCTCGCCGTAGATCGCCATGCTGAGCGGCCCGGACCGGTCGCTGGGCGGGGTGGCCCCCGCCCGCTGGAACGCCTCGAAGATGTAGCCGCCCTCGGGATCGTCGAGCTCGGCTTCGGCGTCGCTGATCAGCCCGCCGGCGGAGCCGCCGATGCCGGGACGCAACGGGTCGCCGCCGCCCCGCTGGCCGCGGATGCCCTCGTCGTAGTCGGCGGGCCAGGTGCGCTCGTTGTGATCGGTGGCGACGGCCCCCGACGTGTACGAGTGCCCGGTCACCGAGACCTCGGCATCGGAGAAGAACCGGTCGCCCAGGCTGTAGCGCACGGCGAGGGCGTGGTGGTTCGGGGTGACCGGCTGGCCGTAGAGGGTCAGGGAGGGGTCGGCGTCGAAGCCGTTGCCGCCGGTGAGGTTGATGTCGCCGAGGTACTGGTCGAACGTCTTGTTCTCGGTGACGATGTAGACGACGTGCCGGATCGGCGAGCGGTGCCCCGCCGGTGGGCACAGCACCTCGGACACCTCGACCCCGGCGGCCGGGGTGCAGGCGTCGGCCGGTGCCCGGTCGAGCTGGTCGTTCTCGACGACCTGCTCGCTCCAGGTGGCGATCTGGTCGGGGGCGACCGGCAGGTCGATGGCGCTCACGGTGCCGTTGGAGCTGCTGCCCTGGAAGAACACGGATCCGTTGGCGCCCGGCCCCGGTCCGAGCCCCTTGGCGTTGGCCACCCACAGCCGGTAGCCGCCTGTGTCGCCCGTGACGGTCAGGGCCGACGGGTACCAACCGGTGGGGATGTAGACGGGAGCACCGGCCACGCGCGCACCGGTGCGACCGTCGCGGAGCTCGACCGCGTTGAGCCCGGCGAGCGCGACGAAGAGGGTGTCGCCGTCGGGGGAGAGGGCAAAGGCATCGGGGTGGGCCCCCACCGGGGTGCCCGAGGTGGGCGCCACGGACTCGACCGAGTGCACCTTCGGTACCGACTTGTGGACGTCGAGCACGGTGATGGTGTCGTCGTTGGTGTCGGCCACGAACAGGCGCTTGCCGTCCCTGCTGAGCTGGAGCGCCGAGGGATGGTGTCCGACGCCGATCGAGGCGATCTCGTGGGCATGCACCGGATCGCTGATGTCGACGACCGACACGGTGCCCCCGGTGGCGCCACCGCGCCCGG
The DNA here is from genome assembly GCA_963730345.1 of uncultured Acidimicrobiaceae bacterium. Taxonomy (GTDB): domain Bacteria; phylum Actinomycetota; class Acidimicrobiia; order Acidimicrobiales; family Salinilacustritrichaceae; genus Salinilacustrithrix. The sequence continues at coordinate 16,856 of CAVSRP010000001.1, forward strand.
CCTCGTCGGCCCAGTTGCTGACGTAGAGACGGTGCCGGGCCGAGTCCACCGCGAGCCCGAAGGCGTCGAGCCCGACCGGCACCCGGCGGAGGACGGTGTCGGTGGTGGTGTCGATGACCGTCACCCGGCTGCAGGCGTCCTGACCGTCGGGACAGGGATCGGCCTCGTCGGCGGGCTCGCTGGTGGTCCCCGCGACGTACAGGAGGGTGCCGTCGAGGACCATCCCGCCGGGGTACCCGGGCACGGAGATGCCATCGCCGGCCGGCAGGGGAGACGGCGCTCCGGTCTGGTCGGCGAAGCCGTTGAGGCCGTTGTGGACGGGGAGCGGTTGCGCGCCGGTGACGTCGAGCGGGAGCGCGGTCGGCCCGGCCAGTTGCCAGCGGAAGACCCGGTCGGCGTTGCCGCCGCTGGCGAAGAGCTTTCCGTCCGGTGTGGCGGCCAGACCCATGAACAGGTTGGCGGCGGGGAGCGGCACCGCGCTCAGGTCGGCGGCGTCGATGACGGTCAGGCCCTGCACCCCACCGCTGTCGGAGGACACCACGATCGAACCGTCGTCGGGGGTGGCCACCAGTCCGAGCGGGAAGCGCAGCACGTCGACCTGCTCGCCGGCCGGCCGCAGTGCCCATCCCTGCGGGGTGCGGGGCACGCCGTCGAGCTCGGGGCTGGTGCCCACGGGGTCGTCGTCCCGTTGGTTCGCGGCGGGCGCGGCGGTGGCCGACGATCCCGCTGGTACCCCCGGGACGGTGGACGTGGTCGCGTCCTCGTCACCGGTCAACTCGAGGAACCGGGCCGCGTTGTGGCCCACCTCCCCCGTGACGTCGTGGTGCGATGCGGTGCGCGCGCCCGCCACCGCCACCCCGGAGAAGACCAGCATGCAGGTCGCGAGGAAGATGACCCGCGCCTTGGTGACCATTCGACCCATTCCGGCAGATTCGGCACGGGCGGTGCCGTTTCCTGCCGCCGGCGTCAGGTCAGGAGACGGGCCAGCGCCGGGCGAGGGCCGGCCAGACCGTACCGAGCAGGCCGCGCACCAGCCCGACCAGCACGTCGGCGTAGTCGAAGCTGTCGCGCCACACGGTGATGCGGCCGTCGACCACCTCGAAGCGGCCGTAGACCCAGAACTGCCAGACCACCGACCCGAAGACGAGGGCATCGGTGCGTTCGGTGAGCACGACGCCGTCCTCGACGGCCACGGTGTGGAAATGGACTCGGAAGCCGGCACGGCCCCGCATCGGCCGGAACGCCTTCTCGAGGCGCGCCCGGCCGCGCAGCGGCGGGAACGGGACGTTGGTGTAGGCGATGTCGTCGGCCACCAGGTCGAGGGCGCCGTCGAGGTCCTCGTCGGCGAGGGCCTCGAGGAAGTCGCGGACGACCTCGGCCGCCGAGGCGTCCACGGCGCGGGTGGCTCGGGAAGCTGCGTCGCTCATGCGGCGGAGCGTAGCGACGCGCCGGTGCGGTCAGGGGGCGAGGATGCGGCGGGCCATGATCCGCTCGTATGCCGAGGGCCACACGCGGTCGACCACGTACGAGAGCTTGGCCGTCGGCGAGTGGAGCAGGAGCCGGCGGCGGCGAACGGTGGCGTCGAACACCGCCGCGGCCAGGTCGCTCGGTTCGGCCGGGGATCCCGTCTCGGTGCGGGGCAGGGCCGCTGCGCCGCCGTGGGGCCCGAGCGCGTGGTCCCCGATCCCGGTCCGCACGAACGACGGGCACACCATCGTCACGCCGACGCCGGTGCCCCGCAGCTCGGTCCGCAGCGACTCGAAGCACCCGTGCAGGGCGTGCTTGCTGGCGGCGTAGCCGGTGCGCAGCGCCAGCGGCGCGATGCCCGCCACGCTCGACAGCACCACGATCTGGCCTCGGCCCTCGATGAGCGAGGGCAGGGCGGCGCGCACCGTGTGCACCGCTCCGAAGAAGTTGACGTCCATGACGCGGCGGAGCACGTCCGCGTCGGTGTCGGCGAAGCGGCTCACGTGGGTGATCCCGGCGTTGGCGATGACCACGTCGACACCGCCGCGGTCGGCGACCACCCGTTCGATCGCGGTCGCGCAGGCCTCGGCGGAGGTGACGTCGCAGGGGATGGTCAACTGGCCGCCGCCGAGCCACGCGTCGAGGGCGGCGAGCCCCGACTCGTCGCGATCGAGGAGGGCGAGGCGCGCCCCGGCTTCCCGGAAGCGCCAGGCGAGGGCGCGCCCGATGCCGCCGGCCGCGCCGGTGATCACCACCGAGCGACCCCCGATGTCGAGCCGATCAGCCATTCCCATGGCTCCGGTGGTAGTGCTCGAACACCTCGGTGCTGGTCAGCCGCGGCGTGTAACCGAAGTGCTCCTTCAGGCGGGCGTTGGACAGCACCGGGCGATAGCGGAGGAAGTCGACCTGCTCCGGGCCGTATTGGCTCAGACCCACCCGGTGGAGCATGGCCAGCGCGGCGCGCAGGACCCACGCCGGCACCGGGACGTAGCGCTTGCCGAGGCGATGGGCGATCTCGGGCATGGTGGTCATGCCGTCGCCTGCCAGGTTGAAGATCCCCGACGATCGTTCGAGCACACCCTTCACCAGGCACGCCACCACGTCGTGGTCCCACACGAAGGTGAACGGGGCGTCGGTACCGGCGACCCCGAGCACGAACCGCTTCTCGAACAGCGCGGTGATCTGGTTGTCGGTGGCCGCGCCCAGGATGGCGCCCGGCCGGAAGATCAGCTGCTGCAGCTCCGGATGCTCCTCGCGGGCCCGGGCCAGCAGCTCTTCGACCTGGCGCTTGTGATCGGAGTAGGCGAACTCGGGGTTGCCCCGCAGCGCGTCGTCCTCGTCGAGGGGCACGGGGTTGTCGGCGTGGTAGCCGTAGGCCGCGCCGCTGCTGGTGACGACGAGCTGGGTGACGCCGGCGGCGACGCAGGCCTGCACCACGTTGGCCGTGCCGAGGACGTCGATCGAGTGCTGCAGCTCCCGGGAGCTGCCCTTGCCGGGGGTGACGATGGCGGCGAGGTGGACGACGGTGTCGACCCCGTGCTCGCGCAGGACGTCGACCAGCGCCGGATCGCGGACGTCTCCCGTGCGGTAGATGACGTGGCCGGCATGGTCGGCCCGGGGTTGGTCGCGCACGTCGAGCGCCACGATCGTCGCGATGCCGGCTGCGTCGAGCGCCTCGACCAGCTGATGCCCCACGTAGCCGCCGGCCCCGGTCACGAGCACCGACCGGTCAGGTCTCGACTCAGTCATCGCGGTGGCCCGTCATCCCGCCGGCTCCCCGTGCATCTCCTTGAAGGTCATCAGGTTGGGGGCGAACTTGTGGGCCACCGGGTCCACGTCGACGTGGACCACCGCGCACCGGCCGGCGGCCAGACACCGCTCGAGCGCGGGTCGCAGCTCGTCGGGCTCGCGCACCCGCTCGCCGTGGGCGCCCATGCTCTGGGCCAGGAGGTCCCAGCGGACTTCGCCCAGATCGGTGTTGATGTGGGCCTCGTCGGGGAGTGCGCCATCGGTCAGCAGCCGGTCGGCGTCGATGGCGAACTCCTGGTTGACCTTGACCATGCCCCACGCCCGGTCGCAGAGCACCACGAACACGACCGGGAGGTGGTTGCGGACCGCGGTCTCGATCTCCTGGGGGTGGAAGCCCATCGCCCCGTCGCCGATGATGCAGTACACCTGGCGTTCGGGGAACGCGACCTGCGCGCCCAGCGCCTGACCGGGTCCCGCGCCGAGCATCCCGAACTTCCACGTCGACAGCAACGTGTGGGGGGTCTGGGCCTCGTGGAACAGGTTGGCCCAGATCGCGGTGTTGCCCCCGTCGATCACCAGCACGGCGTCGTCGTCGAACACCGCCTGGCAGATGGGCGCCACCCGCCCGGAGTGGATCGGCGTGCCGTCGCCGGAGCCGGCGTCGAGCTCGGCCCGTGCCACCTGCCGGGCGGTGGCGTACTCGTCGAGCTTCTCCTCGCGTGCCTCGGATCGCCGGCCGAGGTCGCGCCCGGCGAGCTCGTCGAGCAGGGCGGCGAGGAACGCCCGGACGTCGGCCACGATCCCGAGGTCGATCGGTTTGTTGAGCCCGATGACCTGTTCGTCCACGTCCACCTGGATCACCCGCTGGTCGGCTGCGGCGCGCCAGTGGGGCGGCTTGCCCCACCAGTCGGTCTCACCGAACCGGGTGCCGAGGGCGAGCACCACGTCGGCGTCGTTGCGGACGCGATCGCTGAGCGCCACGTACGGCATCGGGACGGACACGCGGCAGCGCTCGTCGATCACGTCACGCGCCCCCCAGCTGGTGGTCACCGGGGCGGGGAGCAGCTCGGCCACCCGACGCAACTCGGCCGCGGCACCGGCGTGCAGCACCCCGCTGCCGGCGTGGATCATCGGCAGGTCGGCCTCGACCAGCAGGTCGGCCGCCTGGCGCACCGTCGCCGGGTCGGGCGCGACGGGTGCCTGGCGCCGATACCGCGCCGGCAGCGGATCGGCCACGACCGGCATCTCGAACTCGCCGTTCATCACGTCCTCGGGGATGCACACGTGCACGACCCCCGGCCGGCCCTGCCAGGCGACGCGCAGGGCGCGTCGCAACACCTCGGGGACGCGCTCGAAGCTGGTGGCGGCGCCGCTCCACTTCGTCATCGGTCGCAGCACCGCGACCTGATCGAAGTACTGGTACGTGCCGCCGCGGTCGGGTCCCACGATCGGCGAGCGCCTCCAGCTGGTGATCAGCAGCACCCGGTTCCCCTCGCCGTTCTCCACCGCCACGCCCGGCAGGGCATTCGCCGCACCCGGGCCGTTGCTGGCGATGCACACGCCGAGGCGGCCGGTCAGCCGGGCGTAGGCGCCGGCCATGTGGACGGCGGTGGTCTCGTGCCGGGGAGTCACGAGGCGAATGCCGTGAGTCCCCAACTGCGAGTAGAGCCCGAAGTAGGAGCCGTCGATGATGCCGAAGACGGTGTCGACCCCCTCGGCCACCAGCATGCGGACCACGCGCTCGCCCCCGGAAACACGGTCTGGGATCTCTGTCATATCGGGTGCTCCTGTGCTCAGCCGCGGGCCATGGCGGCAGGGGTGTCGACGGGGTACCAGCAGGCGAACTCGTGACCGGGCGTGTCGGCGGGCTCCAGCGGTGGCGCCTCGACCCGGCACCGGTCCCGGGCGTACGGACAGCGCGGGGCGAACGGGCACCCGGGGGAGAGTCGGAGCAGATCGGGCGGCTGTCCGTCGATGGCCTGCAGGCGCGTGTGACTGGCTTCGGTCAGCTTGGGGATCGAGTGGAACAGCGCCTCGGTGTACGGCATTCGCATGCCGGCGAAGAGCGTCCGGGTCGGGGCCCGCTCGACGATCCGGCCCGCGTACATCACCGCGATCTCGTCGGCGCGCCCGGCCACGACACCGAGGTCATGGGTGACCAGGATCATGGCCATGAACCGTTCGCGCTGCAGGTCCTGGAGCAGGTCGAGGATCTGGGCCTGGATGGTGACGTCGAGCGCGGTGGTGGGCTCGTCGGCGAGCAGCAGCCGCGGCCCGCAGGCGAGCGCCACCGCGATCATCACCCGCTGGCGCATGCCGCCCGAGAGCTGGTGCGGGTACTCGCGCAACCGCCGCTCCGGCTCGGGGATGCCGACGGATCGCAGCAGCTCCAGCGCCCGGTCGCGGGCCTCGTGGCGCGGCAGGTCGAAGTGCTCGTTGATGGACTCGGTGATCTGGTGCCCGATCCGCATCACGGGGTTCAGCGACGTCATCGGGTCCTGGAAGACCATCGCCATGTGCGCGCCCCAGTAGGCCCGCATGGCGTCCGCGCCGAGCCCGACGATCTCCTCACCTTCGAGGCGGATGGAACCGTGCTGGTGGGTGCCCCGTGGCAGCAGTCCCATGATGGCGTGGCACAGCACCGTCTTGCCCGAGCCCGACTCGCCGACCACTCCGAGGGTCCGGCCCCGCTCGACCGTGAGGGAGACACCGTCGACCGGGGTGACGACGCCGTCCGGGGTCGGGAACTGGGCGCTGAAGTCGGTGACCTCCAGCAGGGGACCGTCGAAGCCGGCGTCGGTGCGCAGGGACCGGGTCACAACATCGCTTCCCGTACATCGAAGCGGGCCCGGATGGCATCGCCGAGGAAGTTCAGGGCCAGCACGGTGAGGAAGATGGCCGTTGCCGGCGCCAGCACGACCCACGGCGTGACGTCGAGGTCGGCGCGTCCGGCGGCGATCAGCGTGCCCCACGTGATCGTGCCGGTCTTCACCCCGGCGCCGAGCAGGCTGAGCCCGCCCTCGGCGACGATGGCCACCGCCACCCCGAGCAGGGCGATGGAGAACATGGCCGGGAGGACATTGGGCAGGATCTCCCGCACGATGATCCGGCGGTTGCGCGCCCCCGCGGCGCGGGCGGCGAGGACGAAGTCCCGTTCCGACCACGCCAGCGTGTTGGCCCGGGTGATGCGTCCGAGCTGGGGGATGGCCACCAACCCGAGGGCGAGGATCATGTTGCGGACCTCGGGGCCGAGGAAGACCGTGAACGCGAGGGCGAGGATCAGCGCTGGCACCGACAGCATCACGTCGAAGGCCGCGGCCACCACGGCGTCGACCCGATGGCGGTAGTACCCGCCGAGGAGCCCGAGCGCGCCACCCACCACGAGGCCGATGGCGATGGCCCCGAGACCGATGAGCAGCGATGCTCTCGCGCCGTAGACGACCCGGGCCAGCACGTCCCGTCCGTTGGCGTCGCCTCCGAGGAACGCGGCGGTCGACGGGCCCTGGCGGGAGATGGACGCGTTGCTGGCATCGGGGTCGGCCAGCGGGAGGACGGGGGCCAGCACGGAGACGAGGACCAGCAGCACCATCCACCCGCCGGCGATCCAGCCGCCGATGCCGAAGCCGGGACGCCGGGTCGGAGCTGGCGTGATCGGGGCGAGGTCAGCCATTGCGGATCCTCGGGTCGAGGACGGTGTAGAGGAAGTCCACGGAGAAGTTGACCAGCACGTAGCCGATGGCGATCAGTGCGACGTAGCTCTGGAGGGCGACGTATTGCTGGCCGATGATCGCCTTGTAGATCTCGGTGCCGAGCCCCGGCAGGCTGAACACCGTCTCCACCACGACCGCGCCGCCCACCAGGGTGCCGATGTTGAGTCCGGCGAACGTGAGCAGGGTGAGGCTCGACGGCCGGAACGCGTGGCGCCAGAGGATGCGCCGGGTGGACACGCCTTTGGAGCGAGCCGTCTTGACGAAGCTCTCCTGCAGCGTGGCGATCATGTCGCTGCGCAGGAGCCGCATGTACAGCGCGATCTGTCCCGCGGCCAACGAGATGGTGGGAAGGGCCATCGACCGGAGATGTTCGATCGCGTTTTCGCCGGGCGGCACGTACTGCCCGGCCGGGAGCCAGTGCCACCGTGCGCCGACGAAGTAGGCGAGGTAGAGCCCGAGCACGAAGCTCGGGATCGACAGCAGTCCGAACGCCGAGGTGCTGGCGATCTTGTCGACCGCGGTGCCCGACCGGTGCGCGGTGAACACGCCGAGCGGGATGGCCACGGCCAGGGCCAGGATCTGCGAGTACAGGATCAGCAGGAGGGTCACGGGCGCGGCGCTCGACAGCACGTCGACCACCGGCGTCCGCGACGGGTACACCTTGCCGAAGTCACCGGTGGCGAGGCCGGTGACCCACGACCCGTACTGCTGGAGCGCCGGCTGGTCGAGGCCGATCTCGGCGCGGAGCTGGCTCCGCTGTGCCTCGAGGTTGGTGCCGTAGGGGATCATCTTCTCCACCGGATCCCCCGGCAGCATCCGGACCAGCATGAACGTGCCGAACGTGACGAGGAACAGCACGATCAGGAGGCGGATGACTTTTCCCGCGATGCGCCGCATCGGTGTCGCCTCAGCCCGGGAGACCGGTGGCGCACCTCATCCGCTCACCCACAGTCCGGCCGTCGGATGGAGCCCGGCGAGGATCGGGAACGGCGTGCTCCCGTCGGGCAACGGCGGGCCGAGGACTCCGTGCACCGAGGTGCTGGTGGCGATGCCCCAGTCCACGTACCAGGCCCACACGTTCCAGATGTTCTTGGCGAACTCCTTGGTGATCCCCTCGTAGGCCGCGGTGCGGGTCGCGGTGTCGGCGGTGGTCCGGCCCTCCTCGAGCAACTGGTCGATCACCGGGTCGTCGATCTTTCCGAAGTTGGTCAACTCGCCGCTGTGCCACCAGACGTACTGGGTGTCGGGGTCCTCGCCGGCGTGGTTGCGCCAGAGCAGGACGTCGTAGTCGCCGGAGATCGCGGTGCTGATCTCCGCGGTCTGGTCGACCATGCGGATGTCGGCGTTGATGCCGGCCTTCTCGATCTGCTGCTTGAGCAGTTCGGCCTCGTTGCGGTTCTCGCTGTCGGGGAGGATCACGAACTCGACGTTGAAGCTGCCGCCGTGCGCCGCCTTGACCTCGGCCACCAGCTGCTTGGCCCGTTCGAGGTCGTAGCCGGGGAAGCCAGGGTCGGCGACGTAGCCCATCACGCCCTGGTCGAAGGGGCCGTTGGCGATGGTGGCCCGGTCCAGGTTGCGGAGCTGGTTGATCTCCTCGCGATCGAGGGCCAGCGCGAACGCCAAGCGGGCCTTGGGATCGTCGAACGGAGCCCGGCCGGCGTTCAGCAGGTAGTAGCGGTTCTCCCGGCCCTGGTCACCGATCAGGAGCTGGATGTCGCCGCCGTCGGCCTGGTCCTGGAGCTGGGCGAGATCGGGTTCGAAGTGGGTGTGCATGATGTCGAGCTGGCCGGCGTCGAGCTGGGTGATCCGCTGGGCCGACTCGACGACCCCGACGAAGGTCAGCGCGTCGAGGTAGGGCAGCTGGGTGCCGTTCTCGTCGGTCCTCCAGTAGTCGGGGTTCCGCACCAGCTCGAGCGGCGTGCCCGGCGTCCAGTCGCCGGCCAGCTCGAAGGGACCGGTCCCGATCAGCTTGGTGGGGCAGGTCTGGTTGTCGGTGAGCTGCGCCTTGGCCATCATCCCCATGCGCCCGAAGCTGAACAGGTACGCCGGGAACGCCACCCACGGCGCCGACAGGTGCACGACCACGGTCGACGGGTCGGTCACCGTGACGTCGGTGATGGTCTTGAGCACCAGGGAGAACAGCACCGAGCTGATGTTCGGGTTCGCGCCCCGGTAGGAGTCGAGGTTGAGCTTGACCGTCTCGGCGTCGAGCGGGGTGCCGTCGGTGAAGTTGATCCCCGACCGAAGGCCGATGGTCCACTCGGTGTAGTCGGTGTTGGGCGTGACCGACTCGGCCAGGTAGGGCACGTACTCGCCCTTGTCGTTGGGCCAGGTCAGGGGGTCGTAGACGGAGACGGCGACCATGACACCGGAGATGGCGAGTTGCCCGGAGGGCAGGCAGAAGCCCCCGCCGGTGTCGCTCTCGACCCCGTAGACCACCTTGCCGCCCGACACGGGCGTGCCCGCGTCGGCCGTGGTGCTGGAGCCCTCGGTGGTACTCGAGCCGTTCGCGTCGCCGCTGTTCGTGCCGCCGCCACCGCCACACGCGCCCATGAGGATGCTGAGCGCACCCAGGAATGCGACCAGCCGGTGACGTCTCGGTGTGCCCATGGTCCAATTCAGACAGGCTCAGGTCCCGCCCTCCAGGGTCGAAGGTCCTGCGTCGCTACGCTCCGATGGGGTCGGCCGCGAGCCGCCGACACCCAGGGGAGGGGTTGACCATGGCCGAGAACGCCCGATCGATCGAGCTCGACGAGCTGCTGCTCACCGTGGTGGTCGACAACGAGACCGACTCGCTCTCGTCGATCGATCACGGTGTTCCGCAGCTCCCGGAGATCGCCTCGCTCCTCGGCCGGGTCGAGCCCACCCGCCAGCACGAGGGCCACCCCGGCATCGCGGTGTTCGGGCACCTCTGCGTGGCGTGCCACGGGTTCTCGGCGCTGGTCACCGCGCGCGCCGGGGACCATCGATCCACCGTGCTCTTCGACGTGGGCCCCTACGCCGACGTGTGGCTGGCGAACGCGGAGCGGTTGGCCCTCGATCTGGCCGACATCGACACCATGTTCCTGTCGCACTGGCACTGGGACCACAGCGGCGGGTTCCCGGAGGTGATCGAGGCCATCAGCGCGGCCCGCCGTCGCGCCGGTCGCCCGGCCCCGATCGTCGATCTCCATCCCGATCGGCCCGACCAGCGGGGCATCCAGACCCCGTGGGGCACCGTCGTGCTGCTGCCCGAGGAGCCGACCATCGATGCCATCGCCCGAGCCGGCGGCGTGGTGGTCACCCACGACGAGGCGCATCCGGTGGCCGGCGGCCTGCTCTACGGCAGCGGCGCCATCGACCGCGTCACCGAGTACGAGACCGGTCTGCCCGGCCACCTCTCGTTCCGGGGCGACGAGGCCAGCCCCGACCCGTTGATCATGGACGAGCGGTTCCTCGCCGGTCATGTCCGGGGTCGCGGTGTCACCGTCCTGTCGGCGTGCTCGCACGCCGGCGTGGTCAACGCCTGCCTCGGGGCGCAGGCTGCCTTCTCCGGCGCCCCGATCGACGTGGTCCTCGGCGGCTACCACCTCGCCGGCGCGGCGGTGGAGGACCGGATCGAGGCCACCGTCCGCGACCTCGACGAACGGGTCGGGGCGCAGGTGCTCGCTCCGGGGCACTGCACCGGGTGGCGGGCCAAGGCGGTGCTTGCCGACCGGTTCGCCGGCGGTCGCTACGCCCCCAGCGTGGTCGGCACCCGGTACGTGCTGAGCGAATAGCGGGTTCGACCCGGCGTCAGCGCCGGCGGGCCAGGTAGTCGTGTCGGGCCTGTTGACCCTGGTCGTCGTGGAGGCCGGCCTCGAGGCCGTCGGCATCGGCCCACGAGCGTCCGGTGCCGACCATCGATTCGGTGACGGCGTTGGTGTGGGCCTTGGTCGCCAGCAGGGCGAGCTTGGGCTTGGCGACCAGCTGGGTCACCAGCTCCTCCACCGTGGCGTCGAGGTCGGCGTCGTCGACGACGCGGTTCACGAAGCCGGCGGCCCGGGCCTCCTCGGCCGAGAACTCCCGGCACGTCATGACCAGTTCCTTGGTCAGTGCCGGGCCGATCTCGCGCACCAGCCGGGGAATGCCACCCCAGGCCAACGGGATGCCGAGGTCGATCTCGGGGATCGACAGCCGCAGCGACGTGGTGGCGATGCGGAGGTCGCAGGCCGCGACCACCACCAACCCGCCGCCGACGCACCAGCCCTGCACTCGGGCCACGGTGACCGCCCGCATCTCCTCCAGGGCCCGCGCCGTGCGCCACCCCTGCTCGCGGTCGGCCCGGTCGGCCCGTCCCGAGAACGCGCCCAGGTCGGCGCCGGCGCTGAACGCCCGGCCCCGCCCGCCCACGGTGACCACCTTGAGGTCACGGTGACGGTCGAACCACCGTGCCGCCTCCTCCAGCTCGGCCAGGGTGTGGGTGGACAGCGGGTTGAGCTTGTCGGGCCGGTTCAGCCACAGCGTCCCCCGCTCGCCGTCGACCGCCACCTCCACCGTGTCGAAGTCGGGTGCCTGCGGTGCGTCGTCGGCCATGGCCGCCAAGTTAGGTCGTCGCGGCGAACGGCTACGCCAGGTTGGACGACCGGGGGTAGGCATCGGCCGGGTCGGTGATCACGTTGACCAGGTAGGGCACGCCGGAGGCCAGTGCCCGGTCGATGGCCGGCCCGACCTGGCCGGGCTCGGTGACGGTCTCGCCCGCGCCCCCGAGGGCGCGGACCACCTCGTCGTAGCGGCAGCCGGGTTGGAGGTCGGCGGCCACGTCGTAGCCGTAGACCGCTTGCATCGGGTGCTTCTCGAGTCCCCAGATCCCGTTGTTGCCCACGATCATCACCACCGGGAGCTGGTGACGGACGAGGGTGTCGACGTCCATGAGCGAGAAGCCGGCCGCGCCGTCGCCCAGGAGCACCACGACCTGGCGGTCGGGGTGGGTGACCCGGGCCGCGATGGCCCCGCCCATGCCGGTGCCGAGGCAGCCGAACGGGCCGGTGTCGAGCCAGCACCCGGGCTGTTGCACGTCGACGTACTTGCCGGCGTAGCTCACGAAGTCGCCACCGTCGCACACCACCACCGCGTCGGGGTCGAGCCGGGTGCGCAGCTCGCCGTAGATGCGAGTGGGCTTGATCGGGTCGGCGTCCGCGGTCAGCAGCGGTTCGTCGCCGGCGCGGGCGGCGGCCTCGGCGTCGGCCAGCGTGGCGATCCACGGTTCGTGATCGGCGCGGTCGCCCCCGTGGTCGGCCCACGCCTGGAGCACCGTGCGCAGGTCGCCACTCACCCGGACGGCGGGTTCGACATGTCCGGCCTGGAGGTCGGCGTGGTCGACGACGTGGACGACCTGGGCATCACCGAACTGTCCGAACGACAGACGGAAATCGAGCGGGGTGCCGATCACCACGACCACGTCGGCGTCGGTCTTGAGCATGCCGCGGGTTCGACTGAAGGTCAGTTCGTGGCGGGCAGGGACCGACCCGCGGCCCAGCCCGTTGAGGAACACCGGGACCCGTAGCGCCTCGGCCGCGGCCACCAGCGCCTCGCTGGCCCCCTCCCACCACACGTCCGATCCGGCGATGATCGCGGGTCGCTGCGCGCCGGCGAGCAGCTCGGCGGCCTGCCGCACCGCGTCGGGATCGGGCTCGGCGCCGGTCGGGGTCGACGCGGACGGGATCTCGCACTCGGCCATCCCGAACACCACGTCCATCGGGAAGTCGAGGAACACCGGACCGCGATGCGGGGTCAGGGCCCGCTGCACCGCGTCGGCCACCGCGCTCGGGATCTGCTCGGTGGCTCCCACGGTGGCCGCCTGTTTGGTGATCGGTGCCAGCAGGGGGACGTGGTCGAACTCCTGCAACGAACCGGCGCCCCAGCGGGCCTGGGGGGCCCGCCCGCCCAGCACCAGCAGGGGTGCGCCGTTGAAACCGGCGCTGGTGATGGCGCTGATGCCGTTGGTGACGCCCGGGCCGGCGGTGAGCACCGCGACCCCCACGTTGCGGGTCAGCTTCGCCGACGCTTCCGCGGCGAAGGTGGCCGTCTGCTCGTGACGGGTGTCGAGGATCCGCACGTTCGGTTCCCGGCGGACCGCCGCGTCGTAGAACGGGAAGATGTGGCCACCCGACAATGTGTAGATGGTCTCGACGCCGTACTGGCGTAGTACCGCGAGCGCCAGCTCACCGCCGTGGTCGTTGCGTTCCATGCCCCCAGCGTGCCACCGACCGGCCATGTCGCTCACCGCCGGGCCCGAGTTGGGGGGTCAGAACGCCCGGGCCCGGAACTGCCGGGCGCCGGCGTCCAGCACCCAGTCGTGGCCGAACCGGGCCACGACGGGGATGACGCCGGCGACGGCTCGCAGGCCGGGATGGGTCGGCTCCAGCGACGACCGGAGGTGCACCTCGCACCCCGAGCCGTCTTCGACCACGTCGAGTCGAGCCTCGCCGGTGATGTCGCCGGTGACGTCGGCGACGATCAGTCGAGGAGCGATCGCCTCACGGACGTGGAGCCGGACGGCGATCGAGTAGGGCAGCGGCGGCTTCACCCGTCCCCGGAGCTGGCTGCCGGCGACCAGGGGCGCACCTTCGAACCGGCGCAACCACGGCCACCACCTGGGCCAGGACTCGGTGTCGTCGAGCGCGTCCCAGAAGGCGGTGGGCCCGGCCGGGAAGCAGTAGCGACGCTCGGAGTGGATCCGCACCGACTGCTCAGACCTGGTGCGGCAGCAGGAAGCAGAACCGGGCGCCGTCGCGGTGGGCGCGGTCGATCCAGATCCGCCCGTGGTGCAGCTCGACGTAGCGTTGGGCGATGCTCAGGCCGAGGCCGGTGCCACCCTTGGCTCGCCCGAGATCGGTCTGCTCGAACTGCTCGAAGATCTGCTCGGCTCGGTCCACCGGAACGCCCGGCCCCTCGTCGGTCACCGACACCACGACGCCCTCGTCGGTGTCGAGCGCCCCGATGGTGATGGTGGTTCCTTCGGGCGCGAACTTGGCCGCGTTGCCCAACAGGTTCCGGACCACGTTGGCGAGGCCGTCGGCGTCGGCCCACACCGTCAGTCCGGGCGAAACCTCGACATGCACGGTGTGCTCGGTGAGGGCGTCGCCGAGCAGGTCGATCGATTGCTGGAGCGCTCGCGTGAGGTCGAGCGACTCGAGGTCGAAGTCGCCGTGGCCGGCTTCCAGCCGGGAGAAGCGGAGCAGCTGGTCGATCATGTCGAGCAGCCGGGTGGCGTTGGCCGAGATGCGGCCGGCCAGCATCGGGATCTGGGGGTTCGTCGGGTCGGATGCCGCGGCCTGCTCGATCAGGTGAGCGAAGCCACCGATCGTGGTGAGCGGGTTGCGCAGCTCGTGGGCCACCGTCGACACGAACCCGGCCTTGAGCTCGTTGGCGTCCTCGAGCCGCCGCACCACCTCCTGCTCACCCGCCAGCGCGGCCTCCAGGGCGCGCCGTGTCTCACGCTGGTCGGTGATGTCGCGGATGGCCGCTGACACCAGGAGGCCCAGATGGGTCTCGTGGGGGCTCAGGCTGACCTCGACGGGGACTTCGTGGCCGTCGCGATGCCGCGCCACCAGCTCGATGCCCTGCCCCATCCGGCGACGGCGGGGCGCGGCCACGAACGCGGTGCGGTGTTGCACGTGGTCGGCGCGCACGCTCTCGGGGATCAGGGTCTCGATCGGCTTGCCGATCAGCTCCCGCGGGGCCCAGCCGAGCAACTGTTCGGCTCGCTCGTTGGCGAGGACCACCGATCCCGAGCGGTCGACCAGGACCATGGCATCGGGTGCGGCCTCGACCAGCCCGCGGAACATCTGCTCCGCCTGCTTGAGGGTGGTGATGTCGCGGACGGTGGCGATGATGCCGCGCACGGCCGGGTCGACCAGGCCGTTGGTGGCGATGGCCTCGACCCACACGTAATGACCGTCGACGTGCTTGAGCCGGAAGGTGACCCGGACTTCGGACTCGGGATCGTCGAGGAGGGTCGCCAGCGCGCTGGTCACCTCTTCGAGATCGTCGGGGTGGACGTCACCGAAGGCGCTGGTGCCGACGTGGATGGAGTCGTCGGTGCCGTTGAGCCTGGTGATCGACGGCGTGATGTAGGTGATCTCCCCGGCGGAGTCGAACACGAGCACCACGTCGGTGAGCTGGCTCAGGATCCGTTGGACCCACTCCTCACTGTGGGCAGGCGCGTCGTCGTCCGCAGTCACCCGTCGCTCGCCAGCGCGGCCTGGGCGGCCGCGAGGCGGGCGACCGGGATGCGGTAGGCCGAGCAGCTCACGTAGTCGAGGCCCATGGCGTGGCACATGGCGATCGACGTGGGGTCGCCGCCGTGCTCGCCGCACACCCCGGTGCTGATGTCGGCCTTGGTCGAGCGGGCGCCCTCGAGCGCGATCCGCATGAGTCGACCGACACCGTCGGGGTCGATGGACGCGAACGGGTTCTCGGTCAGGATGCGCTCGGCCAGGTAGTCGAGCAGGAACGAGGACTCGGCGTCGTCGCGGCTGATAGCGAACGTCGTCTGGGTCAGGTCGTTGGTACCGAACGACAGGAAATCGGCGTGCTCGGCGATGGCATCGGCGGTGAGGGCGGCGCGGGGCACCTCGATCATCGTCCCGATCTGGTACTCGATCCGCTGCCCGGCCGCGTCCATCGCCGCCTCGGCCGTCTCCTCGATGAGCTGGCGTTGGCGGGCCAGTTCGTTGGCGTGGCTGACCAGCGGGACCATGATCTCGGGCTGGGGATCTCCGCCGTCGGCCGCCACTCGCAGGGCGGCCTCGATGATCGCTCGGGTCTGCATCCGGGTGAGGTCGGGCATCTTGATCCCGAGCCGCACGCCGCGCAGGCCGAGCATCGGGTTGGACTCGTGGAGGGCCTCGACCCGGTTGAGCATCGACCGGGTCTCGGACAGCTCGTCGACCAGGGTCTCGACGGTGGCGAGGTCGGCGGCGTGGGCCAATCGGAGCTGCAGGTCGGTGGTCTTGCGGTGCAGTTCCTCCCAGCTCGGGAGGAACTCGTGCAGCGGCGGGTCGAGCAGGCGGATGATGACCGGGAGGCCGTCCATGGCCTCGAAGATGCCGACGAAGTCCTCCCGCTGGAACTCGAGCAGGGCGTCGATCGCCTCGCGTTGTTCGACGAGGGTGGGTGCGGTGATCATCCGCTGGACGAGGGGCAGCCGCTCGGGATCGAAGAACATGTGCTCGGTGCGGCACAGGCCGATGCCACTGGCGCCGTAGGAGCGGGCGCGGGCGGCTTCGGCCGGCTCGTCGGCGTTGGCCCGCACCCCGAGGGTGCGGAACCCGTCAGCCCAGCCGAGCAGGGTGGTGAGCCACTCGTTGTCGAGATCGGGGGCGACGGTCGGGACCTCGCCCACATAGATCTCGCCGGTGGTGCCGTCGATCGACACCCAGTCGCCCTCGTGGACGACGGTGTCGCCGACGGAGAACGACCGGGAGTTGAGGTCGATCTCGATCGCCGCGGCCCCCGTCACCGCCGGCTTGCCGAACTGACGGGCGACGAGGGCAGCGTGGCTGGTCCGTCCGCCGGCGGAGGTGAGGATGCCGACCGCGGCGAGCATGCCATGGACGTCGTCGGGCTTGGTCTCGTGGCGGACCAGCAGGACGTCGCGTCCCTCGGCGGCCCACCGCTCGGCCAGGTCGGGGTCGAGGGCGACCATGCCCACGGCGGCGCCGGGCGACACGTTGAGTCCGTGGGCCACGGGAGTGAGGCCAGCGAGGTGGTCGGCGGCGAACTGGGGATGGAGGAACACGTCGATCTGTTGCGGGGTGACCCGCTGGACCGCCTCGGCCCGGGTGATCAGCCCTTCGTTGGCCTGCTCGACCGCGATGCGCACCGCGGCCTGAGCCGTGCGCTTGGCGTTGCGGGTCTGGAGCAGCCACAGCCGCTCCTCCTCGATGGTGAACTCCATGTCCTGCATGTCGCGGTAGTGCTGCTCGAGCCGCCGGGCGATCTCGGCCAGCTGGGCTGCGGCCTCGGGCAGGTCGTCGGCCAGCTCGGCGATGGGCTTGGTGGGTCGGTTCCCGGCCACCACGTCCTCGCCCTGGGCGTTGATCAGGTAGTCGCCCTCGAGCTGCGGTGCGCCGGTGTTGGCGTCACGGGACATGACGACGCCGGTGGCCGAGCGGTCCCCCGTGTTTCCGTACACCATCGCCACCACGTTCACCGCGGTCCCGAGGTCGTCGGGGATGTCCGACGCCTTGCGGTAGTCGATGGCCCGCTTGCTGTTCCACGAGCGGAACACGGCCTCGATGGCCAGGCGCAGCTGCTCCATGGGATCGGTGGGGAACGGGGTGCTCGACCGGCGCTGGACCTGTTCGAGGAACGACTCGACGGTGGTGCGGAGCGCGTCGACGGGCAGGTCGGCGTCATTGGACACGTCGTGCTGGTGTCGTTGCTCGCGCAGCACGTGCTCGAACGGTTCGCTGTCGAGGCCGAGCACCACGATCGAGTACATCTGCACGAAGCGGCGATACGAGTCGAGCACGAAGCGCTCGTCGCCGGTCTTGGCGATCATCGCCTCGGCGACGTGGTCGTTCATGCCGACGTTGAGGACGGTGTCCATCATCCCGGGCATCGAGAACTTGGCCCCGGAGCGCACCGAGACCAGCAACGGGTTGTCGTCCGAGCCGTAGTCCCGATCGGCCGCCTTCTCCACGACGTGCATGGCGTCGACGACCTCGTCCCACAGGCCCGCGGGCAGTTCACCGCCGCCGGCGGTGAAGGCGTTGCACGCCTCGGTGGTGATGGTGAACCCGGGGGGGACCGGGATGTCCAAGGACGCCATGTCGGCGAGGTTCGCTCCCTTGCCGCCGAGCAGACCGCGAACGCGGTCCCAGTCGTCGTCGACCGCCGCCTTGGCTGCTTCGAGATCCTCGAAGCCGTATACCCATCGCGTTGCCATCCGGCACCACCTCCGTCTCCTGCAGCGTGGCAGATGGATGGTTGGCCCCGCTCACCCGAAGGTCCCAACAACGAGGGACATTTGTCCCATGCGGGCGGGGCGTGGGTCAGCTCACGAACCCGAGCACCCGGTAGCCGATGTTCAGCCAGGCCGCCACGTCGGCGGCGGGCATGGGGCGGGCGACCAGGTAGCCCTGCGCGGAGTCGCAGCCGAGGGCGCTGAGCAGCTCCCACACGGTGGTCGTCTCCACCCCTTCGGCGATGGTGTGGAGACCGAGCGTGTGCCCGAGCTCGATGACCGATCGCACGATGGTGGCGTCGTCCGGGTCCTCGTGCATGCGCTGCACGAACGACTTGTCGATCTTGAGGTGGTGAACGGGCAGATCCCGGAGTGACGCGAGCGACGAGTAGCCGGTGCCGAAGTCGTCGATGGCGAACTGGACCCCGAGCGCGGCGAGGCGGTCGAGCACGCACTGGGCACGGGCGGGATCGGCCATGATCGTCGTCTCGGTGATCTCGAGCAGGAGACGGTGGGGCGGGATGCCGAGTCGTTCCAGCGCGACCGCCACCTCGATGGCGAAGGATTCGTCGAGGAGGCTGTGGGTCGACACGTTCACCGCCGCGGTGAAGTCGTCGCCGAGCCGGAGGTCGGGATCGGCCAGCCAGCGCCCGAGCTGGTGGAGGGTCTCGTCGAGGACCCAGCTGGTGATCTGATGGATGAGCCCGGTGTCCTCGGCGATCCCGATGAACGCCTCGGGCCCGAGCAGGCCGCGCTGGTCGTGCTGCCAGCGGACCAGGGCCTCCACGCCCTGGATGGCGCCGGTTCCCATCGAGATCTGCGGCTGGAAGTGGAGGACGAGCTGGTCGTTGGCGATCGCCCGGCGCAGGTCGCTCACCAGCGCGAGGCGATCCGGCGTGTTGCGGTCGAGCCGGTCCTCGTAGGCGGCCACGCTCAGGTGCGACGTCTTGGCCAGGTACATGGCGACGTCGGCCCGCTGGAGCAACAGGTCGGCGGTATCGCCCTGGTGGGGTGCCACCGCCACGCCGCAGCTGGCCGCCACGACCAGGGTCGTGCTGTCCACTTCGATCGGGTCCTCGAGTGCCAGCGTGATGCGCTCGGCCACCTGCATCGCGGCGTCGAGGCCGTCGGTGTTGGGCAGGAGCACGCAGAACTCGTCGCCCCCGAGCCGGGCGAGGGTGTCGGATTCACGGAGCAGGGGGATGATGCGCGGGCCGATCGCCTGCAGGACCCGGTCGCCGTAGCGGTGGCCGAGCGTGTCGTTGATCTCCTTGAACCGGTCGAGGTCGAACAGCAGCACCGCGGTGGTGGTGTCTTCCCGCCGGCCGAGGCGGAGGGCCTGTTCGGTCCGGTCGTAGAAGCAGGCGCGGTTGGGCAGGCCGGTCAGCTCGTCGTGCATGGCCTGGTGCACGGCACGCTCGAGGGCGTCATTGAGCGCCTGTACGGATCGGTTGTCGTTGAGGGCGAGGCCCACGTGCTCGGCGAAGCTGGTCAGCGCATCCTGTTCCGCCGCCGAGTAGCGCCGGCCCGCATCGTGGGTGGCGACCACCAGGCTGCCGATGGCGTTGGGGCCCAGGCGCACCGGCGCCGCCATCGCGGTCTGCAGCCCGCCGCTGACGAACGCCGAGATGGCTCCGTCCCAGTCGCCGTAGCTGTCCTGGATGCAGAGCCGGTTGTCGACGATGGCTCGGCCTCCGACGCCCTCACCCACCGGGAGTCGGGTCTGGTTGCGAATGATCTCGTCGTCGACGCCGACCGAGGCCACCATGACCATCGTCCTGGGGTCGTCCTCGTCGACGAGCCGCAGGGCGGCGACGTCGTCGTGGAGCAGCTCGGCCGCTCCCTGGGTGATGGCGTCGAGCACCTCCTGGAGGGGGGCGCGGGTCGAGATCTTCCGCTGGATCCGGGACAGACGCTCGGCGAGCATCTGGCGCTCGCGCAACGTGGCCAGCAGGGCCCGGTTCTCGTCGGTGCGCCGCTGCTGTTGCTCGATGGATGCGGTGAGCTTGCGCTGGGTGCGCTGGTGCTCCTCGACATCGACCATCAGATGCCACACCCGGAGCAGCACCAATGCGAACAGCGCGGCGGACAGGACGGCGACGATGGCGATCTCCGGACTCCCCACCTTGGTTCCGAGCACCATCAGGACGCCGGGGGCGATGAGCGTGGCGGGAACGACCACGGCGAAGCGCCGGAAGCCCGACAGCGGCACGGGCCGGCGAGCCGATGGCGGGATCGTCGTCGACGGATGCAGCAACGCCGATCCGAGGAACACGAACGACACGCAATAGCCGACCGCGGCCGGGCTGGCGAGGGTGAACGTCCCTCGCAGGGTGGTCACCGAGTAGTAGAGGTCGGCCACCAGCTGGGCAGACACCCAGCCGGTGAGGAGTTTGTCGCCCGCCGATGCGATGCCGTCCTGGACCAGCATCCGGACCAGCGCCCCCAGCAGCAGCAGGTCGACGACCGTGTACGAGATGGCGACGAGCTTGGCGGCCATGCTCATGGTGTCGTCGTTGAGGTAGGGGTCGATGAAGACGACCCAGACGAGGACGCCGAGACCGATGCCGATGATCAAGCTGTCGAGCACGTCGATCTCGCGTCCGGCCCGGTTCCGTAGCCCGATGAGCACGGCGAGCCCGGCAAGGAAGCCGGCGTAGCCGGCGAGGAAGAGCCAGTCCGTGATCGAAGGGGAGCCGAACTCGAGGTGCCAGTGCAGGCGCGCGGGGTACCAGAGCACGTACGCCGGTATGAGGAGGACGGCGCCCGCAGTGAAGAACCAGGTCGGGTTGCGCCGGTCCGGGTCGGCCCGAAGCGAGACCGCGCCGGCCAACGCGGCGGCGGCGATGAGGGCCACGAGGAGCCAGCCCCGGAGCGGCTCGCCCGCGACCGCGACGACGGCACACAGGGCCAGACCCCCGGCGAGGAACGAGCGCGACGCGCCGCGTCGCGCGTCCTCGTTGCCGAGGTGGAGGAGCCTCCCGTTCACTTCGGTAACTTCGGCGCAGACCGGCCGTTACCTGAGGGTCAGATCGGCGAAATCGTCGGATCCGGCCGATGGCGAAGCCGCGTTGTACGCGTTTGTCCGGTTCAGGCGGGTGCGAGCGGATCGAGCACGGTCACCCGGTGCATGTTCCGCACCGCGTCGCCGTGGTCGTGGATGGCGTAGTGCTGCGTGCAGCGGTTGTCCCACATGACCAACGTGCCCGGCTCCCACTGGATGCGGCAGGTGAAGTCGGGGCGGTGGCAGCGCTCGTAGAGCCACTCGAGCAACGGCCGGCTCTCGGCCACGGTCATGTGCTCGAAGTGCTTGGTGAACGCGACGTTGACGTAGATGCACTTGCTCCCCGTCTCGGGGTGGGTACGGATCACCGGGTGGGTCACCCACTCGGTCGACTCCTTGCCGCTCATCTTCATGAAGACGTCGGGCGGGCCGTGGAGGGCCTTGAGCGGATCGAGCATCTGTTTCATGCCGTCGGACAGCGAGTCGTAGGCCAGCTCGAGGTTGGTGAACATGGTGTCACCGCCGGTGGGTGGGATCTCCCGGGCCAGCAGCAGGCTGGTGAGCGGTGGCTTCGGCTTCCACGTGACGTCGGTGTGCCACGCCTCGGTGATCGTGTAGCGCTTGCCCCGGTTGTGGATGTCGAGGATCTCGGGGTGATCGTCGCTGATGGCCGGGGCGTAGCCGTGGATGTCGAGCTCGCCCCAGCGCCGGGCGAACGCCTTGTGCTGGTCGGGGGTGAGGTGGCCCTGGCCGCGGATGGCGAGCACCTTGTGGTCGAGCATTGCCTGGTGGATGGCGGCGTGGAGCGCGTCGTCGGCTGTGGCCAGGTCGACGCCCCGGATCTCGGCGCCGATCGACGGCGAGATCGGTGTGACGGCCAGGGTGGTGGTGGCGGGTCGTGGTCGTGGTCGTGGTCGACACAGCTGGTCCCCCTCGGACGGTGGTCGTACCCGAAGTGTTCCACAGTGTCGGGAGCGGGGGTCCGCAAAGCGCCACGTCAGAGCGACAACCAGCACCGCGACGAGGTCGGTTGGGCGGATCCGGCCGTCGACGCCGTGATCCGCCTATGCGTCGACGAGGAGACCACTGCCGCGCCGTCGAATCTCCCGATGACGGGCGTCGTGGGGTTGACGGGCGGCGATCCGTTTCGTACCTTTTCGAATACTTTCACCGGCGGACGGGGGCACCGTGCGAACCAAGCGGATCGGGACAGTGCTGGTCGGCCTCGCCCTGGTCGCCGCGGCCTGCGGTGGCGGCGCCGACGACCCGTCGAGCGCCACCGTCCCGGCCACCGAGCCCACCACCACCTCGACCACCGCCGCCCCCACCACCACGACCGAAGACCCCGCGGCCGCCGTCGAGCAGGCCTTCTACGACCAGTGGGACGCCTTCGTCGAGATTGCCGGCGATCCCGACGTCACCAACCCGCTCATCGACGAGTACTTCACTGGCCGGGCCAAGGAGGGTGTGCTGGACGGCGTGTCCAAGTTGATCGCGGGCGGCGAGGCAATCCGGCTTCCCGATGATGCGAGTCGGTTCAGACCCACCATCGACCGAACCGTGATTCAGTCGCCGACCGATGCTGTCGTCTTCGAGTGCACAATCGACGGTCTGGTCGTATATGAGGTCGCACCGGTGAAGTCGTCGAACGACGCAGTCGAGGTGTTGGGACAGCGCAATGACTTCAAGTTCATCGACGGCAGGTGGAAGGCCACTGACCTTCGCGATCTGGCCGAAGGAGAGCCACGATGCGACCGATTCGTAGCTGCGGTACGGTAGTGATCTGCGCACTCGGATTATCGACCGCCGGCGTCAGCGTCGGGAGGACGAGAATTCAAACGTCCGGATCAGAACGACGATGGGTCGGTGGTGTTGATCGTCGGCCGGGACGGGTCGTTGACGCAGCCCGCGCCCCGGGGCGGGCGCCTCGACTGCGCCATCCACGATCTGCGGCCCGACACGGTCCAGTTCGCGGTGGGCGACGTGGCCACCGGCCTGCAGGAGAACGTCGGCTACTGGTTGCTGTGCGACGACGCCGGCGCCCAGCAGGTGGTGAGCCGGCTGTTCTTCTACCAACCCGGCGTCTCGGTCATCAGCGCCGGCGACCTCGCGGCGCGGGCTCGGGACGAGCTCCCGCTGGTCTATCCCGAACCGCACACCAGCCCGGCCGTTACCCGCAACCAGATGGTGGGGATCGACACGTGGATGTGGCTCGACCCGGCGGCCTGGCAGCCGCTCACCGCCACCGCGGCCATCGCCGGCGTGGGCGGCGGGCCCGGGTTGTCGGTCACCGCCACCGCCACTCCCCAGTCGGTGACGTGGGACATGGGCGACGGCACGGTGGTGACCTGCGACGGTCCCGGCGTCGCCTACGACGACTCCCAGCCCGAGGCCACCCAGCACACCGATTGCCGCCACACCTACCAGTCGCGCGGCGCCTACGACGCCACCGCCACCATCATCTGGTCGATCTCGTGGACCGCCTCCGACGGCACCGGCGGCCAGCTCGCCGACGCCAGTCGCACCACCCGGTTCCCGATGACCGTGGCCGAGCGCCAGGCCGTCGCCCGCTGAGCGGCCGCGGTCAGTGGGGCCGGTAGGGGTTGGTGTCGGCGTGGTCGCCGCCGAGCCACCGCGCCAGGCTGGCGTGGGCGTCGCCGCCCGCCTCGCACCAGGTGGCCACCAGCGGGAGCCCGACCACGTCTTCGTAGAACACGCGGGTGGCCTCGAGGTCGGCCGAGACGTAGGCGTGGTGGTGCAGCCGCGACGGGCGGGGCGCTCGGGCGGTGCTCACGGGTGGACGATGCCGCGCAGGTCGCCGGGATGGCCCCGGTCGATGGCGATCACGTCGGCGGGGAACTCTTGGACGAAGGTTCCGCCCCGCTCGTTGACCCCGTCGATGAACCGGCCGAGGTGGTCCATGGCCCCGGTGGGCAGGTCGTGGACGACCACGACTGCGTGGTCGAGCAGCGTGGCCTCGTGCAGCGCGGTGTCGACCCAGCCCGACGTGTCCTCCCAGTCGCGCGGGACCGTGTTCCACAGCACGCACGAGTAGCCGCCCCGCTCGAGGACATCGACCGATGCCGGGCTCAGCAGGTCGGGGGTGATGTGGCCGCCCTGGCCGAACGGCCGGAACCAGCGACGCGGGTGGGCGAGATCGCCGATGAGCTCCTGGGTGCGCTCGATCTCGGCCTCGGCGTAGGCCGGGTCCGGGTTGGCGCCGAGCGGAGTGGAGTGCGACCAGGTGTGGTTGCCGATCCAGTGCCCCTCGGTCCGGGCCCGCTCGGCGAGGGCGCGGCCGCCGTCGCGCTCCAGCATCGATCCGACCACGAAGAAGGTGGCGACCACGGCCCGGTTCTCCAGCACGTCGAGTACCTGATCGGTCACGCCGGGCCACGGGCCGTTGTCGAACGTCAGGCTGACCTGCATGTCGACATCGTCGCAGATCAGGCCGGCCCCTGCCGACGAGCCGCCGGCCCTGCCATGCCCGCGACGGTCGCAGTACGGTGGCGAGCCGTCGAAGGGGGACGATCGTTGGAGCTGTGGACCACACGGACGCCGGAGGTCGGCACGGCCGAGCGTCAGGCCGAGCGCATCGAGCAGCAGGGCTGGTCCGGCGTGACCTTCACCGACTCCCAGAACCTGATCGGCGATCCGTTCGTGGCCGTCGCTCTCGCCGCCCGGGCCACCACACGTCTCCGGTTCGCCACCGGTGTGGCCAACCTCCACACCCGCCACCCCGCTGCGCTGGCGTGCATCGCCGTCACCGTCGGGGAGGAGTCGGGCGGTCGGTTCGTGTTGGGCGTCGGCCGGGGCGACACCGCGCTGTTCCACCTCGGGCTGCCGCCCATGCCGGTCGAGCCGTTCGGCGCTCGCTTGCGCCAGGTCCAGGCCTACCTGTCCGGCGACGCCGTCGACATCGACGGGTTCGCCAGCCAGCTGCGCTGGCTGGACCGCACCAGGCAGCCCAAGGTGCCCCTCGACCTGGCCGCGTCCGGTCCGCGGGTGCTCGCCCTCGGGGGCGCGGTGGCCGACCGGGTGACCCTCGCCGTCGGCGCCGATCCCCACCGGCTGGCCTGGGCGATCGAGCTCGTCCGGGCCGCGGCGACCGAGGCCGGTCGCGACCCGGCCGAGATCGGCTTCGGCGCCTACGTCAACGTCGGCTGCCACCCCGATGCCGACACGGCCCGGGGCATGATCGCCGGCGGCGTGGCCGCCTTCGCCCACTTCTCGGCCATGCCCGGCTCCACCGGCGCCGGTCTGGGTGAGCACGACAAGGAGGTGGTGGCCGAGGTGGGCCGGCGCTACGACTCCACCGTGCACCTCCGCAACACTGCCGAGCACACCGTGGCCCTCGACGACGAGTTCGTCGACCGCTTCGCGGTGGTCGGCCCGCCCGAGCGGTGCATCGAGCGGCTGGGTGGACTCGCCGAGCTGGGCATCGACCGGGTCGTGGTGGTGGGTTCCACCTTCGGTGCCGACCGCGACGACGCCCGTACCGCCACCGAGCTGTTCACCACCGAGGTCATCCCCGCCCTCGCCTCCGTCACCGTCCCCCAGGGAGCATCGTCATGAGCATCGATCCCGCCGACCTCGAACCGCTCGAGGTCCACTGCGAGTGGACCCGCCATTCGCTCGGCGACGGCTACGTCCACGAGCTGACCGCCGACCAGGTCGCCGAGGTCGAGGCCGCACTCGCCCACGCCGAGGCACGCACCGACGACGTCCTCGACATCACCCGCGACGACTTCCCCCTGCCCACACTCGGGCCGGTGCTGGCCCAGCTCACCGACGACCTCATCGACGGCCGCGGCGTGACCCTGCTGCGGGGCATCCCGGTCGAGGGCTACACCAAGGACCAGGTCGCGGCCATGTACTGGGGGATCGGCACCCACGTCGGCGAGCCCTGGCCCCAGAACGCCAAGGGCCACCTGCTCGGCGACGTCACCGACCAGGGCAAGGCGGTCGACGACCCCACCTCCCGGGGCAACGAGATCGGAGGCGTGCCGTTCCCGTTCCACTCCGACGGCTCCGACCTGGTCGGCCTGCTGTGCCTCGACCCCGGCCTTCGGGGCGGCGAGAGCCTGGTGGCCAACGTGGTCAGCATCCACAACGAGATGGTGCGCACGGCTCCCGAGCTGGCCGCCGCCCTCTACGCGCCCCTGCCCTACGACTTCCGTGGGGAGCAGGCGCCCGGCGCCAAGGGCTGGTACGAGATGCCGGTCTTCAGCCGGTGCAAGGACCGTCTCTTCGTCCGCTACATCCGCCCCTACATCGAGGCCAGCCGCCGCCACGACGACGCCCCCGCGATCTCGGCCGAGACCCGCGCCGCCATGGACATGGTCGACGCCCTCTGCGCCGAGCCCGACCACCACGTCTCGATGACGATGCGGCCCGGCGACGCCCAGTTGGTGAACAACTACCACGTGCTCCACGCCCGCATGGGCTACGAGGACGACCGCTCGGCGGGGAAGATCCGCCACCTCAAGCGCCTGTGGTTGGAGACCGATCGGCTCGCCGACGACGACAAGCCCGAGCCGTTCCGGCGCAACCGCACCGACTCGCACTGGTCGAGCCACGGCCGCACCAAGAGCGAGATCGCCATCTGACCGGCCCCGGGTGACCGGGCTCCGGGCGCCGGGCGCCGCTCAGACGGTGGTCGCCTCGGCCACTCCGAGCATCGTCGACAGCTCGGCCGCGATCTCGGCCCGGATCGGCGCGGCCGAGATGATGACGTCCACCGCAGGGATCGACGTGTGCATCTGACCCCGGCACGGCCGGTGCCGCGCCGGGACGCCGGCGGCCGCCAGTGCCTCCGCGTAGGCGGCACCCTCGTCGCGCAGCGGGTCGAACTCGCACGTCACCACCAGGGCGGGGGGCAGACCCGACAGCTCGCCCCGCAGCGGTGAGGCGCGGGGATCGGTGCGATCGTCGGGGTCGGCGTAGTGGCCCCAGAACCACTCCATGAGCGACCGGGTGAGCAGGTAGCCCTCGGCATTCTCGACGTAGCTCGGCCGCTCGAAGTCGCAGTCGGTCACCGCGCAGATCAGCACCTGAGCGCTGATGTGCGGAGCCCCGGCATCGCGGGCTCGCTGGCAGGTCACCGCGGCCAGGTTGCCGCCCGCGCTCCACCCACACACCGCCAGCTGACCCGGCAGGCCGCCGAGCTCGGCGACGTGGTCGGCGATCCACCCGACGGCGGCGAAGGCGTCGTCGGCCGCGGCGGGGAAACGGGCTTCGGGGGCGTGGCGGTAGTCGACCGAGACGATGATCGCCCCCGATCGCACGCACAGGTCACGGCACAGCGGGTCGTCGGAGATCGCGCTGCCCAGCACCCATCCGCCACCGTGGAAGTAGGCCACGATCGGGTGCGGCCCGGGCGTGGGCGGCCGGTAGAGCCGATAGGCGAGGTCGCCCTCGGCCCCCGGCAAGGTGCCGTCGACGATCTCGCCCACCTCGGGGCCGGGTGGGCGTTGGCCATCGGCCGCCACCGACAGGGCGCGGGCGTCGGCCACCGGCAGCTCCTCGTAGGAGGGCACGCCGAGCTCCGCGTAGACCTCGAGGACGATCTCCACATCGGGCTGGAGCCGGCAGATCACCCCGTCGTGGACCTCGCTCGGCCCCTCGGGGCCCGATCGCCGGAACCCGAGCCAGCCCTGCTCGACGACCTCGTCGCACACCTGCCGGTAGCGCCCGACCCCGCCGACGTAGGGCAGGAACACCCGGGGCTTCCCCGGCACGTTGGCGCCCATGTACCACGAGTTGGCGTGAGGGTAGAGGGTGATGTCGGCCCGGTCGTTGACGTGTTGCACCCACGCCGACTCGGCCGTCGGAGTCGGTTCGATCACGTCGAGGCCGTGGTCGTGCAGGTCGTCGATGCAGTCGGCGATCCAGTCGACGTGCTGCTCGATCGACACCATCATGTTCGACAGCACCGACGGGCTCCCGGGCCCGGTGATCATGAACAGGTTGGGGAAGCCCTCGCTCATGAGACCGAGGTAGGTCTCGGGGCCGTGGGCCCACTTGTCGGCGATGGTCACGCCGTCGCGCCCGGTGATGTCGACGTTGACGATGGCGCCGGTCATGGCATCGAAGCCGGTGGCGAGCACGATGGCGTCGAACTCGAACGACTCGGTGCCGCCGGGATCGCCCGCGGGGTGGGCGATGTCGATCCCCGTCTCGGTGACCGATTCGATGGGCGTCGTTCGCAGATCGACGAGCCGCACGTGGGGGAGGTTGAACGTCTCGTAGTAGCCGGTGTCGAGGCAGGGTCGCTTGGCTCCGACCGGGTGGTCGGTGGGGCAGAGCAGCTCGGCGGTGGCGGGATCGTCGACGATCGAGTGGATCTTGTCTCGGACGAAGTCGGCGAGCACTGCGTTGGCGGCCGGGCTGACCAGCCAGTCGCGGAACGCGCTGCCGATGGCGACCAGCTCGCCCCGCTCCCACACCCGTTCGAGTCGCCGCTTGCGCTCCTCGTCCGCGAGCTCGAAGGCCCCCTCGGTCGGCGGCTCGGCCGGTACGCCGATGCCCGACCACCGGGCCTCTTCCCGGTACTCGTCGCGCCGGGTCCGGATCGCCTCCTGCTTGTCCTCGGGCACCGGCCCGTTGTGGGCGGGGAACGAGAAGTTGGGGGTCCGCTGGAACACGGTGAGCTGGGCGGCCTGGCGGGCGATGATCGGGATCGACTGGATCCCGCTCGAACCGGTGCCGATCACGCCGACCCGCAGACCGGTGAAGTCGACCCCCTCGTGCGGCCAGCGGCTGGTGGCGTACACCGGCCCGGCGAAGCGGTCGATGCCGGCGATGTCGGGCTCCTTGGGCATCGACAGACACCCGGTGGCCATCACGTAGTAGCGGCACGTGATGGTGCCGGCCCCGTCGGGGCCGTGGGTGCGGACGGTCCACCGGCGGGCGCCGTCGTCCCACGCCGCGGCGTCGACCCGGGTCTCGAAACGGATGTCGCGCCGCAGGTCGTGCTTGTCGGCCACGTGGTTCACGTACCGGAGGATCTCGGGCTGCGTCGCGTACTTCTCCGACCACGCCCACTCCTCGTCCAGCTCGGGGTCGAAGCTGTACGAGTAGTCGACGCTCTGGATGTCGCAGCGGGCGCCCGGGTACCGGTTCCAGTACCAGGTGCCGCCGACGTCATCGGCCGCTTCCAGCACCACGGCCGAGAGGTTCGACCGGCGCAGGCGGTGGAGCATGTAGAGGCCGG
>CAVSRP010000002.1:0-72674 GCA_963730345.1 uncultured Acidimicrobiaceae bacterium
GGGCGGGCGACCATCGCGTGTACGACGAAGTCGATGGACTCCGCCTGTGCGACTCCGATCTCGAGCAGTCGAGCGGACTGGTCGGGGCCGATGAGCATCGTGAGGTCGTCGAGTTCGAACACTCGGATCGGGTTTCGGTAGGCGTGCAGGATGTCGTGGTCTTCGACCCCGTGCTTCCGGGCGCTGGCCAGGATCACCGGGTCCACGAACCAAAGTTACCTTGATGGGCGGCGAAGCCGCACCTACTGATGCACGTAGGTGTGTCAAGGCAAGGTTCTCTATGGCGCGGTCGGCCTGTTGGCGGACACGACAGAGATGAGCCACTCGGTGTTGAGGGCAGGCACGTTCTCGATGACCGAGCGCCTTGACCGCCTCCCGCAGTCCTCGTCGGAGCGCACGCTCGGCCAGGATCTCGGCATCTCGCTCTAGGCCAGCGCGACTATGCCGTCGCCGATTCGGGTCGAGCACCAACCGGCTTGCTGGCCCAGTCGACATCGAGGGCCACGGTCCCCTGCGGCGAGATGCCCGCCACGACGGCGCTGTGCGCCTTGGCTTCGGGGTCCGCAACAACAACCGTCGCGCCCACCACGACGTGCTCCGGGCGCACGATGTCCTCCAGGTAGGCGACGACATGTCCGTCGTCGTCGATCTGGTTGTAATCGGCCCACAGGTCGGGAGTCATGGTCATCACCTTCTCGACCAGGCTACCGGTCGGTCGGAGGTCTGGGTAGGGCGATGCCCATCTGGAACAGGTCCCTGAGCACGCGCACCGACACCAGATCCGCCGCCGGCAGGACGATCGAGAAGTGTGGCGACGCGCCGGTCGCGGCGATCTCGAAGTGCTCACGGACCTGGCCGGCGGTCGTCGTCGAGCACTCGTCGTAGTCGAGCAATCGAGGGCTGAGCTCGCACAGGTCGACCAGGAGCCCGGTCGCGGCATGAGCGACCGACACGCCGGGGAAACCGAGCCGACGCTCGCATGCCTCTGCTCGGGAGAGCACGTGCGCGATCCGGAACTGGCCGCCACGAACGAGCAGAGCGTCATCGTCGAGCGGTGGCTCGTCGCGCTCGCGGACGTCGTGGGGGAGAACCTTCGGCCATTGCCTCGGCATGCTCAGCCCTTCCTACCTGACTTCCGGCGAGCGACCTTCTTGCCGAGGACGGTGTCGATGCGCTGGTTGGCCACGGTCTCGTCGCCGTCGAGGGCGCCGACGTAGGTCGATACCAGCGTCTCGACGCTGTGACCCATGCGCTTGGCGACCTCGCCGAGCGGGACGCCGGCGGTGAGCCAGGTAGTGGCGGCCGCATGGTGGCAGTCGTAGATCCGCATGGGTGGGCGGTCGATCTTCTCCAACGCCCGTCGCAGGGAGCGGGACCAGTTCGACGACGTCGGGCGACCGCCGGCCCGGGTGCGGAACAACAGATCGTCATCGCGGTATCCGCCGTCGGCGACTCAGGTCCGCAGCATGGCGACCAGGGGCTCGGGAATCGGCACCGAACGGGGGCCGGTCTTGGGTTCGCCGGGCTCGTCGAAGGACACGTCGGCCTCGGTCACGTCGATGCGGCCCCAACCCTTCGAGGGGAGGTGCAGCGCCTTGGCCCGCAGCATGATGACCTCGGAGGGCCGGAGGCCGGCGTAGTAGGCAACCGCCGTCATCACCTGATACGTGCGGCTCGCCGGCTGGTGGTTCGGGATCGCCTCGATCGCTCGCCGCATCGTGTCCGGGTCGGGCAGGGCACGGACGGAGACAGCGCTCCTCGCCCGCCCCGCCTTGCGCTGCGAACGACCTCGGGGCGCCGGTGGCCACGGGTCGACGTCGAGGATGCCGAGGTCGACCGCTCGGCGGATGCAGGCGCGTGACACCTTGCGGAACCGGCCGGCGGTCGAGGGAGCGAGTGGCGTTCCGTCGTCGCCGACACCGAGCGCCTGGTCGACGGTGGCGAGCACGGGCCGGTTGAGCTGTCCGAGCTGGAGGCTCCACTGCCCCAGCCAAGAAGCTGACTTCTCGTCGTCGTCG
This sequence comes from uncultured Acidimicrobiaceae bacterium, assembly GCA_963730345.1. Classification (GTDB taxonomy): domain Bacteria; phylum Actinomycetota; class Acidimicrobiia; order Acidimicrobiales; family Salinilacustritrichaceae; genus Salinilacustrithrix. The sequence goes on from CAVSRP010000002.1 coordinate 2,019, forward strand.
ACACCTTCCGGCGGGAGCCACTCCCGCAGGTGGGCGCGGAGCCCGTCGGGCGGCGACGGCGCGGTCGGCGGCACGAGCAACGGCAACAACCGGGTGAGCGCCTCGACGGCCGACGCCCGGGTCCGGGGCGCCCACTCGTTCCACTGCTCCCCCAGCCAGGTCCGGGACCACTCGTGGGCCTGGACCTGGTCGGGCAGCGGCTGCCACGACACCGGCTCGCCGGTCTCGTCGTCGAACCGCTCGCCGGTCTGCTGGGCGACCAGCAGCCCCGACCGATAGCGGTCGGCCTCGGCCTTGGTGCGGAACGATCGGCTCCGCTGGCGCCCGTTGACCGACCACCGCACGACCCACGGCCGCTTGTTGCGGTCCCCCGAGCGCTTCTGCACGCTGTAGACCGCGACGTCCGCCAAGGGCCGGCCAGTGAGCGGCACCTTTGGGAGGACCATGGGAGGAAGCTACCTCACCGGGTCTGACACCACCTCTGACCTGCGAAAACACCGCGAACGATTCCGGCCTCCGGAGCCGTGTGCGCAGGTTCGAGTCCTGCCGGGGGCGCGCTGTGATGTCGCGAGACATCGGCAAGGACCGAACCTGCGTTGGCGGGTTGACTGTTGCCGTCTCCGGACTCGATGGCTCCGGGTCACTCACGAGTCGAGGTGACCGTGGCGACACCCGTCGAGGCACCGGTGGGGGTGACGGCCACCTGGCGGATTCGGTTGCGCTCGATGAGTTCGACGACGAGCGAGTAGCCGTCGACGTGGACACTCTCGCCCTCGGTGGGGATGTGGCCGAGCAGTCCGGCGACCAGCCCGGCGACGGTCACCCAGTTTCCCTCCGGCACCCGCATGCCCATGAGTTCGGCGAGCTCGGAAACCAGAAGCCGCCCACTGACACGGGCGCCGCCACCTGGGAAGAGCTGGACGGCTGGCTCGGCGGTGTCGTGCTCGTCTTCGATCTCGCCGACCAGTTCCTCGAGGAGGTCCTCGATGGTGACAAGCCCCGCGGTGCCACCGTCCTGGTCGGTGAGAACCACCATGTGGTAGCGGCCGGCTTGCATCTCGCGCAGCAGGTCGGCAGTTGGCATCGTGGCGGGCACAGCCGGCGCGGGACGCAGCAGCGGCCGGATGGATCCTCGGTGGTTGCCGGCAGCGAGCGCCGCCAAGAGGTCCTTGGCGTAGAGCAACCCCGCGATGTGGTCGGCGTCGCCGTCGATGGCGGGCAGGCGGCTCAGCGCCGAGGCGGTAACGAGCTCGAGTGCCTCCGGGATCGTGGCCTGCGCGTCAACCATGACCATGTCCGTGCGGGCGACCATCACGTCTCGGGCGACGGCGTCACCGAAGGAGATCACCGAGTGGATGAACTCCCGTTCCTCGATCTCGATGACCCGTTCAGCCGCCGCGGCATCAGCGGTGGCGAGCAGCTCGGCTTCGGAGATCAGCGGGCCGTGCGGGTGGCCGGGCCCGGGGAGCAGAGCGTTGGCGATCCGCAGCAGCCCGCTGGACAGACCGCGCAAGGGCGCGGCGTGCGCCAGCAGCGTGGCCACGGGGGCGGCGAGGAGCGCAGCGCGGTCGCGGTGGACGACCGCCCAGCTCTTGGGGGCCGCCTCGGCGAGTACGAAGACCGCGACGACCTCCACGGTGGTCGCCGCCGCGATCCCGCCGGCACCGAGGTGCCGGTCGGCAAGCAGACCGACGAGCGTGGCCGCGACGAGCTGGCACCCCAGCGCGAGCAGAAGCACGGTGTTGAGGAACCGGTCGGGATGCGCGACCAGATCCTGGAGCGAGCGCGCCCCGGGGCGGCCCCCCGCGACCAGCGCAGCGGCGCGGGTGGGGGTCATGCGGATGAGGCTGGTCTCCGCGATCGCGAGGAATCCTGCTGCACCAACGAGCAGCGCGATCGCCAGTGCCAGTGCCATGTCGGTGTCACCCATCGACCCATGGTGCCTCTCGAACGCCCGGTCGGTCAGGCGGCACGTTCATCGCGGGGCCGTTCGAGTACGGCGGCCGGCAACGTGGCCGGGCTACGGGGGTGCGGCGTGGTCGGAGCTGGTGCCGGAATGGGCGTCGGGACGAACGGCCCTATCCGCTGCCAGTGGACCGGAGCACGGTTGAAACATGGCAGAGAAGTCCGCCACCCGTGACGCGGCGAAGCCGTCCAAGCCAGCAACGCCCAATGACGACGTGGCCGGGCTGGTCGACGTGGCTGACAAGTCCACCCGTGGTCATCCGCTGGCCCGGGGGTTCCTGCTCGGATTGGGCGTAGCCGCCGCCATGGCCATCTTCATCGTCCAGAACACGGGCTCGATCGGGTTCGAATGGCTCTGGTTCGACTTCGAGGCCCACATCTGGGTGGTGCTGCTGGTCGCGTTCACCGCCGGGCTCCTGGCCGGCCCGCTGCTCCTCGCCGGCAGGCGTCGCGCCGCCCGCCGCCAGGCCCAACGCCAGAGCGTCGTGGCCCGGTTCAAGCAGCGCGGGAACGCGGAGTCGCACAAGGGCAGTCCCAGCGCTACATGACCGGCCGCCGCGACGACGTCGACGAGTTCACGGGAGATGCAGCGCACGCCGGGCCTGCACCGTGCGCTGCGCTGCTGATCCCTCGAATCAGGTGACCCTGATGGCGCGGAACGCCGGTCCAGACGACACGCACGGTCGTGGCAGGCGCCGCTGGCTGGGCGGCGTCACGGGTGGTCTCGCCGGCTTCGCCATCTCCTCAGCTACCTACTTGCTGCTCAACCCGGTCCTGGAAAACCAGCGCGGGTGGGCGCGGGAGCTCCAGGGCCCTCTCTGGAACCTCGTCCCCCTTCTCACCCTCGGCGGATTCCTCCTCGGCTGGAAGACGGCTTCTCGGTGGTGGAGCTGAGGATCGATCGTGGCTGCCGGCCATCGCGCCGCGCCCCGGAGCTCTGCTATCAGCTGGGGCGCCCAGACTGCCTGGGCATGACGGTCCGACTCGTCATCGGCGGCGGGGACACGCGCGTCATGCCGGATGCGTGCCAATCATGGTGATTGGTATCATGCGGTTTCGGAGCCACGATGGCCGTGTGCAGGATCAGGTCTTGATGCATGCAGTTCGGGCCTGTCGCTCGCTGCCAAGCGACCTCGATCGACAGGAGAAGGTCCGTGGGGTTCTATCGAGAGCACGTCCTACCCCGCCTCGTCGACCGGGCCTGCGGAACCGGCGAGCTGCGCACGTGGCGCAAGCAGGCGACGGCCGGGTTGTCCGGGACCGTGGTCGAGATCGGGTTCGGCTCGGGCCTCAACCTGCCCGCCTATCCGCGCGAGGTGCACCTCGTCTACGCGGTCGAGCCCGCCTTGACGGCGCGGCGCCTCGCCGAGGAGCGGATCGCCGCCTCGCACGTGCGCGTCGAGCACATCGCGTTGCGCGGCGAGTCAATCCCCCTCGACGACGGCAGCTGCGACGGCGCCCTCTCGACCTTCACGCTCTGCACGATCCCTGGTGTCGAGGAGGCGCTGGCCGAGGTCAGGCGCGTGCTGCGCCCCGGCGGGCGGTTCCACTTCCTCGAGCACGGCCTGTCGCCGGACTCGTCGGTGGCCATCTGGCAGCGTCGCCTCGAACCGATGCAGAAGCGTCTGGCCGACGGATGTCACCTCACCCGCGACGCAGCAGAGCTGGTCCGCGTCGCCGGGTTCGAGATCGAACGGGTCGAGTCGCGCTACGCGGCGGGCCCGAAGCCCTGGACCTGGCTCACCGAAGGCGCCGCCATCAAGCCCCGCTGATCGATCTCTCGGGCGGTCGCGGCGCAGACCCGGCCGTCGCCTCAGGAGCAGAGGTTGCCGGGGCCGCTGTCGGGGAGGTACCCGATCGGCGCGGTGGTGGTCGTGGATGGAATCACCGAGGTCGACGAGTCGCTGCCGGTAGCGCCCGTGGTCGTCGTCGTCGGGATCTCGGGCACGGTGGGTGACAGTTGCTCGTGCACGGTGGTGAAGTCGGCGCCCGCCACCAGGGTGACCTCTCCCTCGCCCAGCCCGTCGCCGACCGAGAACCGCACCGGACCGGACAGGTGTCGGGCCACCAGCTTCGCCGCGTTCTCGTTCCCCGGCGCGTAGTACACGGTCGAGTGGGCCACCGGGGCGTCGGTGTTGCCGGGCTCGTTGGTGACGAAGCCGACCGCATCGAGGGCCGCCGACACATCGCCGGCGAATCCGGGCTCGCCCGTGCCGTTCAGGACCGTGACCCCGACGACGTCCTCGGTCACCTCGCTGGGATCGAGGCCGCGGAACACGTTGAGGATCGGCTGGGCCTGGCGCTCCTGGAGCTGGAGGACCGAAGCGCCGGCACTGGTCCGGAACGGGGTGGCCGGCAGGCTGTAGGTGGCGAGGGAGTTGGCGTCGAACGACGCGAACCGCTTCCCCAGCCGGAGGATGTCGGTGACGCTCAGGGTCGGATCGAGCCCGACGTTGTCGACCGCAACGTTCACCAGGCTGTTCAGGGTCGCCGGGTTCGACAGCCCCTTGGACACCGCCAGCGCGATGACGCGGCGGATGAACTCCTGCTGGCGACTGATGCGGCCGAGATCCCCGCTGGGATCGGTGCGCCAGCGCCCGGTGTCGGCGTCCTTGTACTCGAGGTACCGGGACCGGGCGAACGACAGCGACTGGCGGGCGTCGAGCTTGATGCAGCCGGCTTCGGGGATCGAGAGACCGGAGTGTTTGTCGCGCACCGGGGTGTCGAAGTAGAAGGGCACGCCCCCGATGGCGTCGACCAGGCCGAGGAAGCCGACGAAGTTGACCTCCACGTAGTGGTGGATCGGGATGCCGAAGTCCTCGCGGATGGTGTTGATCAGCACCTCTCGACCGCGGGTGAAGGCGACGTTGATGCGGTTGCGGTCACCGGTGTCGGCGATGGGGACGAACAGGTCACGCGGGAACGAGAGCAGCGATGCCTTCCCGTTGCTCGGATCCACTCGCAGGATCATGATCGTGTCGGTCCGCTGCGGGCCATTGGCCGTGATGGTGCCCTTGTCATCGAAGAACACCGCGTTGGCCGGATCGTTCTCGTCCAGGCCCGCCCGGCTGTCCGAACCCACGAGCAGGTAGTTCCGGGGCTGTCCTGAGGCCGGGGCGATGTCGATCCCGACGTGGTACCGGGTGATCTGCCCGTACCGCCACGTCAGGTACCCCACCGCGGTGGCCGACACCAACAACAACAACGTGAGCATCGTGCCGAGCCCGATGAGCAGACGGTCTCGCCCGCTCCGGCGCGTGGCCCGAGCAAGGTGGCGTGGGCTGGGCACAGCGGACGAATCTACCGGTGCCCCCGGACCTGATCACAGTCACACGATCGTCACAATCGGCTCGACCACGGGGCGCCGACTCCCTTCCCGCCACCGCTGCTCCTCCTAGGATCGGGCAATGGCCCTGACTGACGTCGTCACCGGAGAGACCGCGCGCTGGACCAACCAGTGGTTGGAGCTCAAGGCCGAAGTCATCGACGCCAAGCTCTGCACCGGCTGCGCCGGCTGCGTGATCGCCTGCCCCCACGACGTGATCGGCTACGACCACGAAGCCGGGGGCTACACGCCCTTCCACCTCGAAGACGAGCTCGGCCCCGATGACTGCATCCACGGCCAGAAGGGCTGCACGTCGTGCACCCGGGCCTGCCCCCGGTTCCGCAACTGGGAGCCCGAGGCCGACGAACACCTCTTCGCCCGCCGCCGCGAGGCCAGCGAGCTGTCAGGGATCTACTCCGACATCATGCTCACCCGTGCCTCAGACGACGCCGTCCACCGGATGGGCCAGGACGGCGGGCTGGTCTCGGCGATCCTGCTGTGGCTGCTGGACGAGGGCTACATCGACGGCGCGCTGGTCAGCTACCTGGAGGGCGACGGCGGCGACTGGAAGGCCATTCCCGGCGTGGCCACCACCAAGGACGAGGTCCTTGCCGCGGCCGGGAGCCGGTACACCTACTCGGCCAACACGCTCGCCATCGACGAAGCGATGGACAAGGGCCTCGAATCGCTCGCCCTCGTCGGGATGAGCTGTCAGTCGTCGGTGCCCCCGGTGATGTGGCACCGCAAGATCGGCAAGATCTCCAAGCCGATCAAGTTCAACATCGGTCTGCTGTGCTCGAAGACCTTCGACGACGCCATCTTCGAGGAGCTGTTCTGGACCAAGTACGGCCTGCGCAAGCAGGAGATGGTCAAGATGAACATCAAGGGCGTGTTCCAGATCTGGATGAAGGACGGCGCCTACCACGAGATCCCGCTCAAGGAGTGCCACGCCTGGACCCGGGAGGGCTGCAACCACTGCCCGGACTTCGCCGCCGAGCATGCCGACATCTCCACCGGGGGCATCGGCAAGGAGAACGACTGGACGCTGACCATCGTCCGCACCGAGCTCGGTCGCGAGGTCATCACCCGCATGATCGACGCCGGGGTCATCGAGGCCCGGCCCGGCGACGACGATCCCGGAGCGATCGCCCTGATGCACAAGCTGGCCGAGAAGTCGCGGAAGCGCTGGCCCGACTTCGCGGTCGACTTCCCGAAGGTTCCGCAGAAGGCCTAGCCCGCGCTCAGCGCCCGTGCGCGTTCCAGCACGGCGTCGAACATCGGCTCGGTGAGCTTGCCGGTGAAGGTGTTCTGTTGGCTGACGTGGAAGCTGGCGAGGACCCAGCGGCTCGGTCCACCACCATCGTCGGGGACCTCGACCTCCACGCCGTGTCCGAACCGGGGGCGGGGCCGGACGCCAAGGAAGCGGCACGTGGCCTGGTACCCGAACTGGCCGAGCGGCACGAACACCCGGGCACGGCCGAGCAGCATCAGCTCTCGATCGAGGAAGCCGGCGCACTCGTCGCGCTCGGCCGGGGTGGGCTTGTTCGCCGGTGGCGCGCACTTGACCGGCGAGGTGATCCACGCGTCGGTGAGCTCCAGCCCGTCGCCGGGCGCGATCGACGCGGCCTGGTTGGCGAACCCGGTGCGGTGGAGCGCGGCGTAGAGGAAGTCGCCGCTGCGGTCACCGGTGAACATCCGACCGGTCCGGTTGGCCCCGTGGGCGGCCGGAGCGAGCCCCACCACGACGACGCGGGCCTCGGGATCGCCGAAACCGGGCACTCCTCTCCCCCAGTACTCGTCGTCGCGAAACGCGGCTCGCTTCTCCCGTGCCACCTGCTCACGCCACGCGACGAGGCGGGGACATGCGCGACACGACGCGACGTCGGCGGCCAGCGTTTCGATCGAGTCCATCGCCGATAGCGTGGCAAATCGCATGGCAGCCAAGCGCACGAGCCGCTCCAAGAAGACGAAGACGGAACACCAAGGGGGTCCAGCGCCGACGTTGGTCCTGCTCGTCCGCCACGGCAAGACGCCCACCACGGGCTCGATCCTCCCCGGTCGGGCCGCCGGGCTCCACCTCGCCGACGAGGGCGTGGCCCAGGCCGAATCGGTGGCGGCCCGGATCGCCGAACTGCACCGCGCCCGCACCGCGAAGGACCCGGCCAACGGCATCGCCGCCGTCTACGCATCGCCGATGGAACGCACCCGCGAGACGGCCGCCCCCATCGCCAAGGCGCTCGGCCTCCGCGTCCGTCGACGCCAGGGACTCATCGAGTGCGACTTCGGCGACTGGACCGGCCGCAAGCTCGCCGACCTCGGCAAACTCCCCGAGTGGAAGACGGTCCAGCGCCACCCGGCCGGTTTCCGGTTCCCGGGCGGCGAGTCGTTCTCCGAGATGCAGACCCGCATGGTCGACACCATCAACGCGCTGGTGCACGACCACCCCGGCCAGTCGATCGTGGCCGTCTCCCATGCCGACACCATCAAGGCGGCCGTGGCCCAGGCCCTGGGCACCCCGCTCGACCTGTTCCAACGCATCGTCGTCGGTCAGTGCTCGGTCTCGGCCGTGCTCTACGGCTCCACCGGCCCCACCGTCTTGGCCGTCAACCACACCGACGACCTCGTCTCCCTCGTTCCCTCATGACCACCTACGACGATCCCGACGGCTTCACCGCCGGCGCCATCGGCCCACCCGGTGAGCGGGTCTTCTACCTGCAGGCCCAGCAGAACGGGCAGGCCACCGCGGTGAAGCTCGAGAAGCAGCAGGTCCTCGCCCTGGCCGAATATCTCGCCGGCCTGCTCCACGACCTGCCCGCCCCCGACGAGGTCCCCGCTGCGCCGACGTTGCGGGAGCCGGTCGAGGCCGAGTGGACGGTGGGAACCATCGGCGTCGCCTACGACAACGACCGCGACCGCATCGTGATCGTCGCCGACGAGCTGGTTCCCGACGAAGCGCTCCCTGGCGACACGTTGCGGGTCGCGATCACCCGCGCCCAGGTCCGCGCCCTGATCCGCCGGGCCGAGGACCTCATGCTCGGTGGACGACCGCCCTGCCGCCTGTGTGGTGCTCCGATGGACCCGTCCGGACACATCTGCCCCCGCGCGAACTGATCCTGCCCCCATGTCCGACCCGGTACGCGCCGTACTCGCGGACGGCGAGATGGAGATCGAGGGCCGGATGCCGTGGTCGTCGAACGGGACCTTCCTCGCCCGGGTGACCCACGGCGACATGTGGCTCCGGGCCATCTACAAGCCCCGCCGCGGGGAGCGACCCCTGTGGGACTTTCCCGCCGGGCTCGACCGCCGCGAGGTGGCCGCCTACGAGCTGTCCGAAGCCCTGGGCTGGAATCTGGTGCCCCACACCGTGCTCCGCGACGGCCCACTCGGCGAAGGTTCCGTCCAGCGCTTCGTCGACGCCGACTTCGAGCAGCACTACTTCACCTTGTTCGAGGACGGGCGCCATCTCGAAGGGCTACAGGCGATGTGTGCGTTCGATCTCCTGGCGAACAACACCGACCGCAAGAGCGGCCACTGCCTCGTGTCCGTCGGCGACGAGCTGTTCGGCATCGACCACGGCCTCTGCTTCCACGAGGACTTCAAGCTCCGCACCGTGATCTGGGAGTTCGGTGGCGAGCCGATCCCCGACCCACTGCTGGTCGACATCGAGCGGTTGCGCCGCGACGGCGTCCCTGATGCCCTCGACGCCCTGCTCCGCCCCATCGAACGGGACGCGCTGTCGGCCCGGATCTGCGACGTGCTCGATCTCGGTCACTTCCCCGTCGATCCCTCGGGCCGCCGCTACCCCTGGCCGCTGGTCTGAACCGACGGTGACAGAAGAGCGGTCGGCTCAGCGGCGTTGATCGAGGTTGACGACCTGACCGACACGAGTGTGGATGCGGTTGGTGCGCACCGGGCGCTCGGACATCCAGTGCTCGAACGCCGATGCGGCCAGCGGTCGGCTCAGCAGGTAGCCCTGGAGCCGATCGCTGCCCAGCTCCTGCAGCCGGTCGCGGACCTCGACCGTCTCGACGCCCTCGACCACGACGGTGAGGCCGAGGTTGTGGCCGAGCTCGATCATCGACCGCACGATCGCCTCGTCCGACTCACTCGTGGTCAGGTCGAACACGAACGACTTGTCGACCTTGATCTCGGTGACGGGGAGCCGGCGGAGGTGGGCGAGCGACGAGTACCCGGTGCCGAAGTCGTCGATCGACAGGGCAATACCCAACTCGTAGAGCTCGTTGATCGTCTTCATGGCCCGCTCAGCCTCGGTCATGACGCTCGACTCGGTGAGTTCGAGGGTCAGCGATGACGCCGGGAGGCCCACACGGGACAGGATCGCACCGACCTCCCGGGAGAACCGGGCGTTGGTGAGGTTCCGGGCCGACAGGTTCACCGACACGTCCAGGTCCCAGCCCCGGCGATGCCAGCCGGCGCAGGTGGCAGCGGCGACCTCGAGCACGTGGAAGGTGAGGGCGTCGATCGCACCGGTGTTCTCGGCCGCCGGGATGAACTGATCGGGACGGAGCTGGCCGAGACGGGGGTGGGCCCAGCGCACGAGGGCTTCGGCGCCGATGACCAGACCGGTGCTCATGTCGAGCTGGGGCTGGAAGTGGACCTCGAGCTCACCCGCCGGAATGGCATCGCGCAGGTCGGCCGCGATGGTGAGGCTCTGCGGGTCGTACGGGTCCCGGTCCGATGCCCACGTGGTGACCGTGGTGCCGTCGAGGGCGGACCGGCTCGCCGCCAAGCTCGCGCGACGGAGGAGCATCTCCGCGTCGGTGCCGTGCTGGGGTGCGAGGGCGACCCCGACGCCGACGGTGACGGCCAGGGCGACGTCGTGGCACAGGACCGGTTGGTCGAACGCCTCGACCAGGTGATCGGCGAGTTCGTCGGACTCGTCCTGCCCGCCGGGCACGACGACGGTGAACTCATCGGTTCCCGACCGTGCGCACCACGACTGATGGCCGATCGGACGGATCCGGGCGGCCACCTGGCGCAACATCTCGTCGCCCATGGCCATGCCAAGGGTTTCGTTCACCTCCCGCAGCGAGTGGATCCGAGCGGTCAACATGACCAACCTGGCGCCCTGATCCAATTGCTCCGTCAACTGCTCACGCAACGCTCGCTGGTTGGGCAGATCGGTCACGTCGTCGTGCAAGGCCTGATGTGCGCGGAAGCGGGCCTCTTCTCGGAGCTTGTCGACGAGCTGCGAATTCTGCAGCGCACTCGCGGCGTGACCTGCGGCCGTTTCGAGCAGCTGCACATCTTCAGCGTCGAATCCGCGAACGGACGACAGCCGACCATCCACGATCACGAGTCCGTCATGGTCGGGCAGTGGGAGGCGAGCGGCAGCGGAGTTGGCAGCGTCAACAGTTGCACCCGCAATTTCAATCATGCGCGAGCTGTGGTGACCCCCAGAGTCTGCCCAGGACACGGCGGTTACGAGCTCGACGTCGAATGTGCGCTCATCGGATTCCGTGGTCGTCGAGCTCTCTGCGTACTCCACCCGCGTCGTGCCTGTTCCGGTGGGGATGAGGAGGACCACTCGAGCCGCGTTCAGTAGTTCGGCAACGCCCTCCGCGATCACCACCAGAAGCTCACCCGAATGGACGTCCATTGCGAGCCGTGTCGTGAAGCCGTGCAGTGTGGACAGCGCTGAGTGCCGCTCTCTGATACGGACAAAGGACGTGAAGAAATAGCCGAGAGCGAGTCCGATCAGTAGCAGAAGCACCCACGCCTGACTGCTCTGCCACAGCACTGCTGATGCACCGAGGCCTACGGCCGACCCAGAGAGGGCGGCCGCCAGTGCAACACCCACGACCACAACTTGAGACCGAAACGAGACAGGCGCCCCGGCCAATCGCATGACGACCGAGACCAGTACCGCACCCAACAAGTGACTTGCCGCGACAGCGGCCAACGCGGCGATCCAACCACGAGGTTCTACAGGCGAGACGTCACCGAGGATCAGGTGATAGACGATCAGAGCAACACCAGCGTCCAGGCCGAAGATGCCTGCGTTGAACACGAGCTTCTGCGGGGACACCCGTCGGAAGACCTGGAGAGCCACCGCGGAGACGACGAGCCGTGCGAGGACCAGCTCACCGGGCGCGGCGAACACCAGACCTATCGTCAGCGGCAGCTCACTGAACGTCAGTGTGTGGACGTCCTTCCGGACCTCCAAGTGCACGTTGTAACGCTCAGCGGCGAGAAAGCCCAAGGCCAGCAAGAGCCAGGGAAGATGGAGCGGTCGACTCGGAGGTGCGTGCAAGCGCGTGGCCGCGAAGAACGCCACAGCGGAACCAACGGCGAGGACCGCTACGCAGTAAATCCATAGCTTTCGCTGCGCGCTGAGCGTCGAGGCCCGCATCGCCGCCCTTCCCGTTGTGAGGTTCCGAACACTCATCGTAGTGAGATGTGCACCAAACGCAAGGGCGGAAGCAACAATGCTTGGCTCACCACGTGAACTCGCAACTGCACGTCGGAGGCTTCAGAGCGCCGATCGAGCGCCTCTGACCGGCCTCCGGCGGCCTACCTCGGCCGGGTTAGTTCCAGCTGTGACCGGCCCACTCGAGACCGTTCCAGGAGTGACCGGCCCACTCGAGACCGTTCCAGGAGTGACCGGCCCACTCGAGACCGTTCCAGGAGTGACCGTTCCAGGAGTGACCGTTCCAGGAGTGACCGGCCCACTCGAGACCGTTCCACGAGTGACCGGCCCACTCGAGACCGTTCCACGAGTGACCGTTCCAGGAGTGCCCGTTCCACTCGAGACCGTTCCACGAGTGACCAGCCCACTCGAGACCGTTCCAGGAGTGACCGTTCCAGGAGTGACCATTCCAGGAGTGACCATTCCAGGAGTGACCGTTCCAGGAGTGACCGTTCCAGGAGTGACCGTTCCAGGAGTGACCGGCCCACTCGAGACCGTTCCACGAGTGACCGTTCCACGAGTGACCGTTCCACGAGTGACCGTTCCACGAGTGACCAGCCCACTCGAGACCGTTCCAGGAGTGACCGTTCCAGGAGTGACCATTCCAGGAGTGACCATTCCAGGAGTGACCGTTCCACGAGTGACCAGCCCACTCGAGACCGTTCCACGAGTGACCGTTCCAGCTGTGCCCAGCCCAGGCGCCGGCGATGGCTGGGGCGGCTTCGGTGCGGAACAGGCCGGAGGCGAGGCAGGCAAGGGCGACGTCGAGGTCGAGCGCACCGGCGCCGGCCGCGACATCGTCCATGCGAGCGGCGGAGACGGTGAGGATCCGCTTGATCTCGTCGGGCGTCAACGAACCGTTGGCCTCGAAGAGCAGGGCAGCGGCGCCGGCGACGACCGCGGCAGCTTGCGAGGTGCCGGATCCCTTGACGAAGCCGTCGGCCACGATCGAAGTCTCCGGTGCCTGCTCGGAGTCCGACCCGGGGGCGATCGGTCCGACGATCGAGCGGGCGGGAGCGGCGAGATCGGGACGACAGTCATCGGTGCCACGATCGGAGAAGTCGGCGAGCACCCACTGGCCGTCGATCTGCTCGGCACCGGCGACGGTGATGATCTCGGCGATGTGCGTCGGAGTCGAGAGGGGAGCTTCCCGACCGCCATTGCCCGACGAGGAGATGACGACGATCCCGGACCGCCAGGCCCGGGTGACCGCTGACGCCAGCGGGTCGGTCTGGCCAGCCGGGAACTGGTCGGCGCCGAAGGCGAGGAGCAGGACGCCGATGGAGAGTTCGTGGCGGTGAGCCACGGTCCAGTCGATGGCGGCGATGATTGCGTTCACGTCGGTGGCGCCCTGACGGCCGGCGACCTTGACGCTCACCACGTGTGAGCCGGGCGCCACGCCAACCTGGTCTCCCGCCGCGATCCCGGCGAGGTGGGTGCCGTGACCGGTGTGGTCACGAGCCTCGTCGGGCGTGCCGGCGTCGACGGTGAAGTCCGGTCCCGTCACCAGGCGGCGACCGAACACTCCTGGCGCGGTCACGCCGGAGTCGATGACGGCGATGCCGACGCCCCGGCCGGTGAGGCCTTGGCGATGCAGCGAAACGCCGGCAGCCGGTCGAACGGTGGCTTCCGTTGTTTTGGTGGTCTTGTGCGTTGTCACGGTGTGTGCTCCGGCGGTTGCTTAGGGAGATAACCAACTCGTCAACGTGAGAAAACGTGGGCGATGTCCTCAGTTGTCACCACAGAGCGCGAACGGTTCAACACGCAAAATCGCCGTCGTAGCGGCACTGCCACTCACAGCGTTCAGGACGATATGTCCGAATCGACGGCACAGCAGCCCGATACGCAGGGAATTCGTGGGTTTCAGCCCAAGATCGGACATTTCCTGCCATCAGGGACTCTTGAGCGCACTCCGAAGTCACTTCACCGCGTGTCGTAGCCGACTACGCAACGAAGAGGACCCTGCACGCTCCGAACGGCGCGGACTCCGACACCCAGTGGTCGTGCCACGACGAACCGCGGCCGAAAACGACGAACGGCCGCCCGAAGGCGGCCGTCGACGATTTCGTCGAGAATCGACCCGGCACGGACCGGGGCGACTCCGCTCAGGACTTGGCGTCGAGCGCCTCGATGAGCGCCGGCAGCACCTTGTGCACGTCGCCGATGATGCCGAGGTCGGCCACCGAGAAGATCGGCGCCTCGGGATCCTTGTTGATGGCGATGATGTTCTTGGAGCCCTTCATGCCGACCAGGTGCTGGGTCGCACCCGAGATACCGCATGCGATGTACAGGTCGGGCTTGACCACCTTGCCGGTCTGGCCGACCTGCTTGGCATAGGGAACCCAGCCGGCATCGACGATGGCGCGGGTCGCGCCGGTGGCGGCACCGAGCTTCTTGCCGAGGACCTCGATGTACTCATGGTATTTGTCGGGATCACCCAGACCGCGCCCACCCGACACCACGATGGGGGCGGAGTCCAGCTGGGGACCTTCTCGCTCCTCGACGTGGGTCGACAGCACGGTCGCCGTCGGGATGCCGTCGGGCACCGAGACCGATTCGACGGCCGCAGCGCCACCGCCGGACTCGCTGGCCTCGTAGGACTTGGGCCGGATCAGGGCGAACATCGGGCCGCCGGCGGTGAACTTGGTCTTCACCAGCTTCTCGCCGCCGAAGACGGGCACCGTGGTGACCACGGCATCACCGTCGAGATCGATGGCGGTCATGTTCGAGATCACCGGCTTGCCGGTCTTGGCCGCGGCGACGCCGAAGGTGTCGCGGGCGTCGTAGGTGGTGCCGCCGATGACCAGATCGACGCCGTCGACCGCGCCGGCCAACGCCGCACCGGCGGGAGCGCCGACGAGCTGGCCATCCAACGCGCCGGTGGCGTGGACGGTGGTGGCGCCGTAGGCGCCGACGGCGTCGGCGACGGCCGCGCCGTCACCGGCGTAGAACGCCTCGACGGTGTCGCCCAGCTCCCGGGCCTTGGTGAGCAGTTCCTTGGTGAGCGACGTCAGTGCGCCGCTCTCATCGGTCTCCGCGAAGACCCATACCTTGGACAGAGCCATGTTCGTTCCTCTTTCCTCTGTTCGGGTCTCGACTCAGATGACCTTGAGCTCTTCGAGCTTGGCCACGATCTTCTGGAAACCCTCGCCCTCGTCCTCGACGATCTCGCCGGCCTCGCGGGCGGGCGCATCCTCGACGGCGACGATCTCCTGGCCGGCACCGGACCAGCCGACGCTGGCGGCATCGATGCCCAGGTCACCGACCGCGACCTCGTCGACCGGCTTGGACTTGGCGGCCATGATCCCCTTGAACGAGGGATAGCGGGGCTCGACCACACCGGCGGTCACGGACACGACGGCCGGGGTGGGCGCCTCGACGTCCTGGTAGCCGGTCTCGGTCTGGCGCTTCACCGTGACCTTGCCGTCAGCGATGTGCACCTCCTTGGCGAAGGAGACCATCGGATGACCGAGCTCGGTGGCGAGCATCTGGGGGACGGTCCCGGTGTAACCGTCGGACGACTCGACGCCCGAGATCACCAGGTCGTAGCCGCCGGCCCGACCCACGGCGGCGGCCAGCGTGCGAGCGGTGTCGAGCGCACCCGACCCCGCCAGCTCGGGATCGGTGACCAGCACCGCCTTCGCCGCCCCCATGGCCAGCGCCGTGCGCAGACCGGACACCTCGCCGTTGGGTGCCATCGACACCAACGTGACCTCGCCACCGCCGGCGGTGTCGACCAGCTGGAGCGCCATCTCGACCCCGTAGGAGTCGGACTCGTCCAGGATCAGCTTTCCAGAGCGATTGAGAGTGAAGTCATCATCCAGGCTGCCGGGATCGGCAGGGTCCGGGATCTGCTTCACGCAGACGACAACGTTGAGCGACATGCGGCCGATTGTGTCAGCCGATCGAAGCGCAGGTCCAAATCCTCGACGCGCCCAGACATGACAGGATCAGCGTCGCGTGCGCCTCCTCCTCATCGTCAACACCTTCGCCTCCTCGGTCACCGCCCGTTCGATGGTCGTCATCAACAAGGCGTTCTCTGCCGACCACGAGGTCACCCTGGTCGAGACCAGTCGCCGGGGCCACGCCACTCGACTCGCGCTGGGCGCGGCGAACGAGGGATACGACGCCGTGGTGGTCATGGGCGGCGACGGCACGTTGAACGAAGCGGCCAACGGCCTGGTCGGCACCGACACCGCCCTCGCCACGCTCCCGGGGGGCTCGACCAACGTCTTCGCCCGGACCATCGGGCTCCCGAACGACCCGATCGAGGCCACCGGGGTGCTGCTCGACGCCCTCGCCCGCCAGTCGATCCGGCCGGTCGGTGTGGGCGCCGTTAGTGGACGCTGCTTCCTGTTCCACACCGGCCTCGGCTTCGACGCCGCCGTGGTCGAACAGGTCGAACGCCGGTCGTCGCTCAAGCGCTACGCCGGTCATCCCCTCTTCATCTACGCCGGATTCGCCACCTGGTTCCGCCACTACGACCACGGCCGCCCGCGCATGGCCGTGCACCTGCCCGACGGCCGGGTGATCGACGACGCCTACCTCACCATCGTGTTGAACACCAGCCCCTACACCTATCTCGGCAACCGGCCACTGGATCTCACCCCGGAGGCCACGCTCGACAACGGCTTGTCGGTCGTCATCTTGCGGACGATGGATTTCGTGAAGACGCTCGGTCTGGTCGGCTCGGGCATCGGTTCCGGTCGCCACCTGCGCTCGTCACGCCATGCCGTCGTCGCCCACGACCTCGACCGCATCGACGTCTCCGGCTACGGCGAGTTCCCCTACCAGGTCGACGGGGACTTCCTGGGGAACGCCGAGACGTTGCACTTCGAGCACCGACCCGCCGCGCTGCGGCTGGTCATTCCGGCCTGAGGGCCCGGCGAGCCACATCGACGACGTTGGTCACCACGCCGTCCACGCCGAGCGCCGCCAGGGCGGTGATGCGGGCGGGATCGTCCACCGTCCACACGTTCACCTCGAGCCCGACGCGATGGGCGTCGGTCACCAGGGCGCCGTCGACGGTGAAGTCGTAGGGATGGATGGCGTCGTGCTCCCGCTCGACTGCCACCGCGAGGCTGTCCGCCGGCAACGGGTCGATGAACGTGAGCAGGCCGGTGCGCAGCTCGCGGTCGAGGGTCTTGACCCGGTCGATGCTCGGGAGGTGGAAGCTCGAGATCAACACCTCGTCGCGGCCATCCCGGTCGGCCAGCAGTTCGACCACCGCGTCGACCACCCCACACGCCTCATCGAAGTCCGGCTCGTGAGGGATGTTCTTGATCTCGATGTTCACGATCATGCCGACACAGGCATCCAGCGCCTCGGCCAGGGTCGGCACCGTCGGGGGCAGATCGACCCGCCGCACCGCTCGCACGGGGCGACCGTCGGCCAGCGCCGGGTCATGACAGAGGACGAGCACGTCGTCCGCGCTGCGCCGGACGTCGAGTTCGATGCCGTCGGCGCCGAGCTCCCGGGCGAGCCGGAAGGCGGCCACCGTGTTCTCGGGGGCGGCGGCGGACGCGCCCCGGTGTCCGTAGATCACCGGCATTGGATCACCCCTGTTGCCACTTTGTTTCGATCTGCCGAAAAAACCCTTGCGGGGGCATGCCGATCGACGATACGGTGGGCGAGCCCGGTGAGGCGCAGCCTGGTCCGCCGAGGCATGTGAACGCTGTCACAATATGGCCCGCCCTGTTGATTCGTTCATGTTGTGACCGTCCCCCAACCCCCTGGAGGCCCCGTGGCTCTGACAACGTCGCGCACCATCCCCGTCACGCTCGAACGAGACGAGTGGCGAAAGTTCTCGGCCTGCCGAGACACCGACCCCAACCTGTTCTTCCCGGTCGGCACCACCGGCCCGGCCCTCGAGCAGATCGCCAACGCCAAGGCGGTGTGCCGGACGTGCGACGTGCAGAGCCTGTGCCTCGAGTACGCCATCTCCACCAACCAGGACAGCGGCGTGTGGGGCGCCACCTCCGAGGAGGAGCGCCGGCAGATGCGCCGGGCCCGCCAGCGCCGTCTCAAGGAACAGCGCGCCTCCTGACGGAGCGTCCCGGCCGAGGGTCCACGCGCCAGCGTCCCGGCCGGCAGGGAGCCGAAGCGTTCCAGGCGACCGAGTGTCACGACCTCCCCACCGTGGGAGGTCGTTTCGCGTCCGGCGCCCGACGCCAGCGCTCACCACGTCGCCGTCGATGCGTTGACCCGGACGATCGTCCCGATGCGGGGCGGTGTCCCTGCGGCCCGCTGCATCTCCAGCGTGCCGCCCAGCTCGGTCTCCACCAGCGTCCGGACGATCGACAGCCCGAGACCGACCGAGGAGTCGAGATCGAAGTCTTCGGGCAGGCCGACCCCGTCGTCTTCGACGACGATGGTCATCTCCTTCTCCGTGCGCGCCATCTCGACCCGCACGCTCCCGGGCCGGTCGCCGTAGTCGAGGTCGGCCGGGAAGGCATGGTCGACCGCGTTCTGCAACAGCTCGTTGAGCACCACCGACAACGAGGTGGCCGGCGCGGCGGGGACCGAACCGGCCTCGCCGGTGACGGTGACCTGGAACGGGCGGCTCGGGTCGACCAAGCCCTCCTCCACCATGCGCGACAGCTCCCGGGCGATCTCCACGAACGGAACGTCGTCGCCCGCCTCCCGGGACAACGTCTCGTGCACCAGCGCGATCGAACGGATCCGGCGGGCCGATTCCTCGATGGCCGCCTTGCCCTCGTCGGAGCCGAGCCGGCGTCCCTGCAGGCGTAGCAGCGAGGAGATGGTCTGGAGGTTGTTCTTCACCCGATGGTGGATCTCTCGGATGGTGGCGTCCTTCGAGAGCAACAACCGGTCGCGGCGGCGCAGCTCGGAGATGTCGCGCATCAACACCACCGCGCCAGAGACCTCACCCCGGTCGGTGATGGGGAGGCAGCGGAAGACGACCGTGACCTCGTTCGTGCGCTCCACCTCCTCGACGGTGGGCTGGCGCAACCGGAACGCCGTCTTGACCAGGGACTCGTCGAGGCCCAGTTCCCCGAAGCGCAACCCCTCGGCATTGGCGTGGACACCGACGCGGTGCAGCGCCGACACCGCGTTGGGCGAGGTGTACTCGACCCGGCCGGCCGCATCGACCAGGAGCACGCCGTCACCCACTCGGGGCGCCTCGGCGGTGTCGTCCTTCTCCTCGTACGGGAAGTCGCCGGCGGCGATCATCCGGGCGAACCGGTTGAAGATGTCGAGATAGGTGCGCTCGAGCTCGCCGTGTTGGCGACCGATGGACGGCGCCGATTCGCGGGTCAGTACCCCGATGACCTTGCCGTCCCTCCGGATCGGGACGCAGAGCACCCGGACGCGCTCGCGCACGACGGCCAGGTGGATCTCGCCCTCGATGATCTCGCCGTTGCGGAACGACCGGGCCACCAGCGGTCGCTCCAGCTCGTCGAGCCGGGTCCCCACCCAATCGCCCCGGTAGACGGTCTGACCGGTGGTGGGGCGGACCTGGGCGAGCACCACGAACTCGTGGCCGCCGAGGTCGCCGACGGGTGCGAACAGCAACAGGTCCGAGAAGCAGAAGTCGGCCAGCAGGCCCCATGACGCGGCCAGCCGCTGGAGATGCGCGGCTTCCAGTGGGTCGAGGGGAGTGAGCGTCCGAGTGAGCTCGACGAGCGATGGCATCAGCAGGAACCGTAGGTCAGGCCCGCGCCCGGGGATGTTGCGAGCGCCTGGCGAGCAACTCCAGAAGTGAGCGCAGCGAACGGCGTCACCGCCAGATCTGCTCACCGAGCCGGAGCAGGCCGGCCAGATCGAAGATGTCCGAGTCGAAGTACGGGACGCTGGCGATGACGTCGGGCCGGGCCGCGAGCTCCTTGCGCTGCTCGGCCTCCCGCGTGGCCACCACCCGGAAGTCGAGGAAGCTGCCCGCCACCTCCTCGATGACCCGGGCGAGGTCGTCCGGTCCGGCATCGCCCAGCACCTCGGAGACGACGTCGTCGTCGAGTGCCTCGACCACCGCGGCGGAGTCCTCGGCCATGCGCTTGGCGACCCGGGCGGCCGCCGGGTCGAGCAGGTACGACGGCAAGACCTTGTTCAAGATGACCGCGCCGAGGTGGAAGGAGCGGTCGCGGAGCGCCTCGATGAAGAACTCGGCCTCGGTGAGCGGGGCGGACTCGAGCGTCGAGACCACGACGAAGGTGGTTCGCTTGTCCTCGAGGGTGCGCTGGACGGCACGGGCGCGTTCGACGAACCCCTTGTACATGGTCTGGAACAGGAGGAAGAACTCGGCGATGTCCTCGAGGAACGCCGAGCCGAGGATGGTGTCGGCCACCCGGTAGAACGGCTTCGTGGCCATGTTCACCAACCGCGACCGGTAGGGCACGGTCAACCAGCGCAACAGCCGCGACGAGAAGAAGTCGGCCATGCGCTCGGGCGCCTCGAGGAAGTCGAGGGCGTTGCGGGTCGGCGGCGTGTCGACGATCACCAGGTCGTAGCGGCCGGACGCGTGGATCTCGTAGAGGCGTTCCATCGCGATGTAGTCGTGGCTCTGCACGAACCGGGCCGTGATGTTGTGATACAGCGGGTTGGCGAGGATGGCCTCGCGGGTCTTGTCGTTCGGGGCGTGCATCCGCACCAGGTCGTCCCACGACTGCTTGGTGTCGAGCATGGCCGCCCACAGCTCGCCACGCGGTTCGACCCCGGCCGCGACGAATGCGGCCTCGGGCACCTGTGTCTCGACGTTGCCGAACGACTCGAGGCCCAGGGCGTTCGCCAGCCGCCGGGCCGGGTCCACGGTGACGACGAGCACCTTGCCTCCGAGATGGGTGGCGGCCATGGCGGCGGCCGCTGCCGCGGTGGTGGTCTTGCCGACGCCTCCCGAACCGCAGCAGATGACGATCTCCTTGGCGGCGAGCAGCTGCTCGAGCGTGCCGGTGGCCCGACCCCTGGTCGACGACTTCCGGCGCGCCATCAGAATCCCAACTCGTCGCCGATGAAGCCGGCGATCATCTTGGTGGCGCGGACGCCGTGGGTGCGCTGGAACAGGTATGGCACGTAGAGCAGGTCGAGATCGGCCGGGAGCTCGTCGCGCAACCGGGCCAGGTGTCCGGCCCGGGAGCGACGCAACGTGACCGCCAGCTCGGCGGCGTCGAGCACCGGCGTCGCCGGGCCGTCCACCGCCTCGCTCAGCGCGGCGACGGCCGGCTCGGCCCGGAGACGCTCGAAGATCTCCTCCTCCCGGTTGTTGAACAGCTCGGGGAGAACCCGGTTCACGACCACCGCGGCCAGGTCGACCACTGTCTCGTCGGCGAGGCGGCCGGCGAGCTCGATCGTCTCCTGCACCGGCATCTCCTCCGGAGCGGCCACGATCACCACGCCGGTCTGGGCCGGGTCCCGCAGGATGTCCATCATCCAGGTGGTCTGGTCGCGCACGACGCCCACCTGGACCAGTTCCTTGATGGCGTCCGGGGCGGCGAGTTGGCCGACGATGTGGCCGCTCGCCGACGCGTCGACGACGACGAGGTCGTAGTTCTGTTCGCGGACCTCGAAGGTGAGCTTGCCGACGGTGAGGATCTCCTTCACGCCCGGTGCGGCGTTGGCGACGAAGTCCAGCGTGCGGGCCAGGGGCCCGATCTTGGCCAGCACAGGCACCTTGAGCTGGAGGCTCAGGTACTCCTTGAGCGACTGCTCGGTGTTCATCGACATGACGAACAGCTGGCCCGGGGTCCCCTCGGCGGTGACCTCCGTCGGGGTGAAGCCGGTCTTCTCCGTCTCGAAGAAGTCGGCCAGGTTGCCCTTGGCGTCGACCTCGCACACCAGCGTCCGCAACCCATGGTCGGCGGCCAGGGCTCCAAGGGCCGCTGCCACCGTGGTCTTGCCGACACCGCCCTTGCCGGTGACGAACAGCAGCTTGCGGTCGAGGATGGACGTCACCGAGTCAGCTGCCCACGAGGTCGGCGCCGGTCGAACGGGAGATCAGGAGCCGAACCCGATGCGGCGCTCGGTGTCGGGACCACCGATCTCGATGTAGGCGATCTTCTCGGTGGGCACGCCCAGGCGACGACCACGCTTGTCGGTCATCCACAGCACCGGGGTCTCGCCCGACACCGCAGCGTCGACGTCGGCCTGGACCTCGTCGGCATCGGCTTCGTCGCCCAGGTCGATGTCGAGCTCCTTACCGGTGTAGGTGACACCGATTCGTACGTCCACGTTCCACACTCCGTCGCAGGCTCTCGGTCTGGCTGGTGGCGCCAACCTACCGGCCGACCGGGTCGGCGACAGACTCCCGTTCGCCCGCTTCCCGCTCGACGGGCGCCGGTTCGATCTGGTCCCACCACCGCGGCCGGGCCGATGCTTCGTCGCGGTCGACCCAGCCGGTCCACATGCCGGAGATGGCCCCGGGCGTGATCATCGCCTTGAGGATGTGGGCCGGGATGAGGAACCAGAGACCGAACGAGACGTAGTCGTGCACGAAGGTGGCGCCGCTGCGCCACTCGAGCGGGAACGGACCGAACCACTTCATGACCGATCCCGACATCAGCATCACGGCCAGCGCCCCCGACAACACGACGGCGTTGAGCTTCTGGCCGCCGTTGAACTTGCCGGTCTCGGACCGGGAGCGGAACCGACGCCGGAACCACCGCAGGTCGTCGTCGTGCCAGTGGGCGAAGCGGTGGACGTCGCGTTGCAGCCCGTGGCCCCACGGCCCGGCCATCACGACCAGGAACGGCACCACCGCGGCGAAGCCGGACATCACGTGGAGGTCCTTGACCAGCTCCCTCCGGCCGATGGCGACGGCCAGGGGACGCACGTAGAGGACGGCGCCGGTGGCGACCGTGAGGAGCACGGCGGTGGCGCTGACCCAGTGCAGGATCCGCTCGGCCCGGTCGAACCGGATCACCGCATCTCCGACGAGCCGATCGTTCGGCCCGTGGGCATGGCGGGTCACCCGTGACGCCGTGGTGCTCATGTGGGCTCGTCGCTGCGCCCGTTGGAACGTCCGACCCAGGCATCGGCGTCGTAGCCGCGCACCTCCCAGAAGCCAGCCGGATCCGGGTTGTCCGTGGCCTCGATGCCGGCCAGCCACTTGAGCGACTTGTAGCCGTACATCGGCGCCACGTACAGCCGCACCGGGCCGCCGTGCTCGGCCGTCACGTCGCCGCCCAACATCTGGGTGGCGACGATGACGTCGTCACGACGAGCCTGCTCCATCGTCAGGGTGGTCGAGTAGGCGCCGTCGGCGCTGAGGAACCGGACGTGGGTCGCGCGCGCCCCGCCTCGTCGAGCAGGTCGCCGACCCTGACACCCGACCACTCGACGTCGGGCACCCGCCACCCCGTGACGCACTGGAAGTCCTTCGTGAGGCGCACCATGGGTCGGTCGAGCAGGTCCTGATAGCTCAGGTCGAGCTCGTCGCTGACCTGGCCGGTCACCGTGAGGCGGTAGTCCTCATGGGAGATCTTGGGGTTGTATCCGACGACGCTGTAGAACCGGAACTTGGCCGTGGTCGGGAGCAGGGCACTCAGTCCGGTGCCGTCACGGGCGACGAGGGGACGGAACGCGGATTCGATCGCCGTCTGGATCGGGGAGCCGACCACGATGCCCACGGCACCGAGACCGAGAATGCCGAGAAACGCTCGTCGGCCCACCGGTCGGTACGCTTGTTGCTCCACGGTCCCGAGCGTACGGTGCCTGCAGTGTCGCCCGATCGCAGCACACCGCCGCTTCACCGAACAGTAAGACCCGCCGCATGAGTGCCCCAGACGCAGAGAGTCTCGATTTCGTCCGGGACCGCGTGATCCACGTGGTCGGGCACGAACTGCGGACCCCCATCACCACCGTCCGCGGCCTGGCCGAGCTGATGGTCGGAGCCTCCGACGAGGAGATCCGCGACACCCTCGTCCCCGCCCTGCTCCGGAACGCACGGCGCGCCGAGCGGTTGCTCGACGATCTGCTCCTCGCCGCCGAGGTCAGGACTGCCCGTCCCATCGAGAGCCCGGACGTCGTCGATCTCGGCGAGGTGGTCCACGAAGCGGTGGCCGGGACCGAAGTGCGCATCGAGGGATGGCCCGAAGGGCGCGTCCTGGCCCATCGCGACTCCGTGCTGCGGGCCGTCGGCCACCTCGCCTCCAACGCCGATCGCTACAACGACGGTCCGCCCACGCTCCACTTCGAGACCGACGGCGAGTTCGTGACCGTGGTGGTCACCACCCCGACCGAGCGGGAGATCGCTGATCTCGATCTCGTGTTCGAGCTGTTCTTCCGGGGCGAGGTGGCCGTGACCCGCGCCCCGGGCCTGGGGGTGGGCCTCGCCGCCGCCAAGGCCTTGGCGCAGCTCGACGGGGGCGACGTGACCATCGCCCAGCACGACGGCGTCATCGAGACCCGTCTCCAGCTGCCGCGGGCGACATGAGCGATCACACCGATCCCATCGATGTCGTCATCGCCGACGACGAGGCCGACATCCGGCTGCTGCTGCGGCTGCAGCTTCGCCAGCACGGCATCTCGGTGGTCGGCGAGGCGGCCGACGGCCGCCAAGCGGTCGACGTGTGCGTGGCGGTCTCGCCGGACGTGGTGATCCTCGACCTCCTCATGCCGGGCATGAGCGGCTTCGACGCCATTCCCGAACTCCAGCAGCGCTGCCCCGACGTGGCGATCATCGCCTACTCGGCCGTGGCCGGCGAGTTCGCGCGCGAAGAGATGGCCCGCCTGGACATCCCGCTTCGGCTCAAGAACGGGGATCCCGAACCCCTGGTCGCCACCATCCGAGCCGCGGCCCAACGAGGGGACCCCGTCGACCGCTGACCCGAGCGATCCGGCGGGCTCAGATGATCTTGAGTTCGGGGTGGGTCCGGCGGGTCGGGGCGAGGTCCTCGATCACGGCCCGGGCGATCTCGTCGAAGGCCGCGGCCGCCTCGGACTCCGGTGCCGCCGCCACGATGGGCGTGCCGTCGTCGGATCCCTCCCGCAGCTCGGGGAGGAGCGGGATCTGGCCGAGCAAGGGGACCTGGATCCGATCGGCGAGCGCCTGCCCGCCGCCAGCGCCGAAGATCTCGTACCGCGTGCCGTCGTCGCCCGTGAACCACGACATGTTCTCGATGATCCCCTTGACCTCGAGGTTCACCTTCTCGGCCATGAACGCAGCTCGTTGAGCCACCCGCTGGGCGGCAGGCTGGGGCGTGGTGACCACGTAGACCTCGGCGCGGGGCAGGAACTGGGCCAGGGAGATCGAGATGTCGCCGGTGCCGGGCGGCAGGTCGACGACCAGGAAGTCGGGGTCGTCCCAGTAGACGTCGGTCAGGAACTGCTCGAGCGCCTTGTGGAGCATCGGCCCCCGCCAGATGACCGCCTGGTCCTCCTCGGCGAAGAACCCCATGGAGATGCAGGCGACGCCATGAGCATCGGGGGGAACCAGCATCGAGTCGATGACCACCGGCGGGCGGTCGATACCGAGCATCCTCGGGATCGAGAATCCCCATACGTCGGCATCGACGATGGCCGTCTTCTTGCCCCGCTTCGCCAGGCTCACGGCGAGATTGGTGGTGACCGACGACTTGCCGACGCCCCCCTTGCCCGAGGCGACCAGCAGCACCCTCGTCTTCGACGAGGGATCGGCGAAGGGGATGGTCCGGCCCTCGGCGTGGCCGTGAGCCGCCTGGCTGCCGGCGCTGGCCCCCGGATCACCGACCATGAGTTCACGGACCTTCGCCCGCTCCTCGTCGGTCATCACGTCGAAGGTGACCCGGACCGAGTCGACGTCGTCGAGGGCGTGCACCGCCTCGCCCACTCGCCGCTCGATCTCGTTCTTCAGCGGGCAACCCGGCACGGTGAGCGCGATCTCGACGTGAACCGATGCACCGTCGATCCGCACGAAGCGCACCATGTCGAGGTCGACGATGCTGCGGTGCAGTTCGGGGTCCTCCACGGGCCGGAGGACATCGATGATCTGGGACTCGGTGGGCACGGTGCAACCTTCCGGAGGCGACGGCATTGACGGGGAGCAGGGATTTCTCCTATGCGCGTAGGTAGAATATCGACGTGGTCGCGGCATCACCCACCCCGCCCGAGGGGTCCCCTCCGGAGGAGGCTCTGCTCAACGCCACCGACTTCGCGTCGGCGGTGACGGCCATCACGTCGGCGTTCGGCGATCCCACCCGCCGCGAGATCTACCTGTGGCTGCGTGAGCTCGGCGAGGGCGCCACCGCCTCGGCCGTGGCCGAGCGGTTCGAGCTGCACTCCAACGTGGCCCGCCATCACCTCGACAAGCTGGCCGGGGGTGGCTACGTCGAGGTCTCCGTCGCCCGACCCGCCGGCGGTGGCGCCGGACGGCCGTCGAAGCGGTACTCGGCCACGAGCGACGGAAACCCGATCGAGTTCCCGTTGCGCCACGACGATCTGCTCGTCAGCCTCCTCGGACGCGCCCTCGCCCTGCTCCCGGCCGACGCCGCCGCCCAGATGGCCGAGGAGGTCGGCGTCGAGTACGGACGGACCCTGGCCGCGACCATGGGCCCGGCCGAGTTCTCTCCCAGGTCGTTCCGGTCGGCCCTCCACGCGGTGGCCGACGCCCTGACGGCCCACGGCTTCGCCGCGCACGCCGAGAAGCAGGGCGACGAACTGCGGATCGTGGCCGAGCATTGTCCCTTCGGTGACTCCGCCATCGAACACCCGGTGATCTGCGCCGTCGATCGAGGCCTGGTCAAGGGCATGCTGTCCTCGCTCTACGGCGACACCCGTCCCGCCACCGAGTCCACCGTGGCGCTCGGGTCGGAGACCTGCGTCACCGTCGTGACGTCGTCCTGACCAGTCGACGCCGGTGCGCCACGATCTCGATCACGCCTCGACGTCACCGCTGCGCCCGGCGGCACGCGAGGCCGTCGTGGCCGCGCTCGACGCAGGCTGGGGCGATCCGTCCCGCCTCCACCAGGCCGGCATGGCGGCTCGCGCCGCGCTCGAGGAGGCGAGGGAGACCGTGGCCAGCGCGGTGGGCGCCCGACCCCGGGAGGTGATCTTCACCTCCGGGGCCACCGAGTCGATCGCCGCGGTCTGTTGGGGCGCCGCCGAACGAGGTACCCACCAGGTGATGTCAGCCGTCGAGCACTCGGCGGTGCGCCAAGGAGCCGCGCTCCACGGGGCGGTGCGGATCGCCGGCGTGGACGGCACCGGGCGAGTCGATCCGGACGACCTGGTGCGCTTGACCGACGACACCACCGCGGTGGTGCACCTGCAGTGGGCCAACCACGAGGTGGGCACCGTGCAGCCGGTGGACGAAGTGGTGGCGGCCTGCCGCGAACGCGGTGTGCTGGTCCACATCGACGCCGCGCAGACGGTGGGGAGGATCCCGCTGGAGTTCTCCTCGCTGGGCGCCGATCTCGTGTCCGTCAGCGGCCACAAGCTGGGTGGTCCGCCCGGCATCGGGATCTTGCTGGTGCGGCGCGGAGTGCGCCTTCGTCCCCTCCTGGTCGGCGGTGAGCAGGAACGGGCCCGCCGCGCTGGGATGGAGAACGTCGTCGGAGCCGTCGGCCTGGCCGCGGCACTGGCATCGATCGAAGTCGAGCACGAGGCGGCGCGCCAACGTGAGCTCACGAATCGACTCCGGGACGTGTTGACGGACGTGGACGGGGCCACGTTGTACGGCAATCCGTCGTGGCGCGCTCCTCACCTCGTGTGCGCGGGAATCGCCGACATCGAACCCCAGGCCTTGTTGCTCGGACTCGACCGGCGGGGCATCGGCGCACACTCCGGCAGTGCGTGCGCGTCGGAAGGCCTCGAGCCGTCTCCCGTGTTGGAGGCGATGGGCGTGGACGCCCATCGATCGCTGCGAGTGTCGGTGGGTTGGTCGTCGACCGAGGCCGACATCGATGCGTTCGCCGCCGGGTTGCCCGCCGTCGTCGCCGAGCTCCGGTCACTCCGGCCCTGATCTCGGCCCCGCCGGCGGCCCGTCCCCGGGATTCTCGCGTCCACCACCACCCCCGAACCCGCCCTCTCTTCCCATTGGGGAACGATTCGTCGGCGAATCGTCGCCCAATGCGTGCGACGAGGGGCGGTGGTCGAGGGGGCGTCGGCCCGGAGCGAAGTTGGATGGGGGTCGTCCGAGCCGCGCCGCGTGGAGGACGGCGACCCGATCTCGGGTGGCTCGGATCGTGACGTCGAGATGTGCGGCCAGCTCGCCGACGTAGGGATCGGGCGGACCGGCCGCCCAGTCGGAACCAGCCTGCTCGTCGGTCGACCACCTCCCCTGGGACCACCGTTCGGGATCGTCGCGCAGCGCCGGATCGACGGCGCGGTCGGGATGAGGAGCAACCCACGGCGACGGGTCGCCCAGCACGTCGTCGGTCCGGGCCACCGCCCCCGCACCGACGATCGGGCCGTACACCCCCCGCTCGAGGCGCTCGAGACGACCATGCCGAACCTCGTACGCGACCGCGTCGGCCAGGCGCTGCACCGGCCGGCGACTGTCGATGACGTAGCCGTATCGGTGAATCAACCCGTGCAGCTCGCGCAGCGGTTGAGCGCCGTGCCGGGTGAGGACGGCAACGGCGACCCTCCGCAGGTCGCAGCCCCAGAGCGGCCGGGCTCCCACCGCGATCGGCGGGAGCGGATTGTCCTCGGCCCGGCAGGTCTTGCGGTGGTGCCGACCGGTCATGCCGGGCCAGAGCCGATGTCGGTAGCGGACGAGACGCTCGAGCACAGCGCGTCGGTGGGCGGTCAGGTTCTCGAGGTCACCGTCGATGGCGGCGAGGGTCTGCAGATCCTCGGCGTGGGCAAGGCGGATGAGCACGAGATGGTTCGGGTGGAGATGGGGCTGCTCGTGGCGCAGGCGCGTCAGGAACAACGGGTCGTGGGAATCGGCGGTGAACACGATCGCTCCCTGTGGATGGGTGTCGGGAGCGGTGACCGGGGCCGCTCCAACCCGCGCTGCAACCGTAACGGCGGCCGGTGACAGCGTCGGTCGCTCCGAAACGCTGTCTCGGCTTCCCGCTGGTGGAACCGGCCGCGGGCGCGTGTCCTACATTGCGCGGTGTGACCCTGCTCGTTGTCCGCCACGCCCATGCGGGCGATCGTTCGACCTGGATCGGCGAAGACGAGCTCCGACCACTGTCGAAGCTGGGCGAACTCGAGGCCGAAGCGATCGGCATACGCCTCGAACTCCAGCGTCCCGAACGGATCCTGTCGTCGCGCGCCGTGCGGTGCACGGAGACGGTCGTGCCGCTCGCCCAGCGGCTCGGTGTCGATGTCGAGACCGACGACCGCCTGATGGAGGGCGCCAGCGCGCCGGAGGTGGCGTCACTGCTCCGCGACGTGGGTGAGCAAACCACGGTGTTGTGCAGCCATGGTGACGTCATCCCGCGCATCCTGCAGCAGCTGGTCGACCAGGGGATGCAGACCGAGCACGCCCTGCAGTGGGCCAAGGGTTCGACGTGGGTCGTGGAGCGCAACGGGAACGGTTGGGGCACGGGGACCTACGTTCCCGCGACAGACGTTCCGACCGCCGACGCCTGACCAGGATCAGGCCAGCGGGTCCTTCCCCGCCTCCACCGCGGCGCGCACCTTGACCGCTGCCGCCACCTGGTCATTGGGGGCGTCGAGGGAGTCGAAGTGGTCGAGGTCAGCCCGCGCGCCGTCGACATCGCCGAGATGGGCTCGGGTCGCGGCGCGGAACACGTACCCGGCGCTGAGGTTGGGATCGGCCTGCAACCCGGCGTCGAGCAACTTGATCGCCTGGTCCGCGAGATCGCTGCGAGCAAGGAGCCAGCCGAGGTAGACGCTGGCGGTGGCGTTGCCGGGGTCGACATCGAGGGCGTTGCGATAGCACTGGAGCACGTCGACCGGCGCGAGGGATCCGTCGACGTCGCCGCCGATACAGGCATCGAGCGCGGCCCCGACGATCCGGGGAGCGAACTGGTCGGCCAACGACCTCTCCTCCGCCGTCGGGTCGTTGCCATAGAAGGTGGCCAGGTCGGCCAACGCACCGGGCGCATCGCCGGCGCGCGATCGACCGCTCGCCCGGAACACGTACGGCGCGGTCGCGTCGGGTGCCAGTTGGATGGCGGCGTCGAGGTCGGCCAGACCGTCGTTGATGTCGAACTCCCGGACCTGGAGCCAGCCCCGGAAGGTAAGGGCGTTCACGTTGCCCGGGAGCGAGTCGAGGATCTCGGAGTAACAGTCCAGCGCGCCCTTGGCGTCACCGTCCTGCTCGAGTCCCTGGCAGTCCTTGATCTTGCTGGACGCGGCGGACACATCGAGTCCGGTGAGCCCGGCCGAGCCCCGCCGGCCCGACGCCTGGGTGACGAGCACGCCGGCGATCACCGCCACCACGACAAGGGCCAGCACCGTGAGCACCCGCCGCGAGGTCGACGGGGCGGGTGGAGCCGACGCCAGTGCCTCACGCCCTTCGTCGATGGCCCGGAGGACCTCGGCGGCCCGAGCCGTGTAGTCGTCTCGCAGCGTGCGGTAGTCGACGTCGTCGATGTCGCCGGCGGCTCGCTCCCGCTCGAGATCGTCGAGCGAACGCAGGAGGAAGTCTCGCTCTTCTTCGAGGGCGGCGAGCGCGTCGGGATCGAGGCGCCCCCCGCGCCCCTTGACCGTCGGGGCCGTCATGTCATCGCCTCATCGCCTCATCGGCGACGGGCCTCGTCGACCAGGGCCCGGTCCTCGTCGGAGACCGAGAGGTCCGGTGGCGTCCGCCAGTGTCGGAACGCGGCCACCAGCGCACCGAGGGCCAGCACGAACCCGACGACGGGGAGGAACCAGACGAGTCCGGCGACGCCGCTACGGGGCGGGGTGAGCAGCAGGTCCTCACCGAACAGGCCACCGATGTAATCCCGGATCTCCTCATCGCTCTGACCGTTCTCGATCCGGCGGGCGATCTCGGTCCGGATGTTGCGGGCCGCAGGAGCGTTGGAATCAGCGACCGACTGTCCACTGCACGTGGGACAGCGGATGGATTCGCC
Organism: uncultured Acidimicrobiaceae bacterium; assembly: GCA_963730345.1. GTDB lineage: Bacteria > Actinomycetota > Acidimicrobiia > Acidimicrobiales > Salinilacustritrichaceae > Salinilacustrithrix. Next base: position 32,662 of record CAVSRP010000002.1, read on the forward strand.
CAGGGCGCGAGCCCGCTCCTCGGTGGAGCGAGGGCCGCCGTCCCCGACGGTGGCCACCACGAGGGCGCCGACCAGCAGGGCGATCAGGACGAGCCACGGCCAGCGAGCGGTGGAGACCCGCTTCACCGGGTCGCTCCCTGGGCCTCGGCGAGGAGTTGGTCGAGCCCCGAGGCGGTGACACCGAGGGTCATCTTCGTCACCACGGTGCCGTCGGGGGCGATGAGGTACGACTCGGGAACCTGGGCGACGCCGTAGGACAGGGCGATGCGGCCGTCCGGGTCGGTCACCACCGGCCAGTCACCGCCGCGATCGGCGAAGAACTGGCGGGCGTTGGCCACGGTGTCGTCGAAGACCACCGACACCACGTGGGCATCGCCGGCGAGGGCGTGGCGCTTCTCGAAGTTGACCAGTTCGGGGTGCTCCCGGATGCACGGCGTGCACCACGTGGCGAAGACGTTCACCAGCACCCACTGGCCCCGGTAGTCGGCCAGGTCGAAATGGTTCCCGTCGATGGTCTGGCCGGTGATCGGCGGGGCCTGGCGACCCAGCAGCGGTGAGACGTCGCGATGGCTGCCGGACGGATCGCTGGTGGCGAGCACGACGATGAACCCGACCATCACCACGAGGACGGGGGCGGCGATCCACACGGACCGGCGGCCCTTCACGAGACACCCGCGGGCTCGTCCACCCGTTCGTCGGGCCCGCCGGGTTCGATCGCCGCCGACGGATCGACCGGCTCAGGTCGCTCGCGCAGGGGGGCCGAGGTCGGCTCGGTCGGGTCGCGGCGCCGACCGGGGAAGGCGGCGAGCAACGTGCCGAACGCCATCAGCCCGCCGCCGATCCACAGCCAGCTCACCAGCGGCTGGAGGACGACGCGCACCACCACCGGATCGGTGTCGTTGGATGGCAGGTCGAGCAGCGACAGGTACACGTCCTCGGTGAGCGAGGTCCGCACCGATGGGGTCCCGATCTGCTGACCACCGAAGGCGAACAGGTTGATGGCCGGCTCGTACACCGACCCGCCGTCGACGCGGATCCGGGCTGCGGTCGTGGTCTTCTCGGGGTGGTCGGTGGTGGTGAGCCCGATGAACTCGAGGGTGTGGCCCCCGACGGTGGCGACATCACCCGGCTGGAGTCGCAGCTCGGTCTCGGACGAGTAGGACTGCGACGCCGCGAAGGCGATGGCGATGATCACGACACCGATGTGGACGACCATCCCTCCGTTGGTGCGGCCGACGAAGCCCCGCCATCCCTGCCGCCTGGTGGCGAGGGCGATCTGGCGTATCGCGGCGCTGCCGGCGAACGCGCCGAGGCCGAACGCGATGATGGGCGCCAGCCCTCGATTGCCGACGAGCACCGAGCCCACCACCACGGCCACCGCGGCGACGGCGGGCCAGAACAACCGGACGCGCAGCAGCTCGCCCGATGCCTTGCGCCAGGGGAGCACGGGGGCGATCGCCATCATGAACAGCAACAGCAGCCCGACCGGCATGGTCATGCGATTGAAGTACGGCACGCCCACCGACAGGCGATCGTTGTTGATCGCCTCGACGATCAGCGGGAACACGGTGCCGAGCAACACGATGAAGGCGAACCCGGCGAACAACACGTTGTTGGCGAGGAACGCGCCCTCGCGTGACACCGGCGAATCGATCCGGCCCGGGGCTCGCAGGCGGTCGCCCCGCCAGCCGATCAAGCCGACGGTCAGCACCACCACGGCAGCGAACATCGACAGCAGCCACACCCCGATGTCCGAATCGCTGAACGCGTGCACTGAGTCGATGACGCCGGAGCGGGTCAGGAACGTCCCGAGGATGGTCAGGGCGAAGGTGGCGCACAGCAGCGACAGGTTCCAGACGCGCAGCATGCCGCGACGCTCCTGGACCATGACGGAGTGGATGTAGGCCGTACCGGTGAGCCAGGGCAGCAACGATGCGTTCTCGACCGGATCCCAGGCCCAGTACCCGCCCCAGCCGAGGACCTCGTAGCTCCACCACGCCCCGAGGACGATTGCGATGGTCAAAAAGCCCCAGGCGAACAGGGTCCACCGTCGGGTCACCAGCAGCCACCCCTCGCCGACGCGCCCGGTGACCAGGGCACCGACCGAGAAGGCGAACGGGACGGTGAAGCCGACATAGCCGAGGTAGAGCATCGGCGGGTGGAACGCCATCAGGATGTGGTTCTGCAGCAGCGGGTTGGGGCCGGGGCCGTCGAAGCCGGGCGCCACGCTGACCGAGTTGAACGGGTTGGCCGGCCCGACCATGAGCCCGAAGAAGAAGGCGCCGACACCGAGCATGGTGAGCAGAGCCCAGCCCACGAGGGCGTCGTCGAGCCGTCGCCGGAACTTCTGGGCGATCAGGGCGGTGTAGCCGGCCAGGACCAGGGCCCACAGCAGGATCGAACCCTCGAGGGCCGACCACATCGTGGCCACGTTGTACAGCGCCGGGGTCTTGGACGAGCCGTGCTCGGCCACGAACTGGACGGTGAAGTCACGGGTGATCAGCGCCCGTTCCATGGCGACGGTCGCCAACACCGCTCCCCCGAAGGCGAGGATGGCGTAGGTGCGGCCGGTGCGGACCAGGGCGGCGCGAGGGCCGCGCAGGCCGACCGAGATGGTGACCATTCCGGCGATGCAGGCGATGAGGCCGAGCAGGACGCCGGCCGAACCGAGGGCGGCGTTCACGAGGCGGCGGCTCCGTCACCGACGAAGTGGTCGGTGCGATCGGGATTGTCGGCCACGTACTTCTCGGAGTGCTTGACCAGGATGCGGTCGCTCTCGAACACGTCGCTGGTGGTGCTCCAGTGCCCCTCGAGCACGACGGGGATGTTGGGCTGGAACAGCTCCGGAGGATCACCTCGGTGCACCACATCGACGTCGACGCCGTTGTAGGTGACGGTGAACTGGACGGTGCCGTCGACCGCGGCGACCGATCCCTCGACCACCGTGCCCTGCAGACGGAAGCGCTTGTCGCCGAGGGACTCGCGCTGGGCGACGGCCTCGTCGGCGTTGCGGAAGAACACGGTGGCGTTGGACAGTCCCTGGTAGGCAACGAACACCAGCGCGACGGCGAGCAGGGCGAGCACCCCGATGACCGCCATGCGGCGTCCCCGGTCGGTGTCCCCGCCACCGACCGGCGGGGCCTGGCGCGGGGTGAGATCGAGACCGTCGACCGCGTCCTCGTTCTCGAACGGTGCACTGTGGTCAGGGGTGGTGGTCATGACCAGCGACGCTCCTCGGGCGGCACGACCCGTGACAGCTTTCGGCCCCGGTGCACGAGGCTGGCGCCGTACCCGCCGAACACCCCCACGGTGATGATCCATCCCGCGGCGACGTAGCCGGCATGGGTCATGGCGAGCACGGTCATGATCGACGTCATCGGACACCTTCGGTTGCGATCCCGGCGGAGGGGTCGGTGTCGGCTCGGCGTTCGGCGAGGGCGGCGTCGAGCTGATGACCCTCGGCCTGACGTTCCAGCCATCCGACCCGGAACCGGTGGACGAGGAGCCAGGCGCCGATGACACCGATGACGACGAAGCCGAGGAACAGGGTGAACAGCATCGATCCCTCGATGGTGGCGTCGAGGCGGGCGATGGTCGGGCCCTGGTGCAGGCTGCGCCACCAGTCGACCGAGTAGTGGATGACGATCACGTTGGGCAGCAGCAGCAATCCGATGACCGCGCTCATGCGGGATCGCGACGCGGCATCGGTCGGGTAGCGCCGAACGGCCAGGTAACCGAGCAACAGGACGAAGAGCATGGCGGTGGAGGTCAGGCGGGCGTCCCACACCCAGTAGACGCCCCAGGTCGGGCGGCCCCACACCATGCCGGTGACGAGGCCGAGGCCGACGAAGACCGCGGCGACCTCGGCCGCCGCAGCTGCGAGCGTGTCCCACCCGTCAGTGCGCTTGCGCAGCCACATGGCCGACCCGAACGAGCACAGGAACACGCCCACGTACATCCACGACACGACGGGGACGTGGACGTAGATGAGCCGGACCGCGTCCTCCTGTACCACGTCCCGCGGGGTGACCACCAGGCCCATCACGGCGAGCCCGACCATGCCGAGCACCGAGAGCCACCCGAGGATCCGGGTCAGGGACGACGCGGTCGACGTGGCGGCCGCGGTGGGCTCGGAACGGAGCGGGGTGTTCGGCGGGGCGACTGTCATGTCACGTCTCCTCCAGGAGCGTGCTGAAGAAACTCATGCCGAGGATCGTGTAGACCGCGGCGAAGGTGGCGAGGAGCCCGCACCACGACCAGCCGTCGTCGACGCCGGTACCGAGCGCCGATTCGGACGCCCGAGTGGCGCCGAGCAGAACTGGGGCGAGCACGGGGAGCAGGAGAAGCGGCACGAGAGTGTCACGAACCGACAACGCCGATGCAAGAACGCCGTACAGGGTACCGGCCGCGGCGATCCCCACGGTCGCGGCCAGGCAGGTGCAGGCGAGCAGGAGCGGCCCGGCCAGGTCCGCCGAGTAGAGGACCACGACGCCGACGCCGAGCACGATCTCGAGCGCGAGCAGCTCCACCACCACGGCACCGGCCTTGCCCAGGAAATAGCCGGCGGGGTCGAGCCCGGACAGGCGGACGCCCTCGCGGATGCCGGGTGCCGATTCGACGGCGAAGGCGCGTTGCACGGCGAGCAACCCGGAGAAGAGCACCGCGATCCAGTACAGGCCGGCGGTGGCGCGGGTGAGGATGCCCCGGTCGGGGTCGAGCGCGAACGCGAAGAGCACCAGGACCAGGACGGCGAACGGGAGCATCTGCCCGATACCGACCCGGGACCGGACCTCGATCCGCAGGTCCTTGGCCGCGACCAGTCGGGCGTCAGCCAGCATCGACCACCACCGCGGGCGGCGCCGCATCGGCACTGCTGCCGCTGTCTTCGCGGACCAGACCACCCGCCAACGTCACGAACCGGGTGGCGAGTCCTTCGGCCCGGTCGAGCTCGTGGCTGGCGAAGAGCACCGTCGCCCCGGCCGCCGTGGCCTCCACCACCAGCTCGTCGACCAGATCGCGCCCGGCCCGGTCGAGACCGGCATGGGGCTCGTCGAGGAGCCACAGCTCGGGCCGGCGGGCGATCAGGGAGGCGAGCGCGGTGCGCCGCCGCTGCCCAGCCGACAGCCGAGCGGCCGGGATGGACCCGAGCCGGCCGTCCAGCCCGCACCGCACCAGGGCTCCCGACGCGTCGGTGTCGGATGCGCCGGCGGCTCTGGCCCAGAAGCGGACGTTGTCGGCCGCGGTGAGGTCGGCGTAGAGGGCGTCGTCGTGGCCGAGGAGACCCACTCGCCGGCGCACGGCCCGCGGGTTCGCGGCGATGTCGGTGCCGAGGACCTGGGCCGAGCCCTGGACGACCCGGGCGAGGCCCGCGCAGGCCCGCAACAACGTGGTCTTGCCGGCCCCGTTCGGCCCGCGTACGAGCACGATCTCGCCTCGGGCCACATCGAGATCGACGCCGGCGAGGGCGGGGAAGCGGTCGAGCAGCACGACGGCCGCGCGGAACACGACCGCTGCGGGGGTGACGGCGGACGTCATGGTGTGCATGCAACGGTACCGACGCCCGCTGATGGCAACCAAGGCGCGCCCACCCGTACGCTGCGGTCGTGCGTTTGGCGAGGGTGCTGGGTGGATTGGGACGGCTGTTGATCTGGGCCGGGTCGATCATCCTCCTGTTCGTCGTCTACCAGCTCTGGGGCACCAACATCGCCGAGGCCCGGGCCCAGAACGACCTCCAGAGCCAGTTCGACGAACTGCTCGCCACCACGACCACCACCTCGTCGACCACGACGACCTCGGCCGTGGCCCGGTCGACCACCACGACCACCACGACCACCCTTGCCCCCACGCCCCCACCGGACACCGGTGACGCCGTGGCCCACGTCGTGATTCCCCGGATCGGTGTCGACAAGATCGTCGTCGAGGGCGTCGGCCGCAGCGACCTGCGCAAGGGCCCCGGGCACTACCCGGAGACGCCGATGCCGGGCCAGAGCGGCAACGCCGCCATCGCCGGCCATCGCACGACGTACGGCGCGCCCTTCAACCGGATCGACGAGCTCGAACCCGGTGATCCGATCCTGATCACCACGAGCCAGGGGTCGTTCACCTACGAGGTGATCGGCACCGAGATCGTGGCCCCGACCCAGGTGGAGGTGGTCGAGGACAAGGGCGACGATCGATTGACGTTGACGTCGTGCAACCCCAAGTATTCGGCCCGGCAGCGGATCGTGGTCTCGGCGGCGCTGGTCGAAACGCCGGCCCCCACCCCGCCGACGGTGCCACCGACCACGGTGGTGGACTCGCCGACCCCTCAGCCCGAACCCGAAGCTCCCACGGTCGAGAGCGCTGGCGTCGAACCTCGCGGTCCGCTCGGGCCGGTGATCTGGTGGGGAGCGGTGACGCTGGCGGTGTGGCTGTTCTTCTACGTCCTCAGCCGGCGCTGGCGCCGGTGGCCGGCGTACCTCATCGGCCTCCCGTTCTTCGGCATCGCGCTGTTCGTCTTCTTCGGAGCGGTGGCCAACACGTTGCCCGCCAACTTCTGACCCGTACCGGAGCCCGATACGTTCGTGGTCATGCGGGCGCGGCAGCTCATCGGGATGGGGGCCGCCGCGCTGATCGTGCTGGCGTGCCAAGGCGGGGACGACACGACGGCCCCGGTGTCCACGACGGCCAGCGCCCCGCCGGCGACCAGTGGTCCGGTGGCCGCGGTCGACCTGGTGACCGGTGACTGCCTGTCCGGCCTGGTGATCGGCGTCGCCGAGCGCGTGCGAATCGACTCGGCGCGGGTCGTGAGCTGCGAATCGGCCCACGAGCTCGAGGTGTTCGCCACGTTCGAGCTCGCCGCGACCGACTTCCCGAGCACCGCGGTCGGTGACTATCCCGGCGAGGAGCGGGTGGTGGCGGCCGCCGACGCCGGGTGTTCCGCGCAACTCGAACGGCTCGGACTCGACAACGCGGCGTACGGGCTCATCGCCCTGTGGCCCACCAATGACTCCTGGGCCCAGGGCGATCGGGCGGTGGGCTGCGCGGCGTACTCGAACGACGGGCACCAGTTCGAGAGTCGCCAGCTGCTCGCCGGCACCTGAGCCGCTACGCCCGCGGACTTCGTCCGCCGGCTCCGCTTCTGGAGTTGCTCGCCCGCCGTCCTTCGGTCGGCCGGCTCGTCAACTCCGCCGCCGATGGCTACCGGCCCTGGAAGTGCGGGGGCCGCTTCTCCCGGAACGCCCGGATCCCCTCCAGGCGGTCATCGCTGGCCCACACCCGTCCGAAGGCAGCGCGCACATCGTCGTCATCGACCGCTCGACCGACCAAGCGGTCCAGGGCCAACTTCTGGCCGGCGATCGAAAGCGGGGCCAGCGCGGCGATCTCCACCGCCCACGCCATGGCGTCGTCCCGATCGCCGGCTCGCTGGGCGAACCCGATCCGCAGCGCCGTCTCGGCTTCGATGGTGTCGGCGGCGAGCAGGATCGACCGGGCATAGCCATGGCCGGCGAGCTGGGCCAGCTTCTCGATCGTCCAGTGGTCGACCATCAACCCGAGCTTCGACGACGGGATGCCGAATCGGGCGCGGGGACCCACGACCCGGAGATCACAGGCGAGGGCGAGCTGGCAGCCAGCGCCGAGTGCCGGCCCGTCGACCGCGGCCACGGTGCAGATGGGTAGCTGGCTGATGGCGTCGAGGGTGGTGCGGACCAGGGCGGCGGCCGCCGCGTCCTCCACGTGGCTGAGGTCGGCGCCGGCGCAGAATGCCGGCCCCTCACCGGCCAGCAGGAGCACGCGAGCGTCACCGGCATCCTCGGCGGCCTGGCGGAGTCCTTCGAGATGCTCGGCATCGAGGGCGTTGCGGCGCTCGGGCCGATCGATCACGCACACCAGCACGCGTCCCGACCGTTCGATGGTGATCACGGAGGCATCCTGCCCGACCCGGGGCGTCGGTAGCCTCATCGCCGTGCTCAGCCCAGCCCGATCGGCACTGTTGGCGCTCGGCTGCCTCACGCTCGGGATCGGGCCGGGCGTCACCGCGTGCTCCAGCTCACCGTCGGCAGACGAAGTGCGACGCCAACTCGCCGATGATCTCGTGACCGAGACCGGTGGTGCGCTCGACAACCCCACGGCCAGCTGCGTCGCCGACGGCCTCTACCAGGCCTACGGTGACCACGCGTTCCAGGCCGTGCTCGACGCCGCGAAGGGCCCAGGCGACGCTCCCGACGACGTACGCAACCGGGTGATCGACATCTTCGCCGGTTGTGACGCCATCGGCGCCATCATCGACTCCGGTTCCTGACCGACCCAGTACCGTCGCGACGTGGTCCCCGTGCTCATCGCCGGCTTGATCGGCGCTGCCATCGGCGCGTGTCGCCGACCCCTCGGCACCCACCTCGACCTGCCTCGCGTGGTGGTTCCGGGTGCGGTGATCGTCGGTGCCGGACTACAGATCCTGCTCGGATTGGCACAGCTCCCCGCCGAGAACCAGCTCTTCGCCGCGTCATTGGGTCTGCTGGCCGGCTTCGCGGTGGTCAACCGCCACATCGTGGGGATGGGGCTGCTCGCCATCGGCCTGTGCTGCAACTTCACCGCCGTCGTCGTGCACGGTGGGATGCCGGTGCGGGCGACGGCGCTGATCGATTCCGGCGCGGTGGAGGTGGGCCAGCTGGCGGACACCGACCTCGGTGCCGGTCGGCGGTTCGAACGCACCGACGACCTGGCGCCCATCCTCGGCGACGTGGTCCCGGTGGAGCCGCTCCACGCCGCCATGTCGTTCGGGGACCTGATCGCCCTGTTCGGCATCGCGTCGATCGCCGGCGAGCTGACCCGCTACGCCAAGCGGGGGTCGCGGTGGTCGCTGGCCAGCGCGACCACGAGGCTCGTCCACGACTGGGGCCGGGCGCCGAGGCCCTCGCCGGTGTCGGCATCCCAGTACTCGGCCCAGCCCGAGGACCACGCGCCGTCGAGGGTCATCGATCTGACCGACTCCGCCACTGCGTCATCGTCGGCCCGGATCGCGGCCACCCACGACAGGTAGGAGAGCTGGGGCCACGCCGGCCCCCGCCAGTACGCCCGGGGATCGTGGGCCGGCTCGGCCCGGGACACGCCCCGCGGCCCGAACGGGGCACCGAAGCTGGCCCCGTCGACGTAGCGAGCGACGGCGGCGGCGGCGTGCGGGCCGCCGAGCAGGGCCGGGAGCAGCGAATCGAGGGTGTCGATCCGCCCGCTGGTGGCGGCGCCCTCGCCGTCGTCGGTCCAGGTGGTGCCATCCCAACGGTCGTCGATGGCCTGCGCCAGCTGGTCGGCGAGGGCGAGCAACCCGTCGTCCGCGGTGACCGTGCCGAGCTCGCGGGCGTTGAATGCCACCAAGGCGTTGAAGCCGGCCGGTGCGGCGACGAATGCCGGGTTGCGGATGGGCGAGCCGGTGCCGGAGCGTTCGATGCTGGCGACCAGCGAACCCTTGGTTTCCCACCAGGCCGCCGGCGACGGATCGGGCCGCCAGTGGTCCCAGCGGGGGCTGTCGTCGCAGCCCGTCTCCCACGGATGACACACCAGGATCAGATCACCGGCGGTGCGAGCGCGCCGCTCGAGCAGGAACCGCAGCCCGCGCGTCGCCCGCTCGGCGAGGGGCTCGGCGACCTCGAAGCCGAGCCGCACGAACTCGGCGACGGCGTGGCCGTACATCGGCGGCTGGGTGATCGACGAGGTACCTCGTCGGCCCCAGAACGCCTCGTGGAAGCCCGGGTCGCCCGGGTAGCGCATGTGGGGCACGAAGCCGTCGTCGTCGATGGCCGACAGCGCCGAGGCCAGCTCCACGACGCCCCGGTCGTCGCCGAGATGCGCCCAGGCCACGGCGTGGAAGCACGAGTCCCAGAGCCATTGCCAGGGGTAGGTGGTGGGGTTGGGGACGCAGTAGCCGCCGGTGGTCCAGTGGGCTTCGAGCACGCGGCGCGCTCGTGCGAGGATCTCCTCCCCATGGGGACCGTCGCCATCTGCTCGTTCCGACTCGGGACGGCCGACGGGGTGTCGATCGTGGCCGCTCACTGGGGCCTCGCACTCGAACAGCTGGGCTGGCGGGTCGTCACCGTCGCGGGAGACGGGCCGGTGGACCGCACCGTGCCCGGACTCGGCATCGATGATCCGGATCCGGTCGACGACCGCGCCGTGGCCGATGCCTTCGCCGACGCGGACGTCGTGGTGGTCGAGAACCTGGCAACGATCCCGATGAACCTACCGGCGGCTCGGGCGGTGACCCGGGTCCTGGCTGGCCGGCCGGCCGTCCTCCACCACCACGACCCGCCGTGGCAGCGCGAGCGGTTCGCCCACATCACCGAGGTGCCTCGCGACGACGCGGCATGGCGCCACGTGACCATCAACGACCGCACCCGGCGCGAGCTGGCCGAGCGGGGCATCGATGCGGTGACGATCTGGAACGCCTTCGACGTGCACGCCGCCCCCGGAGACCGGGCCGCGACCCGCCGGGCTCTGGGGATCGACGACGGGGTCCGTCTGGTGGCCCACCCGGTCCGGGCCATCGCCCGCAAGGACGTGCCGGCGTCGGTCCGGCTGTGTGAGGCCCTGGGCGCCACGTACTGGCTCCTGGGCCCGGCCGAGGAGGACTATGCCGGCACGCTCGATCAGGTGCTGGCGGCGGCCGGGTGCCCGGTGCTGCACCGCCCCTCCCCCGGATCACTCGCCGACGCCTATGCCGCCTGCGACCTGGTCACGTTCACCTCCACGTGGGAGGGCTTCGGCAACCCGCCGGTGGAGGCGGCGATCCACCGCCGGCCCGCCGCGGTGGCCGCCTACCCCGTCGCCGCGCAGGTCCGGGCGTTCGGCTTCGACTGGTTCGATCCGGACGATGTCGCCGCGATCGACGCGTTCCTCGACCACCCTGACCCGGCGCTCCTCGACCGGAACCGCGCCGTGGCCGTCGAACACTTCTCGCTCGAACGCCTCGAGCGCGACCTCGACCGCCTCTTCACCGACGCCGGCTGGCACCCGTGAATCTCGCTCGCGGGGCGAGCTCGATTCCCCGAGTTGCTCGGCAGGGCCTCGCAACTCGCCCTCGACGAAGAACTATGCGGCACCGGAACGGGCCTCCACCGGTGCATCGTTCGCCTGACGGCTCACGCTGCGCCGGAACGGTTGATGGCGGATTCGTCGGTGCCGAGGTAGGACTCGATGACTGCGGGGTGCGACAGCACCTCGTCGGGCGTGCCCCGGGCGATGACGCCACCGGTCTCGAGCGCGACCAGCTGATCGCAGATGCTGGCCAGCAGGGGCATGTCGTGCTCGATCACCAGGATCGAGCACCCGGTGCGCTCGCGGACGCGGAGCAAGAGCGGGCCGAGGGCCTCGGTCTCCTTCTGGGCCACGCCGCCGGACGGTTCGTCGAGCATGAGCACCGATGGATCCTGGGCGAGGATGCAGGCGAGGTCGACGATGCGGCGGGAACCGGTGGAGAGCTCGCCGGTGAGCTTCTCGTGGTAGTCGGACAGGCCCATCAGCTCGACCAGCTCCTCGACCCGGGCCGCGATGTCGATCTCGACCTCGAACGACGCTGGCAGGCCGAGGGCGGCGGCCACGATGTCGCGGTTGGCGAGGTGACGTTCGCAGGCCACCGCGACGGTCTCGGCCACGGTGAGCGACGGATAGAGCCGGGCGTCCTGGAACGACCGACCGAGGCCTGCCTTGGCCCGCTCGTGCGGCTGCCACTCGGTGACGTCGAAACCCCGGAGGCCGATGCGGCCGTCCTCGATGGGCAGGAAGCCGGAGATGCAGTCCATCAGGGTGGTCTTGCCGGCGCCGTTGTGGCCGATCAGCCCGAGGATCTGGCCGTCGCGCAGGTCGAGATCGACGTCGTCGACCGCGGTGATCCCGCCGAAGCGCTTGGTGACTCCCCGGCACTGGAGGACCACCTCGGCGTCGTCGGCGATGACCCGGGCCTCGCCGGCCGTCTTCGGCTTGGCCGGCGTCTTCCCGCCGGCCTCGTCGGCCTCGTCGGAGGGGTCGGCGGAGCCGCCGGCGATGAACACCGAGCGCAGGATGTCGGGCCGGTCGAGCAGGTCGCGGGTGGGTCCGGTGAAGCGGAACTCGCCCTTCTCCATGAACACGGCCCGTTCGGCCAGGTTCAGCGCCACGTTGACCGACTGCTCGACCACGATGATGGTGGTTCCCCGCCGGTGGATCTCGTCGACGACTTCGAGCAGCCGGGCGACGATGGTGGGGGCGAGCCCGAGCGAGAGCTCGTCGATCATGAGCAGTTCGGGCCGGGTCATGAGCGCACCACCCAGGGCGAGCATCTGCTGCTCGCCGCCGGAGAGGTCGCCGGCCAGCTGGCCGGATCGCTCGCCGAGGATCGGGAACAGCTCGAGAACCTCGGCCTTGGCCTCCTTCACCCGCTGGGGGTCGTCACGGATGAGCCAGGTGGCGAGCCGTAGGTTCTCGGCCACGGTGAGCGTGGGGAAGATGCCCTTGCCGCCGGGCATCAGCGCGGCACCCTTGTGGGTGACGAGGTCGGCGGACATCCCGGTGATGTCCTCGCCCTTGAAGGTGACGGTGCCGGCCTTGGGTGCCTTCAGCCCGCAGATCGCCTTGAGCAGGGTGGACTTGCCGGCGCCGTTGGTGCCGAGGAGAGCCACGACCTCGCCCCGCTTCACCTCGAGGTCGACACCGAAGAGGATCTGGACCGGGCCGTAGCTGACGTCGATCCCCTCACACTCGAGCAGCGTCTCGGCATCGGGATCGGCGGTGCGGGACACGGGGACCGCCACCCGGTCGAGGGTGGTGGTGGGGGCCGCCTCCAAGACGATGGTGTCGTCACCGGCGCTGGCCTGCGCGGACGGGCGGTGACCGTTGCCCGCCTCCGGCTCGCCCACCACGGGCCGGGCCCGCAGAGGGGCCCGACGTCGGGTCGAGTTGCCGTTCGATCTCGTCATGATTGTGACCCCACCAGTGCTGCGTCGTCGTGTGTCGTGTCGGCCTGGCCGGCTGGAACCTTCGCCTCGTCGTCGTCCTCGAACCCGCCCAGGGCGCCCCGCAGGAGCCCTTCGTCCTGGCCGGTGTCGTCGTCTGCGTCGACCCGCTTGTCGGCGACCAGCGACGGGACGATGATCCCGCGGCGCTCGGCCACCCGGCGCAGGTACCGGTCACGGATGCTGGCGCCGAGCTGGGCGAACCCACCCGGGAACACGAGCAGCACCACGAGCAGGCCGGCGCCGGAGAGCAGCGGCCGGATGTCGCCGAGGGCGGTGATGGTCGACAGGTACTGGAAGAACAGCACCCCGCTCAACGCTCCCGAGATGGAGCCGAGCCCGCCGATCACCGCGGTGGAGAACACGTCGAGGCTCATGTCGGGGTTGTAGGTGCCCTGGGCGATGCCGTGGAGGATGGTCACGTGGAGCGCCCCGGCGATGCCGGCGATGGCCCCGGCCACCACGAAGGTCGTCAACTTGATCCGAGTGGTGGGCACCGAGGTCGAATCGGCGGCCCGCTCGTTGTCGCGGGTGGCGATGATCACCCGTCCGGCCCGGGTGCCCCGCACGCTGCGAGCCGCCAGGATCGACAGGACGAGCAGCGCCAGGCACATGGCGTACATGGGATAGCCCCGCTCGAGATCCCAGCGTTGCCACAGGATGGGCCGGACCACGTTGCTGGGGATGATCGAGGAGAAGTTGCTCGGGTTGAGCACGTACTCGTTCAGCGCCACCGCGAACGCCAGGGTGGACACGGCCAGGAACAGGCCGCGGATCCGCAAGGCGGGGAGCCCGACGACGAGGGCGACGAGCGACCCGGCCGCACCGGCACCGACGATGATCAGGAAGTAGTCGATCCCGGTGTTCAGCAACAGGTTGCCGGCGAGCAGGCCGCCCGCCCCGGCGATGGCGAACTGCCCGAGGCTGATGTGGCCACCCCAGCCGGTGAGCAGCACCAGGGAAACGGCCACCATGGCCCAGACGAGGGCGATGGCCGCCAGCAGCTGGTTGGACGGACCCCAGCCGGCCGGCACGAGCACGAACAACACGGCCACCACCGCCCACATCGCCCACTTGACGAAGCGGACCTCGGGCAGGTGTCGCAGCTCGCGGGGCACCGGCTTGACGATGCCCTCGGAGGTGAAGCTGGCGCTCTCGGAGTTCATGGCCCGGGACAGCGAGGCCCGCTGCAGCAGCAGCGCGACCAGGATCACGGCCAAGAAGAACATGGTGGTGATCGAGGGGGTGCCGGTGCCGTTCCAGCGGACGAGCTGGTCCAGCATCCCGAGGCCGATGCCGGCCAGGAAGGCGGTGGGGAGCGATTCGAGCCGGGCGACGACCGCGGCGGCCAGGGCGGGCAGGAGCACGGCCGGACCGGCCGAGACGACGCCGGGCGAGATACCCGCCGACGGCGCCTGCAGCACGTAGGTGAGCGCGGCGAGCCCGCCGGCGATCATCCACACGATGCGACCCAGCTTGTAGACCGGGATGCCGAGCAGCAGGGCTCGGTCCTCGTTCTCGGCCGCGGCCCGGATGGCCACGCCGGAATCGGTGCGCAGCAGGAACCAGGCCAGGCCGGCGATCACCGCGGGGACGACGGCGATGATGAGGATCTCGTCACCGGTCATGGTCTTGATGCCACCCTCGAGGGTGATCCGCAGGTCGAGCGGGATGGTGAACCCACCGGCGAGGGAGATGAAGCCGATCGCCTTGTTGGCGAACAGGCTGAGCACCCCGAAGATCTGAGCCAGACCGATCGAGGCGACGGTGACGATCAGGCGACTCGAGCCCTTGAACCGGCGGATGACCAGCTCGGTGGCGAAGCCGACCACGATGCCGCACACCACGGCGAGGGCGAGGGCGGCGAAGAACGGGAACCCGTGCTCGAGATGGAGCCCGAGCGCGAACGCCCCCGGCAGCGCGCCCATGGCGGCGTAGGAGAAGTTGACGAACCGGTTCGTGCGGTAGATCAGGATCAGGCCCATGGCCAGCAGCGCCGTGGTGGTGCCCTGAACGGTGCCGATGAACAGCACCGAGTACGGGGCCTTGTCCTGGATGAACTCGGCGGTCAGCGGCAGGTTGTAGAGGCCGAAGTAGGCCGCCACGATGCCGAGGCCGATGAGCCAGTTGCGGGTGCGCCGGTCGAGGGAGCCCAGGTCGAGGTCCCGCGCGGCGGCCAGTGCGGCGGTCATGACGGCGAGAACTGGGGATCGCCGGCGGGGATCTGGCCGGCTTCCCAGCGAGCGTTGCTGGTGCCGAGGTAGCTGCCCTTCTTGCCGTTGTACGGCGAGATGGCGTTCGGGTCCCAGTGGATCTCCCGGACGTCGTTGGCCGCCGTGCGGTCACCGGGTCCGAACTTCCACAGACCCACCGGGCCGTTGCGGGCCGGGTAGTTGAACAGCCCGTCGGACAGCGACTGCGGGGTCAGGTTCGGCCCCGCGCCCTCGATGCCGATGGCCAGCATGTACATCTGGTAGTAGATGAGGTCGACCGAGAACGCCGGCTCCTCGTCGGGGCGGACCGTCTTGAACGCCTCGTAGGCGATGGTCTTGGTCGGCGGCACGAAGTCGGTCAGCGAGCTGATGCCGAAGGCGTGGGAGGCGAAGTTCTGGTCCCACAGCTGCCCGACGATGTCGGTGTCGGTGAGGGCGGTGCCGGCGATGATGAACTCGGGGTAGTACTGCTCGCGGTTGGCCACGCCGGACAGGAACACCGGCAGCACGGGGTCACAGCCGCAGACCACGGTGGTGACGCCCTCGTTCTTCAGCTTGGGGATGATGTTGTTGGCCTGGCTCGACATGGTGGACAGGTCGAGCTGGTACTTCACGTTGAGGCCCGGATCGTTGCCCGCCTCCTGCTGGATGCGGCGGGCGTTGTTGACCGACTCCTGGTACCAGGAGTTCTCCGGCGCGATGGTGGCGAACTTGCGCTGCTTGCCCTTGAGGGCGCCACCGGCGTAGATGGCCGGCTTGCCGTAGAGACGCTTGTTGGAGTATTCGGCGGCGAGCTCGGAGACCAGGGTCCCGTCGGTGGCGAGTGACCAGGCGTAGGGCGCCCGCTTCTCGTGCCACTGCCGGGACAGGTACGGGGTGCCGAAGGCGATCACGTGCCGATCGGCGAGGGCGTCGGCGTAGGGCTCGGAGGTGCCGGACAGGTCGGCGAAGGCACCGATCTCCTCGGCCACCTTCACTGCGTCGGCCTCGGCCTTGTCGCGGCCCTTGCCGAGCAGCTCGTTGGTGTTGGAGCCCTGGCCGTTGTAGAAGGCGATCTTCATCTTGCGGCCGTAGAACTGGAACCGCTGGTTGAAGTAGTCGGCGAAGGCCGAGATGGTGTTCTGGATCGTCTGTGGGGTGTCGGACAGGCTGGCGCCGGCGAGCTCGGCCAGCGTCTGCTGGAAGCCCTTCTCGTTGAGCACCCGGTAGGACACCAGGACGGTGTCGCCGGTGACGCCCTTGGCGGTGGCACCACCGTTGTTGCCGCCGCCCCAGGCCACGCACGGCGGCGAGTACGGGTCGCCGGGGACCTGGTCCTTGCGATCGGGGCAGGCCTGCACGCCGGCCACCGGGGCCACGCCGTTGCCGGCCCCGTTGGCGGCGACACCACCTCCGGCGCCACCGCCACCGCTCGCCGCTGCGGCGTCCCCGCCACCGCTGCCCGCATCAGCGGTGGTCGTGACCGGGGCACTGTCGCCCGCCGCGGTGGTCGGCGTCGAGGAGGCGTCGGAGTTGCTGAGGAAGCCTTGCCCGGCGCTGCTGCCGGACTGGGATCCCCCACCGTCGGAGGCGACGTTCTGCATCTGGGGCGCCCGGGTCGGGATCAGCGCGGCCATCAGCATGAGGAGCACGGCCAGGACCGCCAAGGGCCCGTAGCCCCGGAGCAGCCGGCTGTTGACCGAGAACGAACCCTGCGGTGGCGCGGGCTTCCTCGTGGGGTTCGATGCGGCCATCAGGCCATCACCTCCATGGGTACGGAGCGTTGGGCCTGCCGCATCTTGCGACGGTCGCCCTCGGCGAGTGCGGTGAGTAGGAGGAGCCCACCGAGGCCGACCCCGAGCAGGGGCCCTCCCCGGGAGCCGGAAATGGGAGTGACGTCACCGAGGGCGGTCTCATCGCCGCCGGTGGGCGCCGGGGTGGTGTCGACGGTCTGGGGCTCGGTGGTGGGCGAGTCGGCGAGCGTGACCCCACCGAGGCTGGTCCCACCGGAGGAGCCGGTGATGGCGGGAAGCGAGCTGGCCCCGCCCGAGGTGCCCGAGATCGGGGGCAGGCTGGGGGTGTAATCGGACAGGGCGCCGAGGAACGAAGTCTCGCCGAGCTCGTCGGAGGTTGCCGTCACGCCGCCGAGCTCGATGCTCAGCGAACCGGCGCCGGTGACCGATCCGAGGGCGATGTCGGCGATGGTGATGTAGGAGGCGTTGCCGCAATCCGCCTTGATGAGGGCGTCGACGAGCTGTTCGCGCACGGGCGACGCCGCGTTGAGCAGCGGACCGGAGATGCCGTCACGGGTCTTGCTCGGCACGATGCCGATCTTGAGCGGGTCGACGAACACGATGCCGGACTCGTTGCGGACCTGCGGTGGATCGAGCGAGATGCCGAGCGGCTCGAGGGCGGCGTTGGCCTGGGCCAGGCCGTCGGCCGCGTCCTTGATGGGCAGGTCCTTGCCGGCGGACTGCACGCCCTCGATCGTGAACGAGCCGCTGATCGCTTCGTCGGGTGCGGACTGGTAGGTCGCCCCCCAGTGCAGGCCCTTGATGACGACCGCCCCGGCGCCGAAGGAGATGTTGGCGACATCGGTGATCGCGCTGGCCACCCGCTTGCCGTCGACGACACCCGAAAGACTGCGGCTGCGCGTGCTGCCCAAGAGGACGGCGGCCGGATCGCCCACCGCGGTGGTGGTGGCGATGGACTCGGCGTAGGGCTGGTTGGTGGCCTCGGCGTGCTTCTCGACGGCGTACTCCGTCTCGGTACGGTTCTTGTTGTCGTCGGTGGATCGCACCACCACCGGCTGGGGTTGCTTGTCCTTCGGGAGCGTCGGGTCTCCGCCGTCGCAACCCTCGCCGGCGAGGGTGGTGCCGATGACGCCGAGGTCCACCGACCGGGCCTCGCCGATGGCCACCGTGTTCTGATGGCCGGCGAGCGCCATGCCGTAGGTGATGCCGAAGCTCAACTGCCCCGACCGGGGGTCGATCTTGTAGCCCTGGGCGTAGGCGTTGCCGGTGCCGGGATCCACCGCGGTCTGTCCTGACGCGGCGGGCGACACGGCGACGAGGACGCCCATGGCGGCAACCCACACGACACCGATGACGGCGGTCCGGCGGAAGGCGAACGGTCTCGAGCGCACGGTGAAACCCCTGTCGATCATCTCGGCGATGTCTGACGAGGGCCCCGACCCCTGAGAACTCAGGAGAACCCACGTCGTAGAACTCTCGGTAACGGCATTGTTCGTGACGCGGGTCACCACCTCCTGTCGGCACGGCCGAGAAATCGCGATGCTCCCCCGGCGCCCTCGGTGCGCGACGATCAGCGGCTGTGAACCTCGATCCGGTGCTGGAACGCCGTCGGCGGATCGCCCATCTGGTGGCGGTCGGCCAGCGCATCGGCTACAGCCTGTTCGGACTGGCCATCGTGGCGTTCTTCGTGGGCCTCTTCGCCGGATTCGGCACCGTCTCGGGCGTGATCGTCGCCGCCATCGCTGCCGGCTCCATCGTGCTGGCGCCGTCGATCGTGTTCGGCTACGCCGTGCGCGCCGCCGAGCGGGACGACCGTGAGCACGGCCGGCCCACGCTCGATCAGCGGTCCGACGGGTCCTGACCGGGTCGTCGCCGACCCGGCCAGGACACCGTTCGGGGAGGGTTGCTACCAGCCCCGCTCGCCGGTGCGAGGCGGGAGCACTCGCTTGAACCGGCGGCGACGGGCCTTGACGGCCAGCAGGTCAGCGGAGAGCTGCCGGGCCGGCAGGGGCCGGATCGGCTGGGCAGGACGGCGGGAAACCGACGAGGGAGCGCTGTTCCGGCTGGGCACGGTCGAGGTGTTCGCCGTTCTCGATGATCGGTCCTGCCGTCGAGATCGAAGAATTTTCTCGCCCGCGGCGGCCGGAGGGAGGGGCCAGATCCGCTGGTGTTTGGGTACGAGCGCCACCGGTGCTACGAATCGAGGCGATGTCGAACCGGCTCCCGGCCTCCCGCCGGAAGGAACAGCTGCTGGACGTGGCCATCGAGGTGTTCGCCGATCGTGGCTTCCACCTCACGTCGATGAACGACGTGGCTGATGCCGCCGGCGTCACCAAGCCGGTGCTCTACCAGCACTTCCCGTCGAAACGGGCCCTGTATCTCGAGCTGCTGCGCGCCGTCGGGAACCAGCTCATGGATGCCATCGCCGTGGCCACCCAACGGGCTGCCGGACCCCGCGAGCAGGTGGAAGACGGCCTGCGCGCCTATTTCACCTTCGTCGCCGAGCATCCCCCCGCCTATCGCCTCATCTTCGGGGGAGGCACCCGCCGGGACGCCGAGTTCGCCGAGGAGGCCGCCCGGGTCGAACGGTCGA
Organism: uncultured Acidimicrobiaceae bacterium; assembly: GCA_963730345.1. Classification (GTDB taxonomy): domain Bacteria; phylum Actinomycetota; class Acidimicrobiia; order Acidimicrobiales; family Salinilacustritrichaceae; genus Salinilacustrithrix. Next base: position 52,160 of record CAVSRP010000002.1, read on the forward strand.
TGGCGGCGGTGATCGCCGAATTGATCACCGTGGAGGGCCTCGCCGAACACGATCGCCTCCTGTTCGCTCACGGCATCGTGGGCCTCGCCGAGGGCACCAGCCGCCACTGGATCAACGACTCCCTCGACCTCGATCCCGCCGACGTGGCCGTCCGCGTCGCCGACCTGGCCTGGCGGGGGTTGCGGGGCATCCGCTCCGACCACGCGTGAACGAGCCGGAATCATCCGGGTCCGAGATCGGCGTCGGCCCCCACCCGCGGCCCTGGCCCGACGACAACCGCCTCGATCCCGAGTTGCTCGCCGACGGCGACCGGCGCAACGTCGTCGACCGGTACCGCTACTGGACGGTGGAGGCCATCGTCGCCGACCTCGACGCGCGACGTCAGCCCTTCCACGTCGCCATCGAGAACTGGCAGCACGACCGGAACATCGGTGCGGTGGTCCGCAACGCCAACGCCTTCGGCGCGGCCGCCGTGCACATCGTGGGCCGCCGGCGCTGGAACCGGCGCGGCGCGATGGTGACCGACCGCTACCAGCACCTGCACCACCACGACGACATCGCCGACCTCGCCCAGTGGGCATCGACGGAGGACCTGCCGGTCATCGGCATCGACAACCTTCCCGGGTGTGTCCCGCTCGAATCGACCGCGCTCCCCCGCCGGTGCGTGCTGCTGTTCGGGCAGGAAGGACCCGGCCTGTCGCCGGACGCTCGCCAGATCGCGGAGCAAGTCTGCTCGATCGCCATGACCGGCTCGACACGGTCGATCAACGCCGGCGTGGCGTCCGGCATCGCCATGCACACCTGGACGCGCCAGCACGTCCACGGGCACCCGCGCTGACCCGGCGACCCGGTCGGCGAGCAGGCGCGGCGGCAACCTGGCACGATCGCGACATGGGAGCAACGGGCGACGGGCGCGGAACGATGTCGGCTGACGAGGTCGACCGGCTACGGGAGAAGCTCTCCAACTGGGACCGGTGGGGACCCGACGACCAGCTCGGCACCCTCAACCACATCCGTCCCCAGCACCGGGTCCAGGCCGCGCTCGGCGTGCGCTCCGGTCGCACGGTCTCGTGCGCTCGACCGCTACCGACCGAGCCCGGGCCCGAGAACCCGACGCCGGCGACGCACCACATGCTCGGCACCCACACCGAGGGCCTCGGCGCCGACTGGTTCGGCGTGGCATCGCACGGCTACGCCACCAGCCACCTCGACGCCCTGTGCCACATCTTCTGGGACGGCAAGCTCTACAACGGTCACGACACCAGAGCGGTCACCGCGCACGGCGCCGAGCAGCTCGGCGTGCACCACCTGCGCGACGGCATCATCGGTCGGGGCGTGCTGCTCGACATCCCTCCCGTCCGCGGGGTCGAGGCGCTCGAGCCCGGCACACCCATCACGGTGGACGACCTCGAGGCGGCCGAGGAGGCCACCGGGGTGTCGGCCGGGCAGGGCGACATCCTCCTCGTCCGGACGGGACGATGGGCGTGGCGCCGCACCCACGGCGGGTGGAATCCCCGCGAGCGCCTCGCCGGCCTCCACGCCTCGTGCCTGCCGTGGCTGTACGACCGAGAGATCGCGGTGCTCGGCAGCGACGGCGTGTCCGACTGCCATCCGAGCCACATCGACGGCGTCCGGCTGCCGGTGCACACCGTCGGCATCGTCGCCATGGGCCTGACCCTGCTCGACAACCTCGATCTCGACGCCCTGGCCGAGGCCTGCGAGCGCGAGGAGCGCAACGAGTTCCTGGTCACGGTCGCCCCGCTGATCGTCACGGGTGGCACCGCGTCGCCGGTCAACCCGATCGCCGTCTTCTAGCCCCTCGGCGCCCGGTTCGGCGCGAGCATCGGCGTCCCCCAGAATCGGGGGGTGCTGATCCTGCTGCCACCGTCGGAGGGAAAGTCGGTGGGCCGCCGCGGTCGACCGCTCGACCTCGACCGCCTCTCGTTCCCCGAGCTCACCCCGACCAGGGACGAGGTGCTCGACGCCCTCATCGCGGCCAGCGGTCGCGACGATGCCCTCGACGTCCTGCACGCACCGGCCGGCGCCGCCGATCAGGTCGCCCGCAACGTCCAACTCCGGTCGGCTCCCACCCTGCGCGTCTCGGACCTCTACACCGGAGTGCTCTACGACGCCCTCGACCTCGTCACGTTGGATGCCACCGCAAGCCGACGGGCCAGCCGCCGTCTGGTGGTGGTCAGCGCCCTGTTCGGCGCGCTGCGCATGCCGGACCGGGTGCCGTCGTACCGGCTGTCGATGGGCGTCGATCTCCCCGGCGTGGGCCGGCTGGCCACCCGCTGGCAGGAGCCACTCGAGCGGGTCCTCCCCGGTGTGGCCGGCGCCGGTCTGGTGATCGATCTCCGTTCGGCCACCTACGTGGCAGCTTGGCGACCCACCGGCGCGCTGGCCGAGCGAACCGTGGCGGTCCACGTGGTTCGCGACGAGGCTGGCCGGCGGTCGGTGGTCAGCCACATGGCGAAACACACCCGAGGCGTCGTCGCCCGCCACCTGCTCGAGACCGGGGTCGATCCCCGCAGCCCGGAGGCGTTGGCCGACCACCTGTCCGACCGGTTCCGGGTCGAGCTCGACCCGCCCCGGGCCGGGCGCCCTCGACGGCTCGACGTCGTGGAGCCGTGATCGCCCCCACCGTTCTGGGCCGCGTCACGCGCGCATGCGGCGGCGTCCCGCGTCTCGGAACTGGTCAGCGCTCGGTGCTGCGGAGGGTCCGGCGGGCGCCGGGGATGGCGCTGATCAGGTTGGTGATGTTGCCGGTGAGCTCGCCGACGGTGGCCTCGAGGTTGCCGATCCGGGCATCGACCCCGGAGAAGGTGGCCTGCAGGTCCTCGAGACGGGTGTCCATGCTCGACAGCGAGACCTCGAGCGTGTCGGTGGTCCGTTCGAGCGCGGCGATGAGCGCCTCGATCTGGGCGGGCAACCGGACGAGGGCCTCGGACAGCTTGCGCAATCGGTAGACGGTGAACGGTGCCCGGCCGAGCTCGCCGAGGACCCGAAGCCACCACTGGGCGATCTCCTCCGGGGTCGGGAGGCCGACGGCGGGCGTGGACGCTCCCCGCGGCGGCTGGCCCTGGTCGTTCCCGTGGATCGGCGTCACCGTCATCGGCCCCACCCTAGGTTCCGGTGCCAGCGGTCGAGATGTGGGTGGACGAGAATGGCGCCATGGACCGCCTCGACCCGCGCCAGCGCATCAGCGATCTCGACCGGATGCGGTCCGAGACGTTCGACGTCGTGGTGATCGGTGGCGGCGTGACCGGTGCGGGCGTCGCCCTCGATGCCGCGACCCGCGGCCTTTCGGTGGCCCTGGTCGAACAGCGCGACTTCGCCTCCGGAACGTCGAGCCGCTCGTCGAAGCTGTTCCACGGTGGCCTGCGCTACCTCGAGCAGATGGAGTTCGGCCTCGTCACCGAGGCCCTCCACGAGCGCAACCTCATGCTGCGCCGGCTGTGCCCGCACCTCACCCGGCCGGTCTCGTTCCTGTATCCGCTCACCCACCGCGTCTGGGAACGGGCCTACGTCGGTGCGGGCGTGGCGCTGTACGACGTCCTCGCCGCGGTCGGGTCGAGCCCGCTCCCCCGCCACCGCCACCTGGCGAAGCGGTCGATCCGCACGATGGCGCCCTCGCTGCGCGACGACTCCTACGTCGGCGGCATCGTCTACTGGGATGCCCAGGTCGACGATGCCCGCCACACGATGAGCGTCGTCCGCACGGCCAAGCAGTACGGCGCCGCGGTGGCGTCGTCGGTCCGGGTGGTCGGCCTACGCCGCGCCCGTCACGACACAGGACCGGTCGATGGCGTCGACGTGCTCGACATCGAGTCGGACGAGGAGTTCACCATCTCGGCCCGCCAGGTGGTCAACGCCACGGGGGTGTGGACCGATCACATCCAGGACATGGTGGGCGGCGCCTCGCTGCGGGTTCGAGCGTCCAAGGGTGTGCACCTCGTCGTCCCGCGAGACCGCATCCGCAGCGACTCCGGGCTGATCTGCCGGACACCGACCTCGGTGCTCTTCGTCATCCCGTGGGGCTCGTTCTGGCTGGTGGGCACCACCGACACCGACTGGAACCTCGATCTGGCCCACCCCGCAGCCAGCGCTGCCGACCTCGACTACCTCCTGGACCAGGCCAACCAGCACCTCGAACCGGCATTGACCCACGACGACATCATCGGCGTCTACGCCGGGTTGCGGCCCTTGCTCCACGGCGAGTCCGATTCGACGTCCAAGCTCAGCCGGGAGCACGCCGTGTCGACCGTCGCCCCCGGCCTCATCACGGTGGCCGGCGGGAAGTACACCACCTACCGGGTGATGGCGGCCGACGCGGTCGACGCCGTGGTGGCCGCGCTCGGCGGCTCACGTCCCCGCTGCTGCACCGACCACATCCCCCTCGTCGGTGCGGTCGGTTGGGAAGCGGTGCGCAACCGGCGAGACCAGCTGGCGGCGAGCTCGGGTCTGCGCCCACAACAGGTCGAACACCTCATCGGGCGCTACGGCGCGGAGACGCCGGCGCTGCTCGAACTGCTCGACGGCCAGCCCGCCCTGGCGGAACCGCTCCCGGGGACCGAGGACTACCTCGGGGTCGAGGTCCGGTACGCGGCGTCGCACGAGGGTGCCCTCCACCTCAACGACGTGCTCACCCGCCGGACCCGGATCTCCATCGAGACCGCCGACCGAGGCGTGGCGGCGGCGCCGGTGGCGGCGGCGATCATGGGTGCGGTACTGGGTTGGGACGAGCCGACTGCGTCGCGCGAGGTGGCCAACTACCTGGCCCGGGTCGACGCGGAACGCGACAGCCAGGCGGCGCGCGACGACCGCACCGCCGACGCGCGACGGCTCGGCGCCGAGGACGTCCGCGCCCGGGCTGGCTGAGCCGCTGCACCAGCGGACTCCGTCCGCCGGCTCCGCTTCTGGAGTTGCACCCACTCACGTTCTGGACGGTCGTTGCGCCACTGAGAGCGACCGACGACCGTCCAGAACCCGGATCTTGTCGTGGGAACCCGGATCTTGTCGTGGGGGCGGGGGGTCGGTCAGTTCGAGGAGCTGAGGGCAACCACGGCCGAGCGTTGCGGGCCGTCGCCCCGGACCGGAGACTCGAGCTCGACGTCGTCGTCGACCAACTCGCCGAGCTCCTCGACCACTCGGTCGACGACCTCTCGGGCCAGGCCCGGCATCGAACGCTCGCGACCGCGGAGCCGTACGGTCACCTTGACCTTGTTGCCCTTCTCCAGGAACTCGGCGACCTTGCGGGTCTTGGTCTCGAAGTCGTGGTCCCCGATGTTGGGTCGGTACTTCATCTCCTTGGTCCCGCCCGACTTCTTCTTCGAGCTGCGGGACTTCACCGATTGCTCGTACTCGTACTTGCCGTAGTCCATGACCCGGCAGACGGGCGGGTTGGCGTCGGGCGCCACCTCGACCAGGTCCATGCCCTCACGTCGAGCGGTGTCGAGGGCGGCCAGCAGCGGGACCTCGCCGACCTGGTCGCCGTCGGCGTTGATCAACCGGACCTGCTCGGCCTGGATGTCGGTGTTGATGCGATGCCGGGTGTCGGGCCGGCGCATGAGTCGCCTTCGTCGTGCGATGATCATCTCCTGTCGTCGAGGAACGGGTCGGGCCCTCTGTACCCGATCTCGCGACGGAACAGACGGCTCGTCAGTCACCCTCGATGATCGCGCGCAGGTGGGGCCACGCGGCGAGGAACCCGGCGTGGCAGTGCAACTCGTCGACCTCGTCGGGGGTGAACCAGCCGACCGCGTCGGTCTCGAAGTTGGTGCTGTAGCCGAAGCGCTCGTCGACCTCGACGACGATGGTGGTGTAGGCCCAGTCGTCGGCCGGGGCGAACACGTACTCGCCGGCGATGCGATGGGCCGGAATGGCCCCGATCTCCTCGGCGGCCTCCCGCAGTGCTCCTTCCTGCGGGGTCTCGCCGGCGTCGAGGGCGCCGCCCGCCACCGACCAGGTGCCGCCCTCGTGCGCCCACCGCGACCGCTTCTGGAGCATCACCCGGGGCCCATCCACCTCCCGGTGCACGAAGACCACCCCGGCGGCGCCGAAGCGCCCCCATCGCACGTGACCGTCACTGCAGCGGATGAACCCGTCGCCGCTACCCCGCATAGCCGTCCGGGTTGGTGCGTTGCCAGTTCCAGTGGTCGCGGCACATGTCGTCGAGGTCGTACCGGGCCGACCAGCCGAGCAGCCCGTGCGCCAACGTGGTGTCGGCGAAGACACACGGCACGTCGCCGGCCCGGCGGCCGACGATGTCGTAGGGGATGTCGTGGCCCACGGCTCGCGACGCGGCGGCGACCACCTCGAGCACCGACGAGCCTTTGCCGGTACCGACGTTGACCGCCTGGCAGCCGGCGACACGATCGAGGGTGTCGAGGGCGGCGAGGTGTGCATCGGCCAGGTCGACCACGTGGATGTAATCGCGGATGCAGGTTCCGTCCGGGGTGTCGTAGTCGCCGCCGAACACCCGCAGCCGGTCGAGGCGACCGACGGCGACCTGCATGGCGAAGGGCATCAGGTTGTTCGGGAGACCGTCGGGATCCTCACCGATGCGGCCGCTCGGATGTGCCCCGACCGGGTTGAAGTACCGCAGCAGGAGCATCCTCCACGCCGGATCGGCGGCCGCCACGTCGCGCAGCATCTCCTCGATGAACAGCTTCGTGCGGCCGTAGGGATTGACCGCCCCGATCGGGGCGTCCTCGGTGATGGGGACGACCTCGGGATCGCCGTAGACCGTGCAGGACGACGAGAACACGAGATCGCGGACCCCGTGGGCGGCCATCGCCTCGAGCAGGCACACCGTGCCGGCGAGGTTGTTGTCGTAGTACTGGAGCGGGATCTCGACCGACTCGCCGACCGCCTTCAGCCCGGCGAAGTGCACGACCCGGTCGATCGCCTCCCGGTCGAACACCTCGCCGAGCGCGCCCCGATCGCGCAGATCGACCCGGTGGAAGGCCAACTCGCCGGCAGCCAACTCACGCACGCGGTCGATGGCGACCTCCGAGGAATTCGACAGGTTGTCGACGACGACGACCCGATGGCCGGCCGCGAGCAGCTCGACGCAGGTGTGCGATCCGATGTAGCCGGCCCCGCCGGTGACCAGGACGGTGGTCATGGACCGGAGCCTACGGGCACGTTCTCCGCCCCACCGATGACCCGATCACCGCGAGGACGACCGCCCGGCGAGGGTGCCGTTGACGAACAGGAAGCCGAGGAGCGCGAGGGCGATGAGACCGAGGACGACGTGCAACGGGGTGAAGCCGTCGTGGAAGCCGCTGACGCACAACCAGGCGAGCACGATGCCGACGAAGGGCATCACCACCAGCACGCGCTTCGGGCTGTAGCGCATGCGCCCCCGGACGACCTCGACGAAGTCGTAGGCCGCGATCGCCAGCATGAAGGTGACCAGGGTGATGTCGCCGACCTCGGGCTCGAAGTCGACGACGGCGAAGAAGACCACCGCGGGGATGAACCCGGCGAACATCGCCAGGCAGCGCCGGCACACGTGAAGGCGTCCGATACGCATGCAGCGATCGGCATCGCAGGCGTAGTGATGGGACAGCCACACCGGTTCGAGCGGGGTCGTGTCCAACGTGTCACTCACCTCTCCGCCGTCGGCCGTGATCCGAAACCGGCTCCAGCGTGCCTCACGGGGCCGAGTCGTCGTGGTCACCCACCCAGTCGGCCCCGTAGCGATCCCACACCGCGGCGAACACCCCGGATGCGGCCCCGGCGAGCGGCACCGACAAGAAGGCACCGACGATGCCACCCAGCGCACCCCCGGCGGTGATGGCGATGAGGATCGCGGCCGGATGAAGCTGCAGCGTCTGGCCGTAGATGAACGGGGCGAGGAGATCGTTGTCCAGCTGTTGGACGGCGACGGCGACACCGAGGACGATCAGCGCCGCGGTCAATCCACCAGTGGCCAGGGTGACGAGCACGGCCAGCGCCCCCGCCACCACCGCGCCGACCACGGGGAAGAAGGCGGCGAAGAAGGTGAGGATGGCCACCGGTCCGACCAGCGTGCCGCCCACGATCCACACCGTCGACCCGATGATGATCGCCTCGACCAGACCGAGGAGCGCGGCCCCGCGCATGTAGCCCGAGAGCGCCCCCCAGGCGCGACCGCTGGCGTCGACCACCAGATCTCGCCGCCGCTCGGGCACGTGGGCGATCGTCCAGCTCTGGAATCGTCGGCCGTCCTTGAGGAACAGGAAGGTGAGGACGAGGGCGAGGAGCGCGCCGGCCAGCGCCTCACCGACCAGCCTGGCCCCGGAGACGAGTCCGCCCGATGACGATTGCAGGAAATCGGTCAGCCGGCCCACCGGATCGTTGGTGTAGTGCTCGACGTCGCTGCGCTTGAGATCGAGGGGCCCGGTCACCAACCAGTCCTGGACGTCGGCGAGACCGGTGTCGACCGATGCCGACAGCCCGTCGAACTGGTTGATGGTCGGCGGGAGGATGGCGGCTCCGGCCCCGACGATCACGAGGAGGAACCCGATGAACACGAGCCACGACGCCCCGAGCGTGGGCCACCCGCGTCGTTCCAGCCGGGTCACCAACGGAGCGAGGATCGAGCACAGCAGCAGGGCGACGAAGACGGGAAGGACGACCAATCGCATCTTCCACAACATCGCGGTGACGAAGAAGACGACCACGCCGACACCGATCAGGCGCCACACGTCATCGGTGGCCCGTCGGAATGCGGTGCGACGTGACGAGTCAGGCATTGTCGTTCAGTACCCCGCGGCGGCGATCGGCCATCTCGGAGCCCGGAAGCGAGGTGGGGCCGGCCGTCAGCCGAGCTGGTCGTGGAGGAAGGCGGTGACCTGCGGCCACAGCTCGGCTGCCAGGGCCGGATCGTGGGTGCCGAGCGCGTTGTGCGGGGCCATGAAGGCGTGGCCGGTGCCTTCGTGAACGGTGATCTCCACATCCTTGCCGAGCCCCTTCATGTGGGCTTCGAACGCCTTCGCCTTCTCCGGCGAGAAGAAGTCGTCGTGCTCGGCCATGTGCCCGCGCATCACCGCCTCGATCTTCGAGAGGTCGGCCGGGCCGTCGGCGATGTCCGGGAATCCGTAGAACGCGACACCGGCCTTGATGCGATCGGGCCGCTGCGCCGCCAGCACCCAGCTGAGCATGCCTCCCATGCAGAAGCCCATGACGCCGATGCCGTCGCCGGTGGTGGACTCGTGCTCGGCCAGGTAGTCGACGGCGCCGCCCATGTCTCGCCCGGCGCGATCGATCGGGAGCTTCTGCATCAGCTCACCGGCCTTGTCCATCTCGTCGTGGGCCGCCAACTCTCCGTGGTAGAGGTCCGGAGCGAGTGCGACGAAGCCGGCCTCGCCGAGGCGGTCGGCCATCTCCTTGATGCCCGAGTCGAGGCCCCACCACTCCTGGATGACGATGACCCCCGGACCGGACCCGCTCGAGGGCTGCACCAGGTAGCCCGACGCCGTGTTGCCATTGCTCGCGAATTCCACTGTCTCAGCCATGATCCGGAACCTAGCTTCGCTCGGGACCCGTGCGCCGTCGGTCGCGCGACCTGGCGAACCGGGCACACTGGCCCGGTGGGCGACACCGAACTCGACGTACGCCTGCCGCTGGCCGGACGCACCATCGCGATCACGGCTGAACGGCGCAGCGGCGACCAGGCGCGGCTGTTCGAGGCCCGTGGCGCCACGGTGCTCCACGCGCCGACGATGCACACGATCGACCTGAGCGGTGACGAATCGTTGCGACGGTCGACGGAGGCGGTGCTCGCCGCACCCCCGGACTGGACGGTGGCGACCACCGGTTTCGGGATGCGGCTGTGGTTCGAGACCGCCGACGGATGGGGCATCGGCAACGATCTGGCCGCTGCCCTGGCCCGGACCAAGGTGGTGGCGCGCGGGCCGAAGGCCCAGTCGGCGTGTCGCCAGCGCGGCCTCCCGGTGGTCTGGCAGGCACCCCGCGAATCCATGCCGGAGGTGCTCGACTGGCTGCACGGTCAGGACGGCATCGCCACCGACTCGGTGCTGGTGCAGCTGTTCGATCCTGACGACCACCCGTCGACGGCGGCGCTCCGGGACATCGCCGGCACGGTCGTCGAGGTGCCCGTCTACCGGTGGCGCCACCCCGACGACACCGGGCCGGCGCTCGATCTCGCCCGGCGGATCGCCGAGCGGCGGGTCGACGCGGTCACCTTCACCAGCCAACCCGCAGTGCGCTACCTGCTGGAACTGTCGACCGACGCCGGCATCGTCGACGACGTCGTGGCCGCGTTCAACGACGGCTCGGTGCTGCCGGTCTGCGTCGGACCGGTCTGCGCCGCCGCCGGCGAAGCGGCCGGTATCACCACGATGATCTGGCCCGAACCGTTCCGGCTGGCACCCATGGTCCGGCTGGCGACCGAGGCGCTGTCGGCCCGGTGATGCTCCGGCGTAACACACCGGTGTGACGAAGGGGATCGTCCTGGTCAGAGACGGCCGGCGAACTCCTCGATGCGGGCTGCCGTCCTTGGCGGATCGACCAGGTGTACGAAGTGGCCGAGACCGTCCCACTCCTCGACCTCGGCGTCGGGGATCAACGACAGCAGCCGTCGCTCCTCATCGGAGATGGCGGCGCCGAAGATGGCCAGGTAGGGCACCGGGAACGCGGCCAGCGCCGGCTCGACCATGGCGGTGAGATCGGCCGGCGGCGTGTCGAACACGGTTTCCCAGACGCCGAGCACGATCTCGGGGTCCGGACGCATGCGGGTGGCGGGTCGCCGCTCCTCCGGGACCAGGTCGGGGCGCAGCGTGGCCGCGAACTCGGCGTATGCGGCGGCGAAGTCGTCGCCGCGGAGGCGGGCTTCGAACGGCCGGATCCGACGGGCGAAGCCGGCGGTGTCGAGCTCCTGGTCGACGTTGACCACACCGCGGACCGGCGCCATGGTGCCGAGCAGGGTGGCGATGAACGCCCCGTACGAGTGACCCACCACCAGGGGCCGGTCGAGCCCGGCAGCCGAGAGGAACTCGCCGACGGACGCCGCCTGGCTGAACACGTCGTAGCCGCCGGTGCGGGGCGAACCGCCGTGCCCGGCGAGATCGACGTTGACGCACCGGAACCGCTCGGCCAACCGCTCGACCACCGGGGTCCAGCTCGAGCGATCGTTGGTGATGCCGTGGAGGAAGACGATGTCGTCGCCCTCGCCGATGTCGTCGTGGGCCAGCTCGGTGGGCATCCGCCGATCGTAGGTCCTGATGGGCGGCGAACGGCCTGCTAGACACCGGCGCGACCCGAGGTGAGGAGCACCCGATGACCTTGACCGAATCCCTGGGCGAATTCGCGACGATCGCCGTCGACGACGTCGACGAGCACATCCTGCTGGTCACCCTCGATCGACCGGAGCGGCTCAACGCCATCACTCCGGCGCTGATCGAGGAGGTCAGCACCGTGGTGGCGGCCGTCGACCTCGATCGCCAGACCAGAGCGGTGATCCTCACCGGAGCCGGCCGAGGCTTCTGTGCCGGTCTGGACCTCCAAGGCAGCGACAGCGTCCCGCCCGGAGCCGAGGGGACGTCCGCCATCGTGGGCCGGTTCATGGGGCAGGATCAGATCGCCACCCTCAACGAGCGCATCCACCGCTCCCGCAAACCGTGGATCGCCGCCGTCAACGGCCCGTGCGTCGGGGGCGGATTGGCGATGAGCCTGGCCTGCGACATCCGGGTGGCGGCCCGCTCAGCCACCTTCGGGGCGGTGTTCCTCAAGATCGGCGTCTCGAACTGCGACATGGGGACCAGCTACTTCCTGCCCCGGCTGGTCGGTGCGTCCCGCGCCGCCGAGTTGCTGCTCACCGCCCGCATCATCGACGCGGCCGAGGCCGCGGACATCGGCCTCGTCATCGACGTCGTCGACGACGGCGCCGTCGTCGATCGAGCGCTCGACACGGCGCGGCTCATCCGCGACAACGCCCCGTTCGGCACCTGGATGACCAAAGAGACGATGTGGCAGACGCTCGATGCCCCATCGCTGCGCCACGCCCTCGACATCGAGAACCGCACCCAGATCATGTGCAGCGCCACCGGTGACCTCCGCGAGGCCACGCAGGCGTTCATCGAGAAGCGTCCGCCTCGTTGGCAGGGGCTCTGACCGCCGGGGCAAGCGCCACCCGGAGCGCGTCGCCGGCGTCGTGGGCCACGTCGAAGTAGCGCCGACGCCGACGCAGACCCCACCGCGCCAACCGGTGTGACCGCGGCACGACCCGCAGCTCGGCATCCGACGGCGACCAGGGCAGGAGCTCGATGTCGATCCGCGTGTACCGGACCAGCTGCCAGCCGTGGACGACGATCCGGCCCGGGCGGCGCCAGCCCGCGATGTGCCCGCGGCGCGACACGGTGCACGGCCCGTCGAACCGGACCAGCCGGAGGGGTCGGCGCGCCACCTCCACCTCGGTGCCCGCCGGGATGGTGCGGAACCACTCCACCGCACCCGGCGGCAGGTGGATGCGACGGGTCACCGCCCGGTACTCCCCCCACGTGACCGGGCGCGACCCCGCGCTCGACGATCCGGCGCGGCCCGAACTCCCCACCTCTGGAGCGCGACGCGGCATGCCGTCCTCTGGCTCCCCTTGTTCGACCGAACGATCTCCGGCCGCTGCCGCGTCGTCCTCGACGACATCGAGGATGATCTCGATCGGCGGCAGTTGGACAGCGGGCAATGGGACTCCTGACCGGGCTCCTGGTCAGATTCGCACCGCGCTCGCCCCGTGGCAATGCTTCGGCGCCAAAGCCCGAGCACCGAGTGCGCCGGACCGACATGGCCACGATCGGTCGCCAACCAGTTCGCCGCCGTGCCATCGCTCCACTTCGGCTGGACCGTGATCGTCGCGGCAGGGTCCTGGCAGGGGCTGGACGCTCGCCGGCGGCCACCGTGCCCCCCACTCGACTGCGCCGGTAGGCATCGAACTCCTCTCACCCGGGTAACGGGTCCTGGTCACCCCGAGAGGAGGCCCACAATGCCTGGACGAGATCCCGGTCCGAGCGTGAAGGACGACGAGCAGTACGAGGCTCTGCGCCGACAGGGGGCGAGCAAGGAGAAGGCCGCCCGCATCGCCAACACGCCCCGCCGCGCCGCGGCCGAGCGAGGTGGCACGTCGCCGCCGTACGACGAATGGACCAAGGACGAGCTCTACCAGCGGGCCAAGGAGCTCGGAATCGAGGGTCGCTCCGGCATGAACAAGCGCGAGCTCATCACCTCGCTGCGCAACCACTGATCAGCGCGCGTCTACGGCTGGTCGATCGACGAGGCGTGCGCCGCGAGCTTGTCGAGTGCCATTCCCCAGCCGGTCGCGCCCGGCGAGTCCGCGGGCACGCCGACGTGGGTGAGGGTCATGCCGGTACGGCCGCCGAGGTCGGTGAGCTGGACGCGCACCTCGGTCGACGTCTGGTGTCCATCGGGCCCGCCCACGTCGGTCCCCGTCAGCTCGTTACCGTCCGGGCCGGCCATGGCCTCGGTGTAGACGAGCAGCTCCGGCTCGACGACCTCGAGGTACTGGCCGGTGAACCACATCCGCATCGGGCCGTCCGGCGTCTGCATCTCCATGGCCACGGTCCGCGACCCACCCACTCGAACGTCCATCTCGGCCACGCGGATCGTCGCCCCGTCTGGGCCGTACCAGGCCATGAAGTGCTCGGGAACGGTCCACATCGCCCACACCAGCTCAACGGGCGCGTCGACCACACGGTCGATCACGACTGCGTCGTCTCGAAGGTCTCGATCACTCATTGGCTCTCCCCCTGGGGCTGTTGAAGTCCTGCGATGTACGCGTCGAGTTGGTCGAAGCGGGATTCCCAGATGGGCCGGTACTGCTCGGCCCAGGTCGCGACCTCGCGGAGCGGCGCGGCGTCGAGGGCACAGGGTCGGTACTGGGCTCGGCGTCCGCGGGTGACGAGCCCGGCGTTCTCGAGGACCTTGATGTGCTTGGAGATCGCCGGCAACGTCATGTCGAACGGCTCGGCCAGCTCGTTCACGGTGGCCGCACCGGTCGCCAACCGAGCCAGGATCCCTCGACGGGTCTCGCTCGCCAGGGCGGCGAAGGTCTCGCTGAGTCGGTCTCCATCGGCGACCGCGGCTGAGGTCATCACGCTACTTTCCGTATCGGTTTATTAACCACTAGGGAAAGTAGTCGCGACGGTCCCAACTGTCAATGAAGGACCCGGACGAACGGTCGGGCGCCCGGGACGCTCTCGGTCAGCGGTCCTGGCGGAGGGGGTCGATCCGGCCTTCGGAGATGGCCCGGGCGACGATGCCCTGCTGGATCTGCTCGGTGCCCTCGAAGATGTCCATGGTCGATTCAAGTCGTCCGTCGAGTGCCATTCACCCCGTCTGAGCTGGGCTTTTCCGGATTACCTATCGTCTGGTGTTGGCACGTATCAGGCAGTTGTAGGGATGAATGTAGGGACGACAACCAGCTCCACGTGCGACTTCCCGCCAACGGCTGACGAACGCGTCGTACCCTCGGCATACCGTGAATACCATGCCCGCTATATCCAGCACCCTGATCGGCCGGGGGATCTACGACCCGACCGAAGCAGCGCGGTTGGTTCGTGTTCACCCCGAGACGCTCAATCGGTGGGCCACCGGCAAGCAACCACTCGTGCGGCCAGCCTTCGACAGATTCTTCGACTTCGAGGATCTGGTCAGCCTCCTCGTCATCAGCGAGCTTTGGCGCCGAGGCGTCCACCGTGACGAGATTCGTCGGGGCATCGAGGCGCTCGCCGCCGAACTCGGTGTCGACCGACCACTTGCGCACATCGACGCGCCCAAGAAGTTGGCGACCGTTGGGCGGGCGTTCTTCGCCGACATCGGCGAGTGGGCTGATGCCGGAAAGGGATTCCAGCTGGCGTTCCAACCGATGATCGAGCCCGTGCTTCGACCACTCGAGTACAACGCGGATGGGATGGCCGACTTGTGGCGCCCGATCCCATCGGTGACCGCTGCGCCGGCCGTTCAGGCGGGAAGTCCATGCGTCGAGTCCACCCGGGTGCCGACGTCGACGATCGACGGTCTCGCGCGTGTTGGAGAGGACATCGAAGACATCGCCTTCGACCTCGACCTCGAGATCGAGCAGATCGAGGCGGCCCTCCGATTCGAGGCCGCCCTGCGGGATCAGCTGCTCGCCAAGCACGTGTTCGCCCAGTAGACGGACGAAGTCACGACGCAGCGTCCTACGATCCGCCTGCTCTTCGACGAGCTGCTCTCCTGGCGAGTCGCCAGCGCGTTGCGCGAGCTCGGGATCCGGGCGAGCCACGTCGGACACGAGGCCGATGCGGCCCCGCCGCGGGTCATCGGACGCGGTCGTGCTCGACCACGCGAGGAAGACCAATCAGGTCATCGTCACGTCGAACCACGACATGATCATGCTGTGCGCTGAGGAAGAAGAGTCCGTCATCTGGATTGACCCACGGGGCCGTCAGCTACGGCGAACGGAGTTCGTCCCGCTCGTCTTCGGCCGAGTCGAGGAGTGGCACGAGATGCTTGCGGAAGCGCGCGACCCCGTCTGCGTTCGTGCTCTGCGATCCAAGACCGAGGTGATCACGCTCGACCGCGCCCGACACCTTGCCGAGCAACGAATGAGGCGTCTCCAAGCTCGAGAGCGAGCTCGCTCGAGAAGGAGCCCGCCGGGTCCGACCCTTGAGGGCATGTCCGAGTAGTGGCCAACAAGCAGACCGAGACGGCGCCAGAACCGCCAGTTCCGCTCTGTCACCACGAGATTCGGGGGCGGTCGCCGAGGGCGTCATCGACCGGCACCATCGTGGCCGTGCCCGAAGGGGAACATGCCCGCGCGATAGGTGGCAGTTCGCTCCGCGCGATCGAGGCGTCCCGTCCCTACGTCGCAGACCGCCAAGTGCGCTCCGCGTCCGCTCCGAAGAACTTCTGGTCGATCGCCGTGTCGAGATCGACGCCGACCGCGGACGCCAATGCCGACACGAGCACGAAGGTGTCGGCCAGCTCCGGGGCAAGGCGCTCGACGCCGAAGGCGTCGTAGTTCGGCGACCACCGCTTCTTCACTTCTCGAGCGACCTCGCCGAGTTCCTCTACGAGAAGCACGACTAGGTGAACGGGATCGGTCGTGACGCCCCGGGAGGTGCGGGTCTCGGTGATCCTTGCCTGCAGATCTGGAAGTGACGTCACGACCGCGATCCTCACACGACACCAGGACCTGCTGCCGGAGCAAGGTCCTCGAGACAGCGCGACAGCAACACCCAGCGCACGAAGGTCAGAACGCGTGCACCGAAGTCGCGCCGGCAGGAGAATGGATGGCGTGACCACACCGAGCCGTCTCGTCACCGTCGTTCTCGAGGTGTCAGACCTCGATCGCTCCCTCGCCCTGTACCGGGACGGGTTCGGCCTCGACCTTCACTTCTCGGATCACGAGGGTGGGGAACACGAGGCCGACGACCGCTGGATCAGCGGCCACCACGCAGCCGTCACCTGGGAGGAAGGAGCGTTCCTCCACTTCGCTCTCTACGCCAGCAAGGGAGACCGAACGTCAGGCGCGCAAGTGAGCTTCCGAGTCGATGACATCGACCGTGCCCATGATGCAGCGGTCAGGGCCGGCGCAGAGGTCGTCCATCCGCCGAGACAGGAGCCATGGGGCCGAAGCGGCCGGTACCGCGACTTCGACGGAAATGTCGTGGAACTCACCCAACCGAGCTGACCCGATGCTGGCAAACGTCGGGACGACGGAGAACCCGTCGGCGCGGTAAGGGACGACGATCTGGGACACTGACCATGGCCGCCATCCATCGGCACTTTCGAGGCGTTGCCCCACGCAGATATGCGCGTGCGATAGGGCACGGTTCACCTCCGCGCGATCGGCACCGCGGAGCGGCTACGGGACTGTGGTCGGCGGCGCCCCGCAACGCTCTCGTTCCGCCTGGTACTCGTCCCCATCGAAACTCACGAGATGGTCACCGATGAACCCGTAGCCGTTGACCGAGTCCCCAACCAGAGTCCGGCCATTTGGACACTCGAGGCGCTCGAAGAAGACCGCCACGTCGTCATTGAGCCGCCCTGGGTCTGATGGAGGCTCGGGCTATTGGTGTCCAACCCCTGCGGGGTCGGCTTTGTCCGTTCTCGGGACATCGTTGACAGCTGATGTCGCGCAACATCGTTGACACCTGACTGGCGGTGACCTCCGAGTGGGTCATGGCCCGAGAGGTGATCCCGATGTCGGTGAAGGCAACAGCGGCGGCGTTCGCGTTGGATGAGACAGCGCGAGCGGCGATCAACGTGACGGCGGTCTGTCGTGAAGAGGGCGTCTCGCGGGCGGTGTTCTACAAGTACGTGGCCCGGGTCCGACGGGAGGGCCTCGACGGGCTCGAGGAACGGTCCCGGCGTCCGCGTTCGTCGCCGCTGCAGACACCGCTGGAGGTCGAGGATGTCGTCGTTCGGTTGCGTAAGGAGCTCGACGACGCTGGTCTCGATCACGGGGCGACATCGATCCAGTGGCATCTTGGTCGACGAGGCGAGGTGGCGAAGGTGCCGTCGGTGGCGACGATCCACCGGATCCTGGTCCGGCGCGGGCTTGTTGTTCCCGAGCCACGAAAGCGCCCCAAGGCCACGTTCGGGCGGTTCGAAGCGCCCGCTCCGAACGAGATGTGGCAGATCGATCACACCGACTGGGTGATCGCCGCCGGGGTCGTCAAGATCTTCAACATCATCGATGACCACTCGCGGGTGGCGATCCGGTCTCGCGCTGTGGCCGAGGCAACCAGCGAACAGGCCTGGACCACGTTCTGCCAAGGCGCACAGGCATGGGGTCTGCCGGCGGGGACCTTGTCGGACAACGGTCTGTGCTTCTCCGGCAAGCTCCGCCATGTTGAGGTGTTCTTCGAAGCCCAGCTCCGAGATGCCGGCATCCGACCCATCACCAGCCGGCCGTTTCACCCCCAGACCGCCGGCAAAGTCGAACGGTTCCAACAGACCCTCAAGAAGTGGCTCCGGAAGCGCCGATGCCTCTACGCCAGCATCGCTGAGCTCCAGGCCGCCCTCGACGAGTTCTGTCGGATCTACAACACCGAACGTCCCCACCAAGGCATCGGACGGCAGATCCCGATCGATCGCTGGCGAGCGAGCCCTGTGGCCGGTCCCGCCGAGGAACCGCTCGCCCATCCCGACTGGTCGTCCAAGACCCTGCGCGTGATCGTTCACGCCAACGGATGCGTAACCGCCGACAACTTCCGGATCCACGTCGGCGTCGAACACCACGGCCGACAAGCGCTGGTTCACATCGACAAGAAACGAGCGAACGTCTTCATCGACAGTGAGCTGATCCGCCACCTCGAACTCGACCACACCCGGGCATACCAGCCCTCCGGCCGCAAACGAGGCGGCCCCCGCAAGCCACGCCTACGATCCTGACTGTCAACGATGTCCCGCGACATGAGTGTCCACGATGTTGCGCGACAGAACACCGGCGGGGTCGGGCTGTTGGGCAGCGTAGAACGCTGCTTCGAACTCGGCGGGTGGGACGTCGTCGCAGTGGCCGTGGAGGCGGTGCTGCGTTGAACCAGTGGACCCACGACAGGGTGGCGAGCTCGAGCTGCGTCGACGTCGTCCCAGCCGTCGGGGCGTCGGGCCCGTAGACGCACTCGGTCTTGTAGAGCCCGTTGGTCGTCTCGGCCAGCGCGTTGTCGTAGCGAGTCGGCGACGGTGCCGATCGAGGGGCGGGCGCCGATCTCGTCGAGCCGTTCGGTGAACCGCACGGACGTGAACTGCGACCCGGCGTCGGAGTGGGTCACGAGTCCGACCAGGCGGCGGCTGCCGCGTGACCGGCGGGCCATCTCGAGCGCGTCGAGGACCATCTCGGTCTTCATGTTCGACGCGACCCGCCAGCCGACGATCCGCCGGGAGAACGCGTCGACGATGAAGCACACGTAGGCCATCCCCGACCGGGTCGGCACGTAGGTCAGGTCGGTGACCCACAACGCGTCGGGCCGGTCGGCGGTGAAGTCCCGGTTGACCAGGTCCGGTGCCCGCACCGCGTCCGGATCCGGCGGGTGGTGAACACCTTCTTGCGTCGCCGGGACACGCCCTCGATGCCCATGCTCGCGCATCAGCCGGGCGACCTGGTCACGGCCGATGTCGTGGCCGGCACGCCGTGCGGCCTTCCAGAGCTTGTGCGCGCCGTAGACCTTGCGGTTGGCGACCCACAGCACCATCAGCACCTGCATCATCGCCGCGTCGCGCACCGCCCGCGCCGACGGCGTCGGCTGGCGGCGTCTTGGCGGCGTAGTAGGTGCTCGGAGCCACCTGCAGCGCCCTGCAGATGGGCTCGACTCCGAACTCGTCACGGTGTTCGTCGATGAAGCCGACGATCACTTCGATGGGCGGTCGAGCTCCGCCGCGAAGAAAGCCGACGCCCGCTTCAAGATCTCGTTCGCCCGGCGCAGCTCACGGTTCTCCTGCTCGAGCTCCTTGATCCGCTGCGCCTCCTCGCTCGACGTGACGCCCGGCTTCGACGCCGTCGTCGATGTCGGCCTGCTTGACCCACGTCCGCAGCGACTCGGCGCCGATAGCCGAGCTGCTCGGCGACCCGCTTGACCGTGCCCGTGCTCGGTGCCCAGCTCCTTGCGGAGCTGGCGCACCATCCGGACCGCCCGGTCCTTCTCCTCCTCGCGAGTACCGACGCGTCGGTCGGCTTCCCAGGCGACATCTCTTGTGGCATGACTCCATCCTCGTTTCCAAGGTCAGGAGCCTCCAACGAACCCAGGGCGGTTCACATCGACGATGCAGTACGGGTCGATCTCGCCCAGGACGATGGTGTCGCCGACCGCAGGACAGTCTTCGATGCCTGTTCGATCGGGGGGCTCGGAAACGGTCTGGTCCCAGGAACACCCAAGGCACGACGCGAGGCCAGCTGACACGGCCCAGATGCCATGTCGTCCACGCATTCCCGGGTGTTCGTCATGCGCTCCCGTCTGTCCTACTCGTGAACACAACCGATCGCTGGCTCGTGTTCGCCGATCCTGCCGGGTACTGGATGCTCAGCCGACTACTCCGCCGTCCGCTCGACGATGCGCTTGACGGTCATGTGCGAGATCCCGCTCGCGTCGGCGATCTCGCGCAAGGAGGACCCGGCGCGGTGCGCCTCACGGATCGCTGCGTCTCGCTTGCTCGAAGCGACGTCGGCGTTCTTGGCCGCGGTAGCGGACCAGCTTCAAGAAGATTCTCCTGCTTCGATTCGGGGCTTCGTGGTTGTCGCCATCTGGCTGCTCTCAGTCGTCGGTCCGGTTGAGGACGAGTTCGATCATGAGCCGAGCTTCCTCAGCCCAGGTGTCTCGGACGCTGGTCATCGTCGGTCACCGCTTCGGCGGCCTCGGCGAGGAGCAGGCAGATCGCCATGGCCTCGTCATAGGTGAGGGTGCCGTCGCTCCAGGCACACGACCGACTGTATCAAGCTGTTACGACGGCAGCGCTCATAGTGATACTCCCTGCCGGGTGTTCGGCGGCCGCAGCGAGCCGAACTGCAAATCGC
>CAVSRP010000003.1:0-48644 GCA_963730345.1 uncultured Acidimicrobiaceae bacterium
GTGCGCGACCGGCTCCGCCAGCTGTAGGCGATGGGCGGCGCCTGAGACGTGACGCGGTGCACCGCGTTCCGCCAAGATGGCCAACACGCCCGGTCACGGATCGGGCCCCACCCGCTCCATCTCGACTTCCACGGAGACACGTTCCCATGAACCAGCAGCACTTCGACAAGGTGAAGAGCCGGCAGGGCTTCATCGCCGCTCTGGACCAGAGCGGGGGCAGCACGCCGAAGGCCCTGGCCGCCTATGGCGTCGGCGAGAGCGAATACGGCAACGACGTGGAGATGTTCGACCGCATCCACGAGATGCGGACCCGGATCATCACCAGCCCGGCGTTCACCGGCGACAAGGTGCTCGGCGCCATCCTCTTCGAGGACACGATGGACCGTGAGATCGACGGGCGCGGCACGGCCGACTACCTGTGGGGCGTCAAGGGGGTCGTTCCCTTCCTGAAGGTCGACAAGGGTCTCGCCGACGAGGCCGACGGCGTCCAGGTGATGAAGCCGATCCCCGGTCTCGACGACCTGCTCGCCCGGGCCTCGGCCAAGGGGGTGTTCGGCACCAAGATGCGCTCGGTCGTCAAGGTGGCCGACCAGACCGGCATCGGCGCCATTCTCGACCAGCAGTTCGAGATCGGGCGCCAGATCGTGGCCGCGGGCCTCGTCCCGATCCTCGAGCCCGAGATCGACATCCACAGCCCGACGAAGGCCGAGGCCGAGACCCTGCTGCACGACGGCATCGTCGACCGCCTCGGTCACCTCGGCGGCGACGAGCAGGTCATGTTGAAGCTCACCCTGCCCGAGCAGGACGACCTGTACCGCGACGTGGTCGAGCACCCGAACGTGGTGGCCGTGGTCGCGCTCTCCGGCGGTTACAGCCGCGACGAGGCCAACGCCCGTCTGGCTCGCAATCATGGCGTCATCGCCAGCTTCTCCCGTGCCCTCACCGAGAGCCTCCAGGCCCAGCAGAGCGCCGAGGAGTTCGACGCCGCGCTCGCCGAGGCGATCGACAGCATCTACCGCGCCTCGCTCACCTGAACGTCGTCGCCGAGGTGAACGGCGTCGTGACCGACGCGGCGCTAGGTTGACGAGAAGACAACGACGTCTTCGAGGAGGGCCCGTGAGTCAGACGGTCCGCAACCACGCCACCGAGTCCATCAACCGGGTGATCATCCGCTTCGCGGGTGACTCGGGAGACGGGATGCAGCTCACGGGGGATCGATTCACCAGCGCATCGGCGCTGTTCGGCAACGATCTCGCCACACTGCCCGACTTCCCGGCCGAGATCCGCGCCCCGGCGGGCACGATCGCTGGTGTCTCCGCCTTCCAGGTCCAGATCTCCGACCACGACATCACCACGCCGGGTGACGCACCCAACGTCCTGGTCGCCATGAATCCGGCGGCGCTGCGCAGCGACCTGCACCGGTTGGAGCCAGCCGGGTCGGTCATCGTCAACACCGATGCCTTCACCGAGCGCAACGTCGCCAAGGCCGGCTACGACAGCGATCCGCTCCACGACGGCACGCTCGACGGGTACAAGGTCTACGAGATCCCGATGACCGATCTGACCAAGAAGTCGGTCGAGCACCTCGGGGTCAAGCCCCGTGACGCCGAGCGCTCCAAGAACTTCTTCGCCCTCGGTGTCCTGTCGTGGATGTACACCCGCCCCGCCGAGCCCACCCTGGAGTGGATCCAGGAGAAGTTCGGCAAGACACCGTTGGTGGCCGACGCCAACACCGCCGCGTTCAAGGCCGGCCACGCCTTCGGTGAGACCGCTGAGCTGTTCGATCACCCCTACGAGGTCAAGCCCGCGGTTCGCGACCCCGGCACTTACACCAACATCACCGGCAACGTCGCTCTCGCCTGGGGCCTGGTGGCGGCCTCGCAGCTCGCCGACATGCCGTTGTTCCTCGGCAGCTACCCGATCACCCCCGCCTCCGACATCCTCCACGAGCTGTCCAAGCACAAGAACTTCGGGGTCCGCACCATGCAGGCCGAGGACGAGATCGCCGGTGTCGGCGCTGCCCTCGGCGCCTCCTTCGGCGGTCATCTCGCGGTGACCACCACGTCCGGGCCCGGCGTCGCCCTCAAGAGCGAGACCATCAGCTTGGCGGTGAGTCTCGAGCTCCCGCTCGTGGTGGTCGACATCCAACGTGGCGGCCCCTCCACCGGTCTGCCGACCAAGACGGAAGCGGCCGACCTGTTGATGGCCCTCTACGGCCGCCACGGGGAGTCGCCCATGCCGATCGTGGCGGCATCGACCCCGGCCGGGTGCTTCGACGATGCCATCGAGGCGTGCCGCATCGCCCTGAAGTACCGGACGCCGGTCTTCCTGCTCTCCGACGGCTACCTCGCCAACGGCGCCGAGCCCTGGCGACTGCCTGACGTCGACACGCTCCCGGACATCTCGACCACCTTCGAGACCGAGCCGAACGGTGTCAACCCGGGCGGCGATCCCGTCCATCTCCCCTACGTCCGGGACCCCGACACGCTGGCCCGGGCCTGGGCCCTGCCCGGCACACCGGATCTCGAACATCGCGTCGGCGGGCTCGAGAAGGCCGACGAAACCGGCAACGTGAGCTACAGCCCGGAGAACCACGAGCTGATGACCCATCTGCGGCAAGCCAAGATCGACGCCATCGCCAAGGACATCCCCGATGCCGTGCTCGAGGGCGATGCCGACGCCGACCTCGTGGTCATCGGCTGGGGGTCGACCTGGGGCGCGATCTCGGGCGCGATCGATCGTGTCCGCAACCGCGGCCACAAGGTGGCCCGTATCCACCTCCGCCACCTCAATCCGCTGCCACGCAACCTCGGCGGGCTGCTGGGCGGCTTCAGTCGCTTCCTCGTTCCCGAGATGAACCTCGGCCAACTGTCGAAGGTGCTGCGGGCCGAGTTCCTCATCGACGCCAAGTCGGTGTCCAAGGTCAGAGGCCTGCCGTTCACGGCCGGTGAGATCGAGGCCGCCGTCCTCGACGCCCTGAATGACCACGAGCCGGAGGTGTCCCAGTGAGCATCGACGTCCCAGAGACCACCCGCAAGGACTGGATGTCCGACCAGGAGGTCCGCTGGTGCCCGGGGTGCGGGGATTACTCGATCCTCGCCGCCGTGCAGCTCGCCCTGCCCGACATGGGCCTGCGTCGCGAAGAAGTCGTCTTCGTGTCCGGCATCGGTTGCGCGGCCCGGTTCCCGTACTACATGAACACCTACGGGATGCACTCCATCCACGGACGGGCGCCGGCCATCGCCACCGGACTCGCCATGGCCCGATCCGATCTCCACGTGTTCGTGGTGTCCGGCGACGGCGACGCCCTCTCCATCGGCGGAAACCACCTGATCCACGCCATGCGCCGCAACATCAACATCACGATCCTGTTGTTCAACAACCAGATCTACGGGCTCACCAAGGGGCAGTACTCGCCGACCTCCGAGGTCGGTAAGGTCACCAAGTCCACGCCGTTCGGATCGATCGATCGGCCGTTCAACCCGGTCTCGGTGGCACTCGGAGCCGAGGGCACCTTCGTGGCCCGCACCCACGACATGGACCGCAACCACATGATCGAGATGCTCAAGCGGGCCCACGAGCACCAGGGCGCCTCGATCATCGAGATCTACCAGAACTGCAACGTGTTCAACGACGGGGCATTCGGGGAGATCACGTCCAAGGAAGCGCGCGAGGAGATGCTGATCCCGCTGCGCCACGGCGAGCCGATCCGGTTCGGCGCCGACGGGCACCGGGGCGTGGTGCTCGACGGCGGGGGGCTCCGGATCGCCGAGGTGGCCGACGTCGGCGAGGACGCCCTCCTCGTGCACGACGAGACCCGCGACGACCCGTCGATCGCCTTCATGCTGTCGCGACTGGCGCGGGGACCGCACGAACCCACCCCGGTCGGCGTGTTCCGCTCGGTCGACCGCCCCGAGTACGGCAGCGGCGTCAACCAGCAGCTGGCCGCGGCCCATGAGCAGAAAGGGCCCGGCGACCTCGCCGCCCTGCTCCGCTCGGGCGCCACCTGGGAAGTGGCGTGACGCTCAGCCGGCGGTGAGCACGGTGACGGCATCGCCGACCCGGATGGTTCCAGGCTGACGGACCAGGGCGCCGACGCCCAGGTTGCCGCCCCGATCGACGTGCACGCGCTGCAGGACGGTCTTGTCGCGTTCGAGGCCCGGTTGTGGCCGGGTCACGATGACGCACCGGTCGATCTCCTTGGCGACGCGGACGTGGACCGAACCGATGACGACGTCGCAATCGACCAGGTCACGCTCGTCGCCGCCTCGCACCACGACGTTGGGCCGGAACCGGCGGACGTCCCAGTCCCCGAGGGCCTCCTCGGCCACGATCGACAGGCGCGTGCGCTTCGAGTCGTGGAACACGCCCTTGGGCCCCTGCCATTCGATCCAGTCGCCATCGGGACGATCGTCGTTGACGGCGATCTCGTAGTGGCCCCGCTCGTCCGGTGCCGCCCGGCGCAGCTGTACCGGGCGGTCGAGCCAGTCGGAGAGGACCTGTTCGTCGCCGGTGACCGTGCCGTCGGCGAGGCGGATCTGCATCCCGTCGCCGGATGACACCGGCTCGGCGAAGAGCAGTTCGGGCGCGCGGCGAGCGGTGAGGACCAGCCCGGTGGCGGTGTCGACCAGACCCCACTGCCGGTCGCCGGCGATACCCAGCTCGGTCACGTCGGCCTCGGTGAGTCGTTCGCCGAGCAGCGACTTCACGGGATAGCGCCAGATCTGGGTCACCTGCACGGGGACCATCGTGGCACGGCGCCCGACCCGGCTCGGGCGTGGATCAGGTGCCGGTAGGTTCGGCGGCGATGGACCTGCGCATCTTCACCGAGCCCCAGAACGGCGCGTCGTACGACACGTTGCTGGCGGCCGCTCGTGCCACCGAGGCCGCCGGGTTCTCGGCGTTCTTCCGGTCCGACCACTACCTGGCGTTCCACGGCGACGGCCGACCCGGGCCCACCGACGCCTGGGTCACGCTGGCCGGCCTGGCGCGTGAGACCGAGCGCATCCGACTCGGCACCTTGGTCACCGCCGTGACCTTCCGGCTTCCCGGCCCCCTGGCCATCAGCGTGGCGCAGGTGGACCAGATGTCCGGAGGGCGGATCGATCTCGGCATCGGCACGGCCTGGTACGACGACGAGCATCACGCCTACGGGATCCCGTTCCCCCCGCTCAAGGAGCGCTTCGCCATGCTGAGCGAGCAGCTCGAGATCGTGACCGGCATGTGGAACACGCCGGTTGGGGAGTCGTTCGACTTCGACGGCGAGCACTACCAGGTCAGCGGGTCACCGGCCCTGCCCAAGCCGGCGCAGGCCGGGGGTCCACCGATCATCATCGGCGGGTTCGGGCCGGCCAAGACCCCGGCCCTCGCCGCCCGTCACGCCGCCGAGTTCAACCTTCCCTTCGGCTCGATCGAGCTGTTCACGAGCCAGGTGGATCGGGTGCGTACCGCGTGCGCGGCGATCGATCGCGACTCAGACGAGCTCACCTACTCGGTCGCGCTCACCGTGTGCGTCGGTGCCGACGAGGCCGAGGTGCAGCGACGGGCGTCGGCCATCGGCCAGGACGCCGACCAGCTCCGAAGGAACGGCCTGTGCGGCACGCCGGTCGAGACGATCGCCACCCTCGAGCGGTGGCGTGATGCGGGCGCGGAGCGCATGTACCTGCAGGTGCTCGACCTCGACGACCTCGACCACATCGCGTTGCTGGGCTCGGAGGTGCTTCCCGCCGTCCGCTGAGACGGTGCGGCGGGCGGTCAGCCGAGTAGCCGGAACACGATGCCGGTGGCCGGCTTCGGGGCGAAGAACGTCGTCTTGGGCGGCATGCGTTCGCCGCCGTGGGCGATGGCTTCGATCTGGGCCACCGTCGCCGGTCGCACGAGGACGGCTGCCTGGGACTCGCCCGCGGCCACGGCGTCGGTGACGTGGGCCACGCCGTGCTGGTAGCGGATCTCGTGGGTGGGCAGGCCTGCTCTCGCCACCTCGAGGCGGACGGTGTCCAGGTCGACGTCTTCGTCGAAAGCACCCGCTCGCGGGGTGAGCGTGTAGGTGCCGTCGGCGGTCACCAGGCCGAGCGCCCCGACGTCGACGAGGTGGGCCACGGCATCGGGTCCGAACGGCTCGGCGGGGGCGACATCGAACCACTCGCCGAGCAGTGCGGGCAGCTCGGCGCCGGCCGGGAACCCGTCGAGGAGGCGGTGGATCGGCTGGACCGTCAACTCGTCGGCCACCAGTTCCACCACGTAGCACATGGTGAGTTCGGCTTCGGTGCCCGGTCCATCGGTGAGTCGCCGCTCGTCCCGGTACTGCAGCGATGTCTCGTAGCGATGGTGGCCGTCGGCGATCACGATGGGGTGGTCCAGCACCAGGCTGGCGATCCGACCGTTGCGATCGGCGTCGGTGACGGTCCACACCGTGTGCTGCACGCCGTCGGGATCGGTCCAGTCGTGATCGGGCTCGGCATCGGTGGGCAACAGTTCGGTGAGGCCACCGGCCAGCGAGAGTCCCCAGATGGCCGACAGGTTCGCTCGGCACGAGCGCAACATGTCGAGGCGATCGGACTTTGCCTTCTTGGTGGTGTGCTCGTGGGGGAGGATCTGGCCCGCGCCCGGAGGCCACAGCTCGAGCGCGCCGATCACGCCGGTGGTACGGCGCCTGACGCCGGCTTCGTCGGTGAAGGTCATGCGGTAGACGGTGAAGGTGGGGACGTCGTCGCGTACCAGCACGCCTTGGTCCTGCCACTCGTGCAACAGGCGGTTGGCGACGGTGTAGCGGTCCTCGCCGTTCTCGTCGACCGGCAGGTCGATGCGGACGGCGTTGTGTGGCTCGGTCGCGAGGCGGGCTCGCTGGCGCTCGTCGATCACGTCGTAGGGGGGAGCGGTGACCGCGGCCAGCGACTCGTCGTCGCGGTAACGCAGACCAGGGAAGGCTTCGAAGCGGGGCACGGCGCTCCATCGTGGCAGACGCCATCACCGGTACCGAACGCCGCGATGCCACGACACCGGTGGGCCAGGTGCCAACCTGCCCGGATGGCATGGGTGCTCGACCTCGACGGCGTGATCTGGCTGGGTGGCGAGGTGATCGCCGGCGCACCGGAGGCCGTGCGGGCGCTGCGGGCGGCGGGCGAGGAGGTCGTCTTCGCCACCAACAACTCGTCGGCCACGGTCGGCGAACAGGAGGCCAAGCTCGCATCCATGGACATCCCGGCCGAGGGCGCGGTGGTGACCTCGGCCCTGGCCTCCGCCCGGTTGCTCGACCCCGCCGACCGGGTGTTGGTCGTGGGTGGCCCGGGCCTGCGGGAAGCGGTCTTCGCCCGGGGCTGTCGGCTCGTGGACGGGCCCGAGTGCGACGTGGTCATCGGCGGGCTCGCCCGGGACCTCACCTATGACATGTTGCGCGTGGCCGGACTCGCCATCCGGGCCGGAGCCCGATGGATCCTCACCAACCCGGATCCCACCTATCCCACGCCCCACGGGCTCGAACCCGGTGCCGGGGCGATCGGTGCCGCCATCTCGGCGGCCGGGGGACGCGCGCCGGAGATCGGTGGGAAGCCGGAGGGCGCCATGGTCGAACTGCTCCGCGAGCGTCTCGGGGACGACGGCACCGTGGTCGGTGACCGGGTCGACACCGACGGACGGTTCGCCACCGCGCTCGGGTACCGCTTCGGCCTCGTCCTGTCGGGCGTCACCTCGGATGCCGAATTGCCGGTCGAGCCGACGCCCTGGCGCGTCGAGCGAGATCTCCGAACCCTGGTGGCAGCCGCCCTCCGATGACCACCCACCGGCAGGTCCGCCGGTCCCGTCGTGATCCGACGGAGTATCGTCCCCCGCTTGGATCTGAGACCGTCGCCCAGACCGGCGTCTGACGACGATCGCTTCGGAGACATGGCCGGGGTGTTCGCCCGAGCCGGAGCCATGGCGCCGCTGCTCGCCGGGCTGGACTGGGCCGAGACCAGCGTGGGACCGCCCCGTCACTGGCCCCAGAGCCTGCGATCGGCCGCCAGCATCTGCCTCGGGGCCAAGTACCCGATCGCGCTCTACTGGGGTGCGGACCTGACCCTCATCTACAACGAGGCATGGAGCGCGATCCCGGGCGACAAGCACCCCTGGGCCCTCGGGCGCACCGGCCGTGAGGTCTGGCCCGAGATCTGGCACATCGTCGGTCCCGAGTTCGATGCCGCCCTGGCCGGTGAGGGCACGTTCAAGGCCGATTCGCTGCTGCCCCTGTTCCGCCACGGGTATCTGGAGGAGGCCTACTTCGACTACAACCTCAGCCCGATCATCGCCGAGGACGGGCGCATCGAAGGGGTGTTCAACGCCGGGATCGAGACCACCGACCGAGTGCTGTCGGAGCGCCGCCACCAGTTGATGGCCGAGGTGGCCGCAGCCACCGCCAACGCCACCGGCCCGGTCGACGTGTGCACGTCGGTCGCCGACGCGCTCGAGTCCGATCCGTCCTCGGTGCCGTTCGCGCTCATCTACCTGTTCCCCTCTCCTCAGCGGGCCATCCTCGCCGCGTCGGTCGCCCTCGCGCCGGGTTCGTTCCATGCCCCGGAGGACGTGCGCCTCGACCGCAACGGCGGTGACCCGTGGCGTCTGGGCGAGGTCCGGCGGACCCGGCTGCCGGTCGTCAGCGACGACCTGAGCGACACCGAGTCGCTCGCGGAGGGGGAGTGGCCGGTACCACCCCGCTCCGCGGTGTCCCTGCCGATCGTCCGCGGCGGCGGGGCCAGTCGTCGGCCGGTGCTCGGCGCACTGGTGGTCGGGACGCCCGGCGGTCGTCCGATCGACGCCTCGATGCTCGAATTCCTCCACCAACTGGCCGAGCACCTCGCGTCGGCGATCGTCAACGCCCAGCTCGATGAAGAGGAGCGCCGGTCGTTCGAGGTCGAGCACCACATCGCCGCCACCCTCCAGCAGAGCCTCATCCCCGAGCTGCCCGCGGTCGAGGGGGTCGACCTGCGGGGCCGTTACCTCCCTGGGGTCGACGGCATCGAAGTCGGCGGTGACTGGTACGACGCGGTCGCGCTGCCCAGCGGTGAGGTCGCCCTGATCATGGGCGACGTGATGGGCAAGG
Organism: uncultured Acidimicrobiaceae bacterium; assembly: GCA_963730345.1. GTDB lineage: Bacteria > Actinomycetota > Acidimicrobiia > Acidimicrobiales > Salinilacustritrichaceae > Salinilacustrithrix. The sequence goes on from CAVSRP010000003.1 coordinate 9,074, forward strand.
GGGTGCCGGCCGCGGCCCAGATGGGGCAGCTCCGCAACGCGCTGCGGGCCTACCTGCTCGAGGGGTTCGGGCCATCCGAGGTCCTGGCCAAATTGAACCACCTCACCATCTCGCTGTCCGACGCGAGCTTCGTCACGGTGCTCTGCATGTTCTTCGACCCGGTGACGCGTCGCATCCGATGGAGCCGGGCCGGTCACCTTCCCCCCTTGGTCCGCACGGTCGATGCCGCCGCCATCTATCTCGACGAGGGGGGCTCGCCGCCGCTGGCCGTGTTCCCCGACGCCACGTTCGTCGACTCCCACGCCCGGCTCGCGCCCGGCGATGTCCTGGTGCTCTACACCGACGGCCTCATCGAGCGACGCGGCGAAGGCATCGACGTCGGGCTCCAGCGGCTCGCCGAGCAGGTGACGAGCCTCGACAGCGCGGCCGGTCTGATCGACCGGATCATCGAGCCGGTGTCGGCCATCGACCGTCGTGACGACGTGGCAGTGATGGTCCTGGTCTGCGACTGAGACCGCCTCAGCGCCGGCGCGGCGACCAGCGGCGGCGGTCGCGGACCGATCCGGCGCCACCCGTGCTGTCCCAGTGGTGGGGGCCCATCTCGGTGGTGTAGCCGGAAGTCCACGCGACGCGCTGGACCGGGCGGAGCGAACGCACCAGCAGGCCGACCACCACGCCGAAGGCGAACCCGCCCACGTGCGCGGCCCAGGCCACACCGCTGTTGGGGTTGGTGAAGAACTGGAGCACGAACCAGAACCAGAGCAACCACTTGGCCTGGATCGTGACCAGGATCGGCAAGCCGAGCAGCAGCAGGGTCCGGACCGGGGCGCGAGGGAACCAGATCAGGTAGGCGCCCATGACCGCGGCGATCGCCCCCGATGCGCCGATGACGGGCACGGTCGACGCCGGTTGGAGCGCGATGTGCGTCGCCGCGGCCACCAATCCTCCCAGCAGGTAGAAGGCCAGGTAGCGCAGGTGCCCGAGGTGGTCCTCGATGTTGTTGCCGAAGATCCACAGGAAGAGCAGGTTCCCGCCGATGTGGGTGGGCCCGCCGTGGAAGAACATCGAGGCCAGGACGGCGAGCCACACGTGCTTGCCCGGCACCCCGGGCGGGGCATCGGGCCGACCCACGTTGCACGCTTGGGTGTCACCACCGTTGATCCCATAGGTGGCGGTGATCTCCTGCTCGGTGAGGGGTCGGCCCTGGACCACCTCGCAGGGGATCGCCGCGTGCTCGAGGTCGAAGCGGAGATCGTCGAGCGGCGTCCGCTGGGGCTCCTGCTGCCAGAACACCCAGACGAGAATGCAGGCGACGATGATGGCCCACGTGACGAACGGGGTCCGCCGCGTCGGGTTCACGTCGCGGAGGGGGAGCATCTCCGGGAGCGTACGGCAGGACGCGCAAACTTTTGCTAGCACCAGAACAGGCCCGTACGCTGGGGAAATGGCTCAGAACCCGTTGATCAAGCGCTACCTCGATGCCGGCATGGCCTTCACCCAGATGACCCAGGCCCGCGCCGAGGCCATCGTGAAGGACCTCGTCAAGACGGGCGAGGTGCAGACGCAGCGGGCCGAGGCGCTGGTCAACTCACTCGTCGAACGGTCGCGCCAGAACACCGACCGGCTGCTCGACGTCGTGCGCAAGGAGGTGCGGTCGCAGATCGCCGGTCTCGGCCTGGCCACCAAGGACGACGTGGCGCGGCTCGAGCGCAAGATCGCCAAGGTGTCCTCGACGACCGCCTCCAAGGCGCCGGCCAAGAAGCGCACGTCCAAGAAGGCGGCGACCAAGCGCGCCAAGGCAGCCTCCAAGAAGCGGTCAGCCAAGAAGGCGGCTCCCCGGTCGGCGGCGGCCAAGAAGTCGTCGAGCTGAAGGATCGGGCCACGGCATCCCGTCGGCGTCTCGACGTCGAGCTCCATCGTCGCGGTCTGAGCGACAGCCGGCAGCAGGCTCGGATCCTCATCGACGAGGGTCGGGTCCTGGTCGGCGGTGCCCCGGCGGACAAGGCCGCCCGTCTGGTGGCGCCCGGGGATCCCATCCGCGTCCTCGGTCCGCCGCCCCGGTTCGTGGGGCGGGGCGGCGAGAAGCTCGCGGGCGCGCTCGAGCGGTTCGACCTGCGGGTCGCCGGCGCCCGCTGCCTCGACGCCGGCGCCTCCACCGGCGGCTTCACCGATGCGCTGCTGCAGGCAGGCGCCCACTCCGTCGTGGCGATCGACGTGGGGCGCAACCAGCTCCACGAGCGACTGCGGGCCGATGCCCGAGTCGACTCCCGGGAGCAGACCGACATCCGATCGGTGCGCGTCGACGAGATCGGGGGTCGGGTCGAGGTCGTCGTGGCCGACCTGTCGTTCATCTCGATCCGGGCCGTGATCGGGCCCCTGCTGGAGTTGCTCGCGCCTGGCGGCGATCTGGTCGTGCTGATCAAGCCGCAGTTCGAGGCCGGTCGGGCCGAGGTGTCCAAGGGGCGAGGGGTGATCCGCGATCCCGAGGTGTGGCGACGGGTCCTCGACGAGGCCGTGGTCGTCATCGAGGGTGCCGGAGCGGCCATCATGGAGGCCATGGTCTCCCCCCTGCGCGGGGCTGATGGCAACGCCGAGTTCCTGCTGCACGCCCGACGATCGGCCGACAGACGGGTCGAGCCGTCGCGTCCGGTCGACATCGATGCCCTCGTGCGGGCTGCGAGCGAGGAGCGCTGATGGTCGCCGCCGGGTTCGTGCTCCACGCCGAACGTGACGAGGCGACTGCCATCGCAGCCGACATCGCCGGCTGGCTCACCGAGCGCGGCCACGAGGTCCGCCTGCCGCAGGCCGACGCCGAGCGGGCCGGACTCGCCCATCTCGGCACCGCCGACGATGCGTTCACCGCCGGGCTCGACGTGGCGGTCAGCTTCGGGGGCGACGGCACCATGTTGCGGACCGTCGATCTGGTCGCGGCCGACGGCATTCCGGTGATCGGGATCAACGTCGGCCAACTGGGCTACCTGACCGAGGTCGATCCGACCGGCGCCCGCATGGCGATGAAGCGGTTCCTCTCCGGCGCCTACGAGATCGAGGAGCGCATGCTCCTCTCGGTCAACTTCGACGGACCCGAGCACGGCGAGGTGGTCGCCCTCAACGAGACGGTGATCGAGAAGACCCCTTCGGGTCACACCGTCCGGTTGGCGGTGATCGTCGACGGGGAGTACTTCACCACCTACGCCGCCGACGGCCTGATCGTGGCCACCCCCACTGGCTCCACCGCCTACTCGTTCTCCGCCCGGGGCCCGATCGTGGCGCCTACGCACCGATGCATCGTGCTCACACCGGTCTCGCCGCACATGCTCTTCGACCGGACCCTGGTGCTCGACCCGTCCACCGCGCTGCGCCTCGAGGTCGTCGGCCACCGTCCGGCCACCGTCTCGGCAGACGGGCGGAACCTGCTGACCGTGCAGCCAGGCGACGCCATCGTGTGCACGGCGAGTCCCCGAACGGCTCGCATCGTGACCTTCGGGGCGAACGACTTCCTGGGCATCCTGAAGTCGAAGTTCGGTCTGGCCGACCGGTGATCGTCGAGCTCGCCGTCCGCGATCTCGGCGTGTTCGCCGACGCGCGCCTCGTGCTCGGATCGGGCCTCACCGCGCTCACCGGGGAGACCGGGGCGGGCAAGTCGCTGGTGGTCGGGGCCATCCAGCTGCTCCTCGGTGCTCGCGCCGACGCCAGCGTGGTCCGGCCCGGCGCGGACGAGGCCATCATCGACGGCCGGTTCGTCGACGGCGACGGTACCGAGCTGGTGCTGTCGCGGGTGGTCCCGGCCGACGGGCGGAGCCGGGCCTATGTGAACGGACGACCGGTCACTGTCGCCGAGCTCGCCGAGCACGGCGGTGCGTTGGTCGAGCTCCACGGCCAACACGTGCACCAGCAGCTGCTCCGGGCGGACTCGCAGCGCCGGGCGCTGGACCGTTTCGCCGGTGTCGACCTCGGACCGCTGCGTGAGATCCGGTCGGAGATCGCCGCCATCGACCGAGCGCTCGAGGCCCTCGGCGGCGACGAGCGGACCCGGGCCCGCGAGGTCGACCTGCTGCGCTACCAGCTGACCGAGCTCGAGGCCGCCGGGCTCGACGATCCGGCCGAGGACGAACGCCTCGACGAGGAAGAGGACCTCCTCGCCGACGCCGTCGCCCACCAAGAAGTGGGATCGGCGGCGGCCGACGCGCTCGGGGGCGACGACGGCGTCGGCGACCGGTTGCGTCACGCCATCGCCCTGCTCGCGGGACGGGCACCCTTCGCCGAGATCGAGTCCCGGCTGCGCTCCGCGGCCGAGGAGATCGCCGAGGCCGCCCATGACCTGCGGGACGTGACCGAGGCCATCGCCGACGACCCCGAGCGCCTGGCCGCCATCCGGGAGCGCCGTCAGCTGCTCGCCGATCTGCGCCGGAAGTACGGCGAGACGCTGGCCGAGATCATCGAGGAGCGTGAAGGCATCCGGGAGCGGCTGCGGGACATCGAACGTCACGACGAACGTGCCGCCGAACTGGCCGAGCAACGGGCCGCCGCCGTGCGCCGGGCGAAGGCGGAGGCCTCGGTGGTGGCCAAGGCGCGACGTGCCGCGGCGCCCGTCCTGGCTGGGGGAGTGCAGGAGCGGCTCCGCACCCTCGCCATGCCCCACGCCGAGGTCGAGGTGGCGGTCGACGGCCCCGACCCGGCCGACGAGGTCACCTTCCTGCTCGCCGCCAACCCCGGCAGCACGCCCCAGCCGGTGGCGAAGGTCGCCTCGGGCGGGGAGCTGTCGCGCGCCGCGCTCGCCCTGCGGCTCGAGCTCACCGCCGGACCGCCATCGCTCGTCTTCGACGAGGTCGACGCCGGCATCGGTGGCGAGGCCGCATGGGCCGTGGGCGCGGCCCTCGGCGCGTTGGCCCGCCGCCACCAGATCCTCGTGGTCACCCACCTGCCCCAGGTGGCGGCCTTCGCCGACGCCCAGGTCCGCGTGTCGAAGGCGTCCGGCGTGTCGTCGACCGACGCTCGCGCCGAGGTCCTCGACCCGGAGGGACGGCTCGAGGAGCTGGCCCGCATGCTCTCGGGGCAGCCCGATTCCGACGTCGGCCGCGACCACGCGGTCGAGATCCTCCAGCGGGCAGCAGCCGTCAAGGAGGCATCGTGAGCGAGCCGTCGACGGTGCTCTCCGGGGCGGCGCGGATCGGGCGACGAACCAAGGCGCTCGTCAGCAGCCTCACCACCGGGGACATCGCCATCATCGATCACGAGGACCTCGACCGGGTCGCGGCCGAGACCCTGGTGGCGGCTCGACCGGTTGCGGTCGTCAACGCGGCGGAGTCGATGACCGGCCGGTATCCCAACGTCGGTCCGCTGCTGCTCACCGTCGCCGGCATCCCGCTGGTCGACGGCGTCGGCCCCGAGGTGATGTCGCTGGAGGACGGCGCCATCGTGACCATCGACGGGGGCCGGATCCTGGTGGACGGAGCCGAAGTGGGATCGGGGACGAGACAGACGACCGATGCGCTCGAGGAACGGGTCAGCGTCGCCAAGTCCACGATGGGCGCCGAACTTGAGCGCTTCGCGGAGAACACCCTCAGCTACATCCGCGCCGAAGGGCACCTGTTGGTCGACGAACCCGAGGTTCCCGAGGTGCCCGGTCTCGACTTCCGGGGCCGGCACGTCCTGATCGTCGTGCGGGGGATCGACTACAAGGAAGACCTCGCCATGCTCCGGGGCAGCGGCTATCTGGCCGAGCAGAAGCCGATCCTCGTCGGGGTCGACGGGGGCGCGGACGCGCTGCTCGAGATCGGCCAGAAGCCGGATCTCATCATCGGTGACTTCGACTCCGTGTCGGAGAAGGCCTTGCGCTGCGGCGCCCGCCTGGTGGTGCACGGCTACCGCGATGGCCGGGCACCCGGGGGACAGCGGCTGGAGGCGCTCGGCCTCGACTACGAGATCTACGGCTCGGAGGGGACGAGCGAGGACATCGCCATGCTGCTCGCCTACGAGAAGGGCTGCGAGCTCATCGTCGCGGTCGGCACCCACAACTCGATGGTCGAGTTCCTCGACAAGGGCCGGGCCGGCATGGCGAGCACGTTCCTCGTCCGGTTGAAGGTCGGTCCGATGCTGGTCGACGCCAAGGGAGTGAGCAGGCTGTACAAGTCCACGGTGAGATCGCGCGACCTGATCGCGATGGTGCTCGCCGCCGTCTTCACCATGGTGGTCATCATCATGGTGAGCGAGCCGATCCGGCTCGTGATCCGCACCTACTGGGCCACGTTCACCGCATGATCAACCTCCGCTACCACATCGTCTCGTTGACGGCTGTGTTCCTGGCCATCGGGATCGGGCTCACCCTGGGCTCGACGTTCCTCGACCGGGCCACCGTCGACAACCTCAACGGCCAGCTCGACAGCCTCGACGCGCGTCTCAGCGACCGGGAAGACCGGATCAACCAACTGGAGCAGACCATCCAGGGCGACGACTCGCTCAAGAACGCCCTCGACGAACAGGCAACCTCGCTCCTCGCCGGGCACCTCGACGGCGTTCCCGTGGTGATCGTCGCCTCACAGGGTGTCGAAGAGGCCGACGTGAACTCGTCCGTGCAGGCGTTGGTGGTCGCCGGGGCCGACGTGCAGGGCGTGTGGTGGCTCACCGATCGCTGGGTGCTCGACGACGATGCCGAGGTCAGGGACCTGGCGACGTTGCTGGGCCAGGAGTCGAGTGATCCATCGCGGCTGCGTCGGGCGGCCATCGACCGCCTCGGCGGCGCGCTCCGGGCGCGCCAACTCGTGCCGGCCGCGTCCCCCACCGAGACCACCGCGCCGGACCTGAGCGGGACGACGGTTCCCGGCGACGCCACCACCACGGTGCCTCCGGAGGAGACCACGGTGGTCACCGATGGGGTCCCGACGACCACCACCACGATCCCTGCCGATGAACTGGGCGTCGTCTCCGCGTTGTTCGACAACGGCTTCATCGAGTTCAAGACCGTTCCAGGTGGTGGTGACACCCCCCAGTTCCCGGACCGGACGCACCTGCTGATCGTGGGCGGCTCGAACGACGTGCCCGACGACTTGGTGGTCGAGCCGCTCGTCAGCCGCCTCGGTCGGAACGCCGACGCGCCGCTCCTCGCCGTGGCCGGTTCCGCGTTGCCCGGCGACGGGGGAGTCAGCGACCTGGTGACCATGATCCGCCAGGACGCCGGGCTCCGCGAGCTGGTGTCCACTGTCGACGAGCTCCAGCACTTCGAGGGCTGGGCGGCGATGGTCCTGGCCCTGGCCGACGTCGACGACGGGGTCGTGGGCCACTACGGACTCGGTGACGAAGCGACGCGGCTCCTGCCCAGCGTGCGCGCTCCGTGACCATGGCCGTCGACGAGCGACGATCCCTGGCGCGCTCGACGGCGGGTCAGACGGTCCTGACCGCCCTCTCCCGGATCACCGGATTCGGTCGGGTGGTGATCGTGGCTGCCGTGCTCGGCACTACCTTCCTGGGCAACACCTACCAGTCGGCCAACACCATTCCGAACATCGTGTTCGAGCTGTTCGCCGCGGGGGCGCTGCAGGCCGTGCTCGTGCCCGCGCTGGTCGCCCGATTCGACCAGGACGACCACGAGCGGGCCGAGCGGCTCGCCGGATCGGTGCTGGGCTTCACCGCGCTCGGCCTGGCGGTGCTCGCGGTGGTGGGTGCACTCGCCGCGCCGTGGATCATGCGCGTGCTCGTCTCCGGCGTGTCCGATCCGACGGTGCGCGCCGACCAGGTGCATCTCGGCACGATCTTCCTGCTGGTGTTCCTGCCGCAGATCATCGTCTACGACTTCGGGATCGTGGCCACGGCCGTGTTGCATGCCCGGGGACGGTTCGCACTGCCGGCGGTGGCTCCCGCAGTGAACAACATCGTCGTGTCCGGCGCGTACCTGACGTTCTGGGTGCTGCGCGACGGCGCCGAGCCCTCGCTGCACCTCAGCGCGGTCGAGATCGCCGTGCTCGCGGGTGGCACCTCGCTCGCCGTGCTCGCGTTCTGCGCCGTCCCGGTGGTGGGGGCGTGGCGCACCGGCTTCCGGTTCCGGGCCAACCTCGACCGCAGTGACCCCGCGCTCCGCAGCCTCGCCCGCCAGGGCGGTTGGGCCGGGCTGTATCTCGCCATGACCCAGGTGCTACTGGCGGTCGTGCTGGTCTTCGCCAACCGACCCGAGGGCGGCGTCGTCGCCTATCAGGTCGGCTTCACCTTCTTCCTCCTGCCCTATGCCCTGTTCGCGCTGCCGGTGCTGACGACGCTGTTCCCCACCGCCGCCCGTCAGGTGCAGGCCGGTGATTGGGAGGCGATGAACGCCACCGTGCGCCGGGGCGTCACCGCCATCGCCCTGTTCGTCCTGCCCGCCGCGGCCGCGCTCGGCACGCTCGCCGGCCCGCTGTCGAGGGTCGCCTTGTTCGGCAACGTGGGCTCGGCCGGCACCTCGCTCACCGGCAACGTCATCACCGGATTCGCTCCCGGCCTCGTCGGCTACGCGTTGTTCTACTTCCTCACCCGGATGCTCTACGCCATGGACGACACCAGGACACCGGCGCTGGTGCACATGGGCGTGGTCGGTGTCGGCGTGGTGGCCATGGTGATCTCGTCGACGGTCTTCCACGGCTCCTCGATCGTTCCCGCTCTGGCCTGGGCACACTCCCTCACCTACCTCCTCGGCGCCACCACGCTGCTCGTGATCGTTCGGGGGCGGATGGCATCGCGAGGCGTCTCCATCGAGCTGGCCGGGGTGCTCGCTCGCCAGATCGCGGCCGCCGCCGTGGCCGCCGGTGCGATGGCGGCGACCGCAGCCCTGATCGATGCCCAGGGCCGGCTCGTCAGTGTCGGTGAGCTGGTGGTGGCCGCGGCGGTGGGGATCGTCGTCCACCTGAGCGTGCAGGTGGTGCTCGGCGGTCCGAAGCCGACCATGCTCGTCCAACTGCTCCGCCCCTCGAGGTCGGCCGCGACGGCGGCGACCGAGCTCGACGACGGGAGCGGCTCGTGACCGGCCGGGTTCTCGAGCTCCTGGGGCCCTCCACCGGGGGCATCCGCCGGCACGTCGCCTACCTGGCCGATCAGCTCCGCGACCACGGATGGCAGGTGGCGATCGCCGGGCCGGACGGGGTCCTCGACGGCCTCGACCGCGTCGTCCCGGTGCCCGCGGGCGCCGATCCTGCCGCCGCCGTCCGCGCCCGACGAGCACTCCGAGGCTACGTGTCGGAGTTCGACGTCGTGCACGCCCACGGTCTGAAGGCGGGCTGGCTCGCCTCGCTCGTGCGGGACCGACCCCCCTTGGTGGTGAGCGTCCACAACCTGGTGCTCGACGACGTCGCCGGTCGCATGGCCCCGGTGCTGCGGTGGCTGGAGGGCCGGCTCGTGGGGCGGGCCGATGCCACCATCGCCGTGTCCCACGAGGTCGCTCGCCGCTTCGACGGCCTCCCGGGTGCCGACCGCATCCGCGTCGTCCCGCCCGCCGGGCCGCCGCCCGACCCGCGTCGCGATCGGGACGAGGTGCGGTCCGAACTGGGGCTCGAGCCCGGTGACGAGTTGGTCGTGACCGCCGCTCGCCTCCATCCGCAGAAGGGGCTCGGCGACCTGCTCGATGCCGCGGCGCGGGTGGCGGCCCGCCGGCCCCAGGTGCGCTGGTTCGTCTTCGGCGACGGGCCCCAACGGAGTGAGCTCGAACAACGCGTCGCGGCGCGTGGTCTGGGTGGCATCGTCCGGCTCGCCGGTGCGAGGTCCGATGTCGACAGCGAGCTGGCCGCCGCCGACGTGGTGGCGGTCACGTCCCGATGGGAGTCCGGGCCCCTGGTGGTGCTCGAGGCGCTCGCCCTCGGCCGTCCGGTGGTGTCCACCCGGGTGGGGCTCGCCCCCGACGTGATCGGGCCCGACGAGGGGGCCGTCGTCGCGGTGGGCGACGGCGTCGCGCTGGGGGATGCGGTCTGCGATCTGCTGGCCGATCCACCGACGACGAGGGCAGGGATGGCAGGATCGAGCGCCCCCTTCCAGTCCGCCGCCCTCGCCTCCGCCGTGGAGTCGGTCTACCGAGAGGTGTCGAACCCCCGATGAAGCCGATGCGCATCGTCGCCGTGCTCGCCCTGCTGGTGACCGCCGCGCTCCTGGTGCTGGGCCCGAGCTCATCGGACCAGTCGATCGGGAAGGCCGACCGCGTGCTGGTGGTCTCGATCCCCACGCTGACCTGGGATCGCGTGGCCGACGACATGCCCCCGAACATCGTGGCCCTGCTCGGTCGCTCGGCCGTCGCCTCGGCCAGCGTCCGGACCATCGGCATCGACACCGACCTCGCCGAGGGGTACGCCACCATCGGTGCCGGCAACCGGGCGTCGGTGCCGTCCGGGGCTGGTTCGCTCGCCTTCCCCCCCGACGTGGAATTCGACGGTGAGCTGGTGGCCGACGTCTACCAGCGCCGCTACGGGGTGTCACCCGACGGCGCCGAGATCCTCCAGATCGGGGCGGCCGCCATCCAGCGCCGCAACGACGATCTCCTCTATGGCACCGAGGTCGGGAGCCTGGGCACCGCACTGCGTGAAGCCGGCCGCTCCGCAGCCTTGGTGGCCAACGCCGACCTCGAGCTCGATCCACCCGTCGAGGACCTCCACCGGGAGTCGTCGCTGGCCGTGATGGACGACCTCGGACGCATCCCGTTCGGTCGCGTCGACCCCGGGTTGCTCGCCTCCGGCGTCGACACCCCGTCGGGCGTGGCGCTCGACGAGGAGCAGGTGCTCGGCGCGGTAGCCGATGTCTGGGACCGCGCCGATGTCGTCCTCGTCGAGCTCAGTGACCTGCTGCGAGCCGAGGACTCGGAATCGGTCGTCACACCGGCGGTGGCCGACGCGGCCGACGCCGAGGCGTTGCGGGCCACCGACGACATGGTCGGGCGGCTGATCGACATGGTGGATCTCCGCCACGCCACCGTGGTCCTGGTCTCGCCCGTGGCTCCCCGCGGGCCCGATCAGCTCGTCGTGTCGGCCATCGCCGGACCGGGGATCAGGCCCGGGCTCGCTCGTAGCGGCACCACCCGTCGCGACGGCTACACCACGTTGCCCGACGTCGGCCCCACCGTGCTCGCCGCCCTGGGCATCGACAAGCCAGGGGCGATGAACGGTGCGCCGTTCGCGTCCTCCGGCGGCGGTGCACCGGGCCACGCCGAGTTCCGCGCGCTGGCCGACGACAACACCAGCGCGCTGTTCCGCAACGACCTGGCCGGCCCCCTCACCGTGATCTTCATCGTGAGTCAAGTGCTCACCTACGCACTGGCCGCCTACGCCTTGACCGCGCGGCGAATCCAGTGGACCCGGTCGGCGGCGTTCTTGCTCCTCGCCGGCATGGCCGTGCCGTTCTGCTCGTTCTTCATCGGGGTCGCCCCCTACTGGCACCTCGGCGTCGGGGGCGCCCTGGTGGCGGTGTTCGGCGCAGCCGCCGCGCTGGCGTGGCTCGTCCGCGCCGCGATGGCACGGCTCGACGCCGCTCGTCCCCGACCGCTCCACGAGCGCGCCATCGTCCCGCCCCTGGCGGTCATGGCTGCCACTGCCGTCCTGTTGGTGGCCGACATCGCGGTCGGGGGTCCGCTCCAGATCGACACCGCGTTCGGGTACGGGGGCGGGGCCATCGTGGCCGGACGTTTCGCCGGCTACGGCAACCTGGCATGGGCGCTGATGATCGCCGCCCTCATCATCTCGGTCACCGCCTTCTGGGGCCGCTGGCGGATCCGGATCGACGGAGAGCCGACGCCTCGGGATCGTCGGTTCGCGCTCGGTCTGGTGGCCGGGGTCTTCGCCCTGGCCGTGCTGGCCGTCGGGCTGCCCACGCTCGGCGCCAACGTGGGCGGAACGCTGTCGGTCGTCTCGGGCCTGCTCATCGTGTTCCTCCTGCTGGCCGATGTGCGGCTCGACCTGCGCAAGTTGTTCGGCGTGGGGTTCGTGACCGTCGCGGTGCTGGCCGTGTTCGGCGCCATCGACGTGTCCCGGCCCGCCGCTGATCAGACCCACCTCGGACGGCTCATCGACCAGACCCTGGGCGACGAGGGCATCGCCGGCCTGGGCACGGTGATCCAGCGCAAGATCAACGCCAATCTCAGCATCCTGTTCTCGTCGGTGTGGTCCTTCGTCATCCCGGCCGCGTTGGCGTTCCTCGCCTTCTTGATCTGGCGTCCGCCCCGCTTCCTGCGCCAGCTGTTCGTCGAGGTGCCAGGCATGCGGGCCTGTGTCATCGGGGTGCTCGCCACCGGCGTGGTCGGCGGGCTGGTCAACGATTCGGGGATCGCCATCCCCGCCATCATGTTGACGTTGCTGGTCCCACATGCCGCCTACGTCATCGTCGTCGCCGGCATCGGCGAGGCGCGATCGCGTGACCCGGGGCCGCCCGAGTCGGCCGGGTGATGGACGAGTCCGTGGTCCTGGCGGTCTCCGCGGTGCTCGGCTTCGGTGGCGGTCTCCTCGGCTGGCGAATGCTGGCCCACGTGTTCGACCAGCCGCTGTTCGCCCGGACCAACGTCCGGGGCGTGGAGGTGCCGGTGGCGGTCGGGGTGATCCTGCCGATCGTCCTGGTGGCCGGCGGGTGCCTGCTGGTGCTGGCCGAGTCGGCCGACGCGGTCGACCTGCCCACCCGTCCGTTGCTGACCACGGTGCTCGGTGTCACCGGTTTCGGTCTGCTCGGCTTGCTCGACGACCTGGCCGGCGATGCCAGCTCGCGCGGCTTCGGTGGACACCTGCGTGCCCTGCGCGACGGCAAGCTGACCACCGGCGCGGTCAAGTTGTTCGGCGGGGGCGCGCTGGCGGTCTTGGTGGCCAGCACGGTCAGCGACCAGCACCCGGCCCGCCTCCTCGCCGACGCTGCCCTGATCGCCCTGTCCGCCAACCTGGCCAACCTGCTCGACCGAGCGCCGGGCCGGGTGGCGAAAGCGGGGTTGGTGGCGGCGGTACCGATCGCCCTCGTCGCCGGCGTCGATGCTCGACTCGCTGGTCCCACCCTCGTGCTCGCCGCCCTGGCCGCCCTGCTGACGCCCGACCTGCGCGAGGAGCTCATGCTGGGTGACACCGGTGCCAACGTCGTCGGCGCCACCCTCGGCCTCGCGGTGGTGCTGACCGCGGCGCCCAGCACCCGCTCGATCGTGCTCGCGGTGGTCGCGGCGCTGAACCTGCTCAGCGAGTGGGTCAGCTTCTCGGCGGTCATCGACCGCCTCCCGCCGCTGCCGCGCCCTCGACCGCCTGGGTCGCCGGCCCTGATCCGGCCCGGCGCGGCGACCTCGGTGCTGTGGCGTCCGTCTCGGGTCCGTCTCATCGACCCCGCCGCGAGGTATGTTGTCCTCCCGTGACGAAACACATCTTCGTGACGGGTGGGGTGACGAGTTCCCTCGGCAAGGGACTCACCGCCTCCTCGCTGGGCCGACTGCTCAAGGCGCGAGGCCTCCGGGTCACGCTCCAGAAGCTGGATCCGTACATCAACGTCGATCCCGGCACGATGAACCCGTTCGAGCACGGCGAGGTGTTCGTCACCGACGACGGCGGGGAGACCGACCTCGACCTCGGGCACTACGAGCGCTTCATCGACGAGAGCCTCACGAAGGACTCCAACGCCACGACCGGATCGATCTACTCGGCCGTGCTGGCCGCCGAGCGCCGCGGCGACTACCTGGGCAAGACCGTCCAGGTCATCCCGCACATCACCGACGAGATCAAGCGCCGGATCACCAACGTCGCCGGCGACGACGTCGACGTGGTCATCACCGAGGTCGGCGGCACGGTGGGCGACATCGAGATCCTCCCGTTCCTCGAGGCCATCCGCCAGTTCCGACTCGACGTCGGCCGCGGCAACGTCTGCTACGTCCACGTCACCCTGGTGCCCTTCATCGGCCCGTCGGGCGAGCAGAAGACCAAGCCCACCCAGCACTCGGTGACCGAGTTGCGCAGCCGGGGCATCCAGCCCGACGCCATCGTGGTCCGGTCGGCCGATCCCATCCCCGAAGACCTGAAGAACAAGATCAGCCGCCTGTGCGACGTGCATGCCGACGGCGTGGTCAACGCCGCTGATGCCGGCAACATCTACGAGATCCCGCTCGTGCTCCACGAGGAGGGCCTCGACGCGGTGGTCTGCGACGTGCTGCAGCTGACCGACGTGCCCGCCCCCGACCTGCGCGAGTGGGAGGCGTTGGTCAGCAAGGTCGAAGCCGCCACCAAGCCGGTGAGGATCGGCATCATCGGCAAGTACATCGCGCTCCAGGACGCCTACCTGTCGGTGGTCGAGGCCACCAAGCACGGCGGGTTCGAGCACGGTGCCGCCATCGACTTCGAGTGGATACAGGCCGAGGAGGTCGAGGGGCTGATGGCCGATGGGCGCCTGCGCGACCTCGACGGCATCGTCATCCCCGGGGGCTTCGGCGAGCGGGGGACCGAGGGCAAGATCGCCGCCGCGGCCTACACCCGCGAGCACCAGATCCCGTGCCTCGGCCTGTGTCTCGGCCTGCAGATGATGGTGGTCGACTACGCCCGCAACGTGCTGGGGCTCCCGAAGGCCAATTCCACCGAGATGGAGCCGTCCACGCCGGACCCGGTGATCACCATCATGCCCAGCCAGCACGACGTGACCGATCTGGGGGGCACGATGCGCCTCGGGGCCTACGTCGCCCAGCTGCGGGAGGGTTCGCAGGTGGCCGAGGCCTACGGCTCCACCGTGGTGAGCGAGCGGCATCGCCACCGCTACGAGTTCAATCCCAAGTACCGATCGCGCTTCGAGGAGAGCGACCTGGCACTCAGCGGCGAATCGCCCGACGGTCGGCTGGTCGAGTTCATCGAGCTGCGCGGCCATCCCTTCTGGGTCGGCACCCAGGCCCATCCCGAGCTGAAGAGTCGTCCCAACCGCCCGGCCCCGCTCTTCGACGCGTTCGTGGCCGCCGCCCTGGCCCGGGCCGAGGGTCGCAAGCCCCACCTGTTCCAGCTCGACGAGCCGGCCGAGACCAACGAGTCCCACGCCCACGAGCCCCGCGTCGCGGCCGAGTGAGCGGCCCGGACTTCCAACTCCTGCGCGAGGACGTCGTCCACCGGGGGCACGCCGTGGACGTGGCCGTGGGCCACTTTCGCGCCCCGGACGGGAGCGAGTTCACCCGGGACATCGTCCACCACCCCGGGGCGGTGGGGGTGTTGCCGCTCCACGAGGACGGCACCGTGACGGTGGTTCGCCAGTTCCGGGCACCGATCGACACCGAGCTGGTCGAGATCCCCGCCGGCTTGCGCGACGTCGACGGCGAGGCGCCCGAGGTCACCGCGGCCCGCGAGCTCGTCGAGGAGGTGGGACTGCGCGCCGACACCATGACCTTCCTCTGTTCGTTCCACAACTCCGCCGGTCACTCCGACGAGAAGGTCGAGGTCTACGTCGCCACCGGGCTGCACGAGGTCGATCACGATCGGCAGGGCCCCGAGGAGCGGGCGATGGAAGTCGAGCGCCACCCGCTCGAGGATCTGGTGGCCATGATCCGCTCAGGGGCGATCACCGACGCCAAGACCATGATCGCCGTGCTGCTCGTCGCCGGCGACACGGCCGCGGGCTGACCGATGGACGACGGCGTCCCGCCGCTGGCCGAGATCGACGAGTACCTCACCTGGCTCCGCCTCGAACGCGGTCGGGCGCCGTCCACCATCGTCGCCTACCGGCGCGATCTGCGAGCCTGGGCCCAGCATCTCGACGAGATCGGCCGATCGATCCTCGACGTGAGCGAGGACGACCTGGTGGCCTGGGTCCACGAGCTGGGCGCCACCGATCTGGCCCGATCCACGGTCAAACGGCGGATCGTGGCGGCCCGCAACCTGCACCGGTTCCTGGCCGAGGAGGGCGTGGTCGCCATCGACCCCGGCGCCGACGTCACGCCGCCGTCGGTCGCCCGCGGACTCCCCAGAGCGCTCGACGAGGCCGAGATCGAACGGTTGCTGGCTTCGGTCGACGGCGACGACCCGGTGGCCCGGCGCGACCGGGCAATCCTCGAGACCCTGTACGGAACCGGCGTGCGCATCTCCGAGCTGGTGGGCCTGTCGCTGCGGGATCTCGACCTCCACGACGGGTTCATGCGGGTGGTCGGCAAGGGCGACAGGGAACGAGTCGTCCCGGTGCTGGGAGCGGCCAACGACGCCCTGGCCGACTGGCTGACCCCGGAGGGCCGTGGCGCGATGATCCCGCGGCGGTGGCGGCGCCGCGACGACGAGGAGGCGGTGCTGCTCAACCAGCGCGGCGGCCGGCTCGGCCGTCAGGGCACGTGGCTGGTGGTCAAGGCCCACGGCAACGCGGCCGGCCTCGGCGACCGCCTCACACCGCACGTCCTGCGTCACTCCTGCGCCACGCACCTGCTCGACCACGGGGCCGACATCCGCGCCGTGCAGGAACTGCTCGGGCATGCCTCGATCGGCACCACCCAGGTCTACACGAAGGTCTCGAACGAACGGCTGGTGGCAGCGTGGCGGGCGGCGCATCCGCGTGCGACCGCATCGCGTCCAGTTGGTTGACCGTCGCGGCGACGCGGCTCGTCTACGCTGCATCCATGCCCGAGGCTTCCCAGGAACACGACGCGTCCACCGCGCAGGACTCCGTGCGGGCTGCCCTCGAGCACGAACGGGAGATCCTCCGGGAGAAGGTGCAAGAGCTCGACGCCGAGGGCGACGATCTCGACTACGACGGCAACTTCGCCGACTCGGCCCAGGTGGCGGCGGAGATGGGCGAGAACCGGGTGCTGTACGACCAGCTCCGTCGTGACCTCGACGACATCGACCGGGCCCTCGCCCGCATGGACGACGGCACCTACGGCGTCTGCGAGGTCTGCGGCACCGACATCAGCCCGGCCCGACTCGAGGTCATGCCCGCCACCCGGGTCTGCATCGACCACGCCTGACTCGGCCGCGCCTGACTCGGCCGCAGGGCGGCCTCGTCAGGTTCGAGTTGCTCGGCTGGGCCTCGCAACTCGCCCCGCCACCCGGGTCTGCATCCGCACCGGCCTGATCCTTCCCGCCACCGGCGGTCGTAACGTGTGCTCGTGGCATCGGTTCTGCACCTCGCGCGTCGGTTCTTCGGGTCGTTGTCCCGGCGGCCGTTGGACCCGGCCGACGATGCCTGGGTGGCGACGGTCCTGACCCCGGCCGAGCGACACCTGTGGGACGAGATGTCGCTGGCCGACCGCAAGCACGCCGCCGGTGTCGCCCGGGAGACCGATCGGATCCTGGGCGGTGCCGAACCGCCCGTCCTCGCGGCCGCGCTGCTCCACGACGTGGGCAAGATCGACGCCGGACTCGGCACGGCCGGGCGGGTGGTGGCCA
Source organism: uncultured Acidimicrobiaceae bacterium (assembly GCA_963730345.1). GTDB lineage: Bacteria > Actinomycetota > Acidimicrobiia > Acidimicrobiales > Salinilacustritrichaceae > Salinilacustrithrix. The sequence continues at coordinate 26,368 of CAVSRP010000003.1, forward strand.
CCGTGGCCGATGCCGCCCTCGGGCGTCGGGCGCTACCCGGGCGGTTGGGCCGCTACCGGCAGCACGACACCATCGGCGCCGAGCTGCTCCGAGGTGCCGGCTCGGATCCACTCACGGTGGCGTGGGCGCGCGAGCACCACCTTCCCCCCGACCGGTGGTCGCTTCCCCCCGAGGTGGCCGGGGCGCTGGCCGCGGCAGACGACGACTGATGCGCAGCTACACGGTCGTCGGGGCCGGAGCGGTGGGCCTCCTGTACGGGACCCGGTTGGCGGCGGCCGGCCACCCGGTGCGCTGGGTGGTGCGATCCGGTGCCGACCGCATCCGTGAGGACGGGATCTCCGTCCGGTCCGAGGGCCAGCTGTTGGCCATCGCCCCGGGCGACGTGGAGGTGCACACCGACCCGGGCCGGGTGCCGCCCTCCGACGTCGTGCTCGTTGCCCTGAAGACCACCGCGAACGCCGATCTCGCCCGGCTGGTCGGACCAGCCGTGGCGCCCGGTGCCACCGTCGCCATGTTCCAGAACGGCCTCGGGATCGAGGAACAGGCCCGGTCGGCCATCCCGCAGGCGTCTGCGGTCCTCGGCGTCATGTGCTTCGTCTGCGCCCACCGGGTCGGTCCGGGGCGTGTCGATCATCTCGACTACGGGGCGGTGACCATCGGGGAGCTGGGTGGCACGATGCCGAGTCATTCCTCCGTCGCGCTGGCCGGTGACCTCGTCTCGGCCGGTGTCGAGGCCTCCGTCGCCGACGACCTCGGCGGGGCGAGGTGGCGGAAATTGGTCTGGAACGTCCCGTTCAACGGGTTGTCGGTGGTGCTCGATGCCAGTACCGACGACCTGCTCGCCAATGCGGGCACGAGGGCCCTGGTCGCCGACCTGATGGACGAGGTGATCGTCGCGGCCAACGCGATCGGCCACCGGGTCGAGCGGGACTTCCGGGACGTGATGCTCGAGACGACCGACGCGATGACCCCGTACGCGCCGTCCATGAAGCTGGATCACGATGCCGGGCTCCCGCTCGAGCTGGGGGCCATCTACGACGCGCCCCTGGCGGCCGGGCAGCAGGCGGGGGCGCCGATGACCCGGGTCGAGCTGTTGGCCCGCGCCCTGCACTTCGTCGACGAGAGGGTGCGTCACGGTCCCGACTAGCGTCACCGGCGATGGCGAACTCACCTTCCCCCGACCCGTCCTGGGTCATCTCGGCCATGCTGACGGTCGGGTTCCTCCTCGGGGCCGGCGCCAGCAGCGGCGCGCTGGCCTTCGGCTGGTTCGTCCTCGCGGTGGGGATGGGGGCCGTCACCTGGGTGCGATATCGGGCGTCACACCCTCCGGCGGACTAGTTCAGCCCGGCGGCAACAGTCCGATCGCCGCTGATGCCCGCTCGAGCGTGGCCGCCGCCACGGTGCGGGCCTTTCCGGCGCCGAGGTGCAGGATCCGACGGATCTCGTCGGGGTGAGCCGACAGCTCCGTGAAGCGCTCCTGCACCGGACGCAGCAGCTCGATCACTGCCTCCGCGGTGTCGGCCTTCAGCGGTCCGTACAGCTGGTAGTCGTCGGCGACCACCGCCGGATCGCGGTCGGTGGCCGCGCCGAGGATCGACAGCAGGTTCGAGACACCGGGCTTGGCGGCCGGGTCGTAGCGGACCTCGTTGTCGGTGTCGGTCACCGCCCGCTTCACCTTCCGCTCGATCACCTTCGGATCGTCCAGCACCTGGATCGTTCCCTGCGGGGACTCCAGTGACTTCGACATCTTGTTCTCGGGCTGTTGCAGGTCCATGATCCGGGCCCCGACGGGCGGGATGACGTGTTCGGGCACCACCAGGACGTCGGCGCCGCACCGGCTGTTGAACCGGATGGCCACATCCCGCGCCAGCTCCACGTGCTGGCGCTGGTCGTCACCCACCGGGACCACATCGGTGTCGTAGAGGAGGATGTCGGCGGCCTGGAGCGCGGGGTAGGTGAACAGGCCGGCGGAGATGAACCCCTCACCGGCCCGGTTGGCCTTCTCCTTGAACTGGGTCATGCGCGACAGCTCGCCGTAGCTCGCCGTGCACTCCATCAACCAGGCCAACCCGGTGTGCTCGGCGACGTGGCTCTGCACGAACAGGATGCAGACCTCCGGATCGAGGCCACAGGCCACCAGGAGCTGGCTGAGGGCCACGGTGCGGGCGCTCAGTTCGGCCGGGTCCTGGGGGAACGTGAGGGCGTGCAGGTCGACCACGCAGAACACGGCGTCGACCTCGTGCTGGTCCGAGACCCATCGACGCACGGCGCCCAGGTAGTTGCCCAGGTGCAGGTCGCCGGTGGGTTGGATGCCCGAGAAGGCTCGTGTCATGGCCGGGCATCGTAGGGTCCGGCCCGACCCAACCCGGAGCCGATTGTCATCTCGTGTTCCCGGCCGGATGCCGGCCGTGATGGTCCACCACTCGCCCGGGGGCGGCCTCTACGCTTCTGCCTGTGTCGGTAGCTGTCGAGACCCCCGTGTTCCAGGGGCCGTTCGATCTCCTCCTCCACCTGATCCTCCAGGAACAGGTCGACCTGTACGAGATCCGCCTGTCCGACATCGTCGACGCCTACCTCGAACACCTGCGGCACCTCGAGACCATGGATCTCGACGTCGCCACCGAGTTCGTGCTCATCGCCGCCACCCTCATCGAGCTGAAGTCCAAGCGGCTCCTGCCCGACGAGAGCGATGTCGACCTCGACGACGAGCTCGCCCTCTGGGAGGAGCGGGATCTGCTCCTGTCGCGGCTCGTCGAGTGCAAGACCTTCAAGGACGCCGCCGTCGCCATGGCGGCCATCGCCAACGATGCCGGCCGCTCGCTCCCGCGCACCGCCGGAGTCGACGAGCGCTTCCTCGGCCTCCTGCCCGACCTGTTGGAACACACCTCCGCCGATGACCTGCGGGCCGCGTTCCTGCGGGCAGTGGCTCCCAAACCCGTACCCCGGGTGGAGACGGCCCACATCCACCAGATCCGGGTCACGGTCACCGACGCGGTGGCCGAGTTGCTCGATGAGCTCCCTCGGGTGGGCCGGGCCACCTTCGCCGATCTCACCCTCGACCTCGTCGACCGCATCGAGGTCATCGTGCGCTTCCTGGCCGTCCTCGAGCTGTTCAAGCAGGGCTGGATCGACATCGACCAGACCCATGCACTCGGCGGCCTGACCGTGATCTGGCTGGGCGATGCGGATGTCGATGAGCACGATCTCGCCTTCGTCGACGCCTACGATGGCTAGGGATGCCTGAACCTGAACCGTCCGACGCCACGCTCGGTGAGGACGACGGCACCCGGGAGCTGCGCCGGGCCAGCGAGGCGCTCCTGCTGGTGACCGAGGAGCCGTTGACGGTCGAGTTCATGGCCCAGTTGCTCGAGGTCCCCACCGACCGAATCGGTCGGATCTGTCGGGAACTGGCCGCCGAGTACGACGCCACCGACCGCGGCTTCCAACTGGTCGAGGTGGCCGGGGGTTGGCGCTACCAGAGCCATCCCGACATGGCCCCCTACGTCGAGCGGTTCGTGCTCGACGGCCAGTCGGGCCGGCTGTCCAATGCCGCGCTCGAGACGCTGGCGATCGTGGCCTACAAGCAACCGATCTCTCGGGCCCAGATCGCCGCCATCCGGGGGGTCAACGTCGATGGCGTGATCCGTACGTTGAGCCACCGGGGCTACGTGGACGAGGTCGGCCGGGATTCCGGCCCGGGCCAGGCGGTGCTGTACGGGACCACCTCGATGTTCCTCGAGAAGCTCGGGCTGAACGCGGTCGACGAACTGCCTCCGCTCGGCGAGTTCGTGCCCGGCGCCGATGTCTTCGAAGCGCTCGAACGGGGCCTGCGGCCCGACGCTGGCATCGACCCCGCAGCTGGGGCGCCCGGCGGCGGATCACCCGACGAATCTGACGACTGAGGCCTGCACGGGTCACGATTGGCGCCGTGGCCGAGCCCGAACGCCTGCAGAAGATCCTGGCCCGTGCCGGCGTCGCCAGCCGCCGAGTCATCGAGGATCTCATCGCCCAGGGCCGCGTGACGATCAACGGCGAGGTGGCCGAGCTCGGCAACCGGGCGGACGCCGACGTCGACCAGATCGAGATCGACGGCGCCCTGATCGGGCTGCACGGCGACACCGTCTGGTATCTCCTCAACAAGCCGGCTGGCGTCGTCACCACGGCGTCGGACCCCCAGGGCCGGACCACCGTGGTGGATCTCGTCCCCGATGACGTACGGGTCTTCCCCGTCGGGCGCCTCGACGCCGATACCGAAGGCCTGATTCTGCTCACCAACGACGGCGACGCCACCCACCGCCTCACCCATCCCAGCTACGGCGTGGAGAAGGAGTACCTCGCCCACGTGCAGGGTCGACCGTCCCGAGGCGCGATCCGCCGGCTCCGGCAGGGCGTCGAGCTCGACGACGGCATGACCGCACCCGCCAAGGCATCCACGGTGGCGCCCGACGTCGTCCGGCTCGTCATCCACGAAGGACGCAACCGACAGGTCCGGCGCATGTGCGAGGCGATCGGGCATCCGGTGGTCCGCCTCGTGCGGGTGCGGATCGGACCGCTCAGGGACCAGCACCTCGAACCGGGGGAGTGGCGACCGCTCACGCCGGAGGAGATCCGTGCCCTCGAGCGGGCCGCGGTCGCACGCGACACCGGATCTGGCCCGCCGGGAGCCACGTCGTAGGCTGGCCGGCTGTGCCCAGCTCCAGCCCTGCCCACCCCCGGGCGAACATCGTCGGTGTCGGCCTCATCGGGGGGTCGATCGGTTTGGCGCTCAAGCGGGCCGGATGGCACGTCAGCGGCGTCGACCAGGACCGCCTCCGCGTGCAACGGGCGCTCGAGCGTGGCGTCATCGATGCCGAGGGACTCGATCCCGAGGTGGAGATCACCTTCGTCGCCACACCGGTGCGCAGCATCGTGGAGGCCGCCGGCAAGGCATTGGCCGGGACCACGGGTCTGGTCACCGATGTCGGCTCGGTGAAGGCTTCGATCGTGTCGGCCCTCGACGACATCCGCTACGTGGGCGGCCACCCGATGGCCGGGTCCGAGCAAGAGGGGGTCGATGGTGCCGACCCCGACCTGTTCGAGGGGGCCGTGTGGGTGCTGACGCCCACACCGGACACCGATGACGATGCCTATGCGCGGGTCCGTGCCGTGGTGGCGGTGCTCGGCGCCGAGGTGCTCGCCCTGCCGCCCGAGCGCCACGACGAGTTCGTCGCCGTGGTGTCCCACGTTCCCCACCTCACCGCCGCGAGCCTGATGCGCATCGCCGACGAACGAGCCGACGAGCACGCCGCCCTGCTCCGCCTGGCCGCGGGCGGCTTCCGCGACATGACCCGCATCGCGTCCGGACACCCGGGGATCTGGCCGGACATCTGCGAGGAGAACCGGGCGGCCATCGTCACCGGCCTCGACCGCCTCATCGACGCCCTGAGCGATGCCCGCGCGCAGGTCGCCGACCACGACGCCGAGGGACTGCTCCGGGATCTCACGCGGGCGCGCGCCGCACGGGTGAACCTGCCCGGCCGGTTCACCCGACCGGCCGACCTGACCGAGGTTCGCGTTCCCGTCCCCGACCGGCCGGGGGTCCTGGCCGACGTGACCACCCTGGCCACCGAGCTCGACGTCAACATCGTCGACCTCGAGATCGCCCATTCGGCGGAGGGGGTGGCCGGTGTGCTCATCCTCGTGATCGAGTCCTCCACCGCCGAGGCGTTCCGGGGTGGGCTCGTGGCGCGCGGGTACCGGCCGTCGATCCAGTCCCTCGTGTGACGACGCGCCTCGACCCGTTCCCCGTCGAGCCGTCCGGGCCGGTGGATGCCACCGTGGTCCTGCCCGGCTCCAAGAGCATCACCAACCGGGCGTTGGTGTGCGCCGGCCTGGCCGATGGTCCCACGACCCTGGGCAACTGGCTCGACGCCGACGACACCCAGGCGATGATCGGGGCGCTCCGGGCGATGGGAGTGGAGATCGAGGCCCGGCCCGATCGTCTCCACGTCCGTTCCGGTGGTCTGGCCCCCACGGTGGTCTCCATCGATGCCCGCCAGAGCGGCACCACCAGCCGGTTCCTGCTGCCGGTGCTGGCCCTCGACGGCACCCCTCGCCGCATCGACGGTGACGAGCAGCTCCGCGTCCGGCCGATGGGCGAGCTGTTCGAGTCGCTCCGGATCCTTGGCGCACGCGTCGATGAAGAGGGCCTTCCCGGGTTCCTGCCCGTGGTGGTCGAGGGTCCGCTGGGCGGCGGCGAGGTCGAACTGGCCGGCGACGTGTCGAGCCAGTTCCTGTCCGGGTTGCTGCTCGCCGCGCCCCAGATGCCGAGCGGACTCCGGGTGGCGCTGTCCACCTCGCTGGTCTCGCAGCCCTACGTCGAGATGACCGTGGCGGTGATGCGGGCCTTCGGTGCCTCGGTCCGGGTCGAGGACGGCACGACGTGGGTCGTCGATCCCGCCCGGTACGTCGGCATCGACCTCGAGGTCGAGCCCGACGCCTCGGCGGCCTCGTACGCGTGGGCGGCGGCGGTGATCACCGGCGGGTCGGTCACCGTGCGCGGGCTGCATCGCCATGCCCTGCAGGGCGACGTCGCCTTCGCCGGTGTCCTCGAACAGATGGGGGCGCGCGTCCGCTGGGACGACGATGCCATCACGGTCACCGCGGGGCCCACCCTGCGGGGGATCGACGTCGACCTCTCGCAGCTCTCCGACACGCTGCCGACGCTGGCCGTGGTGGCAGCGTTCGCCGAGGGACCGACGAGCATCCGCAACGTCGGCTTCGTCCGGAACAAGGAATCCGATCGGATCACCGCGCCGATCACCGAGCTGAACCGGTGCGGGATCGATGCCCGGAGCACCGCCGACGGCCTGGTGATCGAGCCCGGGCCCATGCGAGCGGCCGTGGTCCAGACCTACGGCGACCACCGCATGGCCATGGCGTTCGCCCTGCTCGGCCTGCGCGGCCCGGGGATCGAGATCGCCGACCCCGGCTGCGTGGCCAAGACGTTCCCCGGTTACTGGGATCTGCTCGACCAGCTCCGATCCGGGTCCGGGCCGCGGGCGCGCGCCGTCTAGCTTCTCGACCATGCGTGTGATCGCCATCGACGGCCCGGCCGGCTCGGGCAAGTCGACCGTCGCCCGCCTGTTGGCCGAGCGGCTCGGCCTGCGGTATCTCGACACGGGTGCGATGTACCGGGCGGTGACGTTCGCGGCATTGCGTCACAACATCGACCCGGCCGACGGCGACCCGGTCGCGGCCCTGGCTCGCCAGGTCGATCTCGAGGTCACGCTGGACGCGGTGCGCGTCGATGGGGTGGATGCCACCATCGAGATCCGGGGCCCGGAGGTGACCAGGGCGGTGAGCTCGGTGGCCGCCAACCCCGAGGTCCGCACCGAGTTGGTGGCCCGCCAGCGGGAGTGGGCCACCCGTCACGGTGGGGGCGTGATCGAGGGCCGGGACATCGGGTCGGTCGTGTTCCCCGATGCCGAGCTCAAGGTCTACCTCGATGCCCGCCCGGAAGTCCGAGCGGCCCGTCGGTCGAAGGAGGTGTCCGACCTCGACTACGAGACCGTCGCGGCCGACATCGCCCGCCGTGACGCGCTGGACCAGGGTCGGGAGGCGTCGCCGCTGACCCGGGCGGGCGACGCCGTCGAGGTCGACACCAGCGACCTGGGCATCGACGAGATCGTGGAGCTGATCGTGGGTGAGCTCGATGGCTGACGACCGGACGGATGGTGCGCTCACCGATGACTTGGGGCGTCCCCCGACCGCGGCCGAGCGGCTGCTCTACCGCGTCGTGCGCGCCCTGGTGGTCGGGCTCGCCCGGCTCTGGTTCCGCGTCGAGGTGATCGGCCGAGACCGGGTGCCGGAGGGGCCGTTCGTCCTGAGTCCGGTGCACCGTTCGAACCTCGACTTCCTCCTGGTCGCCGCCGTCACCCGGCGGCGGATGCGGTACATGGGCAAGCACACCATCTGGAACTACCGCCCGCTCGGCTGGCTGTCGTCGGCCCTGGGCGCGTTCCCCGTGCACCGGGGTTCGGCCGACCGTGAAGCGTTGCGGCGCTGCGAGGCGGCGCTGTCGGGCGGTGAGCCCCTCGTCATGTTCCCCGAGGGCACCCGGCGCAGCGGCCCGGTGGTCGAGGATCTCTTCGACGGGCCCGCCTTCGTGGCCGCGAGGGCCGGCGTACCGATCCTGCCGGTGGGGATCGGCGGGTCGGAGGCCGCCATGTCCCGGGGGTCGAAGACCATCCGCCCGGTGAAGGTCGTCCTCGTGATCGGCGCGCCGATTCCGGCACCGGTGGGCGAGGGAGGCAAGCGTCCCAGCCGCCACCAGATCCACGACACGACCGAGACCCTGCGATCCACGATCCAGGAGCTCTTCGACGACGCCCAGACGCGGGTCGGCCGCGCCTGAGCCGCGTGCTCAGGACAGGGCGGTCACGACAGGGGAGTCACGACAGGGGAGTCACGACAGGGGAGTGGGACCCGGGGCGTCGAAGACGAGGCGGACACGGTCCTCGAAGTGCTCGAGCGGGAGCGTGTCGTAGTCCGGGTCGAAGCTGTTCTGGTCGTAGTTGTCGGCGAAGTTCGCAGTCAGTTCGTACCAGGGCTCACCCTCGTACTGGTCACGGGCGTGCGGATCGAGTCCGAGGTGCTCGTAGTAGTGCTTGCCCTGGAAGTCCTGGTGGGTGCGGATCATGTGGTACACGTCCGATCGCACGTACGGCTTGAGCATCTCGGCCGCGATCTGGGCGTGGTTGAGGACGCTGATCCGCTTGCCGACGTCGTGACACAGGCTGGCCACCACGACCTCCACGTCGGCGCCGTCGCGCTCGGCGCGGGTCGCGGTCTGCAGGCAGTGGGTGAGCTGATCGGTGGCGAAGCCGTCGGTGATGTCGGCCAGCTCTCGAAGCATCTGCAGCACGGTCTCGGCCACGCGGGGCTGGTTCACCATCGTCTCGCCGATGATGGTGTCCCACTGCTCCTTCGTGGAGTGGTCCATGGCGGTGAAGGTCGAAGCCATGGTCACCATCCTGCCAGAGAACTGACCCGGCGGTCAGCCGTGGGACGAAGTCCGCAGGCGTAGGGGAGTTGACGAGCCGGCCGGCCGGAGGACGGCGGGTGAGCAACTCCAGAAGCGAAGCCAGCGGACGAAGTCCGCAGGCGTAGCGGCGTCAGGCCAGGGCGTCGAGCGCGTCGCTGGCCAGGACCGCGCGGTCGACCACCGCCGGACGGTCGGACAAGGTGCCTCCCAGCGCCAAGGTGGCGACCACGTCGAGGGCTCCGAGCAGCTCGCGCAGGTTGCGGGGCGGGGGGAAGTACTCCTCCTCATCGGTGATGCGGATCTCCTCGACACCGTTGGCCGGGTCGAGGCGGTCGATCACACTGCGGACCAGCTCCTCGGGTGCGCTGGCCCCGGCGGTGACCCCGACGATGCCATGCAGGTCGGTTGGTAGCTCCTCGGGGCCGTTCACGCGGTAGACGCGATCGCAGCCCATGTTCCGGGCGAGCGACTCGAGCGCCCGGGTGTTGGACGAGTTGGCCGAACCGATGACCACGATGGCGTCGCAGCGCTCGGCCAATGCGGTCAACGCCGCCTGCCGGTTGGTGGTGGCGAAGCACAGGTCGCTGCGGCCCGGCGTCCACAGATCGGGGTAGCGCTCCCGGGTGCGGTCGAGCACGCCCTCCCAGTCCCGGTGCGAGAGCGTTGTCTGGGCCAGCAGGGCCACCGGTTGATCGAACGCGGGGAGGGCGTCGACCTCGTTGGTGGACTCCACCCGATGGATGGCGTCGGGGGCCACCGCCATGGTGCCGATGGCCTCCTCGTGCCCCTCGTGGCCCACGTAGACGATCTGGTAGCCCTTGCCGGCCCGCACCTTGACCTCGTGGTGCACCTTGGTCACGAGCGGGCACACCGCATCGACCACGTACCCACCGGACGCCCGGGCCGCAGCCACCACCTCCGGTGCCGAGCCGTGGGCGGAGAGCATGATCGGCCGGCCCGGCGGGACGTCGTCGATGTCGTCGACGAAGACCACTCCGAGATCCCGGAAGCGGTCGACCACCAGCTGGTTGTGGACGATTTCGTGGTAGCAGTACACCGGTGGCTCGAACGCCCGGACCATCCACGCCAAGGCCTTGATCGCCATCTCCACACCGGCGCAGAACCCTCGGGGCGCGGCCAGGAGCACGGTGTCGACCTGCATGGCTGCCACGCTACCGAGGCCGCGGCCGAGCACCCGCGGGCCGGATGGCGCGGCCGATGTGGTCCGGGTCAGTAGCTCCACGCCCAGTCGGGGAGGGCGGCGGGACCTCCGGGCCAGCCGGGGAGGACGGACCCGACCTTGAAACCGTCGTTGGCGGCCGCGCAGGCCCAGTCGTCCCACCCGCCGTAGCCGCGGCTGCGGTTGTGGATGTAGAGGCGGGCGGCGGCGTCGATGTTGCGGCGGGCATCCATCACGCGCGCGTACCCCCCGTCGATCCACTGGTCCGCCCGCACCTGGATGAACTGGAAAACGCCGGCCGCGGTGTAGTGGTACCCGGTGGCGGGGTTGGGGACCGCCACGTAGCGCCCATCGAAGACCACCGCCTGGGGATTCCAGAGCGATTCGCAGTACGAGACCGCCACCGCCTCCGCCGCCACCCGCCGGACGTCGGGCTCGGCGAATCCCGCCCGCCGCAGGTGGCAGCGGAAGATCGAGGCGACCAGTTCGGGCACCTCACCGGTACCGGCATCCTGGCAGTTCGGTCGGAGGGCATCGAGGAGCTCGCGGGTGGCATCGACGATCGCGGAGATCGGCGTCTGCTGGCGGGCAACCGGCTCCGCCGGTTCGGTCGCGCCGGCGGGCAGGGCTGCCCACGGCAGGGCGAGGATCGCCAGGCCGAGGGCGGCCGCGACGAACCGAGTGAGGACGCGGCGCAACACGCGACGCGACACGTTGGTGAACACGGACGACTCCGGGGGAACGGCCCACTCGAGGGGCGGATTGGGGGAAGGCGTCCGAGACGCCGTTGGGCGTGGCTCGGGTGCGACGGCAGAGTCAAGCGCGTCGCGGCGTCGCTGCACCGTCACCAAACCGAAATATTCTGGAAATTCGACCGCAATGACGAGTTCGGACTAGTCCGTCAACCCGGGCGTCACTCGTTGGCAATCGCTGGGTTTCGGGGTGGCACCGGTAGCCTGCTGCGCAGTGAACCTGCCCCGCGTGACCGTTGTCGCGCCCGGGTCACCTGCACAGGCGGCCGGTCTCCTCCCCGGAGACGAGATCGTGTCGCTCGACGGGGTGATGCCGCGCGACGTGATCGAGTGGCGCCTCCTGGTCGACGAGCCGGAGGTGTCTCTCGACGTGCGCCGAGGCGGTCTCGAGCATCAGCTGACGGTGACCAAGACCGCCGGCGCTCCGCTGGGTGCCGAGGTCGACGCCGCCATCTTCGACGAGGTGCAGACCTGCGACAACCACTGCGAGTTCTGCTTCATCTACCAGCTGCCACCGGGGATGCGCCGCAGCCTGTACCTGAAGGACGACGACTACCGGCTGAGCTTCCTCTACGGGAACTTCACCACCCTGACCCGCTTCACCGAGAGCGACCTCGAGCGGGTGATCACCGAGGGGCTCAGCCCGCTCTACGTCAGCATCCACGCCACCGATCCGGAGGTGCGGGCCGACCTTCTTCGCAACCGGCGCGGCGCCACCAGCCTGCGGTGGCTGCGGGCCCTGCTCGATCACGGGGTGACCGTTCACGGGCAGATCGTGGTCTGCCCGGGCGTCAACGACGGGCGGGCCCTGGACGACACCCTCGCCGGCGTCCTCGACGAGTATCCCGACCTGGCCACCCTCGCGGTGGTTCCCCTGGGCATCAGCGACCACTCGAACGAGCCCCGGATGCGGTTCCACACTCCCGCAGAGGCGAACGCCGTGCTCGACTGCGTCGCCGACTGGCAGGACGTGTTCCTCGCCACCCTCGGTCACCGCCTCGTCCACGCCGCTGACGAGTACTACCTCCTTGCCGATCGGCCGTTCCCGGGCCCCGAGATCTACGGCGACTTCCCCATGCACGAGGACGGCATCGGTATGGCGCGCACCTTCGAGGCCGAGTTCACCGGCGCGGTCGACCAGCCCACCGGCCCCAAGGCCGGCTTCTTCTCCTGGGTCGACGGCGCCCCCGCCGAGGGGTACCGCGCCGTGCGGACCGTGTCGCAGCCCGGCGACCGGGCGGACAACATCCGGCTGCGGCCCCGGAAGGATGCGCCGATCGGCGTGCTCACCGCACCGTACGGGGCGCGGATCCTGGATCCGTTGTTGGCCGGTCTCGGACGCGACGACGTTCGAGTGTGCGTGGTCGAGAACCGGTTCTTCGGCGGGAACATCGCGGTCACCGGCCTGATGGTGGGCGAGGACATCGCCCGCACGCTGGCCGGAGAGCCCGAGGGCCACCGCTACCTGCTGCCTGACGTCTGCCTCTCCGAGGGTCGCTTCCTCGATGGGCTCTCGGTGGACGAGCTGCCCCGCCCGGTCGAGATCGTGGCCACCGACGGCGTCGCCCTGCGGGCCGCGCTCGAACCACCGCGCCGCGCCAGTCGAGCGGAGCAGCGATGACGTCGAGGGTCGCCATCGTCGGTCGTCCCAATGTCGGAAAGTCGACGCTGGTGAACCGCCTCGCCGGCGTGCGCACCGCCATCGTCGAGGAACGTCCCGGCGTCACGCGCGACCGCAAGGTCGTGCCGGTGGAGTGGACCGGCCGCAGCTTCGAGGTGGTCGACACCGGTGGGTGGCTCCCCGGCGGGTCGACCCTCGACGAGAAGGTGTCCCGCCAGGCCGAGAAGGCGATGGACGACGCCGACATCGTGATCTTCGTGGTCGACGGCACCACCGGTGTGACCGAGGACGACGCCGCGAGCCGCCGCGGTGTTGCGGCGGAAGTCGAAGCCGGTGGTCCTGGTGGTGAACAAGATCGACGATCCCCGTCGCGAGCACCTCATCTGGGAGTTCATGGAGCTGGGGTTGGGTGAACCCCGATCGCTCAGCGCGTTGCACGGCAACGGGTCGGCCGACCTGCTCGACGAGTTGCTGACGATGCTGCCCGAAGAGCCCGAGCCCGCGCTCGACGACGACACCGAGGCCGCCGACCGCGAGATCGCGGTGGCCATCATCGGACGCCCGAACGTGGGCAAGTCGACGTTGTTCAACCGCATCACGGGGGAGGAGAGCTCGATCGTCCACGACATGCCCGGCACCACGCGCGACACGATCGACACGGTGGTCGAGACCGACGACGGCCCGATCCGGTTCGTCGACACCGCGGGCATGCGGCGTCGCTCCAAGGTCGACGACGGCACCGAGTACTACTCGGTGGTCCGGGCCCTGCGGGCCGTCGACTCGTCCGACATCGCCATCCTGGTCATCGATGCCACCGAGGGCGTCACCGCGCAGGACCAACGATTGGCCGAGCGTGTCGATCTCAGCGGGTGTCCGGTCATCGTGTTGCTCAACAAGTGGGACGTCGCCGACTCCGAGCAGCGCGCCGACGCCATGGCGCAGGTGGCCGACCGGTTGCACTTCATCGGGGAATCGCCCGTGCTACCGATCTCGGCGCTGACCGGCAAGGGCGTCCAGCGCCTCCATCCCGCCCTGAGCTCGGCCATCCGCGCCTACGAGACCCGGATCCCCACCCGCAAGGTCAACGACGTGATCCGCCAGGCCCAACAGGCCCAGCCGGCGCCCCACGGGGCCCGCGTGCTGTACGCGTTGCAAGGGGCCGCCCACCCGCCGACGTTCACGCTGTTCGCCAATCGCGAGCTGCCCAAGACCTACGTCCGCTACCTCGAGCACTGCCTCCAGGATGCGTTCGATCTGGGTGCCACGCCGGTCAAGCTGCGCATCCGCCGCCGGGGCTGATTCGGGCCGGCTCACCGAGCCGACATGTATCGATATCCACCGAGAAGCGCTGGATCATCACCATCATGACATCGATCCTCCTCGGTGGTGTCGTCCCCGAGGGTTACCCTGGTCGCACCATGGAGCAAACCATCCTTGCGCTGGTCGCGCTCGCCAGCGTGGTGGCGGCGCTGGTCTGGGGCCGATCCACGCTTCGCTACCAGCAGAGCTGGAATCGCATCGAGGTCGAGTACGGCCCGGCCTCCGATCAGGCGGTCCTCGCCCGCGCCGCGTTCCGCAAGGAGCTCCACGCCGCCGTGCTCTACGGCGTGCTGGCCGTCGCCTGTGGCGTGGTGGCCGTGGCGGGCACGCCCGAGTCGCAGGTGCTGTTCGGCTTCGTCCTCGTACCGGTGGCGGTCTCGATCGTCTACGCCAAGGACTTCCGCCGCGTCGCCCGCATCGCCGAGGACCGCACCCAGCTGGAGCGCAAGGCCCAGGAGGTGCTCAGCCAGGAGGAGCTCGCCCCGCGCAAGTGGGCGGCCCGACTCGCCCCCGAGGAGCTCCCCGACTTCCAGGGCTTCGAGCTGGGACGGGTCTACGAGCCGGGCACCGGCATGATGGCCGGCGACTTCTACGACGTCTTCCGGGTCTCGCCCAACCGCATCGCGGCCGTCATCGGCGACGTCACCGGCCACGGCATCGAACCCTCGATCACCGCGTTCCAGGCCAAGTACCTGTTGCGGGTCTTCCTCCGCCAGTACCGCGATCCGGCCCAGGCGCTCGAGGAACTGAACTCGCAGATGTCGGCGCTCGAGCGGGTCGAGGAGTTCATCTCGCTGTGCGTGGTCGTCTTCGACACCGATTCGGGGACCTTGCGGGTGTGCTCGGCCGGTCACCCCGCCGGTTGGCTGTGGCACGCCAAGGAGGTCCGCCCCCTGCGGGCCACCGGACCGCTGCTCATGCTCGATGCGTCGTCGACGTACCACTCGAAGGAGATCGACCTCGAGTCGGGCGACCTGGTGCTGCTCTACACCGACGGACTGGCCGAGGCCCGGGCCGGCGACCAGTTCTTCGGCGAGGAGCGCATCGCCAACACGTTGCGCCGCGATCCTGGTGTGCCGCCCGACGTGTTGTGCAAGACGCTGCTCGAAGCGGCCAAGGACTTCGCCACCGAGCCGGTCACCGACGACACCGCCATCCTCGCCATCCGCCGTAGCTAGCCGTTGGGCGCCCAGCGGGCGCACCGGGCAAGATCGTGGGATGCCAGCCTCCGATCCGATCGCCGCCGTCGCGGCCGCCACCAGCCGGGCGCTGGCCGGCAACCGGGAGACCCACGCCGGCAAGCTCGAGGCGCAGGGCAAGCTCTTCGTGCGCGACCGGCTGGCGCTGCTGCTCGACGAGGACTCCTTCGTCGAGGAGGCGTTGCTCGCCAACAGTGGCAGAAAGGATCTCCCTGCTGACGGCGTGGTGACCGGGACCGGTCGGATCGAGGGACGGCCGGTGTGCGTCGTGGCCAACGATCCCACCGTGAAGGCCGGCTCCTGGGGGGCTCGCACGGTCGAGAAGATGATCCGGATGGCCGAGTTCGCCCTCGCTCACGATCTTCCCATCTTCTGGCTGGTCGACTCCGCGGGTGCCCGGATCACCGATCAGGTCGAGCTGTTCCCTGGTCGCCGTGGCGCCGGCCGCATCTTCGCCACCCAGATCCGCCTGTCGGGCCGGGTGCCGCAGATCTGCTGCCTGTTCGGCCCGTCGGCGGCCGGTGGTGCGTACATCCCGAGCTTCTGCGACGTGGTGTTCATGGTCGAGGGCAACGCGTCGATGTACCTGGGATCGCCTCGCATGGCCGAGAAGGTGATCGGCGAGCACACCACGTTGGAGGAGATGGGTGGCGCCCGGATGCACGCCACCGTGTCCGGGTGCGGCGACGCGCTGGCCGTCGACGACGAGGATGCGCTCGACCAGGCCCGGGCGTGGTTCAGCTACTTCCCCGACCGCTGGACGGAGGACCCGCCCCGGTACGAGCCCGCGCCCCCCTCGGTGACCCTGACCGACGACGTGGTGCCCGCCTCCGAGTCGGTCGGCTTCGACATGCATCGCTTCGTCGACGGCCTCGTCGACGCCGAGAGCTTCTTCGAGTACAAGCCGCTGTACGCCAAAGAGCTGATCTGCGGGCTCGGCCGACTCGACGGCCGGCCGATCGGCGTGGTGGCCAACAACCCGTCCCACCTCGGTGGGGTGCTGTTCGTTGACTCGGCCGACAAGGCGTCCCGGTTCGTGTGGCTCTGCGACGCCTTCAACATCCCGCTGCTGTTCCTCGCCGATGTTCCCGGCTTCATGATCGGGACCCAGGTCGAACGTCAGGGCATCATCCGCCACGGCGCCAAGATGGTGACCGCCATCACCGAGGCCACGGTGCCGAAGATCTGCGTGGTGGTCCGCAAGGCGTACGGCGCCGGGCTCTACGCCATGTGCGGACCGGCCTTCGACCCCGACGCCACCATCGCGCTCCCGACCGCGAAGATCGCGGTGATGGGACCGGATGCCGCGGTCAACGCCGTGTTCGCCAACAAGATCGCCGCCATCGAGGACGAGGACGAGCGGGCCGCGTTCATTGCCGAGCAGATCGCCATCTACGAGGACGACGTCGACCTGCTCCACCTGGCGTCCGAGCTGGTCCTCGACGCGGTCGTCGAGCCCAGCGCCCTGCGCGACGAATTGGTCCGTCGCTTCGCGGTCGCCGGCACCCGCCGTCGCGAGTTCTCCCACCGCCGACACGGAGTGCCACCGGTATGAGCTGGGATCTCCCGGACTCGATCTCGATTCGCGACGTCGGCCCGCGCGACGGCCTCCAGCCGGAGGCGCCCGTGTCGGTGGCCGATCGAGTCGAGCTCGTGGCCGAGCTCGTCGCGGCCGGTGTCGTCGACATCGAGGCGGGTGCGTTCGTCTCACCCAAGGCGGTCCCGGCCATGGCGGGCGCCGACGAGGTCTTCGGGACCATCGAGCGGGTCGAAGGCGTGACCTACTGGGCGCTGGTGCCCAACGTGCGCGGCGCGGAGCTGGCCGTCACAGCCGGTGCCGATGCGCTGACCGTGACCGTGTCGGCGTCCGAGACCTACTCGCAAGCCAACGTGCGGCAGTCGGTGGCCGAGTCGGTCGCCGCCGTCGCCGACATCGTGGCCACCGCCGGTGACCGCCCGGTCGACACCGTGATCTCCTGCGCGTTCGGCTCCCCCTACGACGAACAGGTCGGCCCCTTCGACGTGGCGGCCATCTTCGACGAGGTCCTGGAGGCAGGCTGCGAACGCGTCACCCTCGCCGACACCACGGGGGTGGCCACGCCGGAGCGCATCGCCGATGTGGTGACCGCCACCGGCCCCGGTGTCCGGCTCCACCTCCACGACACCCGGGGCACCGCGCTGACCAACGCCTTCGCCGCCTTGTTGCTCGGCGTCCGGGCCTTCGACACCGCGGTGGGTGGCATCGGCGGCTCGCCCTTCGCCAAGGGGGCCGGCGGCAACCTGGCCACCGAGGACCTCGTGCATCTCTGCGACGGACTGGGGGTCGACACCGGTATCGATCTGACCGCCATGGTCGGCGTGGCCGGTCGCATCGCCCAACTGGTGGGCCGCCCCGTTCCGTCCCGCATCACTGCCACGCTGGGAGGCTGACATGCCGTTCTGCGCCGACTGCGACCGGTTCTACAACCCGAACACCCTCACCGAGAACGGCGACTGCCCCGATGGGCACCACGTCGTCGACCCGGCCGAGACCACCCAGGACGACGAACCCACCCGGCTCCCGTGGCACTTCAAGTTCATGCTCGTCGTGCTGGTGGTCTACCTGAGCTGGCGGTTGGTCCAGCTGCTGATGTGGCTCTGGGGCAAGGTCTTCTGAGGCCGCGACCCGATTCCGGACGGTGTCGGTCGACCGGCTAGGTTGACGCCTCCCACGGGCTGTGGCGCAGCTTGGTTAGCGCGCTTGACTGGGGGTCAAGAGGTCGGGAGTTCGAATCTCCCCAGCCCGACCAACAAAACCGCAGGTCAGAGCCGGTTTCTTCGGAAGCCGGCTCTTCTGTTTCCCGGCCAGAACCCGTCGATGTATGGAAAATGTATGGCGTAGAGTGCCGTGATGTATGGAATGGGTGGCTGACAGGGAGCCGACGATCCAGAAGCAGCGGGGCAAGTGGGCGGTCCGCCAGACCGGCTACGACCCCGCCACGGGTCGTCCGAAGGTGCGTCAGCTCGGGACGTTCCCGACCAAGAAGGCGGCCGTCGCCTTCGCCAAGACCGTGGGCGTCGGGCAGGCCGGCTCCGACGACGAGACCGTCGCTGCGTTCGTGGGCGACGTCTGGCTGCGATCGAAGGAGGGCCGGGTCGAGCGGTCGACCCTGGACCAGTACCGCTGGGCCGTGCATCGACACATCGTCCCGCTCATCGGTGGCGTCCGGCTCCGGGATCTCACACCCGAACTCGTCGACGAGTGGATCGTCGAGCTGAACAGCGCGCCGGAGGGGGAGAGGCCCCGGCTCGGCGCGACGTCCACCCGCCTCGTCCGCAAGGTGCTGTCGATGGCGCTCGAGGAGGCCGTGCAGCGCAAGCGGCTGACCGAGAACCCGGTGGCCCTGACCCAGCCGCCGAAGAAGAAGCGCTCGACCGGCCGAACCGCATGGACGGTCGACGAGGCCCGCCAGTTCCTCGCCGCCAACCGCGAGCATCGGCTCTACGCCCTGTTCCACCTCGGGCTCGTCACCGGGATGCGACGGGGTGAGCTCCTCGGCCTGCGGTGGCAGGACATCGACGGGGAGGCGGGGATCGTGTCGGTCGTTCAGCAGCTCGCCGTCGAGCGCGGCCAGCCGATCATGAAGCAGCTCAAGACCGAGGCCAGCGACCGAGTCGTGGCGGTCGGTCCGCGCACCGTCGGCGGCGCTGCAGGAGCACCGGGTCAGGCAAGCAGCCGAGTTCGTGTTCCTCGGGCTCGACCCTCGCGAGGTCGACCTCGTCTTCACCAGCGAGGTCGGTGGCTGGATCGACCCGAACAACATCGGCCGGACGATGAAGCGACTCGCCAAGGAGGCCGGCGTCCTCGAGCTGACGCCGAAGGGAATGCGCCACACTGCCCAGTCGATCGGTCGGGTCGTCGTCGGCGACGACAAGGTCATGCAGGAGCGCCTGGGCCATGCCGACATCGGCGTCACCTTGAACACGTACACCCACCTCGTCTCCGAGCAGCACCGGGCGGCTGGCGACCTCATCGACGGGGTGTTCGAATGACCGTTGTCGAGTGGTACCAATAGCGGTACCATCTCGTTGTGGCCAACATCGACAAGCTCGTGGCCGCCATGCGGAACTCGCAGACCAATGTGAAGTACTCGGATCTGGAGACCGTGTGCGAGCACTACTTCGGTGCGGCTCGTCAGAGTGGCACCTCGCATGCCGTGTTCAAGACGCCGTGGCCCGGCGATCCTCGGGTGAATATCCAACGGGCCAAGGGCGGCAAGGCGAAGCCGTATCAGGTGACGCAGGTTCTGAAGGCCATCGACAAGCTCAGCAAGGAGGAGACCAGGTGACCGAGACGACGCACTACGCCTACCGGGTTCGGTGGTCGGCCGACGATGGCGAGTTCGTCGCCACCGTTGCCGAGTTCCCCTCGCTGTCGTGGCTGGACGAGGACCAGACCGAGGCACTACGTGGCCTGGTGGCCCTCGTGTCCGACGTGATCGAAGACATGCAGGCATCGGGCGAACCGGTGCCCGAGCCGATTGCGGAGCGGAGCTTCTCCGGCAAGTTCAACGTGCGCGTGCCCGAAGCGTTGCATCGCGACCTCGTCCTCGAGGCGGCTGAACAACGGGTGAGCCTGAACCGACTGGTGAGCGACCGGCTCGCCCACAGCTGACGGAGGCATCCGATGATGGCCTGGGACCTGTCGGTCGACTTCCAACGGGTGGACGCCGACGGGCTCACCCACGCCCACGTCGACGATCTGTCGTCTGACGCCGAGGCCCACCTTGGGGAGTATCTCGTCGCGGGTGACGAGGACGCCGATCCCGCTGTGGCGCAGGTCGTGTCCGTCTCCGCCGAGGGCGTGATCCTTCTCCGCGTCCTCCCGGGCCACGCCGATCTTCATCGCGAGTTGCTCGGCAGCCAGCCGGGTAGGCCCAGCGGGCCCGTAGCCTGATCCTCGAGATGTCCACCAGCGACTCGGATCCTGAACCGAACGAGCATTTGGAGCTTCCCGTCGAGGAGCTCCTTCGACGAGCCCCGATTCATCCCCCGTACGGGTAGATGTCATCGATGACCTCACGCCGGAAGAAGCTGACGCCTTCATCGCTGCAGTCCTGAGCTGACTCGCGGTGTGTGGCCTCCCAGACTGCCGTCTGGGGATCCCGCTGGCTGCCTCTCGGCCAGATCGCCGACCGAACAGGGCGACACGGGGTAGTACCAGACGGCACGGGGACATTGCAGTTCTGTGACGATCGCAGATCGCGTGATCGATTTTGGGGTCTGAAAAGCCTAGTGGGGCAACAGGACACGTCTGGGAGGACTGACTGATGCCCGATGACCGACTGACCTACACCGTCGACGAGGTGGCGAAGATGCTCGGGATCTCCCGAGGCCTCGCCTACGAGATGGTGAACCGCGGGGAGCTGCCGTCGATCCGCCTCGGTCGACGGGTACTCGTCCCGTACCGAGCGTTCCACAGGTGGTTGGACGAGGCGGTGAGGTCCGCGTCGTGACCGCCGGCCTCGTCGTGACGAGCGACGCGGACCTGGTGAAGCGAGCGGTCGGGCCCACGGCGTGGCTCGTGTTCGAGCACCTGGCCCTGACCGCGGATGACGACCTCGAGTCCTCGGCGACGGCCCGGTCGGTCGGGATCGCCGTGTCGGTGAGCAAGGACACGGCGGCCGCGGCGATCCGACGGCTCGAGGCCGTGGGGCTGGTCGCTCGGCGGCCGCAGGCTCGGCGGCACGGTCGATTCGGCGCCGCGAGCCTTCGGGTCGCGCTGGCCGGCCGGGGTGACGCTCGCCTGCATCGACCCGACGTCGACCCCGATGCCGACGACCCGGCGACGGCTCAGGCCGACAAGCGAACCGAACGCCCCGGAACCCGTCGAGCAGCTGTCGCTCATCCTGGCCGCCGAGCCCGCCGAAGCCGGCTCACCTTGCCCTGACCCGAAGCGCGAGGACGTGACTCACACGCCGCCGTCACCCGACCGAAGAGCCAGACACGAATTTGCATCCTCGGATGCTGCGCTCGAGCCTGAGCGCCAAGGTGAACACGAGGACGGCTCATGATGTTGAGCATCGGCGTGCTCGTGGATGCGGAGTACCCGATCTCGTCGCTGGCCCGAAGCCCCGAGGAGTACTACCTGGGACACGGTGAAGCCGCAGGTCGCTGGTCCGGCTCGGCCGAGGCCGTGTTCGGCCTGGCCGGCGAGGTCGACGAGGACGTGTTCCGCGCCCTGATCGAGGGCCGTGATCCGAACACGGGCGAGATGCTCGCAGCGGCGAACCGGAAGAACGGCGGCTACGACCTGTGCTTCCGGGCGCCGAAGTCGGTGTCGGTGTTGTTCGGACTCGGTGATCCGGACACGGCCCGCATCGTGGGGGAGTGCCACGACGAATCCGTCGACGCGGCGCTGGGCTATCTGGAGCGGTCGGTGACGTGGACCCGGAAGGGCCGCAACGGTGTCCGGCACGTACAGACCGGCGAGTTGGTCGTGGCGGCGTTTCGGCATCGCACGAGCCGGGAGGCCGACCCGCATCTCCACACGCACGCCGTCGCCGCCAACCTGACCCGCACCGAGGATGGGAGCTGGGGGACGCTGCACTCCCAGCTGTTCTGGGCGCACGCCAAGACCGCCGGGTGCCTGTACGAGGCTGAGCTGCGGATGCGGCTCACCGAGCGGCTGGGGGTGGAGTGGGGTCCGGTGATCAACGGGATCGCCGATGTCGCCGGTGTGCCGGAGGAACTGCTCGGGCTGTTCTCGAAGCGGAGCAAGCAGATCAAGGCCCAGCTCGACCAGCTCGGCTTCACCTCACCGCGGGCGGCGGAGATCGCTGCGCTCGACACCCGTCGGGCCAAGACCCCCGGCACCGCCACCGTGTCGCTCCGCGAGCTCTGGCGAACCGAGGCCACCGACGCCGGCGCCGACCTCGCCGTGCTCGACCAGGTCGATCGGGCAGGGGAGAGATGCCCTGACGTTGTCGGCCGCCGAGGTCGAGGCCGTACAGCGGTTCCTCGAGAGCCCCGACGGCCTGACCGGGAGAGCCTCGACGTTCGATCGCCGCAAGGTCGTGATGGCCTGGACCGACGACCTTCCCGAAGGTGCACTTGTCGAGGTCGTGGAAGCGTGGGCGGACGCGTTCCTCGCCCGGCCTGAGGTCGTGTCCGTGCTCACCGTGTCCGATGGTTCGGACCC
>CAVSRP010000004.1:0-17086 GCA_963730345.1 uncultured Acidimicrobiaceae bacterium
GCCGTCGGTCAGGGGATCGCCGAGCGTGGCGTCCCGGTCGGAACCGATCTGCTGGGCAGCCTGGTTGCAGACCAGGGTCAGCGCACCGGGCGCGGGACACTCCTTCACGATGGCGCGGATGTGCCGCAGGGCGGCCAGCGCCCGGGCTCGATCGGTGGTGGCCACGTGGTGGATGTCGGCCGTTCGCGCCAGAACCCACGCGATCGGTTCGTCGATCGTCTCGGCCAGGGACAGCGCGAGCGCCAGCCGCTGGTCGCTCGATCCCACACCGAGGATCAGCCCCATGCACAGGGCGGTGAAGTCGGCGGGCCCGGGTTGTTCGTGCCGGACGTGGGTGAGCGCCACCTCGGCGTGGGCGCGGGCGGCCTGGTCGCCCAGCAACCACAGCGCGACGGCGAGATGCCCGTGGATGGGGGGGAGGGCGTACTGGGACCACCTCGTCTCGCGCTGGGCTTCGGTGAGCTCTTCGACCGCGGCATCGAGCTCACCGGCCCAGACCGCGGCGATGCCGACGTGCAGGTGCAACGCCCCGGGCAACGCCCCCTGGTACGGGGTCTCGTAGTCGGCGGGCAGGGCTCGGGCGGCCTCGGTCCCCTCCCGAACGTCGCGCAGGGACTGCAACATGTCACCACGCCGACGCGCCGCGTGGGCCCGGATCATGGCCAGCTCACCGCGGATGAAGGTGCCCCGGTCGCCGGGGAGGTCGAGCGCGGCGATCAACGCCACCGTGCTCATCGCGAGCGCGTCGTCACCCAGGAGCATCGACGCCCACGCCGAGGCCAACTGCGCCTCCACCAGCTGCGGATTCGCCTGCAGCAGCGTCGAACACCAGCGACGGACCGCCTCCGCCTGTCCTCCTGCCGACCACCGGTGGTGGTGCTCGAGCAGGATCTCGGCCATCAGAGCCGTCTCACCGCCGCTGGCCGAGATGTACATCGACTCCTCGAGCAGCTCCTGCTCCCAGCACCACCGCGCCGCGACCCGGTGGACCGATCGGGCCTCACCGGCATCGGTCGATCGGAGCTCGTGCTCGGCGAACGACACGATGTGGGACGGGAACCGGCGCCACCCCGCTCGGTCGTGAGGGCCGTCGCCGAGCAGGTGCAGTTCGACCAGGCGGTCGAGCTGACGACCGGCATCGGCCCGGCCGGTCACGAGCGCCGCCAGCTCCGCGCACACGTCCCGCAACGGTGCCAGGTGCAGCAGGAACGAACGGAGGCCGGGTTCGAGGGGTTCGATCACCCGATGTTGCAGGTACGACCGGACGGGGTCCACATCGGTGGCGAAGCGCGGGACCGTCGCCCCGGTGCGGGCCAAGGTGAGGAACACACCTGCCGGCCAGCCTCCGGTGTCCCGGTGCAGGGCTTCCGCGTCCTGCTCCGTCCACGTGCGACCGGTCGCGACCCCGGCCTCGTAGGTCTGCTCGGCGTCGAAGGCCAGGTCGTCCTCCCGGATCTCGACGACCGACCCGGACAACGCCGCGGTGGAGAGGTCGAGCGCGGCGTCGTCGCGGGTGAGCGCCACGATGCGCACGGCCGGCGGCCGATAGCGAATGAGGATGCCGAGGCCGCGGCGAGAATCGGGGTCGACCAGGCTGTGCACGCTGTCGAAGACCAACGTGATCGGCGTGGTCTCGCGCCCCATCGCCTCGAACACCGTGTCGACGGCTCGGGCTTCCCATCCGGGACCGCCGATGAGTGATTCGACATCGAGGTCGGCGGCGAAGTCGGGGCGGACCCGGCGGACCGACGCGGCGGCGTGCACGAGCAGCCGCATCGGATCGTCAGCTTCGTCGAGCGACACCCAGGCCACGGTGCGGCGGGGGTCTGCGGCCCAGGACGCCACCAGTTGGCGCTTCAGGTAGCCGGGCGCCGCCGCGACGACGGTCAGGCCGACACGCTCGCCTCGATCCATCAAGGCCCGGGCCGCGGGCCGATCGACCACGCTCCGGTACTGCGGAGGGACCGTGATCTTGCCGTCGACGATCGGCATGCCGCCCATCTGCTGCGCCTCCTGCGAGGGATCCTACGCCCCCCACTGGCGGCACGCGCTGTGCCAGATCTCCTTCGTCGGCGCCCGACGGACGCGCTAGGCGACCTTCGTCGCCTCGCGACGGGAGCGACGCAGGCGCCGGCGTTCGCGCTCGGACGTACCGCCCCAGACGCCGAACCGCTCACGGTTGTCGAGGGCGTACTCGAGGCACTCGTCCCGGACGATGCACTCGGCGCAGATGGCCTTGGCCGGCGACAGGGACTCGCCCCGGTCGGGGAAGAAGATGTCGGGATCGACCCCCCGGCACGAGCCCAGGTCCATGAACGCCGGGGAAGCGAACAGATCACCGGGCTCGGCGAAGGTCGGCGACGTGGTCTCGAGCGAGTCGGACCGTGATGTGGGCATGGAGACTCCAGGGGTGCGATCGGTCTCCGCCCGACAGCCGCTCATCAGGGTAATCACTGGAGCGCCCACGTCAACAGTACCGACCATCGCCTTTCTCGACCGCCCGAGGCCACCGGTACCCTCACCCGCCGTGACCGGCATCCCCGACAAGCCCACGTTGGACGGCCTCGAGGCCAAGTGGCGGGCGATCTGGACCGAACGTGGCACCTACACCTTCGACCGGACCAAGCCCCGTGACCAGGTGTACTCGATCGACACGCCGCCACCCACCGTGTCGGGCTCGCTGCACATCGGCCACGTGATGTCCTACACCCACACCGACACGGTGGCGCGCTACCAGCGCATGCGGGGCAAGGAGGTCTTCTACCCCATGGGGTGGGACGACAACGGCCTCAACGTCGAGCGCCGGGTGCAGATGCTCACCGCCACGCTGTGCGACCCGTCACTCCCCTATGACCCCGACTTCACCCCGCCCCAGCCCGACGAGAAGGGGCGCCTGCCCAAAGATCCGGTCCGGATCTCGCGGCCCAACTTCGTCGAGTTGTGCGAGACCGTCGTCCAGCAGATGGAGGACGAGTACCACGAGCTGTGGGCCACGGTCGGACTCTCGGTCGACTGGAACGAGACCTACACCACCATCGGCCCGCGGGCCACGAAGATCTCCCAGAAGGGGTTCCTGCGACTGTTCGAGGCCGGGACCGTGTACCGCTCGGGCGCCCCCACGCTGTGGGACGTCGACATGAAGACCGCGGTCGCCCAGGCCGAGCTCGAGGACCGCGAGGTCCCGGGCGCGTACCACAAGCTCGCCTTCACCGGTCTCGACGGGGAGCCGATCTGGATCGACACCACCCGCCCCGAGCTGCTCCCGGCCTGCGTCGCCCTCGTCGCCCATCCCGACGACGAGCGATACCAACCCCTGTTCGGCCAGACGGTTCTCACCCCCCTCTTCGGCGCCGAGGTCCCGATCTGCGCCCACGAGCTGGCCCAGCCCGACAAGGGCACGGGCATCGCCATGATCTGCACGTTCGGTGACACCACCGACGTGGTGTGGTGGCGCGAGCTCGACTTGCCCATCCGCCCGGTGGTCCGCCACGACGGCCGCCTCGAACGCGACATCACCTGGACGGCGACCGGCTCGGGAGGCCGGTGGGAGTCGGTCGATCCCGAAGCAGCCAACGCCAACTACGCCGAGCTCGGCGGCAAGACGATCTTCTCGGCCCAGAAAGCGATCGTCGAGCTGCTCATGGCCACCGGGAAGATGGAGGGCGAGCCACGCGCCATCACCCATCCGGTGAAGTTCTGGGAGAACGGCCGCAAGCCGCTCGAGATCGTCACCTCGAACCAGTGGTTCATCCGCTATCCGCCGGCAGCCGAGATCATCGAACGGGCCAAGGACCTCGAGTTCCACCCCGAGTACATGCGGGTCCGCTTCGAGGACTGGGCCAACGGGCTCCAGGGCGACTGGAACATCACTCGCCAGCGCTTCTTCGGGGTGCCGTTCCCCGTCTGGTATCCGATCGACGACGACGGCGATGTCGACTACCTCTCCCCCATCCCCGCCACCGAGGACATGCTCCCGGTCGACCCGACCACCGTGGCCGCGCCCGGCTACGACGAGGCGCAACGCAACCAGCCCGGCGGGTTCGCGGCCGACCCCGACGTCATGGACACGTGGAACACCTCGTCGATGTCGCCGTTGATCGCGTCGAAGTGGGAGGAGGACCCCGAACTGTTCGAGCGGGTGTACCCGATGGATCTGCGTCCGCAGGCCCACGACATCATCCGCACCTGGCTGTTCGCCACCGTGGTCAAGATCCACGAGCTGTTCGACGAACTGCCCTTCCGGCACGCGGCGATCTCCGGGTTCGTCGTGGATCCGGACCGCAAGAAGCTCTCCAAGTCCAAGGACAACGCCGAGGAGGGTCCCTTCGCCCTGCTCGAACGGTTCGGCTCCGACGCCATCCGCCACTGGGCCTGCGGCGGTGGGCCGGGCCGCGACGTCGCCAACGACCAGGGGCAGATGAAGATCGGTCGTCGCCTGGCCATCAAGGTCCTCAACGCGTCCAAGTTCGCCCTCGGCCTGGGCCAACCGGACGACGGGGCCACCGTCAGCGAGCCGCTCGACCGAGCGATGCTCCTCTCGCTCGCCGACCTCGTCGACGAGGTCACCCGGGTCTTCGACGACTACGACTACGCCCGGGCGCTCGAGCGGACCGAGACGTTCTTCTGGAACTTCACCGACGACTACCTCGAGCTGGTCAAGGCCCGGGCCTACGGCGCCCACGGTACCGACGCGGCCGATTCGGCCACGGTCGCCCTCCGAACCGCGCTCGAGGCCCTGCTGAAGCTGTTCGCGCCGTTCCTTCCCTACGTGACCGAAGAGGTGTGGTCGTGGTGGCAGGAGGGTTCGATCCACCGATCGAGCTGGCCCGACGCCGACGCACTCCGCACTGTGGCCGGCGGGGTCGACGAGGCCGCCACCACCACGCTCACGGTCGCAGCCGAGGTGCTGTCGCTGCTTCGCAAGGCCAAGTCCGACGCCAAGGTGTCGATGCGGACCGAGATCGCCTCGGCGGTGATCCACGACACACCCGAGCGCCTCGCGGCGTTCGAACTGGTGCAAGCCGACCTCCTCGACGCCGGCAACGTCGCGTCGGTGCGCACGGCCGAGGCTCCCGAGCTGTCGGTCGAGGTGGAACTGGCGGCCGAGGGCTCGGAGGACTCGCCCGAGGACCGCGGGTGAGACCTCAGTCGTCGATGTCGGCGTCGCCCGCGTAGACGCCGAGCAGGTCGCGGGCCGAGACGATGCCCACCAGCGTGCCGTCCTGCTCCTCGACCAGGACGTGGCGGATGTAGCGGTCCATCATCTCGGCCGCCACCTCGTCCACGCTGGACTCCACGTTGCACCACACCAGCTGAGTGCTGGCCACGTCGAGCGCCTTGACCTGGGCGGGGTCTCGACCGGCGGCGACCGCTCGGACAATGTCTCGTTCGGAGACGAGCGCGGCCGGACGGGCATCGTCGCCCACGACGACTGCGCCCAGTTCACCGTCGGCGAGGGCCCGGGCCACGTCGGCGAGGCTCGCGTCCGCGGGCACCCGGACCACCGAATCGCCGGTGAGCATGGCCACGGCGTACGAACCGGCTGGAGTGATCTCGCTCATACCGGCATCGTCCCGCACCGGGATCCCTCGTCACCAGGGACCAAGGTCCCCGGCAATTCAGCCGGCGAAGTGTGCCGCCACGTTGGCGACGCTCTGCTCCACGTTCTTGCGGTGGCCCTCGGGATAGCCGAACAGCCGTAGGGCCGGCTTGAGGGGCGACGTCGACATGTCGAAGGTCTCGGTGACCTTGGTCCCGCCCTCGGGCTGGGCCTCGACCTCCCAACGCCAGCGGTGCTTGCCGGGATGGCACCAGGCGATCTTCCGACCGGCCTCGAACTCCACCACCTTGTTGGTGATTCGGTACGGCAACCCGAACATCTTCATCGACATGCCGAAGCTGTCACCCGCCGCGGTGAGCTGCTCGGGGCCGTGGCGGTCGCCCTTGACGGAGTGGTCCCCGCTGATCTCGGGATGGTTCGCCGGTCGGCAGATGAACGCGAACACTTCGTCGGACGGGGCGTCGACGATGGCGGATGCGGACACGGTGTTGTCGGACATGGCACCGGTCTAGTGCTCGGCTCCCGGTACGGTCGAGACCCGTATGGCTCCCACCGTCCGAGATGCTGCCGACGCCGTCGCGGTGGTCGATCTCGAAGGGCCGTACTCGGTGCGTCACGCCCTGCCGGGTGCGGGTCACACCATCGACCCCACCTACGCGGCCCGACCCGACTCGGTTCGGTTCGCGGCACGTACGCCCGGCGGCCCGGTGGCGGTCCGGGCCCGGGCGGACCGCCGGAGCCTCACCCTCGAGACATGGGGCGACGGCAGCGGCTGGATCACCGACCGGGCCAGGGCCTTCGCCGCGACCCACGACGATCCCCGCTCGCTCCGCTTCGGCGACCACCGCCTCGACGAGCTCAACCGGCGCCACCCCGATCTGCGCCACGCCGCCCATGGGTGCGTGGTCGACGCCCTGCTGAGCCGCGCCATCGGACAGCGCGTCCTGGCCGTGGAGGCCGGCCGGTCGTGGGCCGCGTTGTGCCGTGAGCTCGGCGACGACGCGCCGGGACCGCTCGGTCTCCGCCTCCCACCCGATCCCGAACGGGTCGCGCGGACGCCGACCTGGTGGTTCCACCAGCACGGGGTCGAGCAGAGCCGGGCACGGACGTTGATCACCATCGCCCGCCACGCCCACCGGCTGGCCGAGGTGGTCGAGCTCCCCCTCGACGCCGCCTACGCCCGGATGCGGGCCGTGCCCGGACTCGGTCCGTGGACCGTCAACGGGGCGGCCCGCACCGCCCTCGGCGATCCCGACGCCATCGTGGTGGGCGACTACTGGATCAGCCACACGATCTGCTCGTACTTCACCGGGCGGCCGCGAGGCAGCGACGAGGAGATGCTGGCCCTGGTCGAGCGCTGGGCCGGCCAGCGAGGCCGGGTCGAGCGCCTCGTCCACCTCTCCGGCCATCACGTGGCGCGCTTCGGTCCGGGCCGACACACCCCCCGCATCGCCCACCTCTGACCCGGGCTCGCCCGCCGCCGTCCGGCCGCTCATCGGGCGTCACCCGTTCGTCATCTGCGACTCGCAATTGGCACACATCGTCATGTGACTTCGTCGATCACTGGGCGATCAGACCAGCAGGTGACACCACCGGGGGGTCATCGCTACTCCAGTAGGAGGAAGTCATGTATCACTTCGCGATCGTCGTCCTCATGGCGTTGGCGCTCGTCAAGGTCGTCGACTTCGTGGTCGACCAGTCCGCCGGCTTCGAGCGCATGCGGAGCATCCTCACCTTCATCGGTGGGATCGGGGCCATGTGGGCGATGGACTACTCGCTGTTCCGGGCCTGGGGCGTCGAAGTCACCAGCGACTGGATGGGCGTGTGGGCCACCGGCTTCATCATCGCCGGTCTCACCGTCGTGTGGCGGGCAGCGTTCAGCTACCTCACCCACCACCGCTCGCCCGTCGACGAGCCTCTGGGGGATCACCACCCCATCCTCGAGCGAGTCGCCTGAACCACCTCGTCGAACTGCAGCACGTCGACGGCCCACCGCACCCCGCGGTGGGCCGTGGCGCGTCCGGGCACGCTGCTCTAGGATCCCGAACATGCGTTCGACCCAGGCTGCCGTCACCCCTGGTCCGTAGCATCGGCCCCATGTCTGTCCCCGGACCTGCCCTGCTCGGTCGCGGCGTCGTGGTGGTCGACGGTGCCCGCCCACCGGCGCCGTGGGCCGACACTGCGGTCGTGGTGATCGACGACGACGTGGTGGCCCGCCCGGCTGCCGTCGTGCGTGAGCTCCACCACGCGTGGGCCACGCGCTCCCCCCGGGTGGTCGATCTCCACGTCGACCCGGTCATCTTCCGTCGGCCCGCGACGTACACCATCGTCCCGTGGGAGCTCTCCCCCGACTTCGAACTCTGGCACGATCGGCTCCACTTCCTGGTGTGGAACAACAACTACGACTGCCGCATCGGCGACCCCATCTGGTGGTGGGGGCGCAAGGCGGCCCGCATCGCGGGCACGGCGTCGGAGGACACCGGCGACGACGGGGACCTGGTCCTTCCCGATGGCACCGTCGCGTGGATCGACGGTGGACCACCCGACGACGTCGATCCGGCGGCACTGGCCGGGGCGATCCTCGTCCGGGCCGACGCGGTCGACGCCGGCCGGATCGACCGGGTGCCGCCGTGGGCCGCACCCGCTGCGGAGCTGGCCGCCGATCAGCTCGCGGCAGTGAGCCACCGCGGCGGCCCGGCCCGGATCATCGCCCCGGCCGGCTCGGGCAAGACCCGGGTGCTGACCGAACGCCTCCGCCATCTGCTGGCCGATCGGGGGCACGACCGTTCGGGCCTTCTCGCCGTCGCCTACAACCGCAAGGCCCAGGAGGAGATGGCCGAACGCACCGTCGAGCTCGGCGCCCGCATCCAGACCCTCAACGCCCTGGGCTACGGGTTGATCGGCCGCCACGGCGGTGGCCGGCCCGACATGATCGACGAGCGGGAGATGCGCCGCCGGCTCGAACCCCACCTCCCGAAGCTGCAGCACCGGCTCAACACCGACCCCATGGCGCCGTACCTCGAGGGGCTGTCCATCATCCGGCTCGGGCTGCGCGACCCCGAGGAGGTCGAGCTCGAGGCCGACGCCCCTGGCCTGGCCGGCGCCATCGAGCCCTACCGGGCCGGCCTGCGGCGCGACCGCGTGCTCGACTTCGACGAGCAGGTGATCCACGCCGTCGAGCTCCTCCTCGCCGACGGGGAGTTCCGCCGCCGCGAGCAGGCCCGCCACCGGCACCTGCTGGTCGACGAGTTCCAGGACCTCACCCCGGCCCACGTGCTGCTGCTCCGGCTGCTCGCCGCCCCCACCTTCGACGTGTTCGGTGTGGGCGACGACGACCAGGTGATCTACGGCCACGCTGGTGCCACGCCGCGGTTCCTGATCGGCTTCTCCGAACTGTTCCCCGGCGCCCACGAACACGCCCTCCAGGTCAACTACCGGTGCCCGCCGGCCGTGGTCGACGCCGCTCGCCACCTGCTGTCCTACAACGACCAGCGGGTGGCGAAGGCCATCGAAGCCGCCCGACCCGTCGTCGACGACGCCGCCCTCACCGTCGAGACCCACCCGCCAGAGGCCGGTGCCTCCGCCCTGGTCACCGCAGTCACATCGGCCATCGAGACGGCAGGCACCCCCGGCGCGGTGGCCGTCCTGACCCGCACGAACTCGCTTCTGCTCGCGCCGCACGTCGCGCTGGTCGGTGCCGGCGTGCCGGTGTCGTCGGTGCTGCGACCCGACGTGCTCGGCCGGGTCGGCCTCCGGGCCGCGCTGGCGTGGCTTCGGATCGCCACCGATCCCGGGAGCATCGACCCCAAGGACCTGGTCGAGGTGTCGCGGCGGCCGAGCAAGGGGTTCCCCCGGTGGATCGACAAGTGGTTGGGCCGGTGCCGATCGGGCCACGAGGTGGCCAAGGCGGCCGAGCGCATCGACGACGCCCGCGTGGCCGACAAGATGCTCGACCTCGCCGACGACATCGAGCGCCTCGCCGCGGTGGCCGACGGCGCCACGACGCGAGCGGTGTTGCAGGCCATCCGCGACGACATCGGCCTCGGTGGCGCCATGGAGCTGCTCGACGGTCGTCCCGGCGCCGAGGGCTCGTCTCACCTCGATGACCTCGACGCCCTGCTCCAGGTGGCCGACATCCAGCCCGACCCCGAGCTGTTCGAGACCTACCTCCGCCGCGCCCTGATGGCCGACCGAGCCCCCGACGACGGCGACCCCGCCAAGCGGGGCGTGACGCTGTCCACCGTGCACCGGGTCAAGGGCAGGGAATGGCCCCACGTCGTCGTGTTCGGCGCCAACGGGGGCCTGTTCCCCCACCGCCTGGCCGAGGACGTCGAGGAGGAGCGGCGGGTGTTCCACGTGGCCATCACGCGCGGGATCGAGCGGGTCACCGTCCTGGCCGATGCCGACCGTCCCTCACCGTTCATCGCCGAGCTCGACGGCCGCGCCCCGAAGCGACCTGCCCGCCAGGTCGCCACCAGCGGCGGCCGGGCCCCGGCTCCCGCCGCCCGGACCGCATCGCGGGCGGCCGGCTACGACGGCGACGAGCTCGAGGGCGAGGACCTCGTCCTGTTCGAGGAGCTGCGCAAGTGGCGAGCCGAGGTGGCCAGGCGGCAGGGCGGTCCGGCGTTCACCGTGTTCAACGACGCCACCCTCAAGGCCACGGCCCGGGCCCGTCCCGACTCGCTGCGGGCGTTCAGCGCCATCAAGGGCGTGGGCCCCACCAAGTTGGAGAACTACGGCGACGACGTGCTCGACATCGTCCGTCAGTTCGCGTGACCGACCATCCCCGCGCGCCGGGTGCGATCCACGCCGCGCACCGTCCATACTGCGACCATGGCTGAGGCGTTCGACACCGCGGGAGACGACGACTTCCGCTGCGCGGTCTGGACCGCGGGCCAGGGGTTCGATCCCATCGGCTCCGCCCCGCAGTTCGATCGCCTGGTCACGGTGGAGGTTCCGTTGCCGTGGCCGAGCGACGTCGGCGAGCTGGGCTGGGTGGCCCCCATCGACGTTCCGGACGGCACCCGCGTCCAGGCCATCGTGCCCGAGGTCGGCCGGCTCGACGGTTCGGTCATGGTCACCCGGTGGGAGCGACGGGGCGCGGTGCTCGACGGCATCGACTGGCTCGTCCCGGCGGCGGAGGTGCCCGGCGCGCTGGCCCTGCTCCTCACCGGGGAGGAGCCATCGGGCGACGTGAGCGCCGCGCCGGCCGAGGTGCTGATCTGCGGGCACGGGACGAGGGACCGGTGCTGCGGCGGGGCCGGCACCCGGCTCACCATCGAGGCCCGGGCCGCGGTTCCCGACGTGCGGGTCCGGCGCACCAGCCATCTGGGCGGGCACCGCTTCGCCCCCACCGCGCTCACCCTGCCCGACGGGCGCATGTGGGGCTTCCTCGACGCCGACGCCCTGGCCGGGATCGTCCACCGCACCCTCCCGGCACCCGAGGCCCGCGAGTTCTACCGGGGCAACGTCGCGCTCGATCCGTGGGCCCAGGTGGTCGAAGGTCAGGTCCTGGCCGACTCGGGCTGGGATGCGGTCGACTTCGACCAGCTGACCGCCCGGTCGGAGATCGACGGTGACCGCACCGAGGTCACCCTCGAATGGACGGCGGGCTCGGTCGTCGACGAGCGGATCGCCGCGGTCGAGGTCGCCACGTGGTACCCGGTGCTGCAGTGCGGCCTCGACCCGTCCCAGGCCAAGAAGACCTCGGCCGAGTACCGGCTCGCCTGACACAGCCGTTCGGTGCCGGCGCGGTCATGACCGCGCCACCATCGGAGCTAGGCCCCCGCAGTCGGGTCGGTCATGGCCAACGGATCGACCCAGGCGTCGAACTCCTCGGCGGTGAGGAAGCCGAGGGCCAGCGCCGCCTCCCGGAGGGTGGTGCCGTCGGCGTGCGCCTTCTTGGCGATCTGCGCGCCCTTGTCGTATCCGATGTGCGGGTTGAGGGCGGTCACGACCATCAGGTTGCGGGCCAGGTGCTCGTCGATGCGCTCGCGGTTGGGTTCGATCCCCCGGGCGCAGTGCTCCTCGAAGCTGCGGCAGGCATCGCCGAGGAGGGCGATCGACTCCAGGACGTTGTGGGCCATCACCGGCTTGTACACGTTGAGCTGGAAGTTGCCCTGACTCCCGGCCATCGCCACCGCGGTGTCGTTGCCGAACACCTGGACGACGACCATGGTCAGCGCCTCAGCCTGGGTGGGATTGACCTTGCCGGGCATGATGCTGGAACCGGGCTCGTTGGCGGGGATCTCCAGCTCACCGATGCCGTCGCGAGGACCCGAGGCGTACCACCGGACGTCGTTGGCGATCTTCATCAGGGCGCCGGCGAGGGTCCGGAGGGCGCCGCTCGTGGTGACCAGGGCATCGTGGGCGCTGAGGGCGGCGAACGGGTTGGGTGACTGCACGAACGGGTGACCGGTGAGGCGGGCCAACTCGGCCGCGGCCTCCTCGCCGAACTGCGGATCGGCGTTGAGCCCGGTGCCCACCGCGGTGCCACCGATGGCCAGCTCGAGCAGGCCGGGCTCGGTGCCTCGCACGGTGTCGAGCGCGGCGTCGATCTGGTGGACCCAGCCGCCGATGACTTGGCCCAGGGTGACGGGCGTGGCGTCTTGGAGATGGGTCCGCCCCACCATCACGACGTCGGCGAACCGCTCGGCCTTCGCGGCCAGCGTGTCACGCAGTTCGGTGACGCCGGGGTAGAGCTGGCGGTGCAGGGCCAGCTCGATGGCGACGTGCATGGCGGTCGGGAAGGTGTCGTTGCTGGACTGGCCCCGGTTGACGTGGTCGTTGGGGTGCACCGGCGACTTCGACCCCATCTCGCCGCCGGCCAGCTCGATGGCCCGGTTGGAGATGACCTCGTTGGCGTTCATGTTCGACTGGGTGCCCGAGCCGGTCTGCCAGACGACGAGGGGGAAGTGGTCGTCGAGGTCGCCGGCGATGACCTCGTCGGCGGCGCGAACGATGAGCGATGCGGTGTCGGCGTCGAGCTGGTCGAGGGCGCTGTTGGCGGCGGCCGCGGCCCGCTTGACCAGCCCGAACGCCTCGATGATCGGTCGGCCCCACACGAATCGGTCTCGCCCGATCGGGAAGTTGGCGATGCTCCGTTCGGTCTGCGCGCCCCAGTACCGGGTGGCGTCGACCTCGATCGGACCCATCGAGTCGGTCTCGGTGCGGGTGGCGGGGGGTGTCGTACTCACGGTTCCGACGCTAACGGCCGGCTCCGCCCGTGCCGCCTGCCCGATCGCGCAGTTCGTACTTGAGCACCTTGTTGCTGGCGTTCATCGGGAGGGTGCCGACCACGTGCACCTGGCGGGGCACCTTGTAGTTGGCCATGTGCTCGCGGCTCCACGCGATGACGTCGTCGGCCGTGGGGCTCGTCCCCGCCCTCGGCACCATGAATGCCACGCACACCTCCCCCATCCGGGCATCGGGGATCCCGACGACCGCGGCCTGGGCGATGTCGGGATGACGGCCGAGGGCGGCCTCGACCTCAGCCGGGTAGACGTTGAAACCGCCGGTGATGAACATGTCCTTGAGCCGGTCGGTGATCTTGATGTTGCCTTCGGCATCGAGGACGCCGATGTCGCCGGTGTGGAGCCAGCCGTCGGCGTCGATGGCCTCGGCCGTGGCCTCCGGGTCCCCGATGTAGCCGAGCATCAGGTTGTAGCCCCGCACCCAGATCTCTCCCGGCTCGCCGGGCGGCGTAGTGGCGCCGGTGCCATCCACCGTCTTGACCTCGACCCCGTCGATGGCGCGACCGTCCGACGACGAGATGAGCTCGGGCGGGTCGTCGTGGCGGTTCATGGTGACGATGCCGTGGGCCTCGGTGAGCCCGTAGCCGGTCACCACCGTCTCGAAACCGAGCACGGCTCGCATGCGTTCGAGCATCTCCACCGGGACCGGCGCCGCGCCGGTGACGGCGAGGCGGAGACTGGCGAGGTCACGCTCCCCCAGCTCGGGATGGTTGAGGATCGTCTGGTAGATCGCCGGCGGTCCCGGCAGCATCGAGATGCGCTCCTCCTCGATCCGCTGCATCACGGAGGGGACGTCGAACACGGGGTGCGGCACCATGGCCGACCCTCGGAGGATGCAGGCGAGGATGCCGGCCTTGAGCCCGAACGAGTGGAAGAACGGGTTGATGATGAGGTACCGGTCCTCGGCTCGCAGCCCCACCACCCCACTCCACTCCCAGAAGGCGCGGATCGAGGCGGCGTGCCCCATCATCGCCCCCTTGGGCGCCCCGGTGGTGCCCGACGTGAAGATGATGTCGCACATGTCGTCGCCGGCGATCCCGGCCGACCGCGCCGCGACGTCGTCCGAAGTCGCACCGTCGGACCGATCGAGGAAGTGGTGCCACTCGAGGCACCCTTCACCGGCCGGTCCCCGGAAGACCACGATCTCGTCGACGCAGTCGGGGACACCGCCGTCGGCTTCGCGGAGCATGGCGACGTAGTCGGTGTCCAGGAAATCGGTGACCGTGAAGAGCATGCGGGCGCCGGCGGTCCGGATGTTGTGGGCGCCTTCGCGGCCCTTGAACCGGGTGTTGAGCGTGGCCACCGCGGCCCCGACGCGGTGGACGGCGCAGGCCGCCACCACCCACTCGGCGATGTTGGGTGACCAGATCGCGATCCGGTCGCCTCGCTCGACCCCGCTGGCCAGCAGGGCTCGGGCCGCGATGTCCACCTCGTCGGCCAGTTCGGACCAGGTGAGTCGCAGGTCGCTCCCCACCAGCGCCTCGCGGTTGCCGAACGCGGCGACCGCCCGGTCGAGGGCGGCGGGGATGGTCGTGGGCAGGTCCGGGGGCGGCGCCATGGAGCCAGCATGCCGCAGGATCTGACACACCGTCAGCTCCTGGGATCAGACTCCCGGCGGGCGAACAGGCACGGGCGACCGCCGATCCACTCGACCTCCATGGCGAAGTCGAACCGGTCGACGTCGGTCGCGTACGCGATGTCGTCGGGGTGGGCATGCTCGGTCCCGTGGGCGAGAGTCCGCCGCGCCTCCGCGCTGTCGCGCACCGCGGTGGCAGTGGCGGCGGCATCGAGCGGCTCGCCGAGGCGGGCCCGCTCGATGAGCCGGGCCGTGAGCAGATCGTCGGCGCCACCGTTGGGGGCGTCGGGGAAGCGCCCGGTGATCACGTACGTGGGTGCATCGTTCCGGATGGCCCGGATGGCGGCCGCGGTGGCGGACGCACACACCAGGCTGGCGGCGAACAGGTGGTCGGCGTCGGTCGCGGCGAGCACCCCCTGGGTTCCGGCCGAGGTGCGCTGGACGAGGGCCCGACCGCCCACGTCCGCGTGGGCGACGGCCACCGGCGAGTTGGACAGGTCGAATCCGGGCGGGCGGCGCCCGTGCTCCTCGCCCATCACCAGCACGTCGCCGAGCTCGTCCCGGAGCGAGAGCGCCTCATCGACGCCGCCGACGAGCCAGATCGCGCTGGCACCGGCATCGAACGCGTAGGCCGCGGTGGTGAACGCCCGGAGGACGTCGATGGCCACGACCGTCCCACCGACCCCGGCGAGCTCCCAGCGGGCCACGTCGCGCGCTCCGGCGCCAGTCACGCCCCGGCTCCCCGACCCGTCCGCTCGCACGGTTGCTCCTCCGTCACCGGCACGGATCGAGTCTGCTCGGCGCCGGAAGGGGCCGGCGACTCCGGCGGGTTCATCGGTCGCGGACCGCCGGGGCGCGGAGCGGTCCCCGGCCCGCTCCGGGCCACCGTGGCTACGGTACGGGCATGTCGAGCGAACGGGACTGGGCCCGACCCGTGGTGCATTGGTCGATCGACGCGGTCGACCCCGCGGCGCAGCGCCGCTTCTACGCCGAGCTGTTCTCCTGGGACATCGCCGACGGCGTGTTCATGCCGATCTCTGCCGGCTTCGGCGGCCCGGAACCCGGGCCCGCGGGCCACATCCAGCCCGGCGAGACCCCGCGGGTCACGCTCTACGTGCAGGTCCGCGACCTACGGGAGTCGCTCGATCGGGCCGTCGAGCTGGGCGGCACCATCGTCGCCCAGCCCTTCCAGCTCCCCGGCCAGCCGACCCTGGCCCAGATCACCGATCCCGAGCGCAACCCGGTGATGCTGGTCCAGCAGTGACCATCGACGACCTGCTCGACATTGCCCGGGCCCGGCTCCCCCACCGGCCCACCGCCGACGACCTGCCTGCGTTGGTGGCGGCGGGCGCGGCCATCGTCGACATCCGACCGTCGGAGCAGCGGGACCGGGACGGTGAGCTCCCGGGCGCGGTGGTCGTGGACCGCAACGTCCTCGAGTGGCGCCTCGATCCCGCCAGCACCCACCGGATCATGGACCTGACGCCGGACCAGCCAGTGGTGATCGTCTGCAACGAGGGCTACGCGTCGTCGCTCGCCGCCGCCACCCTCCAGGACCTCGGGCTCCGGGGTGCCACCGACCTCGACGGCGGCTTCCAGGCCTGGCTGCGGGCAACGCGCCCTCCTTGACCTGAAGTGTGACTCGCGGAACCCGCCGCCGGAGTCGACGCTCGTTCTGCGGTCACTCCGTTGCGTATGTGCAACTGAGTGACCGATGTTCAGTCGAGCGTCTCGTACCGCCGGACGGATGACGTCGCCGGATCGATGCAGTGGTCGAACGCGGCGACCACCTCGTCGTCGCGGGTGGCGGCGGCCTCGGCGTCGGCCCGGCTCGCCCACAGCGTCTCGACCAGCCAGGTCCCGTCGTCACCCCGGGCC
This sequence comes from uncultured Acidimicrobiaceae bacterium, assembly GCA_963730345.1. Classification (GTDB taxonomy): domain Bacteria; phylum Actinomycetota; class Acidimicrobiia; order Acidimicrobiales; family Salinilacustritrichaceae; genus Salinilacustrithrix. The sequence goes on from CAVSRP010000004.1 coordinate 16,268, forward strand.
GTCGTGCGACGGATGAAGCCGGGGCAGAATGGGGCCGACTCGGTCTGCACGCGCCGGTCGGCGTCGAGGAAGGCGCCCTCGGCCACGTCGCCGCCGAGACGGAACGTGTGGTGCTCGATGATCATCCGCGGGAGCCGACGAGCTGCTTCGCCGAGCGGAGGAGCGCCTCGTTGGGCTCGTCCGGCAGCTCGGTGAGCGGCTCGGCGATCTCGGCCGGCGTGGGCCCGACGCGTTCGGCGATCGGGGCCAGGGCGTCGAGGTCGAAGCCGTAGAACGCGGCCGCCGACCCGCCGAGGACGGCGCGCACCTCGTCCTCGGGCCGACCACTGAACACCTGGCGCAGGTGCTCGACCGTGAACGGGGCCGTGCCCTCGGCGTGGGGGTAGTCGGCCCCCCACATCACGTGGCTCGCGTCGAGGACACGGAGCACGTTGAGGTCGGACGGGGTGGGTTGGCTGACGCCGAGCCACAGGTTGCGCTGCACGTACTCGGTCGCCGAGCGGGGGAGGACGTGTTCCTCGGAGAACCGCAGCTCACCCAGCCGGCCGGTCTTGCGCACCGACTCGAGGATCATGTCGAGGTTGTCGACCAGACCCGGGAGCCACCCGGCGCCGGCTTCGGTCATGACGAACTTGAGGCCGGGGAAGCGTTCGAAGACCCCGGAGGTGATGAACTGCACGAGCGGCCGCTGGGCGTAGAAGGGCGCCTCGTTGACGTAGAGCAGGGCGGTGGCCATGTAGGGGCCGTGGTTGGGCAGTCCCGTGCCGCCGTGGACCGTGACCGGGACACCGAGCTCCTCGCACACCGCCCACAGGGGGT
>CAVSRP010000005.1:0-18017 GCA_963730345.1 uncultured Acidimicrobiaceae bacterium
GCCCGCAACGTCACCATCGACGACCACCGGCGGACGGCGCGGCGGGCGCCGACCCAGCCGCTACAGGACGCCGCGCTCGAAGCAGTCCCGTCCTCGGGCGAGCCGGGATTGGCCACCGAGCTGCGGGCGGCCCTCGACGAGTTGCCCGAAGCGCAGCGAAGTGCGTTCGTGCTGGTCGAGGTGTGCGGCTTGCGGTACCGGGAGGTGGCCGTCGTACTCGACCTCTCGGAGGGCACCGTGAAGTCGCGGGTGTTCCACGCCCGGACCCGGTTGGTCCGCTGGTTCGAGTCGGCGGACCGGGAGACCGGCGGGGACACCGACCGGGGTGAGCATGGCTGACGATCACCGACGCGAGCAGATCTCGGCCGCTCTCGACGGCGAGGTACCGATGCCCGACGACCTCGACGAGGCCGAGCAGGCGTTCGTGGACCGCGCCCTCGCCCTCCGCACCCGGCTGCGGATCGGAGATGCCGGCCACCCGCCGGACGTGACCGGTGCCGTCCTGGAGCAGATCCCGAGCCGGCATCACCGGACCCGCGCCCGGCTCCTGCTCTCTGCGGCAGCAGTGTTCGTCGTCGCCGCGCTGATCGGGGCCATCGCCGTGCGACCCGGAGGACCGGTGGCGCCCCGCCCGGCCGCGGCAGGGATCGCCGAGCGGGTGATCGACGGACAACGAGCCATCACCCGCTTCGACGCGACCATGACGGTCGTGGAACACGGCGTCCATCCCGACGTGCCCGAGCGCACTCTGATCGGCTCGCTGCACTACGAGGCACCGGAGCAGCTCTGGCTCCACCTGGAGCAACGCGGACCGGTCACCCCGGGCTGGCCGGCCAACGACATCGATCTCGTCCTCGGTCCCGGCACGGCCTGGCTCGACGGCCTGGACGACTGCCCCGTTGGCGCCCAGCCCGCCTGCCTGCACCGCGCCACCCAGCGGTTCACCCAGCTGCCGCCGTTCGCTTCCACCTGGGTGTCGCCACTCGATCTCATCGTGCCGACCGACGCCTTTCTCCCGGCGATCAACACTCCGGCATCCGAGGACGGCGACACCGTCGTCATCGACACCACCGTCGCTCGCATCGACCGCCTCATCGACGGCCTGACCTCGGCGGGTGCGATCCGCTCGGTCCACGCCACCGATCACGTTCGGCTCCAACTCGATGCCAGGGACCTGACGCTGCGACAACTGACCGTGATTGCGGCCGACAACCTTGCCCGCACGACGTGGGCGGCGACCAACGGCTACCGGGACACGGCCGGCCGCGAGATCCTGCGCGTCCAAATCGTTCCCACCGATCAGGTCGGCTCCGGTGTCCCTCCGGAGCCGACCGGACCCAGCGTGCCCGCCGGGTTCACCGACCAACCGCTCGACGCCCCGTGGCCGACACCGGCGGGCTTCACTCGCTATCGGACCGGCGTGCTCGTCGACGGTGGCGCACGCACCGCGGTGTACACGTACCACGACGGCCGAGCGTGGCTCCGGATCGACGTGACCGACGACTGGCGCCAACCGCGCCTGTTCGGTGCGCTGGGTCCGCTCGTACGGGCCGTTCCCGTCGGTGACGGCGTCGGCTACACCGACCCGGCCGGAACCAGGATGGCCATCCACGGCCGGGAGCAGGACGTCGTGGTCACCGGCTCGGTCGGCCTCGACGCACTCACCGCCACAGCCGCCACCACCATCCAGGGCATCCCCATCGACCGCGAGTGGACCCAGGCCTCGCAGGTCGAGCAGATCCCGGCGGGAGCGCTCGTACCCCCCGGGGACCACCTGGCCGTCGACGAGGACGGCGAGCTGATCATCGCCGTCGGCGGGCCGGGCTCGACCGGATTCGTCCTCACCCAGGCCCCCGCCGTCACGTTGCCTCCGCCCGTGAAGGGCGACGTGGTCCAGACCGTGGTGCGGGGCCTCCCCGCCCGGTACGCGCCCCGCCTCGGCACGCTCACCTGGCTCGAGGACGGCTGGCGTCGGGAACTCGAGGGCGCTGGCCTCGATCTCGCTCGCCTCCAGGCCATCGCCGACTCGTTGACCGAACCATGACCCGGTCCCGTCGCTTCGCATTGGTCGTCGCCGCGGTCGGCGGACTGCTCACCGGGATCGTCGTCACCCTGGCCGCCACCTCACCGACCGAACCGGCGGCCAGCACCCCGGCGCCCGACCCGGTGGTGACCAGCCAACCCGCGCCGGGCGATCCTTCGACCACCGCGCCGGCGCTCGTTGCGGAGGACGACTCCACCACGCTCCTGGTCTGGACCTCGGGAGGATTGCCCGATGGCTTCACCGAGCGGGTCGCGCTGCTCGACGCGGTCCGGGACGTGACCATGGTGGCCGGGGACCAGGCCGACCTGCTCCGCTCCGCTCGGTCCGACGGCACCATCGTCGACACCCCCGCCGACGGCTGGGCCATACCGCTCGACACCCTCGCCATCGATCCGGAGTCCTTCGCCGCGTTCGTGCCCGCGGCCGAGCGGACCGCCATCGAGGCACTCCAGCCCGGCGGCGCGCTGTTGACCCGATCGTCCCTCGCCCTCCGCCACCTCGACATCGGCAGCACCATCGAGCTCAGGGGCGGCGCCATACGGGTGACCGGCATCGTCGAGGACCTCACCGGTGCGGGCAGCGAACTGATCGTGCACGCCGCCGATGCGTCCCGACTCGGGGTGGCAACGCCCCGTTATGTCCTCCTCCACCACGCCGTCGGACAGCGTCCGTTGGTGACCGACGCCATCGCCGGTCTCGCCGGGACCGCATCGATCCGGTTCCGCAGCCCGGCCGAGACCACCTGGCTGCGCCACGGAGATGCCGTCACCCCACAGCTGTTCGTGAAGCAGACCTATGGCGAGTTCGCCTACCGCGACCGGTCCGGTCGGGATGTCGAGATCGACCCCGGTTGGGTCGCGGCCAACATCGTCGACGCCGACGTCCCGCTCCTCGGCCGCGTGCGCTGCCACCGCCTCGCGATCGACCCTCTGACCACCGCGCTCACCGCCCTCGCCGACGAGAACCTCGGGCACCTGGTCGATGCCGGCGCCTTCGCCGGCTGCTGGTCACCCCGCCGCATCGAGGCGCAGCAACCGCTCTCTCGCCATGCGTGGGGTATCGCCATCGATCTCAACATCACCGACAACCCGCGCGGCTCGTTCTCCAGCCAGGACCCCCGACTCGTCGAGGCCATGCGCCACGCCGGCTTCACCTGGGGCGGCCTGTGGCTCGTTCCGGACCCTGGGCACTACGAGCTCGTGCCCGGTTGAGCGGCGTCGTCACCGATGGCATCGAGCAGGCCGTCGCAGTCCTCGATGGTGACCGTGAGCGCGGAGTGATCCTTGCGGCCGATCACGCGACGGACCGGTTCGCGGAAGTGCACGCACACGCCACGCCGCGGCGTGGTGCCGAACGTCAGACCGTCGTCGACGAAGCTGAGCCTCGGACCGACCGCCGTCCACCACCGATAGCCCTCGGTGATGTGGCCTCCGGCGACGTTGTCGAGTGGCGTCTCGAGCGACAGCCACCCGTACGTGGCACGGAACGTGCCGTCGGTGATGGTGACCCCATCACGACCGGGTCGCACGCCGAGCGGCCACCAGATGCCAACGAAGCGTCGGTCGCAGTCGTAGGGGAAGAAGCGCTCGGCCATCCGCCCACGCTACGGAGGTCGGAGCCTCGATGCTCAGCCCGTCGAGTGCAGGATGATCGTTGACGCGCGAGCGGCGATCGACTGCGACGCAGTCACGGACGTAGCTTGTGCCTGACTCCTACCACGCCACCCTGGACAGCGCTCTCCCTTCGTGCGCAGGAAGCGGCAGAGGTACCCATGGACTTTTCAGTGTCTGAGGAAATGTCTGTCCGGCTCGAGATGATCCGCGGCTTCATGGATTCCGAGGTGATCCCGCTCGAGGGGGAGATGCTGCACGGCGACCCCCAAACCCTCGCCGCGGGTGTCGCGGCGGCGCAGGCCAAGGTCAAGCAGATGGGATTGTGGGCGCCGAACCATCCTGTCGAGTTCGGTGGCCTGGGTTTGTCGATGGTCGACCATGGGCTCTTCGCCGAGGCGGTCGGGCGGAGCCCACTCGGCATGACCGTCTTTGGCACTCAGGCGCCTGACGCAGGCAACGTCGAGATCCTCCACAAGTACGGCACAGCCGAACAGAAGGAACAGTGGCTCCAACCACTGGTCGCAGGCGAGATCCGTAGCTGCTTCTCGATGACCGAACCGGAGACGGCAGGGTCCAATCCGGTCCTGTTGGCGACGACAGCCGTCAGCCAAGGTGACGACTACGTCATCAACGGACAGAAGTGGTTCACGTCATCGGCAGACGGCGCCGCGTTCGCGATCGTGATGGCGGTCACCGACCCGGACGCCCCACCACATCAACGAGCCAGCATGATCATCGTTCCGACGGACACTCCGGGGTTCAACCTCGTCCGGAACGTCAGCGTGATGGGTCACACAGGGTCGGGTGCCGCGAGCCATGGCGAGGTCGCCTACCAGTCGTGCCGAGTACCGAAGTCGAACCTCCTCGGGCCGGAGGGCAGCGGTTTCGTGATTGCCCAGGACCGGCTCGGGCCAGGCCGCATCCACCACTGCATGAGGTGGCTGGGTATCGCGGCGCGGGCGTTCGAGATGATGTGTCAGCGAGCCAACGACCGCGTCATAGACGTCCACGGGGAGACCCTCGCCGATCGCCAAGTCGTCCAGCATTGGGCCGCCGAACTCGATGCTCAGATCAGGGGCGCGCGACTGCAGACGCTTCACGCCGCGTGGATGATCGATCAACATGGCGCCAAGGTTGCGAGAGACGAGATATCGGCAATCAAGTTCGAAGTCGCCAACACCATGCTCAAAGCGGTCGACACCGCGATCCAGGTCCATGGAGCTCTCGGAGTCACCGACGACACGGTTCTCGCGTACTGGTACCGCCAAGAACGCGCCGCCCGTATCTACGACGGCGCTGACGAGGTCCACAAAACCAGCCTCGGTCGGCGGCTGCTCCGCCGCTACTCGTCGTCGTGATGCACCGTCTCATGCCCTGACCAGGACCGGCGCTCTTGCGTTCGCTGATGGCATGTTCCACGGGCACGGCTCCTGACGGCAGGCGCCGCCCTGGCCACGTGCACCGTCGACGCGGCGCACCTTGCACCCTGCTCGTTCTGCGGCGTCGGGATCAGTGGGCCAGATCTCGGCCGTTCCATGCGACGAGGCGGTCGATGGCGGGGGCGTCGTCGCGGATCGGGACGGCCTCGGCGAAGGGGACGGCGACCTCGTCGAGGCCCATCGCGGTCGAGATCTCCTCGTAGAGGGCTCGGCGGTTCTCGGCCGGGAGGATCTGGCGTGCTGCCTCGAGGGCCGCGGTGACCACCGTGTCGTCCCATTCGGGCTGCTGACCGGTCGCCGTCGCGAGATCCCAGGTGTGGACGGTCAGTTCGGAGAAGTAGGTCGCCAACACGTCGGCGCCGCTGCCTTGGATCCAGGGCAGTGCCATGGGTCGTTCGAGCACTGCGTCGTCGGTCCAGGCGTTCGCGGCTCGTTTCCCGGATTCCTTCCACGCGTCGGCCCAGCGATCGTCGGGGACGGTGGTCTCGGTGATTGCGAAGGGATCCTCGCCGTTGCCGAGCGCAGCAATGCGGTCGAGCACGCTGATGAGGTGGGTGAGCAGGGTTCGCACGTTCATGTCCGTGCATGGCGTCGGATCGGTGAGCTGCTCGGGACGGACGTCGGCAATGACGCCCCCGCCGGTGGCGATGGCACGGTCGAGGATCGGCCGGGGATCCGTGAGGTGGTCCGTGGTGGAAGTGGTCGGTGTGGTCATGGCGCTATCGTGCCGCACCAAACCGGCCACCTTGTGACCGGTTTGGTGTGGAAGTGTGGCTGGATGCGAGCTGATCGGCTGGTAGCCATCCTTCTCCTGCTGCAGCGGCGTGAACAGGTCACGGCATCCGAGGTCGCCCTGGAGTTGGAGGTATCCGAGCGCACCGCCCGCCGCGACCTCGAGGCGTTGGCCATGGCCGGGGTGCCCGTGTACTCCATGCAGGGCCGAGGGGGCGGGTGGCGTCTCTTGGGCGGCGCTCGCACCGACCTCTCCGGGCTGACCGCGAGCGAGGCCCGGGCCCTGTTCCTGGTAGCCGGACCGGCCTCGACCGCAACCCCGGCCGTGAAGGCCGCGCTCCGCAAGCTCGTACGCGCCCTGCCCGAGCCCTTCCGAGAGCAGGCCGAGGCAGCCGCGACGTCAATCGTCGTCGACCCACGACGTTGGGGATCCAGCCAGCTCGAGCCCCGACCACCCCGGTTTCTCGACGAACTCCAAGAGGCCGTGATCCTCGGCGTCCAGGTGCGGCTCGGCTACGTCGACCGCAAAGGCTCCGAGACCGAGCGGACCGTCCACCCACTCGGCATCGTCGCCAAGGGCTCGACCTGGTACCTGGTGTCCAACACCGAGGCCGGCCGGCGTACATTCCGGATCGACCGTGTCTCGTCGGTCGAGTTGACCGACGATCCCGTCGAACGACCCCAGGGATTCGACCTCGCAGAGAGCTGGCGTGAGATCGCCGACGAGGTCGACCGAAAGCGCTCCCCCGTCGAGACCCAGGCGGTGTGCGCTCCCGACGGGCTCAGCCTGCTCCGGATGATGCTCGGGGGCCGCCTCGAAGTTGGCGGTTCCACGCCCGACGGCCGGATCGAGATCGTGATCCGCGGCCACAACGAATACGCCCTCGCAGGCGAACTCGCCGGGCTCACCGAGTGGCTCGAAGTCACCGGCCCGCAGGGCGTGCGCGACCACCTTGCCTCGATCGGCAGTGCGCTCGTGGCGCGGTACGGCTGAGCTCTCACGCGGGCTCGTGGACTCAGCGAAACTCCGATGTGGGACCTCCCGGCCCAGTCCGAACTCCCCATCCTGGACCCCGTCCTGGTTCACCTGGTCATCGAGATCCAGGCCGCCGGTCGGTGTTGACGACGCCCAATCAGCAGATTCGTGGGAGTTGTTCGCTGATTTGGGTGTCCACGATGCGCGAAGTGCCGAGGCTGGTCGTTGCGACCACCATGCCGCGATGTTCCTCCACGACGGTGCCGATGACGGTGGCGCCATGCCCTTGTGGTGTGGCCTGCATGATCTCGCGAGCATGCTCGGCGTCGGCGGGGGGTACGAAGGCGACGAGTTTTCCTTCGTTGGCGACGTGCATGGGGTCGAGTCCGAGAAGCTCGCAGGCCGACGCGACTGCTCGGCGCACGGGTACATCCGGTTCGCGTATGGCGATGCCGACCTCGGCCGCTGATGCGAATTCGTTGAGGGTCGCGGCCAACCCACCCCGGGTTGGGTCTCGCAGGGCGTGAATGTCGATCCCGGACCTGATCATGTCGAGCACGAGGCCATTGAGGGGTGCGGTATCGGAGGAGATGTCGGACTCGAAGCGGAGTCCTTCGCGGACGCTCATGACGGCCATGCCATGATCGGCGATCGGGCCCGAGACGATGACTGCGTCGCCCGGCTTGACGCGATGGGGTCCGATGTCGACTCCGTGTGGGATCACGCCGATCCCGGTGGTGTTGATGTAGATGCCATCGCCGTGTCCTCGGTCGACCACTTTGGTGTCGCCGGTGACGACGGTGACTCCGGCTCGTCCTGCCGCGGCTGCCATGGATGAGATCACGCTGGCGAGGGTCGCGATCTCGAAGCCCTCCTCGAGGATGAGACCGACCGTGAGGAACAGCGGGGTCGCGCCCTGCATGGCAACGTCGTTCACGGTGCCGTTGATGGCGAGCTCGCCGATGTCGCCACCAGGGAAGAACAGGGGCTGCACGACGAACGAGTCGGTTGAGAGCGCGATGCGGCCGGGTGGGAGGTCCAAGACGGCGGCGTCGGTCATCGCCCGGAGGTGAGGGTTGTCGAATGCCGGGAGGAAGAGGTGTTCGATGAGCTCGGCCCCCAGCTTGCCGCCCCCGCCGTGGCCCATGACGATGTTGGGCTGGTCGCGCAGTGGCAGCGGGCACGACCACGCGTCGACGGTCATGGCGTCGCCGAGAGCTGGAGCCGGCCGTACTGGTGATAGGCGGCGCAGGCGCCCTCGCTCGAGACCATCGGCGCGCCGAGCGGGGTCCGTGGCGTGCACTCCCTGCCGAACGCTGGGCATTGGTCTGGTTTGAGGGTTCCTTGGAGAACCTCGCCGGCATGGCACCGTGGAGACTCCGTGGTGTTGATGTGTCCAACCGCGAATCGCTCGGCAGCATCGAAGCTCCGGTAGCGGGGCGAGAGCTTCCAACCGCTCTGCGGGATGGGGCCGATGCCACGCCAGTTCCGATCGGTGGTGACGAACACGTCCGCGATCATGCTGCGGGCGTCGAGGTTTCCCTGCTGTGTGACGGCTCTCGGATAGGCGTTCTCGACGGCTGAGCGTCCGACTTCGAGTTGCGCAACGGCCATCTTGATGCCTTGGAGCAGGTCGAGGGGCTCGAATCCCGTGACCACGACGGGTGTGCGGTACTGCTCGGCGATGGCGAAGTACTGCTCGTAACCCATGACAGAGCAGACGTGGCCGGCGGCGAGGAAGGCTTCCACCCGGTTCGTCGGCGAGTCGAGAACGGCGCGCATCGCCGGAGGAACGAGGACATGTGAGACCAGCATCGAGAAGTTCTCGAGTCCTTCTTGGTCTGCTTGGTGGACCGCCATCGCGTTGGCCGGAGCGGTGGTTTCGAATCCGATGGCGAAGAACACGACCTGGCGGTCGGGGTTGTCTCTGGCGATCTGCACGGCGTCGAGTGGCGAGTACACGACGCGGACATCGCCGCCATGACTCTTGACCTGAAACAGGTCCTGGTTGGAGCCTGGGACCCGCAGCATGTCGCCGAACGAGCAGAAGATGATGCCGGTGCTCGAGGCGATCGCGAGGGCTTGATCGATGGTGTCAAGTGGCGTGACACAGACCGGGCACCCGGGTCCGTGAACCAGTTCGATCGTGTCGGGTAACAGCCGGTCGATGCCGTTGCGGATGATCGAGTGCGTCTGTCCACCGCAGACTTCCATCAACACCCAGTGTCGGGTCGCCGCCTCGGCGATGTCGTCGATCAGCCGCAACGCCACCTCGGGGTCTCGGAACTCTTCGAGATACTTCACGGATCGACACGACCAGTTCTGGCCTGCTCGGCGACGAGCGCCACCGCGGGGTCGAGTTCTTCGTGGACCACTTCGCGTTGATGAAGCAACCGGAGCGTCTCTTGCGCGGACGCTTCGTCGAGTTGGGTGATTGCGAATCCGACGTGAACGATCGCGTAGTCACCGATGCCAACGGCGGGGAGATACGCCAAGCTCACCTGTTTCCTGATGCCGTCGAAATCGACGACGCCGGTGCGGCTGAAACCCTCACCGGTGATCTCCACGATCTTGCCGGGGATACCAAGACACATGTCGCTACCTCGCCTTCATTGCTGCGATCACGGTCTGACCCAACGAGAGGCCTGCATCGTTGGGAGGAACCTGCCGGTGTGTCAGGACGCGGAATCCTCGCTGCTCCAATCGGTGCCGGGCGGCCGTGGTCAGGGTCGCGTTCTGGAACACGCCACCGCTGAGCCCAACGGTACCAATGCCGGTCTCGGTGCGGACCGCTTCGGCACAGGCAACCATCATGTGGGCCACACTGGAATGGAACCGGCTCGAAATCACCGATGCGGCAAGACCACGGTCGAGATCGGCGATGATCGCCTCCAACACCGGTGACGGGTCAAGTACGCCGGCCTCCACGTCGAACTCGTAGCGGCCGATCTCGGAGTCATCGACCACCGCCTCGAGCTCGATGGCTGCCTGGCCCTCGTAGTTCGCTTGTTGCCGGACTCCGATCAAGGACGAGACGGCGTCGAACAGGCGACCCATCGACGACGTGGGCACGGTGTTGACCTCGCGTTCCAGCTGGGTGTGAAGCACGTCGAGTTCTTCCGGCGGGCATGCTCGCACTGGGGCCAGACCCGATGTCCACGGCATGCCTGAAGCATGGAGGTGGGCGAGAGCCATCCGATACGGACGACGGATCGCCGTGTCGCCGCCCGGCAACGGCACCGTCCGGAGATGGAAGGCACGCTCGTAGTCGAGGTAGTCGGCGACGAGGACTTCGCCGCCCCAGATGGTCGCATCGGGGCCGTAGCCGGTGCCATCGAAGGCGAATCCGATGACGGGCTCGATGGCCCCGTGCTCGGCCATGATCGAAGCGATGTGGGCATGGTGATGCTGGACCCTGATCACGGGTCGACCGTCGGCGACACGGTCCGCCCACCTGGCCGACAGGTAGCCAGGGTGGAGATCGGTGACCAACACCTCCGGTTCGATCCGAAACAGTCCCTCGAGGTGTTCGACAGCTCTGGTGAACGCATCGAGGGTCTCGATGTTCTCCATGTCGCCGATGTGTTGACTCAAGAAGCCGTACTTCCCGGAGGCGAGACAGAACGTCGCCTTGAGTTCACCACCGGTGGCCAACAACGGCGGCGCGGCCACAGGGAGCGTCACCGGAAACGGAGCGAAGCCCCGCGAACGACGGACCGGCGAGATTGTGCCGTCGACAACGCGCACGACCGAGTCATCCACGGGCACATGGATGTCGCGATCGTGCAGCAGGATCGCGTCAGCGAGGTCGGTGAGACGACGTGCCCCGGCATTCGTGTAGGTGATCGGCTCTTGCGAGCGGTTTGCGGAGGTCATGACCCACACGTCACCGGGCTCGATGAGTAGGTCATGGAGCGGCGTGTAGGTCAACATGACGCCGATCTGGTCGTTGCCTGGTGCGACCCCGTCAGACACTCCGCTGCCGGCGAGCCGGGGCAGGATGACGATGGGGCGTTGGGCCGAGACGAGCTCCCGTTCGTCGGGGTCGCCCAGCACGACGATCGAACGAGCGGCCGCCAGGTCCGCGACCATCACCGCGAAGGGCTTGTCGACGCGCCCCTTTCGGCTTCGCAGTCGCGCCACTGCCTCGTCGGAGCGGGCATCGCAGGCCAGATGGAACCCACCCAGTCCCTTGATCGCCACAATCCCACCGTTGGCGATGATGCTTCGGGTCTTGTCGATCGCATCGCAACCAATGTGCTCGTGGTCCTGGCGACTCTCCAGCCAGACGTGCGGGCCGCACTCGCTGCACGCGATCGGTTGAGCATGAAAGCGACGATGTGTCGGGTCCTCGTACTCGGCGCGGCACTCGTCACACATCACGAACCGGGCCATCGTCGTGTTCGGACGGTCATATGGGGTGCGCTCCGTGATCGTGAAGCGCGGGCCGCAGTTGGTGCAATTGATGAACGGGTAGCGGTACCTGCGATCGCTGGGAGCGTGGAGCTCGTCGAGGCAATCGTCGCAGGTGCGAAGATCTGGCGACACCAAGGCCGACCCGCCGTCACCGGGTTGACTGGTGACAATCACGAACCCACGTTGACCGGTGAGGGCGGCGGGGACCGAGACGACGCCCTCGATGTGAGCCAGCGGTGGCGGCTCGGCCACCATCCGGGCTCGGAACTCCGCCACTGCGTGGCGGGTGCCTTCGACCTCGATGAACACGCCATGGTCGTTGTTGCCCACGAACCCCGAGAGCTCGAGATCGTTGGCCAGCCGATGGACGAATGGTCGAAATCCGACGCCCTGGACCACGCCCGAAACAGCGATGCGTTCGCGCGCCCGATCCCGCGGGCCGGCTCGCGCGGGCTGGACCCGTGGCCATTGCCGGAACATAGCGGTGGCGCAGTCGACCGGTCAGCGGGAGGCACATCAGCCGGTCCGTTCCCGTGCCTCACGCCCCGGGACCGCGGCGGCGAGCTCTGCCAAGACGCCCTCGGCGACCTTCGGGACGGCGGCAGCAACCGTGGCGGTCAGGCCCGGGCCGTGTCCGAAGTCAGCGCCCTCCACGGCATGGACCACGAGTCGGCGGGGCAGCCGACCGAGGGTGCGCCCGAGCTGCAGTGCGTCGGCCAGCGACTGTCCGTGCGTGCTCGTCCTCGGACCCGTCGGGAGGGTGACGTCGGCGTCGACCTCGATCAGCTGCACGTGCCCGGCGTCTGCCCCGGTCCGGGCGGCGTCGACGATCGCGGCCAGGTCGGCACCGTCCCATGCCTCGACCAGTCGAGCCGGTTCGCCGTCGAGCTCCACCAAGTCGACCCCGGTCGGGAGACGCGGCCGCAACCATCGGGCAACCGCGCTGGCCACGCCATCGTCGCGGCGAAATGGGTTGCCGATGCAGATCACGATCGCACCGGTCATCGATCCACCCGCTCGAAGTCGAGGAAGTGGGTGGCGCAGGAGATGCAGGGATCGTGGTTGCGGATCGTCTGTTCGGCCAGGCGGGCCAGGGCGTCGTCGTCCAGATCGAGGTTGTCCTCGACGACGTGCCAGAGGTCGTGTTCGATGGTCGGCTGGTTCTGCGAGGTGGGCGGCACGATCCGGACGTCGACGATCGTCCCGTCGGCGTCCAGCTCGTAGCGGTGGTAGAGAAGGCCGCGCGGGGCCTCGGTGACGCCGTGGCCCACTCCGGCGCGTGGGGCGACCTCGATCGCCGGTTGGTCTGGTTCCTCGTACTCGTCCACGATGCGGAGGGCCTCGGCGCAGGCGTGGACCACCTCGACGGCCCGGACGATGATGCTGCGGAACGGGTTCCGCTCCTCGGGCCCCAGACCGGCGTCGGCGGCCGCCCGCGCGGCGACCGGGGCCAGGCGGTCGCGAGCCAGGGTGAAGCGGGCGAGCGGGCCCACCGCGTAGCGTTCGCCGTCGAGGGAAGCGTGAAGCGCGGTGGAGTGCGACACGTGGGTCTCGACGAACCGGTCGAGGAACGCCGACTCGCCGATGTCGAGGCCGGTGTCGGATCGGATCCCGCCCCCCATGACCGGGTAGTGGCCCGGATCGCCGACCGCCACGAACGCCCCCTCGATCTGCCGCTCGGGGAAGGCGAACCCTGCCACCCACTCGACCGTCTGGAGCGCGTCGTCGAGCGCGCGCTGCAACGGGTCGCGAAGCCGACCGACCTCACGGCGGGTCGGCACCCGGTGGAAGCCCCCCACGCGCACGTTGATGGGGTGGATGGCGCGCCCGCCAACGAACGCCATCAGCTCGTTGCCCGCCTTCTTGAGGCGCAGACCGCGCTCGACCGCGGGCCGATCCAGCTCGGCGAGCTGGATCGCGCTCTCCACCCCGAGGAAGTCCGGCGCGTGCAGCAGGTACACGTGCAGGGCGTGGCTCTCGATCCACTCCCCGCAATACAGGAGCCGGCGCAGCGAATCGAGGGGCCCGGTCACCGTCACATCGCAGGCGTCCTCGATCGCCAGGCAGGCACTCATCTGGTAGGCGACGGGGCAGATGCCACAGATACGGGCCGTGATGTCCGGCGGCTCGAGGTAGGAGCGGCCCCGGAGGAACGCCTCGAAGAACCGGGGCGGCTCGTAGAAGCGGAGCTGAACGTCGCGCACGGTGCCGTCGGCCGTCTCCACGTAGAGGCCACCCTCGCCCTCCACCCGAGCCAGCGCCTTCACGTCGATCGTCCGTCCGGCCGGCATCCGATGGGTCATGGCCGTCTCCTCCGGTCGAGGCTCACCGGGACCTCCGTGGGATGGCGTTCGCTCTCGTCACGGAACGGAGCCCGCCATGCGTTGAAGGTCCTCAGCACGCGAACGATGTCGACCTCGCTCCAGCCCATGCTGCCCTGGAAGTGTCGCATCAAGGATCCGACCGCGGGTGTCTCCATCGGCCCGAAGCACCCGTAGCAGCCGCGGTGGTAGGTGGGGCACAGCGCCCCGCAGCCGGCGTGGGTGACCGGACCGAGGCACGGTGTCCCGTGGGCCACCATGACGCACACGTTGCCGCGGAGCTTGCACTCCACGCACACGCTGTGGGCGGGGATCTCGGGCTGTCGGCCGACCAGCAGTGCGGACAGGACCTCGAGCAGCTGGCTCCGATCGATGGGACAACCGTTGAGCTCGAAGTCGACCGGGACGTGGGCGGCGATCGGCGTGCTGTGCTCGAGCGTCGAGATGTAGGCGGGTTGGGCGTAGACGATCGACGTGTACTCGCGGACATCGGCGAAGTTGCGCAGTGCCTGCACGCCTCCGGAGGTCGCACAGGCCCCGATGGTGACCAGTCGGCGCGACTCGGCCCGGACCCGGTGGATCCGCTCGACATCTTCGGCGGTGGTGATGGAGCCCTCCACCAATGACAGGTCGTAGGGGCCCTCGACGGTGGCCCGCGACGCCTCCAGGAAGTAGGCGATCTCCACCTCGCCGGCCAGGTCGAGCAGCTCGTCCTCGCAGTCGAGCAACGTCAGCTGACAGCCGTCGCAGGAGGAGAACTTCCACACGGCCAGGCGGGGTCGGGTCGCCATCACAACGACCGGACGTCGAGGAGCGGGGCGACGGCGTCGCGCGTGTACACGGGACCCTCCCGGCACACGAACGTGGGACCGAGCTGGCAGTGCCCACAGCGGGCGACGGCGCAGATCATGTTGCGTTCGAGCGAGATCTGGATTCGGTCGGGTGGCACGCCCCGGTCGGCGAGCTCGGCACCGGCGAAGCGCATCATGATCTCCGGGCCGCACACGAAGGCGGAGGCCGACGCGGTGTCGACCGGGAGGCGGGGGATGAGGGCGGTCACCACGCCGACGTCGCCGAGCCAGTCTCCGCGAGCGTGGTCCACGGTGATCTCCACGTCGAGGTCGAACCGGGCCCGCCAGGCGGAGAGATCGTCGACGAACACGAGGTCGTCCGGAGATCGAGCGCCGATGAGGACCACCACCCTCCCGAACCGGTCCCGGTGCGCCACGATCTCGTCGACGACGGGACGCAGCGGGGCAAGGCCGAGTCCACCGGCGATCACCAACACGTCGGCACCCTCGGCCGCGGCCACGTCCCAACCGTGCCCGAACGGGCCGCGGATCCCCACCACATCTCCCTCGGACATCGCGCACAGCGCCCGCGTCGTGGCACCGACGGCGCGAACGGTGTGCTCCACGACACCATCGTCGTGGAGCCGGCTCACGGAGATCGGCACCTCGCCGATCCCGAACGCCCACAGCATGTTGAACTGACCCGGCTGCGGATCGCCCACCGCGTCACCCACCGCCTCCACCACCAGCGTGTCGGTGTCGGCGGACTCGGTCCGGCGACCGATGACGCGGTAGGGCAATGGCGTCATCGGCCCCCGTGGGGCCAGATCAGTGAGGGACCGGGTGACCATCGTCGTCTCGGCCGTAGACGTCGAGGAGCTGGAGGCGTGTCTGCTGCAGGCGGTGTTGGATGAGTTGGGCGAACCGTTGCATGAGGCGGTAGCCGAGGGCGGTGTCGTCGTCGCACTTGCCGCGCAGGCACGCACCGTCGAGGGCGATGGCGCTCGTCTCCGCCGTGGCCTGGGCGTCGAACTGCCAGCGGTACGGAGGAAACAGCCACGACCAGCCGAGCACGTCGCCGTCGGCGAGGGTGGCGATGGTGATCTCGTCCCGCTCGGGGCTGTGGACCGAGAGTGCGACGTGGCCGTTGCGGAGCACGTAGAACTCGTCGGCCCTCGCCCCTTCGGTGAAGACCCGCTGGCCGGGCCGGAAGTGCACGTTGCGGCCGCACCCCGCGATGAGTTCGAGGTCCGGCTCGGGCAGGTCAGCGAAGAACGGATGGGCGGACAGCAGGTCACGGATCGAGCTCGGCGTTGTCATCGGAACGCTCCCAGGGTCGGATAGTCCACCGCCACGCCACCGGCCTCGGCCCGGATAGCAGCCACTTCGGCGGTGATGTCGATGCCGACCGGGCACCACGTGATGCAGCGCCCGCAGCCCACGCAGCCCGAGCTGTCGAACTGGTCGATCCAGGTCGCCAGCTTGTGGGTCGCCCACTGCCGGTACCGGACCCGGTGGGTCGAACGCACGGAACCTCCGTGCAGGTAGGAGTGGTCCAAGGTGAAACACGAGTCCCAGCGACGGGACCGTTCGGCGTGCTGTCCGGTCAGGTCGGTGGCGTCCTCGACGGTGCTGCAGAAGCATGTCGGACACGCCAGCGTGCAGTTCGTGCAGGCGAGGCACCGCTCGGCCACGTCGTCCCACCGAGGGTGCTCGGGGTTGGCGGTGAGCAGATCCCGGATCCCGTCGGTCTCGACCACCCGGGTCATCCGAGCGGCCGCGTCGATGCTGACCTGCTGAGCCAGGTCGTGCTCGTCGGCGCCCACCGGCCGGCGCGGCACGTTGGCGAGGATGGCGGCACCCCGCTCGGTGCCCACCTCGACGACGAAGCGGTGGCCGTCGGCGTCGACCAACTCGGTGAGGGCGAGGTCGTACGCCCCCGGCGCCCTCGGTCCGGTGCCCATCGAGGCGCAGAAACACGTAGCGGCCGGGTCCGAGCAGTGCACGGCGACGACGAACACCGAGTCCCGCCTCCGGGCGTAATCGGGATCGGGATAGGACCCACCGACCAGGACCCGGTCCTGGATGGCGATGGCGTGCAGATCGCACGACCGCACACCGATCAGCGCCGTGGGCGCCACCTCCTCCACCACCTCGTCGACCACGAACCCGGTGCCGTCGCCGGCCCGAGTCGCGGACCACAACGTGAGCCGGGGCGGGAACAGAACGGACTTCCACGAGTGGGCGCCGACCGCCCATCCGAAGAGCGCGCCGTCGTCACGGCGTCGGAGCCGATACCTGCCGGGCTCCTGCTCGTCGCCCCACCCGGCAGGCAGCTCGACGAGGGATCCGATGTGGTCGACCACGATGGCGCCGTCTCGGACCGTCGGCCGACGGTCTCGTAGCCGGCCGACCGCAGGGCCTCGAGGAGCGCACCGAGCCCGGCCAGGTCGACGACCGCCTGGTCGAGGACGGGAGCCTCCACGATCACTGCCGCGTCTTCCCGGATCGACGTCACCGCCTCAGTGTCGCGGCTCGGCCGGAGGTCCGACAGGTCGGAGGTCGTCCACTCGTGTTCCGCCGCTTCGACATACCTCGGGCGAGAGCGACGCAGCCCGGGTTCCTCGCCAGCCCGGCCTGACCCCTCGGCAGGGCTGTCGGTGACCCCACGGGGGATCGCGGGCTGAACGTGTCGCCACGACGTGCGACCATCGGGGCATGAGCGCGATCGGCACCAGTCGTGACGGCGACGTCGTCACCATCACCTTCACCGCCCCCGAACGCCGCAACCCGCTGTCGTCCTCGACCCTGCGCGAGCTGCACAACGCCTTCGACGAAGCCGCCGGTTCTGACGCCCGTGCTGTGGTGCTCGCCTCCACCGGGACTGTGTGGAGCACCGGGCACGATCTGAAGGAGATGACCCCGCTCGACGAGGACGGCCTGCGGGAGCTGTTCACCACCTGCACCGGGGTGATGCGCACCATCGAGACCATGCCCCAGCCGGTCATCGCCAGGTGCACGCCCTGGCCACCGCCGCCGGCTGCCAGCTGGTGGCATCCTGCGATCTGGCCGTGGCCGGCGAGTCGGCGTCGTTCGCCACCTCGGGCGGCAAGGGGGGCCTGTTCTGCCACACGCCGATGGTGGCCGTCGCCCGCAACATCGGTCGCAAGCGCGCCATCGAGCTGGCCCTGTCCGGCGACGCCATCGACGCCGACCGGCGGCGGTGGGGACTGGTGAACCAAGTCGTCCCCGACGACGAGCTGGACGATGCCGTCGCCGAGCTGGTGCCCCGGGTCACGCGGCGGTCGCGGACCTCCGGCCATCGGCAAGCAGACGCTCTATGCCCAGATCGACCTGCCCATCGAGCAGGCCTACGAGCTGGCTATCGACGTCATGAGCCACGACGCTGCCACCGGTGACGGCGCCGAGGGCATCGCTGCGTTCGCCGAGAAGCGCAGCCCAGCTGGGCAGACCGAAGACGTGCGGGGAGCTCGGGCCGCTCGGAGGCCTGTTGGTACCGAAAAGTCGGTCGGGCTGTTTGACCTACGACGGGGCCGGCCGGGTCGACTGCCCACCTCTCTCGAGCTTCGCCGCAACACCATCGCTAGCCTGCGAGCCACGACAATGCAGTCGGGCAGCCGTGGGGAGCAGGTTTCCTCCCGGGTTTCCGACAGCCCCCGCCCTC
>CAVSRP010000006.1:0-66060 GCA_963730345.1 uncultured Acidimicrobiaceae bacterium
CGTCACGCCAGCGACCATTCGTCCCCTTGTGAAAGAACGTGTCGGCCCCGCCGCGGAAGTGCTCGTCGAGTTGGTCGACCCCGCGGTGGGATGCCCGCATCTCCTCCAGAGAGCAGCGCTCGACGACGCGGGGCCACGCGCCGTCGGGGAGATCGATGCCGAGAATTTGCGCCAGGCGCCGCATCTCGCCCTCGAGGTCGGCGAGCAGGTCGTTGTAGTGGACGAGCGTCACGTTGGACTCAGCTCGCACCGGCCACCAGGTGTCGAGGTGGGCGAGCTGGGGCGGGTCCTGCAGCCAGCGATCGAAC
The DNA here is from genome assembly GCA_963730345.1 of uncultured Acidimicrobiaceae bacterium. Lineage (GTDB taxonomy): Bacteria > Actinomycetota > Acidimicrobiia > Acidimicrobiales > Salinilacustritrichaceae > Salinilacustrithrix. Next base: position 309 of record CAVSRP010000006.1, read on the forward strand.
GTCTCGTGGATGTCGTCGGAGGGTGGTGGCGTCTGTGACAGATCGACGCCGTCGGCGATGGCGTCCTCGACGATCGACCCCAGGTTCTCCAGCCGCATCGCGCCGATGTGGTTGACCCATGACATGAAGCTGTCGAGGCCTCCGCGGTAGACCGCGATGTAGTGGGCATCGGCGAACAGCGGGATGCCGTCGGCCGGCGTGTGGGACTTGATGCAGCGGCGATGGACCTGTGACTCCAGCCGCGCCACGACGGTCTCGATGGGCTCGAACCGGGAGTCGATCCAGGGTGCGTCGATGGGAATCGAGCCCATCGGTTCTTCCGCTCCGGCGATGAGCGACCGCACGATGCCCTGCGTCCACGTCGTGCCCACCTTGGGCGGCGTGCAGACGAACACGTCGCCCGGACGGTGGATGAACCGCTCCCAGCGAGGGCTGCTGTCGATGATCGACTTGTAGACCGTTGTCGCCGCCCGTTCCACCACGGGCGGCACCGTAGCCGGGCTCAGGTGGGAGGGAACACCGTCGTCGGGTCCGCCGGTGGTTCCTCGACCACCGGTCGTTCCGGCCGGGTGGTGCGCCAGAAGCGGATCGTCCACAGGGCAATGAGGAAGGCGATCGCCACCAACCCCGCGACGATGAGCCACAGCATCGTGCCCTCGCTCACCCCGCTGCTGTTGTTGTCGTTCACCGTGACCACGGTGGTCGACGTGGTGGTGGTCGATTCCGCGCCATCGGTCCCGTCGCCGGGGACGAGCAGATCGTTCACCGTGGTCGTCGTCACGTCGGGTTCGGAGGTGGAGGTGGCGACGTCCTGCGACGTGGAGGTCGACCGTGGGCGGGTCGTCGTCTGGCGCGGGACCGTGGTCGTCGCCTGGGTTTCGGTCGTGGTGCTGGAGTCGAGGAACTCGGTCGTCGTCGGCTCGACCGACGTCGACGTCGACGATTCGGTGGTCGTGCTGGAGACCGTGGTCGTCGTCGTGGTCGGCAGCGGGGGGTCGACCTGGAACAGCGGGCCGGCGACCTCTGCCGCCGCGCCGGAGCCGACCGCGGCCACCAGCCCGGCGCTGACCAACACGAGAGCGGCGAGACGCAGGCGGACGCGTGCGTTGTGCCCGTCGGGGCGTGATCCGGGCGATGGCATGAGGTCGGGATCGTACCGGGACCTCCCGCATCGATCCCAAGCACCCCGGCGGAGTGACGAGCCAGCCGACCGGAGGACGGCGGGGCGAACCCTTCGGGTTCGACAGCAACTCCAGAAGCAAAGCCGGCAGACGAAGTCTGCCGGCGTAGCGTCTCAGTGCTGGTGGCGCGGGCAGCTGTAGGTGGTGCGGCCCCCGATGGTCCGCCGCTCGAGAGGAGCGCCGTCGCGCGGGCAGGTCGTCCCCCGCTCCCTGGCCGGTTGCAGATCCCCGGTGTGGCTGCCTCCCCGTCGGCTCAGGTCGGCCACGGTCGTCACGATCGTCGCAGCCAGATGGCGGATCTCGTCGTCGTCGAGTTCTCCGGCCGTCCGGGCCGGGTCGAGCCCAGCCCGCCACAGCGTCTCGTCGACGAGCAGGTTCCCCAGCCCGGCGATGCGGCGCTGGTCGAGCAGGCGGGCCTTCAACGACGTGCGCGAGTCGTCGAGCGCCGAGTCGAGATCGACGACCGAGAGCGAGGCGGCATCCGGTCCCAACCGGCCGGTGTCGGGGTCGAGCTCGAGCCCGCCGAGGCGACGGGGATCACGGATCCGCAACTCGCTGCCGTCGACGAACACCAGTACGTACCGATCCCAGCGTTCATCGTCCCGGGAGCCCCCGTAGGCGAGGCGATCGATGGCGGCGCCCCCGTCGACGATCAGCCGCCCGGTCATGCCGAAGCGCAGACCCACCATCGGACCGTCGGTCTCGAGCAGCAGCAGCTTGCCGACCCGACCCGCACCGACGACGGTCAGGCCCCGCAGCCGCTCGCGCACCGCACCCGGATCGTCGTGGCGCAGGCCCAAGGGATCGAGAACGGGAGCGTCGGCGATGGTCCGGCCGATCACGGCCACAGCCTGGCGCCGATACGTCTCGACCTCGATCAGCTCTGGCATGGCTAGACGATGGCGGCGATCAGGTCCTCGATGACGTCGTCCACGTGCTCGAGACCGATCGAGATGCGCAACAACCCGTCGCTGATCCCCATCTCCGCCCGCTCGGCCGAGCTGAGCGTGGCCGCGGACATCGACGCCGGGTGGGTCACGAGCGTCTCCGGGCCCCCGAGCGACAGCGCCGGTGTCACCAGCTCGACCCGGTCGACCACGGCCGCGCCCGCCTCGTAGCCGCCGGCGAGGTCGACCACGACGATCGAGCCCCCATTGCGCATCTGCCGGACGGCGATGTCGTAGCCGGGGTGGCTGGGCAGGCCCGGGTACAGGACGCGGGCCACGGCCGGATGGGCCTGGAGACGTTCGGCGACCACCTGGGCGGTCTCGGTCTGCTGGCGGAGGCGGGCATGCATCGACCGCAGCCCCCGTAGGCCCAGGAAGGCGTCGAAGGGCGACGCCACCGCCCCGTGGACCACGTGGTATCCCCAGATGGCGTCGATCAGGTCCCGCTCGGCGGTGACGACCCCGAGCAGGGCGTCGTTGTGCCCCGCGATCCCCTTGGTGGCCGAGTGGACGACGAAATCGAGCCCGAAGCCGTGCGGGTTCTGCACGGCGGGGGTGGCCATGGTGGAGTCGACCACCGTGAAGGGCCCCTTCAACGCGCCGATCGCCTCGAGGTCGACGATGCCCATGATCGGGTTGGCCGGAGTCTCGACCCAGACGAGCTGGGTCGGCTTGGCCGCCACCGCATCTCGTATCGCATCGGCGTCGAAGGCATCGACGAAGTCGACCTCGATGCCGAAACGCGGGCAGACCCGGGTCAGCAGCTGGGTGGTGGCGGAGAACATCGAGTCCTGGGCCACGACGCGGTCACCGGACGAGCACAAGGCCAGCACGACCGACGACACCGCGCCCATGCCCGAGCCGAACGCGATGCCGGCCTCGGCCCCCTCGACCTCGGCGACGGCGTCGGCGAAGGCCTGGGCGGTCGGTGTCCCGTTCCGGGCGTAGAACTCCGTGCTCCGCGGCTGGGTCGCCATGCGGGTGCTCGCCTCGAGATCGCGCAGCTCGTAGGTGGTGGACGGCCAGATGGGGGTGGCCATGGACCCGTGGTTCGCCGAGCGACCCGCGGTGATGGCACGGGACTCGGGATGCAGGTGGCGGTCGGGGGGCTGCTCGGTCACGTCTGCTCCTTGGCCAGGGCGGCGTCGGGGTCGTCGAGGAACGGGCCGATGATGTCGGCCACGGCTTCGTGCTCGATCAGGAAGGCGTCGTGGCCGTGGGGGCTGTCGAGCTCGCGGTAACCGGCCGACACGCCCACGAGCGCTGCCTTCTCGGCGATCTGGCGCGATTGGTACGCCGGATAGAGGATGTCGCTGCTCACGCCGATGGTGAGGAGCGGGCTGCGCAGCCGGCGCAGCGCCGACTCGCTGCCTCCCCGGCCGCGGCCGATGTCGTGGAGGTCCATGGCCTTGGTGAGCACGAGGTAGGAGTTGGCGTCGAAGCGGCGGACCAACTTGTCGCCGTGGTATTCGAGATACCGCTCGACCTGAAAGCGCTGCCACAGCTGGAACCCGTCGAGGGACTCGACCAGCTCCCGGCCGAACCGGTCGGTGAACACGTCGTCGGAACGGAAGGTGATCTGGCTCACCATGCGAGCGACCGAGAGCCCCTCGTGGGGCCCTTCGCCCGGGGCGGCGTCGTAGTACTCGCCGTCCCGCCATGCCGGGTCGAGCCGGATGATTCGACGGCCCGCCGACCACCAGCCGATCTGTTGCGCCGACGCCGCCTCGCAGCTGGCCAGGACCACGAGGGAGCCCACTCGCTCGGGGAACATGATCCCCCACTCGAGCGCCTGCATGCCGCCCATCGACCCGCCGATGACGGCGTGCCAGCGGCTGATGCCGAGGGCGTCGGCCACCACGGCCTGGCTGCGCACCATGTCGCGGACCGAGACCACGGGGAACCGGGAGCCGTAGGGACGCCCGTCGTCGGGGTGGGGCGACGCCGGGCCGGTGGAGCCCTGGCAGCCGCCGAGCACGTTGACGCAGACCACGAACCAGCGATCGAGGTCGATCCCCCCGCCGGATCGGATGGCACCCTCCCACCAGCCCGCCGTGGCATGCCCGGGTTCGAGGCCACCGGCGGCGTGGCTGTCGCCGGTGAGGGCGTGACAGACCAGGACGGCGTTGTCGGCGTCGGGGGCGAGGGTGCCGAAGGTCTCGTAGGCCACCACCGCGCCCTCCAGCAGGCTGCCGCCCTCGAGGGCGAACGGACGGCCGGGGCTGATGGGTACGAACCGGCGGCCGCCGGGGTCGTCGCCCTCTTTCCACGCCCCGCTGGCGGGCAGAGCGCTCGGGTGCGCCCGTCGGCCGAGGTCGGCGAGTGGGTGGCCGGTCGGGGAGGTGCCGACCGCGGGGCCGCCACGCGCTCCACGAGGTTCGCCCGTCGCCATGTCAGTCCACCTCCTCCACGAAGGTCGGACACCCATGGTCGGGGAAACCCCGGACGCTTGTTTGCCCCGGAGGGCCACATCCCCACCCCGGAGGGGGGAGGCACCTTGGGTGTCCGATCCCAGGTTGCCGGACCCGGTCGCCCGGGCCGCTCTTGATGCTGTATCGCACGGCATCCTACGCAACCGCCTCGCGCCTGCGGCCAATCGGTTCCCGACGGAGACCCGGTCTCACCCCGGTGAGGTGGCGGTGAGCGAGTTGTGAGCGATCTCCCAGGTTCAGCCGCTTGACTGGTCGCCATGGCTACCTCGCGGGTCCTGGTCGTCGACGACGAGGTCTACATCCGTGACCTGGTGTCGAGCGCGCTGCGCATCGCCGGGCTGGAGCCGTCCACGGCGGCCGGTGGTGAAGAGGCGCTGCACGCAGTCGAGCGCGACCAACCGGATCTGGTGCTGCTCGACGTCGGACTGCCGGGACTCGACGGATTCGAGGTCTGCCGCGCCCTGCGCGATCGAGGCGATCAGGTCCCGGTCATCTTCCTCACGGCCCGCGACGCCAAGGAGGACATGCTGCAGGGCTTCACCAAGGGGGGCGACGACTACATGACCAAGCCGTTCAGCCTCGACGAGCTCATCGCCCGGGTCCGCGCCGTACTCCGGCGCACCACCCGCGACGAACCCGAGTCCAGCCGGCTGACCTACGCCGACCTCGAGCTGGACGAGTCCACCATGCGGGTCAAGCGGGGCGACGAGCAGATCAGCCTGTCCCCCACCGAGTTCAAGCTGCTCCGCTTCCTGCTGCGCCACCGGGAGCAGGTCGTGTCCAAGGCCCAGATCCTCGACCACGTGTGGGAGTACGACTTCGACGGCAACGCCAGCGTGGTGGAGAACTACATCTCGTACCTGCGCAAGAAGCTGGACCACCGCGAGCCCAAGCTGATCCACACGGTGCGCGGGTTCGGCTACGTCCTGCGCACCGAGGCGTGACCGGGAGACCGGCACCGTGATCCGGCGTCGACTCGTACTGGCAGTCACGGTGGCGGTCGCGGTCGCGATCGGGCTCGGTTCGTGGGCCATCGTCACCACGCTCGAGCACCGGCTGGTGAGCAACGTGGACGAGCAGTTCGCGTCGGGCCGGTTGGCTGCCGACATCCGCGACCAGATCGCCGAGCGACGCCTGGGACCACGTTCCACCGACGTGATCGACGAGCGCCGCCAGTTGGCCATCGTCGTGTACGGCCCGGGGGGACGGATCATCAACTCGTTCCCGGCCGGCACGCTGGCCGCCCCCGACCCGTTGCCCGACGGGGCGGCGGTGGATCCGTCCTCCGACGTGACCACCATCGGCTCCGTCGACTCGTCCGGTCCCCGATACCGCGCCCTGGCCTTCGAGACCAACGGCGGCGGTCGGGTGGTGGTCGCGCTCTCACTCGCCGACGTGGACGCCACCCTCGACGAGGCCCGCCGGATCCAGCTCATCGTGGGCCTCGCGGCCATCGCCGCCGTCGCGGTCGTGTGCTGGCTGCTGATCCGCCGGGCGTTCGCCCCGATCGACGGGATGATCGCCACCGCCGGACGGATCGCGGAGGGAGACCTCACCGAACGCACCGCGGTCGATGCCGACGATTCCGAGGTCGGCCAGCTGGGGTCGGCGCTCAACGTGATGCTCGACCGCATCGAGTCGGCGGTGGCGGAGAAGACCGAGTCCGAGGAGCGCATGCGGCGGTTCGTGGCCGATGCGTCGCACGACCTGCGCACCCCACTCACCTCGGTACGGGGCTACGCCGAGCTGTACCGCCAGGACGCCGACAACCCGGCCACGGTCGCCGTCAGCATGGATCGCATCGAGGAGGAGGCCACCCGGATGAGCCGGCTGGTCGACGATCTCATGCTGCTCGCCCGCCTCGACCAGCGCCGCGAGCCGATGCGACGCCTCGTCGGCCTCGACCAGGTGCTCGGCCACGCGGTGGACGCCATCCGCCTCACCGATCCCGACCGGACCTACGACCTCGACACGGGCGGCGATGCGCGGGTGCTGGCCGACCCGGATCAGCTACGCCAGGTGTTCGACAACCTCCTGGGCAACGCGCGAGCCCACACGCCACCCGGCACCACCGTCGATGCCCGGCTGACGTCGGACCACGATGCGGTGACGATCGTCATCGCCGACGACGGCCCGGGGTTCACCGAGGCCGACCGGCACCGGGCCTTCGACCGCTTCTGGCGGTCGACGAGGGCCGACGAGAACCCGGTCAGCGGGTCCGGTCTCGGCCTCGCCATCGTGTCATCCATCGTGACGGCTCACGGGGGGACGGTGGAGCTGGATCGCAGCGACGCCGGTGGCGCCCGCTTCACCATCCGACTCCCCCACCCCCTCCCGCACCGATGAGCCGGTGTCGGCGAGTGAGCCGGGTCAACGCTGACGGGAGGCGACCGATCAGTCACCGGTTTGCCGATACCAGCTGCTCACGGGGTAGGTGGTGGACCCGGCGAGCTGAATGGCGTCCACCATCGAGGGTCGTGACCAGCGGTCACCGCTGGCCGAGATCTCACCGCCTCGGAGCAAGGCGTCCCAGTCGTCGAACGGGATCACCGGTGCCGACACCAGCGGCGCCGCACCACTCGAGACGAACGAGTTGTCGACGAGGAGCCAGTTGGCGAAGTCGCCCATGGTCACCCGGGCCCCGGTCACGTGATCGGTCCAGGTCCTGAGCCGTTCCCCGGTGAACTCCAGCTGGCCGCTGCGATTGTCGACGAGGCTCGAATGCGCCAGCACCACGTTGCCGCTCGTCCCCACCGCGACGCCGGCCCCGTCGTTGTTGCAGCTGATGCTGTGCTCGATGGTCAACGGACCCTGGACCGCCTCGATGAACACGCCGTCGCGACCGTTGTGGCATGACCGGTCACCGTCCACCACGACATCGACCACATCGGTGTCGAACCACAGCCCACGGGCGTAGTTGTGCTCGTAGGTGTTGTCCCGGAACAGCGCATCGTGGAGCAGCAGGTGCTTCGATCCGGCGACCGACCAACCCGTGTACCCGAACCGGGCGCCGCGGGTGTTGTTCTCGGCGATCCGGTTGCCCTCGACGAGGGCGTTCTGGGCCCGGTAGGTGTCGAACCCGTTGCCGCCGTTGTCGACCGCGACGTTGTCCCGCACGGTGACACCATCGGTGCAGCACACGCCGAGGCCGCCCCAGCTCGAGTGCCGGAACGTGTTGTTCTCGATGAGGATGTCAGCGCCGTCGGAGACGTAGGCCATGTAGTGCTCGAGTGCGGTGGCGGTCCCCTCGAAGGTGAACCCCTTCACCGCCACCGAACGGGCCCCGCCGTGGATCTGCAAGGCTCGGTTCCGCCGGGCCACCTCGACACGGTGGGCGGCGAGGTCGGTCACACCGGCCGGGGGATCGACGACCAGTTGCCCCTGGGACTCGTCGACCAGGAACGAACCGGGCACGAGCTCGGAGGCCTGGAGCACCTGCCCCAGGGACTGTCCGTCGACGAAGACGGCTTCCCGTCGGCGGACACCGTCGGGAACCGTGACGCCGTCCCACCCGCCGGGGATGGAGGCCAGCCCCCAGTGCTCGTCCCACGGACTCGCCACGATTCCGGTGTCCCCGATCGGGTTCCACATCGTCGCGGGATCGGCGCCGGAGACGACAGCTTCACCCGGCACCTCGGATTCGATCACGAGGGGGGCGGGATCGTCACCCGCCCACCCGACCCTGACGGCCTCGCGATACACACCTGGGCTCACGACCACGTGCACGGCGTAGCCGTGGCGGCGGAGCATCTGACCGTAGGCAACGGCCCAGGAGATGGTCGGGAAGGGCATTGAGACCGATCCATCGGGCCACGACGTCGCGTCGTCGTCGACGTGGAGCACGACCGCGTCCGCGGGCAGGCCGAGGTCCGATGACCCCATCGCCGTCGAGGCAGAGGCGGAGGCGGAGGCGGTGGCGGTGGCGGCCAGGGCCGACGGCGCCGCCACACCCACGAGGAGTACGGCGACGAGCAGAGCGAGGGGCCGCGCCCAGCGGGCGCGGTGGGAGGAGTCGGGTGTCTTGCGCATGATGACACGCAGTATCCCTCATCGACCGATTTGGGCGGTATGGCACGCCATGACTATTTCTGTCGACGTCACTGCCCGGAGCGGTACCGAACCTCGGTCTCGGCGACGGCGGGGAGGCCCACGAGGTCGGTGAAGTCGTCGAAGGCCACGAGGCGGTCGAGGTGGTCACGTAGCGATCCCTGGTCAGCGAGGATCGCCAGCGAGTCGCGGACGGCGCGCACCATGGTGAACAACGAGGTCAACGGGGAGACGACGAGGCGGAACCCGAGATCGGTGAGCTCGGCCGGAGTGAGCAACGGTGTGCGGCCGGCCTCCACCATGTTGGCCACCAGCACCGGGGCATCCACCTCGGCAGCGATGCGCTCCATCTCGCCGAGGTCCTCGGGTGCCTCCACGAAGACGGCGTCGACCCCGGTGTCGACCGCGGCCTTGGCCCGCTCGATCGCCTCGTCCAGATCGATGGCGGCCCGGGCATCGGTCCGCGCGCAGACCAGCAGGTCGCGGCGGTGATCCACCGCGGCCCGCAACTTCGCCAGCCAGTCGCCGGCCGGGACCACCTGCTTGCCGGCGAGGTGACCGCATCGCTTGGGCCACACCTGATCCTCGATGAAGACACCGGCCGCGCCGGCCGCCTCCCACAGGTCGATGGTGCGGATCACGTTGAGCGGGTTGCCGTAGCCGGTGTCGCCGTCGACCACGACGTCGAGGCCCGGGTTGGCGGCGGTGGTACGCCGAGCCTGGTCGGCCATCTCGGTCTGGGTGAGGAACCCGTAGTCGGGCAGGCCGAGCTGCGTGCCCGATACGCAGTAGCCGGACAGGAAGACGGTGGAGAACCCGGCTTCGGCGGCCAGGCGGGCCGACAGCGCGTCCCAGGCCCCCGGCATCAGCACGGATTCACCGCGAGCGAGGCGGGCGCGGAGATCGTTCATCGGGCGGGTCAGCGTAGTGGCAGGCGATCGAGCCACCAGTTCCGGAGCCCGAGATCGTCGACGCCGTAGGCCGCATCGGCCGCGGCGCCGAACTCCTCCCAGCGGTCGTCGCCGGCGGCGACGGCGCGGGCCAGGGTCGCGGCCCGGTTCCAGCGGGCCCGGTCATTCGGCAGGGGCAGTTGGTCGAGCAACGCGACCGTGGGCTTGCAGGCGTCATTCGACAGCGCGGTGCCGACGCTGCGGCGCAGCAGCCACGCCGAGGCAACCGGCGCGTGGAGGGCGGCCGCGAGGTGCCACACCTCGTCGGGATCGTGCGGGCGAACGACGATGACCGGCACGCACGCCACCAGTTCGTCCCGTTCGTCGACCACGGCCTCGATCACCCGGGTCTGGGTGGCGACCAGCACCTTCGGACCCGACTGCGCCGCCAGCCAACGAGCAGCGCGCTCGTCGGCACCGCCCACATCGACACGCGGGTCGGCCCACGTCCGCTTGGCGAAGCGCGTCGGCGTCGCCCGCCGCCGCAGCGGGTCGATCGCGCCCGACGTGACCAGCCGGGGACCGGATCCGCCGTCGCGCACCGCGTCGACCAGGCCGTAGTACTCGTCGCGGAAGCCGGCCACCACACGAGCGTGTGCGCCGAGGCAGACGGCGGAGGCGAGAGCGACGTCGGGGATGCCGAGAGCCGAGGCCAACGGCCCGGTCCAGTCGTTGTCAGCGCCGGTTCCCACCCCCAGCACGGGCGCGCAGGCGTGGACCGACGCGTCGAACGCGCCGGCCCGGTCGATCCAGCAATCGACCAGCCGGGCCCGGCCATCGACGGCGCGGCGGACCGGACCGGCGTCACGGGCACCGAGGAGCGACGTCGGCTGCACGAGCGCCACCGAACCCCCCGAGCGCACCGCGTGCACCGCCCGCAGCAGGAACAGCCACGCCTCGTCGGTGTAGGGGCGCATCGCGTCGCCGAACCGGTCCCGCAGCGCGACGCGACGGGTCGCATCCGACGCCGTCGCGGTGCGGAGTTGGCCGAGGAACGGGGGGTTGCCCACCACGATGTCGCTGGCCGGGAAGTCGGTGGCCGCGAGGGTGTCGCCCGCCACGACGCGGTCGCCGGCGACGATCGGTTCGCCCCGGACCGCCGACCACCACCACAGCGCGGCCTCGGTGACGGCCACGGCCAACGGATCGACGTCACACCCCCACAGCGCGGCGACGACCGCTCGGGGCGACTCGCGATCGGCCAGTCGATCGGCGGCAGCGAGCAGGAAGACGCCCCCACCGCACGCCGGATCGGACACGCGTGCCGGCCAGCGGTCGGCGGCGGCGAACGCCCGTCCGACCAGGTCCTCGGCGAGCCACCGCGGCGTGTACCAGGCACCGCGGCGCACCCGCTCGGTGCCCGACACGACCTGCTCGTGGAGTGGACCGAGGTCGTGGGGGTCGGCCACGACTGGTGCCCCACCCGGATCGGTCGTCCGGTGGGCGAGCAAGCGCAGCGCGGGGTCGGGGGCGAGTCCCAGCCGGTCCATGGCCGCGCCGAACGCCGCCGCGACGATCGCACCCGGCTCCGGCACGGATCAGGCGTCGCCGGCGATGGCGAAGGTGCCGGCCACCTCGGGCCGACGCAACCGCCAGATCATCCCGTCGTAGACGAAGTGCAGCACTCCCACGGCGAGGTAGGTGGCAAGGAACACCTGGAGCGGGAGGACCCGGCGCAGCAGCGCGACGACGATCAAGACGACGGCGATGTAGCCGGCCAGGAAGAGGACCGGCCCACCTGGTCGTCGCACGATGCGATCGAGCATCGAGCGGGGCACGGCGCGCCGCCGCACCGTGCCGGCCACGACCACCACGTACTCGATCGAGTGGGCCGACATGAAGGCGAGGAAGCCCGCCACCGGATCGAACGGAGCCACCGCGAACGCCACCGCCGCACCCAGCAGGTAGAGGTGCTTGGCCCGGTTCTGCGGTCGCGCCCGCTCGAGCCGCCACCACCGGATGGTGGTGACCACCGCGCCCACCGCGACGGGGAGCGCGAGCAGGGCGGCCACCGGCTGGACGACGCCGAGGAGGTCGACGATCTGGTGGTTGAGGAAGCCGACGGGCAGCGAGGCCAGCCGTTCGAGCAGACCGTGACCGGCCAGCGACACGAGCAGGACCAGGCCGAACCACCACAGCAGCAACGCCTGTTCGTGCTCGCCGTCGTCCTGGCCGACCTTGCGCCCGTAGACCCGCACCAACCCGTAGCGCTGCCGGAGGGTGTGATGCGCGTTCCAGGCCGCGGCCACCACGCCGACCAGCACGAGGCTGATCCCGAGACCGGCGTACACCGCCAGGACGGCAAGGACCGGGGCTGCGATCAGGAGGACGCCGTGGCGGGCGCGCTCGCGTACGTCGCCGTACACCAGCGGCAAGGTGACCGGCTGGTGGCAGAACGACACCAGCAACACCGCGGTGGTCAGCTCGGCCAGTCGATCGGGGGTGTCGGCGAAGGACCGCCCGAGGACGAAGACCGGCACCCAGGCGAACGCGACGACGGCGTCGATCACCGGTCCCCGGATCCACACGAACCGCGACTGCGCAGTGACCGGGGGCGCACCCCGTGTCGTGGTGGTCATCATCCCTCCCCGGTGGTCACCAGTCGGCCGATGACCCGCAGGCTAGGTCAGGCGTCCTCGCGAGGGTCCCACGCCGCGAGATCGCTGAGCCGATCGTCGTTGCTGAAGATCGACACGATGGGATGGTCCTCGAGGCCGAGTCGCCGCTGGAGGAGCTTGACCGACATCTCCTCGTCCCACAGCAACAAGGTGGCGGCCACGCCTGCCGTACCGGCGCGGGCGGTGCGACCCGAGCGGTGGAGGTAGGTCTTGTGGTCGGGGGGCGGATCCCAGTGCACGACGGTGTCGATCTCGTCGATGTCGAGCCCCCGGGCCGCGACATCGGAGGCCACCAGCGCCTGCAACTTGCCCTCGGAGAACCGCTTGAGCGCCTTCTCGCGAGCTCGCTGAGGCAGGTCACCGTGGATCGCCTCGGCCTTCACCTCGAGCGTGCCCAGCTCCCGGGCGAGCCGATCGGCGGCCCGCTTGGTGTTGGAGAAGATCAGCGTGCGGTGCCCGTTCGACACGATCGATGCGGCCACCTTCGCCTTGTCCATCTCGTGTACGAGCAGGAAGCGGTGGTGCATCTGGTCCACCGTGACGGTGTCCGACATGACCTCTTTGGTGACCGGGTCGGTCTGGTACCGATCGACCAAAGCGCCGACCGACCCGTCGAGCGTGGCGGAGAACAGCAGCGTCTGGTGGCCGTCGGGCACATGGCGCAACACCCACTCGACCTGCGGGAGGAAACCCATGTCGGCCATGCGGTCGGCCTCGTCGACCGCCACGACCTTCACCTCGTCGAGATGCACGTCGCCGCGCTGGAGCAGGTCGATCAACCGCCCAGGGGTGGCCACGATGATGCCGGTTCCGTCCTCGATGGACTTGATCTGCTTCTCGATCTTCTCGCCGCCGTACACCGCGGTGATGGTGTGGCCCTTCAGCTTGGCCAGCGGTTCGAGCACCTCGGCGACCTGGAGCGCGAGCTCACGGGTCGGGCAGAGGACGAGACCGGCCGGGCCGTGGTCGACGTCCACGGGGAGCGCCATCACCATGGGCACGCCGAAGGCGAGCGTCTTGCCGGAGCCCGTCTTGGCCTTGCCACACACGTCCCGACCGGCGATGGCGTCGGGGATGGTGAGCTCTTGGATGGGGAATGGTTCTTCGATGCCCTGCGATGCCAGGGTCTCGACCAGGTCTTCGTCGAGGCCGAGTTCTGCGAATGTCGTCATGTTCCGGACAACGCTACTGGCAGCCCAGTGCGCAGCCGCCATTTCCGGGGCGGAACGGACTCATGGGTGGCGGCGCATGCCGCGGACGCGGCGGTCGTCGACGTCGACGCCCTCGGCCCGCAGCCGGCGGCGATGCTCGACCTCGTTTCCCGGCACCAGGCGGCCGTCGGCGGTCACCACCCGCCACCACGGCAGGCTGCCGTCGCTCATGGCCATGATCCGCCCGACGGCGCGGGCCGAGCCGGGTCGTCCCGCCTCGGCGGCGATCTCGCCATAGGCCATCACCTCCCCCGGCGGGATCGAGCGGACCACGGCGTGCACCGCCGCCTCGAAGTCTCCGTCGACCATCCTCTGAGTGCCTAGCATCGGCCGTCATGCGCACGTTGACCGACGCCGACGCCGATCGCCATGCCGCCGAGGTGGACGACACCGGCTTCACGGTCATCGAGGACGCCTTCGAGGTTGCGCAAGGGTCCGCCATCCTGCACCGGCTCGACGAGCTCATCGAGGTGCTGGGCGTCTCGCCGGCCGCCAACTCCTTCGAGGGGGCCAGCACCTACCGCATCTACAACCTGCTGGTCCGGGGACCCGAGTTCGAGCCCATCCCCGTCGCCCCGGCCGTCCTGCCCGTGGTCGACCGGGTACTCGACGAGCAGTGCCTGCTGTCGTCGCTGTCCTCGATCGACATCCGGCCCGGCGAGTCGGCCCAGCCGATCCACGCCGATGACCAGGTGATCCCACTGCCCAAGCCGCATCCCCCGACGGTGTGCAACACGATGTGGGCCCTCACCGACTTCACCGAGGAGAACGGCGCCACTCGCCTGGTCCCGGGCTCGCATCGCGCCGATGCATCCCCCGACTACGGCCGCCACTACGACTCGATCGCGGCCGAGATGCCCGCCGGCAGCGTGCTCGTGTGGCACGGCAGCCTGTGGCACGGCGGCGGGGCCAACCGCAGCGACGACCGTCGGGTCGGCATCGCGTCGAACTACTGCGCCGGCTACATCCGCCAGCAGGAGAACCAGCAGCTCGGCATTCCCCGGGAGACGGCAGCCCGCTTCGATCGCCGGCTCCAGCGGCTGTGCGGCTATGGCACCTATCACGGTCTGATCGGGCACATCGACAGGACCGACCCCATCACCCTGCTCGAAGGCGCCGACGGAAGCGACCACTCCATGATCTGGGACGCATCCTGAGTGGACGCCCTCGTGGTGATCGACGGATGGGACGTTCCCCACGCCGCCGCCGCCGTGTTGACGGCCGGAGGTCGGGTCCACACGCGCGGTCCTGTCGACGACGCCTTCCCCTTGGCTTCGGTCTCCAAGATCCTCGCTGCCATCGCGGTGCACATCGCGGTCGAGGAGGGCACGGTGGGGCTCGACGACCCGGCCGGACCGGAAGGCTCCACCGTGCGGCACCTGCTCGCCCATGCCAGCGGCCTCGGCCCCGATAGCGACCGCCGACCGTTGGGACCGCCGGGCCGGAAGCGCATCTACTCCAACGTCGGCTTCGAGGTCCTGGCCGAGCACGTGGCTTCCGCGGCCGGCATGCCGTTCGACGAGTACGCCGGTCTCGCCATCGTCGACGCCCTCGGCCTGGAGGCGACCGACGTCTCCGGGTCGCCGGCCCACGGGTACCGGTCGACGGTCACCGAGCTGGTGAGCGTGCTCGCCGCAGTCACCGACGGTCGGCTGCTGGCGCCCGAGACGCTCGCCGCCATGACCACCCCCGCCTTTCCCGACCTCGCGGGCGTCTTGCCCGGCTTCGGCGCCCAGGATCCCAATCCGTGGGGCCTCGGCGTCGAGATCCGCGGTCACAAGTCTCCGCACTGGACCGCGCCCACGAACAGCCCGCGCACCTGGGGACACTTCGGGCGCTCCGGCACGTTCCTGTGGTTCGATCCCGACGTCACCACCGGCCTGGTGGTGCTCACCGACCGTGACTTCGGCCCCTGGGCCACCGAAGCCTGGCCTCACCTCGCCACCACGGTTCTCGACGCCGTCCGCTGACCTGCCCCGACCGACCCACCGCCAACCCGTCCGACCCGTCCCACCGCCGAGGGAGCACCGATGTCCACCGATCCCACCATCTCGCCGTTCCGCATCGAGACGTCAACGGAGGCCATCGACGACCTCCGCCGGCGGCTGCACGCCACCCGCTGGCCCGAGGCGGAACCGGTGGACGACTGGTCCCAAGGCATCCCGCTCGCCTATGTCCAGGAGCTGTGCGCCTACTGGGCCGACGAGTACGACTGGTCCGCCCGCCAGGAGCGCCTCAACGCCTTCCCGCAGTTCATGACCGAGATCGACGGGGTCGACATCCACTTCCTCCACGTCCGGTCCCCCCACGAGCACGCCCTCCCGCTGGTCATCACCCATGGCTGGCCCGGATCGATCGCCGAATTCGAGGAGGTCATCGGCCCGCTCACCGATCCCACCGCGCACGGCGGCTCGGCCGAGGACGCCTTCCACGTCGTCTGCCCATCGATGCCCGGCTACGGGTTCTCGGGCAAGCCGACCGCACCCGGTTGGGGCGTCGAGCGCATCGCCGACGCCTGGGGCGTGCTGATGGCCCGCCTGGGCTACGACCGGTTCCTGGCCCAGGGTGGCGACTGGGGGTCGATGGTGACGACGTGCATCGGCATGCGCAACCCCGACCACTGCCTGGCGATCCATCTCAACATGCCGCTCGCGCTCCCCGATCCCGAGACGATGGACAGCCTGACCGAGGCCGAATTGGGGGCGATCGGCGCCTTCGACCACTACCAGAAGGAGGAGGCGGGCTACTCCAAGCAGCAGAGCACGCGCCCCCAGACCCTGGGCTACGGCCTGGTCGATTCACCGGCCGGGCAGGCCGCCTGGATCGTGGAGAAGTTCCACGCCTGGACCGACAACGACGGCACTCCCGAGAGCGCGGTGGACCGCGACCAGCTCCTCGACAACGTGATGCTGTACTGGTTGCCGGCCACCGGTGCGTCGAGCGCCCGCCTGTACTGGGAGAGCTTCGATTCCCCCCCGTTCGGCGAGATGCAGGTCCCGGTGGGCTGCAGCATCTTCCCCCGCGAGATCTTCCGCACCTCGAAGCGCTGGGCCGAGAAGCAGTTCGGGGAGCTGCTCCACTTCAACGAGCTCGACCGGGGCGGCCACTTCGCCGCCATGGAGGAACCCGACCTCTACGTCGCCGAGGTGCGCGACTGCTTCCGCTCGCTGCGCTGACCCCCCCGAACCGGGCAGCCCGACGCGTGCCCCAGCCCGCGCTCGGCTGCCCAGTTCCGGTCAGAACTGCGACGGCTCCAGTGCCATGAGGTCCTCGAAGCCGGCCGTCACTGCGGCGACCAGACCGCGCGCCTGCGGCAGGAGCTGCGTGGCGTAGAAGCGGGCGGTGGTGTACTTGGCCTCGAGGAACTCGGTGGTGAAGGCGTCGCCGCCCGCGTCGAGCATCGCCTTGGCCTCGAGGGCCGATTCGGCCAGCAGCCAGCCACCGGTGACGATGCCGAACTGGCGCAGGTACGGGGTGGCACCGGCCAGGGCGTGGCGGACGTCCTCCAGCCCGTTGGTCATCAACCAATCGGTGGACTCCTGCAGGCCTGCGACGGCGTCGGCCAGCGCGTCGGCGATGGCCGTGTAGTCGGCCCCGGCCGCCCGCACCCGTTCCACGGTGGCGCCGACATCGGCGAGGAAGTCCTTGACGACCCCGCCACCGCGCATCGGCAGCTTCCGACCGACGAGATCCATCGCCTGGATGCCGTTGGTGCCCTCGTAGATGGGAGCGATGCGGGCGTCACGGAAGTGCTGGGCGACGCCGGTCTCCTCCACGTAGCCCATGCCGCCGTAGACCTGGATGGTGGTGGAGGCGATCTCGAGTCCGAGCTCGGTTCCCCAGCCCTTGCAGATCGGGATGAGGAGGTCGACCCGCTCCTGGGCGGCGGTGCGGGTCGGCTCGTCGGTGGCCTTGTGCACGATGTCGATGCCCTGGGCAGTGCGGTACATCACGCAGCGCATGGCTTCGATCTGCGCCTTCATCGTCAGCAGCATGCGGCGCACATCGGGGTGTTCGACGATGAGCGACTGCTCGCCGGCGGGGGCGCCGACCGCTCGGCCCTGCTGGCGTTCGTTGGCGTACTGCACCGCGTCCTGGTAGGCGCGG
The DNA here is from genome assembly GCA_963730345.1 of uncultured Acidimicrobiaceae bacterium. GTDB lineage: Bacteria > Actinomycetota > Acidimicrobiia > Acidimicrobiales > Salinilacustritrichaceae > Salinilacustrithrix. The sequence continues at coordinate 17,802 of CAVSRP010000006.1, forward strand.
CTACCCACGGCCAGGCCCTGCAGACCAACCGAGAGCCGAGCGTTGTTCATCATGGTGAACATCTCCGCCATGCCGCGATTCTCCTCGCCGACGAGGTACCCGACGGCGCCGTCGTAGTCGAGGACGCAGGTCGGGCTGGCCTTGATGCCCAGCTTGTGCTCGATCGACTGGCACGTCACGCCGTTGCGCTCACCCAGCGTCCCGTCGTCGTTGACCAGGAACTTGGGGACGATGAACAACGAGATGCCCTTGGTGCCGGGGGGCGCGTCGGGTGTACGGGCGAGCACCAGGTGGATGATGTTGTCCGCCATGTCGTGCTCACCCCAGGAGATCCAGACCTTGGTCCCGGTGATGCGGTAGGTGCCGTCGTCCGAGCGCTCGGCCCGGGTGCGCTGGGCGCCCACGTCGGAGCCGGCCTGGGGCTCGGAGAGGTTCATGGTGCCGGCCCACTCGCCGGTGACCATCTTGGGGAGGAACGTCTCCCGCTGGATCTCGTCACCGTGCTCGAGCAGGGCGTCGATGGCGCCCTGGGTGAGCATCGGCGCCATCGCAAACGCTTCGTTCGACGCGGTGAGCATCTCCTGCATCGCCAGACCGACCAGCCACGGGAAACCACCACCGCCGTAGGCCTCCGGGAACGGCACCCCGCCCCAACCGGCATCGACGTGCGCCCGGTAGGCGTCGATGAAGCCGGCGGGGGTGGTCACCGTGTTGTCCTGGTGCCAGACGCTCCCCTGCTCGTCGCCCACCCGGTTGAGCGGGGCGACCTCGTTCTCCATGAACCGGGCGCACTCCTCGAGCACGCTGAACACCAACTCGGGTTCGGCGTGGGCGAACCCCTCGTAGCGGGCCAGGTCGCCCAACCCGGCGATGCGGGTGAGGACGAAGCGGATGTCGTCGAGCGGTGCGCGGTAGTCGGCCATGGACCCGAGGTTACCGGCGGGTAGCCGCGGGCAACGAGGCCCCGGGGGTCACCCCGCGACCGGGAGCTCGACCACGAACCGGCAACCGGGACCGCTGTTCTCGACCCGGATCGATCCCTGGTGGGCGTCGACCAGGCCCTGGGCGATGGCGAGTCCCAGCCCGCCGCCCCCCACCGCGCTGCGTGCCGAGTCGCCGCGGAAGGCCAGGTCGAACACCCGGCCGAGGTCCTCGTCGGGGATACCGCCGCAGGCATCGGCCACCGACAGCACGGCGCGGCCGTCCTCGAACCCGCACCGCACCTCGATCTCCGAGCCGGCGGGGGTGTGGCGAATCGCGTTCTCGAGCAGGTTGCGGACGACCCTGGTGAGTTCGGCGGGAGCGACCCGCAATGCCACCTTGTCGCCGGTGGCATCGCCACGCAGGTGGACCCCCTTGGCGGTGGCCACCGGGCTGGCTCCGGCCACCGCCTCGGCCACCACGTCGCCGAGCGTCACCGTCTCATAGCGCAGGTCGAGCGCGCCCGCCTCGATGCGGCTCAGCTCGAACAGGTCGTCGACCAACCTGGCCAGCCGGTCGGTCTCCTGCCGCATGGTGGCGTGATACCGGGCGACATCGCCCGGATCGTCGACGACGCCGTCCTCGAGCGCCTCGACCATGGCGCGGATACCCGCCAGCGGCGTACGCAGGTCGTGCGACACCCAGGCGATCAACTCGCGGCGCGACGACTCCATCGCCCGCTCCTTCGTGCGGGACTCGTCCAGCCGCTCCGACGCGAGCCGCAGCTCCTCGGCGAGCCGGGCCAGCTCCTCGGCCACCGGGACGTCTCCGACCATGATGAGGTCGCCGTCACCCAGCCGGCGGGCGAGCTCCTCGAGATCGCGGCTCGCCGTGCCGATGCGGGAGCCGAAACGGATGGCCATCAGCACCGCCACGGTGGACGACGCCAGCAGCACGACCAGCAGGGCACCGAGATCGTGGGAGGACACGAACATGCTCTCGGCGGCCAGCACGACACCCACCGTCGTCCCGAGCACGGCGACCAGCGCGACCGCGACGGCTTGCGCCCGCAGTGAGGCGGTCCGCATCGTGCGCAGCACGAGGCCGCCGAGGACCGCGGCCGCGATCGCCCCACCGGCGGCGAGTCCGAGCAGGGCACCGGTGTCGGCGCCCGGCATCTCGAGCATCCACGCGGTGACGATCGTGAGAACGATCCCGATGGCGGCGATGGCCGCCTGGACCCGGGCGTTCACGGCTCGAACCGGTAGCCGATGCCCCACACCGTGACGAGGTGACGGGGCGCGCTGGGATCGACTTCGATCTTCTCGCGGAGCCGCCGGACGTGCACCGTCACCGTCGACGTGTCTCCGAACGTGTAGCCCCACACCGACTCGAGCAGCTCCTCGCGCCGGAAGGCCCGATTGGGATGGCGCATCAGGTAGGCGAGCAGCTCGAACTCCCGGGCGGTGAGGGTGAGCACCTCGCCGTCCCGGCGGGCTTCCCGCGCCGCCACATCGACCCGCAGATCGCCCGCTTCCAGCACGGGCGACGCGCCGGCCTCGACGGTCTCCCGCGCCCCTTGCACCCGGCGGAGCACGGCCTTGACGCGGGCCACCAGCTCCCGGGGAGAGAAGGGCTTGGCGATGTAGTCGTCGGCGCCCATCTCCAGGCCCAGGATGCGGTCGGTCTCGTCACCTCGTGCCGTGAGCATCACCACCGGCACCGGGGCGAGGGCCCGCAGCCGACGGAACAGCTCCACGCCGTCGATGCCGGGGAGCATCAGGTCGAGGACCACCAGATCCGGTGGGCGCTCGAGCAGGGCGTCGAGGGCCTCGCCGCCGTGCCCGAAGCTGTCGACCTCGAACCCGTCCTTCTCCAGGTACCGGACCACCACCTCGTTGATGGCGAGATCGTCCTCGACGACAACGATGCGCGAGCACGGGGACACCCGGAGGATGGTACGAGCCGGCGTGCAGGATCGGACCGCCCGACCGGTCGAGCGGTCACATTGTTCTGCATTTCGTAAGCGTCCGAATCGTTCTGCTCGTCCCATGCCATGGGTACGTTTCGCTGCGATGTTCGCCCTCGTGGTCGCCAAGGAGCCGGTCCCGGGTCGGGTCAAGACCCGGCTCTGTCCACCCTGCACGGCAACTGAGGCCGCGGCCATCGCCGAGGCGGCGCTGTTCGACACGTTCGATGCGGTCGTCGCGGCCGAACCCGACGAGATCGTGGTCGCCCTCGACGGCGCCCCGGGTCCGTGGATCCCGAGTGGCGCGCGTGTCGTCCCCCAGATCGAGGCGACATTCGATCGACGCCTCGCCGCGGCATGGGCCACGACACGCGGTCCGGGCATCCAGATCGGCATGGACACACCGCAGCTCACCGCGGACGATCTCCGCGCGTCGATGGCGATGCTCGACGGCGACCACCATGACGCCGTCCTCGGGCCCGCGGACGACGGCGGCTGGTGGCTCATCGGGTTGCCGGGCGCCGACGAGCGCGTGTTCGTCGACATCCCCATGAGCGTCGAGCGCACCGGAGCCCACCAGCTGGCCCGGCTCGAGTCGCTCGGTCACCGCGTCGGACTCCTCCCGACCATGATCGATGTCGACCACTTCGCCGAGGCCCTCGAGGTCGCGGCTTCCATCCCCGACAGCCGCTTCGCCGCGGCGATCGGGCAGGTCCAGGGCGTGGGCGCTGGAGCGATCTGAAACCATGACAGCAACCATCCCAGCCATCCGGCTGGAGTCCTCGTGCGGTCTCGACCTCGCGCCCGACGCCGAGCGCTGGTTCCGCGAACCGGACCGCGACGATCTGTTCGCGCTCGACGGACTCGACCATCCCGTGCTCGATGTCGGCTGCGGTCCGGGACGCATCGTGTCCCACCTCGCGGCCGTCGGGATCACGGCGCTCGGTGTCGATGTCAGCGGCGAGGCGATCCGACACTCCCGGCAACGGGGTGCACCGGTGCTGCACCGCTCGGTGTTCGACCCGTTGCCCGGGACCGGCCGCTGGGGTGCTGCCCTCCTCCTCGACGGCAACATCGGGATCGGCGGTGACCCGATCTCCCTGCTCACCCGGCTGCACGACCTGGTGCGCCCGGGCGGACGCATCGTGGTCGAGGTCGAGTCGCCCGGCACGCCGACCCGCGTCATCGAGGCCCGCATCCGTTACGGCGACGAGCTCACCGACTGGTTCCCGTGGGCGATCGTCGGTGCCGACGGCATCGCATCGCTGGGCCGGAGCGCACAGCTCGAGCCGCTCTCGACCCGCTGCTCGGGCGATCGCTGGTTCGCCACCCTCCAGCGCGCTTGACCAGTCGGTCGCGGCGCGCACCGGAGCCGCCGGCCTCCTGACCCCGACGCATCTGCATGCCACGATGCAGAGGTGGCAACGGACCGCATCGACCCCGACCGTCCGGACGCGATCCGGCGCGCCCCGCTCGACGCCCTGGCACCCCGAGAGCTCCACGACATCCTCCAGCTCCGTTCGGCGGTCTTCGTCGTCGAGCAGGCGTGCGTCTTCCTCGACATCGACGGCCGCGACGTCGAAGCCGGCGCCGAGCAACTGTGGATCCGTGACGAGCGCGGGATCGCCGCCACGGTGCGAATCCTCGACGAGGGTGACGGCGTGTGGTCGATCGGCCGCGTCGCCACCCGGCGCGACGCCCGGTCGGGAGGCATGGCAACTCGGCTGATGGACGAGGCCATCGCGGTGCTCGACACCCGGGCCGTGCCGGCCATCACCCTGGGGGCGCAGTCGCACCTCGCCGACTGGTACCGGCGGTTCGGCTTCGAGGTGTCCGGCGACGAATACCTGGAGGACGGCATCGCCCACGTCCCCATGCGCCGTGAGGTCGGGCGCTCGTGAGCCTCGTGCCCCTCGACACCGGCGTCTACGCCTGGCTCGCAGAGACTCCGGGGGACGGATTTCCCAACGCGGGTCTGGTGATCGACGAGGACGCGGCCACCGCGATCGACACGCTGTGCGTGCCCTCCCAGGCCGCGGCGTTCGCCGCCGCGGTCGAATCGCTCGGGCTCCGCGTCCGGCGCACCGTGCTCACCGGCTCCACCATCGAGTTCGTCGGAGGCACGGCCCAGTTCACGATGTCGGGCATGTACGGGCGGCGTCAGACCAGCGTGCACCTCGACCAGCCTCCGACACCGGAGATCTACCGACGCCTCCTCCCGGCCGTCGCCGACGAATTCGACGACGAGCTCACCACCAAGCCGGTGTCCCACATCGTGCAGACGCCCGTGCAGCTCACGCCAGCCGTGTCGCTCCATCCGATGGCCGGGTCCCAGGCGGAGAACCTCGTCGCGGTGGTCGACGGGGCCGGCATCTGCTTCGCCGGCGCCATGGCATCGTTCGGCGTGACTCCGCTGTGCTTCCAAGGGGACCCGTCGCGGTGGGCCGACGAGCTCGACCGGCTGGCCGAGCTCGCGCCGGTGATCGTTCCCGGCCACGGAGGCATCGGCGGCGAGGAGGAACTACGCGACCTGCAGGGCTACCTGCGAGCCTGCGTGACCGCCGACGGTGATCCCGCGGCGATCCCGTCGGGCCCGTGGGACCGGTGGCGCCACCGCGAGCACGACGTGGTCAACGTCGAGCGGGCCGCCATGCTCGCCCGGGGTGACACGGCCATTCCACCGTCGATGCTGGAGATCGCCGGTCTGGCTTGATCACCGATACCGTCGTCGGCGTGTACGACGTCGCGGACGCGTTGGACCGCCTGCCGGACGGAACGGTGGTCGCCCGGGTGGTGGAGCTTCGCGGCTTCGGTAGCCGTCACGCCGGCGAAGCCGTGGCCCTCGGGCCGGACGGCACGGTGGTGGCAGGACGCGTTCTCGCCGGTCTCGTGGACGACACGCTCGGCGCCCACCTCGCCGAAGGCGCCGGAGTCGGGACCGTCGACGTGGACATCACCGATCCCGACGCGGCCGACGCCGGCCTGGCCTGCGGTGGCCATGCTCGGCTGCTGCTCCAACCACTCTCGTCGATCGATCGACGAGGCTGGGAGGCTCTGGCCGCTCGTCGGCCGGTGGTCATCGCCTCGGACCTGGACACCGGCTCGACCCGCGTCGTGACCGACGACGGCGTGGTGGCCGGTTCGGTGACCGACGACGACGCCGTCGATGCGACCGCGGCCCGCCTGCTGCGCGGTGGCCGCCCGGCGCTCGAGGTCGACGAGGCCATGATGATCGAGTCGTTCCTGCCGCCGACCACCGTGCGGATCGTGGGCCACGCCGTCGTCGGCGAGGCGTTGGCCGCCCAGGCGGCCCTGCTCGGCTGGTCACCCGAGACGGTCGACGGCCCCGCCGATGCCGTCACCGCGGCCCAGGCCCAGTCGTCCCACGACGCCCTCGTCGTCCTCAGCCACGACGAGGCGGTCGACACTCCCGCGCTGGCGGCTGCGCTGCGCCACGGTCGGGGGTACGTGGGCGCCCTCGGATCACGGGGTACGCAGGCGGCTCGACGGGAGCGTCTGGCGGCTCAGGGCTTCGGCCCGGAACAGTTGGCCCGCATCCACGGCCCGGTGGGGCTCGACCTCGGCGCCCGAACCCCGGCCGAGACCGCGGTGGCCATCGTCGCCGAGATCATCGCCCACCGCTCCGGCCGCAGCGCAGCCTCGCTCCAGTCGACCGCAGGTCCGATCAACGGCTGAGGGCATCGAGCGATCAGCGGGTGTCCATCACCCGGAACGCCTCCGCCAGGCGACCGGCCTCGAACCCGGCCGCGGCGGCGTTGGCGGTGGCCCACTCGCGCAGCCTGACCTCCATGGCGTCCGGGTCGGTCATCTGGCTCACGTGGCACCGCAACGCCTTGAGCTTGCGATCGAAGGTGTCGGTGATGTCGACGTGGGTGTTGGCTTCGGGGCCACTGCCCATGATCCACAGCTCCTCGACGCTCCACGCCTCGTGGCCCTCGGCGATCAGCTCGGGGAAGGTGAACGGGTTGCGAGCATCGGGATACACGGCGCAGCACGCGGCCTCGCCTGCCGCGATGTGGTCGGGATGATTGCGGTACATGCTGTCGAGCGTGCGCACGGGCGATTGCACCAGGACGCGGCGGGGGCGGACGTGGCGGATCACCCGAGAGATGTCCCGCCGCAGCTCGAGGCTGACCTGGAGCCGGCCGTCGGGGTAGCCGAGGAAGTGGAGCTCGTCGACACCGAGCGACTGGGCGGCGGCGGTCTGCTCCCCGCGCCGGATCCCCGGGATGTCGCCGCGGGGAACGTCGGGATCGAAGCCCCCGGCATCGCCGTCGGTCACGATGCAGTACACGACCTCGGCACCGGCTGCCGTCCATCGGGCGATGGTCCCGGCGGCCCCGAAATCGACATCGTCGGGGTGGGCGGCGACCACCAGAACCCGTTCCACTTCTCCGTCGGCAAGCATTCGGATCACCCTACCGAGACGTCCCGGCGATCAGATCTGAACGGTCGGTGACGGCGCCGGTGGCGAGCAGTCGAACCGCGTGCCCCGGCCGTAGCCTGTGGCCATGGGAATCTTCGGCCGTGACAAGACCTCGATGATCGCCCCCGATGACGCGCTGCCGGGCCGAGACCAGACGATGCCCGTGGCCGACCACCATCTCGTGCTGGGCACGCCCCTCCAGGGGCCGTGGCCCGACGGCCACGAGGTGATCTACTTCGCCATGGGCTGCTTCTGGGGCGCCGAGCGCATCTACTGGCAGATCCCCGGCGTGCACTCCACCGCGGTGGGGTACATGGGCGGGTTCACCAAGAACCCCACCTACGAGGAGACCTGCACGTCGCGCACCGGTCACACCGAGACCGTGCAGGTCGTGTACGACCCGGTCGCCGTCGACATCGAAGAGCTGCTGAAGGCCTTCTGGGAGAACCACGACCCCACGACCCCGAACCGGCAGGGCAACGACGTCGGCACCCAGTACCGATCGGCGATCTACACCACGACCCCGGCCCAGCTCACGGCGGCCCAGGCCTCAGCCGATCGCTACCAACGGGCGCTCGCCGCGGCGGGATACGGGCAGATCAGCACCGAGATCGAACCGATCGACGACGCCGGCGACGGGGTCTTCTACTACGCCGAGGACTACCACCAGGCGTACCTGCACACCCACCCTCGCGGCTACTGCAACCACGGGTACTGCCAGACCGCCTACCCCGTGGAAGAACACGGCCAGGCGCCCTCGGAAGTCGGGCTCCCCGACGCGTGAGCCGGGCGGGTCAGCCGCAGTTGGCGATACCGCCGTCGACGAGGATCGTCTCCCCCACCAGGTAGGTCGAACCACGACCGGCGAGGAACAGCGCGGCCGCGGCCATGTCGTCGGGCCGGCCGATGCGCCGGGCCGGCACGCCGGACGCGACCATCTGACGGCCTTCCGCGCTCCCCAGCGCGAAGTGCATCATCTTCGACTCGAACGGGCCGGGAGCGATGGCGTTCACGAGCACGCCGTCGCGCACCAGGAACTTGGCCAGGTGCCGGGTCAGCGCCAGGATGGCGGCCTTGCTCGCGCTGTAGGCGTAGCTCTCCATCGCGGGCGTCCGGATGCCGTCGATCGAACCGATGTTGATGACCCGAGCGGGATCGTCGTCGGTGGCGCTCGACCGCAACACCGGGGCGAGCGCCTGGACGAGCAGGAACGCACCCTTCACGTTGATGTCGAACACCTTGTCGAACCCGTCCTCGGGGTACTCGTCGAGGGGTGCCCCCCACGTGGCACCGGCGTTGTTGACCAGCACGTGGACGACATCGGTGTGTTCGGCCACCCCGTCGACCAGGGCGGCAATGCCCTGGCGCGTGGACAGGTCGGCGGGAATCGACACGCAGCTGCCGGTGGCATCCAGTTCGTTCAGCTCCGCTGCGGTGGCCTGACACGCATCGGCCTTGCGGGCCGAGATGTAGACGGTGGCACCGGCCTCCACGAACCCGGTGGCGATCATGCGGCCGATGCCGCGTGACCCACCGGTGACGATGACGTGCTTTCCGTCGACTCCGAACAGACGATCCAGGATTCCGGTCATGGCTGGAGAACCTAGGTGGCGTCCGGGACGAGCGTCGGATCGGCCGTCAGGTCAGATCCGACGATCTCGCAGGCGGGATCAGATCGGCGGATCGACCATCTCCTCCCAGGTACGCGCGACCGGGTAGGGGTGGGGCGATCATCGATGGGTACCGTGCACCCATGGCAGATGACATCGGTGACGAGGTGCCCGAAGCCGACGCCCTGGAGCAACGCCAGGACCTCGATGACGAGGAGATCGGCATCGAGGCGTCGGACGACTCGATGGAGGTTCCCGAGGCCGACCGCCTCGAGCAGTCCCGCGACGCGGGCACCGACGACCTGGACTGACCACCACGGCCACGACGGGCCGCGGCGCGCCCGGGCAGGTCAGCCGTTGGTCAGCTGCTCGCTCCCCCACACATCGCCGAACATCGTCACGTCGAGGGGCTGGCCGACGCGAACGATGCTGATGTCGCCGGTGCGCTCGATGATGGCGGCCTCCACTTCCGCCATCGAACCGACTCCGGCGAGGCGGAGCTTCTCGTGGATCTCCAACTCGCTCGTCCCGGCCCGGCGGACGTTTTCGGGTAGCAGCTCCCCACCGGACACCAGCAGGATCGGGCGGTTCTCCGTCATGCGGTGCACGAACGGCACGCGGTGGTGCAGCCACGCCGATCCGGCGTGGAGCACGAACATGGTTCCGATGCCCACCGCGGCGCCGGCCAGGGTGGTCCGGATCAGGATCACCCGCCCGACCAGTGACCCGAGGGCGAACACGAACGGCAGGTCGTAGGCGGTGAGGCGCGAGAACTGCCGTTGGCCGAACAGGCGCGAGAGGGCGACCACGAGGACGTACACGCCGGCCGCGGTGACCACCGTGACCCACACGTCCGACCAGGGCATGCCGAATTGGCTCATGCTCGGTCCATGTCCATTGGGGCCGTTCGGTCATGCACGACGACGCGCGCGATGATCGACCCGCGCCCTGCACGTCACCCCAGGAGGAGTCACCGATGATCTTCGAGGAAACCGTGGTCCTCTCCGAGCCGTTCGACGACGCGCTCGCCCACGTCAAGGAGGCGTTCGCCGCGGAAGGCTTCGGCACGCTGACCGAGATCGACGTCCAGGCCACGCTGCGCGCCAAGATCGACAAGCAGATGGGCCGCTATGTGATCGTCGGCGCCTGCAACCCCCATCTCGCCGCGCGGGCGCTCGACGCCGATCCGCAGATCGGCGTCCTGTTGCCGTGCAACGTCGTCGTCCGTGAGACCGACGACGGCGTCGTGGTGGAAGCGCTCGATCCCGGGATCATGGGCACCCTCACCGGCCACGACGACATCGTGGCCCTCGCCGGCGAGGCCCGGGAGCTGGTCAACCAGGCGTTGGCCCGGTTGTCGCGGGACTGAACCGCGTCAGCTCCCCCACGACGGCGTGTGACCAACGGCCCTGGCCGGCCGAGCGGCCCGGCCGGATGCTCGAACCATGACAGACACGCGCAACGCATGGGGCGAGGTCGCCGACCAGATGTCCGCGCTCGCCCTCAAGTTGAAGCTCCACGCCCAGGAGGAACTCTCCGACGAGGACATCGAGAAGGCCTGCGGGTTCGATCGGGTCAAGGCCGCCGTCGAGGAGACCATGGACGCCATCGGTGATGCCGTCGACGATGTCGCCGTCCGGGAGAACGCCAAGGAGATGGCACGCGCCTTCCGGGACGCAGTCCGCGCCACGGTCGCCGACGTCCGTCACCGCGTCGGCTGACGACGCCCGGTCGGCCCTCGGAGGGGTCAGCGCCCGGCGTCAGTCGTGATCGGCCGACGAACCGCGGACGAACCGCACGACCGCGGCGTCGTCGCCCGGCGGGACCGACCGCTCACCGGCGCGGGGTGTCTCCCCGCGCCGACACTCGACGAAGACCGGCACCTCGGAATGGAGGCGGAGGTGGGCCGCCCGTAGCTCGTTCCACGAATCGTCGTCCTCGGGAGGGCGGCAGACCACGATGGCATCAGCCCCCGCCGCCAGCGGACACGGCGTCCCGGCCAGCTCGGGACACCCCCTCCCACCGAAGTGCGACGGACCCGAACAGGTCAGCGTCTGCACCCCCGCATCCTGCGCGGCGGACTCGGCGTGCCAGTGGCCGCCGGGGACCTCGACGAGGATCCGGATGGCATCATCGCCGGACGGCCAGTCGGGTGTCCCGTGGGCAGCGCCCAGCGCCAGGCGGATGACGCACTGGTCGGGATGGCTCACGGCGACGTAGCCCCGAGCATGCGCGATCGCCAGCATCGTCCGGTTCTGCACGAGGATCTCGGCTTGCAGGTTGGTGACACCACGCGCCGCGGCCTGCTCGAGGAGGTAGTCGAGCAGATACGGGCCGAGCCACCCCCGCCACGGCTTCGCCACGGTGATGGCCAGTTCCCCATCGCCGTCGGGCAGGGGCACCCAGCTGGCGGTGCCGACGATGTCCACCGCGGTTCCCCCCTCGCTCCCGTCGCCGACCCGATGCTCGGCGACAGCTGTGAAGCCGCCGGTTTCCACCGCCCGGACCTCACCGTCGATCGACGCCCGGGCCGGCCGGTAGCCGGAGAAGAACCGGCGGTAGCGATCGGTCGCGTCCAGCTCGGCATAGAGGGTGTAGACCCCGTCGGCATCCGCTGGTTCCGCCGGGCGCACCACGATCGTGCCGTCGGGGACGGGGACGGTCCGCTCCGACCCGTCCGGGCTCGTCGTCGTGCTCACGAGACCATCGTCCCCGTCAACCGGGAAACCGGCCAGGGCCGAATGTCCCGACGAGGCGAACACCCGCCGAACGGCGCTACCTGGGGGACCTTCGCCCCTTCCGCCCGACAGCCTGGGTGCCGAAGAATCACTGGCGAGGCAGGAGGTGCGGCCATGGATCATGGTCAGGTACTGCAGGAACTTCGCCAACCGACCAAAGAGCTCCGTCACGCCATCCCGGAGACCTGGACCGGGTTCCAGGCCCTCCACGGCGCGGCCATGGCCGACGGCGTCTTGCCGGCTCGCCTGAAGGAAGCGGTCGCGCTGGCGATCTCGGTGGTCAAGCGCTGCGACGGGTGCATCGCCTACCACGCCAAGGCCGCGGCCCGAGCCGGTGCCAGCCCGGAAGAGGTCGCCGAACTGCTCGGCGTCGCGCTGTTGATGGACGGCGGCACCGCCTCGGTGTACGCCCCCCGGGGCTACGAGGCCTTCCTCGAGTTCCTGGCCGAGGAATCACCCACTCTCGCCGACGGCGGCTGATCGCGGTGGCCAGCCAGGTCGCGCCCGCCCCGCTGGCCCGCGAGACGTGGTGGGCACACGCTCGCGACGAGCTCGACGGCCTGCCCGGAGGGCAGGGGCTCAACATGGCCTACGAGGCTGTCGACCGCCACGCTCGCGGCTCGAACGCCGGACGGGTCGCCTTCCGGTGGGTGGCCCGGGACGGGAGCACCACCGAGGCCACCTACGCGGATCTGGCGGCGCGGACCAACCGCTTCGCCAACGTCCTGCGGGACCTGGGGGTCGGCAAGGGCGATCGGGTGTTCACCCTGCTGGGCCGGGTGCCGGAGCTGTACGTCACCGTGCTCGGCGCGTTGAAAAACACCAGCGTGGTGAGCCCGCTGTTCTCGGTCTTCGGCCCCGATCCGATCCATCAGCGGATCTGGCGCGGCGACGGTCGCGTCCTGGTGACCACCCCCGCGCTCTACCACCGCAAGGTCGCACCGATCCGCGACGCCCTGCCCGACCTCGAGTACGTCCTCCTGGTGGGCTCCGACGGCGGTTCCGAGGACTGCGCACTGGACTTCGGCACGCTGATGGAGGCGGCGTCACCCGAGTTCACCATCCCCCCGACCGACCCCGAGGACATGGCGTTGCTCCACTTCACGAGCGGCACCACCGGGACGCCGAAGGGCGCCATCCACGTCCACGGCGCGGTCGTCGCCCACCATGCCACGGCCGCACTCGCCCTGGACCTACACGGTGACGACGTGTTCTGGTGCACCGCCGATCCCGGCTGGGTCACCGGCGTCTCCTACGGCATCGTCGCCCCGCTCACCCACGGCGCGACGATCGTCGTCGACGAGGCCGACTTCGACGCGGCGCGGTGGTACCGGTTCCTCCAGGACCAGCGGGTCAACGTCTGGTACACCGCGCCCACCGCCATCCGGATGCTGATGCGGACCGGCGCGGAGCTCGCCTCCGAGTACGACCTGTCCCAGCTCCGCTTCGTCGCCAGCGTCGGCGAGGCGCTGGCGGCCGACGCGGTGGAATGGGGTCGCGACGCACTCGGCACCCCGATCCACGACAACTGGTGGCAGACCGAGACCGGTGGGATCATGATCGCCAACTCGGCCGACGTCCCGGTGCGGGCGGGATCCATGGGCCGACCGCTCCCCGGCGTGGAGGCGACGATCCTGGCTCGTGGCGCCAACGGGCGGGCCGCGGTGACCGACGGTGCGGTGCGCGAGGTGGAGGAAGCCGGCGTGACCGGCGAGATCGCGCTGCGCCCCGGGTGGCCATCGATGTTCCGGGGGTACCTCCACGACGACGAGCGGTACTCCGCCTGCTTCGCCGGTGGTTGGTACCTGACCGGCGACGCCGCCCACCGCGACGCCGAAGGGTGGTTCTGGTTCGACGGGCGGGCCGACGACGTGATCAAGTCCGCCGGTCACCTGATCGGTCCGGTCGAGGTGGAGCGGGCGCTCCTCGACCATCCCGCGGTCGTCGAGGCCGGCGTGATCGGCGTGCCCGACGAGGTGGCCGGCGAGGTGGTACAGGCCTACGTCAGCCTGCGACCCGGCGTCGAGGAGACCGAGGACCTTCGCTCCGAGCTGCTCGGTCACGCCCGCAAGCACCTCGGGCCGGCGGTCGCTCCTCGATCCATCGTCTTCGACGCCCACCTGCCCAAGACCAAGAGCGGCAAGATCATGCGTCGCTTGCTGCGAGCCCGGGCCCTCGGCCTCCCCGAGGGCGACCTGTCGATGCTCGAGGACGACACATGACCGGCACCATGGAGTCCGACCCGGTCCTGGACCACACCGAGGGGCGGAAGCTGCTCCACGACCTGCTCCTGGTCCGCCGGTTCGAGGAGCGCTGCATCGAGTTGTACAGCGCGGGGCGGATCCACGGGTTCCTCCACCTCTCCATCGGTGAGGAGGCCGTGGCCGTGGGCCTGAACCGCGCCCTCGAGCCCGACGACGCCGTCGTCGGGACCTACCGGGAGCACGGCCACGCCCTCGCCCGCGGGATCCCGGCCACGGTGATCATGGCGGAGATGTACGGCAAGGTGTCCGGCACCTGTCGCGGGCGAGGCGGCTCGATGCACATCTTCGACCGCGCCCACCGCTTCTACGGCGGCAACGCCATCGTCGGTGGCGGATTGCCGGTCGCCGTGGGCCTCGCCCTGGCCGACCGGATGCGGGGTCAGCGGATCATCACGGCGTGTGTGTTCGGTGAGGGAGCCGTGGCCGAAGGTGAGTTCCACGAGTCGATGAACCTGGCCGCGCTGTGGCAACTCCCCGTCCTGTTCGTGTGCGAGAACAACCTCTACGCGATGGGGACGGCGCTGGACCGATCCGAGTCCGAGACCGACATGGTCCGCAAGGCGGAGAGCTACGACATGCCGGCGTGGAGCGTCGACGGGATGGACGTGCTCGCCGTGGCCGAAGCCGCCGGGCAGGCGACCCGTCAGATCCGGGCCGGCGGCGGACCGGTGTTCCTCGAGATGCGCACCTACCGCTTCCGAGCCCATTCGATGTACGACCCCGAGCTCTACCGGAGCAAGGAAGAGGTCGAGGAGTGGAAGCACCGCGACCCGATCGAGACGCTGACCGCTCGGCTGCGTGATCGCGGCGCGCTCGACGAAGGCGCGGTCGACGAGATCGACGCGGAAGTTGCCGCCGAGATCGACGATGCGGTGGGCTTCGCCGAGGCCGCAGACGAGGAGCCGGTCGACGACCTCCTGCGATTCGTGCACAGCGAGGCGACATCATGAAGACCACCTACCGGGAGGCGATGCGGGAGGCCATCCGCGAGGCTCTCCGTCGCGACGAGCGTGTCTTCGTGATGGGCGAAGACGTGGGCCGGTACGGCGGGTGCTTCGCCGTCACCCTCGGCCTGCTGGAGGAGTTCGGGCCGGACCGGATCCGAGACACCCCCCTGTCGGAGTCGGCGTTCGTCGGTGCCGGCGTCGGCGCGGCGATGAACGGCATGCGTCCCATCGTCGAGGTCATGACCGTGAACTTCAGCCTGCTGGCGATGGACCAGATCGTGAACAACGCCGCCACGGTGCTGCACATGTCGGGCGGCCAGTTCAACGTCCCCCTCGTCATCCGCATGACCACGGGCGCCGGCCGGCAGCTGGCCGCCCAGCACTCCCACAGCTTCGAGTCCTGGTACGCGTCCGTCCCGGGGATTCGCGTCGTGGCCCCCGCCACGTTGGAGGACGCGCGCGGCATGTTGTGGACCGCGCTGTGCGATCCCGATCCGGTGATCATCTTCGAACACGGTGGCCTCTACGGGCTCAGCGGCGAACTGGCCGACGATGCCGGCCCCGTCGACATCGATCGAGCTGCGATCCGGCGACACGGCGACGACGTCTCGCTCGTCACCTACGGCGGGTCGCTGGGCAAGGTGCTCGACGCGGCCGATGCCCTCGCCCTCGACGGCATCACCTGCGACGTCATCGACCTACGGACGCTCCGCCCGCTCGACGACGAGACCATCCTGTCGTCGGTGACACGGACGCACCGGGCGGTGATCGTCGACGAGGGGTGGCGCACCGGCAGCCTGGCCGCCGAGGTGAGCGCCCGCATCACCGAAGGCGCCTTCTACGACCTGGATGCACCCATCGGCCGGGTGTGCGCCGCCGAGGTGCCGATGCCGTACGCCCGCCAGATGGAGGAGGCAGCCCTCCCCCAGGTCGCCGATGTCGTTGCCGCCGCTCGGCAGGTGGTGGGAGGCGCGACCGTTGGGTGAGTTCTGCATGCCCGTGCTGGGCGCCGACATGGACGCCGGCACGATCGTCGAGTGGCGGGTGCAGCCGGGGGACGTCGTGCACCGCGGCGACATCGTGGCCGTCGTCGACACCGACAAGTCGACCATCGAGGTCGAGGTGTTCGAATCCGGGGTGGTCGACGAGCTGCTGATCGACCCCGGGGTCGAGGTGGCCGTCGGTACGCCGCTGGCCCGCCTGCGGGCGATCGGGGCCCCGGCCACGGTCACCGTCCCTCCGGCCCCGGCGACTGCGACTGCGACGGAGGCACCGGTGATCGCACCGCCAGCCGCAGTCACCGCACCGGCGATGGCGGCCCCGCTCGGCGCGGCGGCGGAGGCGCCGGCCTTCGTCCGGGCGTCGCCGATGGCCCGTCGGGCCGCGGCGCACGACGGCATCGACCTGCGCCAGATCACCGGCTCGGGCCCGGATGGCGCGGTCCTCGCCGGCGATCTCGCCGGCGGCACCACGACGGTCGAAGCGCCGGAGCGAGCACGACCGGCCCCGACCCCGGACCAACCGGCTCGCCGCCTCGACACCCGACGAGCGGTCGGGGCCCTGATGGCCCGATCGGCCCGGGAGATCCCCCACTACTACCTGGCCACCACCATCGACCTCGACGCCGCTTCCACCTGGCTCGCCGACCTGAACGCTGACCGACCCGTGACCGAACGGGTGCTCCCCGCCGCGGTCCTGTTCCGGGCCGTCGCCCGGGCCGCAGGCGAGATCTCGGTCGTGAACGGGACGTGGATCGACGACGCGTTCAACCCCTCGACCGCGGTGCACCTCGGTGTGGCGATCTCGCTCCGGGGCGGTGGCCTGGTGGCCCCGGCCATCCAGGACGCGGATCAGCTCGACGTGGTCCAGGTGATGGAGGCGTTGCGCGGCCTCGTGCAACGAGCCCGGGCCGGGAAGTTGCGCAGCTCCGATCTCGTCGATCCGACGATCACCATCACCAACCTCGGCGATCAAGGCGCCGACGAGGTGTTCGGCGTGATCTATCCGCCGCAGGTCGCGCTGGTCGGATTCGGGAAGATCAACGAGCGACCGTGGGCGGCCGACGGGATGCTCGGGGTCCGACCGGTCGTCCGAGCCTCGCTCGCCGCCGACCATCGGGCGTCCGACGGCCACGAAGGCGCTCGCTTCCTCGCCCGCATCGACCAGCTGCTCCAGTCCCCGGAGGACCTGTGAACTCCACCGACGCACGTGCCCTCATCGACCGTCTCATCCACCGGATCGCTCCCGAGGTCGACCTGGCGGAGGCCGATCCCGGTGCCCCGCTGCAGGACACCCTCGATCTCGACTCGATGGACTTCCTCAACCTCGTCACCGCAGTGCACGAGGAGACCGGTATCGACATCCCCGAACGGGACTACCCGCAACTCGATTCGATCGACGGCTTCACCGACTACATCGCCACCGCGACGGGTGGTTGAAGCCGCCGTCAGGCCACGCAGTACACCGGGATATACGACGTCCCCGGTCCCATGTCGGGGACCCGTGCCCAGCCGTCGATGTCGAGAACCCGCTGCACCACACCAGTGGCGTGCGTCAGCCGGAGTTCCGCGCAGGGTGCCGGCCAGGTCGACAGATCGCGGGCGCCTCACAGCGCGGCCGCGCTCAGCCCGTCCGAACCGGGCACGCGAAGCCCTCGCGTTGCCCGCGCCGGATCAGCAGGAGACCGCGGCCGGTGCCCGCCAGCCACGCGGCAGCGATGACGGCGCCAGCGACCCAACCGTGGTCGCGCAACAGCGCGCCGACAGCGGTGCCGCCGAGGGCCGTCGCCAGCAGGACCAGCGTCAGCGGCAGGTGGCAAGGGCACGCGAGGAACGAGAGCACCAGCCACCACCGTCCCCGGCGCTCCAGACGGGAGACGCTGCCAATCGCCGCGTTCCGATCCTCGTCGAGGAGGTCCGCTGGCTCGATCATCTCTCCTTTCAACAAGCGATTGACCGTTTCTATTCTCCGATGATCGATGCAGAAGACAACGGCCTCTGCGTCATGGACCCCTCGTCACGCTGGTCAGCTGCGGGTGAGCACAACCTTGAGTGCACCGGTGTTGGCGGCGTCGCCGAAGGTCTCGTAGGCCTCGTCCATCTGATCGAGGGTGAAGTGGTGGGTCACGAAGCGGTCGGCGTCGAGCTGGTTGCTCGTGACGAGGCGGAGCAGCGTCGGCGTGGTGTTGGTGTCGACGAGCCCGGTGGTGATCCTCAGGTCGCGGCTCCAGATGTCTTCGAGGTGCAGCGTCGCCGATGTGCCGTGGACGCCGATGTTGGCGACGTGTCCGCCCGGCCGGGCCAGGCGGACGGCTTGCTCGAAGGTGGCGGGAACGCCGACCGCTTCGATGGCCACGTCCGTGCCGAGACCTCCGGTGAGCTCGGCCACGACGGCCTCGACGTCTTCGCGGGAAGGGTTCACGACGATGTCGGCCCCGAACTGCTTCGCGGCCTCGAGTCGCTTGTCGTCGAGGTCGATGGCGACGATGTGGCTCGGGCTGAACAGACGAGCCCCCATGATCGCCGACAGCCCGATGGGGCCGGCGCCCACGACCGCGACGACGTCGCCCGGCTGGACGGCTCCGTTCAACACACCGACCTCGTAGCCGGTGGGCAGGATGTCGGCGAGCATGAGGATCTGCTCGTCGCTGGCGCCTGCCGGCACGGGATAGGTGGAGTTGTCGGCGAACGGGACACGGACGTATTCAGCCTGGGTGCCGTCGATCGTGTTGCCGAGGATCCAGCCACCGCCACCGAGGCACTGGCCGTAACGGCCTTCTCGGCAATATCGACATGCACCACATGCGCTGATGCACGAGACGAGCACGCGATCACCGACCGCGACCGTCTTGACGCCAGCGCCGATCTCGTGGACGGTGCCGACGGCTTCGTGGCCGAGGATCCGCCCGTCCGTGACCGCGGGAACGTCACCTTTGAGGATGTGCAGGTCGGTGCCGCAGATCGTGGTGGCATCGACCCGGACCACCGCATCGGTGTCGTCGATGATCGTGGGCTCGGGGACATCTTCCCAAGTCTTGTTTCCGGGTCCGTGGTAGACGAGTGCCTTCATGAGGGTTCTCCTGGTCGTTGTGGTTGTCGGTGCGAACGCTTCGCGATGAGGACTACCGGACCTCACGCTCGCGCTCGCGAACGACGGTTTCGGTGGTTGTTCCGGTCACGGCCGTGCGGCGACCGGGCCGAGCGAATCCGCCCCAACTCGCCCAGAAGACGATGGAGAGAACGCCGCCGACAATCCCCACAACCATCAACACCATGCCTGCGGTGCCGACATTGAACCCGTTGCCTTCGGCCGTGACCGCATAACGCATGATTGCGCCTGCAGCGATCAGAAACATGCTCACGACGATGCCCATTTGGACGTCCTTCTTCCTTCTGTGCGGCTCGCAGGATGCGGGCACGCGTGTTCGCTCACGTTCGGAGCGACAGTTGCTGGCGCTCCGTTCCCCGTCACCTGAGGGCCTTGACCAGGACGACGACGAGAATGATGAGCAGGATGGTTCCCAAGCCGATGTACATACCGGACTCCTTTCTGCGACAGCCGTATTGCGACCGGTGTTCCGGGTCGGCGACGCGTGACCTCACGACGACGGCCATGTCGTCGGCGAACACCGACGCGCCGAATTCGTTGGCGGGCCCGGTGGACTGCGAAGCCCCGGTGAGCCTCATCGGCTGCCTTCCCTGGTTGTCATGCTCGAACGCTGAATGCGCTACCAGGGTCCGGAGCAACGCTCCCGGAGGGTGCCGTCGGGACGGCAAGGTCCAACACGGCTTGGGAACACCCCCGTGTCAACCGCCATCGTACTCCCGTTCTGAGAAACCGGCGCGAGAACCTCGGGAGCCATGGCTGCGCACTCCGCGGATCGACAGTGTCGTGGTCCAGGGCGGTTGCTGCGCGGGAGGGTCGTGGCGTGGTGCGTTGAGGCCCCCAGCGACAGCTAGCGCGAGTCGGGGCCGCTGCTGGGGTTGCGCGGCGCGAGGGCGTTGGCGACGAGACCGCCGTCGATGAAGGTCTGCGCCACGTCGACGAGGCGCAGGTTGTTGCCCCGGGCATGGGAGCGCAGACGGGCGAAGGACTCGACCATGTCGATCCCGGCGCGTTCAGAGAGCATGCCCTTGGCTTGTTCGATGATGATGCGGCTGGTGAGCGCGTGTTGGAGCTGTTCGTTGATCAGCTGCGCTTCGCTGGCGGCGCGGTGTTGCAGGACGGCGATGGTGGCCATGTCGGCGAGGGCTTGCCCGGCAGATGCGTCGGCCGCGGACAGTCCGCGTCGCTCGCTGGAGAACAGGTTGAGGCCACCGAGAATGCGGCCCCGGAGGCGGAGCGGGAGCGCATGCACGGTCTTGAAGCCGGCGTCGATGGCCACGGGTGTGAACGTCGGCCACCGGCCGGGCGCCGCGTCGAGGTGCACGTTCAGGACCTGGTCACCGCTGCGGTAGCAATCGAGGCAAGGGCCTTGTTCGGCCTGGAGCTCGAGCAACTCCACCATTCGCATCGTCTCGTCCGACGATGCCGCCAGCCCCAGGGTCCCGTCGGTACCGACGAGCATCAGTCCGGCGGCGGAGACGTCGAGGAGTTCGACGCAACGGTCGACGAGAAGTGTGAGGAGGTCGACCACATCGAAGTCATCGACCATGGTGTCGGCGAGTGCGACGAGCGTCGTCGCCAGTGTGTCCTCTCTGGACATGGGAATCCCCCGTCTGCAGTTAGCGCCGCTCCATGGCAGCCGATGTAGGTGAGCGTAGTGCGAGATGTTGTCCGGACATCCGGGTCCGGCCTGGCATCGGGCCCCGAATCGCCGTCGGGTCGCGTCAGGTGAAGCGCAGGCGGCGCTCGACGACGTCGCTTGCGATGTCGGTGAGCGAGCGCTGTTCGGCGAAGGCGTGAGCGCGGAGCCGGATGAGCGCTTCGGCGACACCGACCTCGAGTTGGGCGGCAACCATGCCAGATGCCTGGTGAACGACGAACCGGAAGTTCCCGCCGGTCTCCAACTCGTCGGCGAGCGCCCCCGCGGGCGCGTCGGCCTGCATGGCCAGCACCTGGCGGGCCGCAACCTGGGCCATGACGAGCGCGTCGGCGTGCTGGTCGTCGGAGATCGGTCCCGGTTGGTCGCGGTAGAGGTTGAGGGCACCGAGGCGAACCGCGCCGACCTGCATCGGAAAGCCGAAGATGGCGCGAGCGCCGACGGCGAGCGCGTCCGGGGTGAACCCCGGCCAGCGGGGCGTGGCCGGATCGACCAGATCGGGCTCCAGGACCGGCCGGTCCTGGTGGTAGGCATCGACGCAGGGTCCTTCGCCCATCGTGAACTGCAACTCCTCCAAGGCTGCACTCGTGGCATCCGAGCTGCACACAGAGCCTTGCGACAGCTCGCCCGACATCAGCATGATCCCCGCACCGGTGAAGGCGGTCGCCTCGGCACACACTTCGCACAACCGTGCTCCCATGGCTCGACCGTCGTCGGCCCCGAACAGTGCCAGGATCCGCTGAAGTCGCTCGTGTGCCACCGCTCATCACCCCCGACAACGGTCACCGGCGCGTCACCGGTCGGCGCGAATCCTCGTGTCCCAGCCGAGCCCGTAGCCAGATTCGCACAGAATCCGTGCTTGGAGTGCGTCCTCTCGTCGGCCGAAGACGGCGACCCGATCGGCAACGCCGATTCGGGACAGCAACTGTCGTCCGGTCAGGCGGCTACACACCACGCAAACCTGGTCCGAGGCCAGGCCCCACACGGCCGGGTCGACCTCGGCAAGCACGGCGATGTCGCACAGGATGCAATCGCTGAGGTCGAGCATCATCGGTCCACCACGGTGCGCGGCCAAGAGGTGACCGACCTCGGCCAAGCTCATGGCGTCGAGGGCTCCCCATGGCGTGATGATCGGCACGCCTCGGACACGGTCGGTCCGAACGAGAGACTCTGATGCCATCGACGCCGGACCCACGAACCGACGGCCAGTGCTCGGTGTCACCGTGCCACCCCACCGTGTCGCGAGGAACCGGCCAATGCAACCGATGCGCCACGCAGGCTCCGGTGCGCCGTCTCGACCGACCACCAGGCTGCTCCGTGCTCTGGTGGAGGTTGATGCGCGGCCAGCAGCGACGAGGCGCGTTCGATGTGAGCAGACGCCAAGCGGATGGCCTCCGTTCCCACCAACGAGTCGTCCCTGCCCGTCGACACCGTCACGGCCATGTGACCAGTGCTGGCCGCTTCGAATGCCGCCATGCGGAGATCTCGGATCAACCCATCGAGCTCCTCGACCGCGAGCTCGAGCCGAGCATGCGCCGCAGCCGCCAGCTGATCGGTGTCAGGGTTCTTCACCAGGTTGGCCACCGCCTCGAGAGTGAGCCCGATTCCGAAAATCCGGTGTACGACCATGCCCACCAGATCGATGACCGGTTCGACCGGAACGTCGACCTCCTCGGTGAGCGCACGTCGGTACAGGCGCAGCTCACATGCCGGGATCCGGCTGCAACCTGCGCCCGACGGCTCCCGTGGCTCGTGTCGGCTCACTGGCCGATCCATGTCGTCCTCCCGTTCCGCGCGCGACTCGACGGCGCCGCCGGGGCTTGGGACGACCGAACCCACCCGCCGAGGACCGGAGCGAGAGAACTCGGCATGGACCCTATGAGGTCTGAGACGACTGCGCAACGCCCCAGCGACGCCGCACGCTCCCCGTGGAGCTGCCGTGGGCCGGACGAGGCCCGTCGAGGCCGGTCGGTGTGACGATCGTGCCTGCGGTCCCGTCGAGGATCGCCTGCGCGTCCTCGAGCCGCCCGATCACCGCCGCACCACCCGTGATCTCGACAAAGCGGCAGGCAGCTTCGACCTTCGGGCCCATGGATCCGGCGGGGAACTGCTCACGGCGGATCGCGGCCGGGGTGACGCGCCCGATGGGTTCCTCATCCGGCGTGTCGAAGTGTCGGGACACATGGGCGACGTCGGTGAGGATCAACAACACATCGGCGTCGAGGGCGACGGCGAGCAGTGACGCGGTCATGTCCTTGTCCACCACCGCCTCCACACCATCGAGCTTCCCGGCTTCGTTCCGGATCACCGGCACACCCCCGCCCCCGGCACAGACCACGATCGCTCCCGAGTCGAGCAGCTGCCGGATCAGGCTCGTCTCCACCACGCGCAGTGGTTCTGGGGATCCCACGACCCGTCTCCAATCCTCGCCATCGGGCTTCACGGTCCAGCCCCGAGCATCGGCCAGCCGCCTCGCCGTCTCCTCGTCGTAGACCTCCCCGATGAACTTGGTCGGGTCGGCGAAAGCCGGATCGGCCGCCGAGACCAGTGTCTGGTTGATGATGCTGGCGATCTGCCGGTGCGGGATCGCGTTCTGCAACGCCTGGAGCAGCCAGTATCCGATCATCCCCTGGGTCTGAGCGCCGAGCACGTCGAAGGGATACGGCGTGCTCAGGTTCGGATCCGACGCGCTCTGCACCGCGAGCACGCCGACCTGGGGGCCGTTCCCGTGGGTCAGGACCAACTCGTGCTCGGCGGCGATCGGCGCCAGCGCGGCCGCGGCGGCGGCGACGTTGGTCTCCTGCACCGACGCGTCCGGGATCTGCCCACGGCGCAGCAGCGCGTTCCCACCGAGGGCGGCGACGATGCGCACGATCAGGAACCCAGCGTGGCGACCATGACGGCCTTGATGGTGTGCATGCGATTCTCGGCCTGGTCGAACACGATCGAGTGCGTCGACTCGAAGACTTCATCAGTCACCTCGAGCGCCTCCATGCCGGTCACCTCCTGGATCTGGCGGCCCACGGTGGTCTGGGTGTTGTGGAAGGCGGGAAGGCAGTGCATGAACCCGACTTCGGGGTTGCCGGTGGCCCGCAACATGTCCATGTCGACCTGGAAGTCGCGCAGCAGCTCGATGCGCTCGGGCCACAGCTCCTTCGGCTCCCCCATCGACAGCCAGACGTCGGTGCACACGAAGTCGACACCGGCGACCCCGTCGGCGACGATGTCGGTGTGGGTGATCCGTCCACCGGTCCTCGCCGCCACCGCTGCTGCCGATGCGATGACCTCGTCGGTGTTCCACAGCGACTTCGGGGCCACCATCCGAACGTCCATCCCCGACATCGCACCCGCCACGAGGAGTGAGTTGGCGACGTTGTTCCGTGCGTCACCGCAGTAGGCGAAGGAGATCTCGCCGAGGGGCTTCGTCACGTGCTCGGACATGGTGAGCACATCACACAACGACTGCGTCGGGTGCCAGTCGTCCGTGAGCCCGTTCCACACCGGCACACCCGAGCGTTCGGCCAGGATCTCGACGCTACGGTGCGCAGACCCTCGGAACTCGATGCCGTCGTACATCCGGCCCAGCACCCGTGCGGTGTCGGCCATCGATTCCTTGTGGCCGATGTGCGAACCCGTCGGGCCGAGGTAGGTGGTCGACGCACCCTGGTCGGCCGCCGCCACCTCGAACGCGCACCGCGTCCGTGTCGAGGACTTCTCGAAGACCAGGGCAATGTTCCGACCGCGCAGGTGCTGCACCTCTGTCCCGGCACGCTTCGCCGCCTTCAGCTCGGCGGAGAACTCGAGGAGGTACTTCCATTCGTCGGTCGTCTGGTCGAGGTCGGTGAGGAAGTTCCGCCCGTGCAGGTCGATCGCCACGTCAGATGCCCTCCCGCTCGACGGGACAGGTCATGCATCGGGGGCCGCCACGCCCACGTCCGAGTTCGTTGCCGGTGATGGTGACCACCTCGACACCTTCCTTGCGCAGGTAGGTGTTGGTCATGACGTTCCGTTCGTACGCGACGACGACACCGGGCGAGACGGCCAAGACGTTGCAGCCGTCGTCCCACTGCTCTCGCTCCGCCGACCAGACGTCCTGCGTCGCGGTCAGCACGTCGATGTGGTCGATCCCGAGCGCGGCGGCGATCACGTCGTGCATCTCGTCGGCGTCGTGCTCGTCGATCGCCAGCTCCTTGTCGCTGTCACCCGGGCGGATCGTGAACGACGGCAGCATGCCGAGACCGGCGAACTTCGTGAAGGTGTGGTCGTCGACCATCGTCATCACCGTGTCGAGGTGCATGAAGCTGCGTTGCTCCGGCATGCGCAACGCCACGATCCGTTCGGCGGCGCCGGCCGAGAACAGGCGTTGCGCCAGCCGCTCGACACCGGCAGCCCGGGTGCGCTCGCTCATGCCCACCAGCACCGACCCGCGACCGAGGACGAGGATGTCGCCACCTTCCGTGGTTGCCACCCCACTGGACGAGCCCGGTGCCCAGACCCCGAAGTCGCCGCCGGCAAACATCGGGTGGTAGCGGTAGACGGCTTCGTAGTTCACCGTCTCGCGCATGCGGGCCTTCTTGCGCATGGAGTTGATCGACACCCCGCCGTAGATCCATGCGGAGGTGTCCCGCGTGAACAGCATGTTCGGCAGTGGAGGCAGCACGAGGTGGTCGAGCGGGTAGTCACGGAACGGTACCGAGGCCGGCTCGTGGATGTGCTCGAGGATCTCCCGCTTCGAGATTCCCCCCACCAGATGGATCGCCAGATCCTCGGCGCTCATCGCGTCGAACAGATTGCGGATCGCGTCGATCGCCATCGGGCCGTAGACCCGTTCGTCGAACACGATGTCGAGGATGTGCTTGCGGGCCTCGGGGATCTCGATGGTCTCGAGGAGCAGATCGCCGAACAGGTGGACGTCCACGCCCAAGTCACGAAGCGCTCCGGCGAAGGCGTCGTGCTCCTCCCTGGCTTTCTTGGCCCACAGGACCTCGTCGAAGAGGAAGTCGTCCTTGTTCCTCGGGGCCAGGCGCTCGAGCTCCAGACCGGGCCGATGCAGGATCGCCCGATGGAGTCGTCCGACCTCCGAACCCACGTGATGGTTCATGCTGCGCCTCGTTCCCGAAGACGTGCGGCGCGTATCTCGCGGACCGTCGGCTCAGTGTGCACCCGCCGATCGCCATCGGTCACGGGTCGCGAGATTCCCCAAAGAAGGTCCAAGGTCCCTTCCCCGCACGCCCGAGACATTGGAATGTTCGAAACGTCCGATGGAAGCGCGCCAGCGCGGGCAGACGAGGTGCAATATGACGGTCACCGACGCTCCCCAGCCCTCGGAAGGTGGAGAACCGCCAGCCACCCCGCCCGAGGAGGGCACCAGGCGCAAGATGCGCTTCCCCAGCGCATTCACCGTGCTGTTCGTGGTCACCGTCGTCGTCTGGCTGCTGGCGTTCGTCGTGCCGACCGGCCAGTACGCCTTCGACCCCGACACCGGCGCGCCGATCCCGGGGAGCTACGAGGAGGTCGATCCGGGACTGTCGTTGAACGACCGACTCTACGAGGTCTACATGGCCCCGATCAACGGCCTCTACGGCGTGCAGTCGTCCGAAACGGGCTTCATCGGCCCGTACGAGAGCGGCGAGCTCTTCGGCGCCGCCGGCGTGTTCCTCTTCGTCCTGGCGATCGGCATCTTCATCACCATCACGATGCGCACCGGAGCCATCGACGCCGGCATCGCCCGGGTCGGTCAACGGTTCGGCGGCCGTGGCGTGCCCCTCATCATCGTGCTCATGTGCCTCTTCGCGCTGGGCGGGACCACGGAGGGGATGGCCGAGGAGACGCTCGGCTTCTACGCCCTGGTCGTGCCGTTGATGCTCAAGCTGGGCTACGACCGGTTGACGGCGGTGAGCGTGATCCTCCTCGGTGCCGGCGTCGGCACCCTGGCCTC
Organism: uncultured Acidimicrobiaceae bacterium; assembly: GCA_963730345.1. Taxonomy (GTDB): domain Bacteria; phylum Actinomycetota; class Acidimicrobiia; order Acidimicrobiales; family Salinilacustritrichaceae; genus Salinilacustrithrix. Next base: position 44,397 of record CAVSRP010000006.1, read on the forward strand.
CACGGTGAACCCGTTCGCCACCGGCGTGGCGTCGGATGCGGCCGGCATCTCCGTTGGCGACGGCATCGTGCTCCGCGTGCTCATGCTCGTGGTCCTCACCACCGTCACCATCGCCTACGTCGTCCGGTACGCCCGCAAGATCGCGGCCGATCCATCGAAGTCGCTGGTCGGGTTCCGCGACGCGGACCAGAGCATCGAGGTCGCAGCCGACGTCCCGGAGCTCGACCGCCGAGGGCGCACCGTGCTGTGGCTCATGGCCGGGACGTTCGCGTTCATGATCTATGCGATCGTTCCGTGGGCGCAGGTGATCAACGGACCCGACGCGGCCTCGTACTACGGGCAGCTCGACTGGTACTTCCCCGAGCTCGCCGCGCTGTTCCTGGTGATGGCCGTCGTGATCGGCATCGTGGCCCGTCTCGGCGAGAAGGAGCTCACCGACACCATCGCCAGCGGCGCCGGCGACTTCATCGCCGCCGGCCTCATCATCGTGCTCGCCCGCGGCGTCACGGTGATCATGAACAACTCACTCATCACCGACACCGTGCTCAACGCCCTCGAATCCGTGGTCACCGACACGTCGTCGTCGCTCTTCGCCGGGCTGCTCTTCGTCCTCAACATCCCCGTGGCATTCCTGGTCCCCTCCAGCTCCGGACACGCGGGTCTGGCCATGCCGATCCTCGCCCCGCTCTCCGACTTCGCCGACGTTCCCCGCTCGCTCGCCGTCACGGCCTACCAGTCGGCGTCGGGGTGGATGAACCTGTTCACCCCGACCTCCGCGGTCGTCATGGGGGGGTTGGTACTGGGCAAGGTCGGCTACAACAAGTACGTGCGGTTCATCGCCCCCCTCCTCGGCATCCTGTTCGTCCTGATCCTCGCCTTCGTCGGCGTCGCAGCGATGATCTGATCGCCCGGCAACGTATGATCTCGCCCGCCGATCGTGGCGCCGCCAGCGAGCTCGGCGTCCCACGGCCTCACCTGAAGCCTCTGCTCTTACCGGCAGAGGTGTCGGGGACATCGCGGCCGAGGTGGGCCAGACTGGCTGGATGGAGACCATGCTCGAAGCCGTCGCGCGGCTCCAGGCCCTCGGGTACGACCTCGAGCTGCGCGCCGCTTCCGGCGGCCGGTTGCACTGCCCCGCCTGCGACGCCGCAGTGGATGCCAGCTTCGCCGTCGTCGACGACACCATCCGGTTCGAAGGTGACTCCAACCCCGACGACGAGTCGGTACTGGTCGCTCTGACGTTGCCGTGTGGGCACCGAGGGCTCTTCAGTGCCGCGTTCGGCATGGCTGCATCCCCTGACGATGCCGCGGTGCTCCGGGCCCTGCCGGCGGGCTGACGGTCGACGCCCACCCGGCGACGCCGACCTCGCCGTCGCTCAGGTGGAGAAGGTGATGACGGTCTTGATGTCACCGGGGTGCCGCTCGAACGCGTCGGCGAACGCATCGAGCGTGACGCGTCGGGTGATCAGGCGGGCCAACCAGTCCGGATCGGCCACACCGAGAGCGGATGCCGCCGCTTCGTAGTGGCGACGGTTGGCGTTGACCGACCCGAACACGACGGCGTTGCCCAGCACCATCTCGCGGTTCACCTCACCCGCGTCGAACCGCACCGTCCGACCCCCCGACGACACGCCGGTCAGGCACACGATCGCGTCGGCACTGGTGTTGGCGAGCACGTCGACCACCACGTCGGGCCCGCCGGTGCACTCGATCACGATGTCGGCGGATGTCGCCAGTGACCCGATCTCGCCGACGCGGTAGTCGGCGCCGAGGTCAGCGACGAGCCGGGGCTTGGGGCCGTCGCTCACCCGGTCGACGACGACGACCGGGTAGCCGCGCTGCACACCGAGGAGCGCAGCGAGCAGCCCGATGGGCCCCGCCCCGCATACGAGGACCGATCGCGGCGACCACGCCTCGGACCGGCCGCCAATACGTTCGATGTGATCCCACGCCTTGGCCACCACGCTCGCTGGTTCCACGAGCACGGCCAGCTCACCCAGCGCCGGGTCGGCTTTGACCGCGAACGTCGGGTCGATTCGGTATCGCTGAGACGCGTAGCCGTGGCGCTGCTTGATCCCGCGTTCGGTGTAGCGGCCGTTGCTGCACATGTCCCATTCACCGATCGCGCAGCTCGGGCACGCCTACGGCGGTCACCGACGTCGAGCCGGCCACACCAGGGATGACCGTCAACGCTCGCACCAACCGAGTCTGCACCGTCGCACACCGCCTCCGATGTCAGCAGTCTCCTAGTCAGCGAAGACGTCGCGGCTGTGCTGGATGAAGAACCTGTGGTCGTGGCCCACGTTTGGATCCTCGGCGTTGTACTTCGCGCTCTGCGGGGACCCGTCTGGAACATGTTCCTCCGAGTAGATGGCGCCGACGGGACAGACATCGGGCTGGTAGCACGCGGTGCATCTTCGGTGATGATCGCGAGACCGGACATGGTTCAGCGAGCGTTCCTCGTTTTGATGACGGCGCGCGGACTATTTGCCCTGTACCGCGTCCTTGGCCTTGTCGATCACCTTCTCGACCTTCTTCTTGGCGTCGCCGAGCTTCTCCTTGGCTTCGCCAGCGAGACGGTCGCCTCGGCCTTCGTTCTTGAGGTCGTCGTTGTCGGTGATGTCGCCGACGGCCTCTTTTGCGCGGCCTTTCACCTGATCTGTCTTCTCACCCATGCTGGGCTCCTTTGGTTGGTCGAACGGGGGTGGTGCGGTGTTGGTCGAAGTTGCGTGCTGGGCGCAGCGGGTACGGCTATCGCCGGCCACGGGCTGCTCTCGATCCCCATCCTGCGACGAGGAACACGACATGGTCTGGGCTAGACGTCGGGGTCCGGGTCGGCGATATCGGGGTCGACGGCGTCGGCCATGGCATCGAACTCGGCGGCCTCGGTCCGGTTCGCGTCAGCTTGGCCCAGCTTTTCTTCCGCCGCGATCTGTTCACCGCGGGCGCGGGCGGTGCGTTCCTGGGCCTCAGCTTGCTGGCGGTCAGCGGTCAGGCTCGCTGCCGCTGCGTGGTCGCGGTGTTGCTGTGCTTCGAGTCGGTGCTCGTCGGCCTGCCGCGCGGTTCGACGCTGCATGAGCAGAACGACGGCCACTACGAGGGCGACAACGACGATGGCAATCACGACGATGAGAATGGTCATGGGTGGATGGTTTCCTTTGTTGCGAAGCCTCTAGGACGAATTCGTCCAAACGGTGGAGCAATACGTTTTGGGGTCGCCCGCGAGACGGTCGGCATGGCCCTCGTGCCCGAAGGCGGCGCGCCGTCAGCGGACCTCGCGCTCGCGCACCTCTGTCGTGCCGGTTCCGACCACGGTGGTCCGGTGGAAGCCTCCCCAACTCGCCCAGTAGGCGATCGAGAGGACGGCACCGATACCACCGACGATCATGAGGATCATGCCGACCGTGCCGACATTGAACCCGTCGCCTTCTACCGTGACGGCGTAGCGCATGATGGCGCCAGCCGCAATCATCAACATGCTCACGACGATGCCCATGGGGTACCTGACTTTCTGTTGGTGACTCGCGGACCGCGGCAGGCGGTCCCCGAGGTTCGGACTCCGTTTGGTTGAACCGAACGGAGTGCTGCTACGCCCTGCGGCGCATCATCATGAAGAGGACGATGACGGCGAGGATCAACACGACGGTTCCCAATCCGATGTACATGGGTGCCTCCTTTCTGGCCGGTTGGCGATCAGATGTGACAGCTCGAGCAGCGTCAGCACGCGGACCGCGATCCGCGATGGCGAGCGCAGAGTCAGCTCTCGGCCGCCGGCGCCCAGAAACTGTGCGGCCCGGGCGAGGACGCGGATGCTGCCGGCGTCGATGAATGCGATCTCGGCGAGGTCGACGACGACCGGCCCGTCATGATCGGCGATGACGCGAGCAAGCACGCTGCTGATGACGCCACGGGTGACGAGGTCCGCCTCTCCCCGAAGGACGACGACGGTGGCGTCGTCCTCGATGGACCGCGATGCGACCAAGGCGTCGGGCGGGAGCGCGATCTCCGTGAGCGTCATCGGCTGGCTTCCCTGGTCGGTACACGCAAAAGGCGCTGATCGCTACCAGGGTCCGGGGCAACGCTCCCGGAGGGTGCCGTCGTGAGCGGCAGAGTCCAACACGGTAAGGGAATCACCCCCGTGTCAGCTCCGATGGTACTCCTGTTTCGCGCCGGCTGCTGGTTTTGTTGACGGCTCTCGGACCAGGATTCCCGAGCCGAGCTCACTGGACCGCATCCAACTGACGACACCGGCCGGGACACGATCACCCGGGTCATGGGCGACGACAACCCGAAGAGCTTGGCAGCGGCGACAGCGCTGGGGGCGGCGTCGTCGTCGTGCAGCTACGCCTCGGTCGCAATGGCCCGCTCGCTGTTCCGCAAGGGTGCCAACTTCACTGCCGCGATGGCCTTCGAGGTCGCCAGCACCAACCTCGTCATCGAGCTTGGCGTGATCCTGGCATTGCTGATGGGCTGGCAGTTCACCCTCGCCGAGTTCATCGGCGGCCCACTGATGATCGTGTTCCTGGCAGTGATTTTCCGCCTGTTCCTCCGCGATCGCATTCTCACCGCAGCCCGCACCCAGGCCGACAAGGGCATCTCGGGGCGCATGGAAGGCCACGCCGGGATGGACCTGAGCGTCACCGAGCCAGGCAGCCTCGCCCACCGGGTCGCCAGCCCCGCGGGCCGGTCGGCCATCTCGACCGGGTTCGTGATGAACTGGGCCAGCATCTGGGTCGACATCGTCGGCGGGCTCCTCATCGCCGGTGCGCTCGCCGCGTGGGTGCCCGCCCGGTTCTGGCAGGACTTCTTCCTCGTCGACCACAGCCTGCTCGCCAAGCTGTGGGGGCCGCTGGTCGGCCCCCTCGTCGCGGTGATCAGCTTCGTGTGCTCGATCGGCAACGTCCCTCTCGCCGCGGTCCTCTGGAACGGCGGCATCAGCTTCGGGGGCGTCGTCAGCTTCATCTTCGGCGACCTCATCGTCATCCCGATCCTGCTGATCTACCGCAAGTACTACGGCACCAAGATGGCCCTGTTCCTGTTCGGCGCCTTCTACGCGACCATGGCCGGCGCCGGTTACGCGGTCGAGGTCATCTTCGGTGTGATCGGCCTCGTCCCGAGCTCCCGCAACGCGCAGGTCCTCGACGCGTCGATCACCTGGAACTACACCACCTACCTCAACCTCGTCTTCCTCACCATCGCCGCCCTGCTCGTCATCCGCTTCACCCGCGACGGCGGCTGGAAGATGCTACGAACGATGAGCGCCCCGAGCGACCATCCGGCGGCCTAGCTGAACCCGCCAGCGGCATGCCGCACATAGCCGGCACTCGGTGCGACTCCGTTCTGGGCCGCGTCCGACGCATCCACGGCGTGTGACGCGTCCCGGAACCAGAAACCCCAGCTTCTGGGCCGCTGGAGACGCTTGTGCGACGTGCACCGCGTCCCAGTGCGGACGTCTCGACCCACCCCGACGTGCTGGTAGCCGGCGGGCTCCCGGTCATAGGCCTCGACGCCGCTGGCCGCACCGATCAACCACGTGTCCGGTGACCTCCAGGCGGAAGACCCGGCACTCCGCAGCGACAGAAGGCATGTCAGCCAGGGGGAGATTCCGTAGTCACCGCCACGATGTCGACATCGCCGCTGGCGTAGTGATGGATCCACCAGAGTTCGATGCCTGCCTCATGGCGGACGTCGGGCGAACCCGTGCCGGCTGCGCGGCGCCGGTACCGAGCGCGCCGACGAGATGCGCGTTGCCACACCCGAGGAAGTCCAGGCCCTCGTCGACGCCGTCGACGACCGCTGGAAGGTGCTCGTCCTCACCGCCGCCTACTCCGGACTCCGTTGGGGCGAGCTGACCGGCCTCCGGCGCCGGAGCATCAGCTCGGACGGCTCCACGATCACCGTCACCGGGCAACTCAGCGAGATCAAGAACACGATCGAGCTCGACGCACCACCGAAGACGGCAGCCGGCACGCGGACCGTGACCCTGCCCCAGGTCGTCGCCGACGCGCTCGTCGGTCACCTCGACCGGTTCACCGAGCCGGCGGCGACGGCGCTGGTGTTCACGTCGACCGAGGGCGAGCCGCTCCGCCGGAACAACTTCCGGCGGCGGGTCTGGTACCCCGCGGTCGAGGAGGTCGGCCTCGCCGGGCTGCGGTTCCACGATCTGAGGCACACCGGCGCCACCCTCGACCACATCGCCCGCCGAGCCCTTGGAGAACCTCGATGAGACCCCGTCACTCAGACTCCAGCCTGCCCATCGATCGACGACCGTCGTACGCTGGCGACGTGGAGTTCACTCGGATCACCGTCGACGCCGACGTCATGGGCGGGGCACCGTGCATCCGAGGCTTGCGCGTCCCCGTGGCGACCGTCGTCGCCATGGTCGCCGACGGCATGACGACAGCGGAGATCCTCGAGGACCTCCCCTACCTCGAAGGCGACGACGTCGTCGAGGCGTTGCACTACGCAGCCGAGGCCGTGCGCGCCCGCGAGCTCCCACTCACTCGTCCAGCGTGAGGTTCCTCGTCGACCAGTGCCTCTCGCCGCGCCTGGCCGCCGGGCTGAACGACCTCGGACACGACGCCGTCCACACCGCCCAGTTCGGACTCGAGTCGGCCCGCGACTCCGCGATCCTCGAGGCCGCGCGGAATGATGAGCGCGTCGTGGTCACTGCAGATTCCGACTTCGGCACCCTGCTGGCATCGACGAAGGCGACCTCACCGTCCGTCCTCTACATCCGACGCTCGTCCGGCCGGCGCGCCGACGCCATGCTCGAACTCCTCGTCGAGAACCTTTCTGCGCTCGAGGACGCGCTTGCCACGGGCAGCCTCGTCGTGATCGGCGAGGGATCGATCCGTGTGCGATCACTCCCGATTCTGTGATCCGCCCTGCTGCCCATCCTCGCCGTCCGGCACCGATCAGTGGCCGCCCGTCGCCGCTGGTGCCCGCTGTGTTGGGGCACGCTTGGGGCACGAACGCTGCAGCCGCAACGACTTCGAGCCCGGCGGTCCAGCGTTTCCGCAGGTCACGGGAGTGGGCGCGGAGGGACTCGAACCCCCGACATCTTCCTTGTAAGGGAAGCGCTCTAGCCAACTGAGCTACGCGCCCGGAGTCGGGAACGGTAGCGGGCGGGGTGGGGCATCCACGATGGCTGCAGGCGCCCTGACTACCGTCGATTCCGTCAGCGAGCGAGACAGCAGTTGCACCCGACGACGTTGGAGGTACGGGTGGCCGGTCCGAAGCGCAGTGGCCATCGGGGGGCACGCGGGCCCGACGACCTCGTCGGCCGGTACCTCACCGAGATCGGTCGGTACCCGCTGCTCACCGCAGCCGAGGAGATCGACCTGGCGCAGAAGATCGAGGCCGGCCTCGCCGCCGAGGAGCAGCTCGAGCTCGGCGACCTCACGCCAGCGGTCCGGGCCACCCTGCGACGCGACGTCCGCGAGGCCGCCAAGGCCAAGCAGCGGTTCATCCAATCCAACCTGCGGCTGGTGGTGTCGATCGCCAAGCGCTACCAATCCACCGGGCTGCCGCTGCTCGACCTGATCCAGGAGGGCAACCTCGGGTTGATCCGGGCGGTCGAGAAGTTCGACCACCGCAAGGGCTTCAAGTTCTCGACCTATGCCACCTGGTGGATCCGCCAAGCCATCGGGCGGGGCGTGGCCGACAAGGGCCGCACCATCCGGCTCCCGTCGCACGTGGTCGACACCCTCACGATGCTCTCGAAAGCCTCCGGCACCCTGCTCAAGGAGCTCGGTCGCGAACCCACCGCGGCCGAGCTGTCCGAGCTCACCGGCATGACCATCGACAAGGTCGAGACCGCCCTCAGCGCCACTGCCGACGTGATCTCACTGTCCGCCGGGGTGGGCGACGACGCCACCGAGTTCGGCGACCTGCTGCCCGACGAAAAGGCCGACGCCCCCTTCGACGTGGCCGCGGCCAGCCTGGAGAAGATCGCCATCCGCAACCTGCTCTACACCCTTTCCGACCGCGAGCGGCAGGTGCTCGAGCTGCGCTTCGGCCTGGTCGGTGAGCGACCGTTGACCCTCGACGAAGTGGGGCGCCACTTCAAGCTGACCCGAGAGCGGATCCGCCAGATCGAGGCCAAGGCCTTGACCAAGCTGCGCCATCCGTGCTCGCCGGGGACCCGGCGCCAGAAGCTCGCGGTGTAGCGGGAGTCGGCTCAGACATCCCAGGGGCGGTAGGTGTCAAGCGGCATCTCGGATCTCCTCGGTCAGGTCGTTCTCGGGCCGGTGGGCCCAGGCGGTGTGTTCGTCGTAGACGGTGTTGTGGCGGAGGCAGCCGTGGAGGATGCCGACGAGGCGGTTGCCGAGAGCACGCAGCGCCTTGTGGTGTGAGAGTCCCTTCGCTCGTTGGTAGTCGTAGTAGGCGCGGGCGCCGGGACTGGTCGTGATCGAGCTGAACGCCCATTGGTCGATGGCATCGGCGAGGCGGCGGTTGCGGATGAACCGGGCGAGGGCGACGTGTCGGTTGCCCGATGCGCGGGTGATGGGTGACGTGCCGGCGTAGTTCTTGCGAGACTTGGCGTCGGCATAGCGGTTCGGGTCGTCCCCGAACTCGCCGAGCGCCCGGGCGCCGAGGATGACACCGATTCCTGGCTGGGAGAGGTAGATGTCGGCGTCCGGGTGCTGTTCAAAATGGTCGGCCAGCTCAGCCTCGAGGGCGGCGATCTGGGCGTTGAGTTCGCCGATGATCGCCACGGTCGAGCGGGTGGTGGCGGCGAAGGCCGACACCACCGCCGGTGGCGCTTCGAGCTCTTCGACTCGTAGTCCTTCGATGATCTGCCGGGCCCGTGTATCGATGTTGCGTTGCCGCCCGCCGGCCTTGAGGGCGGAGCGCACCTTCCCGAGTGGCAGTGCCTTGGCCTCGGCGGGTGTCGGCGCCTTGGCCAGCACGGCCAGCGTGTCGCGATTGGCCAGATCGGTGAACGTGGCCAGGGCGGCCGGGAAGTACTCGCGCAGCGAACAGCGCAACCGGTTCGTGGCCCGGGTCCGGTCCCAGATCAGGTTCTGGTGCGCACGGGCGAGCACCTTGACGCCCTCGGCCAACTCGCTGTCGCCAGCGATCTGGCGGTGATTGTGCCGGTCGGTGCGAACCAGTTCTGCGAGCAGCTTCGCATCACCTGGGTCAGACTTGGCGCCCGACACGGTGTGGCGATCCCGGTAGCGCGACGCCGCCCGCGGGTTGATCGCGTACACGGCGTAACCGGCCTCGATCAGCGACTGGACCCACAGGCCCCGGTCGGTCTCGATCCCGACCACCACCTCGGCGGGCTCCTCGACCAGCTCGGCGAGCAGCTCATGCAGTGCTGTCACCCCCTCGATGCCCTCGGGCAACCGGCGAGCCAGGAGCTTGGCCCCGGCCTCGTCGCACACGTAGATGTCGTGGTGGGCTTCGGCCCAGTCGTCTCCGACGAAGATCACGTCATCGCCACCTCGGTTTCTGGTCTCGGGATCATTGGACTCGAACCTGGAGAGCGCTCCGCGCGGACTAATGGATCAGTGCTCTGCGACACGACATCCCAGTGGTGCTCCGAGCAGCCCTCACCAACCAGCCGGGGCACGTTCTGAGCCCAGAGATCCAAAGGCCCCTGTCGACGTAAGTGCTCACCGGCCGGCGGCTCGGAACCCAGTCCTACACGACCAGGTCGGCCCCCATTAGTCGAGCCGGGGCCAGACCGGATCGGGCAAGCGACGATCGACGGGTGAGGTCGCAGCCCGGGCCAGCGTGACCAGCGCGCTGGCCGTCTCGAACTGCAACTCGGGCAGGGAACTGGGACGGAACCAGCGGGCTTCGAGGATCTCCGGCGAGCGGGGGCTGACACCGTCGATGTCGGCCCCGGGGGCCGGACGGCACCGGAAGATGACGTCGACGCGTTGCGGCTCGGGATCGACCACCACCGCGGGCTCACCGAGGATCTCGATCATCAGCCCCACCTCCTCGTGCACCTCGCGGCGGGCGCCGGCCCGCGCGTCCTCACCGCGCTCGAGCAGGCCGCCGGGAACTCCCCAACGCTGCCGGTACGAGTGCCGCACCAGTAGCAGGGAGCCGTCGCCCCGCTCGATGATGCACATCGCCCCCACCGTGAACGACGGGGAGACCGCTCGCACCAGGCGCCGGCGCATGCTGGCGGGCAAGCGGCCGTACACCTTGAGCGCGCTGCGATGGACGAGGCCGGACACCGGGCGATCCTACCGACGGCATGTGACAGCGCAGACGGCATTCTCGGTCGTCTTGGTCACGTCGGCGACCGTCGGGGTGCGCTCAGGTGACCGCCGGATCGCCGGGCCAGGCCAGCGTGCGGCGCGCAACCACCAGCTCGTCCAGCAGCACCTGGGTCGCACCGGCCACCGGCGTGCGCCGGTCGGTGTGACCCAGCACGATCAGCTCGCGATCGAAGGCGTCGACCACGGGTACCCCGGCCTCGAAGCACACCAACAGACCACCGGCGTAGTCCCACGATCCGTGGGCGCTCGGCGAGCAGTCGATGTAGCCGTCGAACACCCCTTCGGCCACGGCGCACAGGTCGAGCGCGGCCGCCCCGAGGGCACGAAACTGCTTCCACCCGAGGTAGCGGGGCGGGTAACCGGACAGGCCGATCACCGCGCGGGACAACTCGGTGGCACCGGAAGGGCACAGGGCCTCGCCATCGACCGTCGCCCCACCGCCGCGCGTCGCCCGGTAGCGGCGTCCGCTCGCCTGGTTGACCACAACCGCCGCCCGGGGCCCGTCGGCGTCGACGGCACAAAGGCTGGTGGCATACCACGGGATCCCCCGGCTGGCGTTGGTCGAGCCATCGACGGGATCCACGATGACCACCACGTCGCGATCACGATGGGCGATTCCCGACTCCTCGCTCAGCCAGCCGAGCCCGGCGGCGTCGAGCACCGACAGGCAGGCACGGTCGGCTGCCAGATCCGAGCGGTACTGGCCGGAACGGGTCCCGGCGAGGCCCCAGTCGTCGAGGCCGTCGAGCGCCCGACGGACGGCGTCGGCGGCCTCGTCGAGCACGGCGAGCAGATCGTCGTCCGTCATCACCGGGCGACGGTAGCGGCCGGTGTCCGGGGCCGACGGAGCGCGTGGCAGGCTGGTCTCGATGGCATCGATCGACGTCGCCGGGTTCGTGGCCGACCTCAAGGATCACGCCGTGGACCATGGATTCCACGTCCACGACGAGCGCCACTTCGTCGAGACCTACTCACTACGCCAGGCGTGGGAGGTGGACCTCCACCCCGAGGAGGCCTGTGGCGGCCCGCTCGACCTCCACCTCGCGCTCGACGTCGACCCCCGGACACTGCTGGCGTTCGAGGACGTCGTCATGGCCATCGACGAGGACGACGATCCGCCCGACGAGTTCCACTTCCCGCTCATCTTCACCTGGGCGCTCCCTCCCCTGCCCAAGGGTCCCGACCTCCTCGTCCTCGCCACCGAGCTCGCCGGCGAAGGCGGACCGGAGCTGCCGCTCGAGGTGTCGGCCATCGATTCGTTCGGGGCGGTCACCGACGCCGCCGAACGCTCGTTGGCCATCGTGGCCAAGGTCGAGGTCTCCCTCGCCCGCGTGTTCCTCGGCCAGGAGCAGCTCTGCGACACGCTCGACCGCTGTCTCGCCGTCTCCCATTTCCTGCTCGACCGGGCCCCGGCCTGGCTCGACGAGTTCTAGGCGCCGACCCGAGGAGTGCCGATGCCTGACGTCTCCCAGTGCCCGTTCTGCGAGTTGCGCTACGCCGCGAAGTGGGAGCTGAAGCTGCACCTCGAAGCCGAACACCCCGGCCGGATCGTCGAGAAGGATCGATCCGACGGTGAGGTCATCGTCGAGCAGGGCGATCCCAACCAGCCTCGACCGCTCTGAGCGCCCGGCGCCGTGCAGACGCCCGCAACCCGCGCCCTCGATGACATCGACGTCCCGTACCGCACGACCGAGTACGAGCTCGGAGCAGACGAGATCCGGGGGTACGGCGAGTTGCTCGTCACCGAACTCGGCCTCGATCCCGACACCGTGGGCAAGACGCTGGTCGCCCGGCTCGACGACGGACGTCACGTGGTCGCCGTGGTCCCGGTCAGCGCATCACTGGACCTGAAGGCGCTGGCCCGGGCCACAGGGGTCAAGAAGGCGGCCATGGCCGACCCGGCGGCAGCGGAGCGACTCACCGGGTTCGTGGTGGGCGGCATCGCACCGCTCGGCCACCGGCGACCGCTGCCCGTCTTCGTCGACGAGCACCTCGCCGCTGCCGTCGAGGTGCACGTGAGCGGCGGCCGCCGAGGCCTCGAGATCAGTCTGGCCCCGGGCGATCTCGTGGCCGCCACCCGCGCCACGGTCGTGGCCATCGCCACCTGAGGTCCGCAGAGGCCGCGTGCCGCGCGCCGACCCCGGCCATCGGACATCATGGATCGGTACACGGCGCCATTGCGCCGAGGCGGCTCCAACCAAGGAGTGACGGTCATCACCACCGGCTCACCATCCTCGTTCGACGTCCCTCCCCTCGACGACGCCGGCGTGGCGGACCGAGCGGTCGAGCTGGTCCACCGGTGGTTGGAGGCGGCCGAGGCAGCCACCACCCCGGAGGATCGGGAGACGGCGCAACGGTTGCACGATCTCATCGAGGACCCGGACGGGGTGGCGTTCACCATGCGGTTCGTCGACCGGGTCATCCGGCCCGACGATGCGCGGGTCGCCGCCCACCAGTTGCACCAGCTGGTCACCGCGGCCGGACCGTTGCCCGGGTTCCTCGGCCGGATCGACCGCCTGCTGCTCCGGTCCGGAGCCCACCTGGCCCCGCTGCTCCCGGGCGTCGTCATGCCGCTCGCCCGGCGACGCATGCGTCAGATCGTCGGGCACCTGGTCGTCGACGCTCGCGACGGCGCGCTCCGGACGCATCTGCGGGCCCGGCGTGAGGCCGGGTTTTCACTCAACGTCAATCTCCTCGGCGAGGCCGTGCTCGGCGAGCGTGAGGCCGCCAAACGGCTCGGCGCCACCATGGAGCTGCTCGGCCGGGAGGGCATCGACTACGTCTCGGTGAAGATCTCCTCGATCGCCCCGCAGCTCAACCACTGGGCGTGGGACGACAGCGTCGACCGGATCAGCGAGCGGCTGCGCGAGGTGCTCCGGGTCGCGTCGCAGCGCGGCACCTTCGTCAATCTCGACATGGAGGAATACCACGACCTGGAGCTCACCATGGCGGCGTTCTGCCGTGTGCTGGACGAGCCCGACTTCGCCCACGTCGAGGCCGGCATCGTGCTGCAGGCCTACCTGCCGGATTCATTCGATGCCCTGCGTCGTCTGGTGGGGTGGGCCACCGAACGCCAGGCGGGCGGTGGGGCCTCGATCAAGATCCGGCTGGTCAAGGGCGCCAACCTGGCCATGGAGAAGGTCGACGCCGCCATGCACGGCTGGGAGCAGGCGCCGTATCCCAGCAAGGTCGACACCGACGCCAACTACAAGCGCTGCGTCGACTGGGCCCTGACGAAGGAGCGCACGCGGGCCGTTCGCTACGGCATCGCGAGCCACAACCTGTTCGACATCGCCTTCGCCCGACTGGTGGCCGACGCCCGAGGTGTCGGCGACCGCGTCGAGATCGAGATGCTCGAGGGCATGGCCCCGGCCCAGGCCCGGACCATTCGCGACGACACCGGCAGCCTGCTCCTGTACACCCCGATCGTCGATCCTGCGGACTTCGACGTCGCCATCAGCTACCTGTTCCGCCGCCTGGAGGAGAACGCTGCGGTCGGCAACTTCCTCCGTGCCCTCGACCGACTGACCCCGGGCACCGCGGCGTTCGCCGATCAGGAGCGCGCGTTCCGGCTGGCGATCGACCTGCGTTGGGATGTGTCGAGCGACGCGAGGCGAACGGCCGGCAACACCGCGTCCGCGCCGGACGACGAATCGTTCCGGAACGAACCGGAGTCCGACCCCACCGTGGCCGACACCCGGGAGCGCGCCGCCGCGGCGGTCGCCACGCCGTCGGCTCCCCCCACCGTCGACGTCGACACCTCCCTGCTCCGCATGGACGAGCGGCTCGACCGCGGACGCGTGGCCCAGAAGGCGTGGGGGTTGGTGCCGCCCCAGGAACGCCGGCACATCCTCCGTGCCGTTGGCGACCAACTCCGCCATCGGCGCGACGATCTCGTCTCGGCCATGGCCCACGAGGGACGGAAGACCTTCGCCCAAGCTGATCCCGAGATCTGCGAGGCGATCGATTTCGCCCACTACTACGCCGACCGCTGTCTCGACCTGGAGGCCGACGGAGCGAGCTTCGAACCCTTCGGCGTCATCGCAGTGATCCCCCCGTGGAACTTCCCGGTGGCCATCCCGGCCAGCGGCGTGCTCGCCGCGCTCGCGGCCGGCAACGCGGTGATCTTCAAGCCGGCGCCCGAGACCCCTCGCTGCGCGGAGATTGTGGCCGAGTGCTGCTGGGCCGCCGGCGTCCCCCACGACGTCCTCCAGTTCGTCCGTGCCCCGGAGAACGAGGTCGGACGCCGCCTCGTCACCGGCGCCGATGCCGTGATCCTCACGGGAGGCATCCAGACCGCGGACCTCTTCCGGTCGTGGGACCCGGCCATCCGTCTCTTCGCCGAGACGTCGGGCAAGAACGCCATCATCATCACCCCCAACGCCGACATCGACCTCGCCGTGCGCGACCTGGTGGCATCGGCGTTCGGTCATGCCGGGCAGAAGTGTTCCGCGGCGAGCCTGGCCATCTGCGTCGGCGCCGTCTACGAGTCGCCCCGCTTCCGTCGGCAGCTGCGCGATGCCGTCGAGAGTCTGGCAGTCGGTGCGTCCACCCATCTCCCGACGGTGGTCAATGGCCTCATCACCCCGCCCGGCGACGACCTGGGCCGGGCGCTGACCACTCTCGAACCCGGCGAGGAGTGGCTGGTGGCGCCCCACCCGATCGGCAACGACGACCGGCTCTGGATCCCCGGGGTCCGGCTCGGCGTTCGGCCCGGCTCGTGGTTCCACCGCACCGAGTGCTTCGGGCCGGTCCTCGGTCTCGTGCGGGCCGGCACCCTCGACGACGCCATCGCCATCCAGAACTCCAGCGACTTCGGTCTGACCGGCGGCATCCACTCCCTCGACCCCGACGAGATCGACGAGTGGATCGATCGAGTCGAGGTCGGCAACGCCTACGTCAACCGCTCGATCACCGGCGCCATCGTGCAGCGCCAGCCCTTCGGCGGGTGGAAGCGCTCGTCGGTGGGACCAGGCTCCAAGGCAGGCGGGCCCAACTACGTCCGGCAGCTCGGCCACTGGATACCGGTCTCGGAGCCGTCATCGATCGATGCCGCACCGTGGCTGGCCGCAGCACAGGCCGACGACGATCGGTGGTGGGCCGACGAGTTCGGCCGCGGGCACGACCCGACCGGCCTGTTCTGCGAATCGAACGTCTTCCGGTACCGGCCACTGCCAGCGGTCGGGCTCCGAGTCGGTCGCGGCGTCCCGACCGCCCACGTGGACCGGGTCCGCTCGGCGGCCCGGCGCTGCGGCGTTCCGCTCGTCGAGTCGTGGGAGACCGACGAGGACGACGCGTCCTTCACCGCCCGGGTCGACCGGCTCGGCGCCCCGCGTGTCCGGGTACTCGGGCCGGTCTCCACCGAGCTCCGTCGAGCCGCCATCGCCGCGGGCGTCCACCTCGCCGACGATCCGGTGACGCGGAGCGGCCGAGTCGAGCTGGCCCATTACCTCCGGGAGCAGTCGGTGAGCGAGACCCGGCACCGGTTCGGCAACCTCGTCGCCGGACGGTGACCTACGCGACCAGCACCCCGCCGATCACCAGCAAGACCACGCCGCTCAATCGGGTGATCGTGGTCCGAGATCCGTCACCCAGCCGGTGGCCGAACGAACCCGATGCCGCGGCCAGACCGGTGTGCCACAGCGCCGACGCGGCGACGACACCGACCCCGAACGAGCCGAGCGCCACCGGCGTGCTGATGCTCGACGGCAAGGCGAGGGCCAAGCCGATCCAGGCGACCAGGCTGAGCGGGTTCAACAACGTCATGACCGCCAGCGTGCGCGTCGGCCGCCGGACCGAACCCAACGCGGCGCGCGCTCGCTCGGCATGGACCATGGTGACGATTGCGATGGCGAGCAGGGCGAGGCCCATGACGATCTCGAGCCACCGGACGATGCCGGCGTCGAGGCCGCCGAGGAACCCGGCGCTCCCCAGAGCCACAGGCATGGTGAGCGAATCAGCGAGCACGACACCACCAGCACCGGCGAGCGCAGCCCGCCGACCCTGCTCCGCACCGAGGCCGACCAGGGTGAGCGCGACGGGCCCGACCGGAGCGACCAGCGCCAATCCGGTGAGGAATCCGAGCAACAACAGCATGACAACAATGATGGCGGCGATTGTCCCGAAATGGTTGCGCACATCGCGCCTGTGTACCGCCTATTGCTATAGGATCTACGGTCATGGACGATATTGACCGCACGATTCTCACCCTGCTCGTCGAGGACGGTCGAGCATCGGTCACCGACATCGCCGATGCGGTCCACCTGTCGCTCTCCGCCGCCTCACAACGCCTCCGCCGGCTGCGCGAATCGGGGGCCATCGCCGGGTTCACCGTCCGGCTGGGCGGGCCCGCGACGGGTCGGCCCGTGGACGCGCTGGTCGATCTGCAGATGCCGCCCGGGGCGGCCTGGTCGGGCATCGACGACGCCCTGCGCGAACACGTCGACGTGGTCGATGCCGTTCACGTGACCGGCGGCTTCGACTACCAGATCCGGGTGCGTGCCCGATCGATCCAGGACCTCGACGACCTGCTGCGATGGCTCAAGGAGAGCCTCGGCGTCCGCGAGACCGCCACCCGCGTCGTGCTGCACACGGTGGAGGGGTTCCCACGCGAGCCCATGCCGTGAGCGCAGCCGTGGCCGTCCGCCCCACGGCAGGTCGGTAGGCTACGCACGTTGCCAGCTTCTCCGCCTCCGTCCCGCAGTCCGTCCCGTTGGAACGGCCTCTCCCCCGAAGAGCGCCAGCGAGAACGACGTGAGTTGTTGGTCAGCGCGGCCTTCGATCTGCTGGCGTCGGGCGGGATCACCGCCACCACGGTGCGGGGCGTGTGTGCCGAGGCCCGGCTCAACCCGCGGTACTTCTACGAGAGCTTCGACGAGCTCGACTCCCTGGTGGTCGCGGTCTACGACCAGGTCGTGGCCGAGCTACGGACCCGCGTCGCCGCGGCGGTGACCGCGGCGGGTGACGACGCCCACGACGCCATCCGCGCCCAGGTCGATGCCACCGTGCGCTTCGTCGACGAGGATCCACGACGCGGCCGGATCCTCTACGTGGAAGCCCTCGGGAACGAAGCCCTCAACCTCCGACGGCTCCAGACCGGCTTCGATCTCGTCGAGCTGATCCGCCGGGACACCGTGCGCCGCCGGGGCGGGGGCGGTTCGGAGCAGATCGATCGCCTCAGCGCCGCCATGCTGGTCGGCGGATTCAGCGAGATCCTCGCCGCCTGGCTCGATGGCCGCATCGACATGAGCGCGCCGGAGCTGATCGATACCTCGACCCGGCTGTTCATCGCGGTCGGCGAGGTGACCGCGGCTCAGGCAGCGCGCTGAGCCGCGGGATATCACGAAGTGGGTGGGCCCGGCGGGACTTGAACCCACGACCGAGCGATTATGAGTCGCCTGCTCTGACCAGCTGAGCTACGGGCCCGAATCCCCGATCGTACGGGGCGAGATCCACCGAAGCACGCTGCCCCGGCGCGACAAGGGCGCTTGCGAACCCCGACGTCACATAGCAGGATCGACCGGGGCTCGGCCCTGTGAATCCAGCACCTCAGCCAAGGAGCCGCGACCGATGGTCACCATCTCCTCTGATCGCAACCGGACCCGCCCTTCGCCCGATGCTCAGCCTCCCGACGCGGAGAACGACGGCGGCGTGGCCGCCACGGTGCGCCCGATGCTGGAGGCGATGCTCGGGACGGTACCCGTGCGGTTCACGTTCTGGGATGGCACGGAAGTCGGCCCGACCGACAGTCCCGGGACCATCCACGTGCGGTCGGCCGACGCCCTGCGCCGCATCGCCTGGGCTCCAGGTGAGCTCGGTCCGGGGCGGGCGTTCGTCGCCGGCGAGATCGACTTCGAGGGCGACATCTTCGGCCTCATCGAGGTGCTCCGCCCGGCAGGTGCCCAACTGCACGACTCGTTCCGCGGGGCGTTCACCGCACTGCGCGGCGCCATCCGTCTGGGCGCGTTCGGCCGTCCGCTTCCCCCGCCGCCGGAAGAGGCCCGCCCGCGCGGCCGGCTGCACTCGAAGCGCCGCGATGCCGAGGCCGTCGGGCACCACTACGACGTGGGCAACGACTTCTACCGCCTCGTCCTCGGTGAGTCGATGACCTACTCCTGCGCCCGCTTCGTCGATGATGGGGTGTCTCTGGATCAGGCCCAGCAAGCCAAGCACGAGCTCGTGTCCCGCAAGCTGGGCCTGCACCGCAAGCGGGGCATG
The DNA here is from genome assembly GCA_963730345.1 of uncultured Acidimicrobiaceae bacterium. Classification (GTDB taxonomy): domain Bacteria; phylum Actinomycetota; class Acidimicrobiia; order Acidimicrobiales; family Salinilacustritrichaceae; genus Salinilacustrithrix. The sequence continues at coordinate 62,861 of CAVSRP010000006.1, forward strand.
CGACTGCTCGATGTCGGGTGCGGCTGGGGTTCGATGGCGATGCACGCGGCCCAGCACCACGGGGCCGAAGTGGTCGGCATCACGATCAGCCGCGAACAGGCCGCGTTGGCCCGCGAACGCGTCGCGGCCGCCGGGCTCGCCGACTCGGTCGAGATCCGCCTCCAGGACTACCGCGACCTCGGCGACGAACGGTTCGACGTCATCTCCTCCATCGGGATGTTCGAACACGTCGGCGAGGAACGCATGGCCGACTACCTCACGACCCTGCGCAGTCTGCTCGGGCCGGAGGGTCGGCTCCTGAACCACGCCATCTCGTCGATCGGCGGTTCCCGCGTCGGTCCGCGCACCTTCGTGGGTCGGTACGTCTTCCCCGATGGCCACCTCATCGACGTGGGACAGGTGGCCCTGGCCATGGAAGCAGCCGGCTTCGAGGTGCGCGACGTCGAGTCGCTCCGTGAGCACTACGCCCGGACGCTGCGGCACTGGGTCGCCAACCTCCGAGAACGCTGGGACGAGGCCGTTGCCCTCGCCGGCGAAGGTCGAGCCCGGGTGTGGCTGCTGTACATGACCGGCTCGGCCATCGGCTTCGAGGACGCCGGCCTCGGCATCCACCAGGTCCTCGGGGTGGTCACCGGTGAGGGCGGGTCCAGTGGCATGGATCCGACGCGTCGCGACTGGGACTGACGAGCTGGACGACGCCTCACCGGAGCGACGATGGGGTTCCGTCGGGACACGGTCCTGCTCGATGTGTCATAGGATGAGAAACAACGGGTATGTCCGGTCTCGGGCGGGGTTCCGTCCGATCGAACGGGGGTCTATGTCATGTCGAGTTCTTCCGCCGGCGCCACGGCGACCAGGGAAGGGACCGAGGTCATCATCGATCTGACCTCCGACGAATGGGAGACCGTCTACACCCCAGCCCACATCGTCACCTGGCTGCGAAGCTCCGACGGCACGCTCGGCGAACGGGCCATGAAGCGCGCCGCAGCCGATCTCATCGAATCCCGCACCCCGACCCGGCCCCATCGCTCGCTCGGCTCGTGGCTGCGCGGTCTGGGTTCGAGCCCGGCGTCCGACCAACCAGTCTGATCTGGCCGGTCAACTGCCGAGGACGGCGCTCGCCGGGGCTGCAACCCCTGATTGGGCTCAGCCGTTGACCCGGCCGTAGCCGGCGATGGCATCCCAGTAGTCGATCGAGTTCTCGCGCACGGTGGAACCGCTGTGGGGTGCGTGGATGATCCGCCCGTTGCCCACGTACAGGGCGACGTGATGGATCGGCGATCCGTAGAACACGAGGTCGCCCGGCCGGAGCTGGCTGCGACTGATCCGGGTGGTCACGCCGTACTGCGACCGGGACGAGTGCGGGAGCGTGACACCGCCCTTGCGCCAGACCCAGGCCGTGAAGCCGGAACAGTCGAATCCTTCTTGCGGCGTCGAACCTCCGTACCGGTACGGGGTCCCGATCAGGCGGTAGGCCTCGTCGATGACGGCCCGGACATCGCTGGGCGTGTTGGCCGGCGGGGGTGGCGGCGGCTCGGTTCGGGGTGCCTGCGGAGCGGTTTCCGCCACCCGACGGGGCAGCGGGGCCGACGGCGTGGCTGCCGGCTGCGCGGCCGTGGGTGTCCTGGTGGCGGAACGGGTCGCGAGGGCGGCGGCCTGCTGGCGGGCCTGCTCGGCCTGGGCCTGGGCCTGGGCGAGCTGGCTCTGGGCGGCATCGAGCCTGTCCTGCGCGGCCCGCACCTTGCTCTCCAGCTCGGCCTTGGTGTTGGCGAGCTGCTTGCGCTTGGCGTCGGCCTCCGCACGCTTGGCCTCCAACTCGGCGATGTGGGCGTCGGCGTCCTGCTGGGCCACTGCCAGCTGGTCCATGACCTGCTGGCCGTCGCCGACCACGACCTTCGTGTAGGTGCTCCGCCGCTCGAGCACGTCACCCGAGAGCACGGCGTCGAGCGCTCCGCCCGTGGAACCGTGGATGTAGGTCCGGACGGCGAAGTCTCGGACCTCGGCCTTGCGCTGGTCGAGCCGCGCTTGCGCCTGATCGGCCGCCGCCTGGGTGTCGGCGAGCTGTTGGTCGAGCTTGGCCAGATCGATCTTGGCGGCGTTGTAGTCCTCGTCGAGCACTGACACACGATCGAGGAGCGCCTGGAGATCACGATTTGCGGCGGCGACTGCCGACTTGCCGCTGTCGACGGTGTCGGCACCGGCCGGCAGGGCGAGGCCGCTGGTCACCAGCGCGACGACCAAGACCAGGGCGCGGAAGCGCCAGCGGCGCGGAGACAGGGAGATCACGAGCCCAGAAGTGTTGCGAACAAGTGACGATGATTGCAAACCGATGACGTGCAGATGGCGCAAGCGCGACGACGGCACCGTCGTCAACATCGGGGTGTTCTTCGCAGGTGCACGGCTCGTATCCACCCTGGCCCGGCTCGGCGCCGACGGCTGGGAACTGCGACGTACCCGGTGCGGCGCGCTCGGGCGCGGAGCAGTGCTTCGAAGGAGCCAAGTGCCCCGAATCCGGCCCATGGGCGGGTTGGGGGTGTGGTGGTGCCAACCACACCGTGGCGGGGGGTGGTGGCGTGATTGTTTCGGTCTCCGATCAGGCGCAGGATCGGGGCCAGCGGGTCGACGCACGAGGCCCGGAGACGATGGAGGGGGACTCCGCCATGAGAGCATCGAAGATCGCGGTCTTTGCCGGCAGCGTGGTCGCAGTGGTGGCACTGGCCGCCGGTACGGCAAGCGCCCATGAGTGCACCAACGCCAACAAGCCGCCGGGTGCTGGTGCACAGGTGGTTATCGATGGCAATACGGACATGCCTGTGTCCATGACCAAGGGCCTCGAGAACCGATTCGATCGCGGACTCATCGGTCCGGACGGGGAGGGTTATCACGGACTCATCGGGATCGATGTCGACGATGACGGTCAGGCCGACTTCATGACGTACATCGTGGGCCCGAACGATGAGATTCCGACCCAGGCGCAACAGAACGGTTCGCCTGATCACGGAATCATCAATCTGTGCGGAGGAACCTGCGAGTAGACGCCGTGACGCGAAGGCCCAGGAGGTCAGGAGGCGGTTCCTGACCTCCTGGCCGCGCCCGTAGTACGGAATCATCTTTGGCTGAGACGCCCCTGGCTGGTGCCCTCCTCCCAGAATGAGAAAGAGCCGACCCTCGCCGACCGGCTCTGACCTGCGACTTCGTGG
>CAVSRP010000007.1:0-14039 GCA_963730345.1 uncultured Acidimicrobiaceae bacterium
GGGTCGGTGCCGTTCGGGATCGGTCACCAGTTCCATCGGGGCGTCGGTCATCGCCAGCAGCCGGTCGGCCAGATCCTGGATGGCGATGGCCTCTCCCGAGCACACGCAGTAGAGGTCGCCGGGTTCGCCCTCGCTCATCAGCAGCCGGTAGGCGAGCGCGACGTCGCGCACGTCGGTGAAGTCCCGCCGGGGCGCGAGGTTGCCGGTGGGGATCTCCCGCTCGCCGGACACCTCGTTGCGAGCGATGGCGGTCGCCAACGCCGGGGCCACGAAGTCGGCGCGTTGACCGGGTCCGATGTGGTTGAAGGCCCGGACCCGGATGGTCTCGACGCCGTGGCCGAGCCATGCCTGGCGGGCCAGCTGCTCGGCGGCCAGCTTCGATGCGGCGTACGGGCTGGTGGGCCGGACCGGCGATTCCTCGTCGAGCGGCAGTTCGTCCTCGTCGACCGAGCCGTACACGTCGGCGCTGGAGACGACCAGGACGCGTCGAACGTCGTGGGCGTGGGCCGCCTCGAGCAGGTACAGCGTCGCGGTGGCGTTGGCCTCCCAGGTGCCGACCGGGTCCCGCCACGAATGGGCCACATCGGCGGCGCCGGCGAGGTGGTAGACGACCTCGGGCTGGTGGGCCTTGAACATGCGGGCCGCGGTGTCGGGGTCGGTGAGGTCGCCGTCGTCCTTGTCGATGCCGATCACGTCGTCGCCGCTGGCTCGCAGGTGGTGGCACAAGTGGGTGCCGGCGAAGCCGAGCGATCCGGTGACGAGGGCGCGCATCGCGACGAATGTATCGCCGGGGGTCATGGTCGCTTCACATCGCGAACGGCCTGGCGGTACAGGTCGACGATGCCCTCGACGCAGGCGTCCCAGGAGTACCGGGCGCTCCTCGCCCGGCCCCGGACCACCATCTCGGCCCGCCGGCTGTCGTCGGACCAGACCTGGCGGATCGCCTCGGCGAGGGCCTCGGCGTCGCCCACCGGCACCAGCGTAGCGGCGTCCCCGGCGACCTCGGCGACGGCGTCCACGGTGGTGGATACGACGGGCACGCCCGCTGACATCGCCTCGAGGACCGGCAGGCCGAACCCCTCGTACACCGACGGGTACGCCACCAGCCGAGCCGCGCCGTAGAGGTCTCGCAGGTCGTCGTCGCCGACCCGGCCGAGGCGGGTGACCAGATCCGGTCGGGCCATCTGCGCGATCGCCCGGTCGAGCTCCTCCGAACCCCACCCGTCGGGGCCGACGTGGACGAGGGGGATCGCTTCGCCGTCCGCGGCCAGGCGGTCGATGGCTCGGACGAGTGCCGGCAGGTCCTTGCGGGGCTCGACCGTGCCCACGGCGAGGACGTAGGCGTCGGTGCCGGCCAACGACCGGCCCCGGGACGGGTCGCCTCCCACCATGGGGGTGACCCCGAGCGGCACGCTCACCACCCGACTCGGATCGAGTCCGAGCACGTCGATGACCTCGAGCCGCACGGCATCGCTGTCGGTGTGCACCCACGCCCCGTCCGCCGCCGCTCGGCGGATGAGCTCGGGATAGGCCAGGGTGGCCGGCTGGCACAGCTCGGGGAACCGCACCGGTGTCAGGTCGTGGACCGTCACCACCCGCGCCGCTCGTGATGGTGGCACCACGAAGTTCGGGCCGTGGATGACGTCGTGGTGGCCGATCGCCCGATCGATACGGGGCCACCCGACGCGCCCCCACGCCGAGCGCAGCAGCGTGGCGGGTAGGGGAGGCGTGACCACGCGCACGCCGGCGGGAACGACGTCGGCGAGACCCGAGCGTCCCCGGATGCTCACCGGGAAGGCCGTGACCTCCACGTCGTCGCGGGCGCCGAGTCCGGCCAGGAGGGCGGCGGCGAAGTTGCCGACCCCGGTGCGGGTGTCGAGGAGGGAGGTGGCGTCGACCGCGACGCGCAACGGGGGCTGAACCATGCGGGCATCAGGTTCTCAGACGCGGCCGGGACGGCGCGGCGGGCACGACAACAAGCAGCGGCAGGCACCCGGGGGAAAGGTTCCTGCCGCTGCGGCTGGGGCGGCCACTCGGGGCCAGCCCAGAACGTCGATCAGTTGGCGAGCGGGGTCAGGAGCCGGAGCTGGTCCCGGGCGTCCTTGGCGGCGGCCCGGGCCTGGTGCATCACGGCGCGGGCCTGCTCGGGGAGACGCTGCTCGACATCGTCGAGCACGGCATCGATCCGGGCCTCGACGGCTTCGAGCCGTTCCTCGACGGTCCGGGCCCGGTCGAGGGCCACCGTGCGAGCATCGCCGACGTTGGCCTCGAGCTGCTTGCGCAGCTCCTGGCGCTGGACCTGGGCCTTCTGGAAGGCGATGACGCCCAGGCCGATGGTGACGTAGACGCCGTCCTTGACGGTCTTCTGGATGTCGTCGAACGTGATCTCGGCCACGATGGGGAACCTTTCGATGAGGGCTGCAACGGACGCTTCACGTCCTGCGTGCTTGAAAGACTAAGCACAATTGCGTGGCGTTGCAAGCAGTTGTGAAAATTGTCTCGTTCGGTCCGATGGGCGGTGTGTCCGGGTCGGCGCCGCCCCGGCCAGTACCCTGCCGCAATCGTGGAGACGCCCGCCCCGAGCCGTCCCGCGGCGCCAGCGGTCGTCGCCGTCGTGGTGACCAGGAACCCCGGACCGTGGTTCGACGAAGCGCTCGCGGCTCTCGATGCGCAGGATTACTCGAACCTCGCCGTCTTGATCATCGACGCGGCGAGCGACATCGACCCGACGCCTCGGGTCGCGTCCGTGCTGCCCGACGCCTACGTGCGGCGGCTCGACGACAATCCGGGCTTCGGGGCGGCCGCCAACCACGTGCGCGAGGTGGTCGACGGGGCGGCGTTCTACTGCTTCCTGCACGACGACGCTGCTCCCACCGAGCGGGCCATCACCGTCATGGTGAGCGAGGCGCTGCGGTCGAACGCCGGGATCGTCGGGCCCAAGCTCGTGCAGTTCGACGACGAGCGCCGCATCCTCCAGGTCGGCGAGTCCACCGACAAGACGGGCGAGCGGGTCACGATGGTCGAGTCGGGCGAACTCGACCAGGAACAGCACGACTCGGTGCGCGACGTCTTCGTGGTTCCCGGTGCGTGCACGCTGATCCGCAGCGACCTGTTCGCCGCCATCGATGGCTTCGACCCGGGCATCGACGTCCTGAACGACGATCTCAACCTGTGCTGGCGCGCCCACGTCGCGGGCGCCCGGGTGGTCATCGCCCCGGACGCCGTGGTCCGCCACCTCGAGTCGCTCGGGGAACGGTTGCCGGTGACCGAACGCCGCGAGCGGCTGATGCGCCATCGCCTGCGGACCATGCTGTCCTGCTACAGCCGATGGCACCTGATCCGGGTCCTGCCCCAGGCCGCGTTCATGTCGGTGCTCGAGGTGGTGTACTCCCTGGTCGTCGGGCGACGGGGTCAGGCGGCCGACGTCGTGCGGGCCTGGCGCTGGAACATCGCTCGCCGGGGCGAGATCGGCGAGTGGCGGGCCAAGGTCGCCGCGTTCCGTGCGGTCCCCGATGCCGAGATCCGACGGTTCCAGCTGCGGGGATCGTCGCGACTGGCGCGGTACCTGCGGGGCCAGACGAGCCGCGGGGGGTCGAGGAGCGACCACGCCCAGGCGTCGCTCCGCCGCTTCACCGAGGGGTTCGGCGATGGGTCGCTGCGGTGGCCGGTCCTGGCCTGGGTGATCACCGTGGTCATCGTCGCCTTCGGCAGCCGCTACCTCATCCTGCGGCCGGTCGCCGCGGTGGGGGGTTTCACCTCGTTCGACATCGGCCCGGTGGCGCTGTTCCATCACTACCTGTCGGGCTGGCGCGACGTCGGACTCGGTACCGAGTCACCGGCCCCGACCGGCCTGGCCCTGCTCAGCGGGCTGGGGTTCATCTTCCTCGGTGCCATGGGCACGCTGCGCCGAGTCCTCCTGCTCGGATCGCTCGTCCTCGGGCTGGTCGGCTCCTACCGGCTGCTCCGACCCACCCGCTCGCCGCGGGCCCAGGCGGTCGCGCTCGTCGTGTACGGCGCCATCCCCCTCGGCTACGACGCCATCGCCGACGCCCGCTGGGGTGCCCTGGTCGTGTACGGCGTCACGCCGTGGATCCTCGGTCATCTCGCGCGCACGGCCGGGTGGGCGCCCTTCGCCGACGCGACCCGCCCGGGCCGACCGCGCGATCGGGTGCTGTCCCTCGGCCTCATCCTCGCCCTCGTCGCCGCGGTCGACCCCGCGGTGCTGCCGGTCACGCTCGTGGTCGCGGCCGCCCTGCTGGTGGGCTCACTGCTCGTCGGGGTCCGTGCCGGGACCGGCCGTCTGGCCGTGGTGTCGATCGGCGCGGTGGCGGCCGCCGTCGTGTTGCACCTGCCCTGGACGCTCGACTTCTTCCTGCCCGGCGCCACCTGGGAGATGGTCGTGGGCCACGCCGGGGTGCGCGCGCCCGCCTCGCTCGCCGAGCTGTTCCGCTTCGACGTCGGTCCGGTGGGGGCATCCATCATCTCGGTGGGCCTGCCACTCGCCGCGCTGCTCCCGTTGGCCATCGGGCGAGAGTGGCGCTTCGAGTGGGCCGTGCGGGCCTGGTGCGTCGCCATCGCCCTGGTCGGGCTGGCCTGGGCCGGTGGCGAGGGGTGGCTCCCGCTGTCGCTCCCGCCCGCCGAGTTGCTGCTGGCACCGGCCGCCATGGCGCTCGGTCTGGCCGCCGCCATGGGGGTGGTGGCGTTCGAGATCGATCTGCCGGCCTATGGCTTCGGCTGGCGACAGGCGGCGGCGGCCCTGGCGGGTGTCGCGCTGGTCATCGGCGCGGTGCCCACACTCCTCGACGCCGGCAATGGTCGGTGGTACCTGCCCTCGGGCGGGCTCGAGACCACGTTCGGCTTCCTCGACCGCGAGGATCCGGGATACCGGGTGCTCTGGATCGGCGACGCCGACGTGTTGCCCCTGCAGGGCTACCGACTCGACGACGAGCTCGTGTACGCCACCAGCGACGACGGTCTGCCCTCGATCACCGACCGCTGGCCCGGCTCCGCTGAGGGGTCGACCCGGCTCATCGAGGACGCGCTGGCGCTGGCCGATGCCGGGGAGACCAGCCGGCTCGGTCGCCTCCTGGCTCCGATGTCGGTCCGGTACATCGTCCTGCCCCGGGCCGCGGCCCCCAAGCCACTCGGCGGGTTGCAGCGACCGATCCCGCAACGGATCCTCGACACCCTCGCCGATCAGCTCGATCTGGCCGAGGTGCCGGTGAACCCCGCCTACGTCGTGTACCGCAACGAGGCCGCCCTTCCCGCCCGCACGTCGCTGGGGCCCGGGGCCGGCTCGGGCTCGACGTTCTCGGTGAGTTCGTCCGACCTCGCCGGCGCCACGCCCGTGCTCCAGGACCAGACCGGCCCCACCACGTTCGAGGGACCGATCGACGCCGGCGCCACCATCTTGCACTCCACCGCGGCGGCCGCCGGGTGGGAGCTGCTCATCGAAGGTCGCTCGGCCCCGAGGACGAAGTTGTTCGGCTGGGCCGACGGCTACCAGGCGGAGACCGGTGGCCACGCCGTGCTGCGGTACGACACCTCCCTCGCCCGCTACGGCGTCGTCGGCATCCAGGCGTTGTTCTGGGCCATCGCCGTGGTCGGGGTGTTCCGCAGCCGGCGCCGGTCCAGTGAGACGGCCCCGTCCGCCGAGGAGGTCGAGGCGTGAGCCGCCGCGTGCCGATCCTGGTCATCCTGCTCGGGCTCGTGCTCGGCGGCTTCGTCGTGGACCGGACCACGAACGGCGACACCGAGCTGCAGACCGCGCCACCCACCGTCGACTCCTCGGTGTTCCCCGTCGCCGCGGCACCGGACGCGCTGTCGTCCACCTGGTTCTGCGCCGGGGGCACCGCCGACGAAGAAGCCTTCGCCGACCACGTCGTGGTCATCGCCAACCCCACGGCCGACGACGTCGTCGCGACCCTGACCGCCTTTGCCGGCGTGATCGTCCCTGCAGCCGCCCGGGCCGACACCGGTGAAACCACGACCACGACGGCGGAAACGACGACGACCGTGGCACCGCCCGTGCCCGAGCCGGTGGAGCTCACCGTCCCGATACCCGCCCGCTCCCGCAAGCAGGTGGCGCTCCACGACCTCGTCGACGCGCCGGTGGCGTCGGCGCTGGTCGAGGCCTCGCCCGGGGGAGTCGTCGTCGAGCACCAGGTCACGAGCATCAACGGGTTCGACGCCAAGCCCTGCGCGACCTCGGCCGCCTCCACGTGGAACTTCGCGTTCGGTGAGACGACCGTCGACGCCCGGGAGCTGCTCGTCCTGTTCAACCCCTTTCCCGACGACGCCATCGTCGACGGTCGCTTCTCCACCGAGGACGGGATCCGCGAGCCCGAGCGCTTCGACGGCCTCGTCGTCCCCGCACGGGGCACGATCGCGGTCGACATCGGCGACGACGTCACCCGGCGCAAGGAGGTGGCGGCCACCATCACCGCCCGCAACGGACGCATCGTGGTCGACCGCATCCTCCGCTTCGGCAACGACGCCGAGCGCGGCCTCACACTGCAGACCGGGGTCCCCGAACCCCAGGACGCGTGGGTCTATCCCGACGGCTATGTGTCCGACGGAACCCGTGAGGAGTATGCGGTCTACAACCCCGGCGACTCGCTGGCCGAGGTCTCGATCGACTTCGTGCTCGACGACCCCGAGACCAACGGTGTGCCCGAATCGATCGATCTGAGCCTCCCGCCGGGTACGCACCAGCTCATCGACATCGGCGCCGACGGGCGGGTCCCCAAGGGCGTCGGGCACACCGGCATCGTGCGCAGCGCCAACGGCGTCCCCATCGTGGCCGAGCGGGCCCTCTACGCCGAGCACGACAGCCGGCGGGGTGTCACGGTCACCACGGGGTCACCGGCCGAATCCCCGCGGTGGACGTTCGCGGCCGGTGCGGTCACCGAGAACGACGACGAGTACCTCGTACTGGTCAACCTCGACGCGCAGATCCTCGCCGATGTCGACGTGACCGCCATCGTCGGTGGTCAGGAGGTCCCGGTCTCCGAGCTCCAGGGCATCGAGCTCGGCGCGGGGGAGCGGCGGGCGATCCGCATCGGCGAGCACATCAACAACCGGCCCGATCTGACGCTCGTCGTGTCGTCGTCCGAGCCGATCGTGGCCGAGCGAGGCTTGTACCGGGTCGGCGCCGACCAGCGGGGCATGTCCAACGCGGTCGGGGTGCCCTCCGCCGAGGGCATGCGCCCGCCGGCCGATCCGTTCGCCGCCCCGGCCGCGGAGGACGTTCCCGCCACCACCGCGCCGGGGGACGGCTCCGAGAGCCCGACCGCGCCCGGCGACGTGCAGCTGCCGGCCCCGGATCAGACCATCATCATCGAGAATCCCGACGCCGAGACGGAGGATCCGTCCGCATCGTCCACCACGACTGCGCCCTAGCCTGACGGCGTGGAACGCGTCATCATCCTCGTCGTCATCGCTGCCGTGGCCGTGGTCGTGGCCTTGGTGGTGCAACGGCGGCAACCCAGCGCCATGCCGGCCGAGACCGGTGACCACGTCCCGGTGCAGCTGCACCGAGCCGACTTCGAGCGACCCGAAGCCCCCTGGCTCGTGGCCGTGTTCAGCTCGGCCACCTGCTCGACCTGTGCCGGCATGTGGGAGAAGGTGCGCCAGCTCGAGTCCGACACCGTCGCGGTGCACGAGGTGGAGGTCACCGCCCGCAAGGACCTCCACGACCGGTACCGCATCGAGGGTGTCCCGACCACCGTCATCGCCGATCTCAACGGTGTCGTCCGGAAGTCGTTTCTCGGTCCGGCGACGGCCACCGACCTGTGGGCGGCGGTCGCCGAGTTGCGCGAGCCCGGCTCGGTGCCGCCGTCGTGCAGTAGCTAGTCGGCCGGTGTCGACGCCGGGGTCCCGGCGTCGAGGTCCTGCGCGCCCTGGGCACCGAGTTCGATGAGCCGGTTCACCTCGCTGCCGTCGATGGTCTCGCGCTCGAGCAGGGCCCGGGCGACGAGGTCGAGACCGTTGCGGTGCTCGTGGAGCAGGTCGCGGCAGCGCTGTTCCTGGTCGCGGAGGATGCGCTCGACCTCCTCGTCGATGACCCGGGCCGTGTCGTCGGAGTACTCACGGTTGCTCATCAGACTCTCGCCGAGGAACACCTGGTCGTGGCCGCTCCAGGCCTGCGGTCCGATCTTGGGCGACATGCCCCACTCGCGCACCATCTTGGTGGCCAGTTCGGTGGAGCCGACGAGGTCGTTGTTGGCGCCGGTCGAGTAGACGCCGTAGATGGTCTCCTCGGCGATCCGGCCGCCCATGCGGACGACCAAGGTGTCCTCGATGTAGTCCTGGCGGTGGATGTGGCGCTCCTCCATCGGGAGCTGCTGGGTCACGCCGAGCGCCATTCCCGTGGGCAGGATCGTCACCTTGTGGACCGGATCGGCATTGGGGAGCACGGCCGCGCACACCGCGTGGCCCGCCTCGTGATAGGCGATGACCTCCTTCTCGGGGTCGGACAGCGCCATCGACTCGCGGCGCTGGCCCATCAGCACACGATCGCGAGCCTGCTCGAAGTGGCGCATGTGGATCTGCTCGTCGCCGGCCCGGACGGCGTACAGGGCGGCCTCGTTCACCAGGTTGGCGAGGTCGGCGCCGCTCATGCCCGGGGTGCCCCGGGCCACGGTCACCAGGTCGACGTCGGCGGCGAGGTTCTTGTTCTTGCCGTGCACGCCGAGAATGGCCAGCCGCTCCTCGAGCTCGGGAAGGGGGACCACGACCTGACGGTCGAAGCGGCCGGGGCGCAGCAGGGCGGGATCGAGGATGTCGGGCCGGTTGGTGGCGGCCATCATCACGATGCCCTCCGTCGCCTCGAAGCCGTCCATCTCCGAGAGCATCTGGTTGAGCGTCTGCTCGCGCTCGTCGTGACCGCCCCCGAGTCCAGCGCCGCGCTTGCGGCCGATGGAGTCGATCTCGTCGACGAAGATGATCGCCTTGCCCAGCTTCTTGGCCGTCTGGAACAGGTCACGCACGCGGCTGGCGCCGACGCCGACGAACATCTCCATGAAGTCCGAGCCGGTCACCGACAGGAACGGCACGCCGGCCTCGCCGGCCACCGCCCGGGCGATCAGGGTCTTGCCGGTGCCGGGCGGGCCCACGAGCAGGACGCCCTTGGGGATCCGGGCACCGATCTCGGCGAACTTCTCGGGATGACGCAGGAAGTCGACCACCTCGGTGATCTCTTGCTTGACGCCCTCGTAGCCGGCCACGTCCTCGAAAGTGGTGCCGGGCCGCTCGGTGTCGTAGGTCTTGGCCTTCGACCGCCCGATGTTCATCACCCCGCTCATCTGCCCCTGGGCTCGGCGCTGCATCCAGAGGAAGAACAGGACGAACAGCCCGATCATGATGATGTAGGGCAGGATGGCCGAGATGAAGCTCGGCTGGGGCGTCTCGTAGCTGACCTTGACGTTCTTGTCGCGTAGCAGCTGGATGTCGGAATCGGGGATGCCGCCGTTGAGCGGGCCGGTGGTGTGGAAGTCGGAGCCATCGTCGAACGTGCCGGAGATGTCGCCGTTGTTGTTGTCGATGGTGACCTCGCCGACCTTGCCGTCGACGACGTCCTGGCGGAACTCGCTGTAGGTGATGTCCTTGCTGCTGGTTCCCGGGAACAGCCCGGCGACGCCGAATCCGAGCACGAGGATGCCGACCAGCACCCAGATCGACCAGCGAGGCAGGCCGCCGAGCAGACCGCTGGGGCCGGATCGCCCGCCGCTGGGCTGGCGGCCCGGTGGGGGCGGCGGCGGGGGAGGAGACTGCGGCTGCATGCCTCCACGATACGGCCCCCGGCCCCGGGTAGCCTCGCCGGGGTGAGCGCGAGCTGCAGCCGTCCCGGGTGCCAGCGGGCACCGTCCGCCACCCTGACCTACGACTACGAGGGTCGTGTCGCCACCGTCGACCGCCTCGCCCCGCCGCATCCGATGCAGTACGACCTGTGCGATCTGCACACCGAACGGCTCTCGGTTCCCAACGGCTGGGACCTGGTCGACCAGCGGGTGATCGCCCCCGTACTCGAGCTCGGCGACCGCCGGGCATCCTGACCCGCCGGGTAGATTCGGCCCGGTGACGGCCGTTCCCCCTGACGCCGCGCCCCGCCGGACCGATCCCCCGAACGAGGCACCCGCCCCCCGTTGGGGCGTCGGCGACGTGGTCGTGGCGTTCCTGTTCGCCCAGGTCGCCTCGCTGGTGGGCTTCGCGGTGTTCGCAGCCGTCAAGGGCGTCTCCGCCGCCGATCTGACCTCCAACACGCTCACCATCGGTGAGGTGGCGTTGCTCCAGATCCCGCTGTGGTTGGGCCTGCTCGGCGTCCCGCTGGTGTCCACCTGGTGGAGGGGCAACGGACCGGTCATCGATCTCGGGTGGTGGATGAAGTGGCGAGACGTGCCCCTCGGGATCGCCATCGGCGTGGTCTGCCAGTTCGTGCTGGTGCCGCTGGTGACGCTGCCGGTCTTCTGGCTCACCAACGCCGACGGCTCGGCCCTCGAGGCGCCGGCCCGCGAGCTCACCGACAAGGCGTCCTCGGGTGTGGGGTGGCTGATCCTCGTGTTCGTGGTGGTGGTGGCGGCCCCGCTGGCCGAGGAGGTGTTCTTCCGCGGCCTGCTGCAACGCACCCTCGCCCGGTCGTGGCCGATCTGGCCGGCCATGATCGCGACGTCCATCTTCTTCGCCGCCAGCCACTTCGAGCTCCTGCAGTTCCCGGCGCTGGCCGCGTTCGGGCTGGTCCTGTCCTACTGCGCCCACCGCACCGGCCGGCTCGGGCTCGACACCTGGGCCCACGTGGGCTTCAACGCCACCACGGTGTTGATCCTGTTCGTGCAACGCTGAAGATCCGCCTGACCACCGTCGACCCCGTCCGGGATGCGAGGATGACGCCTCCATGAGTGTGCTCGACCAGCCGGGATCCGTCGGCGGCGGACCTGAGGTGCTCGATCTTCCGGAGGTCCAGACCGGCGACGTCCCGCCGGAGGATCCGCTCCCGCCGCGCTGGGACGACGGGTCGCTGCGGGCTGCCATCGACGTCACCGTCGTGGCGGCGTGCGCCGCCTTCGTCTTCTGGCAGCTCCATCCCCAACTGCTGTTGGCCGACACCACACCGGCGGGCGGCGACATGGGAGCCCACGTGTGGGCGTTCGGGTACCTCCGCGACGTGCTGTTGCCGTCGGGTCGGCTGGTGGGCTGGACACCGGACTGGTATGCCGGATTCCCGGTCTTCCAGTACTACATGGTCGTCCCGTTCCTCGTCATGGTGGTGGTCAACACGGGACTGTCCGGGGTGGCGTCGATCCTCGCCGCGCTCGCGTCGCTGGGCATCACGGCACGAGCGGGCGGCGCGCGGCGCGTGCGCCCCCTGGCCGCCGGACTCGGCGTCGCCGCCGTCGTGGCCCTCGTCGCCGGGGTGTGGAGCGGCTACGCCACCGGGTTCCGGTTCGTCCTCGGCGCGGTGGCCGTCACCGGCGCGATCGTCGTGGGTCGGCGGGGCGCCCGCTGGTCCGGCGCGTCACCCCACCGCTGGTGGTTGGTCGCCGCCGCCGTCGTCGTCGCCCTCGGCGGCATCGCCCTTCCGTTCGGACCTTCGTTCAAGATCGTGACCGTGGCCGGTGTCGTCGGCCTCCCGGTCTCCGCCTACGTGTTCGGCAAGCTCAGCCGGTTCCCGTATCCCACCCCGGCGCTGCTGGCGGTGGCCGCGGTGTGGTTCCTCTTCGACAAGGACTTCACCATCTACGGGGGGAACATCGCGTCCACGATGGCGGGCGAGTTCGCTTTCTCGATCAGCCTCACCCTGGCGGTCGCCTACCTCGGTGTCCTCGCCCACGGCCTGCGCACCGGACAGCACCGGGCCGGCGCCGCCGTGCTGCTGGCCCTGGTCGGGCTGTGTCACCTCATCCCGGCCTTCTTCGCCATCGGCGCGACGGCGGTGATGCTGGCCGTCCACGTCGCCGGGGAGATCGGCCGCTCCCGAGAGCGGCCGATCGGCGTCGACCGGGTGTGGTGGCTGGCATCGGTCGGCGTGGTCGCCGCGCTCCTGGCGGCGTGGTGGGTCCTGCCCTTCTACGCCAAGACCACGTACCTGAACGACATGGGCTGGGAGAAGATCGCCGTCCACCACGAGGGCACCGCGCTGTGGCACTGGTTCACCTCCGACGTCTGGCCGCTGCTGGTGCCGTCCGACCTGCGCATCCCGGCCGCGCTGGCGCTGGTGGGCGCGGTGCTGTCGGTTCTGTTCCGCAACCGGATCGGCTCGGCGCTCGTCATCATCGGCTTCGGTCTCGTCGCCGCGTTCGTGTTCGCCCCGCAGAGCCGGCTCTGGAACGCCCGGCTGCTGCCCTTCTGGTACCTGGTCGTGTACCTGATGGCCGCGATCGGTGTGGGTGAGGTGGTCCGGGCGCTGGCCCAGGTCTTCGCCGCCCGCCCCGAGCGGCCCGTGCGGGCCGTGGGCTGGGTGGCGGCACCCGTCTGCCTGCTGGCACTCGGTGTCTTCCTCGGCGGCCAGCTCCACAACCTCCCCGGTGGCCGCCAGAACGCCGATGGCTCGTACCGGCTGTTCTCGTCGATCGGCATCCCCGGCGTGTTCTCCCTCGACCTCCCCGGCGCGTTGGGTGTCGACGTCGCCGGCCGGAACTTCGTCACCGACTGGTCGCGCTGGAACTACAGCGGTTACGAGCGCAAGGACGCCTACCCCGAGTACCGGGCCATCGTCTCCACCATGGAGCAGGTCGGTGAGCAGCACGGTTGTGGCATGTCGCTGTGGGAGTACAGCTCGAAGTTGAACGACTACGGCACCCCGATGGCGCTGATGCTGCTGCCCCATTGGACCGACGGCTGCATCGGCTCGATGGAGGGTCTCTACTTCGAGGCTTCGTCCACCACCCCGTTCCACTTCCTCATGCAATCGGAGCTGTCGCAGTCGCCGTCGCGGGCGCAGCGCGACCTGCCGTACCGAGACCTCGACGCCGAGGCCGGCGTGCAGCACCTGCAACTGATGGGCGTGAAGTACTACCTGGCCCGCAGCCCCGAGGCGATCGCCGCCGCCGACGCCCATCCCGACCTGTCCCGGATCGCCGCCTCGGGCCCGTGGGTGGTCTACGAGGTCGCCGACGCGCCGCGGGTCGAACCGCTGGCCTACCAACCGGCGGTCACCACCGCCAGCGAACACCAGGGCGAGTGGCTCTGTGCCACCAAGGGCGACGACGGCCGCTGCTCGGGTGTCGCCCTCGACTGGTTCCAGGACCCGTCGCAGTGGGACGTCGCGCTGGCAGCCCACGGACCCCCGGACTGGCAGCGGGTCGATCCCGGCGAGACGCCCGAGCGTCGCCCGGTGGCGCCGGCCACCGTCGACGACGTCTCCTTCGGGCGGGAGAGCATCTCCTTCACCGTCGATCATCCGGGCACGCCGGTGCTGGTCAAGGAGTCGTACTTCCCCAACTGGCGGGTGAGCGGAGCGGACGGGCCGTACCGGGTGGCGCCGAACCTGATGGTCGTGGTGCCCACCGACACCCACGTCACCCTCACCTACGGGCGGACGGGTGTCGACTACCTCGCCATCCTGCTCACCCTGATCGGGATCGGGCTGGTCGTGGCGCTGGTCCGAGCCGGGGACGTCGCCGTCCCGCGCCTGCGCGAGCCCGAGGTGCCGTTCGAACCGCACCGAGACTGAGTCGATCGTGGGCGGGCGTCTGCGCAGGTTCGCGATCGTGGCGATGGTGCCCACCGCCGTCGACGTCGGCCTCCTCGTCGTGCTGCGTCAGAGCCTGGGATGGCCGCTGCTGGTCGCCGACCTCCTCGCCATCGGGGTGGCATCGGTCGTCTCCTACGGGCTGCACCGCATCGCCACCTACCGCGCCAACCCGTACTTCCGCTGGGTCCGCTACCCGTGGGTGTTCGCGGTCATCGCCGGGGTCGCGGCCCTGGCCGACGCCCTCGTGCTGCGGTTGACCTTCACCGCGGCGGGCTACACCACGGTCGGCGGCCTGCTCATCGCCAAGGCCATCTCGCTGGGTGTGGCCGTGGTCCTGCGGGCCGTGGGC
>CAVSRP010000008.1:0-8115 GCA_963730345.1 uncultured Acidimicrobiaceae bacterium
TCAGCAGCCCCCACCTCGATCGTCCCGGCCACGACGGTCCCGACCACGACCGTCCCCGCCAGGACAGATCCGACCACGACGACGCCCGCCACGTCGACCCGGCCGGTCCCCGCGGCGTCGGCCTCGACCATCCGGCGCCGCGGTGACCCCTCCGGGCACGTGCTGCTGGTGGGCGATTCGGTCGCCGCCCTGGTGGCCGACGATCTCGCCCGTCGCCTCCGGCCCGAGCTGCACGTCGACGGCGTCGATTGCCGCCGCCTCGGCCAACCCATCGTCGGACCGTGCGGCCAGGTCGACACCGGTGTCGAGGTGGACGATGGCGTGACCACGGTGACCGACGCGGTGGACGCGCTCGCGGCCGAGGGGATCGTTCCCGACTCCGCCGTGTTCGTCCTCGCCGACAACTCGTCGATCACACGATCCGAGCTGGATGCCGCGATGCGATCGGCGGCGGGCATCGATCACGTCTGGTGGGTGAACACCCGAATCGAGGGCTACGGCCGCCAGGACGAGAACAACCGCCTGCTCGACGAGCTCGCCGCCGACGATCCCCGGGCCGGCGTCGTCGACTGGTTCACGGCCAGCGCGGGCGAGGACTGGCTCACCGACCACGTCCACCCGAACGACGCCGGACAGGCCGCCCTCGCCGACCTCATCGTCGATCGCCTCCTGTGCGCGTGCACGGCATGACCGCGCCGGCTCGTTACCGCCCCATCGTGGAGACCCGCAGCGGAATCGGGTACCTCCCCGGACTCGATGGTCTGCGCGCCATCTCGATCATCGCGGTCATCGCCTACCACCTCGACCAGTCCTGGGCCACGGGAGGCTACCTCGGGGTCGAAGTCTTCTTCGTGGTGTCGGGCTACCTCATCACGCTGCTCGCCCTCGACGAGCACCGCCGGCGCGGCTTCATGGACCGCCTCGCGTTCTGGGGTCGTCGGGCCCGTCGGCTGCTCCCCGCCGTCGTGGTGCTGGTCGTCGCCGTGCTGGCCTACGCCGCCGTGGTGCTCGGGCGCGATGAGCTCCACCGCTTCCGCGGTGATGGCATCGCCAGCCTGTTCTACGTCCAGAACTGGCACTCGATCGTCGCCCACCAGCCCTACTTCGCCGCCTTCGGCCGTCCGTCGCCCCTGCGCCACCTGTGGTCGCTGGCGATCGAGGAGCAGTTCTACCTCCTGTGGCCGCTGCTGCTGCCCCTGTCGTTGCGCTGGGTCGGTCGACGCGCCACCGCGGTGCTCACCCTGCTCGGCGCCGGGGCGTCGGTCCTGGCGATGGCGTCGTTGGCCGACATCGCCGCTCCCGAGCGGGTCTACTACGGCACCGACACCCGGGCGTTCGGCATCCTCTTCGGCTGCGCCCTCGCCTTCGCCTGGCAGCCCCAGCGGTTCCGGGCCGACATCGGGGCCGCACCCCGACGAGCCCTCGCCGTGGTCGGGGCGGTCGCGCTCGTCGTCCTCGGCTGGCAGTTCGGCCACCGGTACCAGTACGACCCGTGGACCTACCCGTGGGGCTTCGTGGTGGTCGACCTGTGCACGGCCGCCCTGATCATCGCCAGCACCCACCCCGGATCGTCCCTCGGGCGGCACATCGGATCCCGGCTGCCCGCCGCGATCGGCCGGCGCTCCTACTCCCTCTACCTCTGGCACTGGCCGGTGATCGTGTTCACCCGTCCCGGTGTGGATTGGCCATGGCACGGGTCCGTGGCCATCGCCGGACAGCTCGCGCTGATGGCCGCGCTGGCCGAGGTCTCCTACCGGTGGGTGGAGCAGCCGTTCCGCGACGGTCGCGCCCGGGCACAGATCACCCGGATCATCGGTGGCATCCGCAGCGAGCGACGATCGGCCGTCCTCGTCGGAGCCGTCACCGTCCTCGTGCTCGGCATCGCCGGCGCCATCGTCGTGGTGCCCGCTCCGGTCGAGACGGTCACCGCCGGCGCCGGCGCGGTGACCATCCCCCTGGACCCCACGACCACCACCACGACCACGACGACGACCACCACGACGACGACCACCACCACCACGACCATCCCGCCGACGACCACCGCGGCGCCGGGGACCACAGCGGCACCGACCACCACCGCGGCGCCGGCCCCACCCCCGACCCCGCCCCCGACCCCGGCGCCCGCGCCGTCCACGACCGAGCCGGCGACCGACCCCGACGTGACGATCGTGGGCGAATCGGTCACCCTCGGTGCCGTCCCCGTCCTCCGCCAGGTCTACGGGCCGCGTGTCCAGATCGACGCGGTCGAGGGCCGGTCGTTCTCCGATGGCGTGACCACGGTCGAGAACCTCGCCGCCGCCGGCCGGCTCACCCCCACCGTGGTGATCCACATGGGCAACAACGGCGCCGCTCCCGCCGACGCCCTCGATCGGATCGGCGCCACGGTCGGCCCCGACCGGCTCCTGGTCCTGGTCACGGTCCGGGTCCCGCGGGACTGGATGGGTCAGGTCAACGAGCGGCTCGTCAGCTACGCCAGCAGCCACGCCAACGCGGTGCTGGCCGATTGGTACGACCTCACCGGCAAGGAGGACGGACTACTCACCGACGACGGCGTCCACCTGACCAAGCACGGCGAGGTCCGCTACACCGACCTGTTGGTGTCGGTCACCCACTGACCCGCGGTTCAGGTGCCGGGGACGTCGAGCAGCTTCTCGCGCACCGCGTACATCACGGCTTCCATCCGGGTGTGGAGGTGGAGCTTCTCGAGGATGTTGCGCACGTGGTTCTTCACCGTGTTCTCCGAGATGAACAGGTCCTCGGCGATCTCCCGGTTGGACTTGCCCTGGGCCACGAGGCGGAGCACCTCCAACTCGCGGTCGGTGAGCCGGGGGGTCGGGACCGTGGTGCGCTCATCGGCCCGCTTCGACAGGTTGGTGAACTCGGTGAGCAGCTTCGACGCCATCGACGGACTGATCAGGCTCTGCCCGGCGACGACGGCCCGCACCGCGGTGGACACCTCCTCGATGGAGATCTCCTTGAGCAGGTAGCCGCTGGCCCCCGCCTTGATCGCCTCGTAGAGATCGGACTCCTCGTCGCTCACGGTGAGCATGACGATCTTCGTGCTCGGCACCGCCTCGGCGATGCGGCGGGTGGCCTCGATGCCGTCGATGCCCGGCATCCGCACGTCCATGAGGACCACGTCCGGCACGAACTCGGAAACCTTCCGCACCGCGTCGTTGCCGTCCTCGGCCTCGGCGACCACCTCGATGTCGGGCTCGGACTCGAGCACCATCACCAGGCCGCGCCGGAACAGGGCGTGATCGTCACAGATCATCACCCGTACTCGATCGTCCTGATCAGCGCTGTCGTGGCCGGCGTCGTCGTCGTGATCCACAGCTCACCCTTCGCAAGTCCCTCGGCCGCACAGCGTACCGACCATGACCAGGACGAGTGGTACTCGAGGCCATGGCCAACCCGGGTGGGGTTGGACTGGGCCGAACGGGCCACCCCGACCGGGTCAGCACACATGGTCCGACCAGCCCAGCTCCGCCATCCCGAATCACGGCGTCCGGGCCACCACCACGAACGAGGTCACCGCGCCGCTCCGGGCATCCAGGGCCGCGGCGGCAGCACGGATCGTGGCGCCGGTGGTGCACACGTCGTCGACCACGACGAGGCGACCCGACGGTTGCCCCACGAGGTGGAACCGGACGTTGTTCGCCCGCTCGGCCCGGTTCCGGCCCGTCTGGGACGGGCCGCCCAACCGCCGCAGGAGCGCTCGGCACGGCAGACCGAGGCGGCGGGCCAACGCTCGGGCGAGCAACTCCGACTGGTCGAAGCCGCGGCGTCGGCGCCGGGCCGCGGTGGTCGGGATCCAGCTCACGACCGGCGGCGGACCCGACGGCACCAGCGCGCACAGGCCATCGGCCAGTGGACCGACCAGTCGGCGGCCGTCGCGGAACTTGAGCGCCTGGACGATGCGTGCCCCGGCGCCCTCGTAGGAGAACAGGGCCGGGACCGGACCGACACCTCGGACCCGGGTCGACGGCGGGGGTCGGAGGTCGCTCCCGCAGGATCCACAGAGCGGTTCGCGCCCCTGGCGGCACAGCACGCACCCGGTCCGGAACAGCTCCACGACCCGCGACGGTACGGATGCCCTCTGACAGCAATGCACGGGCCGCCGGTCAACCGATCCGCCGACCGAGGCGTCTGTACGGGTGATGATGGCTGTCATGGCTCCGCCACGATCGACTCCGGCGCACGACGGGATGGACCCGTGGTTGGTCGAGCTGTACCGGTCCGACTACCGGCGCCTCGTCCGTCTCGCCGCCCTGCTGGTCGACGATGTGGGCACCGCCGAGGAGCTGGTCCAGGACGCGTTCGTCGCGGTCGCTCGCCAGGGGACGTCGGCGCTCCGCAACCCTGAAGCGGCACCGGCCTACCTGCGGAGCGCGGTGCTCAACCGAGCCCGTTCGCAGCTACGCAAGCGCGAGGTCCGGCGCCGGCACCTCCGCAGCGTGGAGCCCCCACCCCACGCGCCACCCGCCGACCGCGACGTGCTCGCGTCCGACGACCACGCCCGCATGCTGGCCGCCCTCGACCGGCTCCCCGACCGGCAGCGACAGGTGCTGGTCCTGCGGTACTACGGCGAGCTCACCGAGGCCGAGATCGCCGAGGCCCTCGGTATCTCCCGTGGGAGCGTCAAGACCCATGCCCGCCGGGGCCTCGCCGCCCTCGAAGCCCGACTGGAGGGATCGTGAACCCCGAGCCCGACCGCCCCATCGAGGAACGACTCCGCGCCGCCCTGCACGATCGCGCCGCCCACATCGAGCCCGCCGCGGACGGGCTCGACCGAATCGAGGAGAAGCTCATGTCCAACCGGTCGCTCACCACCAACCAGAAGTGGATCCTCAGCACCCTGTCGGCGGCGGCCGTGATCCTGCTCGTCGTCGTCGGCGTCATCGTGCTGCGAGACAGCGACGACGGCGACACCGGACTCGCCGCCGGATCGACCACCACCACGTCGACGACCGACACCTCGACCACCACGTCGACGACCGAGCCGACCTCGACCACGTTCGCACTCGCGGTCGACCCCTATGGCGTCGCCTTCCCCGCGCCCACCACCAGCCAGCGGTTCGACTCGGCGGAGACCGCGGCCCGCTCCTATGCCACCGATGTCCTCGGCTTCTCGGAGCTGGAGATGGGCGACTACCAGGCCGGCGACAGCCGCTCGGGGGAGATCCCGATCACCGACCGTCCCGGTCACCCGGAGACCACGGTCTTCGTCCGCCAGATGGGTGACGACCACTGGTATGTGCTGGGCAGCATCGCGCCCGACATGACCGTCGACTCGCCGACCGCAGGTGACACGATCGCCACGCCGTTCGACACCGAGGGCAGCGCGCTGGCGTTCGAGGGCACGGTGAACGTGACCGTGATGGCCCAGGGAGACCTCCGATCCATCGGCGAGGGCTTCGTGATGGGGAGCGGTACACCGCCGGCCGGACCGTTCCAGGGCAGCATCGACTTCGAAGCCCCCACCGAAGAGACGCCCGGCATCGTCGTCTACCGCACCGAATCGGCCGAGGACGGGCACATCCTGCAGGCGACCTCGTTCCCGGTGCGCCTGGCGGGCGGCTGAGCCGCGCGGTTCGTGGCGTCGGGGCTTCGTGCCAACCTGCACCCGTGACGATCAACCTGTTCTCCGACACCCAGACCCGCCCCACCGAATCGATGCGCGCCGCGATGGCCGCGGCCGAGGTGGGCGACGAGCAACGCAAGGCCGACCCGACGGTGAACGCGCTGCAGGAGCGCATGGCCGACCTGCTCGGCAAGGACCGGGCGATCTTCCTGCCCACCGGCACCATGTGCAACCTGGTCGCGGTCGGGGCCCACACCCGGCCGGGTGACTCGATCGTCCTCGAGCACTCTGGGCACGTCCTGCGCTCGGAGACCTCGGGGGCCGCCGCGGTCAACGGCTGCGTCATCGAGACCATCCGCGGCGACCGCGGCACGTTCACGCCGGAACAGTTGACCGCCGTGCTCACGCCGGGCAACCAGTACGTACCGCCGACACGGCTCCTCTGCCTCGAGCAGACCCACAACTTCGCCGGCGGGACCGTCTGGCCCCTCGAGCTCTACACGGCGGTGGCGGACGCGGCCCACGACGCGGGGGTCGCCGTCCACACCGACGGGGCCCGCCTGATGAACGCCGTGGTGGCGTCGGGGGTCTCGGCGGCCGACTGGGCTGCGCCGGTCGACACCATCTGGGTCGACTTCACCAAAGGTCTCGGGGCACCCACCGGCGCGGTGCTGGCCGGCCCGGCCGACGTCATGGAGCAGGCCTGGCTGCTCAAGCACCGCTTCGGCGGGGCGATGCGCCAGGCCGGCATCGTTGCCGCCGGCTGCCTCCACGCCCTTGACCACCACGTGGACCGCCTCGCCGACGACCACGCCAACGCCCGCCGGTTGGCGGACGCGCTGGCCGAGATGGGGCTCGACGTGACACCGCCGGACACCAACCTCGTCTTCGTCGACCCCCGGCCCGTCGGGTTCGACGCGGCCTCGTTCGCGGCCGCCCTCGCCGAGGGCGGGGTGGAGATCAGCACCCTGGGCGACCGGAACCGCCTCTGCACCCACCTCGACGTCTCGTCCGACGACATCGGCACCGCCCTGGACGCCATCCGCGACGTGCTCGACGCCGGGCCCTAACCAACGCGGGCGGCCTGGCCCCCGTCGACGGGGAGGAGGACCCCGGTGATGAAGCCGGCCTCGTCGGAGGCGAGGAACAGCGCGGCATGGGCCACGTCCCAGGCCGAGCCCTGACGTTGCCCGAGGGGGACCTGCGCGGCCCGGCGTTCGGCGACGACCTCGCGGTCGACGCCGAGAGACTCGGCCAAGGCGTCGACCGCCATCGGGGTGTCCATCAGGCCGGGCATGATCGCGTTGGCCCGGATGCCGTGCTTGGCATTGCCGTTGGCCACGGCCTGGGTCAGCGCGTTCACCCCTGCCTTCGACGTCTTGTAGGCGAGCATGTTGGTGGACGCGATGGCAGCCAACGACGAGATGTTGACGATGGCTCCGCTCCCCTGCGCACGCATGACCGGCAGGACGTGCTTGCAGGTCAGGTACATCCCCTTCAGGTTGACGGCCTGGATACGGTCCCACACCGCTTCGTCGAGGCTGACCGGCCCCCCATCGTTCCCGCCGATGCCGACGTTGTTGATCAAGATGTCGAGCGAGCCGAAGGTCGCGGTGGTGGCCGCCACCATGGCCGCGCAGTCGTCGCTCACCGTCACGTCGCCTTCGGCGGCCACCGCGGTCCCACCCTCGCCGGTGATCTGCGCCACCGTCTCCTCGGCCCGGGACCGGTCGCGGTCGGCGACGACCACCGACGCTCCCTCCACCGCGAGCAACACGGCGATGGCTCGACCATTGCCGATGGTGGCGCCCGGCGTCTGGCCCCCGCCGACCACCAGCGCGGTCCGACCGGCGACCCGACCGGTACTCATCGCGGGAATCCGGACACGCCCTCGTCGAGCTGGACGCCACACGAGTTCAGTGCCATCGACACCAGCGTGTACTGACCGACGGTGAAGACCAGGTCGAGCAGCTGCTGCTCGTTCCAGGAGGTGGTCAGCGCCGCCCACGTCGCATCGGTGATGCATTGATCGTCGTGGAGCTCGTCGATCGCGGTGAGCAGCGTGCGGTCGCCCTCGGACCAGTCGTGATCGTCGAGCTCCTTGGTCAGAGCGGCGATCTCCTCGTCGACGAGTCCGGCCTCGCGGCCGATCACCGTGTGCTGGCCGAACTCGTACTCCGCGCCGCAGCGCCAACCGGTCCGCAGGATGGCCAGCTCACGCACCCGCGGCGGCAGTGTGTTCTTGGCCAGGACGTGGCTCCCGAAGACCAGCCACCGCTTCAGCAGCTTGGGATGGCGGGCCAGGGTCCGGAAGATGTTGAGCGCGTCACCCGGGACGTACTTCCTCGTCTCGTCGTCGAGCACCGACGGGTCGAGCGGCTCGAGGCGGGGCGATGACGGACGGGGGCCATGCGGTGCGGTCATGACGGCACCGTAACGCCCCCCCGATTCCGGGCGCGGTGGATCGAAGGGCCGGAGGCGCCAGCCGGAGGTCCCCACGATGTCGGCCGGCGTGGCCGGGGAACGCTCAG
>CAVSRP010000009.1:0-19328 GCA_963730345.1 uncultured Acidimicrobiaceae bacterium
GTTCTCGAACGCCACATTGGGGCCGTCGAGGTTGAACACGACATCGAGACCGTCGGGCCCGGATGGCATGTCCATCGACGTGATGATGCTGACCGCGTCGAGGCAGGGGCAGCCGTTGGCCGGGTCCTGCAGGCGCTGGAAGTGCTTGACCACGGCGTCGGCGTTGAGCGGGGTGTCATCGTGGAACACCACGCCGTCACGGAGCTTCATGGTCCAGACGTCGGCGGCGTCGTTGGGTTCGATCGACTCGGCGAGGTAGGGCACGAAGTTGTTGTCCGCGTCGAACGACACGAGCGGATCGAAGATGCCGAGAGTGATGACCTTGTCGGAGGGCTGGGCGGCGACGCCGGGCTCGAGGCTGGCGACGTCGGACTCGGTGCCGAAGATCAGCTCCCCACCGGGGGTGATGGTGCTGGAGTCGGCGGCCGTGGTGGTGCTGGAGTCACCCGCGGCCGTGGTGGTGCTGCTGTCGGGCGATGCGCTGCTGTCGTCGTCACCGCATGCGGCGGCCACGAGGGCGAGACCGAGCAGCAACGCGACCAACCGGAGCCACCGGCGCGTCGAAGTCTGACTTCTCACGAAAGGATTCCCCCTTGTTCGAACACCACCGGGCAACTCCCGGGGTGGGCAGGATTGCCCTGGTGACGACGGTCACGTCGCGGCGGTGACGCTAAGTCCGTTGTTGGCAGAGTGTCAATAGCAGGGCGATACCAAATCGAAGACGCGGCCGCCTCCCCACAGTGGGTCGTTCGGACTGTTGTGCTTCCACCCGGGGATCGCGGCGCCGATCCACGGTTGAGGGAGGCCACACGAGAGGGGATGCCGATGGACGTCGAGGAGTTCGTGGGTTGGTTGTGGGAGTGCGACCGGCGGGCGCAGGAGACGATGGTCGACGCGCTGGAGGCCACGGTGGAGACGACCGACGGGGCGATGGGGTGGCTGCGGGCGACGCGGGAGGTGGAGACCGAGCTGCGGCGGGCCGGTCGGTGCCGTCAGGCCGGTGAGGTGGCGTACCGAGCCACGGTCGCCATCAAGTCCAACTGCGCGTCGACCGGCGTGTACGAGTCGGACCGCGTCGGAGTGACCCGCCTGGCGCGGGCGGCGGGCGATGCCGCGCTCGGGCTCGTCTGCGGCATGCACACCGAGAGCACCGACACCCTCCTGCGGCCGTTCCTCGGCGCCATGGTGCTCTCGACGCCGTAGCGGCCACACTGGGCCCTCCGGCATCGAGACGAGGGAGTCCCACCGATGAGCGACCGTGTCCAGATCGAGATCACCGATGGCGTGGCCGATGTCCGGTTGACGAGGCCCGACAAGATGAACGCGCTCGACGGGGCGATGTTCCAGGCCATCGCCGACGCGGGCGAAACGGTGAAAGCGGACGACTCCATCCGCGCCGTCGTGCTCTCGGGCGAGGGCCGCGCGTTCTGCAGCGGGCTGGACTTCGGCAGCTTCCAGGCCATGGCCGAGGGCGGGCGTGACCGGGACGATGCCGATGGTGGCGGGACCGACTCGCTCGGCGCCATCGGACAGACCGGTGAGCGGATCACCCACCTCGGTCAGCAGGTGGCGCACGTGTGGCAGGAGGTTCCCGTACCGGTCATCGCCGCCGTCCACGGCGTCGCCCTCGGCGGCGGCTGCCAGATCGCGCTCGGGGCCGACATCCGCATCTGTGCCCCCGACGCCCGCTTCAGCGTGCTCGAGGTCAAGTGGGGTCTCATCCCCGACATGACGGGCACCTGGATGCTGCCCCGGCTCGTGGGCCTCGACGTGGCCAAGGAGCTCACCTTCACCGGCCGCATGGTGGAGGGGCCGGAGGCCGTCGCCCTCGGTCTCGCCACCCGAGTGGCCGACGATCCCCACGCAGCGGCGACGGAGCTGGCCCGTGACATCGCCGGCAAGAGCCCCGAGTCCGTTCGTGCCGCGAAGCGCCTCCTCAATGCGTCGGGTTCGGTCCCGATCGCCGAACAGTTCGCAGCCGAGCGGGCTGAGATCGCCAAGCTGATCGGCTCGCCGAACCAGGTCGAAGCGGTGATGGCCGGGTTCGAGAAGCGCGAGCCCGTCTTTCGCTGAGTCGCTGAGCCCGCAGACTTCGTCTGCTGGCTCCGCTATTGGAGTTGCTGTCGAACCCGAAGGGTTCGCCCCGCCGTCCTCCGGCCGGCCGGCTCGTCAACTCCGTCTCGTGTCCCGAGCTCACCAGGTGGCGGTGGCTCCGGTCAGGGCTCGGGGGTCGTGGGCGCCGGCCAGCACCCCGTCCTCACCGCGCTCGATCAGATGGGCGTGGCCGTAACCCGAGTTCCACGCCGAGTCGATCCTGACCTCGTGGCCGCAGCCCCGGAGCCCGTCGATCCAGGCGGTGGGGACGTTGTCCTCGACGCCGAGGTATCCCGGCCCGCCACCGTGCCACGTGGCGAAACCGCCCCCTCCGAGGCGCCAACGGGGGGCGCCGATGCAGGCCGCCGGCGACCGCCCGGCGACGAGCAGGTCGGCCAGGAGCTGGAGGACCACCTGGGGCTGGGTATCGCCCCCCATCGTCCCGAGAACGGACCGCAGCGAGCCGTCCTGGCGTTGGACCAGCGCGGGTGCGAGCGTGTGCGGCGGCCGTCGGCCCGGTCGGTACTCGGCGGGATGCCCCGCCTCGACCGAGAAACCCTGTGCCCGGTTGTGGAGGAAGATGCCGACCTCGGCGACCGCGAGGCGGACGCCCCAGTCGCGGGCGTTGGACTGGATGAGCGATACCGCCATGCCCTCCCCGTCGGCGGCGCACAGGAAGACCGTGCCGCCATCTCGGTTGCTGACGGCGACGTCGGCGCGGCGGTTGGCATCGAAGCGGGCGGCTTGCCGGTCGAGTCGCTCGTGGCTGACGAGCGCAGATCCGTCGGCCCCGTCGTGGAGCACGTCCGGACGGTCGTGGCCGGCCAGGCGCGCCGACTCGACCAGGAGGTGGGCCCACGCCGGGTCTTCGAACGACAGGTCGAGACCGTTTCCCAGCCCGATCGTCTCGGCGATCCGCGCCGCGGCCAGCGAGAGGTAGCCCTGGCTGGCCGGGGGCACGGTCCAGACCAGGTGCCCCCAGACGTCGATGCCGAGGGGGTCCACCCAGTCGGCCTGGACCCGGTCGAGATCGCCCTCGGAGTAGAGGCCGTCGCCGAGCCGCAGCAGCCCGGAGCCGAACTCGCCCCGGTAGAAGGCGTCTCGCCCACCCTCGCCGATGGCGTCCAGCGTCCTGGCCACCCCCGGGCGGGTGATGAGGGTGCCCGGGCGGATCGTGGTCCGGGTGTAATCGTCGGCGCCGTCGACGTCGGCGATCACCGGGACCATGAACGCGAGCGTCGGCGATGCCGGGAAACCGTCGGCCGCGTACGAACGGGCCGGACCGAGCACCTCGGTGAGGGGAAGCCGGCCGAAGCGGCCGTGGAGCGTGAGCCAACCGTCGACGCAACCGGGCACCGTGGCGGCGCGGATGTCGCCGTCAGTGGGCATCTCCGACCACCCCTCGGCTCGCAGGAGCGCGGCATCGGCTCCCGAGCCAGCCCGTCCGCTGGCGTCGAGGCAGGCCGGCGGCCGACCGTCGTCGTGGTGCACGAGGGCGAACAGGTCGCCACCCATCCCGCACATGTGCTGAGTCGTGACGGCCAGCACCGCGCTGGTGGCCACGGCGGCGTCGACCGCGTTCCCGCCCCTGCGCAACACATCGATGCCGGCGTTCGAGGCCAGGTGATCGACCGAGCACACCATTCCCCTCGTGGCCCGCAGCGTGTGGAACGGGGCCAGCGGTGCCATGGGGTCGCACGGTATCGAGGGGCGGGACGCGGCGTCCGCGCCACACTGGGCCGGTGGCAGGAAGCGACATCGCCGTCCGGGACCTGCGGGCGATCGTCGGCGACGAGCACGTGCTCACCGACCCCGACGTCGTGGCTTCGTACACCACGGACTGGACCGGCCGGTTCGTCGGATCCACCGCGCTGGTGGTGCGGCCGGGGTCGACCTCGGAGGTGGCCGAGGTCGTGCGGTGGTGCCGGCGCACCCGGACGGCGATGGTCCCGCAGGGTGGCAACACCGGGCTGGTGGGCGGGTCCGTGCCGCTCTCGGGTGAGCTGGTCCTGTCCACGTCACGCCTGGTCTCGATCACCGGCGTCGATGCCGATGCCGGTCAGCTCACCGCCGGTGCGGGCACCACGCTGGCCGCGGTGCAGACGGCCGCTCGAGAAGCGGGGTGGCGGTACGGAGTGGATCTGGCGGCACGGGACACCGCGACCGTCGGTGGCACGGTCGCCACCAACGCCGGAGGGCTGCGGGTGATCCGGTTCGGTCCCACCCGTCACCAGCTGCTCGGCGTCGAGGCCGTGCTGGGAACCGGTGACCTCGTGCGCCGGCTCGACGGTCTGGTGAAGGACAACACCGGCCTCGATCTGGCCGGCCTGCTGTGCGGGAGCGAGGGGACGCTGGGCGTGGTGTGCCGGGCTCGGCTGGCGCTGGTAGCGCCGCCGGGGGAGACCGTCACCGCTCTCGTGGGGCTGGCGACGCTCGGCGATGCGGTCAGGGCGGCCGGGGCCATCCGCCGGGCGGTGCCGGGCTTGGAGGCCGTCGAAGTCGTGCTGGAGGCCGGGTCGCGGCTGGTGGCCGAGGTCACCGGCGTGGCGCCCGTCCTCGACCCGGTGCCCCCGGTGCAGCTCGTCGTGGAGGCGGTCGGCCCTCCGGATCCGGCGGCCGCCCTCGCGGCCACGCTCGACCGTCTGGACGGTGTCTCCGAGGTCGCGGTGGCCACCGACGCAGCCCGGGCGAGCCGGCTCTGGCACGTGCGAGAAGCGCACACCGAGTCCATCGCCCGGATCGGGGTCCCCCACAAGTACGACGTGACCCTGCCCGCCGGCCGGCTGGCCGACTTCTGCGCCTCGGTGCCCGATCTGGTCGCCGGGGCCGCACCCGACGCCACCACCTGGCTGTTCGGGCACCTGGCCGACGGCAACATCCACGTGAACGTCACCGGGGCGACTGACGACCGGGACGCGGCGATCGACCGCGCCGTGCTGGACGCGGTGATCGAGCGGGGCGGATCGATCAGCGCCGAGCACGGGATCGGGACGGCCAAGCGATCGTGGCTCGTAGCCGATCGGGGTGCGGGCGACGTCGCCGCGATGCGGGCGATCAAGACAGCCCTCGACCCCGACGGCATCTGCAACCCCAACGTGCTGTTCCCGCCTCCCTGACCGACGGTCCGGGAGGCGGGTCGATCAGAAGCGCTCGGCGCCGTGGACCCGGTGGGGGTCGGGGAAGTCGCGGTAGAGCGCGGCCGCGAAGTTCGTGACGAGGGTGTTGACCCCGTGGTGCTCGCCCTCGATCGGCTCGTCGCGGGTCGACACCTGCCGGAAGGCCGCGTCGAGCTGGTCCAGGTCTCGGGTCTCGATCAGGACCTTGAACTCCGGTCCGGCTCCGAGGCCCAGCTTGCGCCGCAGCAGCCGCCAGGACTCGATGGACCCGTCGCCGGCGAGCCGGCCCAGGTAGGTCTCCAGTGCGGCCACGAACTCGGTGTCCCGCACGCCCGGCCGCAGGTCCACCGACACCTCGTACACGTCCACGCCCGCAGCCTGCCATCCATGGGCGGGGAGATCATCGGACATTCGGAGCACGTGTCGACGACGTCGGGGTGGTGCCACTGGTACCGGGGCGCGCCGGTGGCCCGACCGGTGGGGTGGTCGGGTCAGGGGGCGTTCTGGCAGGTGGGTTTTCGGGTGGCGGGTTCGCCGGCGGGTGGGGTCGTGGCGGGTCGTCCGGTCCAGTGGGTGCCGTGGGGGTCGATGGCCATCCACGTTCCGGTGGCATCGTCGATGAGCAGGTGCCAGCCGTGTTCGTGGACGAGGCGGTGGTGGAAGCGGCACAGCAGGGCACCGTTGGCGGTCGCGGTGGGACCGCCGTGTTCGCGGTGCTGGAGATGATGGGCGTCGCAGTGGCGGGGTTCTCGGCTGCAGGAGGGGAACACGCAGTGCCGATCGCGGGCCGCGATGGCTCGTCGTTGGGTCCGGGAGAACCGTTCCGTGGCGGTGTTGGCGTCGAGCACCGTGGTCTTGCCGTCGAACAACGTGGCCACGAGGGCCGAGTCGCAGAGCATGCGCTCGGCGGCGGCGCGGGTGAGGTTCCAGCCCTCACCGCGCAGAACCAAGCCCTCGAGGTCGTCGAGGTCACGAAGCTCGGCCAGGGTGCGTAGGTCGATGTGGACGTTGACCTGCACGCCGGAGCGGGCCCGGACCCGCCGGCGGGTCCGACGGCGGCGGTGCGACTCGGCCCGCCGCAACCGCCGCCGGAGCAGGATGAGCGGATCGGCTTCGTCGGGGTCATGGAGGGCTTCGTCGAGGGTGTCGCCGGGGTAGGTGCCGTCGAAGGTGTCCTCGGCGTGGAGATCGTCCCAGTCCACGCCATCATCCCGGTCGCTGTCGTCGTCGTTGTCCACGCCGGCGTTATCGGTGTCGTGGTGGGTGAGGGCGAAATGCGCCAGGTCGTCGAGGGCGTCGGCCCGGCGTTCCGACAAGGTCCGGACATGGGGGGCGTCGGTCGCATCGGGGTCTTGGGTCCAGGCATCGACCGCGGCGCGGACGGTGGCGAAGGCGACCGGGGCGAGATCGCCGTGGATCTGGCCGCCCCCGAAGAGCCGTTCGGCGAAGGTCAGCGAATGGGGCTGCACACGCCGGGGGGCGAGTTGTTCGTCGACCCGTTCGGTAACGCACCGCGGTGGTGAAGGCATCGTCGTCGGCCGTGTCGCGGTTCAAGCGCAACAACACGGGCAACGAGTCGGCCAGGAACCGGCCTTCGGGGTGACGGCCCGGGCCAGGACTCGGGGCGCAGGACATCGCGAACACTGTCTCGGCCAGGCCGGGATGGGCAGCACACACGCCGGCGATGCGTTCGAGGCGGGCGGCGTCGCGGTACGACAACGACGTGTAGGCCAACAACCAGGCCTTGGCTGACGAGGCGCCGGCCGCCAGCCACGCCGCGGTGGGCCACAGCTCGATCAACTCGGCCAGCACCGACCGCTGCGCCGACTCCAACCGGGCAACCGCCACCGCGGCCCGGTCCAGGCGCTCCCGCGCCCACGACGCCACATCGACGTCACAGGCGTAGCCAGCCGAACCGGTCATACACCCCATTCTCCCCACGGGGTCTGACAAGAACTCGGCGAACTCGGAGTCCGCGCCCGAGCTCAGGCGAGGGCCCAATCCACCGCCGCCATGGCGTGCAGGTGCGTCGTGGGGAAGTACGGGCACGACACGTCGTCCGCCCCGACGAGCAGCTCGATCTCGGTGCACCCGGCGATGACGCCCTCGGCGCCCCGGTCGAGCAGCCGCTCGATCACCTGGAGGTAGGCCAGCTTCGACTCGGGGCTGACGATCCCGCGGACGAGCTCGTCGTAGATCACGTCGTGCACGACGGTGCGATCCGGCTCGTCCGGCACCAGCGAACGGACGCCGTGCGCGGCGAGGCGGTCGACGTAGAACGGCTGCTCCATCGTGTAGCGGGTCCCGAGCAGGGCCACGGTTCCCAGCCCGGCGGCCAGGACGGCCCGGGCGGTGGCGTCGGCGAGGTGCAGGAAGGGGACGTCGACGGCGGACCTCGGCGTTGATCAGCCGCTCGTACTCGACCGAGGACTCCCAACTCATCCCGCCGAGCAGACCGAGGCGCCGCACCTCGCCGCTCACCGCTGCTCCCGGAGGCCGACCTTGTCGATCTTGCCGGTCCCGCCCTTGGGGAGCTCGGAGACGATGGTGACGGCCTTGGGCGCCTTGAAATGCGCCAGGCGATCCCGCACGTGGGTGATCAGTTCGTCCTCGGTGGTCGTCGCTCCGGGATGGAGGGAAACGAACGCCACCGGCACCTCGCCCCACCGTTCGTCGGGCCGGCCGACGACGGCGGCCTCCCGCACCGAGGGGTGAGCGGCGAGGGCATGTTCGACCTCGGGGCTGGCGATGTTCTCACCGCCGCTGATGATGAGGTCCTTCTTGCGGTCGACGAGGCGGAGGTAACCGTCGGGCCGGACCACGGCGAGGTCACCGGTGCGCAGCCAGCCGTCTCGAAGCACCTCGGCCGTCGCCTCGGGTGCATCGAGGTAGCGATCCATCACGTGGTTCGAACGGGCGCACACCTCGCCGACCGTCTCGTCGTCCCACGGCACCTCGACGTCGTCCGGGCCGAGCACGCGGGCGTCGACGCCGAGGATGGGGAGTCCGGTGGTGGAACGCCGCTCGGCGGAAGGCGGTTCTCCGGGCTTGTCGAGCGAGCGGGTCAGCGTGGGTGAGGCCTCGGTCATCCCGTAGCCGCAGATGGCGGTGCACCCGAACGCGCCCTCGACCTCGGCGAGCATCTCGGCCGACACCGGCGCACCGCCGATCGAGGTGCCGATCACCGAGGACACGTCGGTGGACGCGAGATCGGGGTGGTCGAGCAACATCCGGATCATGGCCGGCACCGCGAACAGGCGGGTGACCCGGTGGCGGGCGATGAGGCGCAGCACCTCACCCGGTTCGAAGCGGGGCAGCATGACGTGGGTGCCGCCCAGGCCGGTGAGGTAGTGCGGCGTGCCCCACCCGTTGACGTGGAAGAGGGGGACGATGTGGAGGATGACGTCGTCGCCGCTGATGGTGTTGGTCAGCGCGCTGTGCACGGCATGGAGGTAGAGGTTGCGATGGGTGAGCACCGCGCCCTTCGGCATGCCGGTCGAACCGCTGGTGAAGAAGATCTCGGCCGCGGCTCGTTCGTCCACCGGCGGCGGGTCGAGCAGGTCGCCGGACTGCCGGGCCAGGGACGCTTCGAACTCGTCGCCGAGGACCACCTCCCGTACGGGCGCCCCCGGGGACGGCTGCTGCCGATGGCGGAACAGGACGGTGGCGCCGGACTGGTCGAGGATCGACGTCAGCTCGGGACCGGACAGCCGGATGTTGAGGGGGAGCAGCACCGCGCCGGCCAGCAGGACCGCGTAGTAGGCCTCCAGGAGCTCGTGGGTGTTCCCGCACAACCAGGCCACGACGTCGCCCGGCCCCACCTCGAGCTCGTCGCGCAGCAGGCGGGCCTGGCGGTCGCACCGCTCGGCGAACTCCCGGTAGGTCCACTGCTGCTCGCCATCGATGACCCCGACGCGGTCGGGGAAGATCCGGCGGGCCCGGGTGAGGAAGTCGATCGGGGTGAGCGGGACCTCCACTACGACCAGATCCCTCGACGCTCGAAGACGGCGCGGAGCACGGCCGGACGATCGGTCATGATGCCGTCGACCCCGACGTCGAGCAGGCGTTCCATCTCGTCCTCGTCGTCGATCGTCCACACGTGGACCACGATCCCGTGGCGATGGGCGACATCCACCAGCTCGGGAGTGGCGAGCGGCCGCCCGTTGGGATCGGTGGGCGGGATCTGTGCCGCCTGCGATCGGAAGGTGACCGACTCCCCCTGGAACGCACGGATCAGCCCGACCAGCTCGTCTGGCCCCATGCCGGTGCACAGCCGGGGTCCGAGGGCTGCCCTGATGCGGTCGGTGCGCTGGTCGGAGAAGGACCCGATGCAGACCCGGTCGATGCTGTTCGTGCGGCGGAGCACGTCGATGAGGGGCTCGACCGACGAGTCGGCCTTGGGATCGATGTTGACCCGGACCTCGGGCCACGTCCCGAGGACATCCTCGAGCAGCGGGATGGGCTCGCGCCCGTCGACGCGTGCGTCGGCGACCTCCGACCAGGGCAGCTCGGCGATGGCGCCCCGCCGGTCGGTGACGCGATCGAGGTGGTCGTCGTGGAAGGCGACGAGCACGCCGTCGGCCGTGGCGTGGACGTCGGTCTCGAGGTACCGGTACCCGAGTCGCACCGCGTGCTCGAAGGCGGGAAGGGTGTTCTCCGGAGCCTCCGAGGCGCCCCCGCGATGGGCGAAGGGGATCGGCCCGGGATGATCGAGGAACGGGAACGAGGCCATCGGGCGCTGACGGTAGCGTCGGGCGATGCCCGCCACTCCCACCCCGGCGTCGTCCCCGACGGGTAGGTGGCCGTTCCGCAGGATCTGCGTGTTCTGCGGCTCCTCGCCCGGTACCGATCCGGCCTATCGCGAGGCGGCTTCTGCCACCGGGCGGCTCCTCGGCGAGCACGGCATCGGGGTGGTCTACGGCGGCGGCTCGGCCGGCCTGATGGGCGCGTTGGCCGAGGCTGCCCTCGACGCGGGTGGCGATGTCACCGGCATCCTGCCCGCGGG
Source organism: uncultured Acidimicrobiaceae bacterium (assembly GCA_963730345.1). GTDB lineage: Bacteria > Actinomycetota > Acidimicrobiia > Acidimicrobiales > Salinilacustritrichaceae > Salinilacustrithrix. Next base: position 10,216 of record CAVSRP010000009.1, read on the forward strand.
CCTGTTCCCCGACGGTGTCACTGCCAGCCCGTTGCGCGCCCACCACCCGGGCACGTTCCGGCTGGAGGAAGCAGCCGACATGCACGCTCGCAAGGCTCGCTTCCACGCGCTGGGCGAGGCCTTCGTGGTGCTCCCCGGCGGCATGGGGACCTTGGAGGAGATGAGCGAGGTGGCGACGTGGGCCCAGATCGGCATCCACGACCGCGCCATCGGCTTCGTGGACGTGAACGGGTACTTCGACGCCCTGCTGGCGTGGTTCGACCGCGCGGTCGCCGACGGCTTCGTTCGTCGATCGGCGCGTGAGCAGCTCCACGTCGAGTCCGAGCCGGCGGCCCTGCTCGACCGGCTCGCCGCCCATCGTCCGGTGGTCGAGGACAAGTGGATCGATCCGTGACGATCGAGCCGGGGCTGGAGCGGAGGATCCAGGTCGCGGCGTTGACCACCGCACTGGTGGGCACGCTCCCGGTGTTCCTCACCGGTGCCCTCGCGGTCCAGATCGGCCACGACATCCGCTTGGGACCAGCTCGGCTCGGCATCGCCTCCGGCACCTTCTTCGCTGCGGCAGCCTGTGGGTCGGCGCTCATGGGCCGCCTCGCCGAGCGGGTCGGACCGGGACGAGCGATGCGAGGCGCGGCGTCGTCGAACGCCGTGCTGCTCGGAGCGATCGCCCTCACTCCGAGCTACCCGGTCCTGCTGGTGCTGCTCATGGCGGCGGGGTTCGCCAACGCCTTGGCCCAGGTCGGAGCCAACCTGCTGGTCGCCCGAGGCATCGATCCGCTCCGGCAGGGCTGGTCGCTGGCCATCAAGCAGGCTGGCGTGCCGGCGGGAACCCTGCTCGGCGGGCTGGCCGTGCCCGTCCTCGGGGTCACGGTCGGGTGGCGCTGGGCCTACGTGGCCGGTGCCGTCGGGGCCGTCCTCGCCGCGCTGGCCGTCCCCGCCGGAGTCGTGCCGGCGGCGGGACGTCGGACCGGCAACGCTCGCGAGGGCGATGTGCCCCTCGGCCCCCTCGTGATCCTGGCCGTGGCGGTCGGCTTTGCGGCCGCGGCGAACGGCACCCTGGCCACGTTCCTGGTGAGCGCAGGGGTGGAGGCGGGGCTGGGGGAGTCGGCAGCCGGTCTGGTGCTCACCTTCGGAGCCACCATCGGCATCACCATGCGCCTCCTGGCCGGCCACCGGGCCGACCGTCGGGGAGGCCGCCACCTGCCGGTGGTCACCCTCCTCCTCGCGGGCGGCGCGGCGGGATACCTGCTGCTGGCCCCGGGCAACGTCGCCACCCATCTCGTCGGCGCCGCCATCGCGTTCGGTTCCGGCTGGGCGTGGCCGGGACTGTTCAACCTGGCGATCGTGCGGCTCAACCCCGGAGCACCGGCGGCGGCCACGGGCATCACCCAGACGGGTGTCTATGCCGGAGCCCTGTCCGGCCCGGTCCTCTTCGGTCTGGCGGTCGACGCGTGGGGCTACGGCCCGGCGTGGATCCTGGCCGCGGTGTCAACGACACTGGCTGCGCTCGGCGTCCTCTACGGACGACGCCAGGTCCTCGCCTGGCGGAGCGAACGCTGACCGGACGTCTCGTCGCCCCGGCGGAGCAGACGATTCGTCAGTCCGGAGGGAGCGCCAGCGACCGGGCAACTCGAGATCGGGCGACTCCTCCGTGGCAACGTGGGAGCTCCCCGGACCGGAGGCACAGCCGAAGGGAGGAAGCTCCGGTCAGATGATGCCCGACTCGTGGCCCTGCCAGTACTCGTCCTTGAGCAGGCGCTTGTAGAGCTTGCCTGTGGGGTGGCGGGGCAGCTCGGGCCGGAAGTCGATCGTCCGGGGGCATTTCACGTCGGCGAGCTTCTCGCGGCAGTAGGCGATGAGCTCACGTTCGAGCTTCGGGGTGCCCTCGACGCCGTCGGCCGTCTGCACCACCGCCTTGACCTCCTCGCCGAAGTCCTCGTTGGGCACGCCGAAGACGGCGACGTCGAACACCTTCGGGTGGAGGGCGAGGACGTTCTCGGCCTCTTGCGGGTAGATGTTCACCCCGCCGGAGATGATCATGTACGCCTTGCGGTCGGTGAGGTAGAGGAACCCGTCCTCGTCGAGGCGGCCCACGTCGCCGAGCGTGCTCCAGCCTCGCCCCTGGGGGTCACGGGAGTTGGCCGTCTTCTCGGGGTCGTTGTGGTACTGGAAGGTGGCCGCGGCCTCGCCTTCGAAGTAGATGGTCCCGGGCTCACCGACCGGGAGCTCCTCGCCATCGTCGCCGACGATGTGGACGGTGCCGATGAGTGCTTTGCCGACCGTGCCGGGGTGGGCCAGCCAGTCCTCGGAGTTCGTGTAGATGAACCCGTTGCCCTCGGTACCCGCGTAGTACTCGTGCAGCACCGGGCCCCACCACTCGATCATGCGGCGTTTGACCTCGACCGGGCAGGGCGCGGCCGCGTGGACCGCAGCCTGCATCGACGAGACGTCGTAGCGCTCCCGGACGTCGTCGTCGAGCTTCAGCATCCGGATGAACATCGTGGGCACCCACTGACTGACGGTGACCCGGTACTCCTCGATGAGTCGGAGCGCGGTCTCGGGATCGAACCGCTCCATCACCACCACCGTTGCTCCACCCATGTGTGCGCCCATGCAGAAGCGGAGCGGAGCGGCGTGGTAGAGCGGCGCGGGGGAGAGGTAGACCGAATCGGCGGTCAGACCGAAGAGCAGGGCCATGAGTCCGTACACGGAGGAGCCCGCCTCGTCGAGGGGCCGATCGGGGAGCTGGGTCTTGACCCCCTTGGGGCGTCCGGTGGTTCCCGAGCTGTAGAGCATGTCGGCGCCGGCGACGCGGCTCGGGATCGGCTCGGCCGGCTGCGCGGCCACCGTGTCCTCGTAGGAGGCGTACCCGTCGGCCACCCCGTCCATCATGAGCCAGGTCTCCACCCCCGGGGCCTGACCGAGCACCGCGACCGCCGCGTCCGTCTTGTAGGCCGAGGTGATGAACGCCTTCGCCCCACAGTCGTTGAGGATGTACTGCATCTCGTCGTCGTTGAGCCGGGAGGACATCGCCGTGTAGTAGAGGCCGGCGTAATGGCACCCCCATGCCACCGCGAGGAAGTTCGGGTGGTTCTCCAGGCAGAACGCCACGTGGTCACCGGGCTGCAGACCCACCGACCGGAACAGCCGGCTGAGCTGGTTGGCGTGGTCGTCGAGCTCCCGGTAGGTGATGACCTGACCGTCGGAGGCCATGATCACGGCCGGGTGGTCGGGTCGGGTGTCGGCGAAGGCACCGGGATACATCGGAGCGGATCTCCTCATCGGGTGTCGGGTGTGCTCCGGGCGGAGCGTCGTCGCACAGACTGTCCCGGGTTGCGTTCCCGGCGCACGTTCACCGGGCGAGGGCTACGGTGAGCCGACGTGGAGCTGACGGAACGGTTCGCCGACACGTTCGGGCGAGAACCCTTCCGACTCGACGAGGCCTGCGCCCTGATCGGGGCCCACGGAGGTGCCGGCGTCGATGTCGAGGCCGTGCTCGGCCGGCTCGACGACCTCGCGGAGCTGGTGCCGCGGCCCACCCTCGAGGACCTGCTCGCCACCCTGTTCGGTGCCTGCGGTTTCGCCGGCGATCGTGAGTCGTACTACGACCCCCGGAACTCCTACCTGCACGAGGTGCTCGACCGGAAGGTCGGCATCCCCATCACGTTGTCGGTGCTGGTGATCGAGGTGGGGCGGCGCCTCGGCATCGCCATCGACGGCATCGGGACGCCGGCCCACTTCGTCGCTCGGACCGCGGCGGCGCCGCACCGGTACATCGACGCGTTCGGCGGCGGCCGGATCCTCGATCGACCCGAGCTCGGCGAGCTCTTCACCGCCCTTGCCCCCGGCGTCGACATCGAGCCGTACCTCTCGCCCCTGCCCGGGCCGGAGATCATCCGGCGCGTGCTGGGGAACCTGATTGCGGTCCATCGCCGGCGCGGTGATCGCGATGGACTGTTGTGGGCCACCCAGCTGCGCACCCTGGTACCGGGGTGCGACGCCGACGACCGGCGCGTCTTCGGGGGCGCGCTCGCCGCCAGCGGTGACTTCGTGCGGGCCGCCAAGGTGCTGGAGTCGATCGTCGACGAGGGCGAGGCCTCCGACCCCGAGCGGGAGCTGGCCCAGGCCCAACGCCTCCGCGCCCGCCTGAACTGAGCCCGAAACTCCTTCGCCGGCGGGTGGGAGTGCGGGTTACGGTGCGCGCCCTTCGTCAGAGGAGAGGAGCGCCGACCATGTCTGCCGTGACCGCGAGCCCATCCTCTGACCGCGCCTCCCGGAGGGGCTGACGTCGCGACCTCGGATCGTGGACGGTCGGAGCCCGATCGTCACGACCAAGGAGCCAACGTGTCATCCAACCCCGACTGGCTCGTCGTCGACTCCGACGACGAGATCGATCTCGGCGTCCTCCGCTCCGGCAAGGAAGCCCAGATCAACATCATCGAACGCACCGGCGCGGACGGGCGCACCTGTCTCATCGCCCGCAAGCGCTACCTCCCGCGCGCCGTGGGCACCAAGGGTCAGCTGGAGGCCATGGGGGTGCAGCGGGCCTCGACGTTCCACAACGACGTCCGCTACCGGGAGGGCCGGCAGTTCCGCAAGACGCGCGACCGCCGCGTGGTGGAGGCCATGTCCACGTACGGCAAGCGGCTGCTCCAGGATCGCTGGACCGGCCACGAGCACGACGTCATGACCGCGCTGCACGCCGCCGGTTGTCCGGTGCCCTACCCGATCGGGTTCGCGTCGTTCGACGGGGGCGACTGCTTCGACATGGAGTACCTCGGTGATCGCGACGGCGCGGCACCGCAGCTGGCGCGGGCCCGGCTGACGTCGGCGCAGATCCGCACCGCGTGGGACCACGTGCTGGACGGCTTGCGCACGATGACCGCCGCGGGCTGGGCGCATGGCGACCTGTCGCCGTACAACCTCCTGTGGTGGGACGACCGCCTGTGGTTCATCGACTTCCCCCAGGCCGTCGACATCGCCGCCAACCCCGGCGGGCTCGAGTTCCTGCACCGGGACGTGGTCAACGTGTGCGGGTGGTTCGCCCGACACGGCGTCGAAGAGGACGCCGAGGCGGTGTTCGCCGGCCTGCTCGTGCACTGGGGGTGATCTCGGGGCCGTCCCGTCGGAGTTGACCGGACGGTCAAGTTCACCGTTACGATCGGCGGATGGCCGTCACCGAAGCAGGACCCACCACCGATGAAGATCGCGTCGACGCGGCGATCGAGCACCTGCTCGCGGAGCATCCGCCGGCCGACACCCCCGCAGCCGAGTTCCTCGGCGCCCAGTTCGACGCCGGCCTCGCCTGGGTCCACTACGACGAGGGCTTCGGCGGGCTCGGCCTCGCGGCCCGGCACCAGAAGACGATCAACGAACGGCTCCACGCCGCCGATGCGCCCAGCGCCATGGCCCGCAACCCCATCGGGCACGGCATGTCGGCGCCCACCGTCTACACCCACGGCTCCGAGGCCCAGAAGCGGCGCTACCTGCGGCCACTGTTCACCGGTGAGGAGATCTGGTGCCAGCTCTTCTCCGAGCCGGGAGCCGGATCCGACGTCGCCGGCCTGTCGACCCGGGCGGTCAAGGACGGTGACGAGTGGCTGGTGAACGGCCAGAAGGTCTGGACCACCCTCGCCCACGTGGCCAGCTTCGGGACCCTGGTGGCGCGCAGCGACCCCGACCAGCCCAAGCACAAGGGGCTGACGCATTTCGTCGTCGACATGCACGCCCCCGGCGTCGAGGTGCGGCCCCTGCGCCAGATGACCGGCGACGCCGAGTTCAACGAGGTGTACTTCACCGACGTCCGCATCCCCGACTCCGAGCGGCTCGGCGACGTCGGCGAGGGGTGGCGGGTCGCCATCACCACCTTGATGAACGAGCGGGTCTCCATCGGTGGGTCGATCCCGCCGCGGGGCTCGGGTGCCATCGGCAACGTGGTCGGGGTCTGGAACGAGCACGCCGACCCCGATGATGCCGCCCGCAAGGACGAGCTCATGAAGCTGTGGATCCGCGCCGAGATCTCACGTCTCACCAACATCCGGGCCAGCCAGAACCGCAAGGTGGGCAACCCGGGTCCGGAAGGGTCGGTCGGGAAGCTGGCCAGCGCGGAGCTCAACAAGGACCTCTACGCCTTCGCCGTGAACTGCATGGGTCCGGAGGGGCAGCTCTACGGTTCCTACGACATGGAGCGGACCGGGCACACCGGCCTCGCCGGCGTGCCGACGCAGCAGCTCTTCCTGCGGATGCGAGCCAACTCCATCGAAGGCGGAACCACCGAGATCATGAAGAACATCCTCGGTGAGCGGGTCCTGGGTCTCCCGGGCGACATCCGGACCGACAAGGATGTGGCCTGGTCCGAGGTTCCCCGCAACTGAGTTCACGGTCTGCGGCTCCGCCGAAGCGCTCCTCAGGCATCCCGGCCGGGGCGCCACGAGCGGTTCCGCTTCTTCTCCGCCTGCTGACGCTTGGCCTCGAGTCGGCGGCGCTGCGAGCCGCGGGTCGGCTTGGTGGGCCGCCGGGTGCGCCGAGGGCGAGCCGCACCATCCACGATCTCGCCGAGGCGCTTGCGGGCGAGCTGGCGGTTGCGGAACTGCGAACGCGAGTCGGCGGAGCTGGCTCGCACGGTTTCTCCGTGGGCCGTGCGCAGGCGGTCGGTCACCGTGTCGGGGAGACCGGCGGAGGCGAGGTCGAGTTCGACGGTGACGTTGGTGTCGGACGTGTTGGCGTGCTGGCCTCCGGGCCCGCCCGAGCGCGTCGCCCACCACGTCAACGCGGCACCGGGGATCCGCACCCCTCGGCTGGTCACCAGATCGTCCTCCGCGGCCATGCTGGGAGTCTGCCAGCCACGGTATCCGGTGCCGACCGCCTGTCGTCGGTCTGAACGTGGGGCGGCCACCGGTCGGCGCGTCGGTATGGTTCGACCGTGGATCGAAGGACGAAGATCGTGGCCACCATCGGACCGGCGTCCGATTCGGAGGAGATCCTGGAGGAGCTGATCCTCGCCGGCGTCGACGTCTGCCGGCTCGGTCTCGCCCACGGGACCATCGAGGAGCACCAGGCCCGGATCACGCGGATCCGCAAGGTGGCCGCCGCGCTCGATCGGCCCATCGCGATCCTGGGCGATCTTCCCGGGCCCAAGATCCGAATGGGTCCCGTCCTCGACGAGGCGGGCTTGTTCCTCACCGAGGGCAACCGGCTCGAGGTGCGCCCGGGCAGCGCGGCCACGACCAGCGACCACATCCACGTCGACTACGACCATGTGGTCGAGGACGTCGACATCGGCGACACCTTGGTGCTCGGGGACGGGAGCGTCCGACTGGTCACGGTCCAGAAGTCGGCCGACTGCCTGGTGGTCGAGGTCGAACACGGCGGCCGCATCCAGGGCCGTCCGGGGGTCACCTTGCCGTCCGGTCGCCTGCGGGTGTCGGTGCCCACCGCGCAGGACATCGAGCTCATCGATGCCCTGGCCGATGACCTGGACTTCGTGGCCGCGTCCTTCGTCCGCTCGGCCGACGAGGTCGAGGCGGTCAAGGAGCGGTCCGGGAACACGCCCGTGGTGGCCAAGATCGAGACCAAGGCGGCGGTCGACGCTCTCGACGCCATCGTCAACATGGCCGACGCGGTGATGGTGGCTCGTGGTGACCTCGGCAACGAGTGCGACATCGCCGAGGTGCCCCATCTGCAGAAGAGGATCATCAAACGAGGCGTTGCCTTCGGGGTTCCGGTGATCACGGCCACGCAGATGCTGGAGTCGATGATCCACTCGCCGTCGCCCACCCGGGCCGAGGCCACCGACGTCGCCAACGCGGTGTTCGACGGCACCACGGCGGTGATGCTCTCGGCCGAGACCGCCATCGGCCACGACCCGGTGCTGGTCGTCCAGACCATGTCGCACCTGTGCCTGCGGGCGGAAGCCGCGGCCGATTACGAGACCTGGGGCGCCCAGCTGGGACGCATCCAGGGGCAGGTCCAGCTCGACCTGGGCACCAAGATCACGGCCGGAATGAGCCATGCCGCCTGGCGTCTGGCCACCGAGCTCGAGCTCGACGCCATCTTGTCGTGCACCAACTCGGGCTACACCGCTCGGGCGATCTCCCGGTACCGACCGCCGAGCGTGCTGGTCGGGGCGAGCCCGTCGGAGAGCACGGTGCGCCAGCTCAGCCTGGTGTGGGGTACGCATCCGCTGAAGATGGACGAGTACGCCACCACTGACGAGATGGTGTGGCACGTGGTGGAGAAGTCTCTCCGGGCCGGGTTCATCAAGCACGGCGATCTCGTGGCGGTGCTCGCTGGCGCACCCGACAGCGGAACGGGCACGACCGACGTGTTGCGCGTGGTGCGGGTCGAGCGGCTGGGCAGGTGAGCGCCACCGGCGCCAGCCGGGACCGCTGCTGGCAGACCGTGGACGGTGACGGGCCGCACCTCGTCCTCGTCCACGGCACCATGGATCGCGCCTCGAGCTTCGGTCGCGTCGTGCGCCAGCTCGACACCTTCCGGGTCACCCGCTACGACCGACGTGGGTACGGGCATTCGCTCCGGCTCGGACCGCCGGTCAGCTTCGCCCAACAGGTGGACGACCTGCTCGCCGTCGTCGGCGACACGCCCGCGCTCGTGGCCGGGCACTCCTACGGGGGGACGATCGCGCTGGCGGCGGCGCAGCAGGCCCCGACCTCGGTCGTGGGCGTGGTGGCGTACGAGCCGCCGATGCCGTGGCGCGACTGGTGGCCGTCCGAGAGCGCCGGTGCCGCTGCCGCGGCCAGCGCCGAGAGCCCGGAGAACGCCGCCGAGCGGTTCATGCGTCGGATGATCGGCGATCAGCGCTGGGAGCGGCTGCCCCCGTCGACGCGCGCCGCCCGCCGAGCCGAGGGCCCGACGCTCGTGGCGGAGACGTCACAGCTCCGGACGCCCGATCAACCGGGAATGGATCCCCGCAGGGTCACCGTCCCGGTGCTCGCGGCCCACGGCACCGAGGGGGTGGCGTACCACGGCCGGTCGGCCGAGGTGGTCGCCGCCGAGGCGCCGTCCGGTGAGCTGGTCGTCCTCGACGGTGCCGGCCACGGCGCCCATCTGACCCATCCGGCAGCGTTCGCCGGTCTGATCGAGCGCCTCGCGTC
>CAVSRP010000010.1:0-252860 GCA_963730345.1 uncultured Acidimicrobiaceae bacterium
TCGGCCACCCTGTAGCCGACCACGGTCGTCACGTCGCGGGCCAATGACCTGGCGTTCGAGGCCAACCGGATCAGGCGCTGGTACGACTCGGCGTCCTTCAGTTCGTCCACCGGACGCCGGTCATCGAGCATCGGATGGGGGCGCAACAACCATTGCACCGCACCTCGGGGCGTCATCGTGTGCCGGAGGTGGTTGACGATCTTCGCCACGACCACGACCTTGTCTGCGTGGTCGTCCGACGGGACTTGGGTGTTCTCCGGATTGGTCCATCGGCGAATTCGTGTCGGACGAGACCGAGAAGACCTCGGCGAGATCGTCCGTGGGCAGCCCGACGCTTCCGAGCCAGACTGCGGCGTCCTTCGTGCCGGCGGCGCGCTCAGACCGGCCGTTCGTCGAGCATGTCCCGCAGCGCCTGACGGACTCGCTCCACCGCGAAGTCGCAGCTTCGCTCGATCCTCGTCGCGTACTGCGAGGAGGGCCTCGATCGTTCCTGAGTGAAGGGCTCTCGCTAGATACGGGTCGGCCTCGGTGTAGTCGTCGGCGAGCGTGGGAAGCGTGCGAGTGAGTCCCACGCGCACCGCATCGCCGATCTCGTCCAGCGTGTCGGCACGCTCGAGCGTGTCCTGAATCTTGTTTGCCCGGTCCCGCAACTCTGGGGCCACCGCCCAGAAGTCGTGGGCAGCAGGAGCAGGAGCGATCGCCATCGAATTCAGCGTACCTACCTACGGTCGTGCGGCGTTTCATAGCTTGGCCACGTCGCACCAAGCGTCATCTTGAAGGGAAGACGTCTCCAGGGTCCAGCCCCGTTCTAGGCGTTCCTGCTCGAGCCGCACTGAGGAACCGTATTTGGCTCCGACGAGGTCGGCATAGAGCGCCGACTCGTCCTGATCCAAACGTTCGAGCCGAGCCGATGTCGGTGACGGTTCGGTGGTCCAACGGTCGTGGTGTCGGCGGAGTGTCTCCCGGTCCATGAGAAACGACGCCGTCTGGGGCAGCCACGCTCGGAGTCGGTCGAGAATCGCAAACCCATGGGTGTCGAGGTCTCCCCAGTACCAGACGGAAACATCGGCCAACCATCGCATCCTGCCGACCCGATCGGTGTCGAACCCCTTGCCCCATAGCAATACGCCCTCGGCCGGTGGGTCGAGGCTCAGGAAGGTCGTCTCGTTCTCGACCACGACCGCCGCCTGCACACCGACCCGCAGGTGTGCGACTTCATCGACGCGGAACGTCGCCTCCGTGAGACTGGACGGGAGACCTGCGAATCCTGATTCGAATCGCATCCGAACCTGATCGGGCTTGGACGCCAGACCCAGGTCATTCACGAAGCCCGCAGCCGTCCCCGAGACGCCGAGCAAGGTGCCGAGCACGGCGCGGTGGCGCTCGACGAACTTGGTGTCGACGCCGACGATGTCGATGGTGCGTAGGTACCGGCCTGACCCACGCACCGCGGCCAACCATCGGTAGGCGGCCACCAATGCAGGCCAGTCGTCGGTCGCCTCGATCGCCTTCAAGGGCCTGTCGGTCACCCACGCAAGGATCGGCTCGACCTGCGACACGTGCTCGACGATCTTCCGATATTCCGAGACTGTCGGCCCCACGCCGAGCAACGCCCACGCCTGGTCGTAGGTCTCGATCCGCACCCCGTCGGGATGCGGTTCCTCCCGAACTCTCGACCGCCGATGTCCCCGTAGGTGATCTCGTACCGGGAACCGCCTCGTGAGCCCTTTTCGAGATCGTCGACCCACTGCTGTACGGCGCCGAGGTCGGCGCCGATCTCCGACGCCTTCGGACCTCGCACCGGAATGTCCTGGGAGGGGAACGGCTCGGCCCGAGCCAGAGCCGACAGCAGCGTCCCATCGGTCCAGCGGCGCCTCAACTTCGCGACGATCTCGTCAGGAGTCGTCCACGGCCGCTTCGTCATCCGCTCCCCTGCGCGCGGCGTTCACGGAACTCCTCCAGAGTGAGTGTCTGAACCCGTGAGTAGTTGCCCTGTGGGTTGTCGACGAAGCCGATGGCCTTCACGTACGGCTCGATGACGTGCACCTTCTGCAGAGGAGTGACGACGAGGAGCTGGAGACCCAGCTTGGCGAACAGCTCCAACGCGTAGCGGGTGGAGTCGTCCGAGCCTCGGCCGAAGGCTTCGTCGATCACGACGAAGCGGAAGTCGCGAGACTTCTCGACTCCCCAATCCAGACCGAACTGGTAGGCGAGGGAAGCCGCGAGAATCGTGTAGGCGAGCTTCTCCTTCTGGCCACCGGACTTCCCGTCGGAGTCCCGGTAGTGCTCGTGCTCCTCACCGCTCACCTTGTCCTGTTCCGAGGCAGCGAAGGAGAACCAGTTGCGGATATCGGTGACCTTGGCCGTCCACACCTTGTCGGCATCGGCATGGTCGGTGCGGCCTCGGAACCGCTCAATGATCCGCTTCACCTCCTCGAAGCGCTGCTCGGAGTAGCGGTCGCCGTCCGGCGCCAGCGTGTCGTCCGTCGCAGCCCGTAGATCCAACTGGAACTGCTTGATCTCCTGGTTCGGCGTCGGCTCGGCGACGAGCTTGATGATCCTCCCGGGGCTGTAGTCGATGGCGCTCAGTGCCTCGTTGATCCGATCGACCCGCTCCTGGATCCCCTCCCGTTGGCGACGCAGCCAGTTGTTGAACCCTGCCAGCTCTCGGATCGTCTCGGTATTGAGCTGGCGCTTGAACTCCGCCTCGTAGGTTGGGAGGTCGTCAGTCGCCACGCGCGTGTGGAAGGCCCGGAACTCGGCCCGAGCGTCGATGTTGACGTCCATCTCCGTCGTGGACTCGGGCCACCGACTCCGCACGTTGCTCATGTGCTTCAACGTCTCCGAGCGATGCTTGTCCTGGGCCACCACGGCGCGGTCGACACTCGTCTGAAGACCCGCGGTCAAACGATCGGACGCTGCGGGACAGTCGCCGCTGGAGGCTGGCAGATCGTCCGCTAGAGCATCCTTCAACGCGTCGTAGTTGGCTCGGGCGATCTCCAGGATGTCCGCTGGGAACGAGGCGATGAGGTCAGCGTCCTTGCGCTGAGCCTTGACTGCCTGATCGATGCGTTCCTCGAGCTTCGCCGCCCGACCCTGGACCTGGCGCTGTTCGCTGTCGAGTTCCTCCAGCGCCGTGTTCACCTCGGAGAGCCGGCGTTCGATCTCTGCCAGCTTCGACGATCCACTCAGGAGACGCTGGCGTTCGGCCCTCGCCTCGGTCTCGCGCTGCTCGGCCTCAGGGACGTCGAGCTCGCGCCAATCCGAATACTCGGCCAACCCGCTGAGAGCCTGCTGGCGTTCCCAAACGCGCTTCCGCTCGGCATCGACCCGGCCGAGCGCGGTCGTCACCGACGTCAGGTCGGCCTCGAGTGCGGCGAGGTGGGCTTCGAGGGCATCGACCTTGGATTGGTTGCTCCACCCGAGCAACCAATAGCGCGGGTCGTCGGCTCGATGACGGTCGTCCTTCTCGTGACGGTCTCCGGACCGCACCTGTCCCTCGATGGTCACCGCACGTTCGGCCTCGCGGAACTCCTGCATGTTGCGGGTGCAGAGATGACCGGCCCGGCGGGCGACTTGCGATCGCAGGTAGTCCTGGAACGGACCCTCCGCGATTTCCAGCGTGTCTGCCAGCACCATCCCACCGGAGTCCTGCGCGGCCCTCAAGGTCACCCGATGGTGCGGAACGCGCTCGTAGACCAGCCGCAACCCGAGGTGGCGACCGTTCACCCACTCCGACACTGCCGGGTACAGATCCTGATCGACCAGCAAGGACTGGGCGAAGCCGCGGAGCACCCGTTCGGCCGCTGGACGCCACTGGGCGTGGGCGTCGGAGACGTCGATCAACTCGCCGGCGAACGGAACGTCATCAGTGTCGAGACGAAGGTCGCGGCACATGGTGGCCCGGGCGTCCAGGAGGTTGCGGGGCAGGTTGCTCCCGCGGCCACGAAGACTGTCGAGATCCTTGGTCGTCTCCGCGACCTCCTGGCGCACCTGATTGCGCTCGACCAGGTGATCGGCGTGTTGCTCGTCCAGGGCCTGCTGCTGATCGGCCAGCGACGCTCCGAGTGTCGTGGCAGCTTCGACGGCACGAACGAACCCGTGTTCGTCGTTGACCAGGTCGAGTCCGGCGGCCGTCAGCCGTTCGGTGTACCGACCATGCTTCAGCCGGCGCGCCTCGAAGTCGGCGCGGGCATCCTGTTCCACCCGCTCCAGTTCGCCGATTCGGTCTCCACCGGCACCGGCTCGTTCGGTGATGAGTGCGTCCCGTTCGCCCCCGAGGCGGGTCTCTCGCTCGTCGAGCAGGACGAGGTCTCCCGCAGCCTGGCTCCGTTCATCTTCGTACTCGGTGATCTCCGCAGCCAGGAGCTGCGATCTGAGTTCGGCGATGTAGAAGCGCACGGCGTCGCGTTGGTGCTCGAACTTCCTTCGCCGCCCGGTCGCATCGTCGTATGCGACGGCTGCCTCCACCAACGGTTCGAGCGCAGCGAGTTGCTCTCGAGCTCGAGTGACCGCCTCGTGCGCCTTCGTCAGATCCTCGAAGTGGGCGACGATGTCGCGGACTCGTTCGCTCGCATCGACCGGTTCGAGCATATGGCTGCGGACGAACTCGTTGAGGTTGCCGACCGACTTCATCGAGACGGTCTGCAGGAACAACTTGAGAGCCTGTTCCGACTTGATGCCGAGTAGCCGTTGGAACTGGCGCGAGTACTCGGGGTAGACGTTGCTGACCTCGGCGCCTGAGGCGCGGAGGCGTTTGCGCAGCTGTGTGAGGTCGGATCCGAAGTCGGCGAAGTCGGGGTCGATCGAGAGAGGCTTCGCGGCGGTCACGTAGAAGCGATCGGGCTGGCCGGTCGGGTCCTTCTGATGGAACACCTGGGCGAGGGTCACTTCCTCGTTGAATCCTTCGTTCACGAACACGCCGAGGATGACGGAGTAGGTGCGCTGATCTCGCAGCCCGATCGGCTTCGAGGTACCCGTCACCTCGCTCCGTTCCGACTTGAAGTGACCCTCGACGTAGGAGCGCAGCGTCCGCTCCTTGGCCTCGGCCCCGGCCGCCTTGTTGTAGGAGATCCGATTCGCCTGCAGAAGAAGGGTCGTGACGGCATCGACCAGGGTGGACTTTCCGCTACCGATGTCGCCGGTGAGCAGCGCGGTGTCGCCGTTGGGAACGATCTGCCAGACGCGTTGGTCGAAGGTGCCCCAGTTGTAGACCTCGAGGCTGCGAAGTCGGTACCCAGCGCGGTTCCCGCCACCCAGGTGAACGGTGGGGAAGAGGGTCGCGCTCATTCGGCGTCCCCTCGGAGATCGGCCCGAAGATCATCTCGGTACTGCTCGAGCCTCGCCACGTAGTCGCCGAGCGTCTCAGCGTCGACGTACGCCTTGAGGATCCGGCGCACCTCCCACCGATCCTCGCTGTCTCGCAGTGTGCGCAGGAAACCCATCTCCGTGATCTGTCGGATCGTGGCATCGACGTTGTCGACGATGCGCGACTCCTTCGCGATGTCTGGCAGGAAGGTTCGGAGGTCTTCGACGAGCTGGTCGCGGGTGAGGACCAGCTTGTCGTCCGTTCCTGCGGTCTCGAACTCCACCAGCCGCTTCCGGAGCAGCACGAGCAGGATGCTCTGTGAGTGGGTGAGCGTGCGGCGACGAACCAGACGAGGGAGCGGCTCCTCTCCCTCGTCCTCAGCTCGTGTCTTGAGGTACGCGTACCCTTCGGTGTCGTCGACGATGACGTCGACCCCGAGCGTTGCGAAGTGATCGCGGATCTGTCCGCTGTGACGACCGAGTGTCTGCCAGGCCGCCTCTTGGTTCTCCTGATAGACGACGCCTCGCATCAGCTCGATGACCGTCGACGCGACCGCATGCTCGTCCGGGGTTCTCATCCCTGCCCACTCATGACCGGCTGACCGTGACCTTCGGCATGCGAACTCGGCGAGGTGAGCCATCGGGCTCGACGTAGTCGATGACGGTCTCGACCGCTTCGTCCATGTCGAGGTGAAGGTCGTCCTCGTCGATCGAGAGATAGCCGACGATTTCTGCCGCACCTTGTTCGACAGGGTGAACGGACACGATGTCCGTCAGCGTTGCTGCGCTTCCTTCG
This sequence comes from uncultured Acidimicrobiaceae bacterium, assembly GCA_963730345.1. Classification (GTDB taxonomy): domain Bacteria; phylum Actinomycetota; class Acidimicrobiia; order Acidimicrobiales; family Salinilacustritrichaceae; genus Salinilacustrithrix. The sequence goes on from CAVSRP010000010.1 coordinate 6,104, forward strand.
GGGACGAGAGCGCGGAGATTGTCAGCCAGTCGGGCTCGGTCCACGAAGCTCTGCGCCAACAAGGCGGACAGGTCGAGCTCCTCCGCGTATGCCGGAGCGAGCATGCTGTCCACGGCGGCCGACTCGCGCACGACGTACAGCGGACGCTCCATGGGAAGCGATATCGGGAGACCGGGAACGTCTACTTCGAGACCGAGGTTCGGTGCGTCGTCCTTCACCTCGAGTGCGAGCCCCTCGATGGCTCGAACCAGGTCGACTACGCGCCGGTTCTCGATCCAGACCTGGTCGTCGAGGAACCGCCGGAGCTGTTCCGAGATCTGGCGAACTGTCCGCTGTGTTCGCTCCGCCGCCTCGGCCCAGTCGTGGTGGACCGTGGTGAGACGACCGTCGGCGGACACCGCGTCGAGCTGCTGAGTCCGTCGGAGCAGATCGCTCAGCTCTTCCTGGCGATCTTGCGACAGCAGGAAGTCGTAGAAGGCCTGGAAGCTCGCTCCCTGATCCGAGCTCCCGATGTCGGCACGGCTCTCCACGAGATCCGCCAGCAGGTCTCCCTTTGCCCCGTCCCACGTCGCGATCTTCTCCGCGCCTGCCGGTCGAGTTCGCGGAACTTCTCTCCCACTTCGCGGAAGTCGCTCAGCAGCTCCCGTGCAGTTGCGGCGAACTGCTGGTAGCGGTCGCGAACTGCCGTCTCACCGAGCACGTCGATCTTGCCGGCCTCGGCCTGTTCGATCTGGTGATCGAGATCGGCTCGACGCTCTCGAAGTACGGCCAGTCGAGACGTCGGATCGATGTCTGTTCCGTGAACGATCTGGCGGAGGAGCTCGACGATGGTGTGGAGGCGGGACTCAGTACCGACGAAGTCGCGAGTGCGAAGCCCCTCGACCCACGAATAGGCCTTCTCGAACGCAGAGGTCACCTCGTAGTGGACCTCGTCTGAACTCGCCGGGTAGTAGCTCCGGAGCCACCCTCGCTCCGGTGCGGCCCAATCCTGGAGGTAGTCGCGCGGTCGCTTCGGGAACGGCGGGTCGTCCACGCGATCCACGTTCCGAGCATGGAGCTCATCGTCGAGGGCGGCGATCAGTTCGGTGGCGGGAGTCGCACCGCGGTTGTCCTCGACGAACCATCGACCGAGGAAGGCGAGTACGAGCGAGGCGTTGTCGGCGCGGAGTAGGCGCCACGCGGGGTGTCGGTCCCTCAGCGCCTCGATCGCGATGTAGTCCATCGATCAACCCCGATCAGTACCACCCGTCGACCGCCTGTTCAGTACCACGCAAGTGTGACACCGGACCGGAATGTGGCGCATGGTGCGCTTCACCTTTGGGCACGTAGTGGGCACGACCATTGCGCTCGCAACCATTGCCGCCGCAGGTACCACCCCTGACCTGCGGATCTCGAGTGGAGACGATGGGAATCGAACCCACGACCCCCTGCTTGCAAAGCAGGTGCTCTAGCCAACTGAGCTACGTCCCCGGGAGGCGACCAGGGTACCCCGGTGCGGGAGGGCCCCCCGCAACGCGGGTGTCAGATCTGGCTCTTCGACCGCTTCTCGGTCTTGTCGAACTTCAGCTTGCCGCGGACTTCCTTGAGGATGATGTGCCGGCCGCCCTCGCCCCGCACTCGCACGGTGATGTGGAGCCGCGCGTCACCACCACCGCCGGGTCCGGCCTTCGTGTGGGGTCCCGCGTTCACGATCAGGTCGCCCTCGCGGAAGGCGTCGAACATCGCCTTGTCCTTGGACATTGCATCTTCGATGAGATCGGCGGTGACGTGCTACGAGAAGCGGTCGTCCTTCTGCCAGTTCTGCGACCACTCCAGGTCCTTCTTGATGCTCATGACGACTAGGTCTCCTGTCCGTGGGCCCGGGCACTCCGGGATGGGAGATGTCTAGTCGTGCCGACAGGGTGGTTCCCGGCGATGCGTCGGCACGGCCGGTGGGGGCGTCGCTCGTACACTCCGCCGGCATGGGACAAAGCGCACCACCGGGGTATCTCCTCGACGTCGAGCGAGGAGAGACCCGCTGGACGCTCGAGGTCTCCAAGGCCATGTCGAACCCGGTCGGGTCGCTCTACGGCGGTGCACCGGTGGCGGTCTCGATCGAGATGGCGGAACACGTCGTCGGCGCTCCCTGCCGGTGGTCGACCACGCGGTTCCTCAGCCCGTCCAACCTCGGTGACCTCATCGACGTGGACTGCCGGGTCGACGTCGCCGGCAAGCGCACGAGCCAGGTCACCGTCACGGGCACCCGGGAGGGCAGGGTCATCTTCGAGACGATGTTGGGCGTCGGGGCCGGCAAGTCCGACGGGATCAGCGGGCGGTGGGTCTCGATGCCCGATGCCGCCGACCCGGAGACCTTGCCGGTCTCGAACCCGGACGATCGCCCGCCCCATGTCGTCGACACCGCGGTCGAGCGCGCGGAACGGCGCTTCGCCTACGGCAGTTTCCCGGGGTTCGGACCACCGCGGGAGGACGGCCGGGTCGGCATGTGGGCGCGCTCCAACGACCTCGGTGGTTGCACCCGCGCCTCGCTCGGGTGGCTGGCGGACTGCGTCCCGGTCTCGATCGGTGCGGCCATGGGCCAGATGCCGATGGGCACCAGCCTCGACAACACCGTGCGCTTCGCCGCGGCTCCCCCGCCGGACACCGATTGGGTGTTGCTCGACGTGCGGGCGGGTGCGGTGCAGGACGGCTACGGATACGGCACCGTCCACCTGTGGGCGCAGGACGGAACGCTGCTCGGCACGGGGACCCAGACCGCGATCATCCGCTCCATGTGAGCCCGCTCCCGTGACGTCGACCGTGTCTCCCCGATTCGTCCCCTGCTCCGTCGAGACCTGGCGCTCCCCGTGGCCGATGTACGCCGCCCTGCGCGACCGCGATCCCGTCCACCACGTCCACGACGGCGACTACTGGGTGCTGTCCCGGTTCGCCGACGTCTTCGCGGCCGCCCGCGACACCGATCGCTTCTCGTCCGCCCAGGGACTGACGTTCGAGGCGGACGAACTGGCCAAGGCCGGCCTCACCGAGGTGCACCCGATCGTCATGCAGGATCCGCCCGAACACACCGCGTTCCGGCGTTTGGTGAGCAAGGGATTCACACCCCGGCACGTGGCCGAGATCGAACCGACGGTGCGCGCCTTCGTCGTGGAGCGCATCGAGCGCCTCCGAGCCGAGGGCAGCGGCGACATCGTGGCCGAGCTGTTCAAGCCGATGCCGAGCTTCGTGGTGGCCTACTACCTCGGGGTGCCGGAACAGGACTGGTCCCGCTTCGACCGCTGGACCGACGGCATCGTGGCCGCCAATGCCTCCGGCTCGGTCCTCGACGCGGGCGAGACCGTCGGCGAGCTGTTCGCCTACTTCTCCGAGCTCATCGAGTGCCGCCGGACCCAACCGGGTGACGACACCATCTCTGCCCTGGTGCGGGCGGCCACCGACCCGGACACCGGCGAGGACGCCGATGTCGACCTCCTCGGCGTGCTCGGCTTCGCCTTCACCATGGTCACCGGCGGCAACGACACCACCACCGGCCTGCTCGGCACCACCGCCGAGCTCCTCACCCGCCACCCCGACCAGCGGGCGAAGCTCCTCGACGACCCTGGGTTGCTGGTACCGGCGCTCGACGAGTTCCTGCGCCTCTCGTCGCCGGTGCAGGGCCTGGCCCGGACCACCACCGAGGCGGTGGTCGTCGACGGGGTCACCATCCCCGAGGGCCGCAAGGTGCTCCTGCTGTACGGGTCGGCCAACCGCGACGAGCGCGAGTTCGGCCCCACCGCCGGCGACCTCGACGTCACCCGGACCATCGGGCGCATCCTCACCTTCAGCGTCGGACCCCACTTCTGCCTCGGCGCGGCCGCCGCCCGGCTCCAGGCCAGGGTCGCGCTCGAGGAGCTCCTCGCCCGCTGCCCCCGGTTCGCCGTCGACCCCACCGCGGGCACCTTCGCCCCCGGTCACTTCGTGCGCCGCTACGCCACGCTGCCGTTCGTGGCCGACGGCGGGCTGTGAAAGGCTCGCGGCGTGACCGTCTCGAGCCCCTTCTACAGCGACGAACACGAGGCCTACCGCGAGGTGGTCCGCCAGTTCACCGAGAAGGAGATCGCCCCCCACGTCCACGAGTGGGACCTGGCCGGTGAGGTTCCCCGGGACCTGTATCGCAAGGCCGGGGCCATCGGGCTCTTCGGCGACGGCTTCGACGCCGAGTACGGCGGGCACGGCCAGAGCGATGCCCTCATGCGCCTCGTGCTCATGGAGGAGCTGTGCCGGGGTGGTTCCGGCGGTGTGGTGGCCGCCCTGTTCTCGAACTACATCGGCCTGCCCCCGATCCAACGCTTCGCCTCCGACGAGCTGAAGGCCCGGGTCATCACGCCGTGCCAGTCGGGTGAGAAGATCGCCGCCCTCGCCATCACCGAACCGTCCGGTGGTTCCGACGTGGCCCGGATCAAGACCACGGCCCGACGAGACGGCGACGAGTTCGTGGTCAACGGGTCCAAGACGTTCATCACCTCGGGCATGCGAGCGGACTTCTTCACCACCGCGGTGCGCACCGGACCCGAGGGCGCCGGCGGCCTGTCACTGCTGCTCATCGAGGGCGACCGCCCCGGCCTGGACCGCACCAAGCTCGACAAGATGGGCTGGCTGGCATCGGATACGGCCACCCTGTACTTCGACGATCTTCGGGTACCGGTCACCAACCTCATCACCGAGGAGAACGCCGGGTTCTCGGCCATCGTCAACAACTTCAACGCCGAGCGCATGGACCTCGCCGTCCAGTCCACCGCGTTCAGCCGGGTCTGCTTCGACGAGGCCGTGGCCTGGGCGCGCGAGCGCGAGACGTTCGGCAAGCGGCTGGCCGATCACCAGGTGATCCGCCACAAGCTGGCCGAGATGGACCGCTACATCAACGCGTCGAAGGCCTGGCTCGAGCTGCTGTCGTGGCGGCTCAACCAGGGCGACAATCCGGTGGCCGAGATCGCCGAGGCCAAGGTCAACGCCACGTTGTGCTTCGAGTTCTGTGCTCGCGAGGCCGCCCAGATCCTCGGCGGGGCCAGCTACCTGCGGGGCGACACCGTGGAGCGCCTCTACCGGGAGGTGCGAGTCCAGGCCATCGGTGGCGGGTCCGAGGAGATCATGCGCGACCTGGCGTCCCGCCAGCTCGGCCTCTGACGCTCCGGTACGGAGCCGCGTCCAGAACCGGGGAGGGGGCGGTCAGGCGTCGTCGGCGATGAGGGCGGCGTAGGCGGCTTCGATGTGGTCGCGCAGCTCGTCCGGGGCCTCGACCGCGCCGGCGTCGACCACCAGGCCCATGTCGAGGCTGCCGGCGTAGGACATTGTGGTGAGGTTGAACGCCGTGCCGGAGATCGGGCCCATCGGGAACAGGGCATCGACCCGGGCGCCGGCGATGTAGACCGAGAAGGGCGCGCCCCGCACGTTGGACACGGTGAAGTCGACGGTGGCGGCCGCGTCCTTGGCGAACTTGGCGATGACCGAGGTGGGCAGCAGGTTGATGACCATCGACAGGCTGCCCAGGAGATCGACCGACTTGCCCGCCTTGGCGCCGGCCAGGCCCTCGAGGACGACGTCGAAGGCCGCGGCCGCGCCGGTGGGCGCGGCCAGGTCGGTGGTGGTGATCGAGAACTGGTTGCCACCGGCCGTGCCGCCCCGCCGGGTGCTGATCGGCATGGCCACCCGCAGGCGGTTCGGGGCCGCGTCGCGCGCCTCGTGGTAGGCCACCGTGCCGGCGAGGGCGCCGGCGACGAAGAAGTCGTTGATCGTCCCGCCCCGACGCTTGGCCGCGGCCTTGGCGTCATCGAAGGGCACCTGGATGGTGCCGAACCAACGCTTCAGGGACCGGTGCTTCCACAGCGGTGACCCCACCGCCTCGGCGGGGTCGCTCGACGGGAACAGGGCCTTGGAGACCTCGCCGAGCACCGCGCCGACACCGGTGGCGGTGCCGATGGGATTCGTCACCACCGACTTCACCACCCGCTGGGCCACGCCGCCGACTCGGCGCACGTTGTGACCGATGGCCTCCCGCGCCGATTCGCCGAAGTCCTCGCCCACCGGCTGCTCGCCGACCTCGATCACCGGGTCGGGATGCTTGGCGTCACGTTCGAGGTCGGTGAACTTCTCGGCGAGGCGGATGCCGCCCTCGCCGTCGGTGATCGTGTGATGCATCTTCTGGAACAACGCGGCCCGACCGTCGGCGAGGCCTTCGATGATCACGAACGACCAGAGGGGCCGGGTCCGTTCGAATGGGTCGAGGAGCAGGTTGGAGGCCAGCTGGTAGAGGTCCTCGGGCTCGCCGGGCGCGGGGACCGCGATCCGGCGGATGTGGTAGTCGAGGTCGAAGCCCGGGTCGGTGACCCACACCGGAGGTGACAGCCGCCCGACGCTCGGCACCACCCGCTGGCGCAGCCGCGGGATCTCGGCCACGGCGACCGCGAGCCGGGCCCGGAGCTTCTCGAACGAGGGCGGCTCGTCGAGCAGCGTGATGCTGGCGAACCACGACGAGAGCGCGGGATCCTTCTCTAGGGTCCACATGAGCGCCTCGTTGTCGCTCATGTGCCGCTCGAACTGCATCTCCCGCACCCGGTCCATGGGGCGGAGCGTAGGGCCTGCCGGTCGCCTCCGGCTCAGGCACGGGTTCGGGTCACGCCGCGGGCGCGGTCGTCGCCGTCGTCGACTGCACGATGGAGTGGAGGTACCCGGCCCGGGTGCCGATCAGGATCCGCCCGCCCCAGACCGCCGGCGTGGCCTCGATGCAGCCGCCGAGCTCCATCGACCACCGCTCGGGCGGGTCGGCGCGGGGATCGGACACGTCGAAGGCGTGGAACACCCCGGCACAGTCGCCGAGGAGCAGGATGTCGTCGACGACCACCGGCGAGCCCCACAACGGCCCGTGCATCGACTTCTCCCACAGCACCGCGCCGCTGGCGCGGTCGAGACCGACCAGGCGGCCACCGTTGGTGGCGGCGTACACCACGTCGCCGACGACGGCCGGCGTGCCCCAGATGCCCCCGGGGCGGTGCGCGTTGTCCTCGAACGACCACACCAGCGGATCGGGCTTCGACGGGTCGAGCTTCATCAGCTGGCCCACGGCATCCGACCGCGCCGCGGTCCCGGTTCGTTCGTACTCGCTGGCCACGTAGAGCATGCCCTGATCGTCGGCCACGATCGTCGCGTCGGTGTCGTCGCCGGTCCAGAACCGGAACGTGCGCGTCGGCGCCACCCCGTCGGCCAGTCCGCTGATGTCCCAGCCCTGCACCAGGCCACCGGAGTTGGCGAAGTAGAGCGTGTTGCCGACGATGGTCGGCGAATCCTCGATCGAGACCGTCTGGTCACCAATGGCATCGAGCAGTTCCTGGTCCCAGCCCGGCGTGTTGAAGACCACCTGCGGATCGACGGTGACCTTGCCCGACGCGTCGTAGCCCCGGTTGAGCTTGACGATGACGAACTGGCTGTTCTCACCACCCTCGAAGAGGTAGTCGTCGATGATGAGCCCCGACGAGTCCCAGTCGTCGTTCCACAGCACGGGCGAGAAGTCGTTGGCGTTCATCGACCACAGCTCGGTGGCCTCCTCGCCGTCGACCGACAGGACGCGGTAGTTGTTGTCGCGCGATCCGGTGTACACCAGCGGATACCCGTCGGGGTCGATGGTGACCGTGCCCTTGATGATGTCGCCGGTGGGGAAGTCGGGGAGGATCCGCTCTCCCGTGTCGGCGTCGATGAAGTGCACCGCGCCGTCGTAGGCCCCGAACACCGCCCACGTCCGGCCGTCGCGCTCGAACATGGCCGGCTGTCCGGTCCAGCCCATGCCGCACCAGGTCTTGGTCGTGCCGAGGTTGGTCGACTCGCGGCACATGCCGCCCTCACGGGGGAACCGGTAATCCTCGACCGGATCGGTGGGAACCGGCCCGGAGCCGTAGTAGGTCCGGGTGGGGTTGCCCCGGAACGTCAACAGACCCTCGACGGTGGCGTCGGGCCACGGCTGGCCGGCCTGCGCCGGATCCGACCAACCGGTGTACGGCGGTTCGGTCGTGGTGGTGGTGGTCGACGTCGTGTCTCCGCTCGACACGTCGAGGCTGCCGGTTTGGTCGCGGGGTGTTCCCGTGTCCTCCGGGCTCCCCCGGTCGTCCATCCACCACGTCACCACGATGACGAGGATGCTCACCACCGCGATCGGCAGCAGCGGGAGTGACCGTCGCACGGGCGGCAGTGTACGGGCGGAAATCGCTCCGCGGCGGCGCGAGGGCCCCGACCGGTGCGGTCGCCACACCGCTCGGGGTGGGGCGCAACCGACCCGAGGCTCGGCCCCGCTCGCCGTAGAGTACGCACGTGCCGGAGACGATTCGCTACGTGTCCCGGGTCGCCCGTCTCCCCCTCGTCGACAGCGATGGTGAGACCATCGGCCACGTCGACGACGTCGTCCTCGCGCCCGCGGCCCGGATCGCTCCCCGGGTGATCGGCTTCGTGACCTCGGTGCAACGGAGGCACATCTTCATCAACGTGGGACGTGTCGGCGAGATCGCCGCCACCGGTGTCCGGATGCGAAGCGGCACGATCGACGTCCGACCGTTCCGCAAGCGCGAGGGCGAACTGGTCGCGATGGGCGACATCGTCGGCAAGCAGGTCGGCGACCTCACCGTGCTCGACGTCGGCATCACCCCGACCGAGGCGCTGGGCTCGTACTGGGAGGTGACCACGCTCGCCCTCGGTGGGCGTGGGCCGCTGGCCCGACGCCGCAGCCCGTCGATCGTCCCCTGGACCGAGGCCACGCACCTCTTCGAGGTCGGCGACGAGGCCCAGGAGGTGGCCCGCCTGCGCGAGATGCGCCCCGCCGACGTGGCCAACCGCATCCGGGCCCTGCCCCAGGAGCAACGGCAGCGCCTGGCCGAGATCATGGAGGACGAACGGCTCGCCGACCTGCTCGAGGAGCTCCCCGAGGACGAGCAGATCCACATCATCGAGGGCCTCGACCTCGCCCGGGCCGCCGACGTGCTCGAGGCCATGGACCCCGACGACGCCGCCGACCTGCTCGGCGAGTTGCCGGCCATCGAGCGGGCCCGCCTGCTCGAGGCGATGGAACCCGACGAGGCCACCCCCGTTCGCCGACTGTTGACCTACGAATCCGCCACCGCCGGTGGCCTGATGACCCCCGAACCGGTGATCATGCTCCCCACCGCCACCGTGGCCGAGGCTCTGGCCCTATTGCGGGTCAAGGAGCTGCCGGTGGCTCTCGCCACCCAGGTGTTCGTGGCCAATCCACCCCTGTCCGTCCCCACCGGTCGGTTCCTGGGGGCCATCGGCATCCAGCGGCTGCTGCGCGAACCGCCGTCGAGCCACCTCAGCGACTGCCTCCCCGAACGACCCGAGTTCATCCCGCCCGACATCGAGAAGATCGACGTGGCCGGCCGGCTCGCCGCCTACGACATGGTGTCGGTCGCGGTGTGCGACTCCTCCCGCCGGCTGATCGGGGCGGTGACGATCGACGACGTGATGGACCACCTGCTGCCCAAGGGCTGGCGGCGTCGGCTGCAACACCGGGCTGCGCAGGAGCACGCGGCCCTCGGCGGCGAGGGCTGAGCCATGGCCGGCCTGTTCCGCCGTTCCGACGATCTCACCCGGCCCGCCAGCGGCGGCGTCGGCCTCCACTTCGACCCCGACGCGTTCGGACGGTTTTCCGAGGGGATCGCCCGCTTCCTCGGCACGGGGCGGTTCCTCGCCGGACAGACCGTGGTGGTCGCCATCTGGATCGCAGTCAACGCGGTGGCGGTGCGGCTGCGGTGGGACCCCTACCCGTTCATCCTCCTGAACCTGGCCTTCTCGACCCAGGCGGCATACGCCGCGCCGCTCATCCTCCTGGCCCAGAACCGCCAGGACGAGCGTGACCGCGCCCAGGCCGAGACCGACCGGGAGGTGAACTTCCGCACCCAGGCCGAGGCCGAGTTCCTCGCCCGCGAGCTGGCGTCGGTGCGTCTGACCCTGTCCGACGTGGCCACCGTCGACGAGCTGCGGGATGCGATGGCCGATCTCACCGAGGCGGTCACCGACGCGGTGTCCCGGCTCGAGGCCCGCCTGGAGAAGGGGGCCGACGCCGCTCGCGATGCGACCGACGCCGCGCCACGATTCGGCACCGATCCCGCGTGACCCGCGCTCCGCGGCTGGTGACCGCCGTCGCGGTCGCTCTGATCGTCGCGCTCGTCACGTCGTGCGGCCAGAGCGGTATCAGCCTCGACCGGGCCGCTGACGGCACGACGTCGTCCACCACGACAGCCGCCTCGACCACGACCGCATCGTCCAGCACCACCATCCCGACCACCGAGCCCACGCCGGAGGTCGCCCCCATCTCGTGGCAGTCGTGCGGATCCGCTCAGTGCGCCACCGTGGACGTCCCCGTGGACTACGCCCACGCCGACGGCGCCATCATCGCGCTCTTCGTGCGCCGCCTGCCCGCCCGTGGGGAACGGCTCGGTGCCCTGTTCCTCAACTTCGGCGGCCCCGGCGCCCCGGCCGCCAACCTGATCGACCGGTTCCCTCTCCCCCGGGCATTGCTCGACCACTTCGACATCGTGGGCATGGATCCACGGGGCGTGGGGCGGTCCTCGCCGCTGCAGTGCGGCATCGATCCCGTGACCCTGTACTCGGTGGATCCCACCATCGACGACGGGGCCGATGTGCAGGACCTGCTCGACGTGTCGACCCGCTACACGCAGAACTGCCGGTCCGCGGCCGGCTCGCTCCTCCCGCACCTCGGTACCCGCGACGTGGCCCGCGACATGGACCGGATCCGGGCCGGCATCGGCGACCCCCAGTTGTCCTATGTCGGATTCAGCTACGGCACGGCGATCGGCCAGGCCTACGCCGCCCTGTTCCCCGACCGGCTGCGGGCCATGGTGCTCGACGGGGTGGTCGACCCCGCGGCCGACGGCATCGCCATGGCCACCGAGCAGGCCCGCGGGTTCGAGACCGCGCTGGGCAACTGGGCCCGCGGTTGTCCCGCCCGGTCGTCGTGCCGTTTCGGCTCGGACGCCATCCACGCGGTCGAGACCGTGCTGGCCGCGGCCGAGAACGGCGTGGCGTCGAGCCCCGGCACCCGCACGCTCGGACCCGGCGACGCGGCGAACGCGCTCGTCTTCCCCCTCTACAACCAGGCCGAGTGGCCCGACCTCGACGCCGCGGTGGCCGACGCCGTCGACGGCAACGGCACCGCCATGGTCCACCTGGCCGACGACTACGAACGGCTGGTGGAGTTCCCCATCTACTTCGCGGTCTCGTGCCTGGACACGACCTGGCCCCGCTCGACCGACACCTTCCTGGCCGACGCCAAGGCGGCCGCCGCGGTGGCACCCCACTTCGGGGAGGCCATCGTGAACGACTACATCCGGTGCGCGCTGTGGCCGGCCGATCCCGAGCCGCTCGGCGCGATCAGTGCACCGGGTACGCCGCCGATCCTGGTCGTGTCCACCACCGGGGACCCGGCGACGCCGTACGAGAACGGCGTGCGCGTCGCCCAGCGATTGGCGAACGGGATACTGGTGACCAACGACGGCGAGGGGCACACCGCGGTGTTCCAGGGCAACACCTGCATCGACGGCCTCGTCATCTCGTACCTGGTCGATGGCACCGTCCCCGGGGGCGAGCCGCGCTGCTGAGCCCGCTCACGGCCGGTGGCCGCCCGACTCCCACCAGGCGAGCAGGTCGGCCATCCGGGCCCCGGCCGTACTGTCGGACACCGCGATCGACCCGACCAGGCTGTCGTCCCTCGTCCAGAACAACACGTTGAGCCCGTTCGAGTTCACGAAGCAGAGGATCTCGCCCCGCGTTCCATCGAGGTCGTAGGGCATGAACGCGGCGTCGGGCGGGGGTGGCGGGGGTTCCTCGGCGAACGGCGGCACCGTGGTGGTGGTCGTCGTCGTGGTCGACGGTACCGACGAGGTCCCCTCGGGCGGTGCCGTGGTGGTGGTCGTGGTCGTGGTCGTGGTGGTCGTCGGCGGAAGCTCGACGACGTCGCGCTGGCCGAAGCCGGTCGACGTGCAGCCGTCGTCGGTCTGGTCGAAGACGTTGTCGTGCAAGGCGTCGCGCCGACCATCGATCCAGGCCGACATCACGTCGGGCGCCGCGAACTGCACCGAGGACACGATGCCAGGCTCGGCATCGGCGGGCTCGCACCGCACCGCGGCCACACCGGGCGCATCGACGTCGAGGCCGAGGTCACGGGTGCACCCGGTCCGCAACTGCTCGGGGAGCACGTCGAGCAGCGCCTGCTCGGCGGGGAGCGGGAAGGCGGCGTCGGTGCGCTCGACCAGGTCCGCCCAGAAGCGGTAGTCGTCGGCGAAGGGCCCGCCGCCACTGGCCCGGATCAGCAGGGGCGCCTCGTCGCTGGTCCAGACGAAGTCGACGCGCCCACCAGAGGCGCGGCACGCCACCCGACCGACCCGCTCGACGCCGATGTAGTCGTGCGCGCCGGCTTGACCGAGGGCGCACTCGGTGTCCGACGTCGGGACGCCGAACTCGGCGACGATGTCGTCGAACGCCCGCTCGCGATCGTCGATCGAGCCGTACAGGACGTAGGTCAGGGAGTCGGGCACGCCATCGAGCGGGCACTGCAGCACGACACGCGGCGGGTCATCGGTCGGCTCCTGCGCCGGCGCCACACAGGTGGTCACCGACGCCGGAACCAGCGCCTCGAGCGCGGCCACCGTCGGCGCAACGTCGACCGGGACGGTGGTGGTCGTGGTGCCCGGCTCGGCAGGGAGCACCAGCTCGGCGTCGGTGTGCACGGCTCGCCACACCAGCACGCCGACCACGAGCGTGGCGACGGCCAGAGCGGCCCCGGTCACCGCCGGGGCGCGCGATCGCGGCCGCTCGTCCTCGTAGACCCCGAACGCGGCCCCGTCCAGGACCGGTCGCGCCCCGGGGGGCGGGAACCAGGCGTCGTCCTCGGCGTCGGGGCCGGTTGCCGGGCCGACACCGGGTGAATCGGCGTCGGCGAAGACCGACCGGCCCGGTGCCGGCGGCGGAATGACGTCCGGCGCCTCGGCCTCGGCCTCGGCCCCGGCATCGGGCGCGGCATCGGTCTCGGCTTCGGCATCGGGGTCGTCCGTCGATCGAGCGTCGTCGCCGCTCTCCCCTCGACCTTCGAGCATCCAGCCGAGGCTACCGCTGCGCTATCCGGACAAGCCCTCGGCCACCAGCGGCTCGAGGGTCCACTCCGGGTGATCACCCTCGATCCGCTGGAGCCAGTACACCGATTCGAACAGGGCGAGGAGTGCACCGTCGGATCGCGCGAGCACCCGGACCCCGGTCATGCCCCGCAGGTTCGGGGCCGTGGCTGCGTCGGTGAGCCGGGCGATCGAGTAGCGGGTCATCGACAGCTCGGCCGGTGAACCGAACTCGTCGGCGAGGCGGGCCGAGACCACCTCGAACTGCATCTGACCCACCGCGGCCAGCATGGGTTCCTGATCCCCGAGCTCGGGGTCGCGCAGCACCTGGACCACGCCCTCCTCGTCGAGCTGGGCGATGCCCTTGCGGAACTGCTTGAACCGACCGATGTCGACCGGACGGGCCACCGCGAACAGCTCGGGGGCGAAGGCGGGGATGCCGGGGTACTCGACCGCGGGATCGACGTAGAGCGTGTCGCCGACCCGGACGTCAGTGGCGTTGACCAGGCCGATGACGTCGCCGGGGAAGGCCTCGTCGAGCGTCTCCCGGTCCTGGCCGAAGACCGAGTGGGCGTACTTGGTGGCGAAGGGCTTGCCGGTCGGGCCGTGGGTGATGACCTCGCCCCGCTCGAAGCGGCCCGAGCACACCCGCACGAACGCGATCCGATCCCGGTGGGACGGGTCCATGTTGGCTTGGACCTTGAAGACGAATCCCGAGAAGGGGTCGTCGAGCGCCCGCCGGTCGCCGTCGACGGTGGACCGGGGGCGGGGCGACGGTGCCAGGTCGACGATGGCGTCGAGGAGCAGCCGCACGCCGTAGTTGGTGAGCGCGGATCCGAAGAACACGGGCGTGGCGTGGGCGTCCTCGAACAGCTCGGCATCGAAGTCGGAACCCACGGCCTCGAGCAGCTCGACCTGCTCGACCGCGGTGCGGTAGCTGTCGCCGTCGATCTCGAGGGCGCGGTCGGGCTCGACGATCTCCTCACCGGCCTCGGTGGCACCGCGGGCGGTGCGGCTGAATCGGATGTAGTCACCGCTCCGCTTGTCGATCAGGCCGCGGAAGTCGCCGGCGATGCCGACCGGCCAGGTGATCGGCATGGTGGCGAGGTCGAGGGTGTCCTCGATCTCGTCGGTGAGCTCGAGCGCGTCCTTGCCAGGCCGGTCCCACTTGTTGACGAAGGTGATGAGCGGGATCCGTCGCTCCCGGCAGACCTCGAACAGCTTCAGCGTCTGCGGCTCGATGCCCGAGCTGGCGTCGAGCACCATGATGGCGGCGTCCGCGGCGGCGAGGACGCGGTAGGTGTCCTCGGAGAAGTCGCGGTGCCCCGGGGTGTCGAGCAGGTTGAGGACCCGATCCCGATACGGGAACTGCATCACCGTGGAGGTGATCGAGATCCCGCGCTGTTGCTCCATGTCCATCCAGTCGGACCGGACGCGTCGACGCTCACCCCTGGCCTTGACCTGTCCGGCGTCCTGCACCGCGCCGCCGTAGAGGAGGAACTTCTCCGTCAGCGTGGTCTTGCCCGCGTCGGGGTGACTGATGATCGCGAACGTGCGGCGACGGCCGGCTTCGGTCGCCGGGGAGGAGGTGGTGGGGGCGGCCACGGGTCAAGTGAACCGGGCGCCGGTGACGGGCTCCAACTCCGCCCGGTCCGGGGGTTGACGACATGGCCCGATCGGGTGGTCATGGCCCGGATACCTCAAGGGCGCGTTCCCACTCTGCCGATGGATGGGGGGGAACCCGACAGGAGCACTGGGGCTCTCCGGGGAGAGGGAGGTGCGGGCGGCATGACAGAACCAGAGCCGAGCGAGAACGAGGTCGCCCGTAACGAGTCCTCCTCACCAGACGGGCTCACGGAGCTGCGCATTCGCGGCATGCGCGCCGTGCTCGACGAATACCCGACCGCGGTCATCGCGGCCATCGACGACGACGGGCTGTTCGTCGACATGCCCGACTCGCTGCCCGTCAACGGTCACCGTGTGGCCCACGCCCGCTCCGCCCTCGACCTGGTGCAACCCACCGACCGCCGGGCGGTCATCGACGCCTGGTCGACCGTCAAGGAGAAGGGCCGAGCGCAGGCGTCCGTCACCCTCGCCGGAACCCCTGCGGCCATCGCCACCATCCACCTGTTCGACCTCACCGCCGATCACGGCCGATTCGTCGGCGTCATTGCGGCCGAAGGCGCGACCGAGCACCAGATGGAGGACGTGGCCGAGATCGCCCCACCCCCTCCGCGGATCGCCCACACCCGCAAGAACGAGGTGGCGATCATCGTCTACTCCGACGCCGCGGTCACCGAGATGCTCGGGTGGGCCCACGACGAGATCGTGGGCCAGAGCTCCCTCGGCTTCATCCATCCCGAGGACGCCGAGCGAGCCATCGACCTGTGGATGGAGTGCCTGGCGCACCCGGGGGCCACCTGCCGCACCCGCGTCCGGCACAAGCGTCAGGACGGGTCGTGGATCTGGCTCGAGCTGTCGAACACCAACCTGCTGGCCGATCCCGACGCCGGCTACGTCGACTGCGAGATGTTCGATGTCTCCCAGGAGATGGAAGCCCACGAGGCCGTCCGGGCCAGCCAGCAGCTGCTCAGCCGCCTCACGGCCTCGCTCCCGGTCGGCGTCGCCCAGTTCGACACCGACGGGATGGTGCTCTACGCCAACGACCGCCTCTACGAGATCGTCGGTGTCGAGCCGGGGACCGACGAGCAGGCCCTACGGGCCGTGGTCGCTGATCCGGACGAGCTGGCGAGAGCCATGCTGGCCATCCACCACGGGCACGACATCGACATGCGGATCGTCGTCCAACGGGTCGACGACGGGAACCGTCGCGAGTGCACGCTGACCATCCGGTCGCTCACCAACGACGACGGGGAGCTGATCGGCGGGGTCCTGGTCCTCGACGACGTCACCGAGCAGGCCCGCATGCAGTCCGAGCTCGAGCACCGGGCGACCTACGACGAGCTCACCTCCTGCGTGAACCGGCGCACGGTCCTCGCTCGGCTGTCCGAGGCGCTCACCACCGCGCGCATCAGCGCGCCGGGCGTCGGCACCGCCGCCATCTTCGTGGACCTCGACGACTTCAAGGACGTCAACGACCGACACGGCCATGCCACCGGAGACGCGGTGCTCGTTGCGGTCGCGGCCCGCCTGCAACGTGTCGTGCGTGCCCAGGACGTGGTCGGCCGGCTCGGCGGCGACGAGTTCCTGGTGGTGTGTCCCGACGTCGCCGACCAGCAGGCGGCGATCGCCATGGCGGAGCGCATCTCGGCTTCCATGGAAGCCCCCGTGAAGGTGCGCGGGACAGCACTGCACCAGACCGCGAGCATCGGTGTGGCCTGGACGGGCGCCCGACCCGCGGTTGATTCGGACGAGCTGGTCGCCGAGGCCGACCAGGCGATGTACGCCGCGAAGCGCGACGGCAAGCGCGGCATCGTCCTCAGCCTGCGCTGACGCCGCGGGAACACCGCCGGCGCGGTCTCAGTCGTCGGCGATGAACACCGTCTTGAGCTCGGAGTAGTGGTCGAGCGCCACCATGCCCTGCTCGCGACCAGTGCCGCTCTGCTTCATCCCCCCGAAGGGCGCCTCGACGTGGACGCTCGAGCTGGTGTTGACCGAGAGCATCCCGGTCTCGACCCGTCGCGCCACCCGCAGGGCCCGGCCGATGTCGCGGCACCAGATCGAACCGGACAGGCCGTAGATGGAATCGTTGGCCAGGGCCACCGCCTCGTCCTCACCGGTGAAGGTCTGGATCCCGACCACGGGACCGAAGATCTCGTCGCGCATGAACCGCATGTCGAGGCTGGCCTGGTCGAAGACCGCCGGGGTCAGGTAGTGACCGGGACGATCGAGGCGCTCGCCGCCGCACAGCCGGCGGGCACCGTCGGCTTCGGCCGACGCCACGAAGTCCTCCACCCCGGCGCGCTGCCCCTCGGAGATGAGCGGGCCCATCTCGGTCGCCTCGTCGTCGGTGTCGCCGAGGCGGACCGACCGAGCTCGGGCCACGAACCGTTCGGTGAACGCATCGGCCACCGACTGATGGACGAACATGCGGCTCCGGGCACAGCAGTCCTGGCCGGCGTTGTCGAAGACCGACCAGAACGACGACTCGACGCAGGCATCGAGCTGCTCATCCGACAGGTCGCCGAAGACGAGGTTGGCAGACTTGCCCCCCAACTCGAGGCTGACCCGTGTGATGTCGCCGGCAGCCAGGCGCATGATCCGACTGCCCACATCGGTGGAACCGGTGAAGCTGACCTTGCGCACCCCCGGATGGGTGACCAGCGCCTCGCCCACCGCTGCGCCCGCGCCGGTGACGACCTCGAACGTGCCCGGTGGGAGCCCGGCCTCGACGGCCAGGCGTGACAGCGCCATGGCGGTGAGCGGGGTCATGGACGCCGGCTTGGCGATCACCGCGTTGCCCATCGTGAGCGCGGGTGCCAGCTTCCAGCACAGGATCAGCAGTGGGAAGTTCCAGGGGGTGATCGCCGCGCACACGCCCAGCGGCTCGCGGAAGGTCAGCAGGGTGCCCGCCGCGTTGCCCGGGATGGTCGAGCCGTGGACCTTGTCGACCGCCCCGGCGTAGAAGTCGAACACCTCGGCGGCGGCACCGACCTCGCCCCGGGCCGCGGCGATCGGCTTGCCGGCCTGGGCCGATTCGAGGCGGGCGAGGTCCTCGAGGTCGCGACGGATGAGCTGCGCCATGGCGCGAAGCACATCGCGTCGGGTCCGGACCGACGAGTGCCGCCACTCGGCGTACGCCGACGTCGCTCGCACCACGGTGGCGTCCACGTCGTCGGCCGACGCCTCGCGGACCTCGGCGACGCTCTGGCCGGTGGCCGGGTTGATCACTGCGCGGACCGAAGCGGACATGACCGGGACGCTATCCCGAGGCGCCCACCGACCATCCGTACGGAACGGCGGACCTCAGCGCTTGGTGGCGGCGTACTCCACGACCCGGGCCATCACCGCCTCCCCCGCCTTCTCGACGCTGCCCGCGTCGAACGGCGGTCGGGGGTCGTACTCGATCATGAGCTGCATGGCCCGGGCGGCATCGGCGTCGACGAGCAGTTCGGACAGCCGCAAGGCCATGTCGATGCCGGACGACACGCCGGCCGCGGTGATGACCCGTTGGTCCAGGTGCTCGACCACCCGCTCCCCCGTCGGGTGCGCACCCAGCGCCTCCAGCTCGCCGTAGGCCGCCCAGTGGGTGGTGGCGGCGAGCCCGGTGAGCAGGCCGGCGCGAGCGAGGACCAATGAGCCGGTGCACACCGACGTGGTGAAGCGAGACGTGCGGTGAACGGAGCGGACCCAGTCGACGATGGGCGTCTCCGCCGCCACCAGGGAGCGGGTGCCGATGCCGCCGGGCACGACGACCACCTCGGGCGCCGGGACCTCGTCGAAGGTGGCGTCGACGGTGAGGCCGAGGAAGCCGTTCTCGGTGCGGACCTCGCCCCGTTCGGCACCGACGAACGTGACGGTGGCGCCGGGGAGGCGCTGGAGCACCTCGTAGGGTCCGACGGCATCGAGGGCGGTGACCTCGGGGAACAGGGCGATGGCGATGTCCATGGGAACTCCTCGTGGTGGGATGGATCGGGAGCGCGGGCCGGTCAGGTCGCGGCGACGCGTCCGAACTGACGGCGATAGGTGTCGGGGGCGAGCCCGAGGCGACGGTGGAAGGCCCGCCGGAGGGTCTCCGACGTGCCGAACCCGCACCGCCGGGCGATCTCGTCGAGGCCGGTGCGCTCGCTCCCGAGCAACTGGCGGGCGGCGTCGACGCGCACCCGCTCGACGTACCGGGCCGGCGACTCGCCCACCTGGTCGCGGAACAACCGGGTGAAGTGCCGCTCGGAGAGCCCGACACGAGCGGCGAGGACCGCGATGCCGTGGTCGGCACCGGGGTCGGCGTGGACCAGGTCCCGCGCCTGCTGGATGGGGCCCCGAGCGACCGGTTCGCTCCAGACCGGCGCGGCGAACTGGGTCTGGCCCCCGGGCCGGCGGAGGTAGACGACCAGGTGGCGGGCCACCAGCTGGGCCACCTCGGCGCCGACGTCGTCCTCGACCAGCGCCAGGGCCAGGTCGATCCCGGCGGTGACCCCGGCCGACGACCACAGGGCCCCGTCGTGCACGTAGATGGCGTCCGGTTCCACGATGGCCGCGGGACAGAACGCGGCCAGCTGTCCGGCACGCGACCAGTGAGTGGTGACCCGGCGGCCCGCACACAACCCGGCCGCGGCGGCCAGGAACGTGCCGCTGCACACGGTGGCCACCCGGCGCGACCGCGCCGCCGCGGCCTCGACCCAGGCCACCAGGTCTCCCCGTTGGCCGGCGAGCACGGGCGCCGCACCGCCACCCGGGAGCAGGAGTGTGTCCAGTGGGCCGGTCGACTCACCCAGGGCGTGGTCGGCGTGCAGGGCCAGGCCGCTCTCGCCCCGGACCGGGCCGGGTATATCGGCGGTCAATTCGATCCGGTACCGGGGATCGTGACGGTGCAGGCGGTCGAGGGCGGCGTTGGCACCGGCGAACACCTCGTGCGGACCGGTGACGTCCAGCGGCTGGAACCCGGGGAACATCGGGATGACGACTCGACGCTGGTGCACGGTGCAACCGTGCCGGCGATCACCGTTGGCGTCAATGACATGATCCCCATGATCTCGGCCAGCGACGAGTCCGTCCTTGACCGATCGGTCAAGATGAGGTCATGAGCGACCGCAAGATCGTGACCGTGCTCGAACCCGAGGACGAGTACACCCACGTGCCCGACGAGGCGTCGAACTACAACGAGTCGATGTATCTGAACGCCTTCGACCCCGACCAGGAGGTCGGTGGCTGGTTCCGGCTCGGCAACCGGGTCAACGAGGGCTACGCCGAGATGACGGTGTGCATCTACCTGCCCGGGGGTCGCGTCGGCTTCGTGTACGGCCGGCCCCACATCGACCACAACGAGGCCATGGACGCCGGTGGCCTGTCGATCGATGTCGTCACGCCGTTCGAGCACCTCGAGGTCCGCTACGCGGGCAGGATCTGCCTACTCGACGAGCCGGGCCAGATGGCCGACCCCCGCACCGCGTTCAAGGAGAACCCGTGGGTCGAGTGCGAGGTCGACCTCGACTTCCGCGGCACCTCCCCGATGTACGGCGGGAAGCCGGTCTACGAAGACGACGGCAGCGAGATCGAGATCGACCCGGAGAAGTCCTTCGCCAAGGCCCACTACGAGCAGCACTGCACCGTCACCGGCACCATCCGGGTCGGCGAGGAGACCATCGACATGGACGGCCTCGGGCTGCGGGACAAGTCGTGGGGGCCGCGCCACTGGCAGGCGGTGTCGTGGTACCGGTGGATCCCGTTGGTGTTCTCCGCCGACCCCGCGGCCACGCCGCAGGCGATGATGATCTCGATCGTCGGCGGCAAGCCGGGGGGCATGGTGCTCGAGGGCGGCAAGTACCACCTCATCCGCGACTGCACGATCGAGTCCGACTGGGACGAGCACCGCTACCAGACCGCCATGCGGTGCTCGGTGACCACCGACCACGACACCTATGACGTGTCCGGTGAGGTCATCTCGCTGATCCCGCTCCGGAACCGGCGCACCGACCCCGAGGGCAACGAGCTGCTGACCCGCATCACCGAGGCCATGACCCGCTTCGAGTGCCGGGGTCAGAAGGGCATCGGCATGAGCGAGTACCTCGACCAGATCGTCGACGACCAACCGGTCGGCCCCGACGTCACCTGAAGCACCGCCGCCGTCGGGAGCGTAGCGAGCAGGCGGCACGCGGCGCTGCGGAGCAGCCCGCCATCAACACGGCCCCGACGTCACCTGAAGCACCGCCGCCGTCGGGAGCTAGATCTCGGCCAGGGCCGGGGGTTCGAGATCGTCAGCCGTGAGGCCCAGCTCCTCCATCTCGGCCTTGCGGTCGGCTTGGAGTCGGAGCGCCGTCTCCTTGCCGGGCAGGAACTGGGCCACGACCACCGCGACCACCATCAGCCCGGTGGCCACCAGGAAGACCGTCCGGTAGGGCACCAGCGCGTCGGTCATCGGGATGCTGCCCGGGGGCCCGTTGGGCCGGGTGGTGGCGAAGATCGACGCCACGATCGACACCCCGACCGCGGCCGCCACCTGCCGCACGGTCTGGCTCAACGCCGACGCCTGGGAGACCTTGGCCGTGACCACGGCATTCATCGCCATGATGTTCGGCGCCATCATCGACAGCCCGGCGCCGAGTCCGCCCACGAAGAGGATGGCGGCGACGACGGGCAGCGGGGTCGTGGGGGTGAGGACGGCGAGACCGACGAAGGATCCGGCCAGCACGGTGGCGCCGATCGACACCGGGATGCGGGCACCGACCCGATCGGCGAGCCGGCCACCCACCGGCATGGTGAGGGCGACCCCGACGGCGGACGGCAACATGGCCAGCCCGATCTGGAATGCCGAGATGCCCCGCACCGTGCCCAGCTCGAGCGGGATGTAGACGAGGCGCGTGTACTGGGCCACGGTCAACAGGCAGACCGAAACCATCCCGATGGCGAAGATCGGGTCGGCCAGGATCCGCATCTCGATGAGGGGGTTGGGGATGTGCACGGCCTGCCAGGTGAAGCGAGCGAGCAGGGCGGCGCCGATCCCGATCATGACGAGAACCGATGGGCTCGTCCAGCCCCAGGACTCGCCCCGGGAGAACCCGATCAGCAAGAGGGCGAGCCCGACCCCGCTGAGCACCAGGCCGGAGCGGTCGAGGCGTCGCTCCTCGCGGAAGCCGGTGTCCTTGAGCAGCCGGATCGCCACCGGGAAGCCGACCAGACCGATGGGGACGTTGATGAGGAACAGCCAGCGCCACCCGAGGGACGAGACGAGACTGCCGCCGAGCACGGGACCGATGGCTGGCGCGGCCATGATGGCGATGCCGAAGTAGCCCAAGGCCTTGCCCCGCTCGTGGGGCTCGAACAGTTCGTAGATCATGGCCATGGCGACCGGCATCATCAGGCCACCGCCGATGCCCTGCAGCATGCGAGCGACGATGAGGAAACCGAGCGTGGGTGCGATGGAGCACAGCACCGAGGAGATGGTGAACACCCCGAGCGAGCCCACGAACATGGCCTTGCGCCCGAAGCGGTCGGCCGACCAGCCGCTGACCATCTGGGCCACCCCCACCGCGGCGAGGTAGGCGGTGACCACCCACTCGATCCCCTCGATGGTGTGGAAGTCCTCCTGCAGCGACGGCAGTCCCAGGTTCACCACCGTGGTGTCGAGCACCACCATGAACGCCCCGAAGAGCACCACGCCCATGGCGACCCAGCGATACGGGACGCGGCCGATGGAGCCGTCGTCGACAGCAGCGGTTTCGGGGTCGGTCATCGCGATCGGGTTGCTCCGCCGGGCGGCTCGCACGCGATCCGACCCGAATAGTTGCTACGTACAACCAATAGCGTAGCGCTCCTCGTAGACTCCTCCACCATGGGTACCGACCAGATCGCGCGGATCGAGGCCGCGCTCGTGATGCTGGTCAGGCGGGCCAACGATCCGCGCGGCAACAAGACGATCAACCGGTCCGCCGGGGTCGACATCGAGCGGGCCAGCGCGGTGATGCTGGCGCGCGTCGAGGAGCTCGAGCCGGCTCGGCTCTCCGAGCTGGCCGACGCGGCCGGCGTCGACATCTCCACCGCCAGCCGCCAGGTCGCCCGCCTCGTCGACGACGGCTACGTCGAACGCCGCGTCGATCCTGACGACCGCCGGGCAAGTGCCCACCGGCTGACGCCGGAGGGCTGCGACGTCCGGGCGCGGCTCACGACGGCGCGGCGGGCGTGGTTCGAGGACGTCCTGGCCGACTTCGACGCCGAGGAGCGCGCCCTGTTGGCGACGCTGCTCGAACGCTTCGTCGAGCGCATGCAACCCGACGACGACGAACCGTCGGGGACGGGATGAACCGGTGCCTGCCGCGGACATGCCGGCGGCCGAGGTCGACATCTCCGTCGATCTCGTCCGCGCCCTGATCGTCGCTCAGACCCCCGAGCTGGGCGAGCTCACGGTCGAGCCAATGGCCTTCGGTTGGGACAACGCCCTGTTCCTCGTCGGCGACTCGCTGCTGGCCCGGCTCCCGCGGCGGCTGGCCGGCGTGGCGCTGATCGAGTCCGAACAGCGCTGGCTGCGCCAGCTCGCGCCCCGGCTGCCGCTCCCGATCCCCGCCCCGATCCACTGCGGGGTGCCCGGCGGCGGCTTCCCGTGGCCCTGGAGCATCTGCCCGTACGTGCCGGGGACCTCGGTCCTCGACCTGTTCGAGCGAGGCGATGCCCTGGCCGACGCGGTGGCCGAGGCCGAGCGGCTCGGTGGCTTCCTCGGCGCGCTCCACCGCCCCGCGCCGGCCGACGCACCAGCCAATCCACATCGAGGCGTTCCCCTGGCCGAGCGCGATGAGCGCTTCCGGAGCCAGGTCGCATCGCTCGGTGCGTCGGTCGACGGCCCCCGGCTGCTGGAGCAGTGGGACGCCGGCCTCGAGGTTCCGGGTTGGTCCAGGGCACCGGTGTGGCTCCACGGCGACGTCCACCCGGGCAACGTGATCACCGATCGCGGCCGCATCGTCGGGGTCGTCGACTTCGGGGACATCACCAGCGGCGACCCAGCCGTCGACCTCGCTGGCGGATGGATGTTCTTCGCGCCCCCGGCCCGGGCCGTCTTCCGCCGAGCGGCCGGGGCCGACGACCGCACGTGGGCGACCGCCCGGGCGTGGGCCCTGTGCCTGGGAGTGGCCACGCTGGCCAACTCCGCCGACAACCCCCCGTTCGCTCGCCACGCCCGCCGCACCATCGCCGCGGTGCTGGCCGACGACGCGTGACCCCGGCCCCCCACACACCCCACCCCAACGTTCTGGACGGTCAACGGTCGCTCCCCATGGCGCAGCGGACGACCAGAACGCCAGCACGATCGTTCTGGACGGTCAACGGTCGCTCCCCATGGCGCGACGGACGACCAGAACGAGGAGAGGGAGCGGAGGTCGCGCCCCCGATCAGGCGTTGAGCTGGGCCGAGATGGGACGGAGGGCGTCGAAGATCGCCTCGAACGCTGGCTGGCGCCGGGCGTAGGTCTCGTGATGGGCGGCAACGGGCCGGAACGTCGCCGCCGCGTCCACCCGGGATGACAGGTCGGCCCGCGACAAGCTGCCGTAGCGGTGCAGGGCCAGCAGTGCCGTCGCCCGGGCGATGGCGATCTCCGGTTGCGCCGGGACCGACACCGGGCGGTCGAGCACGTCGGCCACGATCTGCGCCCACCCCCGCGACCGGGCGGCCCCACCCACGAAGGTGAGCTCGTCGATGCGGTTGCCGGTGAGGGCCTCGGCGTGGGGTAGGAGCCAGGCCAGGTTGTGGGCCACTCCCTCGCAGGTCGCCCGCACGATGCAGCGCCGATCGGTGTCGAGGCTCATGTTCACGTATCCGCCGCGCATGGCGGAGTCATTGGCCGGCGCCATCGAACCACGCAACCAGGGAAGGAACAGCACGCCCCCGCTACCGGCCGGCACCGCGGCCAGCACCTCGTCGAGGGTGTCGAACCCTCCGGTGTCGACCACATTGTCGAGCACGTGCTCGAGCGGCCTGCCGCCCAAGCCGTTCTCGGCGAACAGGAGATAGGAGTCGTCGAAGGGACTCGGACACGACAGCACTTCGTGGTCGAGGTCGACCTCCTTGGTGGCGATGGCATCGACGAGGACCGACGTGGTCCCGATCGAGAGACCGCCCCGGCCGGCCCGGTACACGTCGGTGGCCACCGAGCCGGCCTGGGTGTCGTTGACCCCGGCGTAGACGGTGGCCGTCGCCGGGATGGCGAGGAGCTCGGCGACGTCGGATCGGACCGGCCCGATCGGCTCGTCCAGCCGGAGCAGCGGCGGCAGGCGCGACGGATCGACCCCCGCCCAGCCGACCAGCACCTCGTCGTAGGAGGTCTGGCCGAGCGATCGGTTGTCGACCACCTGCGACATGAACTGGGTGGCCTGGTTCGCGGCGATCCGTCCGGTGAGCCTGGCGTTGAGGTAGTCCATCGGCTCGAGGTAGGCGGCGGTCACGGCGTGGATGTCGGGGTGATCGTGCTGCAGGTGGAGGATGTGGCCGAGGCTGAGACCGCCCCCCACCGGGGGAATCCCGTGTCGTTCGATGAAGCCGAGGAAGGCGCGTTCGTCCTCGAGAGCGGCCCGGCTGCGAGCGGTGCCGCGACGATCCGACCACAGTCGCATCATGGCCACCGGCCGGCCGGTGGCATCGACGGGCACGATCGACGAGTACTGGCTGTCGACCCCCAGCGCACCGATGGCCGACGCGGCCCCCGGGGCCATGGCGACGCACTCTCGCACGGCGTCGACGACCCCCTGCCACTGGGCCTCGGCGTCGAGCTCGGCGCACTCGCCGTCGATGCGCGCCTCCAGGTTGCGGGTGGCGAACGCGTGCGTCCGCCCGTCGTCGCCGACGATGGCCACCTTCACGTTGGTGGTGCCGACGTCGACACCCAGCGCGTTGGTCACGTCGCTCTACTGCTTGGGTCCGACCACGACCGTCTTCTGGTTGACGAACTCATGGATGCCGAGGTGGCTGAGCTCGCGGCCGTAGCCCGAATCCTTGATGCCGCCGAAGGGGAGCCGGGGATCCGAGGCCACGAAGTCGTTCACGAAGCAGCACCCCGCCTCCAGTTCCTTGGCCGCGATGCGCTCGCCCTCGGCGAGATCGCGGGTGAAGACGGCGGCCCCCAGGCCGAACCGGGTCTCGTTGGCGAAGCGGATCGCCTCGCAGGTGTCCTCGGCTCGCATCACCGCCGCCACCGGACCGAACAGCTCCTCGGCACCGGCGACCATCCCGGGAGTCACGCCGGTGAGCACGGTGGCCGGGTAGAAGGCCCCTGGCCCGCTGGGCTTCTGGCCGCCGAGCAGCAGCTTCGCCCCTTCGCCGATCGAGCGCTCGACCTGGTCGTGGAGCTCGTCACGCAACGAGACCTGGGCCTGGGGTCCCACGGTGGTGGCCTCGTCGAAGGGGTCCCCGACGACCGCGGCCTCCATCTCGGCCACGAAGGCGTCGACGAAGGCGTCGTGCACCTCGTCGACCACCACGAAGCGCTTGGCCGCGATGCAGCTCTGCCCCGAGTTGATCAGCCGGCTGGTGGCGCAGGTCTTGGCGGCCGACTCGATGTCGGCGTCGGCGAGCACCACGTAGGGATCGGAGCCTCCGAGCTCGAGCACGGTCTTCTTGAGCAGACGACCCGCGGTCTGGGCGACGGCCGATCCCGCCGGCACGCTGCCCGTCAGGGTGGCCGCTCGGACGAGATCGTGCTCGAGTACGGCCTCCACCGCGCCGGAGCCGATCTTGAGGCTGCGGAAGAGCCCGATGGGTGCACCGCCGTCCCGGAACAGCTCCTCGATGGCCAGCGAGCAACCGGTCACGTTGGAGGCGTGCTTCAGCAGGGCGCCGTTGCCGGCCATCAAGGCCGGGGCCGCGAAGCGGAACACCTGCCAGAGCGGGAAGTTCCAGGGCATCACGGCGAGGACGACACCGAGCGGCTCGTGGTGGATGTAGCTGGCCGAACGATCGGCCTCGATCGGGACGTCGGCGAGCTGCTCCTCGGCGTGATCGGCGTAGTAGCGGCACACCCACGCGCACTTCTGGGCCTCGGACCGGCCACCGGCGACCGGCTTGCCCATCTCGAGCGCCATCAACTCGGCCAGCTCGTCGGTTCGGCGGTCCAGTTGATCGGCGACGGCTCGCAGGATCTCGGCACGGTGGGCGAAGCCGGTGCGACGCCACTCCACATGGCGATCGTGGGTCTCGGCGATGAGGGCCTCGACCTGCGTCGGGTTGTGCTCTTCGTAGGTTGCCACCGTCTCGCCAGTGGCCGGGTTCGTACTCGTCAACATGCGCGCTCCCTACCCGTCGCTCGATGGCGACGAGACGCTCGGCATGATCAGGACCGACACCCCGCCCACTAGCGCGGCAGGCCCTGCTGCTTGTCCATCATGTCGGCCATGATCTCGCGGATGAATTCGTCGGCCTCGTCGGTCATCCCTCCCGCGACCCCCCCGTACACGGCGGCCGAGCCCGGCGTCTCGCCGGCGTGCTCTGCCGCGTAGACGACCGCCTCGGCCAGATCGGAGGCGAACGCCTCGGCCACGCCGGGTTGGGTCTGGGGCCGGGTCACCGCCATGTGGATGGCGTTGGGGTACTGCTGCCCGTTGAACCGCCAACCGCGGAGCTTCATGAAGTCGTTGACGTGGTAGATGTCGAACTCGACACCGCTGCGGGGATCGTTGGTGAAGCTGAAGCAGAACGTGGGGTCGCCCATGATCTTCAGCTCGGGATGGGAGCGCACCGCGTCCTTCATGGCATCGGCGGTGGCGAAGATCTGCCGGGCGTAGTCGAGGTAGCCGGCCCGTCCGAGGCTGACCATCGACGCCCAGGTGGCCGCGAGCAGGCCACCGGAGCGGGACCCGTCCATCCCGGGCGAGCAGTACTTCCCGCCGGTCCAGTCGGTGCGGAAGAAGTACTGGCTGTTGCGCAACGCCTTGTCGCGGAACAGCAGCGTCGACGTGCCCTTGAGCCCGTAGCCGTACTTGTGGGTGTCGGCCGAGATCGACGTCACTCCCGGCAGCCGGAAGTCGAAGGTCGGGATCTGCTCGTACCCGAGCTGCTGGCCGAACGGGAGGATGAACCCGCCGAGGCACCCGTCCACGTGCAAACCGACCCCGCGCTCCAGGGCGAGCTCGCTCAGGGCGGGGATGGGGTCGACGGTGCCGTAGCCGTAGTTGCACGCCGAGCCGACGATGGCCACGGTGTTCTCGTCGATCTGGTCGGCGACCACCTCGGGCCGCACCACGGTGGTCTCCGGATCGACGGGGACGTTGCGGTCCTCGATGCCGAAGAGGTGGCAGGCCTTGTCGAACGCGGGGTGGGAGGTCTCCGGCTTGACCACGTTCGGGTTGGTGATGCCTCGCTCCTGGCGGGCGTGGTCGCGGTAGGCGAGCAGGGCATGCATGATGGACCCGCTCCCGCCGGAGGTGACCATGCCGGCGGTGTCGTGGCCCCGATCTCGCGCCGAGTCGGCGTGCATCAGGTCGAGGGCCATGGCGATGACCTCGCCCTCGAAGCGGGTCGCACTCGGGCACATGTCGCGCTGGAGGATGTTCATGTGGCTGAACAGGCCGAACACCTCGTTCATGAACCCGTAGTGGTCGTGGTCGCCGCAGTACATCGAACCCGAGCACTTGCCCGTCTCCCAGGACGCGTCCTCGGCGGTGGCCAGGCCCCGCAGCTCCTCGAGGATCGACTGCCGGCTGCGACCCTGGTCCGGCAACCCACGGTTGACGGGGAAGGTGTCGGCGTAGGGGTACAGGCTGCTCATGACCCCGGACGGTAGTGGTGTCGGGCGGTCCACTGCGCCCCGCCCCATCGATGCCGGTGCTCAGCGAGGTTTGGACGAGAGCACCCCGGCGCGTTCCAGCTCGGCGATGTCGACGTCGTCGTACCCGAGCAGCTCGCGCAGCACGGCGTGGTTGTGTTCGCCGAGTAGGGGCGCCGGTCCCCGGGCCGCGGGACGGTTTCCGTCGAACACGAGCGGGAAGCCCGGAATGGTGACCGGCCCGGCCACCGGGTCGGCGACGGTGCGGATCATGGCCCGCTCGACCAGGTGGGCCTGATCGGCGAACTCCGCGGGGCTGAGCACCTTCGAACACGGCACCCGGTGACGCTCCAGCTCGGCGATGATCTCGTCGTCGTCGTCGAAGCGAGCCATCCAGTCCTCGATCATGACGGTGAGCTCGTCGCGGTGGGCGAGGCGGCCGTCGTTGGTGCGGAACCGATCGTCGTCACCCAGTTCGGGATGACCCAGTGCCCGCCAAAGCCCGTCGATCTGACCCTGGGTACAGAAGACCACGATCCAGCCGTCGACGGCGCGGTAGCAGGCGCCCGGGGCGGCGGGTTGGTAGTGGCGGCCGGCCCGCATCGGGACGTAGGCGTCGTCGCCCTCGGTGATGGAGGGGGCGTAGATCCCCGTCTCGTGCATGTGTACGAGCGAGTCGATCATCGAAGCGTCGATGTGGCAGCCGGTGCCGGTGCGCTCCCGTCGGAACAGGGCGAAGCCGATGGCGGCGAAGGCGTGGACACCGGCATTGGTGTCGGCCAGGCCGATGCCCACGAAGGTCGGCGGGCCGTCCGGCTCACCGGTCATGTGCATGATCCCCCCGTAAGCCTGGGCGACGAAGTCGAAGGCCGACTTGTCCCGCAACGGCCCCGACTGACCGAAGCCGGAGATCGACGCCATGATCAGCACCGGGTTGGTTTCGGCGAGCGCCTCGTACCCCCAGCCCCGCCGGGCCATCACGCCGGGCGAGAAGTTCTCGACCACGACGTCGACCCGGTCAGCGAGCCGGCGAACGATGTCGATCCCGGCCGCGCTGTGCAGATCGAGGCAGATGCTCTGCTTGCCCCGGTGCTGCTGGACGAAGAACCCGGCGCGCCGGTTGCGGCGAGGCGTGAACGCCCGGCTCGGATCGCCGTAGGGAGCGGCCTCCACCTTGATGACCTCGGCACCCATCTCGGCCAGCAGGCGCGTGCACGCCGGGCCGGCCAGGTACTGGGTGAGGTCGAGGACACGGATCCCGTCCAGCCACGGGGTGGGCTCACCACGCACGGCTACTCGGGCGTCACGTAGGCCGCGGTGAGGCCGCCGTCGACCATGAACGTCGCGCCGGTCATGTAGCTCGAGTCCTCGCTGGCGAGGAACAGCGCTGCCTTGGCCATCTCCTCGGCCTCACCGAAGCGTCCCATCGGCACGTGCACGAGCCGGCGCTGCTTCTTCTCGTCGGTGTCGAGGAAGTCCATGAGCAACTTCGTCTTGAGCGGCCCGGGGCAGAGCGCGTTCACGCGGATGTGCTCCCGGGCGTGGATGACGGCCAGCTCCCGGGTCATCGAGAGCACGGCGCCCTTCGAGGCGGTGTAGGCCAGTTGGGCCGTGGCCGCGCCGACCAGCGCCACGAAGCTCGCCGTGTTGATGATCGATCCGCCACCGGTGTCGCGCATGGCGGGGATCCCGTACTTGCAGCCGAGCCACACGCCCTTGACGTTGACCGCGAATGTGGTGTCCCAGACCTCCTCGCTGGCGACCTCGGCATCGCCATCGGCCGGCAGCATCACCCCGGCGTTGTTGAACAGCACATCGAGGCGGCCGAAGTCCTCGACGGTGGTCTCCACCATGTGACGCACCTCGGTCTCCGACGACACGTCGGCCATGAGGGCCTTGGCTCGGCCGCCGGCCGCGGTGATCTCGTTGGCCACCGCGTTGGCGCCGTGATGGTCGCGGTCCACGCAGACCACGGTGGCGCCCTCGCTGGCGAAGAGCCGGGCCGAGTGGGCCCCGATCCCGCTGGCGGCACCGGTCACGATGGCGACCTTCCACTGGAGCTTCACTGGTGTCCTCCGGATGCGGCGACGAACGCGTCGAAGAGTTGTTGTTGGGTCGGATCGGTGGCCGCGGTGAGCTCGGGGTGCCACTGCACGCAGAGCAGCCACGGGTGCCAGTCGTGCTCGACCGCCTCCACGGTCCCGTCGGCCGCGGTGGCGACGACGCGCAGCCCGTCGCCGAGCCGGTTGACAGCTTGGTGGTGCCAGCTCATCGGCGCGACGGTGGTGGCCCCCATCACCTTGGCCACGAGCGAGCCGGCCTCGACATCCACTGCGTGCAGGATGGGCCCCGGTCCTCCGTCGTCGGACGGGACGCGGTGGGCCACGGAGCCGTCGACCACGCAGGGCAGGTGCACGTGGAGGGTGCCACCCAGCGCGACGTTGACCACCTGCGAGCCGCGGCAGATGGCGAACGTCGGCATGCCCCGGTCGAAGACGAGCCGGACGAGGGCCAGCTCGTCGTCGTCGCGGGCCGCGTCGAGCGAGTAGATCGTGTCGTCGGCTTCGGCGCCGTAGCGGGCGGGATCGAGATCACCCCCGCCGGCGAGCAGCAGGCCGTCGAGGCGATCGAGCAACCCGTCGACCGTTCCCGCACCGGGCGGCAGCAGCACGACGTCGCCTCCGGCTCGGCGGACCGAGGCCACGTACTCGGCGGGCAGATCGAAGCGACCAGCCCGGTTCGGCGGGTAGGTGGTGACGCCGATCAGCGGCCGTCGGGACCGATTCTGTACAGATTCTGCGCCGAATTCGGTGGAAGGGGCCATCAGATGCGCTCGAAGTAACGGGTGCGTTCCCAGTCGGTGACCGCAGCGTCGAAGGCGGCGACCTCGGTGCGGAAGAAGTGGGTGTAGTGGTCGACGACATCGTCGCCGAAGGCGCGTCGGGCGAATTCCGAGGCATCGAACCGGTCGACGGCGTCGGCCAGGGTGCGCGGCACCGCCGGGAGCTCGGCAGCCGCGTAGGCGTCACCCTCGAACACCGGCGGCGGTTCGATGTGGTTCTCGATGCCGTCGAGGCCGCTGGCGAGCGCGGCGGCGTAGGCCAGGTAGGGATTCACGTCGGCCCCCGGGATGCGGCACTCGATCCGCTTGGCCGGTCCGGACCCGACGATGCGGAACCCGGTGGTGCGGTTGTCGGGCGACCACGCCAGCGCGGTCGGAGCCCACGACTGGGCCTGGTAGCGCTTGTAGGCGTTGACCGTCGGGGCGTAGCAGACCATCAACTCGGCGGCGTGCGCCATCCACCCACCGAGGAAGTGGCGGAACGTCTCGTCGCTGTTGAAGACGTTCACGTCGCCCCGCCACAGCGACAGGTGGAGGTGGGAGGATGATCCGGCCTCGGACGAGTCGGGCTTGGCCATGAAGGTGACGGCGGCGCCGAGCCCGGAGGCGATCTCCTTGCAGGCGTGTTTCAGGACCACGTGGCGGTCGGCCATGGCCGCCACGCCGGTGTACCGGATGTTGACCTCGTGCTGGCCTCGGCCCCACTCCCCTTTCGTGGACTCCACCGGGATCCCGGACGACGCCAGATGGCGGCGGAACGCACCGTTGACGTCCTCGGTCCGCGTGCCCTGGAGCAGGTGGTAGTCCTCGATGTACCACCCGGCCGGCGTGAGGTCGCGGTACCCGGAGCGGGCCGCGGCGACGTAGTCGTCGCGGTAGATGAAGTACTCGAGCTCGCTGGCGGCCAGCGCCGAGTACCCCGCGGCCGCCGCCCACTCCACCTGGGCGTTGAGGATCGACCGCGGCGCCACCGACACCGGGGCATGGATCGGCGCGTCACCCGAGACGTCGACCCGCTCGACATCACAGAGCACCATGGCCGTGCGGTCGAGCCAGGAGCAGACGCGCAAGGTGGCGAAGTCGGGCACGAGGTGGACGTCGCCGTAGCCCAGCTCCCAGTTGGCGAACGCGTAGCCGGGAACGGGTTCCATCTCCATGTCGACGCAGAGCAGGTAGTCGCAGGCATGGGTGCCGTTCTCCGGCGCGTCGAGGAAGAACCCGGCATCGAGCCGCTTGCCGACCAGGCGACCGTAGAGATCGCAGAAGGCCACGATCACCGTGTCGACCGATCCGGCCGCGACCGCGCTCCGGAGCTCGTCGAGGGTCAACGGAGGACGGCTGTCGTCGGGGCCTGGGGTCACGGCAGGCAGTCGACCACGCCCGCCGATCTCGGGCAACCGTGCTCCCAACTGCGGGGCTCGGTGTGGTCGACTGCTCACGTGCCCCATCGACGTCGCCGCCTGACCGCCACGCTCGCCATCGCGTTCGTCAGCGGCATGCTGGTCTCGTCGTGCGGCGCCAGCGGCGACAAGGCCGGCGCCGACATCCCGGGTGTGGTGGTGGAGGACGGCCAGACCAACAACCACGTCGCCAACGCCACCTACACCGAGGACCCGCCGACCGGCGGGGATCACAACCCGGTCTGGCTGAACTGCGACTTCTACGACGTGCCGGTACCGAACCAGAACGCGGTCCACTCGCTCGAACACGGTGTCGTGTGGCTGACCCACGATCCGGACCTTCCCGCCGACCAGCTCGCCCAGCTGCGCGACCTGTTCGACAGCCGGCCGGATCGCATCATCGTCTCGCCCTACCCCGGGCTCGACGCGCCGATCGTGGCCGTGGCCTGGGAGCGCCGCCTCGCGGTCGACCGCGCCGACGATCCCCGGCTCCAGCAGTTCGTCGACACGTTCGTCAACGGACCCCAAGCGCCCGAGCCGAGGGCAGCGTGCACCGGAGGACTGGGCAAGTCGGGCTGAGCCGCTTCGCTGCTGAGCCGCTTCGCCAGCAGACTTCGTCTGCCGCTGTTCACCGGGTGAGGTGGTCGAGCACGAGGGCCACCGAGTCGGGGCAGTGATCGTGGTCGGCAAGGAACGCGGCGAGCTCGTCCCGGGCCACGGTGCGAATCTCGACCACCTCCCCGTCCGGGCACGAATAGGGCCCGTCGTGGATCAGCTCGTAGACCCGTCCAACGACGGTGATCGTCCCGTCGTCGAACACCCCCGACGTCACCGGACGCAACGGGCCCGAGATCCCTGCCTCCTCGGCCAGCTCACGGGCGGCGGCGTGGTCCCAGCCCTCACCGGCATCGAGGACACCGCCGAAGCAGATGTCCCAGTGCCCGGGATAGACGTCCTTCCAGTCGGCCCGGCGGTGGACCACCACACGATCGTCACTGGTGCGGACCACGACATAGACGGCCCGGTGGCTGAGGTTCCGGGACCGCATCTCGGCCCGCGTGACCTGGGCAATCACGTTGTCGTCCCGATCGACGACGTCGACCAGCTCGGTGCCGCGCAACGAGCCGACGGGGCGTTCGCTAGCGCTCTTCCTTGAAGATGACGTGCTTGCGCAGGACCGGGTCGTACTTGCTGAGCTCGAGGCGCTCGCGAGTGTTGGACTTGTTCTTGCGGGTCACGTAGGTGAACCCGGTGCCACCCGTGCTCTTGAGCTTGACGATCGGTCGCTTGTCGTTCTTGGGCATCAGATCTTCACACCCTTGCGGCGCATGTCGGCCAGGACGGCGTCGATGCCCTTCTTGTTGATGGTCTTGATGCCCTTGGCGGACACCGTGAGCTGCACCCACCGCTTCTCGGACTCGACCCAGAACCGCTGGCGCTGGATGTTCGGCGTCCAGCGACGATTGCCGCGGCGGTGGGAGTGGCTGATGGTCTTGCCGAATGACGGCTTGCGACCGGTGACCTGGCAGATGTTCGACATGCGAGCGTTCCTTCGTGAGGCGCCTGACCGCGATTGGTGAGGCGCCGGTACGGCAGCGGACCAGTCTCGCAGGTGGGCCCCGATCGCGACAACCCCGACGGCCCCCAACCCGGACCGCGCAAACCACGCCCGTGTAATCACAGGTGTGGAGTTCCTGTGGATATCGCGGGGCGGATACCGTCGCCGGTCATGGACCCCGCCATCCACCTCGGTCACCTCCGCACCGACGTCGACCGCATCCTGGCCACACCCGAAGCGGCGCTCGGAGCCGCGGTCGCGGCCTGCCCGGGCTGGTCGATCGCCGACCTGCTCGGCCACCACGCCGGGGTGTTCGCCTTCGCCACCGCCCAGCTGCGCGCCGAACCGGGCTCCGACATCGTCCCCTTCGACCCACCGCCTGACGGCGCCCCGCCCCTCGAGCGGTTCCACCTCGCGGCCGATGCCCTGCTGGCCGAACTGGTCGGCGTCGACCCCTCCGAGCACCGACCCAACTGGGCTGCGGCGCCGACCGCGGCGTTCTGGTTCCGGCGCATGGCCCAGGAGACCGCCGTGCACCGCTGGGACATCGAGGCCGCCCACACCGAACCACACCCTGTGGCGGTGGCCCTGGCCGTCGACGGGGTCGACGAGCTCGCCGACACGTTCCTGCGCTTCGCCAAACGTCGAGGCATCACGGGGACGGGCGAAACCGTCCACCTCCACGCCACCGACGACGAGGTCGCCGACGGCACGGTGACCGGGGGCGAGTGGATGTTCACCTTCACGCCGGAGGGGGTTGACGTCGAGCACGCCCACGGCAAGGGCGACATGGCGGGTCGCGGTCGAGCGTCGGACCTGCTGCTGTTCGTGTGGAACCGCCGGCCGGTCGACCTGGCCTGCTTCGGGGAGCCCGACCTGCTCGAGTGGTGGCCGGCGAAGGTGCGGATCTGACCGCGGGCTCGCCAGCCCGGACCGGACGCCCTCAGACCGCGGGGCCCTCGGCGCGAACCTTCTCCACCCCGGCCACCGCTTCCCGGAGTTGATCGATCCACTCGGCCTGATTGGCGCCGACCAGCTTCACGCACCACGCCAGGGCTTCCGAACGCGATCGGGCGATCCCGGCGTCGATCAGCGTGTCGAGCACCTTGCGCTCGTCCATCAACAGCCGCGTCATCACCGGGACGTTGGCGACCGTGAAGCGACGCTCCAGCTGGTCGCACCGGGCACCCCAGGACACCTTCTTGCCGAAGAGGTGCTCGGCCTCGTTGGCGATCACGATGCGACGGTCGCGGGTGTCCTCCCGGAAGCCGTTGACCCGGGCCGATGCCGCCACCCGCCGGGCGTCGTCCGGCTCGGCTCCGTCGGGCTCGTCGTTCAGCGCCGGGGTGGCCAGGGTTCCGATGACGAGGATCTCGTCCTTGTCGACCACGACCTCGAGCGCGGTGAACCACGCGTCGTCGACCCGGCCCCGGAACCACCCGATGATCTCTCGCTCGGTTGCCATTCTCACACAATTACACACTTACAGACCTACGGCAAGATCGCTCTCGAGAACACGCGTGATCGGCGCCCGGCGAGTCGATTCCGGGCGGCGAAGCGAGGCTGGCAGGCTGACGCCATGCCCGCCGCTCCCCCGCAGCCGCCTCCGGCCGACCCCGGCCTGCTCGCCTGGGCCGTCGAGCTCACCAAGGAGGCCGGCCGCCGCACGCTCAGCCGATTCCGATCCGACGATCTCGCCATCGAGTCCAAGGGCGACGGCACGCCGGTCACCGAGGCCGACAAGGACGCCGAGTCCTTCATCCGCGCCGAACTGGCCGCCGCCCATCCCGACGACGGGATCCTGGGCGAGGAGGAGGGCGAGTCGCCCGGCACCAGCGGGCGCCGGTGGGTGATCGATCCCATCGACGGGACCAAGGCCTTCATGCGGGGGGTCCCCCTCTACACCAACCTCACCGCGCTCGAGGACGAACACGGGTGGGCGGTCTCGGTGGTCAACGTCCCCGCCATCGACGAGTGCGTCTACGCCGGTCGGGGGCTGGGATGCTTCCAGGACGACCGCCGCGGGATCCGACGGCCCGCCCGGGTCGGCCCTCGCGCCGACGCACCGTTCCTCATGGCATCGGGATACACGCGGTGGGACGAGGCTGCGCTGCTCGCCGTCAAGCGAGCCGGCTGGAACCTCCGAACCTGGGGGGACGGGTTCGGCTACGCCCTGGTGGCCACCGGGCGAGCCGACGCCATGGTCGATCCCGCAGCCAGCCTCTGGGATGTCGCGCCCATGCCGCTCCTGCTCGCCGAGGCCGGTGGGCGCTTCACCACCATCGACGGCGGTGCCCTGCGAACCGACGACCCCGGTGCATGCAGCGGCGTGGCCACCAACGGTGACGGTCACGACGAGCTGCTGCGCCTGCTCCGCCCCTGACGGGACGCCGCCTCGATGTCAGCTCAGTTCGTGCCGACGAAGACCGCGGCGCGCACCCCGAGCTCGAGGAGATCGGTGAGGAATGGCGCGGGGTCGACCGCCGACGCGAGGCCGGACGCGCCCGGCCGGAGCCGGCCGGCCAGCGCCCATCGGGCCGCGACGCCGGCGACGGCACCGGCGGCAACCGCGGGACGATCGATGGCGCCGACGACCTCGGTAACCGACACGCCGTCCCGGCGACCGCGAACCTCGACCCGGATGGCGCCGATCCGGCCCTCCGGATGCGGGCGCCGGAGCATCGGCAGCCACGACGTGAGCCGCTGACGCCGGTTGGCTGCCTGCCGGGCGGTGATCCGGGTGGCGTCGGGCAGCGCGGGGTGGAGCAGCAAGGCGTCGGGCAGGCCGGCTCGGTAGCAGTCGACCGAGCCCACCGGGTCGGGGAAGACGCACAGCTCGCGTCCCGAGCCGCCACTGCGCCACACCCACTCGCCGTCTCGCCAATCGGCCGATCGGTTGGACAGCGCCTTGTGATGCTGGCGAGCACAGGCCGGGCCACCGGTACCGAAGCGGGCGAGGTGGATCTCGTCCACGGAGTCCATCCACCCGGCCACGTGACGGGTGAGCACGCAGGAGAGCCCGGGCGAGAACCCGGCGCCCACCACCACGCTCACCCCCGCGGCACGGGCCTCGTCGTCGAGCGCCAGGAGCGCCTCCACCTCGGGGATGCAGTCGGCCGTGGACACCACGTTGGTCCCGCGCCCGATGGCGCGGCGAGCCAGCTCGAGGTGGGTGCCCGACGGGCCGGCCAGGACCATGGTGTGGAGCTCATCGACCCCGAAGGGATCGCCGACCCTCGCCACCGCGCCGAGCGACCGGCACAGCGCGTCGGGGCGGTCGGAGCCGCCGGTGAGGATCACGGAGGCGACGTGCTCGGAGCCGGCCAGTTGCCGGGCGGCCCGAGCGCCGGTCGCACCGACGCCGATCACGCCGACGGTGACCGTGCCGACCGAGGTGGCCGCGGTCGGTTCCGTCACCGAAGGTCGGTGCCCTGCAACTCGCGCCAACCACCGGTCTGGGGCGGCGTCCCCCCCGTTCCCCGCAACCGGAGCGCGCCGGCGATGACCGCGGCAACTCCGAGAGCAGCGATCGCACGGCGCAGCAAGGTCATCGAGGATCTCCGATCCGTAGGTCTCGGCCGGGCGTGATTCCGGGAAGTTGCGAGGCGAAGCTCACCGCTCTCCGGCGGGCAGGGAAGTTGTGGGGCGCAGCCGAACAACTTCGAGCTGGCCGAAGGCCAGCCGTGTATTACCAGGAACGTTGTGAGCCCCTGGCGAACAACTTCAAGCTGGCCGAAGGCCAGCCGTGGGGCTAGCAAGAATCGAACTTGCGACCTCACCCTTATCAGGGGTGCGCTCTAACCGACTGAGCTATAGCCCCGGAGGGACGGAGAACCTAGCAGCACCCGTCTCGGTCGGGACCATCCGGATGGGTACCGACGCTCATTCGCCACTGGCCGCGGCTCGACCTTCCGGCGGGGGCGTGGCCGGCCGCACCCCGGGTCCCGGCGACGACGGTCCCGTCGCCGCCGGCGGAGACGGTGCCGACGACGGTCGGCGGCGGGCCGGGGCCACGATGAGGTCCTCGTCGATCACCGTCATACGGATGCCACCGGTGAGATCGCTGATCAGGTTGAACAGCACCGCGCCGAGCACCACGACCGCAACGACGACGACGGCGAGGACCAGCAGGGCGATGGCCGCAACGCGGAACACGACGCTACCGATGATCTGGAAGCTGTCGTAGCTGCCCGAATCCTGGAGGAACCCCTCGATTCCACTGATGGTTCCGACCCGGTCGGCGGCCCGCCACAGCAGGTAGCCGCTGATCATGGCCACGACGTAGCCGCACGCCGCGAACACGGCGGCGATCTTGGCCACCGACCAGACCTCGATGTGGCGAACGACCCGGTGGACCTTTCGAGCCTTGCGCTTGCGACGGGGCGGGGGTTTGCGCGTGCGGTGGGCCGGCTCAGGTGCCCGTTGCCGACGTCGACCGTCCGGTGGTGCCGGCGAAATCTGGGTCCCGTCGTCGGGTGGCGCGGTGACGGCGGCAGCCGGGCTCGTCACCTCGGGCTCGGCGCTGGTCGGCGCAGCTCGCAGCCCAGAGGGTTCCGTCGACATCGTGCTCCAGTGTACGAAGAGGTTTCGAGCGCCCGCGCGCACCCGAGGGTACCCCCGGCAGCCACCCGGCTAGAATCACCCTGTTGTCATTTGCGACAGGGAGAGCACCGTGTCCGACCAGAGCACTCCGCCCCCCGGGGGCGGCGACGGCACCGAGCAGGACGCCGAGGATCGCCCTGACGACGAGACCGAGGTGAGCCGATACGACATCGAGCCCATCGAGATCCAGGACGAGATGGAGAACTCGTTCCTCGAGTACGCCATGTCGGTCATCATGCAGCGGGCCCTGCCCGATGCCCGCGACGGCCTCAAGCCCGTGCACCGCCGGATCATCTACGGGATGGAGGACATCGGCGCCCGCCCCGACCGGGCCCACATGAAGTGCGCCCGCATCACCGGCCACGTGATGGGGTACTTCCATCCCCACGGCGACAGCGCCATCTACGACGCCCTCGTCCGCATGGCGCAGCCATTCTCGCTCCGCCACCCGCTCATCGACTTCCACGGCAACTACGGCTCTCCCGACTTCGGACCGGCCGCGGCCCGCTACACCGAGGCGCGACTCGCCACGCTGGCCACCCATCTGCTCGACGGCATCGGCGAGGAGACGGTCGACTTCTCCGACACCTACTCGGGCGAGTTCACCGAGCCCACCGTCCTCCCGGCCCGGTTCCCCAACCTGTTGGTGAACGGTTCGGAAGGCATCGCCGTCGGCATGGCCACCAAGATCCCGCCCCACAACCTGGGCGAGGTCATCGACGCCACCATCCACCTGCTCGAGAACCCCGACACCACCACGGTCGAGGACCTCATGGCGCACGTGAAGGGCCCCGACTTCCCCACCGCCGGCCTGCTCATGGGCCGGCAGGGCATCATCGACGCCTACACCACCGGCAAGGGCACGGTGAAGCTGCGGGCCAAGACCGAGATCGTCGAGGGCAAGCAACGCGACCGCATCATCGTCACCGAGATGCCGTACCAGGCCTCCATCTCGGCCACGGCGTCCAAGATCAAGGACCTGGTCAACGACAAGGCCATCGAGGGCATCGCCGAACTGAACGACGAGTCGGCCAAGGGCGCGACCAAGCTGGTCATCACGCTCAAGCGTGACGCCCCTGCGTTGGTGGTGCTCAACAACCTGTTCAAGCACACCCCCTTGCAGACCACGTACTCGATCAACACCGTGGCCCTCGTCGACGGCGTGCCGCGCACCCTCAACCTGCTCCAGGCCCTGCAGTCCTATGTGGGCCACCAGATCGAGGTCATCACCCGCCGGTCCGAGTACCGGCTCCGCAAGGCCGAGGAGGCGCTCCACATCCAGGAGGGCCTGTTCAAGGCCATCAACGTCATCGACGAGGTCATCGCCACCATCCGGGCGTCCGACGATCGCAGCGATGCCCGCGACCGCCTCATGGCCGCACCGTTCGAGTTCTCCGAGACGCAGGCCGAGCACATCCTGCAGATGACGCTGGGCCGGCTCACCCGCCTGGCCCGGGTGGAGATCGAGGAGAAGATCGCCGAGCTGCGCGAGACCATCACCGAGCTCCAGGCCATCCTCGCCGACGACGCCAAGCTCCGGACCGTGATCCGCGACGAGTTGGTCGAGATCAAGGAGAAGTTCGCCACCCCCCGCAAGTCGATCATCACCCTCGACCCGGGCGAGCTCGACATCGAGGACCTCATCGACGACGAGGAGCTCGTCGTCACCATGTCGCACCGCGGCTACATCAAGACGGTCGAGGCCGACTCCTTCCGGCGCCAGGGACGTGGTGGTCGCGGTGTGGCCGGCACCAAGCTGCGCGACGAGGACTACGTCACCAAGATCCTCACCACCACCGCCCACGCCTATCTGCTGTTCTTCTCCAACCAGGGCAAGGTGTACCGGCTCAAGGCCCACGAGATCCCCAAGAAGGACCGGACGGCCAGGGGCACTGCCATCGTCAACCTGCTCCAGCTCGAGCCCGACGAGCGCATCCAGGCCATCATCGACACGCGGGACTACGAGACCCAGCCGTTCCTCTTCTTCGCCACCAAACAGGGGCAGGTCAAGAAGACGAAGTTCTCCGAGTACGACTCGTCGCTCCGTACCGGCCTCATCGCCATCAACCTGCGCGACGGCGATGAACTGGTGAAGGTGATCCCCACCGACGGTTCCTCCGACATCTTCATCGTGGCCAAGTCGGGGATGACCATCCGGTTCAACGAGACCGATGTCCGACCCATGGGCCGGGCCGCCGCCGGCGTGCGGGGGATGAAACTCAAGAGCGACGACGACGAGGTCGTGTCCTGCGACGTGGCCCGCGACGACACCGCCATCCTCATCGTCACCGATGCCGGCTACGGCAAGCGCACCCAACTCGACCGGTTCAACGTCCAGGGCCGGGGCGGCCAGGGCGTGCGGGGCATCAAGATCACCGCCAAGAAGGGCGAGGTCGTGGCCGCGTTCATGGTGGCGATCGACGACGAGATCTTCGTGATCGCCTCCGACGGCGTGACCATCCGCATGGAGGTCCGCGAGATCTCCTCGCAGGGCCGCGACGCCACCGGCGTCAAGGTCATGGACGTCAAGGGCGACGTTCATGTCGCCGCCGTCGCGCCGGTACTGTTCTCCGAAGACGACTGAAACCGTCGCTCGCTTTGCGAGCTCCGGTTTCCTGGAGTTGCTCGGCTGCGCCTCGCAACTCCCCCGCAAACTCGGGCCGATGGTCCGAACCCGATGGTTCGACTTCCCCTCGCATACGCACGCAAAGGGGAAGTGTCATGTCAGACCATCCGTACCCACGCCGCGATCGCGGTCAGGCGACACCGTTGTGGGCCATCGTGCTCGTGCTCGCCGCCCTGTTGTTGGTCCCCACCGGGCTGCTGGCTCGAGCGGTCATCGAACGATCCGAAGCCCAGTCGGCGGCCGATGCGGCCGCGCTGGCCGGGGCCCTCGACGGTGAGGCCGAGGCGCAGGCGGTCGCCGAGCTGAACGGCGCCCGGGTCGAGCGCTACCGGGTCCTGGGCGACGTGGTCGAGGTCGTGGTGGTGGTCGGTGGCCGGCGAGCCACTGCCCGCGCCATCCGGGAGGAGGTCCCGGTCAGTCCTCCGCCGCGAGGTACGCCTCGGTGATCCAGTCGCAGAGCACGTCGTCGATCTCCTCCGGCGTTCGGACGTTCACCACGTGGTACCAGCGACTCCCCTCCCCCACCACCTTGCGCGACAGGCGCGGGTGGTCGAGCTTGCGGTGGAGCACGAACCCGACCGCGACCCACTTCGTCATCGGCCGCAACTGGAGGAACGTGCGGCTGCCGTGCTTGCAGAACAGCCCGACCGATACCGGCTCCACGTAGGTCGGCTCGCCGGCGATGGTGTCGAGGTGGGATTGCACCGCCTCATAGACGGGGCGTTCGAACTCCGGGCCCACCGAGAAGTACTCGTCCAGGCTCATCGCCGGTGCACAGTCGTGGCCCTGGCCCCTCCGGCCGAACCGACGCCCGCACTCGGGGCAGGTCCACACGTCAGCCCACGTCTCCGAGGTCGAGGAGCACGGGACGTTCGATGACGAGTCGGAACCGGCCCCGGCCGGTCTTGTCGATCCGGATCGGCGTCGCCCGCTCGTCGAGGCGTCGCTTGAGCAGGATCAACCTGCTCTCGAAGTTGTCCTTGAACGGCGGGAGGTCGAGGCTCGGGTCGAGCCGCATCTCCTTGTTGGTGAACTCGGTGCGTCCTTCGCGCTCGTGGTGGCCCAGCAGTGCCCACAGGATCCGGCCGGCAACCCCTCTGATGAGGTACTCCCCGTCGAGGAACACGCTGCCGTCGAGGGCGAAGTAGCGGACGAGGGTGCATCCGGCGTCCGCCGGGCCTGGGGCGACCGCGCCCGGCTGGACCGGCGAGATGACCGCGGCCTGCTCACGGGCCCGATCACTCACGATGGTGGTCGCGAGCAACGACGCCACGACCGTGAGGACTGCCTCGTCCGCCGGGCCGAAGGCGACTGCGCGGCGGTGCTCGACGACGAGCACCCCCACC
Organism: uncultured Acidimicrobiaceae bacterium; assembly: GCA_963730345.1. Classification (GTDB taxonomy): domain Bacteria; phylum Actinomycetota; class Acidimicrobiia; order Acidimicrobiales; family Salinilacustritrichaceae; genus Salinilacustrithrix. The sequence continues at coordinate 48,987 of CAVSRP010000010.1, forward strand.
AATTCGCCCATCGCCATCGCGGGGACGGCACACCGGCTCGCGGCCTCACTCAGACCGGGCACCGGGATCTGGCGTCCCGGTCCCATCTCACCGCTGTCCTCGTAGGATCGCCGCACCGTCCGCGAGTACTTGGCCACCTGGGCCACGTTGCCGAGGGTCACGGGCGTGCAGCGCTGCGCCGCGAGCCCGATGTCTCCGTCACCGAGCACCACCTCCGATCCCACGCCCTCGGTCTCGTAGCCGTGGCTGGCGATCGTGTAGAGGTGCTCACCCTCCTCGTCCAGCAGCAGGAGGAGCGAGTGCTCATAGCCGAACAGCTCGTCCAGGCCCGACACGGCAGTGTCCACGACGGTGTCGAGATCCGGGCACCGGGACAGGCGGGTGCTGAGCTCGGCGATGCGGCCGGCGTCGAGGCCGTCGCCGACCTGCGGCCGGTCGTCGATCGGAGCGCTCGGGTGGGCTGATGGCACCGCCTCGATATCGGTCACCCGGTAGATGTCGGCCGCCCGGAGTCGGAACACGTCCTGCATGCCCTCGAGCGCGGCGGCGACGTCGACGTCGACCAACAACCGATCGAACACTGGGCCCCGCCGGTCGGTGCGCTCGTAGCGTAGGGCCAATCGGTACTGGTCGTAGCTCCGGGGGTCGATGAGCAGGACGCTGGCCCGCGGGTTCTCGACCAGGTTGCGGGCCGTCTTGGAGAAGAACTGGTTGGACAGCGCGACCCGCTCGTCATCGACCATCCGTACCTTGGACAGGTAGGTCACGTTCGGCGTGCCGTCCGCCGATGCAGTGGCGATCACCGCCGGCACCGCTCCCTCGAAGCATGGTCCGAGATCACGCAGGGTGAGCCGATCGCTGCTCATGCCATCGTTCCCCCCACCGGGGCTCCGGCGCCCGGCCCGGGTGTCTGGTCGAAGATCTCCTCGACCCGGACCGTGCACACGACATAACCAGGCGGGACCATGCGCTCGGACAGGACCCGGGGGACGAAGTCGGTCTCGCCGATGTCGGTGAACAGCTCGTCGTTGTGGGCCGCGCACCGGTCGAGGTCGCCAGAGGTCGGCTCCTCGAGCCCCAACGACGACCCCTTGACCTGCACCGACCGCAGGTCGCGCACGTCCGCGGACGTGATGGCGATGCGGCCTCCCGCTCCGAGATGGCTCAGCCCCACGGTGTCGGTTGCGTCGACGAGCACGCGAATGGTCACCGGGTCGACCACCGAGCATCCCCATCCTCGTTGGGCATGGGGTTCCCCGTCGCGGGATGCGGTGCCGACGATCATGGCGCCACCCCGCTCCAGGAAGGCCGACAGGGCCACATCGATCACGGCTTCCACCCCTGACCCTCGAATTAGGGGATTCTTAGCATCCGGTGAGCGGTGTTTCAGCAGCAAGGCCGGGCAGGAGCCCGGATGATGGCTTGGCAGCAGCACCTCGCTCGGACGGTCCGAGCACTGCTGTCGTAGGAGACACACCGTGACCATCACCGAACCCAACCGCACGACCACCCCGCTCCGGCCGGTGGTCGTTGACCTCTACCGCGATATCCACAAGGGGATCCGCTCCGACCTGTTCGCGGTGACCGAACGCGCCGGCAACCTCGACCCGTCCGACCGGGCCGCTCGGGCTGACCTCGCCGCCCACGTGAGCCGCGTCGTCCCGTTGCTCGTGACGCACGCCGAGCACGAGGACGCCCACGTCCAGCCCGCGCTGGAACGCCACCTCCCGGACCTCGCCAGCCAGATCGACAGCGACCACCACCGCATCGAGGCCCGCCTCGGCGACCTGGCCGCCTGGGCAGGCGAGACAGCGGCGACGCCCGGCGACGCCCGGGAGGCGGTCCGCCGGCTCTACCTCGAGCTGGCGTCGTTCACCAGTGCCTACCTCGTCCACCAGGACCTCGAGGAGCGTCTGGTGATGCCGGCACTGGAGGCAGCCATCGGGTCAGACGCCACGCTCGGGATCCACCAGGCCATCGTGGGGTCGATTCCCCCGGAGGAGCTGGCGAGCTCATTGGCCGTCATGCTCCCGGCGATGAACATCGAAGACCGCGCCGAACTGCTCGGCGGCATGCAAGCGGGTGCCCCGGCCGAGGTGTTCACCGGCATCTGGGGCCTGGCCCAGTCGGTGCTCGAGCCACGGGACGTCTCGTCCCTCGCCACCCGCCTCGGCGTGTGAGAAGTTCCGAGGCCCAGCCGAGGAACTTCAGGAAACCCGAGGCCGCCCTGCGGCCAGAGCACCGGCGAATCGTGCGAGAAGTTCCGAGGCCCAGCCGAGGAACTTCAGGAAACCCGAGGCCGCCCTGCGGCCGACGGGTTTCAGATGTCCACGAAGCGAACGTCCTTGGCGTTGGTGACGATGAAGTCCTTGCGGGCGGCGACGTCGTCGCCCATGAGGGTCGACATGATCTCGTCGGCCAACGCGGCCTGCTCCACCGTGACCTGGAACAGGGTCCGGGACTCCGGGTTCATGGTGGTGACCTCCAGCTCGGAGGCATCCATCTCGCCCAGGCCCTTCAGCCGTTGGAAGTCCTTCTTGTGGTTGGGGCGATCGGCCAGGAACGCCTCCTTGGCCCGGTCGTCCTTGAGGTACACCTTCTCCTTGCCGACCAGCGTGGAGTACAGCGGCGGCTGGGCGATGTAGATGCAGCCCAGCTCCACCAGCGGCTTCATCTGCCGGAAGAAGAAGGTGAGCAACAACGTGCGGATGTGCGATCCGTCGACGTCGGCGTCGCACATGGCGATCACCTTGTCGTAGCGGCGTTTGGAGACGTCGAACTCCTCGCCGATGCTGGCACCGATGGCCGAGATCAGGGCCTGGACCTCGGTGTTCTTGTACATCTTGTCCTCGCGGGCCCGCTCGACGTTGAGGATCTTGCCCCGGATGGGCAGGATCGCCTGGGTCCGCGGATCGCGCGCCGAGACGGCCGAACCGCCGGCGGAGTCGCCCTCGACGATGAACAGCTCGCGCTCGGAGACGTCCTTGGCCGAGCAGTCCTTGAGCTTGTCGGGCATGCCGGCGCCGTCGAGCAGGGTCTTGGACCGGATGTTGTTGCGGGCTGCCTTGGCCGCCTCGCGGGCCTCGGCGGCCGAGTACGCCTTGCGGATGATCTTGTTGGCCTCGGTGGGGTTCTCCTCCAGCCACTGGCTCAACTGGTCGTTGGTGACCTTGGTGACCAGCGACCGCATGGACGTGTTGCCGAGCTTGGCCTTGGTCTGACCCTCGAACTGGGGCTCCTGGAGGCGTACCGAGATCACCGCGGTGAGTCCCTCGCGGACGTCGTCACCGGTGAGGCTGAGATCCTTCTTGGACTTCGGTGGCGGATGCTCCTTGGCGTACTTGTTGATCGTCGCGGTGAGGGCGGTCTTGAAGCCCTCCTCGTGGGTTCCGCCTTCGAGGGTGGCGATGCCGTTGGCGAAGGAGTGGATGCCGTCGCGGTTGTAACCGGTGTTCCACTGGAAGGCGATCTCCACCTCCTGGGTGTCGTCGTCGCCTTCGAAGTAGCCGACCTTCGACCACAGGGAGTCCTTGGTCTTGTTGATGTGCCGGACGAAGTCGACGATGCCCCCGGAGTACTTGTACTCGATCCGCTCGTTGTCGCGGAGGTGGTCGGGGGTGCTCGGCCGCTGGTCCTGGAAGCGGATCTCCAGTCCCTTGTTCAGGAACGCCATCATCTGGAGCCGGTCGAGGATCGTGCGGGACACGAACTCGGTGGTCTCGAAGATGGTGGGATCCGGCCAGAAGGTGACGGTGGTGCCGGTGCGGCCGCGCGGTGCGTCGCCGACGATCTCGAGCTTGGACTGCGGGACCCCGCCGTGGGCGAACTCCATGCGGTGGCGCTTGCCCTCGCGGTCGACCTCGACGACGAGTCGCTCGGAGAGGGCGTTCACCACCGAGACGCCGACGCCGTGCAGGCCGCCGGAGACCTTGTAACCCTCGCCGTCGAACTTGCCGCCACCGTGGAGCTTGGTGAGGGCGATCTCCACCCCGGTCATGTTCTGGGTCTTGTTGATGTCGGTGGGAATGCCGCGGCCGTCGTCGACCACCCGGCAGGCCCCGTCGGGCAGGACCGCGATGTCGATCCGGCTGCAGAACCCGGCCATCGCCTCGTCGACGGAGTTGTCGACCACCTCCCACACGCAGTGGTGGAGCCCGTTGGGGCCGGTGGAGCCGATGTACATGCCCGGTCGTTTGCGGACCGCTTCCAGGCCCTCGAGCACCCGCATGTTCTCTGCGCCGTACGTCGTGGGCTGAGGCGCCACGTTGATCCTCCGTGGGGGTCGGGCGGCAGTCGTCGAGACTGCGATCTTGCAGGCGTGACAACGGGTTCCGCCCATTCGACGACCCAAGTCACATCGATGTCATCCTACCAGCGCACGCCCCGCATCCCGGCCATCGGACCGGCCTCGAAAGCACGCGAACCGGACCGGCGCGGGCGATGGGTAGGAAGCGCGCACGCGCGCGCCGAAATCCTCTCCCAGAGCGGGACGGCGGAGGCCGATCCCGCGTGCTGGGGCACCGTGAGGAGGGGCCGCGATGGACCACGACACCGCAGAGATCGAACCGGCGGAGATCGCGCTCGTCGACCGGCTGTGGCGCTCGGGTACCAGCGCCACCGCGGTCTCTCCCACCACCCGCGGCGACCTCGTCCTCCTGCAGCGGTTCCTCACCTGTGATGACCGCGCCGCGGTGGTTCCGCTCCTGCGTCGCCATCGGGTGGCCACGTGGCGCCTCGCCGCGGCGGTCACCATGGACGTGACCCGAGCCGAGACGGCGGTCGAGGCTGCGTGGCGTGAGGTGCTCGACGGCGAGGGCGACCCGATCAGCACCTGGTCGAACCCCGCGCGTGGTTGTTCCAGATCACCCGGCGCCACGCCGTGGCCCTCGGCGCTGCGCCCGGCACCGAGCTCGATCTCGACGCCGACATCGCCGAGGTCCCCTTCGACCAGACCGGCGACGTCGGGTTGCTCGCGGCGTCGTTCTCGCTGCTCGACGAGCCGGACCGGACCGCGGTCTGGCTCCACACCGTCGAGGGCTTCGACGACGTCGACATCGCCCACGTCCTCGATCGCCGGCGGCTCGAGACCCACGACCTGATCGACGACGCGATGGCCGACCTGCGGGTGGCCGCGGTGCGGGCCCAGCTGGCGGCCGGCACCGAGCGATGCCGCCCGACCCTACGCCACTTCCTCGGCTACCTCGACGAGGATCTCGACCCCGAGGCCGAACGCGACCTGCTCGAACATCTCAGCCGGTGCCGTCGTTGCGCGGCTCGGATGGATGCCGTGGAGGCGCCCGGTCTCTCGATGGTCGACCGCGTGCTCGCCCCACCTGCGACGCTCACCGAGCGACTCCGGCACCTGGCCGGCGTGGAGACTCAGAACAACTAGCGGAGACCGAGTCAGTTGCGCGGTCGGCCGCGCCGGGCCGCGGGGGTGACCCGTACGTCGACACCGGTCACCCGGCCGGCACCGAGCAGCTCGTCCAACCGCTCGACGAGCTGGGCCTCGAGCCAACGAACATGGCTCACCACCGCCGGGTCGTCGGCCATCAGCACCAGCCGCGAGTCCTCCAGGGCCAACGGCCGGGTCTGGGCAGCCAGCACCGTGCCGACGACGTCCTCCCACCGATTGAAGACCAGTTCGACCGCATCGGTCCCGGGGGCGCCCATGCCGCGCACGACCCGATCGAGGAACTGCTGGATCTCCGTCGGCATGCGATCGTCGGATCCATCGGGCTGCACGGTCTCCCAGTGTGTCAGCACCAGCCGGCAACGGTGCTCAGCCCGGACCGACGGTGCCATCGGCGACCCGCAGCACCAGGTCCGGCGTGGTGTGCGCCGGCAACGCCCCGGCGGTGGTCAAGACGGTCTGCCCGGGTGGAAGGTGGGCGACGAGGGCTTCGCTGCGCTCGCCGTCCAGTTCGGAGAAGACATCGTCGAGCAACAGGATCGGACTGCACCCGGTGGCGTCGGTGACCGCGCGGTGCACGGCCAGGCGGAGGGCCAGCGCGAGTGACCGCTGCTCGCCCTGGCTGGCGTGGGTCCGGGCCGGGAGCCCGTCGAGGGTGAAGAGGATCTCGTCACGGTGTGGGCCGGTGGTGGTGATGCCCCGCCGGAGATCGTCGTCCCGGGCGGCGGCCAGCGCGGCGGCCAACCCCGTATCGGCCCAGGACGCCTCGTACGCCGCGCCGATCTGAAGTTGACGGCCGGCCAGATCGCGGTAGGCGGTGGCGATCCGGGGCACCAAGGCCTCGAGGCTCTCACGCCGGCGTCGCGCCAACTCCTCGCCCGCCCGGGTGAGCCGTTCGTCCCACACGTCGAGGGTGAGCGTGGCCGACTCGTCGAGCCGACCCCCGACCCCCTTCAGCAGCGCGTTGCGTTGCTTGAGGATCTTGTCCACGTCGGTCTTGACCCCGTCGGTCCGCGGATCGATTCCGATCGCGGCCTCGTCGATCCAGGTGCGCCGCTGACCCGGCCCCCCCTTGACCAGGATCAGGTCATCGGGGCTGAAGATGGTGACCGTCACCGCATCGAGCAGGTCGCGCCGCCGCTTCACCGGTTGCCGGTTGAGCTGCATGCGATCTCGGCCCCGGGCCGCGATCTCGGCCTCCACCAGCAGCTCCCGCGGGCCCCGCATCGCCTCGGCCCGCACCACGGCACGCTCGGCGCCGGCCCGCACCATGGCGTCGGCCGTGGCCCCCCGCAGCGAGGTGCCCGACAGATGCGCGATCGCCTCGAGCAGGTTGGTCTTGCCCTCACCGTTGCGGCCCACGACCGCGGTGGTCCCGGGCGGGAGGTCCAGATCGGCGCGTTGGTAGCTGCGGAAATCGGTCAGCCACAGATGACGGAGATGCAGGGCCATCAGTGATACCGACTCAGCCGGATGCGCAGGCTCACGCTGGCGAGGCACGAATGCGAAGCATTCGTGGGGTTCTCGCCCGCCAGGGCGAGAACACGATCACTGCACCCGCACCGGCATCAGCAGGTACAGGAAGTCGTCGGTGGTGGGGTTGCGGACCACTGCCGGCTTCAGTGAATCGATGGTCGCCAGGCTGACCTCGTCACCGCCGGCCGCCTCGATGCCGGCCAGGAGGTAATCGGGATTGAACGCGACGGTGAGCGCTTCGCCGGAGTACTGGGCGTCGAGCGATTCGGTTCCCTCACCGACGTCCTGGGTCACCGCCCGGAGCTCCAGCCCGTCGGCGGACATCTCGAGGCGGACCGGCGTGGCATCGCGAGCGAGCAGCTTGACCCGTCGGAGCGCTTCGATGAGCGATTCGCGGCCGACGGTGAGCAGATTGGGTTGATTGCTGGGGATCAGCCCCTGGTAGTTGGGGTACTCGCCCTCGATGAGCCGGGTGGTCAAGATGACGCCCCCGGAGCCAGGGTCGTTGGAGGCGAAACTGGCATCGCGCTCGCCCAGCCGCAGGGTGATCTCGCCGCCGTCGCCGAGCGCCTTCGACAGTTCCGACAGGGCTCGTGACGGCACGAGCACCGACTTGCCCGACGACAGCACGCTGACGCCGGGGAGGTCGACGACGGCGAGGCGGTAGCTGTCGGTGGCCACCAGGCGCAGCCCCTCACCACCGTCGCTCGGGTCGGAAGCCGCGAGCAGGACACCGGTGAGGATGGGCCGGTTGTCGTCGGTGCTCGCGGCCGGAAGCACCTGACGGAGGGCCCCGACCAGGGCCTCGGCGTCGAATCGGACCTCGTCACCTTCGACGACTGCGACCCGGGGGAACTCGTCGGCCGGCAGCGGCTTGAGCGAGAACTCGGATCGACCGGACGCGATGCGGGCGGCGTCGTCGGTGGTCTCGAACTCGACCGCGCCGGGCTCGAGTGCGCGCACGATGTCGTTCACCAACCGGCTCGGTACCACGGCAACGCCGTCGGCGAGCCCGGACACGGTGATGCGCACCGACACGGTCAGCTCGAGATCGGACCCGGTGAGGGTGAGTTGGTCGCCGGCGAGCTCCATACGCACGCCCGACAGCACCGGCAGCGCGCCCCGGTTCGCGACGGCCCGCCCCGCGGTGGCCAGCGCTTCGGCGAGGACATCTCGCTCGCATCGGAACTTCACGGTGACTCGGCTCCTTCTACTTCCCAGGTGAGTGAACTCGTCTTCGAAGATGGTGGTGGGGGTTGTGGATTGTGGATACTGCCCCATCCGAGCAGGTCAGCGGGGTGATCGTTGCCCCAGCGTTGTCCCCAGCCGTGCAGGGGTCGGCACGCGTCGTCCGTGACCGAGCCCCGTTGTCCCCAGATCGCCCCGCCCGCGAACACCTCGTGCACAGGCCGGTCCCCCGTGCCGACCCGCGTCCTGTGGACCGCCCGCGCCCGGAGTTTTCCACAGGCCATCAACACCTGGGGAACTACGGCGTACAGGTGTTCGTCATGGTCCGGTCGGGTGGTGTTCATCCGGTGGCCTTGAGCTGTTGGATCAGTTCGGTGACCTGCTGGAACACCTGGCGGCGCTCCTTCATCTGCACCTTGATCCGTTCGACCGCGTGGATGACAGTCGTATGGTCACGGCCACCGAACATCTTGGCGATGTTGGGGAAGCTGAGATCGGTGAGCTCGCGGAACAGGTACATGCCGACGTGGCGAGCGGTGGTCAGCGGCCGGGTGCGCGATCGTCCGATGAGCTCCTCGACGGTGTAGCCGTAGTAGTCCGCGGTGCTCTGGAGGATCGTTTCCGGCGTGATCGGGCGCGCTTCGCGCTCGGAGACCAGGTCGGTGAGGATCTCGGCCGCTCGCTCGGCGGTGATCGTCTCCTTGTTGAGGCTCGCCCAGGCCGTGAGGCGGGTGAGCGCCCCTTCGAGGGAGCGGATGTTGTTGTCGTTGATCGACGCCGCGATGAACTCCAGTACCTCGTCCGGGACCGGGGACACCTCGTCTTCGGCCTTCTTGCGCAAGATGGCGAGGCGGGTCTCGAGGTCGGGAGGCTGGATGTCGGTGAGCAGGCCCATCACGAAGCGGGTCCGGAGCCGGTCCTCGAGGGTGGGGATGGCATCCGGGGGCCGGTCCGATGACAGCACGATCTGGCGGTTCGAGGTGTGGAGATGGTTGAAGGTGTGGAAGAACTCCTCCTGGGTCTCCTTCTTGCCTTCGAAGAACTGGATGTCGTCGACCAACAAGACGTCGATGTCCCGGAACCGGCGCTTGAACTGCTCGTTCGTTCCGGCGCGGATGGAGTCGACGAACTCGGACAGGAACTGCTCGGACGTGACGTAGCGGACCCGGTAGTTCGGGTAGTTCTCCGTCACGTAGTTGCCGATGCCCTGGAGCAGGTGGGTCTTGCCCAATCCGGCATCGCCGTAGATGAACAGCGGGTTGTAGCTCCGGGCCGGGGTCTCGGCGACGCGGAGCGCAGCGGCGTGGGCGAAGCGGTTGGAGGCGCCGGTGACGAAGGCGTCGAAGGTGTACCGCTCGTTCAGGGTGGAACCGCCCTCGGCATAAGACGAGGTGCGGGCGGCCGGCGCCCGGTCGGCCCCGTCGGCGGCGGTGGTGCCCCGGATGTCGGCCAACTCGTCGAACAACGGCAGCTCCTGGGGCGTGGGCGGGCGCGCCTGGAGGGTGACCTCGACCTCCACGTGGCCCAGTTCGGCCAGGTTGGCCCGCAACAGCCCCAGGTACCGGTCGTGCACCCGATCGCGCACCACCGATGAGGGGAATCCGAGGACCAGTGAGCGGCCATCGAAGCTGATCGGCTCGACGTTCTGGAACGAGGAACTCCAGACGACACTCGAGACCTGGTCCCGGAGCAACGCTGCGCACCCGCTCCAGACCGTTTCGGCGTCGCTCATTGACGACCGGCCTCCCAGGGTTGCTCTCGAGAATCCACAACTACGTCCACACCTGTGGACAAAACGACGAGACGTCGCCCGAAACTCGGGGCGACGTCCGAATCCAACCGCGGGGCGCATCAGTTCGGCAAGGGGTCCCGAGCGTCGGTCCCCGCTGTGGCGGCGCACCGTAGCAGCATCGCGGCGGGGCGACGCAAGGCTGTGGAAAACCCCAGGTCAGCCCGCCTGTGGCGAGAACACAAGTGTGTCATCGGTCACCCGAGACACGTCGCGGCGTCGAGGAATCGGTCCGCTTGCCGGGCCGAACCGGTCGGCGGGATGGCGCCCACTTGGTCTGGTGCCTGGTCGATCGGTAGCGTGGTGAGTTGGTTCGGCGCGCCCTTTCGGCCGTGCCGACGCATCGACGGTCGCGAGGACCCGCCGGACGATCCCGTTCGATGCGCCCGAGATCTGGACGAGGAGTACCGATGAAGCGCACGTACCAACCCAAGCGGCAGCGCCGGGCCCGCCGGCATGGCTTCCGTCATCGGATGCAGACCCGCGCCGGGCGCGCCGTCGTGCGAAACCGCCGCCAGAAGGGCCGCGCCCGGCTCTCGGCTTGAGCCGACGCCCGTGATCGAATCGGTCCGGACCCGACGTGCGTTCGCCGCGCTGTCCCGCAGTCGAAATCGGGGCCGGTCCGGCCCGGTGTGGGTCGTCCGCGCCGACGAGGGAACGGATGGGGTCCAGGTGGCCTACGCCGTCAGCCGCGCCGTCGGTGGCGCGGTGATCCGCAACCGGATCCGTCGCCGTCTCCGGGCCCTCGTCGCCGAGCTCGAGCGGGACGCCGAGCTGAGCGCTGGTACCTACCTCGTCGGGGTGACCCCGGCGGTCGTGGCGGTGCCGTTCGCCACCCTCCGCACCCACCTGGCCGGGGCGATCACCGGCCTCGCTCCGGTGGCGGCCACGCCATGAGCCTCCCCGCCCGGATCCTCGATCGGTGCCTGTCGTGGTATCAGATCGCGACCGAGGGCCGGATCTCGCCGTGCCGGTACGTCCCGTCCTGTTCGACCTACGCCCGCGAGGCCATCGCCCACCACGGCGCGGTGCGCGGCACGGGTTACGCCGCGTGGCGGTTGTGCCGCTGCCATCCCTGGGGGGGACACGGCTTCGATCCCGTGCCCGGGACCGACGAGTGGCACGCGCTGCAGCGCGACGACCCGTCTCCCGATCGCCGCCACCCCACGAGCCCTGCCCGAAGGACCATCTAGATGTTCGACTCGATCTACGATTTCGCCGGCAAGATCCTGGACTTCTTCTACGGCGTCGTCCCCGACTACGGCGTCGCCATCATGCTCATGACCATGCTGGTCATGCTGGTGACCACGCCGCTGACCCTCAAGGGCACCCGGGGCATGATCCGGATGCAGTTGCTGCAGCCGGAGCTGAAGAAGATCCAGGAGAAGCACAAGGGCGGCGACCGCCAGGAGATGAACGCCGAACTGATGGCGTTCTACCAGGAGAACAACCTCAACCCGCTGGGCGGTTGTCTCCCCCTGCTGGTGCAGGCTCCGGTGTTCTTCCTCCTGTTCCGGCTGATCCGGGGCATCACCCGTTCCACCGTCGAGGCCTGCCCGCCGAGCGTCGCCGACGGCGTCACCAAGTGCTTCCACCCCGACCACCTCGATGTCGGGTCGAAGCTCTACAACGCCCTCGAGGGTCAGACCCACATGAACAGCTTCGGGCTCGACCTGGCGGAGTCGACGTCCCATGCCCTCGGGCAGTCGATCGTCCACGGGCTGCCCTACCTGGCGCTCATCCTGATGATGATCGGGGCGCAGTATCTGCAGCAGAAGCAGATTTCGGCCCGAAATCCTGACGGTAATGTCACGATGCCGCAGCAGAAGATCCTGTTGCGGGTGATGCCCGCCTTCTTCGGGGTCATCTCCATCAACTTCCCCGCCGCCCTGGTCGTCTACTGGGTGACGTCGAGCATCTACCGCATCGGGCTCCAGGGCTACATCACCCACTCCCTCTACGCCGGCGAGGAATCGATCGGCGCCCAGGCCAACAAGGCGGCGGCCAAGGCACGGGCCATGAAGGAGAAGGAGAAGGAGAAGGAGGGCAAGGGCGGCTCGGACAACGGATCCGGCCCGGCGTCGAAGCGGAAGGGGTCGGCCGGCAAGGCGCCGAAGGACGATCGCTCCGGCGACGCCGACAGCAGTCCGGGCGGGCGAGCGGCCGGCATCGGTGGCGGCAATCGCGCCGGCGGTACCGATGGGGGCAAGTACCAGCCCGCGTCGAAGAAGAAGAAGCGAAAGCGCCGGTAGCTCGGGGTGCAGTGGGTCGTCACCACCGGTCGCACCGTCGAGGACGCCAAGGAGCGGGCGCTCGACGCCCTGGGCATCGACGCGTCCGAACTGGACTTCGAGGTGCTGGTCGAGCCCCACTCGGCGCTGTTCGGCCTGCGCACCGTCGATGCGAAAGTACGGGCACGGGTCCGACCGACGCGCCCTCGGCCCAAGGTCGACCGCCGGAACCGCAAGTCGCGCCGCGACGGAGGCAAGCGTCGGCGCCGTGGCCGCGACGGCGGTCGTTCCAACGAGGCCGAGAACCCGGCGGCCGATGACACCGCTACCGATGACGATTCCCTCGAGATCGCCGGGGCGAACGACGTTGTGGACGACCCGACCGACACGACACCGACACCGCGTCCGACGGCGGGGACGACCGTGACGACGCTCGCTCGGCTTCCGGCCGCGATGGGCCCCCCTCCCCGACCACCAATGATCGATCCGACAGCGCACGAACGTCTCGCTCCGGCGAGACGAGAGGAGCACCACCCATGAGTGACATCACCCTCGACGAGCAGGAGCCGACGGCACTGGACTTCGTCACTGGCCTGGTGGAAGCGTTCGGCGTCGGTGCCGACGTGTCCTCCCACCGCGAAGAGGACGAGGACGCGATCGAGATCCGCGTCGACGGCGACGACCTCGGACTCCTGGTCGGCCCGCGCGGCGCCACCTTGGCGTCCATCGCCGAGCTGACCCGTACCGCGGTCGCCCAGCAGCACTCCGGCCGGCTCGAAGGTCGACTCCGGGTCGACGTGGGCGGGTACCGCGCCCGCCGCAAGGAGGCGCTGATCCGCTTCGCCGGCCAGATCGCCGACAAGGTCCTCGACTCGGGCGAGCCGGTGGCGCTCGAGCCCATGTCGCCCCCGGATCGCAAGATCGTGCACGACGCGGTCAACGACATCGACGGGGTCCACACCATCAGCCGCGGCGAGGACCGGCGGCGCCACGTCGTCATCCAGCCGGACGACGAATAGGCCACCAGCTTCCCGTCGGGCCTGGTCGCGACCGGTGTTCGCCCCGAGCCGCCCGTGAACTGGCAGGACATCCTGCTCGATGTGTGGCGGGAGGGGCAACGGCTCTCCGCGGTCGGGCCCGGTCCGGTCGAGGAACACCTCGACCACGGACTGGCCCTGGCCGCCCAACTCGCCGAACCGGCGGTTGCGGTCGACATCGGCTCGGGCGCCGGCATTCCCGGCCTGGCCTTGGCCGGCGTCTGGTCCCGGTCTCGCTGGTTGCTCCTCGATGCGTCCGCCCGGCGGGTCGCGTTGCTCCAGGATGCGGTGTCGCGCCTCCGTTGGTCGGATCGGGTCGAGGTTCGCCACGGTCGGGCCGAAGACGTCGCCCGCGACGCGAGCTGGCGGGGTCGGGCCGACCTGGTGACCGCTCGTGCCTTCGGTCCCCCGGCGGTCACTGCGGAATGTGGTGCCGGGTTCCTCGCCCCGACCGGCGTCTTGGTGGTCACCGAGCCACCGGCCGACACCGGGGCCGGCCGGTGGCCAGCCCCGGGCTTGGCCCTGCTCGGCCTGCGCACCCGGCCCAGCCCGGTGACCGACACGGTGCGGGTGCAGCGGCTCGAGTTGATCGACGCCGTGCCCGACTCGGTCCCCCGGCGAGCCGGCATGCCGGCCAAGCGTCCCCGGTTCTGAGACCGAGGAACGGTCGGCGCCATCGGGGTCGATTCCCGGACGACCGCCGATGTTTCACGTGAAACGGTCCCGGTCGGGATCCGGGAGGGGGCGACCGCCGACGTTTCACGTGAAACATTGGACCGGTACTTGACGGTTCGGAGCCCCAGTGAGCACCATGAGCGTCGTGTCCGAACCCGATTCCCCCCTCGCCCGCGGCTCCGCGATCTTCGACGCCCTGCGAGCGCAGTCGGAGCCGGACAGCGGATCAGGGGCGGAGGAGCCCGAGGTCACCGGGCCCGATGGTGCGGAGGACACGACCGATCGCCCGGCGTTGGGGGAGCCCGGCGCGGTCGACGGGTCGGCGGAGTCCGACGGGCGAGATGACGCCGCCGAGGAATCGGTGCCGACCCCGCCGGTGGCTCGGCCCCCGACCGTGCCCGACGAGGTCCGCCTCGACGTCGGCCTTCCCGGCGTCGACCGCCTCCCGGCGGTCGACGCCGCCGCCGTGGCCGCCCGTGCCCCCCGGGCGCCGGGCGACGTCGACGCCGCCGGTCACCCGCTCCCCCGCATCATGGCGGTGGCCAACCAGAAGGGCGGGGTCGGCAAGACGACCACCGCGGTCAACCTCGGCGCCGCCCTGGCCGAGGTCGGCTACCGCACGTTGGTGGTCGATCTCGATCCGCAGGGCAACGCCAGCACCGGATTGGGCATCAACATCCGGGATCTCCAGCTGTCGATGTACGACGTCATCATCCACGAGGCCAGCATCGACGACACCATCGAAGCCACCGCGATGAAGAACCTGTTCGTTGCCCCGTCCAGCCTGGACCTGGCCGGGGCCGAGATCGAGCTCGTCCCGGCGTTCTCCCGGGAGCTGCGGCTCAAACATGCCCTCCAGGAGGTCGAGGACGACTACGACTACGTCCTGATCGACTGTCCCCCGTCCCTCGGCCTGTTGACCGTGAACGGCCTGGCTGCCGCGGGTGAGGTCCTCGTCCCCATCCAGTGCGAGTACTACGCCCTGGAGGGGCTGGGCCAGCTCCTGCGGAACGTGGCCCTGGTCCAGCGAAACCTCAACCAGCAGCTCCAGGTGTCGACCTTCGTGTGCGTCATGTACGACGCCCGGACCAAGCTGGCCGACCAGGTGGTGTCGGAGGTTCGCAACCACTTCGGCGACAAGGTGTGCCGGATCGTGGTCCCCCGCACCGTTCGCCTCTCCGAGGCGCCGTCGTTCGGGCAACCGATCCTCGCCTTCGATCCCCGGTCGCGAGGGGCCATTGCCTATCGCGAACTGGCCCGGGAGATCACCGGTGGCCCGCGTGGCTGAGTCAACCAATCGATCGTCGGCCCTGGTGGCCGGCGTTGCACAGGGGGTGCGATGAGTCGCAAGTCAGGTCTGGGTCGCGGACTGGGGGCGTTGATCCCATCCGAGTACAGCGACGAGGCCGTCGGCGAGCGCGCCGCTGTCGGTCAACTCGAGGTCCCGGTCGCCGCAGTGACCCCCAATCCCCGTCAGCCCCGCACCCACTTCGACGAGGAATCACTCGCCGGGCTGACTGCCTCCATCACCGAGCTCGGTGTCCTCCAACCGATTCTCGTGCGCAGCGTCGGTGAAGGGCGCTACGAGTTGATCGCCGGGGAACGCCGGTGGCGGGCGGCCAAGCGGGCTGGGCTCCAAACCATCCCCGTGGTGGTCCGGGACGCCGACACCGACGCCGCGCTGCTCGAGCAGGCGCTGGTCGAGAACCTCCACCGGGCCGATCTCAACGCCATGGAGGAGGCGGGCGCCTACCAACAACTCGTCGAGGACTTCGGCCTCACCCAGGAGCAGGTCGCCACCCGGGTGGGCAAGAGCCGAGCCGCGGTGTCGAACACGCTCCGGCTGTTCCAGCTGCCGCCCGCCATCCAGGCGTTGGTCGCCGACGACGAGCTCAGCGCCGGTCATGCCCGGGCGCTGCTCGGCACCCCGGACCGGGCCTACCAGGCTGCCCTGGCCCAGCGGATCGTCCGGGATGGTCTCTCGGTCCGCGAGACCGAGGAGGCGGTCCGGGTCCGGTCCGGTCAGGACCTGGCCGCCGACCCGGATGCCACCACGCCGGCCCGGGCGACCCGGTCGTCGCGGTCCGCGGCCGCCAAGCGAACCGAACCCGGCTTCCTCGAGCTCGAGCAGCTGCTCGCCGAGCATCTGGAGACGCGCGTGTCGATTTCCGGGGCGGCAGGGAAGGGTCGAGTGGTCATCGAGTTCGCCGATCTGGCCGACCTCGAGCGCATCTACCGCGCCATGGCCGGAGCCTGAACCTCGACGTCGGGACGGCCGGGCCATCAGGCTCGACTGATCCTCGACGGTCGAGTCAACATCGAGCGTCCACAGCTGGGGACAAGGCTGTGGATAACTCTCCTGTCCCGCAGTTGCGGCGGTTGCCGGGCCCTCGACGCGCCACGACCCGGTGACGAATCACCGGGTCGTGGGGACGATGGTGTGGCGCCCGGGCGTCCCGGGCGAGGGATTCAGAGGAACTCCGCGAGATCCTCGAGCAGGGCGCCCTTGCCCTTGGCGCCGATCATCTTCTTGGCCGGCTGGCCGTCCTTGAACACGATCAGCGTGGGGATCGACATGACATCGAAGCGGCGGGCGGTGTCCTGGTTCTCATCGACGTTGAGCTTGACGACCTTGACCTTGCCGGCCTGCTCGCTGGCGATCTCGTCGAGGATGGGGGCGATCATCTTGCACGGGCCGCACCACTCGGCCCAGAAGTCGACGATGACGGCCTCCTCGGCGGCGCCGATGGTCTCGTCGAAGGTGGCGTCGGTCACGGTTTGAGCTGCCATGGGGTCGTTCCTTGTCAATCGATCGGTATACGGGTGGTTGAACCGTTCCGTACCCGATGACATTCCATCGGATCGGGACGGGGCGAGATGGGGGAGTGACTCACCAGTTCGTCTCGGTGCGTTGCTCGTCGATGTCCTCGTGGGCTTCGAGCCATCGCTCGGCATCGATGGCCGCCATGCAACCCGAGCCGGCGGCGGTGATGGCCTGACGATAGGTGTGGTCCTGCACGTCGCCGCAGGCGAACACGCCATCGACATCGGTGGCCGACTGTTGCTCGCCGCGACCGGTGATGAGGTAGCCGTTGTCCTCCATGGCGAGCTGGCCCTTGAACAGATCGGTGTTGGGGCGGTGACCGATGGCGATGAACAACCCGGTGACGTCGAGCGAGGACTGTTCGCCGGTCTTGACGTTGCGCACGGTGATGCCCTCGAGCCGGGAGTCGCCGACGAGTTCTTCGACCGTGGAGTCCCAGAGGAACTCGATCTTGTCGTTGCGCATGGCCCGGTCCTGCATGATCTTCGAGGCCCGCAGCTCGTCGCGACGGTGGATGATCGTCACCTTCGAGCCGAACTTGGCGAGGAACGTCGCTTCCTCGATGGCCGAATCTCCCCCGCCGACCACGCCGATGTGCTGGTCGCGGAAGAAGAAGCCGTCGCAGGTGGCACAGGTCGACACCCCGTGGCCGATGAGTTCGGTCTCCCGGGGCAGGTTCAGCATGAGCGACTGGGCGCCGGTGGACACGATCACCGTCTTGCCCCGGTAGGTGGGTTCGGGCGCGTCGGGATCTCCCACCCAGACGCCGAAGGGACGAGACGACAGGTCGACCTTGGTCACCTTCTCGGTGCGGATGTCGGCTCCGAAGCGCAGCGCCTGCTCTCGCATGCCGACCATGAGTTCGGGCCCCATCACCCCTTGGGGGAACCCGGGGAAGTTCTCCACCTCGGTCGTCAACATCAGCTGGCCGCCCGGCTGGTCGGTGGTCGACGACGGTTCGCCCTCGATGATCAGGGGCTCGAGGTTGGCGCGGGCGGTGTAGATGGCGGCGGTCAGGCCGGCGGGGCCTGATCCGACGATGATCACGTTCCGGATGTCAGCACTCATGTTCGGGTCACAGCCTCAATGCTGGTCTTGATTAGGAATGGTTCTCGGTCTCGATAACACCGGGTGGGGGCCATTCGTTCCCGATCGGGTCCCGGGACCGGGTGCGGGTCACGCCGTGGTGTCTCGGTTGGCCTTGCGGAACAGCACGATGCCGGCGATGAGCAGGACAAGCCCCATGGCGGAGTGGGCGGCCCACATGTGCGTCTCGCCGAACACCGCATCGGGCAGGTAGGCGTTCAAGGCTCGGACGCTGCCGATGATGCCGATGACCATCGCCACGGAGCCGAGCGACACCGCGAACGCGGCGAACACCGCGTAGCGGGCGATCTTCAGCGCGGGTCCGGTGGTCTTGTCGCGGATTCGCTCGACCTGGGTGACGATCGTCTCGGTGGCCTTCGCCGGCCAGTCCTGTGCTTCAGCGGACGCCGGCGACGGGGTGGACGCGGGAGGAGCGGCGGGCGTCGTCATGGCCATGGCCGCACCCTACCCAGGCCAGATGGGACAGAGACCAGATCGTCGTGGGCCCGTACCGTCCGGGAACGCGTCGCCGCGTACCGTGTGCGGTGTGGTCAACGTCCGCGTGCTCGTCGCCATGACCGTCGGTGCTCTCGCCGCCGCCTTCGGCGCGCTGTTCCTGGGCGAGTACGAGTTCGACCAGGCGCTCCCCATCGCGGCCGGCCCGCTGCTCGGTCTCCTCATCGCCGAGATCGTGGTCTCCCTCGGTCGGAACCGGTCGAAGACGATGGCGGGCATCGTGGCCACGTGGTCGGCCACCGCCATCCTGCTGGCCGGGCACCTGAGCACCAACGGGGTCGAACCGATCCACAACGGTGCCTACCTCTCGGCCGTGCTGGCCGCCCTCGTCGCCGGGCTGCGGGTCCACCCGTGGTTCGAGCGCAAGTCGTCGCCCGCGTGATCAGAGGGCGCGCTGGTCGACGACGTCGCAGGTGGCGTCATCCACCACCACGAGTCGGCGCTCGGCGCCTGGGGTCCGCTCCACCACGCCGGTGACGGCGCGGCTCGCAACGGTGGCCGGGACGACGGCATCCACCGCGGCCGGGTCGACACCGGCCACCGACACCGCGTCGCACGGGTCGGTGGGGGGTCCCGCGGGTGCGATCGTGGTGGAGGGCGCGGCGGTGTCGGCCTCGGCGCCGCCCTCCGCCGTGCTCTCGCGCGGCACGGCCTGGTCGATCACGTAGGCGGCGAAGTCGTCGACGGTGCCGAACTCGGGTCGGGCGGTGGCGGGTGCCGGGGCCAGGTTGGCTTCGTCCTGAGCGGCGTCCGATTCGAAGGTCGAACCCGCGTCCGGCGTGATCGTCGTGTTCGTCACGGCACTGGCCGTCTCGTCGCTTCTCGTCGAGCCACCGCCGAGATCCCGCACGACCAGCGCGCCGGCGAGCGCGACGACGACCAGGACCGCGGCGGCGGCGAGCAGGGGGAGCCGGTCGAGGAGTCGGTGGTGCCGATGATCGTCGAGCCGAGGGACCGAGCCGGTGGAGGCCTCCGGGGCGGTCCGATCGGCACCGTCGAAGGCCTCGAGCGCGGCGGCCACGTGGGAATCGACCAGGCCGTGGGCCGCGGCCGGAGCCGCCAGTTGCGTCCGGAGCGTGCTGAGCTGGTGGGTCCGGGCGAGCAGGGCGGCATCGGCTTCGACGCGCGCCCGCTCCTCCGCGGTGACTTCGTCGTCGACGTAGGCGCTGATCAGCTCGAGCTGATCGGGATCGGGAGGCAGGGGATCGGTCATCGTCGTTCGCTTGGACGTTCGTCGGTGGGCTCCGGGTTCCCGGCGCTATGGCCGGGTGGACCGGTGGGTGGATCAGCGAGCAGTTCGGCCAGGCGTCCCCGACCGCGCGCGATCCTCGATCGCACGGTGCCGGGCGGGATGCCGAGGATGGCGGCGATCTCGGCGTAGTCGTGGCCGACCACGTCCCGGAGGACGACGGGGAGCCGGAACTCCTCGGGCAGGTGGGCGAGCGCGGC
Organism: uncultured Acidimicrobiaceae bacterium; assembly: GCA_963730345.1. Taxonomy (GTDB): domain Bacteria; phylum Actinomycetota; class Acidimicrobiia; order Acidimicrobiales; family Salinilacustritrichaceae; genus Salinilacustrithrix. Next base: position 68,671 of record CAVSRP010000010.1, read on the forward strand.
GTCGATCGTGAGCCGCTCGGACACCTGGCGATCAACCGGTTCGTCGGCATCGACGATCACCCGACCGGTGTCGGCATCGTCGTCGGGCAGACCGTGTGCCGGACGGCGCTGGCGCCGGCGCAGCTCGTCGAGACACGCGTTGGTGGCCACCCGATGGGCCCACGTGGTGAACCGTGACCGACCGTCGAACGTGTTCAGACGGCGGACGATCAACAGCATCGCCTCCTGGGTGGCGTCGGCCGCGTCCGCGTCGTTGCCGGCCAGGCGTCGACAGACCGCCCAGATGCGATCGTGGTGGCGACGGAGCAGGGCTTCCATCGCGGCGCGGTCACCGCCCTGCGCCGCGACCACCAGTTCGTGGTCACCCACTGCATCGGAGAACGCGGTGTCGCCAACGATGGGCGAAGCGTACTGCTGGCCCCGGGACGGTGGGCGTTCCCGGCCCATCGACGGATCGCTCAGGACGCGGAGATCGCCAGGTCCTGGAGCTCGAAGCGGTAGCCCCCGTCGGCGCCGACGTCGGTGACCCACAGCAGCACGTACCGCCCCTTCGAGCCAGACAGGTCCGCGGTGGTCTCACCGGCATCGGCACCATCGATGGTGACGACGGCGTCACCCCAGTCGGCGAGGGTGGCACCGGGGGAGTTGGCGACGTAGACCCGCGCCGACCAACCCGGGCTCGAGCTCTGGGCGGTCAGCACCCCGAGGTCTCTCGACGACCCGAGATCCACGTAGATGCCGACGCCGTCCTTGAGGCCGCCGAGGGCCCGAGTGTCGTAGCGCTCGGTGCGCCACGCGGTCGTCTGGTCGCCGTCGACGGCCCGCTTCGCCTCGTCGTCGTACTCGTGGCCGTCGCCCTGGGGGTCGAAGGCGGTGGCCACCAGGTGGTCGACCGGGACCACCTCGGCCGACTTGCTGCCCCCGCCTCCGGGCGCGACCCGGTCGACGAGGTCGAACAGGTTCTGACGGGCCTCGGTGCCGCCGATGAGCAGCCAGGCGAGGCCGAGGGCCACGGCCACGACCGTGACGAGCAGCGCGGGGACCAACCAGGATCGTTCGTCCTCGGCGAACGACGGGGCCGCGGTGACCACGGTGGCATCCACGCCGGCGTCATCCGAACCCACGGTGCCACCGATCTCGGCGTCGACGGGCGCAGCCTGCAGATCGGCCCAGAGCGCGGACGCCGATTCGTAGCGATCTCGGGGCTCGGCGGCCAGGCACTTCATGACGATCTCGTCGAGGCGGGGCGGGATGGTCCGGAGCACGGCCATCGGCCGCTCCGGGGGGCGATGGAGCCGGGCCGTGGCCGTGGCGAGGTCGTTGTCACCGACGAACGGCGGTCGACCGCACAACATCTCGTAGAGCACGCACCCGAGGGCGTAGACGTCGGTACGCGGGTCGATCTCGCCGCCCGAGACCTGCTCGGGGGCGAGGTACTTGGCCGTGCCGACCATGTGACCTGCGCTGGTCAGGTCGGGCAGGTCGGGGTCGTCGTCGGCGCGGGCGGCCTTGGCGATCCCGAAGTCGGCCACCTTCAACTGGCCGTCGCCGGCCAGCAGCACGTTGGCCGGCTTCACGTCGCGATGCACGATGCCGGCCCTGTGGGCGACTTCGAGGGCCTGGGCGATGCCCGACGCGATGGCGACGGCCTCTCCCGGAGGCAGGAAGCCGCGCGTGTCCAACTCGGCGCGCAGCGTGCGACCGTCGACGAGTTCCATGACGATCGCCTCGGGATCGTCGCAGGTGTCGTAGATGGCCACGATCGAGGGATGGGCCAGTCGGGCCGCGGCGACCGCTTCACGACGGAAGCGGGCGACGAACGCGGGGTCGGAGGCGAGGCGGGCGTGGAGGATCTTGACCGCGACCGGGCGGGTGAGGATCTCGTCGACCGCTTGCCACACCGTGGCCATGCCGCCGGTGGCGATCGGCGCGACCAGCCGGTAGCGACCCGCGATCACGGTGTCGTTCTCCAGCGGAGCCGCGCCGGTACGGCCCGTGCCGGATCCCGACGGGGATCCGGGGTGCGTCGACCGGTGTGACCAGGCCGGAGGAGGCGATGGCGGCTCCTCGCCGGAACCCGGCGTCACTGCGGTCGGGCGGGTGGGGTGCTCCGACACGCGACCGACGGTACTCCGGTGGGCTCGCGACCCCCGAGCGGGCTCAGCGACCGGTGACCCAGCACGCTCCCACCACGCGAGGGCCACCATGGGTGCCGATCACCGGGCCGATGTGTCCGGACCGATGGTCGATCCCCACCAACATCTCCTCGAGGATCTCGATGTCGGGCGCCATGCCGTGCATGATCGCGAGGTGCTCCACGGGTCCGTACTCGTCGATCTTCGCCCGCAGCGCCTGGAGTGACTTCTTCCGCGTCCGGTGCTTGCCCGCCTCCTCGACCTTCCCCGACGAGATGTCGAGCATCGGCTTGATCGACAACAACGATCCGAGCAGCGCCTGGGCTCCGCCGATGCGGCCTCCCTTCTTCAGGTTCTCGAGGGTGTCGAGCGTTCCGAACACGTGGGTACGATCCCGGAGGTCCTCGACGAGGGCCACGACCTCGTCAGCCGGTGCGCCCTGGTTGGCCAGTTCTGCGGCGAGTAGGACCTGGGTCCCGAGCCCCGCGGTGATCGACCGGGAGTCGATGACGCGAACCGGGAGCTCGTCCGCGATGGCTCGGGCCGCGTTCTCGGCCGCGGCCATGGTTGCCGACAGTTCGGAGGAGAGGTTGATGCACACGATCTCGTCGGCGCCGGCCTCGGCCTGCCGGCGGAAGGCCGCCTCGAACTTGCCCGGCGATGGCGCCGCCGTCTCCGGGAACTCCTCGCGCTCGGCCATCAATCCGTAGAAGGCCTCGACCGACAACTCGGTGCGGTCCTCGAACTCGTCGCTACCGAAGCGGATCGACAGGGGCACCACCTCGATGCCGAGGCGCTCGCACTCGGTGGTCTCGAGATCGCAGGCGCTGTCGGTGACGATGCGAACACCGGCCATGTGGGTTCCCCCTGGAGGATGTCGGGTGGTTCGGGACGGGCGGCCCGGGGTCTTGGGGGCCGTGTCTAGCCGACTCCTCGGGGCCGGGGCGGGTTACGCGCCCGCGCCTTCGGGACCGGTCTGCTTGGCTCGCCGGTTCCGGCGCCAGGTGCGGGCCCACCAGAACACGAGGACGGCCAGGGCGCCGAGGGAGATGGCCAGACCCACTCCGGAAATGGCGGTGGACCGGACGTTGAGCTGGCGCGAGTCGAGCGTCCTCGTCTGGTCCGGGGTGGACAGCGCGACGAAGGTGGGTACCGATCCGGTGGCGAGGGCCTTGACCGGGATGTCGACCCGGGTGATCTCCTCGGTGAGGTCGTACTCGAAGTGGTCGCCCTCGGGAAATGCGAGACGGTCGCTGCGGATGCTCAGCACGACCCGCACCGGGAACGGGTTCGTGTTGCGGATCATCAACGGCAAGGTTCCCGATCGAGACGTGAGGTTGAGGTCGGTCTGGCCGGCCAGCGTGATGGCGCCGAACGCTTGGCCCACGGCCGCGTCCACCGACTGCAGCAGGGCATGGCGCGCATCGTCGGGGACACCGGTCGCCAGGCTGGTCGCGATCCGCAGCCGGTAGGCGTCGGCGCGGGCAGATTCGGCGGTGACCAGGCCGGCGAACGTGTCGACCTCGGCGGACGTGGTGTGGACGAGATCGGTGATGTCGGTGAGATCCGCGGTGGCATCGGGAAGCCGAACCGGGCCGGGATTGCCGGACCCTTCGTCCCCGGTGGCCGCCGACCTCGGACGGAGTGGACCGACCGGCACCGGCGAGTCGGGCGACGCCACCAGGGCGAGGAGTCGCAGCAGGAGGGAACCGGTCGGTGCGTCGGCGATCCGAATCGCCACCTCCGCCTCGGACTCGTCGCGCAGGAGGAGGTCGGCGAGGGCGAGGTGCCCGGCGTCGAACCGATCGGCGGAGCGCGCCAGCAGGGCATCGGTGGTGGCCCGGTCGACGACGAGCGCGTCGAGCGGTGCGATCTCGGGGACGTCGATCGGGCCGACATCGACGAGCGATCGCTGCACAGCGGGGGAGTCTCCGACCTGGTCCGACGCGTCGATCAGCACGTGGGAGAACCCGTTGCGATCGAGCAATCGGGCACTGCGAGCATCGATCCCGCCCGTGGCGTCCCAGATGGTGGAGTCGACGCCGACCGCGAGCCGATCCTGGAGCGTGGCTCGACCGTCGGCGACCAGCTCGGGCACGAACTCGGCGAGATCGGCGTCGACGAGTGCCGGGGCCGACACGTCGACGGTGGGCAGACCGAGCGCGGTACGCCCACCGACGCCGGCGGAGGTCAGGGCGTCGAGGAGCTGCGTCGCCCGCGGGTCGGCGCTCGCCGTGAGCGCGTCGAGCGTGTCGGGCTGCGCCGCGACCGTCAGCGACAACAGGTCCGAGCCGACCAGTGGCCCCGCGGTCCCGTCGAGGAGCGCGGCGAGACGGCCGAGGCGGGCGAGCTCGGTCTCGGACAGGCTGCGCCGGCCGTCGGGTTCGACCGTGGGTGGGACGGCGACGTCGACGACCAGGTCGAGTCGGGGCGCGGGGAGCGTGTCGTCGGCGGTGCCGAGCCGAACCACGGGAGTGCGGATGACGGCGACGTTGCCGCGGTCGTCCTCCAGGGTGACGATCACCGGGTACACGCCGGGATGGCGGAGTCGAGCCGTGATGGCGTCCGAGGTGGTGGTGGAGGTGGCCACCGGCAGCCGGCGGGTGCCATCGGGTTGGAGCGGGATGAAGCCGAGCGCCACCCGCGGTGAGCGGTAGATCACCCGGCCCACGTCCTCCTCGTCCGAGCGGTCCAGTTCGGCGATGGACTCGACCGGTTCGCGGATCACGATCTGCACGACGGCGGCGTCGGTGACCCCGTCGGTGGCGATGTCCAGGTCGAAGGCGCCGTTCGCCGCCACCCACGGGCTGCGCCCGACCAGCGTCAGGGTCGGGCCGTCGGCCTCCTGTGTGGCCGACGCGCCCGTTTCGGGGCCCGGTGACGACGATGCGCCGACCGGAGCGGGTGCCAGGCAACCGATGCCGAACAGGGCGACGGCGGCGACGGCGTGTCGGAGTCGGCGGCGGTGGCCGGTATCCCGGAGGTGGTGGACCGACATCAGCGGGGCAGCGTCAGGTCGGTCTGTAACACGGCCAATCCTCCGGGGAGGTGTCGGAAGCCGAGCCGCTCGTAGAGCACGACGGCCCGCTGGTTGCCTTCCTGGGTGTTGACGAGCACCTCATTCACCCGCCAGCGCCGGAGCCAATACAGCCCGTCGAGGACCAGGGCCCGGCCGAGGCCATGGCCTTGGTCGTCGGGGTGGACGGCGAGCCGCTGGACGTAGCCGCGCGAACCCGCCCGCCCGATCAGGCCGTAGGCGGCGCCGTCGCGTGCCAGGCGGAACCGGGCCGACGGGGTCGCCCGCACCGCCTCGTCGAGCGAGCTGGCGTCGAGCTGCCAGAAGGGCTCGAACGCGGCGTGGTCGATGGCGAGGACCCGGGACATGTCGCGCCGCGCCACTCGTCGCGTCCGGTGCGCGGGCCGGGGCTCGAGGTCGAGGAGGTCGTGCCCGAGCAGGTGGAGGCGCTCCCGGACCTCGAAGCCGTTGTCGACGTAGGGCCGCCACTCGAACGGGGGCAGTGCGGGGGTGACCGCCACGGCGTACCCACGGCGTCGGGCCCGCTCGAGGGCGGTGTGGACGAGCTGGGGCGGGACCAGGGCCCCGGCCGGTGCCGCGAGGCACTCGGCCGTGTCCGTCCGGCCACGCCAGGGGCGCACGCGGATCCGGACACCGTCGGCGGAGACGGTGTCGGCGGTGGTCATCGCGGGTCGGGGCCCGGTTGGTGGCGGCTCGTCGGTGTCGGAAGCACCATCGACCACGAACGATACGGCCCCGGCACGGGCGGGCACCGAGCGCGACGGACCCCGCGGGGTGCCGACACGCGGTGACCGAGCCACACTGTGTCGATGGCCACGTTGTTGTACACCGACCCGCGTTTCGCTGAGCACGCCACGTGGCCGGGGCATCCGGAGCGCCCGGAGCGCATGGCGGCCGTCGACCGGGGTGTGATCGCCAGCTCGGTGGTCGAGGACCTCACGACGATCGTGCCCCGCCTCGCCACGGTGGAGGAGCTGGCCCGGGTACACGATCGTGACTATCTCGACGCCCTGGAACGGTTCTGCGTCAATGGTGGCGGGAAGCTGGATCCCGACACGGTGGCGATGGCGTCGTCGTGGAACATCGCCCGGCTGGCGGCGGGCTCGGGACTCGATGCGATCGCCCGCCTCCGTGCCGGAGAGGCGGACACCGCGTTCTTGGCTGTCCGTCCGCCCGGGCACCACGCCACCCCGACGCGTGCCATGGGGTTCTGCCTGCTCAACAATGTGGCGGTCTGTGCCGCCGCCCTGGCGGACCTGGGCGAGCAGGTCCTCGTGGTCGACATCGATGCGCACCACGGCAACGGCACCCAGGACGCGTTCTGGGACGATCCACGGGTCGCCTACGTGTCCATCCACCAGCACCCGATGTACCCGGGCACGGGGATGGCGGGGGAGACCGGTGGCCCCAACGCCCCGGGCACGACGATCAACATCCCCGTACCGGCGGAGACCGACGGTGACATCTATCGCCGGGCCATCGACGAGATCGTGGTCCCGATCGCCGAGCGGACGGCCAGCACGTGGTTGTTGATCTCGACCGGCTTCGATGCCCACCGTCGGGATCCGCTCACCGAGCTCGGCCTCAGTTCGGGTGACTACCACGATCTCACCGGCCGCCTCCTCACCCTCGTGCCGGCCGCCCATTCCGTGGTGTTCCTCGAGGGGGGATACGACCTCGACGCGGTCACCAACTCGACCGCGGCCACCCTCGCCGCGCTGTCGGGCGTGGAGCACCGACCCGAACCGGTCACCAGCGGTGGCCGCAGCACCGAATCGGCCGCCGGCGTCCTCGACCACGTCCGCCGCCTCCACGGCTTGGGCCCCGGGGCGGTCTGACCGCCCACTCGTCGGCGCCGACGATGATGTCCCGGCGGCGCGCCGGTTCAAGATCCCGGCAGAACGCGCCGATGCAGCAGTGGTGGAACTCGTGGAACTGCTGCGTGCCCTCGTCGATGCCGAGGCGTCCGACCTGCACTGCAAGCCGGGCAGTGTCCCGGTGCTGCGCGTCGGCACGGACCTCGTGCGTCTCGGTGACGACGAACTGTCCGTCGAGGATGTCGCCCGGTTGATGCAGGCGCTGCTCGGAACCGAGGCCCAGAACGATCTCATCCGCAACGGCTCGACCGTCGGGGCCCATTCCGAACCCGGTGTCGGACGGTTCCGTGTCGCGGGGTACCGCCAGCGCGGCTCGGTGGCGGTGGTGATCCATGCCGTGCCGGCCGCGGTGCCCAAGCTCGAGGATCTCGGGCTGCCCGCCGCCGTGCAGAGCCTGGCGGAGCGTGATCGCGGCCTGGTGCTCATCGCCAGCCCGGTCGGCAACGGCGTGACCACGACGCTCGCCGGCATGGTCGACCACGTGAACACCACGCAGCACCGTCACGTGGTGACGGTCGAAGACCCGATCGAGGTGCTGCATCGGGATGGCATCGGACTGGTCAGCCAGCTCGAGGTCGGTGCCGATGTCCCCACGTTCGTCGACGGGCTCCGAGCCGCGTCCAAGCTCGACGCCGACGTGTTGGTGGTGTCCGAGATCACCGATCGCGACACTGCGGCGGCCGTGCTCGATGCCGAAGCACGCGGCCGGCTGGTGATCGGCTCCGTGGGGGGCGATTCCGTGGTGGGTGCCATCCAGGCGTTTCTCGAGCTGTTCGGCGTCGAGGAACGCGAGATCGCCCGCAGCAACCTGGCCCGGAGCGTCGTCGGCGTGGTGGCCCAGCGGTTGCTGCCCACCATCGACGGCGCCGCCCAGGTGGCGGTGGCGGAATCGATGGTGCGCACGGCCAAGATCGAACACTGCCTCGCCGACCCGGCGCGCCTCGGCGAGCTCCGTGGCCTGCTCGAGGAGGGTCAGTACCACGGGATGCAGACGATGGATCAAGGCCTGGCGGCGCTCGTCCGCGCTGGTCGCATCGACGTCGACACCGCGCTGGGCGCGGCGGCCGATCCCGAGGACCTGCGGATCGAACTGCTCCGCTGAACCGGAAGGCGGACAGTAGAGTCACACGCATGCAATTCTCCGTGTGGCCGCGCACCCAGCAGGCGTGGCCCGACGTGGTCGAGGTCGCCCGCCACGCCGAGCTCACCGGGTGGGATCGGCTCTACGTGGCCGATCACTTCATGTCGAACGACGAGGCCGCCGCCACCCCCGTGCTGGAGTGTTGGAGCGTCGTCGCGGCCCTGGCGTCGGCCGTGCCCCGGGTGGGCATCGGCACGTTGGTGTGCGGGAACACCTATCGGCATCCCGCCGTCCTGGCCAACCAGGCCGCCACCACCGACGTGATCAGCGGCGGTCGGATCATCCTCGGTCTCGGCGCCGGATGGCAGGTCAACGAACACGACAAGTACGGCATCCCGCTCTTCGACGTCCCCACCCGCCTCGACCGCCTCGAAGAGGCGTGCCAGGTCGTGGTGGCCCTGCGCGACGAGGCCCGGGCCAACTTCGCCGGAGAGCACTACCAGCTCACGGACGCTCCGTTGACGACCAAGCCGATCGGTCGTCTGCCCCTGCTGATCGGCGGAGGCGGCGAGAAGCGGACGCTGCGCATCGCCGCCCGTCATGCCGACGAGTGGAACGTGTGGTCCGATCCCGAGCTGTTCGCCCACAAATCGGCGGTCCTCGATGCCCACTGCGACCAGCTCGGACGCGATCCGGCCACCATCCACCGTTCGACCCAGGCCCTCCTGTTCCTCTCCGACGACGAGGACTTCGTCGCCAAGATGCGCGCCCGGGAGCTGCCCCAGAAGGCGATGATCGGCAACCCCGACCAGCTCACCGAGTTGGTGGCCGCCTATCAGGACGCCGGCGTCGACGAGCTCATCGTGCCCGACTTCACCCTCGGCACCGGACAACAGCGGGCCGAGATCCTCGATCGGTTCATGGCCGAGGTCGCCGTCCACTTCGAACGCGGACCCGCCATCGCCGCTGACGCTTCGTAGCCCGTCGGCTGCGGTGTCGGGCTGACCAGCCCCTAGCGTCCGAGCAGTGATCCCCGAGCGGTTCGCCCCCGTCCTCGATGCCGTCGGCCCGCTGGCCGAGGCGTTCGCCGCGGCCGGGCACCGGCTCTACCTCGTCGGGGGCGTCGTCCGCGACCTGCTTCTCGGCGAGTCGGAACCGACCGACTTCGACTTCACCACCGACGCCCTCCCCGACGACATCCTGGCGGTGCTCGACGGCTTCCCGGGGGTCGAGGCGGTGTGGACGCAGGGCAAACGCTTCGGCACCATCGGCAGCCGCATCCGGGTCGGCAGCGGCGATCACCGCCGAACCGTCGATCACGAGATCACCACCCATCGGGCCGAGGCCTACACCGCTGGCTCCCGCAAGCCCGACGTGGTCTTCGCCACCGACATCGAGGCCGATCTGTCACGGCGCGATTTCACGGTGAACGCCATGGCGCTGTCGCTTCCCGAGGCCTCCCTCGTCGACCCCTTCGGAGGCACCGCCGACCTGGCGGCCAAGGTGCTGCGCACGCCCCTCTCACCCGAGGAGTCCTTCGGTGACGACCCGCTCCGCATGTTGCGCGCCGCGCGATTCCTCACCCGCTACCAGCTGGAGCCGGACCCGGCGGTGGTCGACGCGGTCGTCTCGATGGGGGAGCGGCTCTCGATCGTGTCCGCCGAGCGGATCCGCGACGAGTTGTGCCGTCTGGTGGTCCTCGACGACCCGTCGCCCGGGCTGTGGTTCCTGGCCGACACCGACCTCGCCGCGCAGTTCCTTCCCGAGCTGGCGGCCATGCGCCTCGAGCAGGACCCGATCCACCGCCACAAGGACGTGCTGGCCCACACGATCGCGGTGGTCGCCAACACCAGTCCGGACCTCGTCCTGCGCCTCGCCGCCCTGTTCCACGACATCGGCAAGCCGGCCACGCGGGAGATCGGTCCGAGAGGGGTGAGCTTCCACCACCACGAGGTGGTCGGCGCCCGGATGACCCGAGCGCGCATGAAGGCGCTCAAGTTCTCCAACGAGCTGGTAGCCGCCGTCTCCCAGCTGGTCTTCCTCCACCTGCGTTTCCACGGCTACGGCGACGATGCGTGGACCGATGCGGCCGTGCGCCGCTACGTCCGCGACGCGGGCGACCTGTTGCCCCGGCTGAACGAGCTGACCCGCTGCGACTGCACGACACGGAACCGGCGCAAGGCCGAGATGCTGTCCCGGCGCATGGATGCTCTGGAGGCTCGCATCGCGTCGTTGCAGGAGGAAGAGGAGCTGGCCGCCATCCGCCCCGACCTCGATGGCCAGGCCGTCATGGAGCTGCTGGGCATCCCCCCGAGCCGGGCCGTCGGCGACGCGTTGCGGTTCCTGCTCGATGCCCGGATGGAGGAGGGCCCGCTCGGGACCGAGGAAGCCGAGCGCCGGCTCCTGGCGTGGTGGGCCGAGCGCGAGGCGCCGGACCGGGACGGCTCCTAGTCCCGGTCTAGATGCAATGCCGTTTAGTTAGGTGCCTTGGCGATGATGGGGACGGGTGGTCCGGTGGGCTGAGGCCAGTCGGCGTGTCGGGCGCGTTTGACGTGCCACTTGGGCATCTTGCGCTTGATGAGGCGTGGGCTGGATCGGAGTCGTCGCTTCGGGTTCAGCCGGCGGCAGAGAAGGGCGAGGGCATAGGCCCAGCCATGGTCAGAGCCCAGAGGGGGGAAAATCGCGCGCCTGTGAGAGCGAACGGCGGGTGATGCGTAGTGCTGCGACGAAGGAGACCCGGTCGGGGTCGACGTCGGCGTCGTGGGCGGCTTCGAACATGAGGGTCCGGATGGCGTAGTGGCAGCACAGGTGACCCCAGATCTCTTGTTCGACGAGTGCTGGTGACTTGGAACGCAGCACGATCTTGGCGCCGCGTTGGTGGGTCTTGAGTTCGTCGAAGACCGACTCGATCTCCCATCGCTGCGCGTAGGCGGCGGCCAGTTCGGTGGCGGTGACCTCGTCGGGGTCGACCATGGTCGTGAACAACCGGAACGGGCCCATCGGGGCGTCGCGGCCGTCGCCGATGGTGTAGTCGACGACCCGGACCACGACGTGTTCGGTCTTCACGTCGGCGTTCACGGCTCGGAGCTCGCCGAGCCAGGACCCGTCGGCGAAGGTCTCGATGTGGCGGGGCTTCACGTTGTTCTTGGCCCGCCACACCAAGTCGGCGCCGGTCGCGGATGCCTGTTTCCACAAGGCAAACCCGGTGAACGCCCGGTCGGCGAGCAACACCATTCCCGGCTCGAGCCGATTGACCAACACCTTCGACAAAGCGAGTTCCGAGCTGGTGTACGGGCCGAGTTCGGCATCGAAGACGGCATGGGTTCCGCACTCGGCCAACGCCACCAGCCGGGCCTGGGGGAACGCCGAGCGCTCGCCCTTGTTCACGCCGGGCCGACCGAAGAACTCGTCGTTGACCGGCGTGTCGGCCACATCCAACGTGGTGCCGTCGATGGCCACCAACCGCCGACCCGCCAACCACGACCCTGGTGTCGACTCGGTGGCCAACGGTTGCGCGACCCGGTCGAACAACGCCTTGACCGGTTCGGCACCCAGGCGGTCGCGGGCCTGGAAGATCGCCGACTTCGACGGCAGCTTCACCAACTCCGAGGGCTTCGACTCCGCCCACGCAAGCCCATCGGTCATCAGAGCGATCACGTCCTCATACGAGCCCTCCGAGTGCAGCGCCAAGCCCATCGCGAAGTACGCCATCGTCCGGGCCGGCAACGCACGGTGCCGCTTCTCGGTCCGGTCGCACTCAGCGATCACCTCATCGACAACCGCTGCCGGGAACACCCGGGCCAACAAGCCCACCGACACCAGATCCGACAGGCGAGTCTCGGTTTCAGGCTTCTTCCATCCAGCACGGGCCATACCCCAAACTACACCATTGTAGTTCTAACTGAACGGCATTGGGTCTGATCAGATGCCTTCCTTGCGGCAGCGCAGCAGAAGTGTCGCCGGCACCTGCGTCATGGCCGGCGACCAGTGCGGCCCGCCCGTCGAGGTGGGCTGCGGTTCGAGCACGGTGTCGACCCGGAACCCGGTGCGACCCAGCTCGCTGAAGAGCGAGGAGAACGACCGGGCGAATGTGCCGTGACGGGGATCGTCCTCGGGGTAGGGCTGAGAGTCGAACGCCGACCGGCGGATCCTCGCCGGGTCCTCGCTCCCCGGGTCGAGCAACGCGAAGGCCGGATGCGTCATGGCGATGACGACGGCGTGTTCGGGACGGAGCACGCGGTGGAGCTGACGGAACACCCGGCCGACGTCGGCGACGTGGGCCAGTGCCCCGACGCAGATGGCGGCGTCGATGGTGTCGGCCCGCAGGAACGCCAACTCGGCGAGCGGGGCATGGTGGAGTTCGACGCGGACATCGGCGGCGTCGATCGCCGCTCGGGCCTGACCGATCTGGTCGGCGGACTCGTCGACCGCGATGACCCGGGCGCCGGCTCGCGCCAGGGCGACCGCGTTGCGCCCGGCGCCGCATCCCAGGTCGAGCACCCGCTTGCCGGCGAGATCGCCCAGCAACCGGAGATCGACCTCACGCGGGATCGAGGGTCCGTAGCTCACCGAGTCGTCGGGGAGCTGGGTCCCGGCCGGCGCGGCGACGGAGAAGGGGGTCCAGGCCATGGAGCCAGTCTGGCTCGCCCGGAGCGGCGTGTGCGGCACCGACCGACCGGCGAGTCGCTACCCTCGCCTGCGATGTCGTTCCATCCCGGTGCGCCGAGCATTCGTGGCGTCGGCTCCGATCGGCCGGCGGGTGCGGTCGATTACCGCATGGCTCGCCTCGCCCTTGTCAACGAGTACAAGCGCGGGCGCCTCGCCGAACACGAGGTGTGTGACGCCCACCCCGAGCTGCGCCGGGCCGCCCGGAACATCGCCCGGAAGACGTCCGAGCTGTGTCCCATCTGCGAGGTCGAGCACCTCGTGCTCGTCACCTACGCGTTCGGTCCCCACCTCCCGAAGCAGGGCTACGCGGTGGAGGATCGGGCCGACATGAACAAGGTTCGTCGCACCACCACCGAGTGCACCTGCTATGTCGTCGAGGTGTGCGCCGGGTGTGGCTGGAACCACCTGGTGCAGACGTTCCCGGTCGAGGGCTTCCGCAAGACGTGAACCCATCCGCTCCACCACCATCCGTGGTGCGAGGCGGGTCCCTGGTGCCACCACCCCGAGGGCGCCTCGCGGTCGCCTCGATGCGGACCGACACGGTTCTCCCGACCCTGACCGAGCTGCTCACCTGGGGCGCGGCTGCGGGCACCGCCGTGCTGGCCCTGACCTCGACCGGTTCGGTGGTGGTTGCCGCCGTGCTGTTCGGCGTGGCCAACCGGTCGCGGTGGTCGGGGCTCGCTGCCCTGCTCGCCACCGCGGCGGTCGCGGTTCGCTTCGCATCGGTGGGTTTCGACGACCTCGCCGGGGCCCAGAGCGTGCTGGGCGCGGCCGGCGCGGTCGGACCATCGTTGGCGGCAGCATCGTCGTGGTTGGCGGCGGTCGCCGTGCTCCTCGCCGTCCGCGGTGCCGTGCCGGGAGCCACCGAGTCCCCCGGGTCAGCCGTGGCACGAACCTGGCTCATCGCCATTGCCGGCGGAGCTCTGGCCGCCACGATCGTGGCCGGTCCCGGGGCCGACGACCTGTGGCTACGGATCGCGTCGACGGTGATCGCCTCCGGCGTGGCGGTCGGTGTCGTGGCCGGCGACCGACAGCGACGGGTTCGCCGCGTCCGACCGGCACTCGCGGTCGTCGCCGGCGTCGTCGCCGTGGCCCTGGCGAGCTGGCCGACGTGACCACTGTGCTGGCCGCGGCGCTGGGGTTGCCCCTGGTGGGCGCGTTCGTCGTCGTGGCCGGCGTCCTCGCCGATCGAACCGCCGGCGCTCGCACCGTGGCCACGGTCGTCGGTGGCCTCACCGCGGCGTCTTGGGCCGTGCTGGTGGCCGCGGACACCCCACCCGAGCTCGGTCGGGTCGTGGCCGACCCCTTGGCGGCGAGCGCCGTCGTCGGGCTGGCCCTCCTCGTGGCGGCCCGGCCACCGGCCCGACCCGTGGCGGCGGGCGCCGTCCTCTGTGGCATCACCGTGTTCGCGGTGGGCGCCACGACCTCCGCCTCCGGTGGCGGAGCGGATCGACCGCTCGCCGTCGCGGTGGTCGCCGTGCTCGCACTCGTGGTGGTACACGCTCGTGCCGAGCGGGTGCCCGCGGGGATCCTGGTGGGTCTCGGGGCGGGGGGGATGGTGGTCGCTGCCGGGGTCGCCGTCGACCCGACCGACACCGTCGCCGCCATGGTGTTGCTGGGTACGGGTGCGGTGCTGGTGACGTCGTTGTGGTGGCTCCCCGGTGTCGTCCTCGCCCCGGTGGTGGTGCTGGCCACGGCCCGCACCGTCCCCGTCCCGTCGGTCTTCGCGCCGGGACTCGACGGCGGCACCAGTCACGCGGCGACCGCCGGCGTCCTGGTCGCCGTGCTCGGCACGGTGGTCGTCGCGGCGCGGTCGGGCTCGACGTGGCGCCTCCGCCGGCCGGCCTCCGACGGCTCCGCCCAGCACCGGCTGGTGGCGCCATGGGCCGCGATGCTGGCCGGAACCGCTCTGCTCACGCAGGACGTGACCAGCTTCCGGTCAGCCGGCGTGCTCCTGGTCGCCGGCGGGGTGCTGGCGGCGGTGACCATGCACCCGGTGGCGATGCTCGCCGTGGCCCCCGGACTCGCCGCCGGCATGGCCGCGCTCGGGTCGACCGGCGCGCCCATCGAGGCCGCCGCGGCCGTGGCGGCCGGGACCGCGCTGATCGTTGCCGTCCTCGTGACGGACACGGCCGTTCCCGTGGACGGGCGAGACTGGCGGATGCTCCCGCCCCTGGTGTTCGGGCTCGCACCCCTGTGGGGCTGGACCGGCGCCGACCTCGACGGCTACTTCGCGGCCGTCGTCACGGCGGCGGCCGCTGGCATCGCGGTTGCGGTCGTCGTGACGGCGCATCGGGTTGCCGGCGTCGACCCGCGAGCGATTCGCGCCAGGGTGGCCGGTAGGCTGCGTCGCCGCCCGTCGGCGCTCCGTCATGGCACCACGCACCCCCTCGCCGAAGAAGCCGACTCGCCCGAGGTCGACTCGCCCGAAGTCGACCGCACGGGCCTCGTCCGGCTCGACCCGCGCTCGCGGGCGGTCGACGTCGCGCCCGAAGAACCAGGGACCACGCCGGAGCCTGCTGTGGCGACACCGCCGGGGGCTGTTCGGTCTCGCCCTGCTGCTGGTCGCCTCCGTGGCCGGCGCCGGCTTCGTCCTCGCCCAGGTCGATCTCCCCGCTGAGGACCCGCTGCTGCAGTCCAGCTTCGTCTGCGCCAGCAACGTCACCGAGGGATGTGGACCGGACAACGCCATCGCCAAGCTGGCCGGCGAGCAGGACCGGGTCTCGGTGCCGCTCGAGGAGATCCCCCAGACCTTCATCGATGCCGTGCTCGCGGCCGAGGATCGCCACTTCTTCAGCCACCGCGGCATCGATCCGCTCGGCATCGCCCGCGCGCTGTACCAGGAGGCCCGCGGGGGCGGCGCGCAGCAGGGCGGCTCCACCATCACCCAGCAGTACGCCAAGAACGCCTACCTCACCTCCGAGCGCACGATCACCCGGAAGCTGAAGGAGGCGGTGCTCGCCATCAAGCTCGAGCGGGAGTTCTCCAAGCAGGAAATCCTCCAGCGGTACCTCAACACCGTCTACTTCGGGCGGGGCGCCTACGGCGCGGAGGCGGCGGCGCGGGCCTACTTCGGTGTGTCGATCCGCAACGTCGATCTGTCGCAGGCCGCCTACCTGGCCGGTCTGATCCGCTCACCCGAGACGGCCGACGTGACCCGCGATCCGAAGACGGCCGCGTTCCGCCGCGACTCCGTGCTCGACGGCATGCTCGACATGGGCACCATCACCCGCGCCCAGCACGACGACGCCCAAGCCGTGGATCTCGCGGCCCAGGTCCGGCAGCGAGCCGTCCGGGACGGCATCGGTGTGGTCACCGGCAAGGAGTTCGGCACGGAGTACTACGTCGAGTACGTCCGCCGTCTCCTGTACGACAAGTACGGCGCCGAAGTGGTCAACGGTGGCGGCCTACGGGTCTACACATCGCTGGACATGACCCGGCAGCAGCAGGCCTACGACGCGGTGTACGGGTTCCTGGACCAGCCCGACGACCCGGCCGGCGCGCTGGTCAGCGTCGACGACCTCGGTCGGGTGGTCGCCATGGTGGGAGGTCGGAACTTCGACACGTCGCAGGTCGATCTGGCGCTCGGTGCCGCGGCGGGCGGTTCCGGTCGCCAGCCCGGCTCGTCGTTCAAGCCGATCGTGCTCGCCACCGCGCTCGGCCAGGACATCTCGGCCCGCTCGCAGTTCATGAACCTGAACCAGGTCGTACTGCCCAAGGCCAACGACGGCAAGGACTGGAAGGTCAGCAACTACAGCAACGGCACCGAGGGGCCGATCGACCTGGTCCAGGCCACCCGGATCTCGTCCAACACCGTGTTCTCCCAACTCATGTTGGACGTCGGCCCGGACAAGGTCGTCGATCTGGCCAAGAAGCTCGGGATCGAGAGCCCCCTGCCCCCGGTGAACTCGCTCGTGCTCGGGGCGGGCGAGGTCTCCGTGCTCGACATGGCGTCGGCCTACTCGACCTTCGCCCGACGGGGGCAGCACATCGATCCCATCTTCATCACCCGGGTCGAACAGGTCGTCGACGGTCAGGTGAAGGTGCTCGAGCAGACCGACACCACCAGCACGAAGGTCATGCGCGCCGGCGATGCCGACCAGGTGAACTGGATCCTCCAGCAGGTCGTCAACGGTGGTACCGGCACGGCGGCGAAGTTGAGCGGTGTCCCGACGGCGGGCAAGACGGGGACCACGCAGGACTACCGCGACGCCTGGTTCGTCGGGTACACGCCGAAGCTGACGACGGCGGTGTGGATGGGGTACCCCGATCCCGACGAGAACGGTGACCCCCGCTTCATGCGCAACGTGCGGGGCCGGCGGGTCACCGGCGGCTCGTTCCCCGCCCAGGTCTGGCACACCTACATGGAGCAGGCCGTCGCCGGTCGGGACCAGGGTGCCTTCGAGCCCCCGCCGCCGTTCGGCGGGACGGTCCTCAACCCGGACCTCACCACGACGACGAGCGAAGCCACCACGACGACGGTTCCGGACTGCGCGCCGGACACCTCGGCGGGTGATGCCGCCACCGCGCCGTGCCGAACCACGACGACCACCGGCACCGACGCCTCGACGACCACCTCGTCGTCCTCGCCGACCTCCTCGTCGACGTCGTCCACCTCGACGACGGGGCCCCCGTCCTCGTCCTCGACGACCCCGGCCCCGACGACGACCGACTTCGTGTCGGGTTGATCAGGCGCGCACTTCCTGGTGGGGGTAGTGCGTGGTGCAGGCGTAGCACCACTGCTCGGTGTCCGTCTCGGGCACGGCCTTGCCCTCCGTGTCCCACGACTCGGGGGTGACGTAGACCCGCCGCACGGTGGTGACCTCCTCGACGCTGCCGCAGCTGTCACACGTACCAGTTGCCATGTCCACCGACGCTACCGGCACCTGGCCGCCGAGCCGGTGGCTGCGCTATCGTCGGTGGTGCCGCCGGCAGGTATCCCACCGCTGGACGGAGCAAAGGAGACAATCCATGCGCAAGTCCTGGAACGCGCCTGCGATCCGTGACCACAAGCTCGCCGCCGACCGCATCCCGTTGGTCATGGTGACGGCCTATGACGCGCCGGGCGCCCGCATGGCGCACGAGGCCGGCGTCGACCTGATCCTGGTCGGTGACTCCGTCGCCATGGTCGTCCTCGGCCACGACGACACCCTGCAGGTCAGCACCGAGGACATCGCCCATCACACCGGTGCGGTCGCCCGTGGCCTGAAGACGTCGTCGGCCGAGCACCGGGTCCCGATGATCGTCGCCGACCTGCCGTGGATGAGCTACCACACCGGCCGCCACGACGCGGTTCGCAACGCGGCCACCCTCATCCGGGCCGGAGCGCACGCGGTCAAGCTCGAAGGGGGCCGGAAGCGTCTCGGGGTCATCGAGGCCGTGCTCGACGCCGAGATCCCCGTCATGGGCCATCTCGGCCTGACGCCGCAGTCCGTCCATGCCATGGGTGGCTTCAAGGTTCAGGGCAAGGAGCACGATGCCGCGCTCGCGCTGGTGGCCGACGCCAAGGCGCTGGCTGCGGCCGGTTGCTTCGCCATCGTGCTCGAGGGGGTCCCGGACGCGGTGGCCCGGATGGTCACCGACGCGGTCGACGTGCCCACCATCGGCATCGGCGCCGGGCGTGACTGCGACGGTCAGGTGCTGGTGTACCACGACGTGCTCGGGATCGAGGACCGCATCGCACCGAAGTTCGTGCGCCGCTACGCCGACGTGCGATCCGCGTCCGTCGAGGGACTGACCAGCTTCGCGGCCGACGTACGAGCCGGCGCGTTCCCGGACGACTCCGAGAGCTATCACCTCTCGTCCGATGCGGCCGAAACGCTTGGGCTCTACGGCCGCCACACCTGACCGGGTCTCGGCGCGGCACGAGCGAGCGGGTCGGGCCGACGCGCCAGACTGGTCCCGTGTCCGAACGCAACCCGCTGCTCGATCCACCCGCGTGGGTGCCGGCGTGGCTTCCGTCCATCGAGGACGACCGCCAGCTCCGCATCTTCCGCTGGATCATCGGCGCCGTGTTCGCCGCCGGTCTCGCCGCCTGCGTGGTCCAGGGCGCCGACTCTCCCGCTGATCCCGAGCTCGGCGCGGCGCCGACCGGCACCGACGCATCGCTCGCCGCCCAGTTCGGCACCATCCTGGTGGACATCGTCACGGGCACCGGCCAGGCGCTGGAGCTGTGCTTGCTGCACGCCGACGATCCCGGTGAGCGCACCCAGGGGCTGATGCAGGTCACCGACCTGCAGGGCTACGACGGCATGCTGTTCAGCAACGACACCTCGGTGGAGAACCGGTACGTCATGATCGACACCGTGATCCCGCTGTCGATCACCTGGTGGCAAGACGGCGGCGCGTTCCGCTCGGGCACCGACATGGTTCCCTGCACCGAGACCGATCCGGACGCCTGCGCCCGCTACGCCGCCACCGGACCGTACCGCTACGCCATCGAGGTCCCCCAGGGCTCGCTGGCCGATGCCGGCATCGACGAGTCGGCTCGGCTCGAGATCGGCGCCGAGGGCTGCACACCGTCCTGAGCGTCGCTCGGCGATCGGGCGGCGGACCGCAAGGGGCCGAAAGGCATTCAGCCGACGTCGAAATCGTCCAGGGGCTATCGTGCGCGAGTTCCGCCGGATCGATGTGATCCCGGGACTGTCGAGAAAGCGGAGGGCAGGCGGTCCGAGGGGGTTCGCTCAGGGGGGCCGAGTTCTCCGACAACCAAGGAGAATGATGATGAAGTCACGACGACGCGTTGTGGCAGCGGCGACCGCGGCGCTGCTCGCGCTGCCACTCGTACCGATGATGGCCGCGCCTGCGGCCGCGGTCTCGGCTCCGGTACCGGTGGCCACCGGTCTGAACGGGCCCTACAAGTTGGCCTTCGGCCCCGATGGCGCCCTCTACGTGGCGGAGTCGGGTGTCGGCGGTGACGGACCTTGCGTCACCGTCCAGGATCCCGAGTCCGGCCAGGAAGTGCAGAACTGCTACGGGACCAGCGGGTCCATCACCAAGATCGCCGGGGACGGCACGGTCTCCAAGGCGGTCACCGGGCTGCCATCGGTCGGCGGCCCGGAAGGGGCCTCCGGCCCGACCGACGTGGCCTTCGCCCCCGACGGCACGATGTACGTGATCACCGGATTCGGTGGCGACAAGGTGACCCGTGACCAGTACGGCGATCCACGCGTCGGCGCCGTGCTCCAGATCCAGGACGACGGCACCGCCGACCTGTTCGCCGACCTCGTCGGCTACGAAGCCGCCAACGACCCTGATCAAGGCCAGCCCGGCGCCGAGGGCATCGACTCCAACCCGTTCGGCCTCACCTTCGACGACAACGACATCCTCGCCATCGACGCCGGTGGCAACGACGTGCTCCGGATCGCGTCCGACGGCACCATCACCACCGAGGCGGTGTTGCCCTTCGGCATGACCGAGGCTCCGCCGTTCCTCGGCGCGCCTCCCGGCACGATGATCCCGTACCAGCCGGTGCCGACCTCGATCGAGCTCGATGCCGACGGCACGCCCCTGGTGAGCCAGCTCACCGGCTTCCCGTTCCCCGTGGGCGCCGCCAACGTCTACGACGTCAGCGGTGCGCCGGCGGCGGCGGAGAGCGGCTTCACCAACATCATCGACATCGCCCCGGCACCGGACGGCACGCTGTACGTGCTCGAGTTCGCCGACAACGGCCTGCTCTCCGAGGCCCCGGCGCCCGCCCTCGTCCAGATCCGTCCCGACGGCACCCGGAAGTACCTGCTCTACGGCGACCAGTTGCCGCCGTCCGGCGGAGTCACGGTCGGTCCCGACGGGATGGTGTACCTGAGCGTTTGCAACGTGTGCGGCCCCGGCGCCGGCATGGTGTGGAAGATCGATCCGACCGTCGCCTCCGACGCGGCCACCGCGGCGGCGTGCGATCCCGCCGATGTGCCGGGCACCCAGTTCGCGGACATCAAGGCGTCGGTCCACCGCGAGGCCATCGAGTGCATGGTCTGGTGGGACGCGATCGCCGGCTTCGCCGACGGGACCTACCGACCGCAGGCGCCGATCACCCGTGGGCAGGTGGCTTCGATGATTGCCAAGGCCCTCGTCACCGCCGGGGTCACGCTGCCGTCCGATCCGCCGGACGCGTTCACCGATGATGCCGGGGTGCACGAGAGTGACGTCAACGCCCTCGCAGCATTCGGCGTGGTCACCGGGTTCCCGGACGGGACGTTCCGGGGCTCGGCGCCGGTGACCCGGGCGCAGATCGCGTCGATGTTCGCCCGGGCGTGGGCGTCCGCCACGGGTGAATCCCTGGCGGCGGGCGACGATGCGTTCACCGACGACGACGGCAGCGTCCACGAGGCCGACATCAACGCGGTGGCCGCCGCCGGCTGGGTCAACGGCGTGGCTCCGCAGACCTTCGCCCCCGGCCAGTCGGCGACCCGGGGTCAGTTCGCCAGCATCCTGGCTCGGATGCTGGCCTCGCTCGTGACCGACGGCGGGGCGAGCCCGCCGGCGGCGTGAGGATGGGCTGATCCGGCGCGCTGATCGCGAGCAGAACACGGTGGAGCCCGGGTCGGGGGGCCCGGGCTCCACCGCGTCCGGGGTTGTTGTCACCCCCCGTCGGGATACTGAGCGACGTGGATGTGAACTCCCGCCTCGCCCACCGCTACGCTGGCCCACTTCTGTCCGTCCTGCTCCGGTTTCGGGGCTCCGGCACCGCCGGATCCACAGGAAGGTTTCCGTAGGCATGCGCGCCTATGAACTCATGGTCATCATCAGCGGCGATCTCGACGAAGACGCTGCCAAGACCCAGGTCACCGAGATCGAGGGTCGTCTGAACGACGCCGGCATGGTGGCATCCACCGACTTCTGGGGGCGACGTCAGTTCGCCTACGAGATCGACCACAAGACCGAGGGCTCCTACGTCGTGTACGAGATCTTGGCCGAGCCCGGTGCGCTCGATGCGGCCGAGCGCTCGCTGCGCCTCGCGGACGACATCGTCCGCCACAAGCTCATCCGCTTGCCCGATCACGAGGCCGCCCGGCGCGGGCTCATCGGCTCGGCTGCGGCTGAATAGACCAGGAGACACAACCATGGCTTTCGACAACACCGTGACCATCGTGGGCAACGTGACCCGCGATCCCGAGCTGCGGTACCTGACCAGCGGGACGGCGCTCGCCCAGTTCGGCGTCGCCTACAACCGCCGGTACACGAAGGGAGGCGAGCAGGTCGAGGACACTTCGTTCTTCGACGTGGTCTGCTGGTCCAATCTCGCCGACAACGTGTCCGAGTCGATCACCAAGGGTGACCGAGTCATCGTCTACGGCCGGCTCGAGCAGCGCTCGTGGGAGACCCAGGAGGGCGAGAAGCGCTCCAAGGTCGAGATCGTGGCCGACGAGGTCGCCCCTTCGCTCAAGTGGGCCACCGCCAAGGTCGAGAAGGTCCGCCGTGACGGTCCCAGCGGCGGCAGCGGCGGCTCGCACAGCGAACCGCCCCGCAACGAACCGGTCTACGACGACGCAGAGGAGCCCTTCTAGATGGCACGCCCCCGCACCAAGAACAAGGACAACGCTCGCCGCTCCAAGAAGCGGACGAGCATCCTGACCCAGGAGAAGGTCACCTACGTCGACTACAAGGACGTCAACCTCCTGCGTCGTTTCCAGTCCGATCGGGCCAAGATCCGGGCCCGCCGCGTCACCGGGAACAGCTCCCAGCAGCAGGCCGAGGTCGCCCTCGCAGTGAAGAACGCGCGCGAGATGGCCCTGTTGCCCTACACCAGCCGGGTCACCCAGCAGCGCGGCGGTGGCCGGGGCCGTGACGGAGATCGTCGTGGACGCGACGACGATCGGGGTCGGGACGACGATCGGGGTCGGGACGACGATCGGGGTCGCGACGACGATGTCGACGCAATGGACGACGAGTCCACCGCACCCACTGAGGGTGCCGACACCACCGAGACCGAGGAGGACGACGAATGAGGGTCATCCTCCGCAACGATGTCGACCAGGTCGGCAAGCGCGGTGAGCTGGTCGAGGTCAGCGATGGTCATGCTCGTAACCACCTCATCCCCAAGGGTCTCGCCATGCGGGCGACCCCGGAGGCCGAGGTCCAGGCTGCGCACATGCGCAAGGCAGCCGAGGTTCGTGACACCAAGGCGGTGGAAGCCGCTCAGGACGTGGCCACGAGTCTCGTTCCCCAGGTGATCACCATCGTCGCCAAGGCGTCGGAGACCGGCCACCTGTTCGGATCGGTGTCGGATGCCGACATCGTCGCCGCGGTCAAGGCCCAGACCGAGATCGAGCTCGACAAGAAGGTCATCACCATCGACGAGCCGATCAAGATGACCGGCACGCACTACGTGATGGCCAAGCTCCACCACGAGGTCCAGTTCCCCATCACCCTCGAGGTCGAACCGGCGGAATAGGCCTCCGCCGGCCCATCAGGACAGGTGGACCGTCACTCCGCTCGGCAGCTGGCCGGCGGAGTGACGGAATTCACCCGCTGGACACCTCGGAGACGTCATCATGACCACCAAGTGGCGTGATCGGCGGCACTTCTCCACAGTTTCCACAGACCTATCCCCAGTCTGCGCCCCTAGCGACCCACAGGGAGGTGGCGCGACGGTGAACGCCCCATTCCCCCGTCGAGTCTGAGGCCGTCTGCATGTCCAACCGGGTACCACCCTCCGACCTCACCGCCGAGCAGAACCTGCTCGGCGCCATGATGTTGTCCAAAGAGGCCATATCGGTCACCGCGCCGATGTTGCGCCCCGAGGACTTCTACAAGCCGGCCCACGCCCACGTCTTCGACGCCATCTTGAGCCTCGATTCGGCCGGTGAGCCGGCTGATCCGGTCACGGTGGCCGACGAGCTCGGTCGAGCCGGCGTGCTCGAGACCATCGGTGGGCGAGCGCTGCTGGCTGACATCGTCACCACCGCCCCGGCGGTCAACAACGCCGCCCGATACGCGAAGATCATTGCCGATCACGCCATGTTGCGTCGGCTCATCGCCATCGGCGGCGACATCTCCGAGCTGGGGTACGAACTGCCCGACGACGTCGAGAAGGCGGTCGACGTGGCCGAGTCGATGGTCTACGACCTCGGTCAGCGGCGGGTCACCGATTCGATGATGCCGATCGAGGGCCTGCTCTCCGACACGCTCGACCGGCTCGAAGCCCTCGTCGAGCGGGGTGACGCCATCACCGGACTGCCGACCGGCTTCGTCGACCTCGACCGGCTGCTGTCGGGCCTGCAACCATCCACGCTCAACGTCGTCGGGGCCCGTCCCGCCATGGGCAAGACGTCGTTCGCCCTCAACCTCACCGCCAACGCCGCCTTCCAGTCCCGCCGCCCGGTGCTGTTCTTCTCGCTGGAGATGGGCAACATCGAGCTCACCCAACGGCTCCTGTGTGCCGAGGCCCAGATCGACTCCACCAAGGTGCGTGACGGTCGGTTGCAGGACGCGGAGTGGGATCGCATCGCGCTGGGTGTCAGCCGCCTGGCCGAGGCGCGCCTGTACCTCGACGACAACCCCAACGTCTCGGTGATGGAGATCCGGGCCAAGTCCCGGCGGCTCAAGTCCCAGCTCGGCGACCTGGGCATGGTGGTGATCGACTACCTCCAGCTCATGCAGGGTCGCGGACGCGCGGAGTCCCGCCAGGTCGAGGTGTCGGAGATGTCGCGGAGCCTGAAGATCCTCGCCCGCGAGCTGGAATGCCCGGTGGTGGCCCTGTCGCAGCTGTCTCGAACGCTGGAGTCCCGCACCGACAAGCGGCCCATGCTCTCCGATCTCCGCGAATCGGGATCGATCGAGCAGGACGCTGACGTGGTGATGTTCTTGTATCGCGACGACGTCTACAACCCCGACTCGCCCGATCGGGGGATGGCCGAGGTGATCGTGGCCAAGCACCGCAACGGTCCCACCGGCAAGATCAACCTGGCGTTCCGCAACCACCTCACCCGCTTCGACAACATGGCCCAGCTCTAGGTTGAGGCGTCGGTACGGCGAGCAGCCGACGCCAAACGCTCAAGGTCTATTGACATCGATCCGCAACAATTCTCGATGAGGACGAAATGGCCCGCGCCCGGTGGATTCTCTGGAGAACGTAGCCGCTTCGGTGATTGCGCCAGCCGGGTTCAATCATCTATGTTGCGAGCGTATTACGGGCCGGTGGGAATCTGCATCGAGAACGCCGGGTCGACGCGACCCCCGTCAGCCACTGGAGCGAATCTTTCCCATGCGTCACCGTCCTGTCCTGCATCGGGCCCTCGTCGCGACAGCCGCCCTGCTGATCGGGCCCCTGCTCGGCATCGCCGTGGTCACGCCGGCTGCTGTACCGGCGGAGGCGGCCGTGACCATGCAACTCACCGCGCTGGAGAATGCGCAGCTGCACCGGCTCAACGACTGGCGAGCATCGCAGGGTCTGCCCGACTTGTCGGTCGATCCGGTGACCCAACTCAAGGCCAGGGGATGGGCGTGGACCATGGGCTCGCAAGGATCCCTGCGCCACAGCTCGTCGGCGGGGGCGGACTGTCGGGAGGCGAGCCCCAACTGCTCCCTGTGGGCCGAGAACGTCGGCTTCTCCACCGCGGGTGAGGCCGCGGTGTTCGACGCGTTCCTCGGGTCGAGCGCGCACGCGGCCAACATGCGGCGCACCGATGTCGATCGGGTGGGGATCGGCGTCTACACCGACGCCGGTGGCAACACCTGGGTCACGCAGCGCTTCATCTGGTGCGGGTGCACGAACGACACCGCCGCCACCGCGGCGAACGCCCGTCGGTCCCGCGACCAGCACTACGCCGCTGCGCTCTACCAGGACCTCCTGGACCGTTCTGGTTCCTCCGCGGAGGTGAATGCGGTCACCGACCGGCTCACCTACCTCGCCCCGCGAACCAACATCGTGGCCGGCTTCGCCACTTCGGATGAGTGGATCGCCCAGCTGGTGAACGGCTATTACCGCTCGATCCTGGGTCGCTCGGTCGACGGCAGCGGATTGCGGAGCTGGGTGGACGCCTATCACCGCGGATTGCCGCCGGCCGCCATCGCCGCCAGACTCTACGGCTCGAACGAGTTCTTCTCGGCGTCGGGTTCCACCAACCGTCGCTGGGTCGACGCCCTCTATCGCGACATCTTCGGCCGCGCCCCGGACTCGAGCGGGTTGGAGCACTGGACGTCGGTCGCCGACGACGGGGTGGCGCGGCAGGCCATCGCCACCGCGCTCTACCAGTCTCCCGAATCCCGCCGCACCCGCGTCAGGCAGCTCTACGAGGACCTGCTCGGCCGGGCCCCGGATGCGGCCGGACTCACCGCCTGGGCCGGCGTGCTCGCCGACGGCCAGGACATCCGGCTCGCCAGTGACCTGGCCCAGAGCGACGAGTACTACGCCCGGACCCAGACCACCGGTTGACGATCAGCGGGTCGGAATCGATCAGCGCTCGAAGAGCCGCGTCGCCCGCTCGACGAGCTCGGAGGCCGGGTCATCGGCCCGCGGTTGCCACACTTGGACGTGATCCGGTGTCACCCGGAACGGCAACGGGCACAGCAGCTCCGCCTCGTGTTCGAGGATGGTGAGCGTGCTGGTGAGGACGGAGTTGAGCAACTCCGGGTCACCGGGGTCCACCACCACGAGCTCACCGACGACGGGGGTGAGCACGATGCCTGATTCGAGGCCGAGCTCGGACAGCAGACGTCCGGGCGCGGCCAACCAGGAGGATTGCCGTCCATCAGGCTGCGTGGGAACCCAGGCCCGGCTGCCCGGCGCGATGGGATCGAGGCCGGGATCGATGGCGGAGAGGTTGGCGATGGCCCGCTCGACGGCGTCGTCGGTCCGGACCTTCCAGGCCGTGCACTCGGAACGGGTGACCGGGCCACCACTGGATCGCCGGACCACGGTGGCGTGGAGCAGACCACCGACGGTCCACGACACCAGATCGTCCGATGCGGTCGGTGCGAGCCCGGGGAGCAGATGAGGAGCGGCCGTCGCCCAGTCGTTCGTGGCGTGGCCATCCGCTGCGGCCGCCACGGGTTCGCGATCGGTTGGTGGGGGATCGTCGGTGGGAGCGGCCAGACCCGCCATGAAGTTGTCGAGCAGGTCGATCCGTTCGAACCCGGTGGCCCGCTTCCACGTCTGGCGGATCGCGCTGATGTCGAGGGGATGAGGAGCTGCTCGGCCGGACCAGGTGACCGCGATCGTGTCGGCATCGACCATGGCCACGTCGTCGACATCGGAGTGCTGCTTGACCCTGGTCGCCACCTCCAGCGTGAGGGCATCGGGCGAGGGCGAGTCGCTCTTGAATCGATCGAGGAGTCCCACGCAAACGACGGTAGCGAGGTCATCGTCGAGCGCGCGGTACCCCCGGCTCAGCGTCGACGGTACGCCAGGTCGATGACCGTTCGTCCCGCCTCGATGGCGGCAGCTTCGTATCGGGTCACCGGCCGCCATTTCGGCCGCGGCGCGAGGCCGCCTTCGAACGCGGGGTGGTGATCGAGGTGGACGCGAGCCCAGCTGGCGTAGTCGTCGACGTCGGTGGCCACTCGAAGCGGCGCCCCGTGGCGGAGTCGATCGGCGAGCAGGTCGAGCACGTCGGGCCGCACGAACCGGCGCTTGTGGTGCCGGGCCTTGGGCCACGGGTCGGGGAAGAACAGGTGGACCCCATCGAGCTCGCTCCCGCCGATCCGGTGGTCGAGGAGGTCGAGCGCGTCGGCCCGCATCGCGAACACGTTGGAGGCCTTCGACGCCTCGGCCGCTTGCAACAGTGCCACGACGCCAGGCGTGTGCACATCGGTGGCGAGGACATCGACGTCGGGGTGGGCGAGAGCGAACCCCAAGGCGGCTTCGCCCCGACCGCACCCGACCTCGAGCACGAGGGGTCGCTCGCGCTCGGTGCGGCGGTCGAGGTCGCGCCGCGGGCCGAGATCCGACAAGACGTGGACCATGCGATCCGTGACCCGACCGTGCCGGCCGTGGAAGGTGCGGATTCGGGTGGACTCTCCCACCGGGACATGGTGACACCGAGGCGGTCGGGTCCGTGCACCGAGGGCTACAGGTCAGGCGCGGTTGCGTCGACAGTCGCGGGTGGCTGGGTGTCGCATCGAGTGGGAGCAGCCACACCGCGTGATCAGATTGCAGTACGGTGACGTCGACGTCGTGGGCGGCGACGCGATCTGGAGTCCATCGCGCCCGTGACCATTCCCCGAACCATCCTGGCTCTGGCCGCGATGCTGGCGGTGTCGACACCGGTCGGGGCTGGGGCACAGGGCGACACGCAGTCGAAGCGCGACGACGTGCGCGAACGCCAACAGCAGGTCGAGACCCAGATCGACGTGCTCCAGGCCAGCGACGCCGAGATCAACAACGTCCTCGACGGGCTCGATGCCGACATCGCGGCGCAGCAATCGGTGCTCGACGACGCCCAGGTGGCGCGCGCGGCCGCCGAGGCCGACCTGGACGGCGCGCGCGCCGGACTGGACGCGGCCCGCCACGACGTGGAGGCGCTCCAGCACGCCATCCAGGCGATGGCGGTGGCGTCCTACATCCACCCTCCCACGGCCGACTTCGTCCTGACCCTCGAAGCCGACTCGTTCTCGGACGCGCTGCTCCAGCGGAGCTACCTCGACGCCCGCGCCAGGCGCGACGTCAACCTGCTCGACCTGCTCGAGCAGGCTGAACGGACGGCTGCGGATCGGGAGGCCGCGGTCGAGGTGGCGGCGGCCGACGCGGCCCGAGCGGTGGATGCCGCCGGCGCGGCACTCGACGAGCTCCGCCAGGAGCAGGCCCGCCAGCGCTCCTTCGGTGACCGTCTCCAGGAGCGCATCGATGCCGCGCTGGCCGAGTCCGCGGTGCTCGCCGACATGGACGCCCAACTGTCGGACCAGCTCGCCGCCGAGCAGGCGGCGCTCATCGCCCGGATCCCACCGCAACCGGTCGAGACCGTGCAGGCGGTGTCGCGGCCCGTCACCGCGCAGCTGCCCGTGCCCACGTCGACCACGTCACCGCCCACCACCGAGTCGACGTCGGACTCCGGTGGGTCGACCTCGACGACGAGCACCACGTCGACGACCCGACCCCCATCCACGAGCGGGGGGTCGACGCCGTCGCTGCGCACGGTGCAGGGCATCACCGTCAACGCCGACATCGCCGACGACGTCGACGCGCTGCTCACCGCGGCGGCGGCCGACGGCATCGCGCTCTCGGGCTGGGGCTACCGGAGCAGCGATTCACAGATTGCCCTGCGTGAGGCCCACTGTGGCTCCACCGAGTACGGCATCTGGGAGAAGCCGGCCAGTGCCTGTTCTCCCCCCACGGCCATCCCCGGTCGCTCGATGCACGAACAGGGACGGGCCATCGATCTCACCTACCAGGGCCGCACCATCACGTCGCGGTCGAGCCCGGCGTACCTGTGGCTCGACGACCACGCGTCCAGCTATGGCCTGTTCAACCTCCCCAGCGAGCCCTGGCACTGGAGCACCAATGGAAGTTGAGTATTGGCGCGGCGCAGCGACTCAACCGCGCGCTGAGGTGGTGGTCCGGCCGGGGCGGGCGTTCTTCTCGATGAACTCGATGATCTTGCCGGCCACGTCGATGTTGGTGGTCGCCTCGATGCCTTCGAGCCCCGGCGACGAGTTGACCTCCATCACCACTGGGCCGTGGTTCGAGCGCAGCATGTCGACGCCACAGACGTTGAGGCCCATCGTCTTCGCGGCCCGGACGGCGGTGGAACGCTCCTCCGGGGTCAGCTTGACCTTCTCCGCGGAACCGCCCTGGTGCAGGTTCGAGCGGAACTCGCCCGGCGCGCCTTGGCGGCGCATCGATGCGACCACCCGTCCGCCGATCACGAAGGCGCGCAGATCGGCGCCCTTGGCCTCCTTGATGTACTCCTGCACCAGGATGTTGGCATCGAGCTGGCGGAAGGCGGCGATGACCGACTCGGCGGCCTTCTTCGTCTCGGCGAGGACCACGCCGACGCCCTGGGTGCCCTCGATCAGCTTGACGATGAGGGGGGCGCCGCCGACCAACTCGATGAGGCCGTCGATGTCCTTGGTGGAGTGAGCGAAGCCGGTGACCGGGAGGCCGATGCCGTTGCGGGACAGGAGCTGCAGC
The DNA here is from genome assembly GCA_963730345.1 of uncultured Acidimicrobiaceae bacterium. GTDB lineage: Bacteria > Actinomycetota > Acidimicrobiia > Acidimicrobiales > Salinilacustritrichaceae > Salinilacustrithrix. The sequence goes on from CAVSRP010000010.1 coordinate 98,534, forward strand.
GACCGCAACTTGTCTCGCGACCGCGAGATCCCCTGGCTCTCATTGGTGGGGAACACGTTCATCATCTCGAACTGGCGGACGACGGCGGTGCCGTAGAACGTGTGGGTGGCGCCGATGCGGGGGATGATGGCCTCGTAGCCCTCGAGTTCCTGGCCGGCGTATCGGATGTTGGGCCGGTGCGAGGTGATGTCCATCACACATCGCAGGTAGTCGATGACCCGGATGTCGTGCCCGCGTTGCTCCGCGGCCTCCTTGAGGCGGCTGGTGGAGTAGAGGTTCGCGTTTCGGGACAGGAGAGCGATCTTCATCGCCCCGGACGCTATCGGTTCGGTCTGCGCTGGCTGCCGCCGGTGAGGTAAGAGCGCCCCGGTTCGACGAGCAACCGGCCCGCCATCGCGGTCCGACCGAGGAGCATGCGGAAGCCCATCTGGTCGCGGTTGGTCAGGCTGAGCTCGATGGGGAACGCTGGGTGAGAACCGATGGCGAGCGTCGTCTCGACCACGACTCTGGTCTCGACCTCGCCGTTCGACGAGCGGACCTCGCGCTCCTCCACCAGCCGGGCCTCGGCCACCACCTCGTGGGTGTCGTCGCGCTGGCGGGGGTGGAGGGAGAAGCGCAGCCAGACCTCGCCGTTGCGTTCGACGTGGCGGAGGTCCCAGGCGTGGATGGCGGAGGTTCTCGCCCCGGTGTCGATCTTGGCCTTGACCCACTCGTCGGGCTCGGGCAGCAGGTCGGGGAGCCGGACCCACTCGCGCCAGCCGACTCGCAACCGGTCGGGACCCTCCGGGGCGCTCACAGCCGCGACCGGAGCCAGGACACGATGTGCTCGTTGGCGTGGACCCGGTGGCCACGGAGGTAGTGGGGGGCGCCTTCGAGCTCCTCGTAGGTCACGTCGGACGCACCGGAGACCTCGGCCAGCTCCCGGGCCTGGTGGAGCCGGATCTCGGTGTCGGCCGTGGGGTGGAGCACCAGGGTCGGAACAGTCACGTCGGGCAGGTTGGTGGCCATGCGGGCATGGCTGGACAGCCCGGACCAGGTCGACAGCCAACCCCGGGGGGTCATCACCCGTCCGAGTCCGAACGCGCCGTGGTTGGCGTCGAGGGGATCGGGGAACGCGAAGATGGTGCCCGGGGCCCGGCCGGGGACCGAGCGGGCATCCGGATCGATGTCGGGATCGAGGTAGGCCGGATCGGCGAGGGTGCGGTACACGGTCAGGTAGCGGCCGAGTACGGCCCGCCGCCGGAGCTGGTTCCACGTCGACGAGCCGCGGTCGGCCCCTTCGGCCAAGGCGCGGAACCGAGCGTTCGTCTCGATGGCCGAGTGGGCGATGGCGTCGATCCGCGCCACGCGATCGCGCTGGGCGGCGCGGTATCGCTCGAGCCACGCCGGGTCGTAGTGCGAGGCCGCGGGGAACGGCCGCCACCCGTTGTCGGGGTCGTACATGTCGAGTGACGGGTCGCACGAGAGGGGATCGGCCTCGTCGGTGACCGAGGGGTCGATCACCTGGAGCATGAACACGCCCTCACCAGGGTGGGCGGCCAACGCGATGAATGCGTCGCCGAGCGACCGGCCCTCGCGTTCCGCCCGCGCCTGTGCCTCGGCCATCAGCGACCCCCCACCCGAGTTGCCGAGCAGGACGACCGAGCTCGCGCCCCGGGCCCGCATGGCGAGCACGGCGGTCTCGACATCGACGGCCGCCAGGTGGTGCTGGCAATCGGTGTCGTTGTTCACGTAACGGGTGGCAAAGCCGAAGGCCGCGTACCCGGCTGCGGCCAGCAGGGGGCAGGCGTAGTGGGTCGAGAAGTCACCCCGGGGGTGGGTGAGTACCACCGCGGTCTTCCACGGTGTGCCGGCCGGTGGCGTCCAGAGGATGCCGCGGACGACCGCGCCGTCGGGCGAGACCAGCGCGATGGGCTCGCGGCCGACGTCGACGCCCGGATCGTCAGCCGGGTCGGGCCAGTAGCCGAGGAACGTGCGTCGCTCCGGCGGCCACCACAGGTCGGGCACTCGCCTAGGCAGGTGTGGCGGTGGCGGCGTGGTCCACGGCGCGGTGGAAGGTGGGGACCGGCGGATCCTCGAGCTGGGGGTCGTCACTCTGGAGCACGGCCAGCGCGTGGTCGCGGTCGGCCTGGGTGTAGGGGGCGGTGTCGGTGCAGAACTCGACGAGGATGCCGTTCGGGTCCATCGTGTAGATGCTCACGCAGAATCCGTGGTCGATCTCCATCACGTCGGAACCGCCGTCGAGCCACTGGCGCTTGCGGCGCTCGATGTCGTCGAGATCGGCGGCTGCGAAGGCCACGTGATTGACCCAGACCTCGAAGCCGAGACCGGTGGAGATGGCGGTGTCCTTGTCCTCCATCCGCTCGTCGTGCAGTTCCCAGAACGCGAGCAGGGGCCCGGGGGTGCCGTCCGGGTTGGCGCCGGTGTCGTAGAAGAGGTGCTTGGCCCAGCCGCCGGGTCGGTCGGTGGGAGCGGCCACCGCCTTGACCAACTCGAATCCGAGTACGTCGCGGTAGAAGCGGTGGGTGGCTTGCATGTCGCGTGCCGCGAACGCCAGGTGGTGGTATCCCATGGGATCTCCTTCGGCTCTGTCCCTCTCTGCGGAGGAGTCTCGCACAGCCGGCCACGGGAGGAGCGGGGCCAACCAGCCACAGTGTGGCTGGCAACGATGCCTGGCGGGAGATCTGGCCCCGCTCCGTTGCTTCCCGTGGAGACGCCGGGACGTGGAGGGAATCCCGACAACTGCTGTGTCGGCGCGCGATCAGGACTCCTTGAGCACGAATTCTCCGCGACCTGGGAGCGACTCGCGACCCGGTCGTACGCTGGGGGCGTGTTTCTCGGCCAGGACCTCCTCGCCTACCTCGTGCTCGCCATCGGTGGCGCCATGGCGGTGGGTTCGCTGCTCGCCATCATCCGCCCGCCGGAGCAGGTGCGCGAGGGCGACCTCGACGCCGCGCCCCTCGGACGCAGCATCGCCTTCGCGCTCATCGGGGCGGTCGGTGCCATCTGGGCCCTCGCCAGCCTCCTCGCCGGCTGACCACCGCGACCCGGCCGTTCGCCCCACCTCTCGTTCTGGTCGGTCATCGCGACACTCAGGACGACCGGTGACCGACCAGAACGGAGATGATCGGCGGGTCGGGGTCAGCGGGAGTCGATGCGGCGGAGCTGGAGGCCGAGCGACTGGAAGGTCTCGAAGGGCCGGTCGTAGCCGCGCTCGAGGTGGTGGACGCCCCCGATGACCGACGCACCCTCGGCGGCGGCGGCGGCGATGACGCCGGAGAACCCGGCCCGGACGTCGGGGATCTCGACTTCCGCGCCGCGGAGCTTGGACACGCCGCGGACGACGGCGGAGTGCACGGCATTGGTGTCGTGGAACCGGCAGGCGTCCCCGCCGAGGCAGGTCTCGAACAGCTCGATCTCGCCGCCCATCGCGGCCACCACCGACGCCGGATAGCGCACCCGGTCCTCGAACACCGTCTCGTGGAGGACCGACATCCCCTCGGCCTGGGTCATGAGCACGAACAGCGGCGACTGCCAGTCGGTCATGAACCCGGGATGGGTGTCGGTGTGCACCGCCACCGCCCGCAGGCCATGACTCGACGCGCTGATCCAGTCGTCGTTGATCTCGAACTCGGCGCCCATGCGCTGCAGGGTGGAGATCGCGGTCACCATGCGGTCCTGGGGACAACCCGCCACCCGCACCTCGCCGCGCGTCACCAGGCCGGCCACCAGGTACGAGAACGCCTCGAGCCGGTCGCCGGCGAGGGTGGTGGTGGCTCCGTGGAGACGCTCGACACCGTCGATCACCATGCGCCGCCCCGGTGAGAGCTCGACCCGGGCCCCCATCCGCTGGAGGAAGAGGGCGAGCTCGATGATCTCCGGCTCGGTGGCGGCGTTGTGGAGCACGGTGCGGCCCTCGGCCAGCGCCGCGGTGAGCAGCACCGTCTCGGTGGCGCCCACCGACGGGTACGGCAGCGTGATCTTGGTGCCGTGGAGCCGACCCTTCACCTGGGCCCGCACGCCGTCGGCTTCTTCGAACACCTCGGCCCCGAAGGACCGGAGCGCGTCGACGTGGAAGTCGACCGGGCGGGCCCCGATGGTGTCGCCGCCGACGACGGGGACGAACGCCTCCTGGCGGAGATGGAGCAGGGGGCCGAGGAGCAGGATCGGAATCCGGTTCAGACCCGAGTAGCGCACCGGGACCTGCGGATTGACCTCGGCCGCCGGCGTGATCGTGATGGTGCGATCGTCGCCCACCTCGACACCGACCCCGAGGGACTGGAGCACCTCGGAGGTGATGCCCACGTCGCCGACCTCGGGGACGTTGGCGATGGTCGAGGGTGACGCCGCCCATGATGGCGGCGACCATGTGCTTGGTGACCGCGTTCTTGGAGCCCGACACCCGCACATCGTCCCCGCAGGGGGCCGGACGGTTCGACGGCCCACGCCGGCGATGACCGCTGCTGGGTCAGGCCTGATGATGCGGTGGGCATGAGCGGAGTGTAGGACCGCGGGTCGATCTCAGGGCCGGACGCGGTCGAGATCTCGGTTCATCGCGGCCACCGCGACTCGGGCCGCGTCCGCCCAGTCGTCGGTGCCCGTCGCTTGCCACGCCCCGCAGATCGGCTCGGCTCGACGACACGATCACGCCCCTGACCGTCGTCACGCATTCCGGCGAGGGCGTCGGCGGCGGTCGCCCCCTGGGCGCCGTAACCGGGAACGAGGAAGATCGTGTCGGGCATCCGGGACCGGAGCGCCCTGGCGTGGTCGGGATAGGTGGCACCCACCACGGCGCCGATGTCGGACAGGCCACACTCGGCGATGCGGTCGGTGCCCCAGGCGTGGACGAGCGTGGCGGTCAGGTCGGCGACGCTCCCGTCATCGGCGTCGCGGTCCTGCAGATCGCCGCTGGACGGGTTCGATGTCTTGACCAGCACGAACAACCCGGCGGTGGTCTCGCCGAGCATGGGGAGGACGCCGTCCCGACCGAGGTACGGGTTGACCGTCATCCACGTCGCCCCCATGCCGGGCAGCGGCTGGTCGTCGAGGCCGGGGGCGCCGCCGAAGGCCATGTGGCCGTAGTGGGTGGCGGTGGAGCCGATGTCACCGCGCTTGGCGTCGAGGATGACGGGCACGCCCGCGGCCTCGGCATGGGCGACCGTGGCCTCCAGGGCGGCGAAGCCGGCCGACCCGTAGGCCTCGTAGCACGCCGCCTGGGGCTTCACCGCCGCGCACTGGCCGGCCACCGCGTCGATGATGGCGCGGTTGAACTCGACGAACGCGGCGGCCACGCCGGCGGGACCTGGTCCGTGGCGCTCGAGGTGGACGGGCGCGCAGCCCCGGCGGTAGCAGGCTCGGCCGCGGATCGAGGCCGACGCAGGCGATCGAACCGGTGCGCTCGATGCTGGCCACGAGGCGATCGGCGGCGTGCACGCATCGGATGCTACCGGTGGGTCGGCCGCGTGGATCGGCGGGTGGCTCGGCGGGTTGTGGCCGGGCACCGCTTCCGATTCCTCCGCGTCCGCCGCCGTGGGCGGAGGAATCGTCCGATCTTCGATTCCGTGCTCAAGACACGCTGACGGCAGGCCGAAGAACCCCTTGTAGTGCCAGATCGTGGGGCCCCCGGCCCAGGAGCGCACATGCCGAGAAGTTCTCCCACCAGTGGGCGGTGGAGCCACCGCCGTCGAGGCCGCGGCGACCGCGGCGCGGCCCTGGTCGAGTTCGCGCTCATCGCGATGCCGCTGTTCCTGATCCTGTTCGGCACCATCGAGTTCGGCTGGGCCTTCTTCCAGCTCAACGACATCCGCCACGGTGCTCGCGAGGGCATCCGGCTGGTGGCGGTCGACGCCGACCCCACGCCCGACTACACGGGTGCGGACATGGACAGCCAGGGCGAGCGTCTCCTCCAGGCCGCGTGCGAGCGCATGGACCAGAGTGACGGCGTCTGGATCCAGATCACGCTCACCGACCTCGACGGCCGACCCAGGACGGGCTGTACACCTTCGACGTCGGCGACGACGCCAAGCTCGTCACCAAGCGCAAGCTCCACCAGCTCACCAACATGTTCGCCCCGATCCTCGACAAGGTGGAGCTGAACGAGGACATCACGACCCGCCTGGAGCAGGACTGGTACGACAGCACGCCGTCGGTCAGCGACACCTGGCAGCTCGACACCGGTGTCACCCCGCCGGCGTGGGTCTCGTCCACACCCGGCGACCACTCGTGGTGGGAGTGCAAGTGATGCGGCCGAGGACCTCGGGTGATCGCGGCGTCTCCGCCATCATCGTCGCCCTCATGCTCACCGCGCTGCTCGGGGTGAGCTCGCTCGCCGTCGATGTCGGATCTGCCTACAACGAACGACGGCACGACCAGAACACCGTCGACGCCGCGGCCATGTCGGCCATGGTGGAGGCCGTCATCGGCGGTGGATCGATCGCTGACATCGTGGCCGAGGTGCGCGAGAAGGTCGACATCACGCTGGGGAGGACGGTCAGTGCCAGCGAGTGGAGCTCGTGCTCCGACCCCGATCAGCTCGAGTACACCACGGCAGAGCTGCAGGCCGGTGATCCCAGCAGCACTATCGCTCCGCTGACCGACTGCATCAGCTTCTCGAAGACGTTCGGCCGAGTCCGGGTCAAGCTCCCGCAACAGGAGGCCATCAGCGTGTTCGGGAAGGCCCTGGGCTTCGGTTCTCTGGAGACCAGCGCGGCGGCGGAAGCCGCCATCGAGTCGCCCGGCGGCATCGGCGCCCCGCCGTTCGTGGCCCTCTCGACCGCGACCCAGGGGGACTTCGTCTGCCTGCGCACGTCCGACAATCCTCAACCGCCGAAGCTGCTCGACGGCATGGGCCCCGGGAACCCGCCCGTGGCCGGCAACCGCGCCGACCCCTGCGACAAGTCGGCCTACGACACCAGCAACGAGAACTACGGCACCTTGCAGCCGTACCGGTACACGGACGGCTGCAAGCAGCAGAACTCGGACGTCGAGGTCGGCATCTCGCTCGGTATCGACCACCCGATGGGGTTCTTCCCGAACGGCTACGACCCCACCAGCTCCGACCCGACAAAGAGCACGGAGCGGATCGACGGTGGAAAGAACTGCATGGTGCAATTTCCGAACACGTTCTACGTCGACACCGGCTTCAACGCCCAGGGCCTCCAGTGCGCGTTGATCAGTCTCGACGGCGGACTGTGCAATGGGGTAGTTCCCCGCCTGCACCAGGGCAACGAGGTCCAATCGACCTACACCTTCGCCGGCGAGAGAATGGACAACAGCACACCCTGGGAGTTCCTCCGCAAGGCCGACGATCTCTACGCCGAGGGGGCCCCCGACGAGTGTGTGTTCGTCGCCGCCTCCCGGGCCGACGACAGCTTCGCCTACTCGGCCGTCACCCCGTCTACGGAGTCGATCCGGCACTACCAGGTGCCGACGTCCTACGACGTATATGGCGTTCCTCAGACGTTCCAGGAGCAGGACATGACGCTCGTGGACGATTCCGACTGGGATCACTACGACCGCTACGACGCCCTCACCCAGTGCCTCGAGAAGTGGGATCCGTACACCGACCCTGTCCTGTTCACCGAGGGGATCGCTGACAGCCCCCGGTTCGCCTTCATCCCCAAGGTGGCCGAGAGCGGGCTGTACAAGGTGTCCAAGGTGCACATCGAGTCGTTCCTGCCCAGCTTCATGTACCGGCTCTACCAAGCCAAGAACTCGGGGGACACTCCGTGCGACCCCATCGATCCCCGGGCGTCGACGAACTTCTACGTCCACGACGCCGGCCAGCAGTTCTCCTGCGGCAAGACCACCGCCAACGTCGATCGTCTCTCCAGCATCATGCTCGCGTGCGGCATGGTCCCGGCCACGCTGTGTGACAAGAAGACCGGCGAGCCCGACTTCGGTGGCCAGGACATCAACGACTACCGGCTGGTGAAGTAGACGCGGTCGGTGCCGGAGCGCCGCCGGTACGCTCCGGCCGGTGACGATCGACTGGGCGCCGCGGGTCCTGGAGGCCGTCGATGCCGACGAGCCGCAGATGATCGCGGCGCTCGCCGACCTGGTGCGGATCCCGAGCGTCGGCGGCAGCCATGCCGAACACGAGGCCCAGGCCGCGTTCGCCGCCGACCTGGTCGGCCGATGGCCTCGACGTGGATCACTGGGCGCTACCGCTCGACGAGCTCGCCGCCGATCCGGACTTCCCCGGCGTCGAGGTCGAGCGCGGTGAGGCGTGGGGTCTGGTCGGCCGGCTCCCGGGTACGGGTGGCGGACCCACCCTCATGCTCAACGGCCACATCGATGTCGTCCCACGCCGGGGACCGCGACGCCTGGACCGGTGAGCCCTTCTCCGGCGCCATCGACGGCGGCTCGCTCGTCGGCCGGGGCGCGTGCGACATGAAGGCCGGGCTCGTCGCCGCCCGCTGGGCAGTCCGGGCCCTGCGGGCCAGCGGCGTCCCGCTACGGGGCGACGTGCTGGTGGCCAGCGTCGAGGGTGAGGAGGACGGCGGCCTCGGTACGTTCGGCTTGTTGCGTCGGGGCTGGACCGCAGACGCGTGCGTGGTCCCCGAGCCCACCGGCCTGGACCTGGTGCCGGCGTGCGCCGGCGCGCTCACGTTTCGCATCACGGTGCGCGGCCAGGCCACGCACGCGTCCCGGCGCACCGAGGGAGTCAGCGCGATCGAGAAGCTGTGGCCGGTGTGGCAGGCCCTGACCGCGCTCGAGCGCGACCGCAACGCCGACGTCGACCGGCTGCTCGATCGCTGGCCGATCGCCTACCCCCTGTCGATCGGCACCGTCCACGCCGGCGACTGGCCCTCATCCGTGCCCGACCTGTTGGTGGCCGAGGGACGGCTGGGCGTCGCGCTCGACGAGGAGCCCGCCGATGCCCGGGCCCAGCTCGAGGCGGCGGTGGCCTCGGCCTGCTCCGGTGACGAGTGGTTGCGGTCCCATCCCGTCGAGGTCGAGTGGTGGGGTGGCCAGTTCTCGTCGGGCCGCCTTCCGGCCGAGAGCGATCTGGCGGATCGCGTCGCCGCCGCCCACCGCGCGGTGAGCGATCGCGGCATCGACACCTGGGGTGCGCCCTACGGCAGCGACCTGCGGCTCCTCACCGGCGTCGGCGGGATCCCCACCGTGCACTACGGACCGGGTGATGCCGCTCGGGCCCACGCGCCCGACGAGTCGGTGCCGTTGGTCGACGTGGCGACGACGGCCCGGGTCCTCGCCCTGCTGGCGCTCGACATCTGCGGAATCGCATGAATGATGACACTCAGCACGGGTCCGATACGGCAACTATCCGGGCTAATGTCGTGGGGCGGCCTGCCGAGCGATGCGCTCGGAGACGTGACAGGCTCCGGGGCTCCGGCAGCGTCACGACGCAACGAGGAGCGAAGACTATCGATACCACCTACCCTCCCTCGGTCCGACGTTTCGGTCTGAGCCGCCTGCGGGCGTCCGTGGGGCGTGGTCCTCGGCGACGCCGACCACCGACCGCCTCGGTCACCGGAGTGGTCGCGTGACCGCTGTGGGGGCCGACCGCCGCGACGGCGGCCCACGGCGGCGTCTGCGGGTCGTGTTCATCCTCGGCGTGGGTGTGCTCGGCCTTCTAGCCGGCCTGGTCGTGGCCGCGACGAGACCTACACGGTACGACTCGACGGTTCGCCTGCTCGTGGGCCCGATCGGCGGGGCGCGCGAGACGCTCGACGCTGCTGCGCTCCTGTCCACCACCTATGCGGATCTGCTCTCCAGTCGCGCCGTGGTGTCACGTGTCAGCGAGTCGCTCGGTATCGATCTCCAACCCGAGGACGTGAGTGCACGCGCCGACGAGCGGTCGCGTGTGATCCTGCTCACTGTCAGTTCGGGCGACGAGGACGTGCCGGTCGCAGCGGCGAACGCGCTCGCCGATCGACTCGTCACGATCGTCGCCGACTCGCCAGCCGGTGGCGTGGCGGCCTCCAACGACACGGCGGTCCAGGTGCAGGTGCTCGACGAAGCATCGAAGGTCGAACCGGTATCGAGCCCGGACGTCCTGTTCGTTCTCGGGGGCGGGATCATCGGTCTGCTCGCCGGCTGGGGCCTGACCCGGCTCATTCCCGACTCCGTCGCCCGACTCGACGAGGAATACCTCGTCCGGCTCGGCATCCCGTCGATCCCGGTCCCCAGAGAGGCCGGGTCGGTGGCGCTGTCCGACGACCTGTGGGATCTGACTGCAGCACGCCTCGACCACCACACCGACTGGGGGCAGGTCGCCACCTCTGTGGCATTCGTGCCCATCGACGACCACGAGGACTCGACCGTGGTGCTCTACGCGACCAGTGCCTACGCCCGGCACGGGCTCGGGGTGGCACTGTGCGATGCCGACATCCACTACCCCTGCTTGGCCCAGCACCTGGAGGGATCACTCGAGCGGTGGACGGGAGGTGAGGCGCTCGCCTGCCGGCGCGCCACGCCCGTCCGGCAAGCCGACGGGTCACTTCTCGCACCGTCGCTCGGCGCCATGAGGGTGATCACAACTGCGGCAGAGGAATCCACGAACTCGGTGGCCCGTCTTCACCACATCCTCGCGGAGCTTCCGCCGGGCGATCGGCTGGCGGTTCTGTGCCCGCCGATCGGGGCGTCACCGGTTGCAACCTCGGTCGGTCTCGTGGTCGATCGCGTCGTTCTCGTCGTCCATACCGGTCGGACCCACGCCATCGCGCTCGAACGGGCGCTGGCGTCGTTTCGCACCATCGGCGTGGACGTGGCGGCAATTCTCGAGGTCGAGGGCGATCTGGCGCTGCCGTCGGTCACCCTCAGGCTCCACGAGCCTGTCGCCGCCTGGCCCGAATTTCGGCAGTCCAGCGATGGTCCGGCGACGCAGGTGTCCGACACCGGTGGGGACTCGCCGGTGGGCAGGACGGGTCCGCAGAGGCGATGGCCATGAGCGGTCCTATCCCGGCCGCTTCGTAGAGGAGCGTTCGTCCTCCCGCACCAGTTGCCCCGTCCCCGGTGGTCTACATTCGTCCTCGTTGGTCGCCCGCCCCCCACAAGCTTCCACCGAGCGATGGGTCGCGGGATGCGCGCCAGACCCCGAGGAAGGTGCACGAGGATGACGGCACGAGGCGTGACCGAACAGGCAACGTCGTCGTTCCACCTGTCCGACGTCCTGGCACGCTGGTGGCTGGTGCTCCTGATTGCGTCCATATTCGGTGCTGGAGTGGGCTTCGTCGCCGGCCACGCACTCGATCCAGTGTTCGAGACCAAGGTGGATGTGCTCGTCGGACCGGTCGTCGCCGACTCCGACGTCCTACGAGGCTCAGCCGATCTAGCGCGAACCTACGGAGACATCGTCGAAACCGATCAGGTGCTGCAGGACGCCGCGGCGGCCGCCGGCATCGCCTCCCGGGGCACCAGGGTGTCGGCGGCTGCGGGACGCGGGAGCGCGACATTGTCCATCGTGGTCGACGCCACCTCCCGCGACGACGTCATCGCGCTGGCAGACGCCGTCGTGGCGCGCCTGGAAGCGATCGTACGAGGAGCCCGACCGCTGCCAACGGAACTCGAACAGCTCCCGAGCGATGGCGCGGGCAACGTCAACGTTTCGGAGGTGATCCGGAGCGGATCGACGCTCGAAGTGCTCGACGATGGGAGCAACAACGTGGTCGACAAGTCGCTCGGCGCACCCGTGTCGGCCGCCGCAGGTGCACTCGCCATGCTGATGCTGGTGGGAAGCGCCGCAACAACCCTTGACCGTCGGCGTCTGGAACATCCCAACGCAACATCAGTGGCGGCGTCGGTCGGTTTCGACCTCGGGGAGTTCGTGCTGCCGCCGCGGTGGATCGGAGCGCTGCAGGGCAACGCGCTCGCGGTCAACCCGAGCCCCGCCTGCCTGGACATCGGCTTGGTCGTGTGGGACCGGGTGCGCCCCACCGAGGACGGCGGGCTCGCCGTGGTCTTCGTAGCGGCAACAGGCGATGACCGCGACCATCTGCGCGTCCTGTTCACGCTGGCGGCGGGGATGCCCGAGCCCCCGCTGGTGCTCGACCCGAACCATGTGTTGTTCCGCGTGATGCCAGCCGACTACCTCCTACGAGGGATCGTGCACGAGCTTCGACTGGACTCGCGTGTGATCGCTCGCGCGGTGGCACCACGTCTCGATCAGCTCGACGGGCTGTACTCCGGGAGCCCCGAGCGCGCCCGGGACATCTGCGAGCACCTTTCCGGATCGTCGAGCGTCGTGTTGGTCTTCGTCCCGGCCGATGCCCGTCATGTGGGCTGGCGCTCATGGGCCGCGGCAGCCGATCACGCCCTACTCTTGACCTCGCCCAGTGATGCGACGTCCGAGGAGCCGCTCGTCGCCCTCGCCGCCCGGGTCCACGAGGAGTGGCCGGGGACGCTCGACGTCGTGCGGTCCCGCCGACCCATCCTGCTTGGTCTATCGACACCGATCCATCCCGTCGCACTGAGTACTACCGAATCCAGGGCGAACCGGCAGGCGGTCATCGCGGGGACGGGCGACCTCCCGTGATCGGCCCTGCGGTGTTCTGGTCGTCAGTTGCGCTCGTCTGGTACAGCTACCTCGGATTTCCGGCCCTCGTCCTGGCACGGGGCGCGGTGTGTCCTCGTCCCTTGCGGGGCTCGAGCGACGCGCTCGCGCCATCGGTCACGGTCGTGATCGCCGCCCACAACGAGACCGAGGTGATCGCCGAAAAGCTCCGCAGCATCCTCGCCCAGGACTACCAGGGCGAGCTGTCGTGCGTTGTCGTCTCCGACGGCTCGACCGATCACACGGTCAGGGTGGCCTCGTCAGTGACGTCGTCCGGAGCCGTCGAGGTGATCGACGCCCCCCGAGTGGGGAAGGCGGCGGCACTGCGGGTGGGCGTGAGCCGAGCCACGGGCGACGTCGTGGTGTTCACGGACGCCAACTCGCTGCTCGCCCCGGACGCCGTGCGCGAGCTGGTGGCGCCCTTCTCGGATCCCGCTGTCGGCGGCGTCGCCGGCGACCAACGGTATGTCGACACCGGCGATCCTGGCGCGGGCGAGCGGATCTACTGGAGCTTCGACCGGCTCGTCAAGGTTGCGGAGAGTCGAGCTGGCAACGTCATATCCGCCACCGGCGCTCTGTACGCGGTGCGCCGTCCGCTCGTGCTCGCCGTGCCAGAGGGGGTCACCGACGACTTCACCATCTCGACCGGGGTGATCGACCAGGGCTATCGGCTGGTCTTCGCTCCGAGATCGGTCGCCTACGAGCCGACGGCGGAGTCCCTGCCCGACGAGTATCGCCGCAAGGTCCGGGTGATGACCCGTGGCCTACGCGCGGTGATCTTGCGCCGCCGGCTCCTCGACCCCAGGCGCACCGGTTTCTATGCCGTCCAATTGTTCTCCCACAAGGTGCTGCGTCGCCTGTCGGTCATTCCTCTGCTCTGCTCGGTTGTCGCGTCGGTCGCCCTACGGCACCGGCCGTTCTACCGTCGTGTCGCCGGGGTGGAGGTATCAGGCGTAGCGCTGGTAGCCGTCAGCGCGGCCCTGACGCGGACCCGGCTGGGCTCCAACCGGCTGGTGGCGGTGGCGGCGTTCTTCGGCCTCAGCAACGTCGCGGCGCTGCACGCGCTCTGGAACTTGGCGACGGGACGGCAGATCCGGCGCTGGACCCCGGCACGTCGATGAAGGGAGTGGTCGTGCCGGAAGCCGGTCCGCCGGTCACCGCAGTGCCCGACGGGATGGATGCCGGTTCGGTGTCCACCGATCCACAGAATTTTGCGATGGCGGGTGGCATCGCCTTCGTGGGGGCGTTGAGCGGTTCGGTACCCGTGCTGGCGGTAAGCATCTTGCTGGCGGTGTACTTCGTGGGACGACGGGTGGAACACGGTGGGCTGCTCGCGGCTCTCGCCGTCGCCCTCGTCTGGTCGAACGTGGTGCTGGTTGCCGCCAACGACCTCGGGTTGCCCGTCACGCTCGCGCTGGCACCGGTCGGGATTCTGGCGTGGTTGCTTGCCCAGCGAGTGGTGCTCGGGCGGACAGAGATCGTGCTCACTCCCGGCTTCCGGGCGCTGTTGCTCTTCGGTGCCGCAGTCCTGGCGTCCGGGATCGTCGCCGCGGACCAAGGACCGGTGCTCGACCGATATCAGACGTTCCTGGTCGAGGGCGTGCTGCTCTGGTTCCTGCTCAGCAACACCGTGGTTCGCCGCCGAGCCGTCGAACGGGCACTCTCCGCATTGGTGATCGCCGCGGCGCTCCTGGGTGCCATCACCGTGTTCCAGTACGCCAGCCACACCTTCACCAAGGACTATGCCGGTCTGGCACAGATCGAGCCTGCGCAACTCGACCTCTACGCGGTCTCTGCCGGCTACCTCCCACGATTGGGCGGTTCGATCGGTGAGAAGAACCGGTTCGGCCAGGTATTGGCCGTGAGCCTGCCGATCGCGGTCGCGCTGGCCCGTCGGCGGGACAAGAAGAGTTCGATCATCTACCACGGAGCGGCGGTTTGCATCCTCGGGGGCATCGTGGTGAGCGGGTCGCGGGGCGCCGCCATCGGAGTCCTCGCCACCGTCGTCGTCCTCGTCGCGTACCGCCTGATCTCGTTTCGATCGATCGTGGTGGTCGCGGCGTTGGCCGGCGGCGCCCTCCTCCTGATGCCCGGCTACCGGGACCGCATAGCGTCGTCGTTCCAGGGAGTCGACGCCATCGAGGGATCGAGCCAGGTGGACACCTCGATCCAGAGTCGACTCACCGAGAACCTGTCCGCGTTGCACATGTACTTCGATTATCCAGTGCTCGGCATCGGTCCCGACGGATACCCCAGCCACTACGAGGTGTACGCCAAGCCGATCGGGCTGCGAGTCAAGGACGAGGCCCGGGAACCCCACGACCTGTACCTCGGGATCGCCGCCGAACTGGGCACGGTCGGGCTGTTCGCCTTCTTGTTCGTTGTTGCGACGGTGCTTGTTCGGCTCCACCGCGGGCGTCGTGTGTCGGTGGGCTCGGATGTTCGCCTCGCCGACGTCCAAGCAGGGATGATCGCGGCGGTGGTTGCGTATCTCGCCACCGGAGTATTCCTGCACCTCTCCTTCGAACGGTACCTCTGGTTGCTCCTCGCCCTGGCTGATGTCGCAGCCAGCGTCAGCGTCCGGTCTGGTTCACCGCTGACGTCCGCAACGCGGACGACGGAATCGTTGTGATGACCATGCCCGTGGACGAGTCGCCGGTCGCCGGCATCGAGCGGTCCCACGTCCGCGGGTCGTCGCTGCTGCTGGTCGGTCGATTGCTGGCCATGGTGTTCAACCTCGTAGTCCAGGTCGTCGCGGTCCGCTATCTGGGCAAGACCGAATACGGCGTGTTCGCCTACGCGGTCGCCACCACAGCGCTGGCATCGAGCGGCGCCCTGCTCGGACAGGACCAGGCGCTGTCCCGGTTCCTTCCCCGGTTCGAGGCTGCTGGAGATCCGTCTCGGGCGCGTGGCGTCCTCGTGGTCGCGTTCGGCACCGTGTCGGTGCTCGGTACGGCGATCGCAGCCGTCGTCATCGGACTGCACTTCTCCGGGGTCGATCTGGCAAGCGACAAGGCGGCGGCATCTGCACTCGTCGTGTTGATCGCCAGCGCGCCCCTGCTCGCCATGGACGAGGTCTTCATCAACCTCTTCGCGGTGGTGGCCCGTCCGCGGGCGATCTTCTTCCGTCGCTACGTGTTGACTCCCGGCCTCCGCGTCGTCGCGGTGCTGTTCGTGGTGGCTACGGCGGGCACGGCACAGGACCTGGCGTGGGCCTACCTGGTGGCGGCGATACTCGGCGTCGTCGCCTACACCTTGTTGTTCCGTCGGGCGCTCGCGGCGCTCGGGGACCATGTGCTCGGTGTGCGTGCCCGTCCCGTGCTCCCGGTGCGTGAGATGTGGGGATTCGGGGCGCCCGTCTACGCCAGCGACATGGTCGCCGTCTCGCAACGCTCCGTGATCGTCATCCTGCTCGAGGCCATCCGGTCGGTGCAGGAGGTCGCCACGTACCGTGCGGTCGTGCCGATCGCATCGATGAACATGGTCGGTTTCGACAGCTTTCGGCTCCTCTACTTCCCTGTGGTCTCCCGGCTCTTCCACGAGGGACGTCGCGCCGACGTACGCCGCCTCTACTGGCAGTCCGCAGCGTGGATCGCCGTGGTGACCTTCCCGGTGGTGGTGGCCACGACGGTCCTCGCTGTGCCCCTCGCAAAGTTGCTGTTCGGTCACGAGTTCGCTGATTCCGGTTCGGTGCTGGCGATCCTGTCAGTCGGGCTCTACCTGAACGCTGCCCTCGGCCTCAACACGCACACCCTGCGGGCTTCGGGGCACCTGCGACTGCTGCTCGCCATCGACGGCGCGGCGGGCGCCTACTTCCTGGTGACGAGCGTGCTCCTGATCTCGGCTCATGGCGCGGTGGGCGCCGCCATCGCCACCGCGAGCACGCTCGCGGTCCAGAACGCCGGGGTCCACCTCGGGTTGGGTCGAGTGCTGGGGAGCATCGGTGTCCCTCCCGAACACCGGTGGACGTACGGGTCACTGCTCGCCGGAGTCGCGGTGCTGGCCGCGTTCCAGCTCGCCGTCGATCCTCAGCTGCCCGCCGGTGTGGCCGCAGGTGTCGCGGTGTCGGCAGCCGTGTTGGTCGTCAATCGCAGGGCCCTGGACGTACGTGACACGTTCCCCGAGCTGGCCGGATTGCCCGTGATCGGGAGGCTGTTTCGGTATCGCGACCGATCTGGGAAGGTGTGATCGCTGCTGCGGGTCGGCTGGTTGGAACGCTGATCGGGACCGACCGCGGGCTGTCAGCTCGGTTCCATGTACGGCCAGCGGCGCGCCACATCGATCCCGATCAGCTCGGACAGGTTGGCGTTGTCTCTCGAGTACAGCGCCTCAAGCACCGATCGGGTGTTGTCGGCCATGGGTGGATACGGACGGAGCAGCCTGTCGCGCGCTGCCTTGACGGCGGACCGGGCTACGGCGCGCTCGCCCCGTCGCCCGCCGGCGGGCGCGCCCTCTGCTGGTCGGTCGCTGGGCGTGGGCAGACGGTGGCGCATCACGGTGTTGATCAACAGGTTGAACCGGTGGCTGATCAAGGGCCCGCCTCGGTTCTCGTGAAGTGACGTTGCCGGAAGCGTGTCGGAGGGCCCGGCTCCTATGAACCGTCCGCATTCGTTGAGGGCCTCGAGGGGGTTGGCGACGAAGTCTTCGAAGAGCACGATGAGCATCTGCTCTCGGGGGAAGACATCGAGCCAGCGGCGGAGGTGCCGTTCGTAGCGCCCTCGCTCCAGCATCAGCTCCGGCGCGAATCGCAAGGAGGTCTCGAAGTCGTACCGGGCCCGTCCGGTGCGGACCAGGTGCCAGTAGTGGGAGTAGGCACGCGCCACGGGGTCGTGTAACGTGAAGATCAGGCGAACGTCGGGGACGAGGTGCCGGATTCTGGCCGGCGCCACCTCCGATGGAAGGTAGGTCGGGCTGTCCTCGCCCAGTAGCTGGCCTGGCGCGGCAGCGTCGAAGAGGGATGAGTACCACGCCAGGTGCTGCTCGAAGTCTCGGTCGAAATCCAGGAGCTTGTCCGAGCGCCCCCGACCGAGCGGAAGCGCCTCGGGCGCCAGCCAGATCTCGTCGAGGTTGAAGAAGGAGACCTCCGAGTCGGGCAGGAAGATGTCGGGATGATGGGCGAGGCTGCGGTGCAACGATGTTGTCCCGCTCTTCATCGCTCCGGCGATGAGAAAATCCGGGAGGTGGTGGGCGCCGGGGCTCGGGGGTCCGCTCGGTGCGTTCCGGGCGTCCGAGTCGTGGTCGTGGTTCAACGCCACGGGTTCCGCGCGCTGTTCTCTTCGTCTTGCCCGTGCGGTCCTTCTGAAGCTGGGAGACGACGTCGGTGTTCGAGCACGACCATCAGTCGAGCGCGGCAGGAGCGGCCCGGCTCGTCATCGCCCCACGTCCATGTGGATACATCACTACAGTATGGCTGAAGGGTGCAACCCCAGTAGCCGTCGATCGCGGCTCATCGGGATGGACTTCACCCTGACGTGACGCACACGAATCGGCTACCACCACACCGCGTCGGCAGCATGCGGGCACAGACGTCGAGTGTGACAAGTGGGCCCCCCTACGGCTGCCCGTGCCGGCGGCCCAACGCGCCGAACCCAGCGAAGTGACGAAGGAGGCTGCGGATCCCGACCGGCTCACCACGCAACTGGTCGACTTCGCCCAGGAGGATGTGAGTGTCCCGTGGGGTGGTGGGAAGTAGCGGAGGGGTTCACCCGGTGGGTGGGCCATCGCGTGACCCTTGGTGAGACCTGCGAAAGCACTCTCTGAGAAGGAGAACACGCGATGACCCGCCACGATGATGCCCGCCTGGAGGACCTGGTTGCCCGCACGGGCGACGGCGACAGCAAGGGCCTGTTCCGTGCCTTGTTGCAGCAGGGCATGCAGGAGCTGATCGAGACCGAGCTCACGGCCACGATCGGTGCCGAGCTGCACGAGCGCACCGAAGCACGTACCAACCAGCGCAACGGTGCCCGCACCCGGCTGTTGTCGACGCCGGCCGGTGACATCGAGCTGCGCATCCCAAGCGGCGGGTCGGGTCGTCCTTCCCGAGCTTGTTGGAGCCGCGCCGGCGGGTCGATCAGGCCTTATGGGCGGTGATCATGACCGCCGATATCACCGGCACCAGTGCCCGGAAGGTCGACGACCTCGTGCGGGCGCGGGGCTGTGAGTCGGGCGTGTCGAAGTCGACGGTCAGCCGGATCTGCAAGGGCATCGACGACTCCGAGGATTAGGTGTTCTGGACCGCCTTCTTGCGGACCTGGCGGGACCGGGGCCTGTCCGGCGTGCGCTTGGTGATCTCGGATGCGCATGCTGGGTTGAAGGCGTCGATCGCCCGGGTGTTCACCGGCGCCACCTGGCAGCGCTGCAAGGTGCACCTGGCCCGCAACATCCTCGCCACCGTGAACCAGCCCACGAGGACATGGTCGCTGCGACGGTCCGCACGGTCTACGCCCAGCCCGACGCCGAGTCGACCCGCGCCCAGCTGCACGAGTTCGTCACCATGCTCGAGACTCGGTTCCCCAAGGCGGCCGAGATCCTTGCCGCCGCCGAGGGCGACGTCACCGCCTACACCGGGTTCCCTCGGGCGCACTGGCGCAAGATCTCCTCGACGAACCCGCTGGAGCGGATCAACAAGGAGATGAAGCGCCGCTCCAAAGTGGTCGGGATCTTCCCCGACGACGCTCGGTGATCCGCCTCGTCGGCGCCGTCCCGTTGGAGCAACACGACGAGTGGGCCGTCGCCGAACGCCGCTACCTGAGCGAAGAATCCATGGCCCTCATCGACCAACACTCGAGCAGCTGACCGCCACCAACACCACCGAGCTGGCCGCCGCGTAAGGTCAGCCACCGAAGCCAAGGGGCACCGACCTACTTCCATCACACCACGGGACGCGATCAAGAAACCAACCAATTCGACGCTCGTCACCCGGGTTGCCCGTGTCGGGGCGCAATGCGCCACGTCGTAGCGACAGGTGTTTGCGGGCAGGCTTCGGTCCCGCCATGCTGACGGCCGCACGGAGGGGAAGGAGCACGGCGAATGTCGCAGCCGCAGATCGGTGGCTTCAACCACGTCGACATCAGCGTCACGGATCTCGAGGCGAGCACCGCCTGGTACGGCGAGCTGCTCGGCATGGTCGAGTTGTTCAGCCACCGCAACGACGACCGCGGCTACGCGGTGCGCTACCTCATGGAGCCGACGTCCGGAATCGTGATGGGGTTCGAGCAACACGACGCCAACCCCGGCACGCAGTTCGACGAACGTCGGGTCGGGCTCGACCACCTGAGCTGGTCGGTCGACAGCCGCGAGCAGCTCGATGCCTGGCTGGAGCGGCTGGACGAGCGCGGGATCTCCCACTCGGGCATCTCCGAGCACGAGATGTGGGACGTGCTCGTGTTCCGTGACCCCGACAACGTCCAGCTCGAGTTCATCTACGTGAAGCCGGCGGCGGCTGACATCCTCGGGAGCTGATTCGGCGCCCGGTCGCTACCTTGCCGGGCATGTACGAACCGGACCGACTCCTGGACCTGGGTGAGGTCACCCTCGCCGTCGACGACCGGGGTGGTGGCGACGCCACCCCGCTCGTGCTGGTGCACGGGTTCACCGGCGGCCGCATCGACTTCGTCGACGTGATCGACGACCTCGCCGCCGACCGCCGCGTCGTGGCCTGGGACCATCGTGGGCACAGCGACTCGACCAACACCCACGACCGCGCCGGCTACACCTTCGATTCGCTGGTGGCCGACGCGGTCGGCGCCCTCGACGCCCTCGACCTCGACCGGGTGCACCTGCTCGGTCACTCGATGGGCGGGGTGGTGGCCCAGCGTCTCGTGCTCGAGCACCCGGAGCGGATCGAGTCGCTGGTGCTGATGGACACGCTCGCCGAGCCCGCGGGCGACGGCATCCCCCAGGTGTGGATCGATATGGTGCTGGCGACGGGACGCGACCAGGGCATGGGCGCCGTCGCCGAGATGATGGCCCGCTTGGCCGAGGGCACCTCGGTCGCGCTCCCGGAGGACCAGCCCCGCATCGCCGACCGCAACCGGCACAAGACCACGAACATGGACGTCGAGGCCTTCTCCGGTCTGGCCGACCAGCTGCGGACCTTCGAGCCCCTGCTGCCCCACCTCGGTGAGATCACCTGCCCGACCACGGTGCTCGTCGGCGAGCTCGACACCGCGCTGCGGGGCCAGGCCGACGCCATTGCCGCCGCGGTGCCGGGTGCCGAGCTGGTCGTGATCGAGGGCGCGGCCCACTGCCCCCAGGAGGAGCGCCGGAACGCGTGGATCGACGCCGTACGCGCCCACCTCGGCCGAAGCGAGGCCTGAACCGGACCTCCCGGGCACCCGGCGGCTGGCGCCGGCCAAGGGCCGGGGCCCTGGCCCGGAGGGGGACCCTTGGCACCGTCGAGCGTCAGGAGAGCCGGGCGGTCGTGAGTGTTGCCACCAGGGGCCGGGTGATCTGGCCATCGAGCTGGCGGTTGATGAACGACTCCATGTCGTCGAGCAGACCGAGTCGGTCCTTGGCCGCCATCATCTGCGTGCCGGAGTAGGAGAGCATCAGCTTCCGGTAGTCAGCCGCTCCGTACCGTTGGTCCCAGTCCCAGGTGCGGACGTTGACGTCTCCGAAGCGGTCGTCACCAACGAGAAGTTGGCGCATCGGAGGGTCCACTTCGTCGCGGGTCGGCGGAGGTGGGCCTCGGTGTCCCTCCCCGTGCTTCTCGTAGATCGGCTGGGCGGCGGCGAAGAACCCGTCGTCCTCCGGTGAGTTCACCTGGATGAGGTCCACGATGGCCACGACACCACGAGGTCGCAAGAGGTGGGCCGGCCGCTCCGTCTGCGCCGGCGGCGAGATCCAGTGGTACGCCGTGGCGGAGAACACCGCATCGGCGCTCGACCGCGCCAGCGCCACCTGCTCGAAGTCGCCGATGGTCACCCGAAGTCGATCGGTGGGAAGGTTGGAGCGGAGCTTGGCCGCCGTGGCCGGCCCGATCTCGACGGCGTGAACCGCTGCCCCTCGGCCGAGCAGATCCCTGGTGGCCTGACCGGTGCCCGGTCCCACCTCCACGATCACCGGGTTCGGCGGCACCATCTCGAACAACGCGTCGTACAAGGCGGCCGGATACGACGGCCGGACCTCGTCGTAGATGTCGGCCACCTCGTTGAACGAGAGCCGCCGGTCCGCAGGCCGCCCACTCATGGCGAGCATCTTGCCAGCAATCGCCGTGGGTGCTCCCCGCGGTCAGGTGAGCCCGACCGGTACGCCGGCGGCGTTCAGCCCACGCCGAGATGAGCGACGCCGACGAGGACGAGCGCTCCCCACGCGCCGAGCCCGCCCCCGACGATCCGGGGCAACGTCGCGCTGCGGGTCACCTTCTCGATCAGCACCACCGTGGCAACCAGCGCGATCCACCACAGGTTCATGACACCGAGCACGAACAGCAACGCCATCAAGGCCCAGCAGCACCCGATGCAGAGCGAGCCGTGGTGGACACCCATCACCATGGCGCCGCGCCGACCCGCTCGCCACTCGTTGAGCAGGAACCCGAGCGGTGCCCGGCACCGTCCGAGGCAGGCATCCTTGGCCCGGGTGAACTGGTAGAGGCCGGCCGATACCAGCACCCCGCCGGCCATCCACCGGTTGGTCGCCGCGCCCATGGCGTCCACCAGGGCGGCGTCGTGCAGGGCCCACTGGGCAGCCGTCGCCAGCAGCGCGAAGGTGCTCCAAGCCGCCAGGTAGCCGGTCACGAAAATGGGCGTGGAGCCCCGCACGTGCACCGACCCGGACCGCACCGTGGTGGCGTAGGCCTGCACCATCGGCAGCGCGCTCGGGGATCATCATGGCCGCCATCATCACGGCCCACATGGTCCACATGAGGACGGCGTCGGAGGCGGTCCAGGCCGAGGTCATCGGCATGGCGAACGCCGACCTGGACTCCTCGACCATCCCCATGCCGCCCATCCCGCCCATGCCGGTGGCCGAGCCCATGTCGCCCATCTCGGCACGGAGGAAGAACAGGTACGCCCAGCACGCCGCCGTCACCGTCAGCAGACCGACCCCGATGGAGGTGGTCCGCTGACGGGCGACGCCGATCGGTAGCGCGGTCATCCTTCGTAGGCGAAGGGGGAGAAGAAGCCGTTGCGGCCCGACAGCTCCCACTGGTACCCGTGATCGGTGTACCGCAGGTGATCGGAACGAGAGGTGACCACCTCGTAGCCCGGCGCCACGGCCAGCGGGTGGTTCCCGACGGTGACCGGAGCGTCGCCCTGACCGCTGATGGCCGAGATCTTCACGTCGGCCACGTCGCCGATCCGCAGCGCGCACCCGGTGTCGTCCGACTCGAACGTCATCGGCGCCGACGCCACCCCCATGACCTCGCCGATGAACGATGCCAGTACGGCCGGATGACCGCCCGCCGCGCCGGAGAAGACGGCACCCAGAGCACCGGCTTGGGCCTCCGAGGCCCGGTCGTCGAGGTACACGGCCGCTCGCCAGTCCCCCTCGGCCATGTGCCCCGGGGAGTAGACGGCGAGGGCGACGTTCATCCCGGAGAGGTCGGTGCCTTCATGGCTGCCCGCATCGACGTGCCAGGCAACCAGCGCGGTGCAGTCCCCGTTCGTCGGTGGGCTGAGGAAGACGCATGGGCAGGCGGCCTCGCAGTTGCATGCTTCGAAGTACGTACCGGACACGTTCCACATGGTGTGACCTCCGTGGGTGGCGCCGATCCCCGTTGGACCGGCCCGTGCCCCGATCATGCGACGGCCCCCTTGCAGCTCGAGCGCAGATCACTTGCAAGCCTGACGTTCTCCTTGCAAGCGGGCTGCAAGGCGGATGCGAGACACTGGGGTGGTGGCCGGCTCGACGCTCGTTCGTGTGCTCGGTGGACCGGCGATCGAGCGGGAGGGCGAGTCGCGCCCGGTCGGGGGCCCGAAGGCCGAGCAGCTGCTCTGTGTCCTGGTTGCCCATCGCGGCACGATCGTGTCCACCGACCGGTTGGCTGATGCGCTGTGGGGCGACGACCAGCCCCGGTCGGCCGTCGGGACCGTGCAGAGCCAGATCTCCCGGCTCCGCGCCCTGCTCGGGCCCAGCTTCAGCATCGAACGCACCGCCGGTGGCTACCGCCTCGACGGGTCCTCGGGCCAGATCGACGCCGACCAATTCGAGGCCCAACTGAACCGCTCGATGTCGCTCGAGGCCGAGGCCACGGTCACGGTGCTCGATTCGGCCTTGGCCTGGTGGCGCGGCCCGGCCTTCGCTGGTCACGCCCACCTCGACGAGGTCCGGGGTGAGGCGATGCGTCTCGACGAGCTCCGGCTGGTGGCGACCGACGCATGGGCCGACGCCCGGATCGCCTGTGGTGATCCGGCCGAGATGGTCGGCCACCTGGAGGCCCTGGTTCGAGCCCATCCGCTGCGGGAGCACTACTGGCGGTTGTTGATGCTCGCCCTGTACCGATCGGGTCGTCAGGCCGAGGCGCTGCGCCGCGGCGGCCAACTGCGCGACGAGCTGCGACGAACCGCAGGCCTGGACCCCTCGCCGGCGATCCGCGACTTGGAGGAGCGCATCCTGTCCGATGACCCCACGCTGCTCTCGAACACGGTCACATCGGCGCCGTCCCGGTCCCGGATCCGGTCGGCGAGCGTGCCGCAGCTGCTCGGAGCCACGTCGTTCATCGGGCGCGCCCCGGAAGTGGCCGCGGTGGTCGAGGCCCTCGACACCCAGGCGCTGGTCACCGTCACCGGGCCCGGTGGAGTGGGCAAGACGCGTCTGGCCATGCGGGCGGCGGCCGACTACATCGACCGCGTCGAGGACGGCGTGACGCTGGTGGAGCTGGCTCCGTTGCGCGACGCCGGCGGCGTGGCCCAGGTGATCGCCAACGCGCTCGACATCCAGCAGCGGCAGTACCACACCATCGAGTCGACCATCGAGGAGCACCTGATGGGATCGAATCGGCTCCTCGTCCTCGACAACTGCGAACACCTCGTCGAGGTCGTCGCGCCGCTGGTCGATCGGCTGCGATCGGCGTGCCCGAGGCTGGACATCCTGACCACGAGCCGTGAGCCGCTCGGCCTGGCCGGCGAGTACGTCACCCAGCTGGCGCCGCTGTCGCTCCCCGCCGATGACACCACCGATCCCGACGAGCTCCGCACGTCGAGTGCCGTCGAGCTCTTCATCTCCCGAGCGGCCGCCGCGACGCCGGGCTTCGTGCTGACCGCCGACAATGCTGCTCACGTCGCGTCGGTCTGTCGGCGCCTCGAGGGATTGCCGCTCGCCCTCGAGCTCGCCGCGGCGCGCTTGCGGACCATGGGGGTCGAGGCGCTGGCCGCCCGGCTCCGGGAGCGCCTCGGGTTGATGGGACAGGCCCAGCGCGGCGCCGACGGCCGGCACCGCACCCTGCACGACCTGGTGGCGTGGTCCCATGCCCTGCTCCAACCCGACGAGCAGGAGCTGTTCGAGCAGCTCTCGGTGTTCGCCGGTGGCTTCGACCTGCCGGCCGTCGAGTCGGTCTGCGCCTCGGTCTCGTCGTCGGCGGTCGACACGCTGGTGAGCCTGGTCGACAAGTCCATGGTGGTCTTCGTCGATCCCAGTGGTCCCCGGTACCGCCTCCTGGAGCCGTTGCGCGAGTTCGGACGCGACCGGCTGGGCGACCGGAGCATCCTCGAGGTCACCGAGGACCGCCACCTCGCCTGGTTCCGCGATCTGGCCGACCGGGGTGGTCGGGGCATCGACAGCGGGGACGAGCCACGGTGGTCCCAGGTGCTGGACCGCAACGAGGACAACTTCCGTGCCGCCCACGTCACCGCCCTCCGCCGCGGCGACGTCGACAGCGCGATGCAGATCGTCGCGTCGCTTCGCGAGCACGCCTTCCGTCGCATCCGCTACGAGATCATCGCCTGGGCGGACGACACGGTGGCGATGGCCGGAGCCATGAGCCACCCGATGGCCCCGACCGTGCTGGCGGTGGCGGCCTACGGCCGCTTCGTCACCGGCGACATGGAGGCGGCCATCGAGCTGGCGCTGCGGGCGCTCGGGGACGGAGGGGCGGACGACTGCTCGGAGAGCGGGCTCCCCGAACGGGTGCTGGGCAACGCCCACTTCTACCTGGAGCGGACCGCGGACGCCCTCGGGTGGACGGACCGGATGATCACCGCGGCTCGGCGCTCCGGGAACGACGCCCGCGTGGCGCACGCCCTCTACATGCGCTCGGTGGCCGAGACCAGCATCGGCAACACGGTGCGCGGTGCCGTCCTCGCCGGGGAGGCCAAGGCGGCCGCCGATGCCAGCGGCTCACCCACCGCGCGGGCCCAGGCGGCCTACGCACTCGGCCTCGCGCTGGAGGCGACCGACCCGAACGAGGCGCTCGCCCATCTGGAGCGGGCCAGCCGGACCGGAGCCGAGGCCGGCAACCGCTGGATCGAGGCGTTCTCCCTCACCGAGGTCCACTGGCTGCGCGGCCGCCACGGCGAGCAGGCCGCGGCGCTCGATGGCTTCGCCGGCGTCATCGACACCTGGTACCGGGGTGGCGACTGGGCCAACCAGTGGCTGTCGCTCCGGCGCGTCCTGGCCATCTTCATCGACATGGGTGCGTTCGAATCGGCCGCCATCCTCCACGGCGCGCTGTCGGCGGTGGGCGCATCCCACGCCCTTCCGTTCGAGCCGGTCGACGCCCACCGCCTCCGCGACAGCGTGGAGCACGTGCGCAGCATCCTCGGAGCCTCCGCCTACGCCGAGGCGGTCCGCCGGGGCGCCTCCATGCCCGATCGCGCGATCGTGGACTTCGCCCGCTCCCAGATCGATGCGCTGGTCGAGCGGGGGAGCGCGAGTTCGACGTCGTCCGCCCCTCCCCGGACCTGAGGAACAACGGGGTGGAACAACCTGGCCCTGGCGTGGGTTCCGGGTTCATGCCTGACAGTCTCCGAGACCGGATCCGCGCCCACGCACCGTTGCTCGTCTCGGTGGTCTTCTCCACCGCATGGACGGTCCTGGCGCTGCGCAGCCCCACGGTCACCTACCACCTGGCACCGGCGCTGGCCGCGGCGGCGTGGCCGGTCACCGCTCGCGTCCTCCGGGGTCGGACCACGCTCGGGGGTGCGAGCCGGGCGGCTGCCGGCGGGTTCGCCGTTGCCGTGGCGACGACCGTCGAGCTCGCCGCCCTCGATGCCCTGCGGGGACCGGTGCTCGTGGGCGGCAGCGCCACCACCGAGGCCGCGCTGTTCGCCTTGCTCGGCGCACTGTGGGGTCTGCGAACGCTGACCAAGCGCGCGCCGGGGCTCGTCGTGCGAGCATTCACCGACCGCCCAGCCTGACGCCGACCAGGAGGCCACGTTGAAGGAACGATTGGAGAACGGGCGGTGGGGCTTCGAGTCCAACTGCTTCGTGTGTGAGACGAAGAACGCCGCCGGGCTCGGGATCCCGTTCTATGTTGACGCCGACGATGGGGCCGTGACCGGGGAGTTCGCCCTCGACGACCCGTTCTCCGGTGCCCCGTCGTACGTTCACGGTGGGGTCGTGCTGGCCGTGCTCGACGAGGCCATGGCGTGGGCGGCCATCGCCCTGGCCGGCAGCTTCGCCGTCACCAAGGAGACCACCACCCGATTCCGGGTCCCGGTGCGGGTCGGGGAGCACTACGAGGTGGTGGCCCGGATCGACGAGGACGGAGGCGACACCATCGCCTGCAGTGCGGTGATCATCGCCGACGATGGCTCCGAGTGCGCCACGGCGCAGGCGATGTTCGTCCCGTTGGGGCCGGCGGAGATGGTCGATGCCGTCGGCACCACCGTCTCGGATGACGACGCCCGCTACGTGCGGGCCCGGAACCGGGTCGAACCATGATGCCCGGACCGGTCGAGGTCGGCGATCGTGCTCCGGACATCGATCTGCCGGCCGCCGACGGGTCGCGGTGGCGGCTGTCGTCGGCCCGGGGCCGGCCGGTGGTGCTGATCTTCCACCGGCACCTGCACTGACTGCCCTGTCAGGAACACGCGACTGCCGTGCGCAGCCGCCTGGCGGAGTTCGGGGATGCCGAGGTCGTCGTGGTCTGTTTCAGCGCGGCCGACTTCGTTGCCGACTACCAGCGTGATCGACTGGCCCCGCTGACCGTGCTCGTCGACGAGGCGCGGACGGCGTACCGGGCCTACGGGTTCGGCCGGGGCACCTGGCGACAGGTGTGGGGACCGAAGGTCTGGCTTGCCTACGCCCGCCTGCTCCGGGCGGGGCGGAGGTTCCACCGCCCGGTGGAGGACACGTTGCAGCTCGGTGGTGACGTCGTGGTCGACCGCGAGGGCCTGATCAGCTACCTGTTCCGGTCGTCGGACCCCGATGACCGGCCCGCCGTCGACGAACTGCTCGCCGCCGCCAGCGGGTGGTAGACGGCGCCGGCGGTGCCGGGGCCGGTGTGGGCGCCGACGCTCGGCCCGACCCGGTACTCGAGCAGGTCGAGATCGACGGGTGCATCCTCGAGATGACGCCGGAGCCGGGCCGCGATGGCGACCGAACTGGGATCGGCCACCGCGATGCCGACCCGCAGCCGCTCGCCCGCGCCGAGGATCTCGGCGGCCATCTTCTCGGCAGCTTCGTCGATGTCGCCGGCCGCACCGACCCCGGTCATCTTGCCGTCGGCGAGGCGGAGCACGGTGACCGCCCCACCGGTACCGGGCCCGACGCCGTCGGCCAGGCGTCCGCCGGACCGGGGAAGGTCCAGCGCGCCGACCACGAATACGTTCCCGCACGTCGCGGCGACGTGGCGGGCCCGCTCGGCGGCGCGCGCGGCCGACCCGCCCGCCTCGAGGTGCTCGGCGGCGGCGAGGGTGGCGCAGCCGACCATGAAGGACGCCGCGCCGGTGTCGACCATCTCGACCGGCACGACGATCTGGCGGGCGGCGAGCCGAGCGGCGTCGAAGGTGGCGGAGATCTCGGACCCGGTGTGGACCGACACGATCGCGGTGGCCCCGGCTTCTACCAGGCGCCGGTATGCCTCCACGAACCGACCGGGCGCCGGTGATGCGGTGGAGACGTCCGGCGTCCGGCCGTCGGCGAAGTACGACCAGAAGCCATCGGCATCGAGATTGACGCCTTCGAGGTGGTCGACGCCGTCGACGGTGACGGTGAGGGGGACGACCTCGATCTTCCACCGGGCGACCATCTCGGGGGTGAGCTGGGCCCCCGAGTCGCAGCACAGGCCGATCATCGTCCGCTCCCCGCCGCGAAGCGGCGCAGGACCAGCGCGCTGGTCGTCGCCGCGGCGATCGGGAGGCCCACCGACGGACGTCCGCCCCAGGCGTTGGGCCATCCCCGCCACCACCAGACCACGCTGGCCGTCACCCAGGCGGCCGAGGCCACTGCGGTGGCGGCGCGGGCCCGGTGTTGCCACGGCCCGCTTGCGACGGCCGCAGCCACGCCCAGATCCACGGGGAGGTAGACGGGAAAGGTGGCCAGACATTGACCGACGCTCGTGCCTACGCCCTTGCCGCCCCGGAACCGGGTGGTCACCGGGTAGCAGTGCCCGACCACCGACGCGACGCCGGCGACGTGTTGGCCGGTGTCACCGGCGAGCCGCCGGCCGAGCCGGCAGGCCAGCGCACCCTTGGCGATGTCGGCGGCCATGACCGCGTAGCCCCACCGGCGGCCGAGCAACGCGGTGGCGTTGGCGCCTCCGGGGTTGCCGGTGCCGTGCTGACGCAGGTCGACCCGTCCACCGGTGGCCGCTCGCGCCGCCAGATCCGCCGACGGGATGAGCCCCGCGGCGTACCCGACCGCCGCGGCGGCGGTCACGCCGCGCAGCGGCCAACGGCGGCCGTCGGTCCATCCGTCGGTCGACATCAGTCGCCGGACGCCCAGACGGCAGCCGCGGTGGCGAGACCGAACACCAGATGGGCGCTGAAGTCCTTGGCCAAGGTCTTGGCATCGTAGGACCAGATGGGCTCGTAGATGCCGGCCGCGCCGAGCAGGGCATAGGCGGTCCCCCACGCCATCGGCCCGAGGAGCAGAGCGGCCGCGGGCTGGGGAAGGCCGGTTGCGCTCGTGGCGACACCGTAGAGCGCGCCCCACTGGGTGCCCGTGGCCCAGTGCACCACGTTGTTGGTCGCGCCGGCGAGGTCGTCCGAGAGGTCGCGGTCGAACACCGCTTTCACGACCCGCTTGCCGACCTGGGCCGGAGCACCGGCGTCGTCGAAGCCGGTGGTGGAACCCGAGAACTCCCAGTCGAGGAAGCTGTCCTGACCGCCTCCCCGTCGGTAGCGGGCGTACCAGACGACATCCATGGCGAGGGTGCCGATCGCTCCCGCGACGGCACCACGAGCCACGCTGCCGTACAGGGATGGGGAGGGTGCCGGCGGTGGTGTCATGGCGTCCTTTCGTCGCGTGGGGTGGAACGTTGCCCCTACCGGCGGGAAACCCGCTGGGCTCCCGCGATGTTCCAGGGGACAGCCGTTGATCGTCGCCACCGGGAATCTCGCCGGCACCCGTCGGGTTCCGTTGGTCGTGGATGATGTCGCGGGCGACCGCGCCCCGCTGGCCGACACCGCCTTCGAGCGGTACGTGCTCCCCGAGGTCGACGTGTTGTACCGGGTGGCGATGTCGCTCACCCGGAACAACGCCGATGCCGAGGACCTGGTCCAGGACACTCTGTTGCGCGCCTACCGCTCGGTCGAGCGCTTCGACGGCCGCTATCCGCGGGCGTGGTTGCTCACCATCATGCGCAATGCCCAGATCAACCGGGTCCGTCGTCGTCGCCCCGAACTGCTCCGGGATCCCGAGGCCGGGGATCGCATGCTCGAGCAACAACATCCCCACTGCAGCGCGGAGCACGACGCGCTCCAGGACCGCTTCGACGCCGACGTCGAGGCCGCGTTCGCCGCTCTGACGGATCGGTACCGCGCCGTCGTCGAACTGGTCGACCTCCACGGCAGCTCCTATCAGGAGGCGGCCGATGCCCTCGGTGTTCCCATCGGCACGGTGATGAGCCGGCTCCACCGGGCTCGCAAGCGCATCCGCGACCACCTCTCCTCATCCAACCAGGCAACGACCGGGAGGACTCTCCGATGAACCTGCTGTCGCGATCCTCCTCACGACCCATGTCGTGTCGCCAGGTCGGCAAGCTCCTGCAGACGTTCCTCGACGGCGAAGCCGACGAGATCACCGACGAACGTCTCGCCGACCACCTCGAGCAGTGCCGCCGCTGCGGCATGGCGGCCGACACCTTCCTGCAGATCAAGGCATCGCTCGCCCGCCGGGGCACCCACGGATCCCCGGAGACGCTGGCTCGTCTGCGTGAGTTCGTTGCCCGGCTCGCGGACGGCGACGTCGACGGCGACGGGTCACCGTCGGGGCCGTGATCGAGCTGCCCTGACCGCGAACCGACGCTGACCACGACCGTTCGCGGCGCCTCGGAGCTCGTTGGTTCCGGTGATTCGCCTTCGTCTTGTAGCTGCACGAGTCGGCCGGTTTGGTGCCGGATCGACCCGTTGCCAGCCGAGGTGCCCTGGCGTATGTTCGAAACCTGCCGCGTCAGCGGCGGGGGTCCACGGGGGGATGATCGAAATGCTCGACGGTCGCGACGTTCGGACCAACCGCAAGCTGCGCTGGAGGCGCCCGACGGCCGTCGTCTCCGTCCTCGCTCTGGTGCTGTCGACGTTGACGGTCGTCAGCGCGACGCCCGCCGCCGCCGGCCCGGCCGATCCCGATGTCGATGCGTTCGTCTCCACCCTCGACGGGACGACGAACAGCGTCCAGGCCTGGACCCAGCAGCTCGGCACCGTCGGTCAGCTCGCGGAGCAGCTTCCCGGGATCCCCGCCAGCGCCGGCCAGGTGCTCGGGTTCGAGGACCTCCTCCACCAGTTCTTCCAGAGCGCCTTCATGGGAGCGATGAACAAGGGCGACCTGAACGTCGACGAGGACATCGATCTCGGCGACGGCCGAACCGGGCACTTCACCGCCGCTGTCGCCGACCTCACCGAGGGCGACGAGCAGCTGGCCGTCACGGTCACGGCGTCCAAGACGCTCGACGACCAGATGCTCTCGGTGCCACTGCCCATCGGGACCGACTCGAACGCCCCGCAGTCCGCTTTCTCGTCGACCGGCGGGGTCTCGCTCACCGTCGACGCCAGCTTCACCTTCACCCTGGTGTGGGAGGACGTCAGCGACACCGTGTCGCTCGTCGCCGACGGGACCACCCCGCGCATCGACGTGAACGCCTCGGCCGCGATCACCGATGCGACGGCCATGACGGCCTCGATCGGTGTGCTCGGCGTCAGCGTCGAGCCCGACAGCAACCTCGACCTCGCCGCCCACTTCACCTCGACCATCGACGACCCCAACAACGACGGGCACCTCTCCTTCACCGAGGCGGACGGCACCCCGGGCGAGCTGGCCCAGGACGGCTCGCTCGACGGCCTGCTCGACATGGGCTTCGCCACCCCGGCCGGCCACCTGAACGGCTCGCTGCACCTCAACGCGGCGGCCGCCACCCACTACTCGCTCTCGCTCCCCGAGGTCGACGCCACCATCGGCATCGCGTGGCCCGACATCTCCACCGGTACCCCCACCGTCACCCCCACGGGCATCGACACCGTCGGCAAGTTCCTCAACATGACGCCGCGGGACCTGGCCGAGGGTCTCGGCCAGCTCGCCACCGCGCTCAGCGGGATGCAGAAGTCGAACATCGGCGACCTCGACCTGCCCTTCGTCAAGGGCAAGCTGTCCGACGCCATCCGGCTGGACGAGGGCTTGATCGAGTTCCTCCACGACCACACCACCACCGCCGACGAGGACCCCGCCAGCGCCGGCACCCCGGACTTCGTCTCGATCCAGCAGCTGTTCGACCTGCTCGAGACGGCCACGCTCCCCGACGTGTCCGGCGGCGACATCGGTATCGGTGCCGTCAGCTACGACGACGCCACCAGCAAGCTGGCCTTCGACCTCACGCTCAGCCGCGCCGCGCCCGGACCGGTCGATCTCAACGGCGCCGGCGCGGCGTCATCGGGCGGCGGGGCCGGTGTCACCTACGGGGGCATGTCGCTGAACGACCCGAGCCAGACCTGGGAGACCGATCAGTTCGCCGGCCACCACGTCGTCGCCGGCACATCCGGCGGCACCATCGTCCACAACACGGACACGACGCTGACGCTCGACGCCAACGGGTGGTCGCCCACCACACCGACCGCGGGTGTCGCGTACACGATCTCGGGCATGCAGGGCGATGTCGGCACCGTCCAGCTCGGCGATGCCCTGAAGGCGCAAGGCGGCATCGCCGCCGCCAACGGCGTCAACGCCAGCGCCCAGGTCACCCCGTCCTACGCCGCCACCATCACCCTCGTGCTCGACCTCCAGCCGCCGACCTTGCACGACCCGCCGATGGAGATCAGCAACCCGGACGGAAGCACCTACCTGGCCAGCGCCACGCCCATCGGCGCCGACCGCGTGCTGCTCCGCACCGGTAACACCCCGCTGTTCACGGCCGACTTCCCCATCGACGCCGACGCCGACATCTTCGCCAACGCCGGCTTCCTCCAGGTCGAGCTGCAGGGCGACGTCCACGTCTGCCAGACCAACGCCGGCTCCGACTGCACCGCGACACCCGGTCCTGACGACCACATGCTCGAGGTCGACCTGCAGGACAACGGCGACCTGACGTTCGGTGAAGTCGTGACGTTGCTGCTGAATGACCCGGGCAGCCTCCTGGCGTTCCACACGTCGATCCGCGCCACCGGGAGCGTGGACGCATCGGTTCCCGGCGCTCCGGACTTCCTCGGGTCCCACACCGCCCATGCCGACTTCAGCTGGAACGATCTGAACCAGACCACCGGTACCGACGGACCGCAGTTCGACGCCTCCGACCTCTCCGAGCTGCTCGCCTTCGACTTCGACCCGTCCAATCCGCGGGCGTTGTTCTCGATCATCCTCAAGACGCTGCAGACCCTCGACAGCGCGCTCGGCAACGCCGATCCGACCGACCCGGCGGCCGCCGTGTTCAGCGAGAAGATCCCCGTGGTCGGACGCTCGCTTCGGGACCTGTTGCGGACCGACGAATCGGGCGGCGGCCCTGCGGTCAGCTTCACCGGCAACACGCTGACCGACAGCTCGCGGTCGACGGGCGAGGGCAACGCCTTCACCAGCGACCTCGTCGGTCGCACCGTGGTCGTGGGCACCCAGGTGGGTGTCGTCGCATCGGTCACCGACGACACGCTGACCATGGCCGCCGACTGGACCACGACCCCAGCGGCGGGCACGTCGTACGTCCTGCGCTCGGAGCTCGATGACGCCATCTCCTGGCTGGAGGCCGCGCCTTCGGACAACCTGCAGGAGCTGGTCCGCCAGCTCGACGAACGGCTGAGTGGGACGCCACTCGCCTTCGAGTACGACTCCGGCGCCAACGCCGTGATCCTCCACCTGGACTGGACCCGCAGCTACCACACCAGTGCGCCGGTGCAGTTCGACTTCGACATCCCGGCCGGCGACTTCGAGGTCGCCGGGGTCAAGGGCTCGGGTTCGGTCGCCCTCGACGCCGGCGGGCACATCCAGATGGGCATCGTCATCCCCCTCGCGCCCGGCGACGGGCCGGGTGGCCCGGGCGACCTCCAGATCCTCGATGACTCGAGCATCGGCGTGAACCTCGACGCCGACGTGAGCGACGCCGCGCTCACGTCCACCCTGGGACCGCTCAAGCTCTCGCTCGGCGACCCTTCCGACGGTGGCGAGAAGGCCACGGCCAAGGCCAGCTACTCGGTCGACCTCGCCGACGGTTCGGCAAGCGGTGCCCCGGTCTCGTTCTCGGACTTCATGGACGATGTCGGGGCCGAGCTGAACGCCAGCAGCAGCGCGGTCGACTGCAGCCTGCCCGACGCCAGCGAGGACCTCGCGCTGTGCGCCAACTTCCCGCTCTACATCAGCACGGATGGGGGGTCGACCTACGACAAGGTGATCACCGACTCGACGAAGTCGAACGCCTTCGCCATCCGGTTGCCGAAGGACACGACGCCCACCAGCGACTACTTCGACCTCGGTGGCGACCCGATCGACGGCCACCCTCGGCTGGAGACACCCGATCCGGCCGATCTCGCCGACGCCATCCTGGCCAACATCATCGACTTCGGGCAGATGAACGGGCTCGACGACTACCTGCGCCTGATCGAGACCGCGCTCAACGAGGCCAGCTTCGGGGGGAAGATCCCGCTCATCGGCGACGACCTCCAGCAGGGCGCCGATTTCGTCGGCAACCTGCGCACCGCGATCAACGACGCCCTCGCCGCCCTGCCCGGCGACGGCAACCTCGGTGACACCCAGGGCATCCGCGACTGGGTCAACAACTCCCTCGACAGCGCCCTGAGTGACGCCGGCGTGAACCCCGACCTGGTCACGGTCGACACCCGCTGCATGTCGACCCTGCTCCCACCCGGCGCGCCCACCGTCACCCCCCAGGGAGACGACGGCGATACCAGCAACGACGTCACCTACAACTACAAGGTCGAGTCGTACCAGCTCAACGCCGATGACGAGCGGGAGTACTCGCTGCTCAGCGACACCGGCTCGACGACGGCCGGTGAATCAGACATCGGTACGTACAACAACCTCATCGAGTGGTCGCCGGCTGACGGCGCCGACGGCTACGTCGTCTTCCGTGAGGACGGTGGTTCCTACAAGAAGGTCGGCGAGACCACGAGTGCGAGCTTCACTGACGACAACGCGTCGCCGAGCGGTGCCCCCGACAACACGTCGGGCACCAACCCGCAGCTCGTCGACTGCGCCTACACCGACCTCGACTCGGTGCGGATCGTCCTCGACGTGCACCAGGGCGACTTCACCGGCGGCACCCTCTCCTGCCCGGTCAGCGACCCGTGCATCACCGACTCCGTTCCGCTCGACATCGGCGTGCCCGGACTGTCCCTCGAGGGCAAGGACGGCGAGGGCCCCGGCTACGAGCTGGGCTATCGGCTGCACTTCGAGTTCGGGCTGAGCAAGTCGAAGGGCTTCTTCATCGACACCAACGGCGCGGCCAACGGCGAGACCGAACCCGAACTCGCCCTCGGCCTCAACTTCACGCTCCCCGACGCCATCACGGCCCAGCTCGGCTTCATCACCATCACGGCCCAGAACTGCCTCGACACCGTCGACGGCTGCACCAGCGCGCCGTCGACGGCGGCACCGTTGTTCGGCGGCGTGTTCTCCATCGACCTGAAGAGCCCGGACGACCCGGACGGCCTGCTCACCGCGGCCGACCTGTCCGACGCCAGCTTCGACTCGCTCTTCGACGTGAAGCTGAGCGCCGGTCTCCACCTGAACTGGTTGCTCAAGGCGCGGCCCGGCGACGATGTCGGCTTCCCGGGCGTCCAGGCCCAGTTCATCATGGACTGGTCGTGGAGCAACGACGACCCCAACGACGGGGCGACCCTGCCCACGGTCGAGTTCACCAACGTCGCCATCGACGCCGGCGCGGTGTTCGGCGAGGTCCTAGGGCCGATCGTCAACGAGATCAAGAAGGTCACATCCCCGCTCGACCCGGTGATCAAGACGCTCTACGCGCCGATCCCCGTGCTGTCGGACCTCAGCCACCTCGCGGGAGGTGACGACGTCACCATCGTGTCGATCGCCAAGGCGTTCAGCACCGTCGCCGGCGGACCGAAGCTCGACTTCGTCGACACCATCGCCGGCGTCGTCAACTTCATCAACAACCTGCCCGAGTGCACCGCCACCTGCCTCATCCCGCTGGGCAGCTTCGACCTGGATCCGACCAAGGTGGTCGACAACACCGCCACGCCCGACAACACCGAGAGCATGATCGAGGCGGGGAGCAAGGTCGACGGTGACGGCGGCACGAGCTTCGCCTCGATCGCCGGCAAGCTCGACGCCAAGGATTCCAAGACCACCGGCTCGCTGTCGGGATCGGACTCCCCGTCGGCCAAGGCCGGGTTCTCCTTCCCGGTCTTCGACAACCCGGCCAGCCTGTTCAACCTCCTCCTCGGTGGTGATGTCGACCTGGTCAAGTTCGATTCCGGACCCCTCCGGCTCGGATTCGACTGGCGCCAGTCGTTCGGGCCCGTCTACGCCCCACCGCCTGTCTTCGTGACCCTGCACGGGCAGGCATCGGTCACCCTGCGCCTCGTGGCCGGCTTCGACACCTACGGCATCCGCAAGGCCGTCGAGCGAGCTCAGAACGACGAGACGTTCGACATCGCCTCGGTGGGCGACGTGATCCTCCAGAGCTTGTTCTTCTACACGACCGAGGACGGCAAGCCGATCCCGGTGGTGACGTTCAACGGGGAGATCGCGGCCGGTGCCGAGGTGAGCGCCGTCATCATCAAGGTGGGCATCGAGGGCGGGGTCGGCTTGACGGTCTCGTTCCTGTGGAACGACCCCAACGCCGACGGCAAGTTCCGCATCAGCGAGTTCCTCCAGGCTGCGCTGAACAACCCCATCTGCTTGTTCACCGTGTCGGGCCGGATCTACGTGTTCCTGAAGGCCTACGTGACGCTCGGGTTCTCCCCGTTCGCTGTCACCTTCGACTTCACCATCGTCGACGTGACCTTGCTCGACTTCAGCGCGGCACCGGACTGCGATCCACCCCCGCCCGAGCTCGGCGGGCTCACCGGCGATGGCACGACGCTCGTGGTCTATGCCGCGTCGCTCGACGGTCCACGCGGTCCCGACTACGTGAACCAGGACAAGGAGACCATCAAGATCACCTCCCTCCACGACTACCCGGAGGACGGCGATCCGACCTTCGCCGGCGTGTCGGTGGCCATGCTGGGCATCCGCCGGGAGTATCGGAACCCGAACATCGAACGGGTCATCGTCGACGGGCACGATTACGGCGGGCCGATGAGCGTGACCTTCCTCGGCGACGGCAAGGAGGACACCAGTCCCACGGGTGACGCGCCACCCACGGCGCAGTACGACCTCGACGCCATCGTCTTCGGCGGCAGCGGGAACGACAAGATCAAGACCGGCATCGGCAACTCGTGGGTCGACGGCGGCGGCGGTGACGACATCATCGTGACCGGCGACCGCACCGTGCTCGATCCCGCCAACGAGACGCCGGTGTACGTGCGTCCGGACGCGGCAGCCGTCGTCGCCGGCGGCCCGGGCAAGGACAGCATCACCGTCGGGAACGGCAACGACATCGTGGCCGGTGATTCGTTCATCGACTACGACCCGACGGACCCCCTGAGCCTCAACGAACTCATCAACGACGACCGCGACGGCGGCGACCCCAACGGCAGCGCCGGTGAGGCCGGCGCGTCCGTGACCGTGCCCGACTGGACCACGTTCACGAACCCGGACTCGACCGAGAACCACAGCACCGATGGCAACGACGTGCTCCACGTGGGCCTCGGCCCCAGCCACGTCTACGGCAACGACGGCATGGACACCCTCGCCGTTGCCCCCGACTCGACCGACCTCGCCAAGTTGCACCCGGACCAGGAAGCCCTGTTCACCTCACCCGGTGCCACGCTTGTCGGCGGCACGGGCGACGACAGCTTCGCGGGTGGCAACGGTGACGACCTGATCATCACCGGGCCGGACACGGGCGGCCTCGATGCAGACCCTGACCCCGGCCTCGGTCCCGACGCCGACGGCGGCGCCGACGACGGCCACACCAACACCGTCGACACCGGCACCGGCAACGACACCGTCTATGGCAGCACCGGCGTCGATTTCGTGATCGGGCACTCCCAGCCCGACGAGGTCGACGATCTCCGCGGCGGTGCCGGCGAAGACGTCCTCGTCGGTGGTACCGGCCAGGACACCATCTTCGGTGGACCGGACGACGACTACGTGATCGCCGAGGCATCCGACGTGGGCCCGGCCGGCCCGGACGATGGCTACGGCCCGTCGCGCTCGGTCACCCACCGCGACCTGCCTGCCGACGTGGATCCGGCCTACAAGGTCCTCGTCGGCGGCACCGGCGACGATCACATCATCGGCGGTGACGGCGGCGCGGCGATCGACGGCGACGGGTACAACCCGTCCGTCCGTTGCGGCCCCGGCTCGCCCGTGGCGTCGGACCCGGTCGACGAGAGTGTGAACACGGCCTCGGACGGCAATGACAAGATCATCGGTGGCGCCGGCGTCGAGAACGTCCGCGCCGGCGGCGGCAACGACGACGTCTCGGTGAAGGGTGCCGATGACCTCGCCTGCGGCGAGTCGGGCACCGACACGCTCGCCGGCGGCGCCGACGCCGACCAGATCTGGGGTGGTTCGGGTCCCGACACCATCCACGGCGGTCCCGCGGCCGACCACCTCTACGGCAACGACGGCACCGACACCATCTACGGCGACGCCGGCCTCGACGAGATCGAGGGCAACGACGGCATCGACTGGATCACCGGCGGCGCGGACGCCGACGTCATCATCGGCGGCACCCACGCCGCCGAGGGCGACGACCGGCCCGATACCACGGACTTCCTCTTCGGCGACACCGGCGCCGACACCATCATCGGTGACAACGCCACCGACAATGGTCCCGACAACGGCGACTGGTACCCGCTCGATCTCGACGGCACCGCACCCAGTGCCGGAGCCGGCGACTTCATCTGGGGCGCCAGCGGTGACGACACCATCTACGGCGGCCTCGGGGGCGACGTGGTCTTCGGCGGGATCGGCGACGACGACGTCGAGGGCAACAACGGCGTCGACACCGTGCACGGCGAGGGTGGCGACGACGACATCATCGGCGGGAGCAGCGAGTTCGCCGCCGGCGACACCGGGCCCGATGCCGTCGGACGACCCGACGACGGCGACCACCTCTTCGGCGATGCCGGCGAGGACGTCATCACGGGCGACAACGCCCGCCTCGCTGACGTGAGCACCGGCACCGGTCACCTCGCGACCCAGAACCGTCTGAACCAGGAGCGCTCGGTCCGGCTGCTCGACCTCGGCTACACGCCCACCGCCGGCACCTCCGGCGGCGACGAGATCGAGGGCGGCGACGAGAACGACGTCGTCTTCGGCCAGGCCGGCATCGACACCATCGGCGGCGGCGACGGCGCCGACTACCTCGAGGGCGGCCAGGATGCCGACGTGATCGACGGCGACGCAGGCGTCGACGACATCGTCGGTGGCAGCTCCACCATCGAGACCGGTACGGCGGCCGACCAGACGGCCGGCGGCCAGTTCGACGCCGGGGACACCATCGACGGGGGCGGCGACAGCGACGTCGTCATCGGCGACAACGGCATCGTCCACCGGGCGACGACCCCGGAGACGGTGAGCCCGCTCACCACCAACCGGGGCATCCCCGAGCGGGTGATCGTGCTCTACGACCTCGGCGACACGCCCCCGCACGCCGGCACCTCCGGCGACGACGACGTGGTCGGCGCGACGGGTGTCGACGTGATCCTGGGCCAGGCCGGCAACGACCGGCTGAAGGGCAATGCGGCCGATGACTACGTCGAGGGCGGACCGGGCCGGGACTGGGTCGAGGGCAACGCCGGTGACGACGACCTCGTCGGCGGCAGCTCGACCATCCAGGGCGCCGGCGCCGGCGACGCCGCGGCCGGCCAACCCGACGTGGGCGACGCCGTCTGGGGCGGTGGTGGTGACGACGTCATCACCGGCGACAACGCCATCGTCACCCGCAACCTGCCCTACAGCGAGCTGACCAACCGCATCGGCAGCGCCGCGGCGATCGAGACCCGCCGCTCGATCCGGTTGCTCGATCTGTCCAACGACGGCAGCATCCTCAACGCACCCTCGCAGCCCCGCTTCGGCGGCGACCAGCTCTCGGGCGGCGCCCACGTCGACGTGATCCTGGGCCAGGACGGGCCCGACGACATCTCCGGCGGCGGCGGCGACGACTATGCCGAGGGCAACGGCGACGCCGACCACCTCTGGGGTGATCAGAGCCTGTCCTCGGCAAGCGTGTCGATCACGAACCCGGGTTGGCCGGGCAGCCCCAGCGACGAGTCCGGCCTGAACGGACCCGTCGAGGACGACGGCCAGGACGACCTGCTCGGCGGCAGCTCGCGGATCGGTTTCCGAGACGCGGGCGACGTCATCCACGGCGACGGCGCGTCCGACTTCGAGCTCGGCGACAACGGCACCGCGCGCCGCCATCCAATCCCCATCGCCGGCACGACCGCCCTCGTCGACGAGCCGTACGCACTGCGCTACGAGTCGGTCGACGGGTCCAGCGCCGCGATCCGCATCCCGGCCGAGGGCGAGCCCTCGACCCGGTTCTGCTCGGAACCGGGCGCCAACACCTGCGAGGTGCTGGGTGCGTTCGGCGCCGATCAGCTCTTCGGGGACGGCGGCGACGACTTCATGTACGGCCAGGACGGCAACGACCAGATGTGGGGCGGCGCTGCCGACGACGACATGTACGGCGAGCTCGGCGACGACCAGCTGTGGGGCGAGGACGGCGACGACGCCATCCTCGGTGACCGTGGTGGCATCGTCGACCGCTACGAGGACGGCAGCCGGGCCCTGTCGCTCTCCTACAACCAGGTGCCCAAGATCGACTACTCGGGCTTCCTCGAGGGGTCGGTCACACGCGTTGTCGACCTCCAGCACGACGTGATCGGCGATCACTTCGTCGACCCGTCGGGTGACCCGATCGACACCCAGGCCGTCCCGCCGGCGAAGATGCCCTTCGACGGCGTCGCATTCGGCGGCAACGACCGGATCCGGGGCGGCAACGGACACGACTCGCTGCACGGCGGCGTGGGTGACGACCTCATCAACGGCGACAGCGGCGGCGACATCGTCTTCGGTGACGACGGCGCCGACGTCCTGTGGGGC
This sequence comes from uncultured Acidimicrobiaceae bacterium, assembly GCA_963730345.1. Lineage (GTDB taxonomy): Bacteria > Actinomycetota > Acidimicrobiia > Acidimicrobiales > Salinilacustritrichaceae > Salinilacustrithrix. Next base: position 139,773 of record CAVSRP010000010.1, read on the forward strand.
GGCAAGGGCTGCGACCCCGCGGTCGACACGATGCTCGTCTCCCCCGACTGCTGGATCGCGGAGACCTTCGACCCCAACGCGCGGGGTACCGACGACCGCATGGTCGACTATGTGCTCGGTGGCAAGGGCGCCACCTCTGGCCCATCCATCGATCCGGATACTGGCGACCTCGGTGCCGACGTCATCGACTGGCGGCCTCGCGGCGGCTACGCCGGCTGCGTCGGTGCGGCATGGCCGGTGACCACCGGATCCAAGAAGAACACCGTCACCAACGATCCCTGCGCCTGGTTCGAGATGACCGACACCGACGACGGCGACGTCACGACCAACCAGCACCACCAGGGCATCGACTGGCAGTACGGCGGCTGGGACCGCGACATCCTGCAGGGCGACGTGGCCGACAACGGCCCCAACGAGGGCGACCGGTTGCTCGACTGGAACGGGGCCTACAACCTCTACACGCACTGCAACGCGGCCTACGGCGGCTACAACGACGTCCGCCAGCACAGCCCGAGCATGGAGGAGTTCCTCAAGGCCTGGACCTTCACCCTCGGTGGCGGTCAGGTCGAGACCGACGTGTCCGATCCCACGACATCGGCCTACGACGAGCTCGCCTTCGTCTACCACACCGACAGTCGCGACCATGGTGCCGGCAAGGCGTTCCCGAGCACGCCGGGCCACTTCGACGACCCGAACGCGTGCGCGCCGTGATCTGACGAACCAGGGGGCTGGTGCCTCACGACCGCGCCGGGCACCAGACCCTTACGATCGCCGCGTCATCGAAGCCATCGAAGCCATCGAAGTCACCGTGTCGCCGTGACCCGAACCCAGGAGGAGCGATGTCGGTCGCAGTCGTCACCGGAGCCGCCCGCGGAATGGGCAGGGAATGTGTGGAGCGGCTCCGGGGGAGGTCCGACGTCCTCGTGGCCGTCGACCTCCAGGCGCCCGAAATCGACGGCACGGTCGGCGTTGCGTGCGACGTCGCCGACCCCACCGGCGTGGACGCGCTGGTCGAGCGGGTCCGGGGCCTGGGACCGCTCCGCTCGCTCGTCCATGCCGCCGGCATCTCACCCACGATGGGCGAGGTCCGTCGTATGTTCGAGGTCGACCTGTTGGGCACGCAGCTCGTCCTCGACGGGTTCGAGACGCTGGCAGAGGAAGGGTCGGCCGCGGTGTGCTTCTCGTCGTCGTCGGCGTACCAGGTCGCCGGCTTCGTCGACGAGGATCAGGACCGGGTCCTCGACGACACCCGCGCTCCCGACTTCCTCGACCGGGCGGCGGCCCTCACCGACCACAGTGGCTTCGCCTACTCGCTGGCCAAGCGGGGTGTGATCCGAGCCGTCGGCCGGGCCGCGGTTTCTTGGGGGGCCCGCGGCGGGCGGGTCAACTCCGTGTCCCCGGGTCTGATCGACACGCCGATGGGACGTCAGGAGATGGTGCAGCAGCCGATCATGGCCGAGATGCTGGCCAACACGCCGCTGTCGCGCCTGGGCGAACCCGGGGAAGTGGCCGATGTCGTCGCCTACCTGCTCTCCGATGGCGCATCGTTCATCTCCGGGATCGACATCCTCGTCGACGGCGGGATGCTGCAGGGGATGGCTGTTTCCTCGTAGCGGGTCGCCACGCGGCAAGATCCACCACGAGATCGAACACGCAGGGGGGAATCATGGACGCACTCGTCGGACGCAAGATCATGGTCATCGGAGCCTCGTCCGGCTCCGGGCGAGCCACCGCGGTCACGTTGGCCCGGCACGGCGCGGACGTCGCGTTCATGGCGCGGCGGGCCGACGAGCTGGCCGCCGCCGTCGCCGAGGCCGGTGCCGGTCACATCGTCACCGTCGACGTCGCCGACGCGGCGGACATCCGTCGAGCGGTGGATGAGGCCGCCGAGGTGCTCGGGGGAACGGTGGACGCCGTCGTCTACTCCGCGGGCACGTCTCCGTTGCAGCCGATCGAGACCACCACGGCGGAGGACTGGACTCGGATCTTCGCGGTGAACACCTTCGGGCCGAACCTGGTCATCACGGCCGCGCTCCCGTACCTCACCCCGACCGCGGTCGTCGTGGTGTTCTCGTCCGACTCGGCCGCCGACCCCCGGCACTCGCTCGTGCCCTACGCGGCGTCGAAGCGCGCCCTGGAGGCGACGATGGATGGCTGGCGGACGGAGAGCCCGGGCGGTCACCGTTTCGTGACGGTCGTGCTGGGTCCCACCGGCCCCAGCGGGTTCGCCGACGAGTTCGACCCCGACGCCTTCGAGGCCGTTCGACCGCACTGGGCGAAGCAGGGGTTCAAGGGGGGCCTCCTCGAGGCCGACCACGTCGCCACCACCCTGGCGTCGCAGCTCAACGTCTTCTTCGCCCATCCCGGCCATGGCATCGAGACGTTGGCGATCCGCGCCCCGACTCCACCACCGACCGAGAGCGGCGACTGAGAGCGGCGACTGAGAACGGGCGCCGCAGATCACATGGTGCGATCGGTCAGCTCGACGATCGGACGGGTTCGGGCAATGGGTCGGGCCGGAGGAACCGACCGATCGCCGGCAGCTCCCAGAACGACTCGGCTCGGGCCATGGCAAACGCGGCGGGCACCATGTGCTCCGGACCGTCGTAGACGGCGTATCGGGGCTGCCAGCGCGGCCGGTACTTGGTGTTGTAGCGCCAGAGGGATTCGATCTGCATCGAGTCGGACAGGTGCCGGGCGATGAGCGCCTGCATGCGGGTGGTCCAACGGTCGCCGGCCTCCCCCGCGAGCACGGCCCGCAGGGTGGCGAAGTTGAGGGCGAGCTCCTGCGCTCCCCACTCCTTGATGGCGAGGATGGTGGACACCACGACGAAGTCCGTGATCGAGTTCGGGTGCGGTCGGTTGGTCCGTCGCATGAGGTCGAGGGACCACCCGGCGTGACCGGGAGCGGGGACGAACTGGCAGAACGCGGCCGGTTCGCCATCGGGTTCGAAGGCGACACCGAGCAGCAGACCGTGGTCGTTCGGGTCGAACACCCTGCCCAACGTCATCGAGTAGCCGCGTTCCACCCCGCCACGTCGCGATTGGGTCAGGACCCGCCGCAGCTTGCACTCGAGCTCGTCGTCGAGGCAGGACGGGTCGTACAGCGCGAACGTGTACCCGGCCCGCTCGGCACGGTTGACGGCGTGGCGGATCCCCTTGGCCCGCTTGCCGGCGAGCGCGAATCCGGCGACGTCGACCACCGCTTCGTCCCCGACGTAGATCGACCGCATCCCCGTCGACCGGTACACCGGCAACCAGTCGTCGGCGGCGCCGAGTACGGCGACCGACCACCCGCGCCGGTCCGCGTGGGCGTGGAAGGCCTCCCACACCGCCTGGCGCTCGCCGACGGGCCCGATCGGGTCCGGTGAGACGAGGCACACGCCGCCCCGTACCGAGTGAGCGACCACGCTTTCACCGTGGAAGAACCAGCGCTTGTCGTCACGCAGTGCGAAGTAGTCGAGGGTGCCGGCGCCGTGCCGGGTGACGATGTCGCGGGCTCGTGGATCGATCTCGGCCACGGCCGCGGGACGGTGGATGATGGGTCGGAGCGCCAGCCAGATGGCGGTGGCCAGGGCCACGAGTCCGACCGTCTCGATCGTCGGGGTCACGAAGTGCCCGACCCGGCCGGGCACGGGGATGGACGTGAGACCGAGAAGCCGCTGGGCCGCGGCGAGGGCGGCGGTCACGATGCTCGGATGCGCGCCACCGGCGTGATCGAGGTAGACCGCGAAGCCGCCGGCGACGACGGCCACCGCGGCGCTCACCACGATGGTGATCGCGGCCGCCAGGGTCTTCTGGGGACTGGCCGGAGCGGGGAAGCATCGCCTCCACCGGACCAGGTGCGCGGCAACGGCGATGGCGACGACGGCCTCTTCGACGTCGAGGCCCTTGACCAGGTGGAGCGCCGCGGATGCGACGAGCAGGACGACCGAGGAGGTCCACGCCCGGCGGTGACCGTGCCGGAGACCGCCCGCCAGCATGATCAACGCGATCCCCGCGGCGGTGACTCCCATCGCGGAGGCTTGGGGAACCGTGAACGGGACCAGGCCTCGCACCGCCTGGAGACGATCGACCAGCGGCGGCGTGACCCCGGATGCGATGTCGAGGACGCCCACCACAGCCAAGGCCAGCGCGGCTCGGCGCCGAACCCGGTCGCGAGTGATCCGATCGTCGACGGGGGCCACGGTCGGGACGGTACGCCTCCGTTCGTGAGAGTCAGCAGCGGTCCGTCCGGTGTGGGAGCATCGAGTCGTGATCCCGCGGGTCGACTTCGCCGCCGACGCCGTCCTCGGCGCCCTCCGCGACCACGGCGCGGCGGTGTGCGAACGGGTGCTCGATCCCGACCGCGTCCGGTCGATGCACGACGAGCTCGACCGCCTCCTCGAGACGACACCGACCGGACGGAATGACTTCGAGGGATTCGGCACCAAACGCATCTACCGGCTGTTCGGCAAGACCCGCAGCTTCGACGATCTCGCTACCGATCCGGTCCTGCTCGGCGTCGTCGAGGGCCTGATCGGTCCGGCCCAGCTCAGCGCACCGACCGGAATCCTGATCGGCGCGGGCCAACCCGCGCAGGTCCTGCACCGGGACGACAGCATCTATCCGCTGCCCGAGCCACACGACGAGGTCGTCCTCAACACCATGTGGGCCTTCGACGACTTCACCGTCGCCAACGGGGCCACCCGGTTCGTGGTGGGGAGCCATCGGTGGCCGCCCGGCGGCCATCCCGCGGGCGACGACGAATTGGCGTGGACCGAGATGCCGGCCGGGAGCGTGGCGTTCTACACCGGGAGCATCTGGCACGGTGGCGGCGCCAACCGCACCGACACCGCTCGCCTGGGGGTCATCCTCGAGTACGCCGCCGCCTGGCTGCGCCCCCAGGAGAACCACGTGATCGGGGTCGCACCCGAGGTGGTGGCGGGCCTGCCCCCGCGCCTGCAGGAGTTGCTCGGCTACAACATCTACCCACCGTTCGTGGGCTACGTCGACGGCCGCCACCCCCGACGCTTCCTACCTGGACCGGGCTGATCCGCAACGAGATCGGACAGTCTGCGCGCAACGACCCTTGCCGAACATTCGTTCGTGTCGTCGGCGGGGAAACCGGGTGAATGAGACAGACCGGATCCTCCTTCGTCGGCGGACCATGACCGGAATGACGCGATCGGGCCATGTGCTGCGGTGCTGACAGTGCCGATGTCTCCACCCTGACCGTCTTCGATGCATCCGCCGCGGCGAAGGACGCCGATCTCGACGTCACCATGTCGAGCATCCGGGAACGGGCGCGTCACCGTCTCCGGGGGCGAGCCGAGTTCCTGGGCGTCGTGGCGCTCGCGGTGCTCGCCGTGCTGGCGACGTGGACGGCTCCGACCGTGGTCCGGGGGGCCGGCACGCTCGGTGTGATCGCCCTCGCCGCTGCGGTCGGCTTCGAGCGAGATCCCGGGGTGGTCCGCGGTCGCCTCGTGGCCGCGCTGGGCATCACGGTGCTCACCCTCTCCGATGCCGGTCTGGCCGACGTCCGCCTCGTCGACGTCACGGCTGATGGCATGTCGATGTGGCGCCCACTGGCCGCGATCCTGGCCTACCCCGTGCTGGGGCGGGCGCTGCTCCATCTGGTGGGTCGGTACCAACTGATCCGCGACAGCGACGTGGTCGTGGAAGCCATCCTGATCGGCGCAGCCGGCGCGATCGGGCTGCAGGTCGCCATCGATCGGATGTCGACGACCGGAGTGGCCTGGAACCCGACCGGCGCGGCGTTGATGTCCCTGCTGGTGGGCTTCGACGTGGCCCTGGTGGTGGTCATCGTCCGGGCCATGACCTCCGACATCACCCCACGCCTGCCGGTCCTGGTCGCCGGGGGCGCGGTGAGCGCCCTGCTGGTCGGGCACCTGACTGCCGCGCTCCAACTGGCCACCGGCCGTTCTCCGGGGCCGCTGGCGATGGTCCCGATCGCCGCGGCACTGGTCACGGTGGGCCTCGGCTCTCTCTACGACGCCTTCGTCGAACGGGTGGCCTCCACCCCGGTCGAGGCGCCGCTGTTCTCCGGGGCCCATGCCGCCGTCGTCGTGGTCGCCATCGTCGCCGCCCCCACCGTGTTGGCCGCCGAGGTGATCTGGCGGGTCGCGGTCTCGGGCACGATTGCGGTGGGGGCCGCCCTCATCGGGTCGGTCCTCGCCATCCACATCGTCAGCCTGTTGCTGGAACGGGCCGACAGCGAGCACCAGGCGAGTCATGACGTGCTCACCGGCCTTCCCAATCGCCTGCTGTACATGGATCGGCTCGAGCGGGCGATGGCCCACGCCCAGCGCAACGATGCGCCGGTCGGCATCCTCTACATCGATCTCGACCGGTTCAAGGACGTCAACGACACCTTCGGCCACGACGCCGGCGACCAGCTCCTCCAGGAGACGGCCCGTCGGCTCGAGTCATGCGCCCGCCACGAGGACACCGTGGCCCGCCTCGCCGGCGACGAGTTCGCCATCCTGCTGCCGCACCTGGCCGCCCCCGACGACGTGACGCTGGTCGCGACCCGCATCCTCGACGCGCTGCGGGACCCGATCATGGTGGGTGACCAAGCCGTGCACAGTGGGGGCAGCATCGGCGTCGCGGTGTTCCCCCACGACGGGTCCACTCCCGGCGATCTGGTCAACGCGGCCGATGCCGCCATGTACCGGGCCAAGGACCGGGGCGGGGCTGCCGTCGAGTTGTTCAGCGCCGAGCTCCACGAGCAGGTCGCCACCCGATTGGAGCTCGAGACCGCGCTTCGTCACGCCATCCAACACGACGAACTGGTGCTCTACTACCAGCCCATCGTCGAGGCCGCGGATGGCCGCACCTGCGGCGCCGAGGCCCTGATCCGCTGGATCCATCCCGAGCGGGGCATGATCCCACCGAACGATTTCATTCCGGTGGCCGAGCAGTCGAACCTCATCATCGAGCTCGGCAACTGGGTGATCCGAGCCGCGTGCCGCCAGCTGGCCGAGTGGGCGCTGGAGGGCTGCGGCGACCGTTTCGTGAACATCAACGTGAGTCCTCGCCACTTCCGCGAGGACCTGGTGTCGTCGATCACCGCAGCACTGCGTGAGTCCGGTGTCGATCCGACGCGCCTGGTGGTCGAACTGACCGAGAACGCGGCCGTCGACGACGTGTCGTTGGTCGCTGAGCGGCTGCGGGAGTTGCGCCAGCTCGGTGTGAAGGCAGCCATCGACGACTTCGGCACCGGGTACTGCGGGCTGCAATACCTCGGCGAGTTGCCGGTGAGCACGCTCAAGCTCGACCGGTCGTTCGTGCAGTCGATGACCCCCAGCTCGGCGGCCATCGTCGCCGCCACCATCGCCATGTCGCGCAGCCTCGGGATGAAGCTGGTGGTGGAAGGGGTCGAGACCGAGGAGCAGCGTCGCTTCCTCGAGTCGCAGGGTTGCGACCGGATGCAGGGCTACCACCTCGGTCGTCCGATGCCGGCCGCGGAGTTCCTCGAGCGCATGCAGGTCGAGGACAGGGTCTTCGCCGACGCTCGCCTCGAGGAGGCCATCTCGGGGATCGAGCGACGGTTGTCGTCAGTCGCTGAGCCAGCGCAACGCTGACCGGGCGGCGTGCACGCCGCACATCCCGTGGACACCACCGCCGGGCGGGGTGGATGCCGAACACAGGAACACGCCGTCGAGCGGGGTGCGATACGGGTCGATGGCGGGCCACGGCCGGAAGACCAACTGGGTGCCGCCGTGCGAGCCGGCGGAGATGTCGCCACCGATGTAGCTCGGGTCGTACTGCTCGAACTCCGCCGCGGTGGTCACGTGCTTGGACAGCACGGTGTCCCGGAATCCGGGTGCGAACCGCTCGACCTGAGCGGTGATGCGGTCGGAGACGTCGACCGTCGAACCGTTCGGGACGTGGCAGTAGGCCCACAGCGTGTGCCGGCCGGCCGGAGCCCGCGTCGGGTCCACGACGCTGGGTTGGGCGGCGAGGACGAAGGGCCGCGGCGGATGTGCGCCGTGGGCCACCGCGGCCTCCGCCTCGGCGATCTCGCCCAGCGTGCCACCGAGGTGGAGGGTGCCGGCGCGCCGCGCAGCGGGGTTGGACCACGGCACCGGTTCGGACAGCGCGTAGTCGACCTTGCACGCCCCGGGGCCGTACCGGAATCGCTCGAGCTTGCGGCGTGCCTTGGCATCGATGCCGTCTCCGGCCAGGCGGGCGAGCTGCCGAGGGGTCACGTCCGCGATCAGCATCCGGCGGCGTGGGAGTTCGGCCAGCGACTCCACCCGGTGACCGGTCACGACCCGGCCGCCGAGCGCCTCGAGGTAGCCGACCAGCGCGTCGGCGAGGGTCTGGGAGCCACCCCGGGCGAAAGGCCAGCCGTGCACGTGGGCCAGGCTCCCCAGCATGAGGCCGAATGAGGCGGTGAGCGGGCGGTCGAGGGGGAGGAACCCATGGGCGGAGATGCCCGCGAAGAGCCCGCGCATCTCGTCGGTCTGGAATCGGTCGGCCACCGTGGCGGCCGGCCGGATGGCGTCGAGGCCGAAGCGGGCCATCGAGATCGGATGGCGGGGCACGCGCACGATCGGTCCCAGGAGCTGGTCAGAGAGGTGATCCCAGTGGCGGACCAGGGGGCCGTAGAGGTCGGCCCAGGCCTCGTGGTCGGCGCCCGCCCCGCGCGCGGTGGCATCGAGCGACCGATGGAGCACGCCGGCCCGGCCGCCGTCGAGCGGGTGGACCAGAGCGATGTCGGGATGGACCAGCTCACACCCGTACTGCTCGAGTGGCACGCTGCGGAAGAACGGTGACCCGGCGGCCAAGGGGTGCACGGCCGAGCACACGTCGTGGCGAAAGCCCGGTTCGGTCAGCTCCGCGGTTCTGGTGCCTCCTCCAGGGGTGTCGGCGGCCTCGTAGACGGTGACGTCGTGGCCGGCTCGCGCCAAGGTGATGGCGGCGGCGAGCCCGTTCGGGCCGGAGCCGATGACGATGGCGTCGATGGGTGCGTTCATCGTTCACCAGCGTGCCCGACGAGGGATCCGCTTCCCACCTCGTCCCCCTCCCGGAGGGTCACAAGCGGACGACCCCGCCCTCGACCGCGGCGAGCACCGGCATCGCGGACGACGCGAAGCGGGCGACGATGACGTCGAGCTCGTCGTCCGTGCGGCCTGGGTCGTGATGGAACAGCACCACCTGCCCGGCCCCGGCCTTTCGTCCGAGGCCCACGGCGTACTCGGCGGCGGCATGACCGAAGGCGCCGCGTGCGGCGAGCTCCTCGGCCGTGTACTGGGCGTCGTGGATCAACACGTCGACGCCGTCGGCCAGGGCCAGCGCGGCGTCGTGGTACTCCCCCCAGCCGTCGGGCCCGTCACCCAGGGCCTGGGGCATGTGATCGGACAGGTAGGCGAACGAGTGCCGGCCGTCGTCGATGCGATAGCCGAAGGTGCGACCTCCCTTGTGGGGGATCTCCCTGGCCAGCACGACCATGCCCTCGACCACGTGGTGACCTTCCGTCGCCGTCTCCCAGGACCAGGCCCCGCGCAGGTCGGCCGGGCCGATGGGGAAGTTCGGGGGCGACATCGCCCCGGCGAGCAGCTCGTCGACCGGTCGACCGTCCTCGGACGGCGCCAGGACCCGCACCCGTGCATCGCGATGGTCGGTGGCCGGGGAGAACGGCAGGCCGTGGGTGTGGTCCCAGTGCAGGTGGCCGAGCAACAGGGTGCCGGTGAACGCCTGGCCATCGAGCAGCGACTGCAGGTGGCGCAGGCCGGTGCCGGCGTCGACGACGAGGGGGACCGTCCCGTCGTCCCGCTGCACCGCGACGCACGAGGTGTGCCCCCCGTGACGGGCGAACTGGGGACCAGGTGTCGGCGTCGATCCGCGGACACCCAGCAGGTGGATGCGCACGGCTCAGTGCACGTCCTCTCGCCGGTGACCCTCGCGCAGTTCCTCCAGGGCCTCGGGGTCGAGGTCGGGCGTGCGGACGACCGCCACCTTCGCCGGAGTCCTGGCCGTGAGGGTCGAGGTGCGCAGACCGCCCTCCAGCAGGGCTCGCTCGCCCACGACGGCGCCCGGGCCGAGCTCGGCCAGCTCCTCGCCGTCGACGTCCACCGCCAGCACGCCGTCGAGCAGCAGGAACAGCTCGTCGCCCTCGTCGCCCTGACGGACCAGCATGTCTCCCTCGGCGAGCTTGCGGATCCTGGGCTTGCGCCCGGACCGCATGATCGTGAGGGACAGGCGTCGTTCGAGTGCGGTCTCGACCTCGGTGGCCACCGCGGCCGAGTCCTCGTCGCCCCACGGCGTGTGGGCGCCGAAGGCCGTGCGATACCAGTCCTTGAAGTCGATCATCCCGCTCTTGCGGGTCAGGGCACCGTCACGGTCGTAGAGCCAGTGCCGCGGGAACGGGCTCGCCCCCGCGAGGCCGATCTCGTGACGGCCGTCGGCGTGGATGGTGAGCTCGACCGTGGTCCACGCCGTCGGCGCCACCAGCTGCACGAACGGCGGGTGGTTGACGTGGCGAGGCGCCGGTACGCCGGTACGGCCGCCGGCGGACTGGCGGAACGTCACCGAGCTGCCACCCACCTCGGGTTCGAGGGCGATCGGTGCGAACGGCACCGCGGCGACCGTGATCGAGCGGCCCAGCTTCATGGTGGTACTGCCGATCATGGGCGAACCGTCCTGGCCCCAGCTGGTGATCCGTCCGTCGTCGACCTCGATCCACGCCGCCAGGTGGTTGGCGAAGCGGAAGCGGTCGGCGTCGCGCAGCGCCGCGAGCGCCCCGTCGATGTCGTCGCCCAGCGACTCGGGCGGCGGGTCGTCGTAGTGGGCCATGCCCATCGAGAACGGCAGCTTGGTGCTGCCCTTGATCGCTTCGGACGGGATCCAGGAGATGGAGGTGACGGAAGCATCGATTCGCATGCAACGACCGTCGCGCCACGGCGACCCGGGGACGAGGGCGCACGCCGGTCTTCCGGGGTGGGGCAGGCACCACCGCCACGTCTCGTGCCAGCGGGCTGGGCGGGCGACGGCCCTCGTGGGTCAATCGGACCCGACGATCGAACCGATCCCATGGAGGACCGATGCCCACAGCCCGCCCCGTCTCCCGGCGACTCCTCGCCGTCACCGCCGCCGCCTGCCTCACGGTGGCGATGGCCGCATGCGGCGACGACGACACCACGGCGATCGCGGTGAGCCAGACGACGACCACGACGACGGCCACTGCGGCCGAGAACGCCGATCTGACCTCGTACTGCGCACAGATGGACGAGATCAACAACCAGGACGGTCCGCCGACGGAGGCGCAGCTCACCGAGGTGAAGTCCCTGGCCCCGGCCGAGGTCGCCGACGACGTGACCACCGTCGCAGACGCCTTCATCGCCGCCGATGGCGACATGGGCAAGGTGTTCGGTGACCCGACGATCGAGGAGGCCATGAACCGGGTCGACCAGCACAACGTGGACCTGTGCGGGTTCGACCCGCCCCAGGGCCAGGACACCCCGGAGGCGGACACGGCCCCGGCCGAGGGCGCGCAGGTGATCCCGGTCACCGCGGTGGACTACGCCTTCGAGGGCATCCCCGAACAGGTATCCGCCGGGAAGGTGGCGTTCCAGTTCACGGACAAGGGGGAGTCCGCCCACGAGATGATCATCATCCGGCTCGGTGACGGCGCCGACCTCGACCAGCTCCTCGCGTCCGACGAGGAGCCCCCCGAGGACCAGGCGAAGCAGGTCGGGTCCACCTTCGCCTCTCCCGGCGGGGACCCCACCTACGCCAACGTCGACCTGGAACCCGGCCGGTACGCCGTGGTCTGCTTCCTCCCGGGGCCCGGCGGCAAGCCCCACTTCTCGCTGGGCATGAAGCAGACGTTCGTGGTCTCCTGAAGGGCAGCCGCGGATGGGCCTGGGGGGCAGATGACAGCCGCAGTGCGCTTCCTGGTACGCAACGACCTCCGGCGCCGCTGGCGCCGGTGCGTCGCCCTGTCGCTGCTCGTCGCGGTGGTCGGCGGCGTCACCATCGCCGCCGTGCTCGGCGCCGACCGGAGCCGCACCGCCCTCGATCGCTTCGTCCAGGCCACCAACCCGGCCGACTTCGCCATCTTCGTCCAGGACCAGGCCCAACTCGCCGGCATCGATGGGATCGCCGAGGTGGACACCGTGGCCCGCTTCACCGTGCTGGGACTCGTTCCCGAGCAGATCCTCGGGCGTGACGACGCCTTCGTGTCGATCTTCGCGCCCCACGACGCCGCCGGGTTCGAGATGAACCGCTACCGCGTGATCGAGGGCCGGGCTCCGGCGCCGGATGCCATCGACGAGATCGCCCTCCACGAGGCCACGGCGGCGATGCTCGGGGTGGGGGTCGGGGACCACCTGTCGATGCTGGGGTTCTCGCCGGGCGACGTGGCGCAGCTCATCGAGTCCGGGGGCCAGATCGACCGGCCGTCGGGCCCAAGCGTCGACATGGAGGTCGTGGCGCTGGTCCGCGACCCGACCGACGTGGTCAACCGGGCCGCGGACATGGTGGCCACCACCGTGTCGCCGGCGCTCTACGAGCGGTACCACGACCAAGTCGGCTCGTTCGGCCAGGGTGCCTTCGTCACGCTCGCGCCAGGTGCCGACGTGGCGTCGTTCACCGCGCAGGTGGCCGAGCGATCGCCGGACGCGGAGATCGAGCGTTGGACCGGTGGCACCTCGGTGGCCGAGACCGGGTTCGGGACCACACTGGAGGTGATCGGGAACGGCCTGCTCCTCATCGCGGCGGTGGTCGCGTTCGCCGGCATGCTGACCCTCTGGCAGGCATTCGGCCGGGTGCAGGTCGACCGCCTGCCCGAGGACGCCAACCTCGAGCGGCTCGGGTTCGCCCGCCACCCGCGGCTCGTGGCCCGCCTCGTGCCGGGGGTCGTCGTCGCCTGTTGCGGTGCCATCGGTGCCGGCGCGCTGGCCCTCGTGCTGTCGGCTCGCTTCCCGATCGGCGTGGCGGCCCGGGCCGAGCCCGACCCCGGCGTCGACCCCGACCCCCGCATCGTCGTCGGCATGGTCGTGACGCTCGTCCTCGTGGTCGCCCTTGCCTGGGGAGCCACCGCAGCGCGCGTCGGCACCGGATGGATCCGCGGGGGTGTCGGCCGCCGAGCCGTGTCGGGCCGGCTCGGGCCCGGACCGCTCGTCGTCGCCAGCGACCGGCGGGGGTTGGTTCCCTCCACGCGCGCCGCGGTGACCGTCGGCGCACTGGCGATCACCGCGGCATTGGTGTTCTCGGCCAGCATGCGTCACCTCGAGTCGACGCCCCGCCTGTTCGGCTGGGGGTTCGACACCGCCGTCAGCTCGGCGGCCTCCGACGCGCCGACGCTGCGGGATGGCGTCTCGGTGGCCGACGACCCCGCGGTGAGCGAGGCCGATCGGGCACTGTTCCAGATCGCCATGGAGATCGACGGCTCACCGGCCTACGGCGCGGCCATCGGCGACGGAACCGGCACCATCGGTCCGGTGGTCGCCCGGGGACGGGTGCCCCGTGCCGCCGACGAGGTGGCGATCGGTCGGGAGACGCTCCACCAGATCGGGCGGTCCATCGGTGACGACGTCGCCATCGACGCCGGCCACGGTCCTGCCACCTTCCACATCGTCGGGCAGGCCGTCGTGCCGGTCAGCTCCGACGGTGGCCGCGTCGGCGACGGTGTGGCCCTGACCACGGGCTCGCTGCCCCGGCTGGGTCTCGACGTGAACGACGCGTGCATGCAGGAATCGTGCTATCCCCAGCTCGTCCTGCGCTGGCGGGACGGCGCCGACATCGAGGCCGCCCACAACAGGCTGGAGGTCCCCGGCGCCCCGTCGTTCGAGCAACCGGTGCCGCCGGCCGAGGTGGAGCGCCTGACCGAGGTCGACGCCATGCCGTGGGTCGTGGCCGCCCTCCTCGCTGTCCTGGCCGCGTATGCCGTGGTGCACGCCCTCACCCTCACCGTCCTGCGCCGGCGGCGTGACCTGGCGGTCTTCCGCGCCCTGGGAGGGACCCCCCGGCAGGTCCGGTGGGGTGTGGCCGCCCACATCGTCGTGGTGGTCGGGTGGTCGGCCGGCATCGGTGCCGTGTCGGGTGTCGTCGCCGGCCGTGCGCTCTGGCGGGTGGTCGCCGACGCAGTGGGTGTCGTCCCGGCGCCCACCGTCCCCGTCCTGCGGCTGGTCGCGCTGCCGGTGGTGATCGTCGCCATCGCGGAAGTTGCCGCGGTGATGCCCGCGTGGTCGGCCAGCCGCGCCCGCGCCTCGCTCGAACTGCGGAGCGAGTGATGACCAGGGGTGGGGCTGGCACCACTCCTGGGTGTCGTGCCAGCGGGCTGTCGGCTCGGCGGCCGATGCGGGTGAATGGGACCGTGGATTCGACCCGACACCCGACCTGTGCGACCGGTAGCGTCTCGGGGCGAGTGCCCGGAGAGCACGTTGCCGGGGGGCGACGGTGATCGAGACAACGAGATCGGATGGCGTGCGGGCCGCCATCACGGTGTTCCTGGCCGACGACAACCTGATCGTCCGCGAAGGCGTACGGGCGTTGCTCGGTCTCGAGGCCGACATCGACGTGGTGGGCGTCGCCGAGGACTTCGACACCCTGGTGGCGGGCGCCGAGGCGCAGAACCCCCAGGTCCTGGTGACCGACATCCGCATGCCGCCGTCGTTCCAGCAGGAGGGCATCGAGGCGGCCAAGCTGATCCGCAAGCGCCATCCCGGGACCGGGGTGGTCGTGCTGTCGCAGTTCGACGACCCGGAGTACGCCGTCTCGCTGCTCGGCGAGGGTGCGGCCGGTTACGCCTACCTGCTCAAGGATCGGGTGGCCGAGGGCGATCACCTCGCCGCCGCCATCCGGGCAGTGGCCTCGGGCGGATCGATGCTCGACCCCGAGATCGTGCAGGCGCTGGTCAACCCGGTCTCGGCCGACGGCAGCGTCGGCCCGGCCGACGAGGCACTGCTCCAGCTCATGGCCGAGGGCCGACCGATCAAGGCCATCGCCGCCATCCAGCAGACCACGCCGGCCGTGGTCAGCGAAGCGGTCGAGCAGTTGTTCCTGCGCCTCGCCGAGGGAGCCACCCGGGGGTCGGACGCCGCGCTGCGCCGCCTGCGCATGCTGCACCAGGCCATCGTCGACCGGGAGGAACAGGGCGAGTCGCTCTCCCGCTTGCTGCCCGGTGGCGTCGCCGAACAGGTCCGAGCCGGTGGCATGGCCATCGGCGCCTCCGAGCGGCTCGACGTCACCGTGCTGATGTCCGACATCCGGGGCTACTCCACCATCGCGGAGCGCACCGATCCCAGCATGCTGGCCGGCCAGCTCAACGAGCACCGGGCGGCCATGAACCGCGCCATCATCGGCAACGGCGGCACGGTCATGCAGTTCGTGGGCGACGCGGTCATGGCCGTCTTCGGCGCGCCGTTGCCCTGCGCCGATCACGCAGACCGGGCGGTCGCCGCCGCCCGGGCCATGCACGACGCCCAGGCCGACGTCAACGAACGTTGGCAGCACGACGGACTGGCACCGTTCGGACTCGGCATCGGCATCTCCACCGGGGACGTGGCCGCCGCGCTGCTCGGCAGCGAGGAACGGCTGGAGTACACCGTGGTGGGTGATGCGGTGAACCTCACCCAGCGGCTCCAGCAGTGGGCCGAGCCCGGTGAGACGGTGTTGATCGATGCCACCTGGGAACGGTTGGTGGCGGCCGTGGAGGCCGAGCCACTGGAGCCGGCACAGGTCAAGGGGCGGGCCGCGCCGGTCCGCGCGTACAAGGTGCCCGCCATACGGCGGGCCGAGACAGGAGTGGGAGCATGAGCGATCTGGGGTCCAACGCGAACGCGGAGGCGACGACCACCGCACCGGTGCTGTCGATCACCAACGTGCGCAAGACGTTCGAGGCCGACCAGGCGCCGGTGCGCGCCCTGCGCGGCCTCGACTTCGCCATGGCCACCGGCGAGTTCGTCGCCGTCATGGGTCCGTCGGGCTGCGGGAAGTCCACCATGTTGAACCTGGTCGCCGGCCTCGACGCCGTCGACGAGGGGGAGATCGTGCTCGACGGCGAGCGCATCCACGACATGGACGAGGACGAGCTGGCCCACATGCGTCGCCGCCACATCGGCATCGTCTTCCAGTTCTTCAACCTGCTCGAGGGCATGACCGTGCTCGAGAACGTCGCCCTCCCGGCCATGATCGCCGGGCTCAAGCGCAAGCCGGCCGAGACGCGTGCTCGGGACCTGCTCGACCTGCTCGGCGTGTCCGACAAGGCCAAGGATCTGCCCGGGGTCCTCTCGGGCGGTCAACGCCAGCGACTGGCCATCGCCCGGGCGTTGGCCAACGAGCCGACCCTCGTCCTCGCCGACGAGCCCACGGGTGCGCTCGACTCCGACGGAGGCCAGGAGATCCTCGAGCTGTTCCGCCGGCTCCACGCTGACGGACAGACGATCCTCCTGGTGACCCACGACGACGAGGTGGCGGCCGCGGCCGATCGCATCGTCCGCATGCGAGACGGTCGCGTCGAACTGCCCGAGGACGCCGCGTCCTCGTCGTCGCCCCAGCCAGTGCTGCTCTGACCTGGGCCCCGGATGACTGCGCTGCTCACCCACCTGCGCGCCGAGGGCCGGCGGCGCTGGACGACCTGGCTCGCGGTCGTCGTGCTCGTCGGGGTGGTCGGTGGGCTCGTGCTCGGTGCCCTCGCCGGTGCGCACCGCACCGAGACCGCCTTCGCCCGGATGGTCGATCGGACCGAGGCGGCCGACGTGATGGTCAACCCCGACCGAGGGACCGAGAGCGCACTGACGCTCGAGGACGTGCGAGCGATCCCGGGGGTGCGGCGCGCCGGCGAGTTGACCGGGGGCGCGGCCATGGTCGTCGGATCCGACGGCCAACCGGACAACCGGCCGCTGGTCCTCGGTCCCCAGGACGACAGCGTCCTGGTCGACTACGACCGGCCCCGGGTGGTGGAAGGGCACCTGTACGACCCCCACGACCCCAACCAGGTCATGGTCAGCGATGACCTCGCCCGAAGATACGACCTGCATCCCGGGGACCCGATCGACATCGGCACCGTCTCGGTCGCGGACATGATGGGCGCCGGCCAGCAGCAAGGCCCGCTTCCGCCGATGACCACGCACCACTTCACCGTGGCCGGCGTCACCGTGGATCCCACCAGTGTCGTCGACGACGAACTGTTCTCCTACGGCACCGTCGAGCTTTCCAATGCCTTCGTCGAGCAGACCGACATCATGTGGTTCTACTTCGGCATCGACGTCGATCTCGCCGGCGGCACCGCCGCGCTGCCGGCGTTCCAGCGCGCGGTGGCGGCGCTCGTCCCCGACGAGGCGATCGAGTACCAGTCGCTGGCGTCGACCGCCGACACCGTGCGGCGAGGGTCCCAGCCCCACGAGGTGGCGCTCCTCGCGTTCGCCGCCGTCATCGGCCTCGCCGGCCTCGTGGTGTGTGGGCAGACGCTGTCCCGCCAGCTGCAGAGCCTCGAGGACGACTCGGACGTGCTCCACACGCTGGGGGTGCGTCGCTCGGGCATCCGCCGGGCCGCGCTGGCCCGGGTCGCGCTGCTGGTGGTCGGCGGCCTGGTGATCGCCGCCGCGCTCGCCGTGGCGATCTCGCCGGCGTTCCCGGTGGGTCCCGCCCGCCGGGCCGAGGTCGACCCCGGCGTTCGCATCGACCTCGGCGTCCTGGGCCCCGGCCTGGCCGCCATGGCGCTGCTGCTGATCGGGTGGACGGCGGTGTCCCTCCGTCGGTTCGGATCGACGCCGATCGACGAGACACCGTCGCCGGGACGACTGCGGGCCCTGGCCCGCTCGACCAATTCCGTGGGTGCCAGCCTCGGCATTCGGGCGACCGTCGCCCCCACGTCCGGCCGCAGCGGTCCCACCGCGCTGGCCGGCGCGGCCTGTGCCATCGGGGCGGTGGTCGCGGCGATGGTCTTCGGCGCCAGCCTCGGCCACTTCGTGTCCTCCCCGGCCGAATACGGCTGGGACTGGAATGCCATGGTCGCCCTCCCGCAGGACCGGGCCGTGGCATCCGACATGGTCGATGCCATTCGGGCCCAGCCCTCGTTCCAGCGGTCGTCGGTGCTGACCATCGACGAGGTGGAACTGGATGGCGCACGCGTGCCGGCCGTCGGTATGACCCCGGGAACCGACGGCCCCGGGGTGACCATCGCCGCCGGCCGGCGACCGGCGACCGGCGGCGAGATCGCGCTGGGCAAGCGGACCATGCGCGCCCTCGGGGTCGAGATCGGCGACACGGTCGCCGCCGGCACCTCCGCGCAGCGCCTGACCGTGGTGGGCCAGGCGGTGTTCCCGGGTCTGGGAACCTACGAGGGCGCCGACCGCACCGAGCTCGGCAAGGGAGCGCTGCTCGATGCCACCACCTTGTCCTCGGTGGGCGAGGGCTTCGGTTTCGCCTGGGTGGCCATCGACGCCCGGGACCGGGCCTCCCTGGACGCCGGCATGGCCGTGATCCGCAAGGAGTTCGGAGATCAGGTCCAGGAACCCATCGACATCGTCGTCGATCCGCAGCGCCCCAGTGACGTCCTGAGCCTGGAGCAGGTCCGGACGACGCCGGTGGCCATCGCCGCGGTGCTCGGCCTACTTGCCGCGGTGGCCTTCGGGTTCGTACTCGTCACCGGGGTCCGGGCCCGCCGCCGGGAGTTGGCCCTGTTGAAGACGTTCGGCTTCCGGCGGCGCGACGTGGCCGGCACCGTGGTCTGGCAGTCCGCGCTGACCGCCGCCATCGCGATGGCCTTCGGAGTCCCGGTCGGAGTCGTGGTGGGGCGGGGCGCGTGGTCGGCGCTGTCGACGGCCATCGGCTTCGGCGCGCCGCCGGTGCTGCCGATCGCCCTCGCGCTCGTGCCGCTCGCCGTCCTCGGCTTTGCCACCGCCGTCGCGGTCGTTCCCGGCCGTCTGGCCGCCCGTACCCGCCCCGCCGTTGCCCTGAGGGCCGAGTGATGACCATCGCTGCCCAGGCCGTCAGCCCCACCCCCGCCGCCGGGCGGGCCAACGGGGCGACCCTCGTCCTCGCCCCGCTGCTCCTGGTGCCGATCGGCCTCACGGCCGCCGCCCTCGCCGTGCTCGGAGGCGGAGATGGTGTCGATGCCGCCGCGGTCATCCGCAGCGTCCTCGTCGTCGGCTTCGCGGTCGCTGGTCGGGCGCTGTGGCGCACGCCGAGCATCCGACCGCTGGGCACTATCCTCCTCTCGGGCCTGTCCGTCGCCAGCCTCGAGTTCCTGGCCACCGCCGTGGCCGGCCGCCACCCCGACGCGAACGTGGCGGTGGCGATCGCCAGCCTGGCGGCCCCGCTCGTCGTCGCGGTGGCGTTCCACGCGTTGGTCGCCCTGCCCGATGGGCGGGTGACGGCGTCGTCTCCCCGCATCGCGGTGGGGGCCGCCTACGCCGCGGCGGTCGTCGTCGGGACGCTGCGGTGGGCCGAGCGTCCCGAGCGGCCGCTCTGGCCGGTGCTCGTGCTCGGTGCCGTCCTGGGGTCGGCGGGGCTGGGCCTCTCGCACCGTGCGTACGTGGCATCCCGGGGGGCGCCCCGCCAGCGGATGCAGTGGCTGGGCCTCGCCATCGCCCTGGTCGTCGAGACCTTGGTCGTGGTCGGTGCGCTCCACCTGCTGGTGGGCTGGCCCGACGACCCCGGCCCACCGGTTGGCGCCAGCCTGCTGCTCATCGCCGCCGCCCTGGCCGCGTCCGCCTCGCCCCGTCTGGTGGGACGGGTCGACCGGCTGCTGCGCCACGCCGTGTCCGTGGCCGGCCTGAGCGCGGTGGTGGTGGCGGTCTACCTATTCGTGGTCGTGGGGCTGGGCCGGGTCCCGACCGACAGCGAGCGGTCGGTGCTGGTGCTGTCGATGCTGGCCGCCGCGGTGTCGGCGCTGCTCTACCTGCCGGCCCGCGATCGACTCACCCTGGCCGCCGACCGCCTCGTCTACGGGGAACCCCAGGACCCCTCGCAGGCGCTCGACACCTTCGGCTCGCGCATGACCCGGGCCCTGCCGATGGAGGAGCTGCTCCTCCAGCTGGTGGAGCTGAGCAAGAAGCACTTCGGGTTGCGGTCGGCCGAGGTGTGGACCGGCGTCGACGGGCGCCTGTCCCGGGCCGCCTCGGTGCCTGACGCCGGTCCGGGCCAGATGGTCCTCGGTGCGTCCGAGCTACCGGTGATCACCCGGGCCGGCGTGTGCGGCAGCGGCTGGGCCGCGGTGTGGCTCCCGCAGCTGCTCGAATCGCGGGACGACGGGCCGCTGCGCATCGCGCCGATGACCCACTCGGGAAAGCTGTTCGGCATGTTGGTGCTCGAACGCCCGGCCGGCGACGACGACTTCAGCGAGGAGGACGACCGCGTCCTCACCGAGCTGGCCCGCCAGGTCGGCCTCGCCCTGCAGAACTCCGAGCTCGACAACGCCCTGAAGGCCACGGTCGAGGAGGTGCAGCGCAAGAACGCCGCCCTCCAGGAGTCCCGGGCCCGCATCGTCGCCAGCGGGGATGCCGAGCGGCGCAAGATCGAGCGGAACCTGCACGATGGCGCCCAGCAGCACCTCGTGGCCCTGGCGGTGAAGCTGCGCCTGATCCAGCGCATCGCCGACGCCGACCCCGCCCAGGCGATGGCGATGATCGAGGAGGCCCGCGCCGACGTGCTCGCCACCGTCGACGAGGTACGCGCCCTGGCCCATGGCATCTACCCGCCGTTGCTCATGGACCGAGGTCTCCCCGAGGCCCTGCAGGCGGCCGCGGGCCGCTCGTCGCTTCGCGCCAGCGTCGAGACGGTCGACATCGGCCGGTATGCCCAGGACGTCGAGGCCGCCGTCTACTTCTGCTGCCTCGAGGCGATGCAGAACGCTGGCAAGCACGCCGGCGAGGACGCCACCATCTCGATCCGCGTGGTGGCCGACGCCGACGGGCTGCGATTCGAGGTGGCCGACACGGGAGCCGGCTTCGACCTGTCCGACGGGGTGCACGGCCACGGATTCATCAACATGGCCGACCGGCTCGGTGCCATCGGTGGCTCGGTCCAGGTGTGGTCGGCGCCGGGCGAGGGCACGCGCATCAGCGGCACCATCCCGGTCCCGGCGCGTCCGCCCGAGACTGGAGACATGCCGGCGAGGTGACTCAGGAGTTGACGGGCTGATCGCCGCCGATGGCGTCGCGGAGGACGGCGGGCTCGAAGTCCTCCTTGTGCACGTAGCACCGGGCCCCCGACGCCATCGCGTCGGACGGCAGGTCGCTCTCGCGGTAGGTGGACAGCAAGACCACCGCGACGTCCGGATCGCGGGCCAGGATCTGGCGGGTCGCCTCGATGCCGTTGATGCCGGGCAGGTTGATGTCCATGAGCACGAGTCGGGGGCCGAGCTCGCCGGCAAGGTGCACGGCGTCCTCCCCCGATTCGGCTTCACCGACCACCGTGAACCCCGGCGTGAGCTCCACCACCTGGCGCGCGATGGCGCGGAACGGCGCCTGGTCGTCGACGACGAGAACGGGGGTCTCGGTGGCGGTCATCGTCGGCCCATCGTTCCACGAGCGCCGCGGGGCGGGCAGGGGGCAGACCGGTGGGGCGATGGTGGTGCCTGCACGCCCCGCGCCATCACGGCCGCCCCGCCGTCATGCCGCCTCCCCGAGGAAGAGGAGCACGGCCGCCACCCGGCGGTGCACGGCCGGTTCCTCCGAAAGTCCGAGCTTCGAGAAGATCGAGTTGATGTGCTTCTCGACCGCCCGGCCCGAGAGCACGAGCGCCTCGGCGATGGCAGCGTTGTTCTTGCCGGTGGCGATCTCGGAGAGCACCTCGAGCTCGCGGGGGGTGAGGTGCTGCAGCGGTGAATCGGCGGCCGCCGTGCGCGCCGTGACCAGGGCCTCGACCACGCGGGGATCGATCCACGAGCCGCCCTCGGCCACCGCCTGGATGGCACTCACGAGGTCGTCGACGTCCGAGACCCGCTCCTTGAGCAGGTAGGCGCGACCCGCGGACCCATCGGCGAGCAGGTCGAGGGCGTAGGCCGGCTCGACGAACTGGCTGAGCACGACGACCCCCATCTTCGGGTGGGTCTCCCGCAGCCGGGCGGCCAGCCGCACCCCTTCGTCGGTTCCCGTGGGCGGCATGCGGATGTCGGTCACCACCACGTCGGGTCCGTGCTCGTCGACCGCGGCGAGCAACGAGTCGTAGTCGTCGCAGGTGGCCACCAGCTCGAGATCGGGTTCGGTGGCGATCAGCGCGGCCACGCCCTCGCGCAGGAGGTAGTGGTCGTCGGCGAGCACCATCCGGATCGGCACGGTCCCGAGGCTAGGCCACGGTCTGCGTGGACCACGGGCCGCTCAGCCCGCGCTGCGCTCCATCCGGGAGACCCGGGCGGCGGGATCCTGGCGGTAGAAGCGCTGCAGCACGTCGTAGAGCACCGGCTTGTGCTCACGCAGCGCGACCGGGGCATCGAAGAACGCCTCGGTGACCACGGCGAAGAACTCGCTCGGGTTGGTGCCCGCGTAGGCCCGCAGGACCGGGTCGGGTTCGTCGCGCCGGCGGAGGCGCCGGTACTCGCGCGTGCAGACGTCGATCCACTCGGCCCGTTCGATCCGGCTGTCGAACGACGGCGTGCCGTCGAAGCGGCCGTCGGCGAGATCGATCTTGTGGGCGAATTCGTGGATGATCACGTTGTGGCCCCGCTCGGGGTGGCGGGCGTCGTTGCGTGCCGCGTCCCAGGCGATCACGACCGGCCCCCGGTGATCGTTGGCGTGGCCCAGCACCGGAAGTGGACCATTGGCGACCACCCCCTGCATCGACGTGGCTCGAGGGCCCCGCTGGATGATCGTGCGGGGATGCACGATCACCGCACGCACGTCGCGATAGGCGTCGCGGTCGAGGCCGAGGACCAACAGGGCGGCCTGCGACGCGATGGCGATGACGATCTCCTGGGTCAGCTCGAACCCGCGGGCCGCTTCGAAGTGCTTGGTGCGCAGCAACCACTCGACGAGGTCACCGAGGCGTTCGCGCTCGGCATCATCGAGCAGCGCCCAGTGCGCCATCCGGGCCGCTGCCACCCGTTCCCAGTCGTCGAGCCACTCTCGTCGCTGCCGTCGTCTACGCACCCGCGTCGACGCTAACGGCCCGGCGCGCCATCTCGGACGTGCGGGGCGGCTCAGCTGAGCCCGGTGACGAGGCCGGCGAAGATCTCGGACGAATGGGTGACGGGCAGGAAGTGGCCGGCCCCGGGACAGGTTCGCAGCTCGGCGGTGTTGAGTCCGGCCGCCAGTCGGGCTCCATGGGACAGCGGGACCAGCGGGTCGTCGGCGCCGTGCCAGACGACGACCGGGATCTCGACCGCGTCCAGGGCGAATCCCCAATCGATACCGATCATCCGGTAGTCGCTGACGACACCGCGGGCGCCTTGGCGCACGGACTCGCGCAGGAAGCCGACCGCCTCCTCGACCGATAACGCGGCCAGCGCGGACTTCTCGGTCCCGACCGCCGAGTGGAGCAGCGCCCGGCGCAACACCCGATCCGGTGGGCTGGCCGCCAGCGCCACGATCGCCCGGGCGGTGCGCCGGTGCCGATCCGCGATGCGGAGCAGGACGCGATCGAGCAGCAGGCCCAGCTCCCGACGTCGATCCGGATCGACCACCGGGTACATGCCGCCCACCGCGGCCACACCTCGGACACGCGGCCCGAACCGGTGGGCGCAGGCGATGGCGTACGGCGCCCCAGCCGACCACCCGGCCACCGCGAAGTACTCGTATCCGAGCTGGTCCATGACGGCTCCGGCCACCGGGGGCCAGGCGTCCACCGTCGCCACCGGGACCGGTGCCGAACGACCGATGCCGGGCCGGTCGATGCTGATGATCCGAGCACCCGCCCGCCGTGCGCCATCGTGCGCCAACGAGGCATCGAGGCGACTGCTGAGACCGCCGTGGCACCACAACACCGGGGCGCCGTCGGGATCGCCGTAGGACTCCCAGCCCACCGCGGCACCGTCGATCTGCATCACTGCCATCGAACCAGGATGCCCCGCCCCGGACCAACGTACGATCGGTGTCGGTCACCTTGTCGACTCCCAGAGGATCCCATGCGAACCAACGCCACCGACCTGCTCGGCATCGAGTTTCCGATCTTCGCCTTCTCCCACTGCCGCGACGTGGTCGCGGCCGTGACCAAGGCCGGCGGACTCGGCGTGCTCGGCGCCGTCGCCCACACGCCCGAGCAGCTGGAGATCGACCTGGAGTGGATCGAGGCCGAAGTCGGTGACCTGCCCTACGGCGTGGACCTGATCGTCCCGGCCAAGTACGCCGGCGACGACCAGGACGGCTACACCATCGACGACATCGTCAAGCTGATCCCGCCCGAGCACCAGGAGTTCATCGACGACATCCTGGCCCGCTACGAGGTGCCCGACCTGCCCCCGTCCGACACGTCGGAGGGGGCGCCGGGGGGCGGGGCGCGCAGTGTCGGCCGGTCCAGCGGCGCGGCCCCGTTCTCCGCCGCCGCGGCCGGTCCCCAGCTCGACATCGCCCTCGCCCATCGCACCGCCTTCGTGGCCAATGCGCTGGGCCCGCCACCCCGGTTCCTCATCGATCGGGTCAAGGAGGAGGGCCGGTTGATCGGTGCCCTCGCCGGCAAGGCCGTCCACGCCGAACGCCACGTCGCCGCCGGTGTCGACATCATCATCGCCCAGGGCTCGGAGGCAGGCGGTCACACCGGTGAGATCGGGACCATGGTGCTCATTCCCGAAATCGTCGATGCCGTGGCGCCCGTGCCCGTGCTCGCCGCCGGTGGCATCGGCCGGGGCCGCCAGCTGGCCGCGTCGCTCGCCCTCGGCGCCCAGGGGGTGTGGTGCGGCTCGGTGTGGCTCACCACCGATGAGGCCGAGACCCACCCGGTGGTCAAGCAGAAGTTCCTCGCCGCCACGTCGGCCGACACCCTCCGCTCCCGCTCCCTCACCGGTAAGCCCGCCCGCATGCTCCGCTCGGCCTGGACCGAGGAGTGGGATCGGCCCGACACGCCCGCGCCCCTCGGGATGCCGCTGCAGTCCATCGTCACCGCCCGGGCCCAGGAGCGGATCAACCGGGCGGCCTACGCCGCCGGATCCGGGGCCGAGAAGCTGGCCAACTACTTCGTGGGCCAGATCGTGGGGTCCATGAACCAGCGCAAGACGGCAGCCCAGGTCGTGCTCGAGATGGTCGACGAGTACATCGACGCCGTCCAGACGCTGCGGACCCAGATGGAGGCCTGACTGCCGTCGAGGGCGCATGGGCTGTTCGTCGACGTTGCGGGCGATCTGAGGGAGGCGCCAGCCGACCGACACGAGGCGGCTGCATCAGGACAATAGGGCCCGGATCCCCCGGGTCCACGCCCGCCGGATCTGGACGCGGGAGCGTCCGTGACCGGTGCGCAGCAGGTCCCAGCTCTCGAACGCGGTGAGGACGTCGACCGCGCCGGCGAGATCGTCGGCCTCGGCTCGCGACCGGGCCTGCAGTTCGGGCGCGAAGTGATCGCGGATCTGGCTGGCGAGGGATGCCCGCGTCTCCCACAGCGTCCGGGCCATGACGTCGTGCTCGACGGCCCGGAAACGGGCCATGCGAGCGATCGGCTCGGTGGTCTCGTAGAGGTTCAGGCGAGCGTCCACGTAGCGCGCGATCCGATCGTCGAGCGTTCCCTCGCCGGTGTCGGGCACCACGAAGAGGGGAGCGAACCGCTCGAAGTAGCGGTCGATGGTCTCGCGCTGGAGGTCGTCGAGGTCGACGAAGTAGCGGAAGATCGAGGACACCGACACGCCGGCCCGTTCGGCGATCAGCTCGGTGGGCGGCGGGAGGTGCCCTTCCTGGAGCAGCGCGAACACGGCGTCGACCACCGCCGTCCGGTTGCGTTCCCGCCGGGCTCTGCGCCCGTCGTGGTGGGTGGCGGCGTCAGCGGCAGCGATGCCCATGCCGGCACCGTACACCGGCGACCGATCTTTTGCGAGTGAAACTCGCAAAAGACTGTTGACAGTGCGAGTCGCAGATGTTCCGATGGGTGTCCGAGCGCGCCGCCCAGCAGGGGGATCGATGTCCAGGCCCGAGGAGTTCCACGGTCGGATCGGCCGAACCGTCCCCGAGTCCGAACCGTGGTTCGACGAGCCACCGCATCCGGGTGACGACGCGCCCAACGTGGTCATCGTCCTCCTCGACGACACGGGCTTCGCCCAGTTCGGCTGCTACGGCTCGGACATCGACACGCCGCACGTCGACGCGCTGGCCGCCGGTGGACTGCAGTTCACCAACTTCCACGTCACCCCGCTGTGCTCTCCGACTCGGGCGGCGCTTCTCACCGGCCGGTCGAATCACGCCGTCGGGATGCGGGCCGTGTCCAACTTCCGCACCGGCTTCCCCAACCAGCTCGGCTACATCTCCCACCACGCCACCACCGTCGCCGAGGTCCTGCACGACACCGGCTACGCCACGTTCTGCGTGGGGAAGTGGCACCTCGCCCCGATGGAGCAGTGCTCGGCAGCCGGACCGTTCGACAACTGGCCCCTGGCGCGCGGGTTCGACCGCTTCTACGGCTTCCTCGAGGGCGAGACCGACCAGTTCCACCCCGAGCTGGTGGCCGACAACCACCCCGTCGAACCCCCCGCCAGCCCGGAGGACGGCTATCACCTGTCGGAGGACCTCGTCGACCGGGCGCTGGCCATGATCGCCGACTCCAAGGGTGTGCGTCCCGACCGCCCGTTCTTCACGTACCTCGCCTTCGGCGCCACCCATGCCCCGCACCAGGCGCCACCGGACTACCTGGCCAAGTACCGGGGTCGGTTCGACGAGGGATGGGACGTGGTGCGCGAGCGGTGGCACGCTCGTCAGCTCGAACTCGGCGTGATCCCCGAGGGGACGCAGCTGGCGCCCCGCAACCCCGGCGTCGACCCGTGGGACGACCTGCCAGAGAACCAGCAGCGGCTGGCCTGCCGGTTGCAGGAGGCCTTCGCCGCCTTCCTCGACCACACCGACGTGCAGATCGGTCGCTTCGTCGGTGGCCTGCGCCGCCTCGGTCAACTCGACAACACCATCCTCGTGCTCTGCACCGACAACGGGGCCTCCCAGGAGGGAGGTCCGTTCGGGGTCATGCACGAGATGAAGTTCTTCAATGGCATCTTCGAGACCCCTGACGAGGCCGTGGCCCGCATCGACGACATCGGCGGCCCGCACAGCCACACCAACTACCCGTGGGGGTGGGCCCAGGCGGGCAACACCCCGTTCAAGTGGTACAAGCAGAACACCCACGAGGGTGGCGTGCACGTCCCGATGATCGTCCACTGGCCCGGCGGCTTGCCGGACGAGGCGCGAGGTACGAGGCGCGACCAGTTCGCCTACGCATCCGACGTCGTGCCGACCATCTACGACCTGCTCGGCATCGAGGCCCCCGCCGTGCGCAACGGTCTCGAGCAGCTACCGGTGACGGGTCGCTCGTTCGCCTCGGTCATCGCCGATGCCGGCGCGCCGGCCACGAACCAGCTCCAGTACTTCGAGATGGCCGGCAGCCGAGCCATCGTGTCGGGCGACTGGAAGGCGGTGTGCAAGCACACCCCGCGGGCCGATTACGACACCGAGCAGTGGGAGCTGTACCACCTCGCCGACGACCGTTCGGAGTGCAACGACCTCGCCGCGTCCGAGCCCGAGCGGCTGCGGGGCCTGATCGAGCAGTGGTGGTCCGAGGCCGAGCGCCACGGCGTCCTCCCGCTGGACGACCGCACGATCGAGTTGTTCGGTGCCCGCTTCCGCGATCGCTCCCCGCACCCGGCCGACCGTCGCTACGTCTACCGCCCGCCCATGTCCCCGCTTCCCGCCCAGGCGGGCGCCGCCATCGGCGGGCGCAGCTTCGATCTCACCGCCCGGGTCACCACCGATCCGGGCGACGAGGGCGTGGTGTTCGCCACCGGTACCGAGAACGCGGGGCTGTCCATCTTCGTCCAGGGTGGGCGCCTCGTCCTCGACTACAACGCGTTCGACGACCACACCATCGTCGAATCCGAGACGGAGGTGCCGGCGGGCGAGGTCACCCTCGGCGTCCGGCTCCGGCGGCTGGACGGCCGGGCCGGGACGGCGACGCTCAGCATCGACGGCACCGATTGCGGCACCGCGGACCTCGCGTTGTTCATGCGGATGATGAGCTCCATCGGCCCGAGCATCGGCGCCGACCACGGCTCGGCCGTCTCGGAGCGCTACGCCGCCCCCTATGCCTTCACCGGGACGCTCCACGAGGTCGTCATCCAGGCCAGCCCGGAGACCCACGGTGACATCACCGAGGCCACGGCCCGGGCCGAGATGTCCAGACAGTGATGTCCAGACAGTGATGTCCAGACAGTGATGTCCAGACAGTGACCGCACCCCAGGAGACCTTGCCATGAAGACCATCCGCACCCCCGACGACCGCTTCGCCGGTCTGCCCGACTACGACTTCGAACCCCACTACGTCGACATCGACGACGGCGACGGCGGCACGCTGCGCGTCCACCACATCGACGAGGGTCCGGCCGATGCGGCACCGGTGTTGCTGATGCACGGTGAGCCGTCGTGGTGCTTCCTCTATCGCCACATGATCCCGGTGCTCGTCGATGCCGGTCATCGCGTGGTCGCCCCCGACCTGGTGGGATTCGGCCGCAGCGACAAGCCGACCGAGCAGTCCGACCACTCCTATGCCCGGCACGTGCAGTGGATGCAGCGGGCCCTCTTCGATGGCCTCGACCTGCGGGAGATCACGTTCTTCGGCCAGGACTGGGGCGGGCTCATCGGCCTGCGACTGGTGGCCGCCGACCCCGATCGCTATGCCCGGGTCGCCATCGGCAACACCGGGCTCCCCACCGGACACGGTCCGGCCAGCGACGCCTTCCTCTCCTGGCAGAAGTTCTCCCAGGAGACCGAGCACTTCCCTGTCGGGGGAATCGTCAACGGGGGCTGCGCCACCGACCTGCCGGCCGAGGTGATCGCCGCCTACGACGCGCCGTTCCCCGACGACTCCTACAAGGCCGCGGCCCGGATCATGCCGTCGCTCGTGCCCACCTCGCCCGATGATCCGGCTACCCGGGACCAGGAGGCGGCGTGGACGGTGCTCGAGCGGTTCGAGCAGCCGTTCCTGCTCTGCTTCAGCGACTCCGACCCGGTCACCAAGGGCGGTGACGCGCCGTTCCTGGCCAAGGTCCCGGGCGCGCAGGGCCAGCCCCACACCACCATCACGGGCGCGGCGCACTTCCTCCAGGAGGATCGGGGCCCCGAGCTGGCCGACGTCCTGGTCGAGTTCATCGCAGCCACGTCGTGACCGACTGGCCGGACCTGAGCCGGCGGGCCGCGCTGGCGTCGCACCGTCTGGTGGGCTGGATCTTCTGGGACCCCACGGGCATCGCCAACTACGCCGCGCTCGGGGTGCCCGACGGCACCGGCTACTACATCGCCACCCGGGGAGCATCGATCGCCGGGGCCGGCGACGACGTGGTGACCGCCGCGTTCGGATCGATCCACCCCGCGTTCATCCAGGCCTGCCTCGCCCTGTGCCGCCAGCACACCACCTTCGAAGACGCGGCGCGAGCGCGCGACGCCGCGGTGGTCGCCGGCCTCCAGCAGTACGCGCCGTCGGTGTGCGAGGGGCTCGCCGAGCTGGCCGAACCGCTGTGGGCCGCGGCCGACACCCTCCCGCTCACCGGTCGGCCCCTGTTCGCGTCGTTGCTCCGCCGTCGCCGGTCCGGGGAGCCGCTGCTGTCGGCCTGGCTGGCGGTGAACTGCGTCCGTGAGTGGCGCGGCGACACCCACTGGGCCATCCAGATCGCCGAGGATCTCGACGGCACCATGGCCGGCGTGCTCGACGGCGCGTGGCGTGGGTACGACGACGATTGGTTGCCCCGGTCCCGCGGGGCCGACGACGACGCGCTGCGCGTCGCCCTCGACCGGCTCGAAGCCCGGGGTCTGGCCGAGGACGGGAAGGTGACCGACGTCGGCATCGCCTACCGCCAGGGTCTCGAGGACCGTCTCGACCGGCGGTGCACGCCGGCGTGGCGGGCGCTCGGCGAGGATCGGACCAACCGCTTCCTGGAGCTCGCCGAACCGGTCGGCGCCGCGCTCCTCGCCCGCATCGACGAGACCGCCGGGCCCAACTGGATGCCCGCGGCCCGCGACCGGGTTCCCCCGAAGACGCCCGGGGCATGAGGGCCGACCGGTGACCGAGGTCGTGCGCCGCCGGCACATCGCCGCGCCACCCGGCGCGGTGTGGGACGCCTTGGCCGACTTCGGGGCCATCGTCGCCTGGGCGCCGGACGTGGACCACTCGTGCCTCCTCGACGGCGACGGGCCCGCCGTAGGGACCTCCCGTCGGATCCAGATCGGCCGCACCACGCTGGTCGAGACGATCGAGATCTGCGACCCGGGCACCACCCTCGGCTACCGGATCGAGGGCCTCCCGCCGGTGATCCGGTCGGTGCGCAACCAGTGGTGGTTGGCGGCGGCCGGGTCCGGCACCGACGTGACCCTCACCACCACGGTCGACGCCGGCCCCCGACCCCCGCAGCAGCTGGTGGCCCGGCTGGTGGCCCGCCGCCTGGCCCGGGCGTCCGACGCCATGCTCGCCGGCCTCGCCACCCACCTCGCCCCCGCCCCCCACCTCGCCCCCGCCCCCAACCCGGTTCTGGATGCCTGATGCGTCACTCAGCTCACGCGTTCGGCGTCCAGAACGGTCATGTGGGATTCGTGGAGGACCCATGAGCGACACCCGACCCGACGTCGTCATCCTCATGACGGACGAGGAACGGGCCGCCCCGCCCTACGAAGCCCCCGAGGTGACGGCATGGCGGAACGATGTGCTGACCGGCCAGCGCTGGTTCGACGAGCACGGCGTCTCCTTCACCCGCCACTACACCGGCTCGCTGGCGTGCGTGCCCAGCCGGCCGACGTTGTTCACCGGCCAGTACCCCGACCTGCACGGCGTGACCCAGACCGACGGCCTGGGGAAGATGGCCGACGACTCCCGCATGCGCTGGCTCCGCCCGGGCGAGGTGCCGACCGTGGGAAACTGGTTCCGCGCCGCCGGCTACGACACCCACTACGACGGCAAGTGGCACATCAGCCACGCCGACCTCCCCGATCCCGTCACCGGCAAGCCGCTGGCCACCAACGACGCCCACGGCGCGGTGGACCCCGACGCGGTGCAGGCCTACCTCGACGCCGACCCCCTCGGCCCCTACGGCTTCTCCGGCTGGATCGGCCCCGAGCCCCACGGTGCCCCGCTGGCCAACGCCGGGGTGGTGCGTGACCCGCTGATCGCCGACCGGGTCGTGGCGTGGCTGGAGGACCGCTACGCCCGCCGCCGAGCCGGTGACCCGGACGCGCTCCGCCCGTTCCTCCTCGTCGCCAGCTTCGTCAATCCCCACGACATCGTGCTCTTCCCGGCCTGGGTCCGCCGCTCACCGATCGAGGCGTCGCCGCTCGACCCCCCGCACGTACCGCCGTCGCCCACGGACGACGAGGACCTGGCCACCAAGCCGGCCGCCCAGATCGCCTACCGGGCCGCCTACCACTCCGGCTACGGGCCAGCACCGGCGGTGGCCCGCCTCTACGACCGCAACCGGCAGCAGTACCGGGACCTCTACCACCGCCTCCACGCCGAGGTCGACGGTCCGCTCGACCGGGTCCGTCGGGCCGTGACCGAGGGCGGCTCGACCGATGCGCTGCTGGTGCGCACGTCCGACCACGGTGAGCTGCTCGGGGCCCACGGCGGCCTCCACCAGAAGTGGTTCAACCTCTACGACGAGGCCACCCGGGTCCCGTTCGTCTTAGCGCGGGTGGGTGAGCGGGCGACTGCGCCCCGGGTCGTCGACGACGCCCCGACCTCGCACGTCGACCTCGTGCCCACCCTGCTGGCCGCGGCCGGTATCGACGAGGCCGAGATCGCCGCCGAGCTGCGCCCCAGCTTCTCCGAGGTCCACCCCCTCTCCGGCCGGAGCCTGCTCGACGTCATCGACGGGGGCGACGCCGACCGGGCTCGGACCGTGTACCTCCAGACCCGCGACAACATGCTGGAGGGCGACTCCAGCGCCAGCGGCGTGGCCCGCCGCCTCGGACGGTTGACCCACCTGCCGGCGCCCCTGCGCATCCAGGTCCCCGCCCACGTGGCCGCCAACTTCGAGGCCGTGGTGACCCGGGTCGACGACGCCGATGCCGCCGGCGGCGCGGGTCACCTGTGGAAGTTGGTCCGCACCTTCGACGACCCCGCCACCTGGACCGAACCCGGCGTCCGTCATCTGGCCGCCACCGGCCCGGCCGGCCCGTCATACCGGACGCGACCGCTCGACGACCAGTGGGAGCTCTACGACCTCGACGCCGACCCCATCGAGGGGACGAACTGCTCGACAAATCCGAAACTGGACGCGGTGGCGTACCACCTCCGCGGCGTCCTCGAGCGCGAGGCCGCTCGCGCGGTGCCCGAGCGCAACGTGCCGTGGCCCTACCGGATGCGCCACCCGACTTCCCACCCGGCGAAGACCCCCCCGCCCCCGGCCCGCGTGCTGCGACGTCTCGTGCAGCGCCTGGGCATGCATCCCGTCGACGACCACGCCGACGAAACGCCTGAGCTGCCCGGCGCCCGGGCCCTGATCGTCTGCACCAACCACGGCGTGCTCGACGTGGGCAAGCCCACCGGTGTCTACGCCAGCGAGATGACCGCCCCGTACTACGTCTTCCGCGACGCCGGCCTCGCCGTCGACCTGGCCAGCCCACAGGGCGGGACGATCCCGGTCGATCCGCTCTCGCTCAAGCCGGTGCTGCGCTGCGAGTACGACGACCGCTTCCTGGCCGACGACGAATTCCGGGCCCAGGTCACCGACTCGCGGGCCGTGGGCGACGTCGACGTGGCCGACTACGACATCGTCTACCTGGCCGGCGGCTGGGGCGCGGCGTTCGACTTCGGCTTCTCCGACGACCTCGCCCGCCAAGTCACCCGGGCCAACCAGCTCGGCCTCGCCATCGGCGGGGTCTGTCACGGCCCGCTCGGATTGCGCAACGCCACCGCGCCGGACGGCCACCCGCTGGTCGAGGGCCGGCGAGTCTCCGCCGTCACCGACAAGCAGGTCCGGGAGCTGGGCATCGGCTCCACGCCGCACCACCCCGAGACCGAGCTGCGGGCCAAGGGCGCGGTCTTCGAATCCGCCCACCGCTTCCGCGACCCGTTCGCCAACCACTGGGTGGTCGACGGCAACCTCGTCACCGGCCAGAACCAGAACGCCGGCCCCATGGTCGCCCGCGAGCTGGTCCGCCTCGCCGCCGCCCTCTCCCACTGACCGCCCCCACCCGGTTCTGGGCGTCAGATTCGTCACCCAGCTCACGCGTTGCGCATCCAGAACGCTTTTCCGTCGGAGGAACCCACCATGAGCGACAGCCGCAATCCCAGCTACGGCCAGATCGACCGCGACTACGCCGTGCGCCTGGCCACGACCCCGCCGACCGAGGACGGGCCGGTGTGGATGGTCAACCTGATGAGCTACCACGAGACCGCGCAGTACGCCGATGGTCGTGACGACCCGGTGAGCGGCAAGGAGGCCGACGATCGCTACAGCCCGATCGACGTGCTGGCCGACATCGGCGCCGAGCCGGTGTTCTTCGCCGACGTCGACACCCAGTTGCTGGGCGACACCCCGAAGTGGGACCGCGTCGGGGTGGTCAAGTACCCGACCCGGCGGTCCTTCATCGACATGCAGTCCCGCGAGGACTTCCAGGCCAAGCACGTCCACAAGGAGGCGGGGATGAAGGCGACCATCGTCGCCGGCTGCCAGCCGATCCCGTCGCCGGCCGACGGCGCGGATCCGGCGAGCTTCCCTGACTGGAACACGGTGCCGCATCCGCCGACCGACGACGATCCCCCGGTCGTCGTGCTCCATCTCGTCCGGTTCCATCCCGGCCAGGCCGACGACCACATGGTCAGCTACCAGGACGAGGCGTCGAACGTGGCTGTGCCCAACGGCGTGCGGATCTCGGGCTGGTTCGGCGTGGAGGGCACCATCGTCGGCGACGGCCGCCAGTGGGACCAGGCCCGCTTCAACGCCTTCCCCTCCCGGGCTGCGTTCATGGCCGTGGCCCTCGACCCCGGCCGGTTGGAGGCCCAGCGGGAGCACCGCGAGACGGCCATCGCCGACACCTACACCATGATCCTGCGCCCCACCATCGACCGCCTGGCCGAGAGCGTCCGCGGCTGAGTCGGTCGGGGTCTCCTCGGGGG
Organism: uncultured Acidimicrobiaceae bacterium; assembly: GCA_963730345.1. Taxonomy (GTDB): domain Bacteria; phylum Actinomycetota; class Acidimicrobiia; order Acidimicrobiales; family Salinilacustritrichaceae; genus Salinilacustrithrix. The sequence continues at coordinate 173,943 of CAVSRP010000010.1, forward strand.
TACGGTGCGCCCATGATCACCGCGTTCGTCCTCATCCAGGCCGAGCCCAGTGCGATCGCCGAGCTCGGTCAGGCGCTGGCCGACACCGACGGTGTGCGCGAGGCCCACTCGGTGGCCGGCTCGGAGACCGATCTCGTCGCCATCGTCGCCGTCCCCGACCACGAAGCGGTGGCCACCACCGTGACCGAGCGGATCGCCAAGCTCCCCGGCATCACAGCCACGACGACGATGATCGCCTTCCGGTCGTTCTCCTCCGAGCAGCTCGACGCCAGCTACGAGGGGTTCGGCTAGGCCGCTACGCCCGCGGACTCCGTCCGCCGGCTCCGCTTCTGAAGTTGCTGTCGAACCCGAAGGGTTCGCCCCGCCGTCCTCTGGACGGCCGGCTCGTCAACTCCGCCGCATCTCTCGTTCAGCCGAGGAGGTCTTCGAGGGCGGTCTGGAGCTGGGCGATCTCGGCATCGGACGTGTAGTGGACGAAGCTGATCCGGACCACACCGGTCTGGGGATCGACACCGAGGGCGTCGAGCGTGCGCCAGGCGTAGAAGTGACCGATGCCGGCCATGATCTGGTGGTGGCGGAGCACGTGGGCCACCTCGGCCGGGGAGCGGTCGAGCGGCACGAAGGCGACGGTGGGGCACCGGTGGCCGACCCCATCGGTCGGGGCGCCGGCCGATGACGGGCCCAGCACGCGCACCCGGTCCGAGGCCGACAGCTGGTCGAGCACGGGCGCCAGCAGACGGGTCTCGTGGTCCTGCCAGAGCTTGGCGACGTCGCCGCGCTCGACACCGTGGTGCTCGGCCACCGCGTCGACGTAGTCGAGCACCGCGGCCGATGCCGCCACCTGGGCATGATCCGGCCCCGCCGGGTTGAGCCGCTTGCGGACGTCGCCGTCGTTGAAGAAGTGCCCCTGGTTCGGCAGCGTCCGCGCCAGGCCGCCTCGCACGACCATCAATCCCTGGTGGACCGAGAACACCTTGTAGAGGCTGCACAGGTAGATGTCGCACCCGAGGGCGTCGATGTCGGGCAGGCCGTGCGGTGCACCCGATACGCCGTCGACGAGCAGGGTGGCGCCGACGTCGTGGACCATGCTCGCCACCTGGGCCACGTCGTTCTCGACGCCGATGATGTTGGACACGTGGGGCATGCACACCAGGCGGGTCCGGTCGCCGAGCAGTTCGCGCAGCGCGTCGGGGTCGAGCAGACCGGTGGCGGGATCGATGGCCCACTCCCGCACGGCCGCCCCGGCCCGGACCGCGGCCCGCCGGATGGCACCGCTGTTGGCCTCGTGGTCCTGGAGGGTCACCACCACCTCGTCGCCCGGCTCGAGGCGCTCACCGAAGGCGTGGGCGAGTACGTACGTGTTGGCCGACGTCGACGGTCCGAGCAGCACCTCGTCGGCGTCGACCCCGAGGGCAGTTGCCCATCGCTCGTGGGCCCGGTCCATGGCCGCCTGGGCCGCCTCGGCTGCGGGGGAGGGGTGCCCCGGCTGCAGCTTGGTGTGGACGTAGTACGACCGCAACGCGTCGATCGTCTCGGCACAGGCGTAGGAACCGCCGGCGTTCTCGAAGTGGGCCCACCCGGCCAGCTCGGGCTGGGCGAACGCCGGGAAGTGCGAACGGGCGTGCTCGATGTCGAGCCGGGTGCGGTCCATCGAACGAGGACGCTAGGGCCTCGCGCCGGGCGGCTGGTCCCGTCGGCCACCATGGAGCGGTGGACGACGAGCCGACGGATGGACGATCCGGCGCGACGGGCGGCGCCGGCGCGAGCCGGCTCGGTGCCGTCTTCGACCGGATCGTCCCCGCCGACGACTTCCCCGCCGTCTCCGAGGCCGGGTTGTTCGAGCACCTCGACGAGCTCCGAGCCGACGCGGAGACCGCCCCGCGGGTCGACCGTGCCGAACGCATCGTCGACGCGTTGGACCGGCAGGCGCGGGCCTCGGCCGGCGTGGGCGTGGGCGTGGACGAGTTGGACGCGAGTCGGCTCGACGAGCTGATCGAGGCGCTCGACTGGCACGATCGCGACCACCTCGTCCAGCTGGCGGCCGAGGCGTACTACGGGGGTCCCGACCGGGCCGGAGCCCGCATGATCGGCTTCGACCCCGCGCCGAAGCGGTCAGCGGGTGCGCCGGTGGTGGAGCCGGTGTTGCCCACCACCGCGTTCGACCGGATCGGCGCCGACTTCGACGCGGTGGTCCTCGGCGCCGGCGCCGGCGGCGGGGTGGCAGCCTGCGTGCTCGCCGAGTCGGGGGCTCGGGTGCTGCTGGTCGACCGTGGCGCCGTGCTGCGATTCGCCGAGGTCGGCCGCGACCACCTCCGCAACCACCGCTCGTCGGTCTACGGCAACAACACCGGGCCGCCGCCGACGGGCAACCCGCGGGTCGTGGTCGACGCCGCCGGTCGGCAGCAGGTGATCGAGCACCCGTACGACCCGCGGTGGCACAACAACGCCATGACGGTGGGCGGCGGCACCCGCGTGTACCAGGGAATGGCGTGGCGGTTCCTGCCGACCGACTTCCGGATGGCGACCACGTACGGCGTCCCCGAGGGGAGCTCGCTGGCCGATTGGCCGATCGGGTACGACGAGCTGGAACCGCACTACGAGTGGGTCGAGCAGGCCCTGGGCGTGTGCGGCGACGCCGACGCACACCGCGTGCACGGCCGGCGCGAAGCCGGCTATCCGATGCCGCCCCTGCCGGAGAACACCCAGGCCCGGGTGCTGCGCGCCGGCGCCGAGCGGCTCGGCCTGTCGACCGGGCCCGTCCCGCTGCTCATCAACTCCGAGCCTCGCGACGGCCGCGCCCGCTGCGTCCGTTGTGGTGAGTGCGTGGGCTTCGCCTGCCCCAGCGACGCCAAGAACGGGAGTCAGAACACCGTGATCCCCCGCGCGCTGGCCACCGGGAACACCACGCTGGTCGACCGGTGCCGTGCCCTGGAGCTCACCGTCGACCCGGCGGGTCGCGTCGACGGGGTGCGTCTGCTCGACGAGCGGACCGGCACCACCACGACGGTCCGGGCCCGAGACGTCGTGGTGGCCTGCGGCGCGATCGAGACCGCCCGCCTCCTGCTGGCCAGTCGCAGCGCGCACCACCCCGACGGCATCGGCAACCAGCACGACCAGGTCGGCCGCCACCTGCAGGGGCACTGCTTCGTCAGCGCGTTCGGTCTCTTCGACGACGTGGTGGTCGACATGGACGGACCGGGTGTGAGCATCGCCACCTGTGACCACAACCACGACAACACGGCCGATGACGGCTCGCCGGTCGTCGGCGGCGGGGTGATCGCCAACGAGATCATCAAGCTTCCGATCGTCCACTGGCGGTGGTCGCACCACCCCGACGCTCCCCGATGGGGTCTGGCCGGGAAGCAGGCCATGCGGGAGTCCTACCGGCGCACCGGTCACCTGTTCTGCCAGGTGCAGGAGGTGCCTCGCGCCGAGAACCGGGTCACCCTCGCCGATCTCACCGACGACCACGGAGCGCGTGTCGTCCGACTCGAAGGCCTGGCCCACCCGGCCACGGTCGCGGCAGCCGAGGCCGTGCAGTCGGTGGCGGCCCGCTGGATGCAGGCGAGCGGGGCCGGTCAGGTGTGGACCGATGCTGTTCCTCGCGGGTTGAGCGCGGGTCAGCACCAAGCGGGGACGTGCCGCATGGGGGTCGACCCGACCCGATCGGTGACTGGTCCCGATGGACGGGTCCACGGTCACGACAACGTCTGGATCGCCGACGGCTCGGTCCACGTCACCAACGGGGGATTCAATCCCGTCCTGACCATCCTCGCTCTGGCCCACCGGGCCGCCGGAGGGTTGGTGCGGGACCGGTGACGCCGGGCCCGGGCCGTCGACCGGCAGTCCGCCGCCGGCGGGTCAGCTGTCGGCCAGGAGGGGCTGGTACTCAGGGTTGTCGCGGATGAAATCACGTACGTACCAACAGCTCGGCACGACCCGCCGGTTCATCGCCCGCATGTCGTCCAACGCCCGCCGCACCAGGACCCCGGCCAGCCCTGCGCCCCGGAGCCGAGGGGGGACCTCGGTGTGGTGGAACTCGAAGGTCTCGGCGTCGCGGCCGGGCACGATCCGGTAGTCGATGACGCCGATGTGCTCGCCGTCGCGACGCAACAGGTAGCGGTGACCCTCGTCGTCGTGCACGACATCGAGCTCCGAGGGCGGATCGGTGGTGGCAGCGGTCATGACGGAGTCTTACCCGAGATCCATTCGACGGATGTCGGACAAGTTGTCAGAGTCGTGAGATGACACGAGCGCTGGCCCGGGCCGAGGACGCAATCGACGAGGTGCCGAGCGGCGCGGACATCATCGTCCCGCTGGCCAACGGCGAGCCGGTTTCCCTCATCACCGCGCTCGACGCCCACGCCGATCGGCTCACCGACGTGACCGTGCACCAGATGCATGCCCTCCACGACCACCCCTACATCCACGGGGCCCGGCGGCCGAACCTCACCCACCGGTCGTACTTCCTGTCCGAGATCACCCGACCGGCGTTCGCGGCCGGCGAGTGCGACCTCGTTCCGGCCCACTTCAGCGAGGTGCCCCTGCTGCTCCGCGGCCAGGTGAAGAACCCGATCGTCTTCGCCGCGTCCAGCCCCCCCGACCGTCACGGCTACTACTCGTTGGGGACCAACGCCGATTACGTGGCCAGCCTCATCGGTCAGGTCCCCTTCGTGCTCGAGGTCAACCAACGAATGCCCCGGACGCGCGGTCGCAACGTGTTGCACCACAGCCAGGTGGTGGCCACGTTCGAGGTCGATCGCCCGCTGGTCGAGGTGCTGCCCCGGGAGGCGACCGACGTCGATCGCCGGATCGCCGAGGCGGTGGTGGAGCGCATCGAGGACGGCTCCACCATCCAGGCCGGCATCGGCTCCATCCCAGACGCGGTCGTCGGGTTGCTCACGGGCCACACCGACCTCGGCATCCACACCGAGCTCCTCTCCGACGGGCTGGTCGAACTGGTCCGATCGGGGGTCGCCACCGGCATCCACAAGGGCCGGCGACCCAACCGACTGGTGACCACGTTCGCGCTCGGCACCCAGGATGTGTACGACTTCCTCGACGACAACCCGGCCGTCGAGCTGCTGCCCGTCGAGTGGGTCAACGACCCGCGGGTCATCGCCCAGCACGAGTCCTTCGTGTCGATCAACGCCACCACCGAGGTCGATCTGCTCGGCCAGTGCGCCTCGGAGACGATCGGGGGTCGGTACTGGTCGGGCAGCGGCGGCCAGGCCGACTTCGCCCGCGGCGCCATGTTCAGCCCCGGCGGCCAGGGGTTCATCGTGCTCCCCTCGACGGCCAAGCACGGCACGGTCAGCCGGATCGTGTCGACGCTCAGCCCCGGTTCGGTGGTCACCACGATCAAGAACACCGTGGACCACATCGTCACCGAGTTCGGGGTGGCCGAGCTCCGCGGTCGATCGATCCGCCAACGGGCCGAGTCCCTCATCGCCATCGCCACGCCGAGCCACCGCGACACGCTCCGCCGCGAGGCCAAGGCCCTGGGCTATCTCTGATCGGGCGCCACGACGACGAGGTCGGCCACGTGGGTGCCGGCATGGTTGGCGATCCGGCGGCGGGACTCGAACACGCTCGTACGGTCGAATCCCTCCACGGCGGCCAGGACGTGGCCCAGCGCCACCCCTGACGCCGGCCCGTGGCCGTCGGCGGCCTTCAGCGCGACGCCGAGTCCCAGTGATGGCAGGGCGGCGAACTGGACCCCCTCGGCGCCGTCCTTGACGATCACGTCGCCGGCGGCATCGGTGAGCAGATCGGTGGTCAGCCGCCCGGTGCCGCTCACGAACCAGGGGTGCGCCACCATGGCGGCGCTCAGCCGGCGGGCGGCCTCGCCGCGGTCCTCGGACCAGTATCCGTCAGGCGTGCCGAACCGGGCCGCGGCCAGGGCCAGCGAGCGCAGCGGAACGGGGTGGACCGGGATGCCGCACCCGTCGACGCCGGACAGAGCCGGGTCGAGCGTGGCGTCGGTGGTCTCGGCCAGCGCGGCGGTGACCAGTCGTTGGACCGGATGCTCGGGCTGGATGTAGCCGCGCGGATCGACACCGAGGTGATGGGCGACGGTCAGGAACCCGGTGTGCTTGCCCGAGCAGTTGTTCCCCACCGCGGTGAGGCCCCGTCCCTCCTGGACGCCGCACTCCAACTCGTCCGCGGACGACCCGATCCGGGACAACCACGACTCCACGGCCTCGATGTGGCCCGGTTCGCCCGTGTGGGAGGCGCAGGCCAGGGCCAGTTCGACGTCGGAGCACCCGAAGGCGTCGGCCGCTCCCGTCTCGACCAACGGGAGGGCCTGGATCGGCTTGAGCGCGGAGCGCGGGTGCACCAGGCGGGCCGGGTCGCCCCAGGCCCACCGGACCGATCCATCGGCGTTGACGACCACGGCGTGGACCTCGTGCACGCTCTCGGCCAGCGGCCCGCGGCGGAGCTCGACGACGAGGGGCCCGGCGACGAACGGCCTGGCGAGGAACGGCGCGGTCACGAGTGGCGGGGACGGGCGAGGTGGACGATGCCGCCCAGTCTGTCGTCGGGCGACGAATCGCCGACGAATCGTTCCCCAAAGGTCGTCGGTGAAGCCCGAACCTGCTAGCTCTGGTGCGGTGGCAGCCACCCCCGACGACGGACGAGCGTCCGACTTCATCCGGGACAAGATCCGGGCCGATCTCGAGACGGGGCGCTTCGACCGGGTCCAGACGCGGTTCCCGCCCGAACCGAACGGCTACCTGCACATCGGCCACGCCAAGGCGATCGGGGTGAACTTCGGCCTGGCCGAAGACTTCGGCGGCCTGTGCAACCTCCGCTTCGACGACACCAACCCGGAGGCCGAGGATCCCGAGTTCGTCGCCGCCATCATCGACGACATCCGCTGGCTGGGCTACGAGCCGGCGAACGTCTTCCACGCGTCGGACTACTTCCCCCAGCTGTACCGGTGGGCCGAGGAGCTCATCCGCAAGGGCTTGGCCTACGTCGACGACCAGGATGCCGAAACCATCTCGGCCCAGCGGGGCGGGTTCGGCGAGCCCGGCGTGGAGAGCCCGTACCGGAACCGATCGGCCGAGGAGAACCTCGGGTTGTTCCAGCAGATGCGGGACGGGGCGTTCGCCGACGGGGAGAAGGTGCTGCGGGCCAAGATCGACATGGACCATCCGGTGATGACGATGCGCGACCCGGTGCTGTACCGGATCCGTCGTGTCCCGCACCAGCGCAGCGGCGACGAATGGGTGATCTACCCCACCTACGACTGGGCCCACGGCCAGTCCGACGCGCTCGAGGGGGTGACACACTCGGTGTGCACGCTCGAGTTCGCCGACCACCGGCCACTCTACGACTGGTGCCTGAGCCACCTCGACCTCCCGCACGAACAACCGGAACAGACCGAGTTCGCCCGCCTCGGCCTCACCCATACCGTCATGTCCAAGCGGCGGCTCAAGCGCCTGGTCGACGACGGCATCGTCGACGGCTGGGACGACCCCCGCATGCCCACGCTGCGGGGCATGCGGCGCCGGGGGTACCCGCCGGAGGCGATCCGCGCCTTCGTGGACGACATCGGCGTGGCCAAGACCAACTCGACGGTCGAGATCGAACTGCTCGAATCCCACGTCAGACGTCACCTCAACACCCATGCCCTGCGCCGCATGGCCGTCATCGATCCGGTCAAGGTCGTGATCACCAACTGGCCCACCGACGCCGACGGCCGCCCGGTGGTCGAGCACGTCGAGGCGGTGAACAACCCCGAGGACGAGACGGCCGGCACCCGCCAGGTGCCCTTCAGCGGCGAGCTGTGGATCGAGCGCGACGACTTCATGGTCGACCCGCCACCGAAGTACTACCGGCTCACTCCCGGCCGCGAGGTCCGCCTACGCGCCGGCTACTTCATCACCGCCACCCACGCGGTCACCGACGAGGACGGCACCGTGACCGAGATCCGTGCCACCTACGACCCCGAGACCCGAGGCGGTCAGGCGCCGGACGGGCGGAAGGTGAAGGCGACGATCCACTGGGTCTCGGCCGAGCACGCCGTCGACGGCACCGTGCACCTCTACGAGCGGCTCTTCACCGACTCGCACCCCGGGAGCGACGGGACCGACCCGATGGATTCGCTGGACCCGGACTCGCGCCAGACCAGGGTGGCCAAGCTCGAGCCGATCCTCGCCGACGCCGCGCCGGGAACCGTGGTGCAGTTCGAACGGCTCGGCTACTTCGCGGTCGATGCCGACGAGCCCACGACCTTCCATCGAACGGTCGGCCTGCGCGACGAGTGGGCCAACATCCAGAAGCGCAAGCAAGGCTGAGTCGCTGCGCCTGCGGACTTCGTCCGCCGGCTCCGCGTCAGGCGTCGCCGGTCGGTCCGGTGAAGTGGGGATCGCGCTTCTCGGCGTGGGAGGCGAGTCCCTCCTTCGCATCGGTGCCGACGAACCCCATGAACTCGTAGGCGAGCGAGGCGTCGAGGATCGCCGACTGCGACCGGTACCAGTTGTTCAACGTCTGTTTCGTCCACCGGATGGCCGATTGCGCGCCGCCGGCCAGCTTCACCGCGACCTCCATGGCCCGGTCGTGGACCTGGTCATCGTCCACGCAGATCGACACCAGACCGATCCGTTCCGCCTCCTCGCCGGTGAGGGTGTCGCAGGTGAGCAGGTAGTACTTGGCCTTGGCCATGCCGGCCATCAAGGGCCAGCAGATGGCGGCGTGGTCACCCGCCGCCACCCCCAGCCGCGTGTGGCCGTCGATGATGCGCGCCGTCCGCCCGACCACCGACACGTCGGCCAGGATCCCGGCCACGAGGCCGGCGCCGACGGCGGGGCCGTGCATGGCCGACACGATCGGCTTCGAACAGTTGATGACGTTGAACACCAGGTCCCTGGCCTCACGCATGATGCGTACGCGGGTGGCCTCGTCTCCCATCAGTGACTCGATCATGTCGAAGTTCCCGCCGGACGAGAACCCCTTGCCCGCGCCCTGCAACAGGGCGACGTTGGTGTCGGGATCGCGGTCGACGGTGAGCCACACGTCGGCGAGCTGGCGGTGCATGGCCGCGTTCACCGAGTTGAGGCCGGGCGAGTCGAGCGTGATGCGCAGGACGCCGTCGGCGGGTCGGTCGAAGCGGAGTTCGGTGAAGTCGGCGTAGCGGTCGGTCATCGGGGCTCCAGGCGAGGTGGATCGGGCGGGCGGTCGTCCGGCGATCATCGCACGAGTGCCACCGCGGTGACTGCGCCCGGCCACCCAGGGGTATGGTCCGCGCATGAAGGTGCTGATCGCCGTCGACGACTCCACCGAGTCCCACGACGCCATCGCGTTCGCCCGGCGCACCCTGCCCCACGATTCCGACGTCATCGTGTTGAACGTGGCGCAGTACGCGGTGACCGCGGCCGGGACCGTCGGCGCGTTCACCATGGGTACCTACGGCGACGCCATGCTCACCAGCGAGACCCAGGAACTCCTGTCGCGGGACGCCGAGGAGCGGGCCGCCGAGACCGTGCGGGAGGCCGTGGAGCTGCTCGACGCCGCCGAGACCCCCAACGAGCCCGAGACCCGCATCGAGCACGGAGACGTCGGCCCCACCATCTGCGCGGTGGCCGAAGAAGAGGCCGTCGACCTGGTGGTGCTCGGAACCCACGACCGGGGACGCTGGAGTCGCCTGTGGTTCGGGTCGGTCTCCGACCACGTCGTGCGCCACGCCCCCTGCCCGGTGCTGGTGGTGAGGTGACCATGTCCAGTCCCGACCCGACCCAGCCCGACCCCATGCAGCCCGACCCCATGCCGGCCCCGGATCCCAACCGGCCCCCGGTGCCGCTGCCGGAGCCCGTACCGGGACCGGGTCCGCAGCCGCCTGATCCCCTGCCGCCGGTGCCCGACCCGTTGCCGCCGCCCGACCCGATCCCGCCCACGCCGCCCGGGCCGGGCCACCCCGAACCGCCGATCCCCAACCCCCAGGCGCGCTCGAGTACCACCGCTCCCGGACGGCGGGGCGAACCCTTCGGGTTCGACAGCAAGTCGAGAAGCGGAGCCGGCAGACGAAGTCTGTGTGCGTCGGCGGTGGAGTTGACGAGCCGGCCGGCCGGAGGACGGCGGGTGAGCAAGTCGAGAAGCGGAGCCGGCAGACGAAGTCTGCCGGCGTAGCGGCTAGTCCTTGCCGTGCCCCTTGCCCTTGCCCGCGTCCTTCTTCCCCGTATCCTTCGGCGGCGCGGGTGGCGCGGTGGTCGTGGTGGTCGTCGGGGCCGCCGTCGTGGACGTGGCCGCGGGGAGCGCCTGGTCGACGAGGGCGCGGCTCGACTCGATCAACGACGCCATCTCCTGGAGATCGCCGTCGTCGATGGCGCCCTGCTGGTAGGCGACGAGGCCGTCACTGGCCAACCGGTCGAGGGCGTCGAGCGCGCCCGCTCGATCGCCGGCGTCCACCGCGGCGCGAACTTCGGCCACCGAGGCATCGAATCGACTGGCACCGACACCGCACCCGGCGACGGACGCCGCCAGCAGCACCGCACCGATGAGCGCCACCGCGGCGTGACGCCACTGCGTCGGCCGGGTCATCGACCCAGCTCCTCGATGCGATCCAGGTTCTGATCGAGTTGTTTGACGGCCTGCTTCGGCGCCAGGTCGCCACCGGGCGAGGCAGTGGCGGGCGTGCCGGATCCCGCGCTGGCCGCGGCCACGAGCAGCAGCACCAGCAGCACGACGGCGATGCTCACGAAGATGAACCTGGGCTCCTTGGCCCGGGCCGCGATGGTCTCGAGACGGCCGGGTGGACGAGAGGCGGACCTCTCCTGCGTCCGATGCTCGGTGACCGCGACGTTGGTGGGTGGGGAACCCGGATCGGGCACGGGGAGCGATGCCCGATCGACCCGCTCGGTCCGGTCGAGGCGGACGGTGGCGTCGAACACCTCGATCCGTTCGGTCGGTTGGGCCGGATCCGCGGTCAGCATCCGCCAGAAGGCGCCGGCGTCGGATGGACGGCCGGAGGGGTCCGGATCCAGTGCCCGCCGGATCGGGATCGTCAGGCGGTCGGGGAGGTCGGCCGGTAGCGGGTCCATCTGCCCGCTGCGGAGCCGGGCGAGGCTGTCGGACGGAGAGATGCCCCGGAACGGCTGGTGCCCGGTGAGCGCCTCGTAGAGAACCGTTGCCGCCGCGAACACGTCGCTCCGGGGCGTGGCCGGCATGCCCTGGAACCGCTCGGGGGCGAGATACACCAGAGTCCCCATGAGGTCACCGTGGGTGGTGGTCTCGTCGTCGACGCTGGCGATGCCGAAGTCGGTGATGCGGTAGCCGTCGTCGACCACGAGGATGTTCGACGGCTTGATGTCGCGGTGCAGCACGCCGCATTCGTGGACGGCGGCCAGACCGCCGAGGATGTCGTCGGCGAGCCGCTCGACTCGCTCGACCGGCAGGGGGCCGTCCCGGAGCTCGTCGGCGAGGGTGCGGCCGTCGAGGGCTTCGAGGACGAGGAACGGGGTGCCGTCGTCGGTGTGCTGGAGGTCGAGGACGGTGACGACGCGCGGATCGTCGATCCGCGCCGCGGCGCGGGCCTCGCGCTCGATGCGGTGGGCATGTTCTTCGGTCATGCCGGAACGGAGCACCTTCACCGCCACGGTCCGGCCCAGCTGGCGATCGAAGGCCGACCACACGGTGGCCATGCCGCCGCGTCCGAGCACGTCCTGGAGCACGAATCGGTCGGCGAGCACGTCAGTCGACGTGTGGAGGGGCTGGCGGTCCACCCCGCACCGATACCCCGGCCCGGGGCGGCTCAGACCCCCGGGTCTAGCCGAGCAGGTCGGTGACGACGTCGATCCACAGCTGGGTGGTCAACGCCAGGGACTCGATGTCGATCCGCTCGTCGTTGCCGTGGAAGCGGCTGCCAAAATCCGCCGCGCTCGAGGTCGGGGCTGAGGAGACCGGCGCCGTACGCGATGGCACCGAGGTCCCGGTGGACCCGGGCATCGGTGAACCCCACCGTGAGCCGGGGTTCCACCGAGACGTCGGGGAAGGGTCGGTTCACCGCCCGCTGCAACGAGTCCCACAGGGCGGTGTCCGCCGGGCTGATCGTCGAACGGTCGTTCATCAGGGCGGTGACCTCCACGCCGTCGTAGAGGTCACCGAGGGCGGCGCGCAGGTGGGCGTCGACCTCCTCGGGACCCTCGCCCGGCAGCGTGCGGATGTCCACGTCGATGCTCACCTGGTCGGGGATCACGTTGGTCTTGGTCGGCCCGACCGCCGTGTTGGCCGACAGGGTCGTGTGGGTGCAGGCATGCAGGAACGGTGCACCGTGCTCGCGGGGGAGGGCAGCGAGGAACTCGTCGAGGGCGACCGGGTCGAGCAGCCGGGCGCGCGTCGCCTCGTCGACGCCCAGCGCGTCCAGCTGGCCGGGCCACAGGTCGTGGATACCGGGGGCCGGGGCGTAGTCCGCGATGCGGGTCACCACCGCGGCGGCCGTGACGAGCGCGTTGTCGGCCTTGAACGGCATCGAACCGTGGCCGGGCGTGCCTCGCACGGTCAGCCGCCGCCAGGCCACGCCCTTCTCGGCGACGTTGATCCCCACGCTCGGTGCCCCGGCGCGGCCCCCGTGCAGCCCGCCGTTCTCGCACAGGGCGAAGTCGGTGGCGATGAGGTCGACGTGGTGCTCGGCCAGCCAGCGGGCGCCGTGGGCGCTGCCTGACTCCTCGTCGGCCACCGCCAGGAACACGAGATCACCCCGGGGCCGGAAGCCGCTCTCGACCAGGTGCCGGACCGCTACGGCCATCGAGGCGGTCAGGTTCAACATGTCGACCGCTCCCCGGCCCCACACCTCGCCGTCGACCAGCTCGCCGCCGAAGGGATCGCGCGACCAGCCGGCGGGGTTCACGGGGACCACGTCGGTGTGCCCGTCGAGGCAGAGGCTCGGGGCGGCCGGGTCGGTGCCTTCGATCCGGGCGACGAGCGAGGCGCGGCCGGGAGCGGCTTCCAGCACCTCGAGATCGACGCCGCACGGCTCGAGGAAGGCGCCGAGCGTGTCCGTGTTGCGGATCTCCTGACCCGACTCGGGTGTGCCGTCGTTCACGCAGGCGTTGCGGATCATGGTCTGGAGGAGCGCGACGGTCTCACCCGTGCGCTGGCCCGAGGTGGCGAGAGCAGACATGCCGAGAGCTTCGCGCTCCTGGGGCAGACTCGGGCGGTGATCGCCAAGCAGACCGTCGCCGTGCTCGACCTCGAAGGCGTGCTGGTCCCCGAGATCTGGATCGCGGTGGCCGAACGCACCGGGATCGACGAGCTGCGCCGCACCACGCGCGACGAGCCCGACTACGACGTGTTGATGCACTACCGGCTCGATGTCATGGCCGGCCACGGGCTGACGATGTCCACCGTGGCGGGGGTGATCGACGACCTCGGTCCGCTGCCCGGTGCCCGAGACTTCCTCGACGAGCTGCGCCGCCGCACCCAGGTGATCATCCTGTCCGACACGTTCGAGCAGTTCGCGGCCCCGCTCATGGTCCAGCTGGGGATGCCCACCATCTTCTGCCACCGGCTGGTGGTCGAGGACGACCGGATCACGGATTACCGCCTGCGCCAGCCCGATCAGAAGCGTCACGCGGTGGAGGCCCTGCACGGCCTGCAGTACAAGGTCATCGCCGCCGGCGACTCCTACAACGACACCTCGATGCTCGGCGCGGCCGACGCCGGGTTCTTGTTCCGGGCACCGGACAACGTCATCGCCGAGTTCCCCCAGTTCCCGTCGTTCGAGGCCTACGACGACCTGCTCGCGGCCATCACTGCCGAGCTCTCCTGACGGTCAGGACGGCCGCCCTGGTCGCGAGGGCGCCGGGCAGCACCCCGAGGCGCACGGAGACGGGCGAGGCCCGAGGGGGCCCAACGCCTGGGGCGGCGCCCCCACGAGGTGCTCGTCGAGGAGGTCGACCAGGCCGCGGACGAAGACCGGGTGGGTCCCGACCGTGCCGGCCCGGACCATGGTGATACCGACCTCAGCGGCGGCCTCGGCAGCCTGGGTGTCGAGATCGAAGCGCACCTCCATGTGGTCGGAGGTGAACCCGATCGGCGCCACCACCACCGAGTCCACCCCGGCATCCCCGAGCGCCCGGAGGTGGTCGACGATGTCCGGCTCGAGCCACGGCACCTGGGGCGGACCCGAGCGCGACTGGTAGACGAGATCGGTGGGCAGGTCGAGCGCGAGGTGTTCGACCACCAGCGCGGCCACGTCGTGGAGCTGCGTCTCGTAATCGCAGGTCCGGGCCATGGCGACGGGGATCGAGTGGGCGGTGAACACCAACCGGGTGGTGGCGAGACGATCGGGCGGTACCTGGTCGAACGCAGTCCGGACCCGGTCCACCGTGGCCCGCACGAAGCCCGGGTGGTTCCAGTACGGGCGGATCTTGACCACGTCGGGGACGGCGTCGGGCCCGAGCTGGTCGGCTACGTGGGCTCGGGCCCGCTCGATGTCGTCCAGGTACTGGCGGCACGCCGAGTACGACGAGTACGCCGACGTGGTGAGGGCCAGCACCCGGCGGTGACCGTCAGCCGCCAGTTCGGTGAGGACTTTCTCCACGTAGGGGGCCCAGTTGCGGTTGCCCCACGTCAGCGGGAGGTCGTGGCCTCGCCGGTCGAGCTCGTCACGCAGGGCCGTGAGCAGAGCGCGGTTCTGCTCGTTGATCGGACTGACCCCGCCGAAGCTGGCGTACTGCTCGGCCACCTCCTCCAGCCGTTCACGGGGGACGCCGCGGCCTCGGGTCACGTTCTCCAGGAAGGGCATCACGTCGTCGGGGCCCTCGGGTCCACCGAACGACAGCAGCAGGACGGCGTCGAAGCCAGCCATGGTCAGGAGCCAGCCACGGTCAGATGTCGACCTGCATACCCAGCGACACCGTCCGCTCGGGCGGGAGGCCGAAGAAGTCGGCCGCGCTCTCGGCGTTGCGCATCAGCACCCGGAACAGGTGCTCACGCCAGATCATCATGCCGGGACGCTCGGTGACCTTGATCGACTCGGCGCCGAGGAAGAACGTGGCGTGGTCGACGTCGATGTGCTGCTTCCGGGCCGGGCCCTCGCCCAGGGCCTCCGGGAGGAAGGGATCCTCCATGAAGCCGTAGTGCACGGTGACGTGTTGCACCCCCAACCCGAGATCGACCACCTCGGTGCGCCGGGCAGGGAGGACCCGAGGGACATCGGCGAACCGGATCGACGCCACCACGAGGTGCTCGTGGAGCACGTTGTTGTGCCGAAGGTTGGAGATCAGGGCCGGTGGGGTCATGAGGGGTGAGGAGAACAGGTAGATGGCGGTGCCGTGCACCCGGGTGGGTGGGCCCTCGGGGCGCTCGGCCAGGCTGTCGATGAAGGTGTCGAGCGGGATCTGCCCGGCTCGGATGCGGGCGCCCACCAGCCGCCGGCCGGTGCGCCACGTGGCCATCGTGGTGAACACGGCGAGGCCGATGAGGAGCGGGAACCAGCCACCGGCGGGGATCTTGAGCAGGTTGGCGCCGAAGAAGCCGAGGTCGATGATCCCGAAGGCCGTGCACAGCGCGGTGGCGGCACCGGTTGACCACCCGAACCGGTCGCGCAGCACGTACCAGAGCAGGATGGTGGTGATCACCATGGTGGTGGTGACCGCGACCCCGTACGCCGCGGCCAGGTTCGACGACGAGCCGAATCCGATGACCAGGCCGACGCAGGCGATCATCAGGGCCCAGTTCACCGCCGGGACGTAGACCTGGCCGATCTCGGACTCGGAGGTGTGCACGACCTGCATCCGGGGCGAGTAGCCGAGCTGGATGGCCTGCATGGTGAGGGAGAAGGCACCGGAGATGAGGGCCTGGGAGGCGATGACCGTGGCCGCGGTGGCGAGGACGACGAGGGGCAGGATCCCCCAGTGCGGGGCCAGCCGGAAGAAGGGGTTCTCGATGGCGTCGGGCTCACGGATGAGCAGGGCGGCTTGGCCGAAGTAGTTGATCACCAGCCCGGGTAGCACGATCCCGTACCAGCCGTAGCTGATGGGACGACGGCCGAAGTGGCCCATGTCGGCGTAGAGGGCCTCGCCGCCCGTGACGACCAGGAAGACCGAGCCGAGGGCGAGGAAGGCACCGAACCCGTTGTGGCCGATGAAGGTGATCGCGTAGGTCGGGGACACCGCCTTGAGCACCGACGGCGACAGGGCGATCTGGTGCAGCCCGAGCACGGCGAGCGTCCCGAACCACACCACCATGATCGGCCCGAACACCTTGCCGATGGCACCCGTCCCCCGGCTCTGGATGGCGAAGAGGGCGATGAGGATGCCGATCGAGATGGGTACCACGAAGTCGGAGATGCCGGACACCGCCAGCTCGGCACCCTCCACCGCGGAGAGCACGGAGATGGCCGGGGTGATCATGCCGTCGCCGTAGAGGAGTGCGGTACCGAACAGGCCGATGCCCGACAGCACCGCGACCGTCTTGACCTGATTGGCGCGCGAGCTGATGGCGAGCGTGGTGAGGGCGAGGATCCCGCCTTCCCCGTCCTGGTCGGCCCGCATGACGAAGATCAGGTACTTGCAGGAGATGATGATCAGGAGCGACCACAGGATGAGCGAGATCGTTCCGAGGGCGCTGGCCTCGTTCAGGGTGAGTCGATCGCCCGCCGCTTCGAACGACTCCCGGAACGCGTAGAGCGGGCTGGTCCCGATGTCGCCGAAGACCACGCCGAGGGCGGCGAGGGTGAGAGCCGAGTGGCGGGCATTGGCGCCGTGGCCAGAGCTGGTGTCGGCACCGGTGGTCTGCATCAGGGCACGGGTTCTACCCGCTCCACACCTCGATCAGCCAGCGAAGCCGACCGCGCGGTCCGGTCGAAGGTGTTGGCTCGCCGCTCAGAGCGCGGGTCGGGAGGTTCTCGTCCCCGGATCGAGGCCGGGAGGCCACGTCGTGGTGGCGTCCCACTGGACCCGCTTGAGGTTGGCCATGGTCAGGTTCAGACAGCGCGACAGGTCGGCGCCCCGCAGGTCGGCACCGGTCAGATCGGTGTCGAGGAACCACACTCCACCGAGGTCGGCCCGCCGTAGGTCGGCCCGGCTGGCGTCGACGTAGTCGAGGCGGGCGTCGCGCAGGTCGGCACCCGCCAGATTGGTGCCCCGGAGGTCGGCGCCGCTGAGGTCCACGCCGCTCAGATCGGCGTTCTCCAGGTCGTAGCCCCGCAGCCGGGCTCGGCGCAGGTCGATGACCTGCAGCGACTCACCGGCTTCGAGGTGGCGACGCAGCGCTCGGCCGCGCAGCCGGGGGAGCGGTGGCCGCTCCTCTGCGGGTTCCGCCTGGTCCGTCTCGGGGGCCTCGGTGTTGTCGGTCGCGTCGTGTCCTTGGTCAGAGGACATGGTTCCTCCTGGATGCACAGCCGGTCGCGGCACGGGGGCGTGCCGCGACCGGATCTGCGATGGGCGGGGGTGGCGGGCGGACGCCACCCCCTGGATGTCGCCCCACGGGAGAGCAGGACGGACATCGGCCGTGTCTGAGGACCCACGGTGCACCAGGACACATGAAGCGCCCATGAGAACGGCGGTCAGCGGCTGATCGGCAGGGTCACCGCCACCGTGGCGCCCCCCAGTGGCCCGTCGTTCACCGCCTGGACGCGACCGCCGATCGAGCTGACGATGCCCTCCACGATCGACAGCCCGAGGCCGGTGCCGCCCCGGGCGCGGGCGGCGTCGGCGGTCACGAAGCGGTCGAACGCGGTGTCGATGATCGCCGGATCGAAGCCGGGCCCGTCGTCGCTCACCTCGAGGCGGGCGCGGCCGATGTCGTCGTGGCTGACCCGGATCGACACCGAGTGGTGAGCGA
Organism: uncultured Acidimicrobiaceae bacterium; assembly: GCA_963730345.1. Classification (GTDB taxonomy): domain Bacteria; phylum Actinomycetota; class Acidimicrobiia; order Acidimicrobiales; family Salinilacustritrichaceae; genus Salinilacustrithrix. The sequence continues at coordinate 191,733 of CAVSRP010000010.1, forward strand.
AGCGGAGCGCGTTCGCCACCAGGTTGGTCACGATCTGGGCCAGGCCGTCGGGACCGAGCGGCACCGTGATCGCCTCGTCGAGGTCGGTGTGGATGCCGACCGGCGAGGTCGCCGACATGCGGGTGGTGACCTCTCGGACCACCTCGGCCACTCGGGTCCCCGCGGCCCGGTCGATCTCTCCCGCGTCCACCCGGGCGAGAGCGAGAAGGTTGGCGGCGAGGCGGGTCAGGCGATCGACCTCCTCCATCGCGCTGTCGACGCCGGCCACCGCCTGCTCACCGGAGGTCTCGACCAGATCCACGCGCAGCAGCTCCAGCTCACCCCGCAGCACCGCGAGCGGGGTGCGGAGCTCGTGGCTGGCGTTGTCGACAAACGCCCGCTCGTGGGCGATGGTGGCGGCGAGGCGGCGGAGCATCGCGTTGAGCGTGTGGCCCAGGGCGGCGAGCTCGTCGCGCCCCGGGGGCTGGGGCAAGCGGGCATCGGGTTCGTCGAGGGAGAAGGTGGCCGCCCGTCGCGTCATGCGTCCGACCGGGCGAAGCGCGGCTCGGGTCAGCAACCACGCGGTCAGCGCGACACCGGAGACCAGCAGCGGTCCGCCCAGCCCGAGCACGAGCACCAGACGCCGACGGGCCTCGCGCAGCGGCGCGGTGGTGCCGGTGACGACGATGATGCGGTGAACACCCGTGTCGAGGGTGACGGTGCGGGCGAGAATGCGACCGTCGCCCCGGCTCCCGACGTCGCGATCCACCAGCAGCTCGCCGGTCGCGACCGCCTCGAGCTCCGCCGGAGTGAGGATCGGGGCGTCGTTCGCCGGGGCCACCACGTGGCCGTTGACGTCGAGCACCTGGGTGCGCAGCGTGCCGCCGAATGCGATCGGCGCGCCCTGGGCCAGTTCGGTCTCGAGGTCGTCGGCACGGACCTGCAGCTCCGCGGTCACGGCCCGGTCGATGGCGGAGGTCAGCGACACGTACATCAGGGTGGCGCCCACGGTGAGGACCAGCGCCGAGGCCGCGCCGGCGAGGAACGTGAGCCGGGTGCGGATCGAGAACCGACTGGGAAAGCCGCGAGTGGGCACCACGGGTCCGGTCCGTCAGACGCTGCGAAGGCGGTAGCCGTGGCCTCGCACGGTCTCGATCCAGTCCCGCCCGAAGCGCCGGTCGATCTTCTCGCGCAGGTACCGCACGTAGACGTCGACGACGTTCGAGCCGCCGTCGTAGGCGAAATCCCACACGTGGTCGAGGATGCGAGAGCGGGTGAGCACCTCGCCAGGATGGCGCAGGAACAGCTCCAGCAGCGCGAACTCCTTGGCCGACAGGTCGACCCGTTCGCCGTCCACGGTCACGGTCTTGGCCGCCGGGTCGAGGACGAGGCCGTCGGACTCGAGACGGGTGGGCCGCTCGACCGGTTCGCGACGGACCAGGGCCCGCAGCCGGGCGAAGAGCTCGTCGAACGCGAACGGCTTGATCAGGTAGTCGTCGGCCCCGGCATCGAGTCCGGTGACCCGGTCGGCCACCGAGTCGCGGGCGGTGAGCATGAGGATCGGCATCCAGCGGCCGTCTCGACGCAACCGGCGGCACACCTCGTAGCCGTCCGGCGCGGGGATCATGGCGTCGAGCACCACGGCGTCGAGCTCGAACTCGTTGGCCGCCCAGAGCGCGTCGTCACCGGTATCGACCACGTCGACCGCGTACCCCTCGTGCTCCAGGCCTCGCCGGAGCACGCTGGCCATCTTGACGTCGTCCTCGACGACGAGCACTCGCACATGAGCATCGTATGAGGAACAGATGAGGACGCGATGAGCCGTCCGGTCGTTCGGCGCCGGCGCGCCGACTCGGGCAGGCTGACGCCGATGGAGCTCCTGCTGATTCGCCATGCCCTGCCCCGACGGGTCGAGCTCGTCGGGCAGGCTGCCGACCCTCCCCTCGCCCAGGTGGGGCATCGGCAGGCCAGGGCGCTCGCCGAGTGGTTGCGCCGCGAACCGGTCCACGCGCTGTACGTGAGCCCGATGCGCCGCGCCCGGGAGACGGCCCAACCGCTGGCCGCGGCGACCGGTCTCGACCCGGTGGTGGTCGACGGCGTGGCCGAGTTCGATCGTCACGCCGAGGCCTACATCCCGATGGAGGAGCTCAAGGCCACCAACGACCCCCGTTGGCAGGCGATGCTCGACGGCGGCTACTTCGACGACGGTGAGCTCGACGCCGAGGAGTTCCAGTGCACGGTGGTCGATGCCGTCGATGCCGTCATTGCCGAGAACCGGTCTCGCACGGCCGCGGTGGTGTGCCATGGCGGTGTCATCAACGCCTTCGTCGGCCACGTCCTCGGCCTCGACGACTACATGATCTTCGAGCCCAGCTACACCGGCATCACCCGGATCCGGGCATCGAGCGAGGGCCACCGCATGCTGGTGACGTTCAACGAGTTTCCCCACCTCCGGGGGCTGTGACCAGGCGGGGGGCGAGCTGCTCGACGAGGGCGTCGATCTCGCGGGCGCAGGCCGCGAAGACCTCGGCTTCCTCCCCGCCGGGATCGACGACCTCCTCCCAGTCGCCGAGCTCGACATCGGCGACGCCGAGCGAGTCGACCTGGTCGCGGATGGTGGCGAACCCGTCGGGGGCGGGGAGGTCGTGGACCAACCGGATGAGCGTGGCGGTGTGCCCCGCGGCGGCCGGGTGGGACCGGCGCACCCACTTCACGTGTTCCGGCGCCAACGCCACCACCAGTTGCGCCCGGTCGAGATCCGGCGGATGGGCCTGGCGGCTGGCGTGTCGGGGTACCTCGAGCCCCACCCCCTCGATGGCCGCCCGCGTCCGGATGCTCATCGGCTGGCCGTCGACCACCAGGGTTCCTGCCGTCTCGATGGTGAGATCGGGGCGGCGTTCGATCAGCGACACCCCCGCCATCACGGAGCGGGCCGCGTTGCCGGTGCACAGGAACAAGACGTCGACGGTCACCGCCCGAGTCTGCCGCGGGCCGCGGCCGGGCGGTTCAGTCAGGTCGGTGGAGCGCGACCGATGAGGTGACGGATGTGAGGAAGTCGAGGTCGATGTCGACACCGATGCCCGCGGCGGTGGGGACGCGGATCGTGCCGTCGGTCTCCAACACGGCCGGCTCGGTGACGATGTCGCGGTGCCAGTAGCGGGCCGCGGCCGAGATGTCGCCGGGGAGCGTGAAGCCGGGGAGCGCGGCGAGGGCGAGGTTGGCGGCCCGGCCGATGCCGGTCTCGAGCATGCCGCCGTGCCACACCGGAATGCCGGCGGCCAGGCAGTGGTCGTGGATGGCCCGGCCGGCGAGGTGTCCGCCCACCCGGCCCGGTTTGATGTTGATCACCGACGTGGCGCCGAGGCGGATGGCGTCCACGGCGACCGCCTCGTTGACGATGGTCTCGTCGAGGCAGACGGGCGTGTCGATGGCGGCGACCAGGTCCACGTTGTCGACCAGCCGCTCCTCGGGGAACGGTTGCTCGATGAGGAGCAGGTCGAATTCGTCGAGGCGGCGGAGGTGGTCGGTGTCGGCGGGGCGGTAGGCCGCGTTGGCGTCGACCTGGAGCCCGAAGTCCGCGCCCAGCTCGGACCGCAGCGCCCGGCACGGTTCGACGTCCCACCCCGGCTTGATCTTGATCTTGATCCGGGCGTAGCCCTCATCGAGGTAGGCCCGTGCGGCATCCACCAGGTCGTCGATGGTCGGCAGGATGCCGATCGACACCCCCACCGGGACCCGGTCGATGGTGGCGCCGAGATGGTCGGCCAGCGAGATCCCCGCGGCGCGGAGCTCGGCGTCGAGCACGGCGGCTTCGATGGCGGCCTTGGCCATGCGATGGCCCTGGACCTCGGCCAGCGAGTCGGCGACATCGGCACCGTGGCGGACCCCAGCCGCGAACAGGCGGGGCAGGAGGTGGTCACGCGTCACGTCCTCGCAGGCCGCGGTGTACTCGCTGGAGTAGAGCGGCTGCGTCCCGGCGGTGCACTCGCCCCAGCCGTCGACCTCCCCGCCGGGGCCGGAGGCGATGACGCGGACCAGCAGGATGTCGCGGAAGGTCCACGTCCCGAAGCTGGTCTGGAACGGGTTCACCAGCGGGAGCTCGATGCGCCGCAGCTCGACGGCGTCGATGGTGATCCCGGCGGTGGGGAGCGGAACGGGGGTGCTCAACGGGCCTCCCGGCAACAGAAGTACGAGTGTTCGTCGGTCATGGCGACCGGGCGGAGCCCGTCGGCGAACGCCGCGGTCAGGGCTTCCCGGACCGCCATGCGCCAGGCCTGCGCCTGGTCCGGGTCGGTGCGGCGCAGGTCGACGATGGCTTCCGGTGTGGCCACCAACCGGAGCCCGGCGTCGGTGGGTACGCTCCGGACCGTCCGGCCGATCGCGTCGATCGCGTCGATCGCGTCGATCGCGCCACCGTGTCGCAGCTCGTCGGCCGGCACCACCGGAACGGGTGTGTCGAGGGCGAGGACCGCGTCGGGGCTCAGCAGGTCCCAGCGCATCAGCAACCGGTCGCTGGGATGACCCCGATTGATCTCGTCGTCCATCTCGCCGTAGAGATCGACGAGGTAGCGATCGCCGACCGCACCGAGGTGGTGGAGGTTGAAGCGAGCGTTCTCGCGGACGAGGGGGTCGAAGGTCCACGTCACCGTCTCGATCCCGTGGTCGAGGCACCACGCCCGCTGGTGCCGCTTGAGGGCGCGGCCGATGCCTCGGCCCTGGGCCGCCGGGAGGACGGCGGCGAGGTGGGAGTGGAGGTGGAGGTCGTGGCCGTGCACGCCGACGATGCCGGCGCACATGCCCACCGGCTCCCCGTCGTGCGTGGCCAGCGACACGTACCAGCCGGCGAACGACAGTGCCCGAGCGATCGGCGTGCTCACGGGTGGGGCTCCCCAGACCATCTCGGCGATGGCGAGCGCGGCGTCGACGTCCTCGGCGGCCTGCGCCTCGCGGATCTCGATCATTGCCCCCAGTGTCCCAGATGGGACGGGGTCAGGCGCCGGGCATCGCGTCTTCCAGCGCGGCGAGCGCCGGTTCGATGCCATCGGCGATCCGGTACGGCTCTGGCACCGAGTTGGGGCAGACCATGAATCCGAAGTCGACGTGGCCGCAGTACGAGAACACGGTGATGTTCAGGCTCATGCCCATGAGCAGCGGGCCCATGGGGTAGATCGACTCGACCTGGCCACCGGCGATGTAGAGCGGGAAGTCGGGGCCGGGCACGTTGGAGACCACGACGTTGCTCGCCGGCGGCGTGAACCGGGCCAGGTTTCGGCGGGTGTACATCCGGGCGGCCAGGGCGATGAGCCCGGGGGGCGTGGTCTCGGTGACGCCCATGATCTGGTGCACGGCCATGGCGTCGCGCATCTCCTTGGCCGCCGACGTCGAGCTGTGGATGGCCAGCAGCCGGGTGACCGGATCGGCGATGTCGGTGGCGAGGGTCGCGGTGAGCGAACCCACCTTGTTGCCGACCGTGTCGTCACCCGCGGTCCGCAGCGACACCGGGACCTGGACGGTCAGCGCCGCGTCCGGCAGATCATTGATCTCGAGCAGGTAGTCACGCATGGCCGCGGAGCACAGGGCGAGCACGACGTCGTTCATCTTGACCTGGTAGGCGTCCTTGACCGCCTTCATCCGGTCGAGCGCCACGCTGGCCTGGGCGAACGAGCGTTGTGGGCTGGGGTCGGCGTTCAGGGTCGTCCGGGGCGCCTGCAACGGCAGCGTGACCCCGTGACCGGTGGCCAGGGGCGCGGCCGCGGCCACCTGCTGGACACTCTGGCGGAGGAAACGGGAGACGCGGAACGGCGTGCGGACCGCGGTGTTGATCGCCCCCCTGACCAGCAGTTCGATCGGGCTGGGCACCTCCTCGCCGACCAGCGAGTCCTTGACCTCGGGCTTGGCCGGCCGGGGCTCGGGAGTGAGATCGAGGAGCACCTCGGCGAGCCCGGCACCGGACACCCCGTCGATGAGGGAGTGATGCATCTTCTGGAGGAGGGCGACCTTTCCGTCTTCGAGACCCTCGATGATCCACGCCTCCCACAGCGGCTTCTGGCGGTTGAGCTTGTAGCTCGCCAGCCGGCCCACCAGGGTGCCGAGCTCGTGCCGATCACCGGGCTGGGGCACCGCGATGCGGCGGACGTGGTAGTCGATGTCCAACTCGCCGTCCTCGACCCAGCCCGGTCGGTCGAGGCCGAAGGGCACGTCGACCAGCTTGTAGCGCAGCTGGGGGACCTCGGGGATCCGAGACACGAGGACTTCGAGGAACCGGTCGAACGACCAGCCGTCGGGATGCGTCGCCGGGTCGATGATGATGAGGCCCGACACGTGCATGTGCCAGTTGGGTGTCTCGCCATACAGGAACGCGGCGTCCTGTCCGCTCATCTGTCTCATCGCTGCCCTCCGGGAGTGGTGTCGGAGGGTACTCCAGGTAACCCCGAACGTCCTGCCCTGGCCGGCGAGATCGTCAGAGGCGGCCGGCGGCCCGGGCGGCGGTCTCGGCCGCCTCCACCTGCGCCTCGACCCTGTCGAGTCCGGCGTTCCAGAACGACGGGTCGGCGAGGTCGCAATCGACGATGCGGCCCAGCTCCTCCGGCCAGCGCGAGCCGCCGGCGGCCAGCAGCTCGAGGTACTGGGGCACGAACTCGCGGCGGCGAGCCTCGTACTGGGCGTAGACCGACAGCGCCAGGAGCTGGCCGTAGGCGTAGGCGTACACGTAGCCCGGCGTCCCGATGAAGTGCGGGATGTAGCTCCACCAGTCGCGGTAGCCCTCGGTGACCTCCATGGCGTCGCCGAACAACTCGCGTTGGGTGGTCTCCCAGTGGTCGGCGAAGTCGGTGGTCGACAACTCGCCCACGTCGCGCCGGTGGGTGTGGACCGCGTCCTCGAACCGGTTCATCGACACCTGGCGGAACACGGTGGCGATGGAGCCCTCGACGTTCTGGGCCAACAGCGCGAACCGGTCGCCGGGGTCGTCGACCTCGGAGAGCAACCGGTTGAAGGTGACCGTCTCCCCGAACACGGATGCGGTCTCGGCCAGGGTGAGCGGCGTCATCTGCTCGAAGACCCCCTGGGGTCGGGCGAGGTAGCCGTGGAGGCCGTGGCCCAGCTCGTGGGCCAGCGTCATGACGTCGTTCGGGGTCGCGGTGTAGTTCAGGAACACGTACGGGTGGTGGTCGGGCACGGTGTAGGCGCAGAAGGCCCCGCCCCGCTTGCCGGGCCGGACCGGGGCATCGATCCAGTGCTCGTCGAAGAACCGATCGACCACCGTGGCCAGTTCCGGCGAAAACGAGGCGTAGGCGTCACGAACGATGGCGGTGGCCTCGTCCCAGCCGATGTGGCGGTCGGACTCGGCGACCGAGGCGTTGCGGTCGTAGTCGGTCAGCCGGTCGAGGCCGAGCACGCCGGCCTTGAGCCGGTACCAGCGCTGCGGGATGTCGTAGCGAGCGACCACCGCCTCGACCAGGGCCTGCACCGACTCGTCGCTGGCCTCGTTGGACAGGTTCCACGCGCTGATCCACGACGGGTACCGGCGCAGGTCGTCCTGGATGCGGCGGTCGGCGAGGAGGGTGTTGAAGATGTAGGCGCGCGTGCGCAGGCCGGGCTGCAACGCGTCGCTGACCGCGGCCGCGGCCGTCTGGCGCACCTGCCGATCGGGGTTGCCGAGCAGAGCCAGCGCCCCGTCGAGCGCCATCGTCTCGGCGGTCCCGTCGGGACCGGGCACGGTCACCTGGATCGCTGCGGTCTGCTCCGTGAACAGCCGGACCCAGGCCGAGCGACCGGTGGGAGCGGTGGTGGCGAGCAGCCGCTCCTCCACCTCGCTGAGCACGTGCGGCTTCGAGGCCCGCACCGTCTCGAGGTGGTGGTGATAAGGGTCGAGGGCCGGATCGCGCAGCAGGCGGGTGGCGGTCTCCTCGTCGACCGCCACCCACTCCAGCTCGAACCACACCAGCTCGGCCGAGAGGTCCGACAGCCGCTCGCTCACCCGCTGGACGAGGGCCCCTCGCGACGCGTCGCCCGTGTCGGTGGCGAAGCGCAATTGGGCGTAGTTCGCGGCGCGGTGGGCGTCCTGGTAGAGGGCGGCGAGGCGATCGAGCACGGCGCGCAGGCCGACGGCGTCGAGGTCGCCGACGGTGCCCTTGGCGTCGGTCGTGAGTGATCGGGCGCCGTCGATGGCGGCGTCGATGAGCGAATCGACGCCCTCTGGTCCGTCGACCAGGGTGTCGAGATCCCATGCCACGGCTTCCGCGCCGGTGCTGCGCTTGGATGGTTCGGTTGCGACCATCCGGCGATTCTACGAGTCCTCGGGACGGTCGCTGACCGCCACTGGCCCCCGGGTTCAGTCCTCCGCGGCGGTCGCCTTCGACGCCACCGCGACACCGGCCGCGCCCGCCGCCGCGGCCCGCCCGAAACGTCCGAAGGTCACGATCTTGAGCACCAGCTTCACGGTGCCCCAGACCAGCTTGAACACGAGGCGGATGGCGTTGCCGATGGTGGCGTCGAGCACCCGGAAGACGAGCCGCACCGCGCCAACCACGAGCCCGACGAGGAACAGCACGACCCGCCAGACGGCGAACGTGAGGTCGGCGGCCCATCCGACGATGCGCTTCACCGCGGCGATGCCGAGCACGATCGGGAACATGATGATGGCCAGCAGGCCCCTGATCACGGCGAACACGAACCGGCCCAGCCCGGCCACAATGCGGAAGGGCAGGGTCAGGACCCGGCCCACCCCGCTCAGGCGGCTCGGCTTCCCGGTGGTGACGAGGTTGAGGTCGAGATCGGAGTCTGAGGTCGCGGTGGCCATGGCGCGATCATGGCGCACATCGGGACGACGGTGCATCCGGACCTGGTGCGCGGGAGCGGTGTTCAGCCCAGGAGCTGGAACCGGGGCAGGGCGTGGCCGGATTCCGTGTCGTGGAACACGACCGTCACCCGATCGCCGATCGACACCGCTTCCGGGTCGCAGCCCACGATGTTGGTGATGATCCTCGGGCCCGCCTCGATGACGTGGCCGTCGGACTCGGGGAGGTCGAGCTCGACGTAGGCGAGCACGTACGGGGCCGAGTCGCGGTACGCCCCCTGACCCCGCCGCGGGATGGCGAAGCTGTAGACGGTCCCGGTGCCGGGCACATCGACCCACTCGATGTCGAAGGAGGCGCACTTCGGGCAGAAGCCCCTTGGGTACCAGATGTGGGCCGAGCACGCCCGACACCGGGGCAGGACGAGACGGTGTTCGGCCGTGGCGTCCCAGAACGGGGTGGCGTCGTCCGCCACCGTGGGACTCGGTGCGGGCAGGGTCGGGGGTGGGCCGGGTGGTCTGGTGGTCGAGGTCGGGCCGGTCATCGGTCGCACCCCAGGATCACGGTGGCCGAGCCGTGTCGGGTGGCGATCGACCCGCCCGTACCGTGGGCCAGCGCCACGTCGCAGTCGGGGACCTGGACCGCGGGGTGGGCTTCTCCCCGGAGCTGGCGGACGGCCTCGATCACCTTGGTCATGCCACCACGGTTGGTGGGGTGGTTGTTGCACAGCCCGCCGCCGTCGGTGTTGAACGGGAGCCGGCCGTGGGGGGCCTGCAACGCGCCGTCGAGGACGAAGAGTCCGCCCTCGCCCTTGGCGCAGAATCCGAGGTCCTCGATGGTCTGCAGGACCGTGATCGTGAAGCTGTCGTAGATCGACACGTAGTCGATGTCGGCGGGGGTCACGCCGGCCTCGGCGAACGCCCGGGGGCCGCTCCACACCGCCCCCGTGTAGGTGAGGTCGATCCGGCCGTTGTCGGTGTGCTTCGGCGCCTCCCCGTGGCCCAGCACCACCGGCGCGTGGCGGGAGAGGTTGGAGGCCACCTCCGGGGACACGACGACGAGCGCTCCGCCGCCATCGGTGATCACGCAGCAGTCGAGCCGGTGCAGCGGATCGCAGACCAGGGGCGACGACACCACCTCGTCGACGGTGACCACGTCGCGGAGGAAAGCATCCGGGTTGTGCTGGGCGTGGGTGCTGGCCGCCACCTTGATCTCGGCCAACTGCTCGGCCGTGGTACCGAATTCGTACCTGTGGCGGGCCGCGGCCATGGCGTAGTTGGTGAGCACCGACGTGCCGTAGAGCGCCTCGAAGCTGAACTCGGGCGCCGACCCCACCCGACCCGATCGACCGGGCCCCGACCCGCCGGTGCGGGGCTTACCGGCCAAGGTGATCAACGCCACGGAGCACTTGCCGGCGGCGATGGCGGCCGCGGCGTGTCCGACCTGGGCCACGTAGGACGACCCGCCGATCTCGGTGTTGTCGACGTAGGACAGTCCGGTGAGCCCGAGGTACTCCGCCATCGACAACGGCCCGAAGCCCGGTGCGTCGCCCGAGCAGAAGTATGCGTCGACATCGGCAAGGGTGAGGCCGGCGTCGGTCAGGGCGCCGACTGCGACCTCGGCGTGGATCTGCGGCGTCGTCCGATCCGGGATGGTCCGCAACGGGTGCTCGAACACCCCCGCGATCTGTGCTGCTCCCCTGATGCCCATGGCGTGCGCAGTCTGCCGGACCGGCGTGGCGAGGGCCCAGCCCGCTCCCAGAGGACCTGCGCGGGAGAGTGCGCAGGTCACCCGTGTTTGGGACCTTCGACCCCTGGGTGGATGGGGTGAGCGTCCGTACCGTCAGGGCATGCGTGAATGACTCACGCAGAGCGTGAGATTCACGAAGCCGGATTGATTCCGAGAAAGAGAGATCCTGTCATGAGCACGATCAGCCCAGAGAAGCCAGAGGCGAAAGTGGTGGAGGCCCCCCCGGACTTCGTGCCGCTTCGCCGCCGGACCATCGACAGCGTCCTGATCGCCATCGGTGCGCTGATGACCCTCGCCTTCGTGGTGGCGGGTTCGCTACTCACCTGGGGCAGCAACTTCTCGGCCGACTACGTCGACCGTGAGCTGTCCTCGCAGAACATCAGCTTCCCCGACGCTGCGTCCCTCGAGGCCGGCGGACGCGCTGATCTGGTGAAGTACGCCGACCAGGCCGTCAACACCGGTGGCGAGGCGGAGGCCTACGCCAGCTACATCAACGGCCACCTCGAGGAGATTGCCGGCGGCCAGACCTACGCCGACCTCGGCGGGCCCGAGCGGGCCGCCAACGCCGCGGTCCAGGAAGCCAAGGACTCCGGTGCCAGTGACGCCGAGATCGCTGCGCTGCAGGGCAAGGCTGATGGCATCACCGCTCAGCGCAACACGATGTTCAAGGGCGAGACCCTGCGTGGCCTGCTCCTGAGCGCCTACGCCTGGGCCACCGTTGGCCAGATCGCCGGCTACGCCGCCATCGCCACCTTCGTGGCCGCCGCGGTCATGCTGGTCCTGGTCCTGTTCGGCCTCCGGCATCATCACAAGGTCGTTCAGGTCTCCTGACCTGAACTGGCAAACCCCGATCCCGGGGACGGATCGACCTCGATCCGTGACAGGAACGAGCGAGGCAGTCGCCACCGTGCGGCTGCCTCACTCGCGCGGAAGACATAACTCCAGAAGCGGACCGCCCTGAGCACGCCCCTCTACAGCAGCGGCGTGTAGTCGGCGGCGAGGCGGTCGAAGTCGAGGTCGCGGAGGAAGCGGCTGAACGCGACCTGGGCGGCGAGGGCGTTGACGTCGCGGAACACCTCGGGCAGGAAGGTGGGCGCGTCGATGAGGCCTTCGTCGAAGAGCCCGTTGATGATGCCCATGTGGTTGATGTCGACCTTGCCGCAGAACAGTACGGGGATGCGGTCGAGTCGCCCGGTGCGGATGGCGACCCGCATGTAGGCGTAGGTGACCACCAGGCCCTTGCCGTAGCCGATGTCCTTGGTGAAGGGCAGGCCGGTGGGGGTCGAACCCCGGAAGACCCGCATGCTGAGCTGCCAGCACTCGTCCGCGTCCATGCCGTTGGTGCGGAAGTGTTCGAACACCTCGACGAACGTCGCCCCCTTCGTGGCCAGCGCGATGGCGTCGATGCGATCGGCAATACGCAGCAGACGGGCCGGGTGCGAGGTGAGCGAGAGTATCTCGGTCAAGGTGGCCAGACCCTCCTGGGTGACATTGACCCGAGGCGGGGCCTTGCCCAGGAAGGTGCAGATGGGCTGGGCCAGGCCGTTCGAGCTGGTGCCCACGTGGACCCAGCCCTCGTGCGATTCGAGTTGCTCGAGCTGACGCTCGGAGAACATGGCGTCGGCCCGCAGCTTGATGTAGCTCGAACCGGCCGCCGCGTCGGCGACGATGCCGTCGTCGGTGACCACGTCGACCATGCCCGGGCCCATCGAGGCGTCGAGTCGCTTCTGCAGGAGCTCGACCGCGTCGTCGCCGTTGATCGTCTTCTCGTCGCGGTCGTCGATCGGCACCTCGGAGACCCACGACAGGGCGCTGCGGAACTGGTCGGCGAGATCGGCCACCGTGGGGCCGCCGGCGTGGAACACGTCGTCGGTGGTGCCGTAGAGCTGGGCGGCCAGCGGACCGAATCCCTCGGTGCCCCGCGCTTCCAGCAGGTCGAGCGTGAGGCGGTACTGCTCGCAGGTCTGCTTGAGCAGCTGGGCCAGCGGCGACGTGGTGCCGAGCGACTGGTTGATCCGCAGCTCGATGTCGAGGAACCGCTCGCGGGCGGCGTCGAGGTCGAAGCCGAGGTCGCGAGACGCGTACCAGTCGGCGTCGATGGCGGGTTGCTCGCGGCAGTTGCGGGCGAAGAATTCGTCGCGGATCTCGTCATCCCACTTGATGGCGTTGAGGATCCGCATCGGGCCCTGGGCGTCGACGATGGCGTCCGACAACGCCCGCACCGTCTCCTCGTAGGTCTCGCCCATCGCAGACAGGATGACCGATCGGCGTGCTCCCGTGTACGACGGCGGTGGGGGATCAGCTCGTGGCGGGGTCCGGGTCGACCGGCGCGCGGAACACGATGCGGGCGGTCAACCCGCCTCCCGGGGTCTCGTCGAGGTGGAGGGTGGCCTGGTCGTGCTGGCAGAGGCGGTCGACGATGGCGAGGCCGAGTCCGGTGCCACCCGTGGAGTCGTGCCAGTGCCGCTGCCGTGCCCGCTCGCGCACCCCGGGATCGATGCCGGGCCCGTGGTCGATGATGCGCACCTCCGGCCCGTCCGGTCCGACGCCCGCTTCCAGCTCGACAGTGGAGCCGGCCGGGACGGCGGCCAGCGCGTTGGCCACCAGGTTGTCGAGGATCTGCTCGAGGTGGCCGGGATCGGCCGCGGCCATCACCGGATCTCCCTGTCGATGGACGACCTCCACGTCGGCCTCGGTGGCACCCGGCTCCCAGGTCGCCACGGCGCGGGCCAGCGGTTCGTGGAGATCGATTGCCTCCACGGACGGGGGTCGTTCGTCCAGCTGGGCGAGCGCGAGGAGGACGTCGATGGTGCGGTCCATCCGGGCCAGCTCGTCGACCAGGGGGTCGAGGCGGTCGTCGTCGACGGGCGCATCGCCGGCCCGGAGGTTGTCGATGCGCAGGCGGAGGACGGTGAGCGGCGTGCGGAACTGGTGGGCGGCGTCGGCCGCGAACTGGGACGTGGTGCGGAGCGCGCCGGCGAGTCGATCGGCGCTGCGGTTGAACTGGACGGCCAGTTCGCGGATCTCGGGTGGACCGGTGTCGGTGGCCACTCGGGCGTCGAGGTCGCCGGCGCCGAACGCGCGGGACTGGAGCTGGAGCTCCCGTACGGGTCGGGCGACCCAGCGGCCGAGGAGGAGGCCGATGCCGGCGGCGGCCACGAGGGTGACGCCGGCGATGGCGGCGAGCCGTCGCCAGTAGGTGGCGATGTCCTCGTCGACCTCGTGGCGGGAGTGGCTGATGCGGACCGCCCCGAGGACGCGGTTCCCGGACCGGATGGGGGCCGCCACGTACACGAGGGTCTCGGCCAGCGTCTCGGAGTACCGGCTCCCCGTGGCCGTCCGGCCGGACAGCGCCTCGGCGATCTCGGGCCGGCTGGCGAACGAGCGGCCCACGGCGTTGGTGGCGCCGGCGGGCGGATCGGTGTCGGCGAGCGAGATGCCGCGGTCGTCGACGATGAGGACGCGACCGTCGGTGGTGGCCCGATACAGCTCGGCCACGCGGGTCGCCTCGGCCGAGGCGGTGGGATCGCGCTGTTCGAGCAGGTCCTCCACCGCATCACCGAGGCCGAGGGCGTCGCGCTCGGCCTCGACGAAGAGTCGGTCTTCGCGGCGCTGCGCGTTGTTCACGCCGAGAGGGACCTCGAGCGAGGCCAGCACCACCAAGGTCAGCGCGACCATCGCCGCCGCGAACCGGACGGTCACGGCTCGGCCACGTAGCGGAACCCGACCCCGCGGATCGCCTCGATGTGGCGCGGGTCCCCGAGCTTGCGGCGCAGGGCGGCGACGTGGACGTCGATGGTCTTGGTCGGTCCGAACCAGTGCGGATCCCACACATCCTCCATGATGCGGGTCCGGTCGAGCACCGCGCCGGCGTCGGCCGCCAGGTAGCAGAGCAGGTCGTATTCCTTCGGGGTGAGCTCGATCGGTCGACCGTCGAGGGTGACCTCCCGTGTCCGCTGGTCGATGCGCAGCGCTCCCGCCTCGATCGCCTCGTCGAGCGATCCCGACGATGCTCCCTGCTGTGCTCGGCGGAGCACGGCGCGGATGCGAGCCAGCAGCTCCCGGAACCCGAACGGCTTCACCAGGTAGTCGTCGGCGCCCATCTCGAGGCCCACGACCCGGTCGGTCTCGTCGCCGCGCGCGGTGAGGACGATGATGACCGACTGGTCACCACGGGAGCGCAGCTCGCGGCACACGTCGACCCCGTCCATGTCGGGGAGGCCCAGGTCGAGCAGGACGATGTCGTGGGTGTCGGCCGCCAGGGCGTCGTGCCCGGTGGCCACGCGATGCACCACGAAGCGCTCGCGCTCGAGGGCCTCCCCGAGTGATTCGGCGATGGCGTCGTCGTCCTCCACGACCAGCACGTCCATGTACCGATCATGCTGGATCTTCCGGATGCCGGGCGTGATCGAGCGCGATCTTGACCGTTTCTTGTACGAGCGCTCGACGGCTGCTGCACCGGGCATCCGTACGGTGAACGTCATGATCACTCGATCCCGGAAGTCAGCCCTCGCTCTCGCCGGTGCCGTCGCCGGCACCATCACCGCGGCCTCGTTGGCCGGAGCGGTGAACCTCGGTCTGCTCTCGTCCGACTCGACGCCGGCACCCAGCACCCAGGTCCAACTCTTCGAGCCCATCGATACTGCCGCGGCCACGACCACGTCGACGACCGAGGCGCCGGTCGAGGTCGTGGTCCAGGACGTCTACGACCTGCCGTCGGACAGCGGCCAATCGCCGGCTCCCGCCGTCGCCCCGACGGCACCGGCGACGCTGACGCAGGCTCCTGCGCCGACCGCGGGTGGCGACGACAGCTACGAGTCGCAGAGCTACGAGTCGGAGAGCCATGAGTCGGAGAGTTACGAGTCGGAGAGCCATGACGGCGGCGAGCACGACAGTGGTGAGCTCGATGGCACATATGCCGACGACTGATCCCTCGGGTCCGCCAGCCGCGCCTCCCCCGCCGCCACCGGCCTCCCCGGCTCGGAGCCGGCGAGCAGGCAAGCGCCGTCGCCACGTGGCCGGTCCCAGCCGAGTCCTGGCTGCCGGAGTCGCCACGGCTGGCACGATCGCTCTGGCCGGGGCCATGGCCCAGCCGGCGACGGGCAGCACGCCCACCGTGCCGGCGGCGCCGAGCCAGGCGGCGACGTCGGCCACCCCCGCCCCTGCTCCCGCTCCCGCTCCGACGAGGATCGTCATCGTGCGCCGGCACCACCCGGCGCCCTCCGTCGGGACCCTGGCCTCCACCCCTGCAGCCACCGGGACCCGCTCCGCTCCGGCGGCGGCCGCCCCAGCCCCAGCGCCGGCCCCCGCGCCCCGGCCGGCGCCGACCACCGCATCGAGAGGGAGCTGAACCGGTGCTCGTCACCTTCGTCGACGATCACCGGTTCCGGGCGATGGGCACCGACTGCCACCTCCAGGTGGTCGAGGGTGCCCCAACGGCCTGTGATGTCGGTGAAGCGATCGTCCGGACCGACGAGGCCCGGTGGTCGCGGTTCCTCCCCGACTCCGAGCTTTCGATCATCAACGACCGTGCCGGGTCGACCGTGGCGGTCTCCGCCGAGACCGCCACGCTCGTGCAGCTGGCCGTGGACGCGCAGCGCGCCACCCACGGCTGGTTCGATCCGTTGCTCGGCGAGCAGGTCCGGGCCGCCGGATACGACCGCAGCTTCGACGCCATCTCGTCCCTCCCCGCCGTGATCTCCACCCTCGCCGCCCCGACGTCGTCCACTCCGCCCACTCTGGTCGGCGATCGAGGCGTGGCGATCCCTCCGAGTACCCGCCTGGATCTCGGAGGGATCGCCAAGGGACACACCGCGGATCGGGTGCTCGCCGCACTGATCGCCCACGGCGCGGCCGGGGCGTGCGTCAACATCGGGGGCGACCTCGCCTGCGGCGGTGCGTCCCCCGACGGCTCCGGCTGGTGGTGCTCGATCGATCACCACCCCGGATGGGCCGTCGGCCTGACGCACGGGGGCGTGGCGACCTCCACCACCACGCGCCGACGGTGGCGCACCGCCGACGGTGGCGAGGCCCACCATCTGATCGATCCCACCACAGGCTGCCCGTCGTCGACGACAGTCCGCAGTGCCACGGTGGTCGCGGCCGATGCCGCGACCGCCGAGGTCCTGGCCAAGGTGGTGCTCCTGGCCCCGTGGGACGAGGCCGAGAAGATCCTCGCGGCCCACGCCGCGGCCGCAATCGCGTCGTTCGCCGGCGGCGAGCACCGGACCATCGGTCCGGTCGCCGATCTGCTGTTCCCCATCGGAGACCACTGATGCACCTCGCGCTTCACCCGCAGTTCTGGTGGTACCTCACCCGGGCCACCGGGATCACCGCCTGGGTCGCCGGTTCGGGCTCGCTCCTGCTCGGGCTCGCCCTCGCGACCCGGACCCTCGGATCCCGGCCGAAGGGCCCGTGGTTGCTCGATCTGCACCGCGGTCTCGCCGGGGTGACGGTCGCCTTCTTGTCCTTGCACATCGTCGCCCTGGTGGCCGACTCGTACACCCACTTCGCGGTGGCGGACGTGCTGGTCCCGTTCGCGTCGACCTGGAAGCCGGCCGCCGTCGCTGGCGGGGTGATCGCCATGTGGCTCTATGCCGCAGTGGAGTTGACCAGCCTGGCCAAGAAGCATCTGTCGACGCGGTGGTGGCGGGGCATCCACCTGTCGAGCTACGTCGCGGCGATCGCGGCCACGGTGCACGCTTTCATGGCCGGCACCGATGCGTCCAACCCCGGCTTCCTGGTGGTGGCCCTCGTCACCGGGGTGGGTGCGGTGTTCATGACGACCTACCGGTTGGCGGCCCCACGCAAGCGGGCCCGGACCCCGGTGCGGCGACCGGTCACCTCCTGAGCGCGTCGCGGCGCGTGTTGCGAATCGGTCGGGGGAACCGCAACACTTGACGCACTTGACCGAACGGTCAACTTCGTCCAGTCCGCTGATCAGCACCGCTCAGCCCACGACCAAGGGAGCACCCCCAATGACCACCGCCGTGATCGTCGACGCCGTCCGCACCGCCGGCGGGAAGCGCTTCGGCCAGCTCTCCGGCTGGCATGCCGCCGATCTCGCGGGTGAGGTCCTCAAGGCCCTCGCCGAGCGCAACGACCTGGACCCCGCCCTGGTCGACGACGTCATCATGGGCTGCGTCATGCAGGTGGGCAACCAGGGCCTCAACGTGGGGCGCAACGCTGTCCTCGCCGCCGGTTGGCCCGAGACCGTCCCTGCCACCACCGTCGACCGCCAGTGCGGTTCCAGCCAGCAGGCTGCGCACTTCGCCGCCCAGGGCGTCATCGCCGGTGCCTACGACATCGCGGTCGCTGCCGGCGTGGAGGTCATGACGACCACCCCGATGGGTGCGTCGATGACCCCGGGCTCGATCCCGTTCGGCCCCAACGCCCTGGCCCGCTACGCCGATGTCGAGTACATCGAGGGCTGGAAGGGCCTCATCCCGCAGGGTGTCTCGGCCGAGATCATCGCCGAGAAGTGGAACCTGTCCCGTGAGGATCTCGACGCCATCGGCCTCGAGTCCCAGATCCGTGCCGCCCGGGCGCGCGACGAGGGTCGCTTCGACAACGAGATCGTCCCGGTCGAGGTCAAGAAGCTCGACAAGGAGACCGGCGAGCTCATCGACACCGGTGACGCGATGGCCACCACCGACGAGGGCATCCGTGAGTCCACCCCCGAGTCCCTGGCCAACCTGAAGCCGGCCTTCATCCCCGACGGCAAGGTCACCGCCGGCAACTCGTCGCAGATCTGTGACGGTGCGGCGGCCATGCTGATCATGAGCGAGGAGAAGGCCGAGGAGCTCGGCCTCAAGCCTCGGGCCAAGTTCCACACCTTCGCTCTCGCCGGCGTCGACCCCGTCACCATGCTCACCGGCCCCATCCCGGCGACCACCAAGGTGCTGGAGCGCTCCGGCCTCACCATGGACGACATCGACCTGTTCGAGGTCAACGAGGCCTTCGCCTCGGTCGTCGGTGCCTGGCAGA
The DNA here is from genome assembly GCA_963730345.1 of uncultured Acidimicrobiaceae bacterium. Lineage (GTDB taxonomy): Bacteria > Actinomycetota > Acidimicrobiia > Acidimicrobiales > Salinilacustritrichaceae > Salinilacustrithrix. The sequence goes on from CAVSRP010000010.1 coordinate 210,242, forward strand.
AGGAGCACGACGCCGACATGAGCAAGGTCAATGTCAACGGCGGCGCCATCGCCCTCGGCCACCCGCTGGGCGGCTCCGGCGCCAAGCTGATGACCACCCTGCTCAACGAGCTCGAGCGCACCGGCGGCCGCTACGGCCTCCAGACGATGTGCGAGGGCGGCGGGCTGGCCAACGCCACCATCATCGAGCGCCTCGACTGACCGGCGTCCCCGAACCCGCGCCCCGCGGACTGGCCTGACGAGCCACTCCGTCCTCAACCCCCGGCGCCCTGCTCCTGGAGATACCCCGCCGCGGCGGTGGCGCCCGCGACCGCGGGCACCGCGACCATGGCGCCGAACAGACCGGCGACCACCGCGCCGGTGGTGACGGACAGGATGATCACCACCGGGTGCAGCTTCATGAAGCGACCGAGGATGAGCGGTTGGAGGATGTGGCCTTCGACCTGCTGGATCACGAGCCCGGCGAGGATCACCAGACCGGCGTCGACGACGCTGCCGTTGGCCAGGGCGACGAGGGCACCGGCCAGTGCGGCGATGATCGGCCCGGCGAACGGGATGAACGAGCCGACGAAGGTCAGGAACATCAGCGGCAGGATGAGCGGGATGCCGATCAGGTAGAGGGCGATGCCCTTGGAGATGGCGTTGATGGTGGCGATGGCCGTGACGCCCCGGATGTAGCGACCGATGGTGTCCCAGACGCGCGTCGCCAGCTCCTCGGCTTGGCGCCGCCTGGACTCGGCCAGCATCCCGATCACCCCGTCGGCCAGGCGGCGACCGTCCTTCACGAAGAAGAAGGTGAGGAAGAGCGTGAGCAGGAACTGGGTGACGATCTCGGCCACGGTGGCGGCCCGGGCGAACAGACCGCTGGACCCGCTCGACGACATCAACGAGCTCCCGATGTCGTCGACGGTGTTGCGCACCTGCTGTTGGGAGAGGTGGAGCGGCGACTGGCGCAGCCACGCCAGGATCTGGTCCCACCCGTCGCTCAGGGCCTGCCCGAGGTCGCCCGCCTGCCGGTAGACCACGTACCCGGTGGCGGTGAAGGCGCCGGCGAGCACGATCAGCGCACCGAAGCAGGCGACCCAGGTGGCGAGCAGCCGGGGGGCGCCGATCCGCTGCAGCCAGGCGGCAACGGGGCGGAGGATCGCCGCGAGGAAGACGGCGAAGACCACGGGCAGGATCACCACCCGGAGGTGCTGGAACACGAGCCACGCCACCCAGAGGGCGATGGCGACGGCGACGACCCGCCACGCCACGTCGCCCATGACCCGCACGGCGCGGGGCAACGGCGGGCGGTGGACGTCTTCGCTGGTGCTCGGCACGCCCGGTCCGTACCCAGCGACGGCCGGTTCGACCGTCAGCCGGTCATCGCGCCCACCGGGTGGTCAGGGCGGGCCGCCCCAGCGGTTGGTGAGGCGGTAGCGGTCGGTGCGGATGGTGCTCACCCGGTGTTCGAACGGCTCGGTGCCGGCCCAGAGCCGCCGGACGATCTCGAAGGTGAGGCCGCCGGTGCCCAGGCCGAGGAGTCGGCGGGCGGCGCCATCGGGTCGAGCCGGGTTGATCTCCTCCTCGCCGCCCGTGGGCCGGAGGCCGGTTTCCTCGGCGATCATGTCGTAGAGCGATCCCGAGGTGAGGTCGAGGGCCAGGAGTGGTTCGGCCACCACGAGCGGGAACCAACTGCGGTCGATGGCCAGCGGTTCGTCGTCGGCGAGACGGAGCCGCTCGATGTGGACCACCTCGCGGTCTTCGTCGACCCCGAGCCGGACGGCGACGTCCGCCGGTGCCGGCACTCGCTCGGCGACCAGGACCCGGCTCCGCTCACTGTGGCCCGATGCCGAGATGGCCTTGGCCATGCTGTACGCGCCGGGCAACGACTGCTCGACCGGGGTCGACACCACCTCGGTGCCCTTGCCGCGGGTCCGCACCACGAGGCCGTCGTCGGCCAGGGCACCCACCGCCTGGCGCACGGTCGGTCGGCTGACCCCGTAGTGCGCGATGAGCTCGGCCTCGGTGGGGAACCCGTCGTCGAACTCGCCCTTCCCCAATCGGCGCCGGAGCGCAACCTCGAGCTGGGCCCACAGCGGCAGCGCGCTGGCGCGGTCGAGCTGCTCGCTCACCCGCCCCCCAGCAACACGGCGGTGGTGAGGGTGGCCACGACGGCGAGCGCCACGCCGACGAAGCGCCAGTCGCGCTCGTGGATCCACACCGCAGCCAGCACGATCACCCGGAGGGCGGGGGTGAGCCCGAGGGCGAGGATCCCAGCCCCCATGATGGCGTCGCCGAGGCTCGGGGCGTGGTGCAGCCCGAGCAGCTCCACCGTCTGGTCGCGGTGGTCTCCCGACGCCAGCTTCACGACGAGGCCGGCCGACATGAGGACGATGGCGATGACCAACCCGCCCCGGAGCAGATGGTGGACGATGGTGCGGGCGCCGGTGGGCGCGGCGTCGGCGCCGGTGTCGGTGGCGGGCTCGGTGGTGGGGTCGGTCATCGGATCCCGATCCCCAGCGCGTTGAGGCCCATCTGCGCGGCGACGACGATGAGTACGACGGCGAGCACGCCCCGCAGCGTGCCCGGGCTCACCCGGGCGGCGATCCTCGTGCCACCGCTGGCGCCCGCCACGATCCCGAGGGCGATCGGGACGGCGATGAGGGGATGGACGTACCCCCGGGCGAAGTAGACCACCAGGCTGGCGATGGCGGTGACGCCGATCATGAAGTTCGACGTCGCCGCCGCCACCCGGATCGGCACCCGCATGCCGAGGGTCATGGCCGGCACCTTCAAGAACCCGCCGCCCACGCCGAGCAGGCCGGACAACAAGCCGGCGACACCGGCGATGGCGGACCCCAGACCGACTCGTTCGGCTTCGTAGCGGACGAGGGTGTCGGTGTGGTTGTCGAAATAGGCGCCGCCGAGGCCGCCGTGGTTCTCCCAGCCGGTGGTGATGTCCTCGTCGCCGTGGTGGCCGTCGGTGTCCTGGTGGGGATCACCTTGGCGCACCACCAGGACGGCGGTGAGCACCATCACCCCGGCGAAGGTGGCGGAGATGACCGACGGTGAGATGGCGACCGCCACCAGGCCGCCGGTGATGCCGCCGATGGTGGTGGCCACCTCGAGCGACATGCCGAGACGCATGTTGGCCAGACCCTCGCCCACGTAGGCCGCGCCCGCCGCGGTGGAGGTGGCGACGACCGCGACCAACGATGCCGCCACCGCGACCCGGATGTCGTAACCGAAGCCGAGCACCAGGGCCGGGACCACCACGATCCCGCCGCCGATGCCGATCACCGCGCCGAGGCCCCCGGCGAAGACGCCGAGGGCGCCGAGCAGGAGGAGGGCGGTCCACGTGATCATGCTTGGTCATATTGTCATGACAATATGACAACGGCAACTCTGAGTGGTTGGGTAGCCTCGGCCCATGCCCCAGCCCCGCTGGATCGTGGTCGGTGCCGTCATCGTGGTGCTCGGCGCGGTTTTCAGCGACGCCAGCTGGTTCGCCATGCTGGTCGCGGTGGTGGCCGGCGGCCTGATCTTCAAAGCCGGCCTCGCCCTGCTGGGCGGCATGTCGCAGACCCTGCCCGAGCCGCCCCCGCCGGGTGAGCTGCGCAAGGTCAGGATCCAGTACCGCTGCTCGATCTGCGGGGCCGAGCTGCGGATGACCGTCGCCAACGACGAGATGCCCGAACCACCCCGCCACTGCCTCGAGGACATGGACTTGGTGGCCCCGGTGGAGTGAGCCGGCCCGGCGGTGACGGGGATGCCCCGGGCGAACCCGGGTCAGCTCAGTGGAACTGCGTGGCGGTGACGATGCCGCCGAGCACGAAGCCCAGGCCCAGCAGCAGGTACTTGTTGTCGGTGGCGCCGGGCAGCAGGCCCAGGTAGTTCAAGAAGATGCACAGCGCGCCCAGGCCGAGCAGCGTGAACATCAGCACCGGCACCCACATCGGGCTGACCTTGAACTCCTGCGGGATGGGGGCGGTGTACCGGGACGACGCGTCGGGCTCGCTCGTGGCGTGTCCCTTCGAGATCGCGTGCCGTGCACCGGAGCCGGCGCCACCCTTCGGGGTGGTGCGCCCACCCTTCTTCTTGCGGTCTGATCGTGCCACGGATTCGAGCGTACCGGCTGTACCGTCGGGCCCGTGACCGGGCCGGACGCCACCCCTGACGCGGAGGACTCGGTCCTGGCGGCCGTCGACATCGGGACGAACTCGGTCCACATGGTCGTGGCCCGGGTGGGAGCCGGCGGGCGGTTCGAGGTCCTGGCCAAGGAGAAGGAGATGGTCCGCCTCGGCCGCTCCGGCGGCGACATGAAGGAGCTGTCGGCCGACGCCATCGAGCGGGGGGTGGCGGCGTTGCGGCGGTGCCGGGCCGTGGCCGATGCCCACGGCGCCGACCTGGCCGCGGTGGCCACGTCCGCGGTCCGCGAAGCGGAGAACCGCCGCGTTTTCCTCGATCGGGCTTTCGACGAGGCCGGGGTCTCGGTGGAGGTGATCTCCGGCGTCGAGGAGGCCCGGCTCATCCACCTCGGCGTGCTCCAGTCCCTCCCCCTCTACGACCAGCGGGTCCTGCTGTGCGACATCGGGGGCGGTTCCACCGAGGTTCTGCTGGGGGCCGAGGGCGAGGTGCTCACCAGCCGGAGCTTCCGCCTCGGGGCCATCCGCCTCACCGAGCGATTCCTGAAGAACGGCGGTCCGGTCAAGGCCAAGCACGTCGACCGCTGCCGCCAGCACGTCGAGGCCATGCTCGCCCCGTTCGCCCTCGAGGTCGCCAAGGTGGGTTTCGATGTCGTCGTCGGCGCGTCGGGCACCATCGAGACGGTCGTCGCCATGGCGCTCGCCGCCCGGGATGAGGCCGACGGCGTCCGGACCCTCAACGGCGCCCGCGTCAGCGCCGAGGAGGTCCGGGCCGCGGTGCGAGCCCTGGCCGAGGCCCCCGACGCCGACAGCCGGGCCTCGTTGCCGGGCGTCGAGGCCAAGCGGGCCGACATCATCCTGGCCGGGGCGGTGATCCTCGAGCAGTTCGTCGACGTGTTCGACGTCGCCGAGGTGGTGTTCTCCGACTACGCCCTCCGTGAAGGAGTGCTGCTCGACCAGGCCCGGCGTCGGGCGGGAGCCACGCTCCACCATCTGCGGGACCTTCGCCGCCGATCGGTCGAGCACCTGATGGAGCTCACCGACGAACATCCCGAGCACTCGCGCGAGATCGCCCGACTGGCCTTGCGGCTCTTCGACGCGCTCGAGCCGCTGCTCCAACTGGGCGACGACGCCCGCGAGCTGCTCGAAGCCGGGGCCCTGCTGTGCAACGTGGGCGTCTACATCTCCCACTCGGGCCATCACAAGCACAGCTACTACGTGATCCGGAACGCCGAGCACCTCGCCGGCTTCACCGACCGGGAGATCGAGCTCATCGCCCAGATCGCCCGCTACCACCGCAAGTCGGCGCCCAAGTCGAAGCACGAGGAGTGGGCGGCCCTGCGCCGGCCCGATCGCGAGCTGGTCCGGCGGCTCGCCGCCGTGCTGCGCGTCGCGATCGGCCTCGACCGGTCACACGGCGGCCGGGTGGCGGACGTGTCGGTGGACTGGGACGACGAGTCGGTGCGGGTCTCGTTGGTGCCGAGCGGGCCGGCGTCGGTCGAGCTCGAGGCCCACTCGGCCGAGCTGCGCCGCGGTCTGCTCGAGGACGTGCTGGGCCGGGAGGTCGAGGTCGCGGTGGCCCACCCGTCCGCCATCAGCGCCTGAGACCCCAAGAGAAAATGTCGTCGTCGCGTCAGCGCAGGGGTGACGCAGCAACGACAGATTCGGTGGTGGGGGTCAGAGGGCGCGGTGCAACAGCGCGTCGGCCTCGACGGCTTCGGCGAGGGCGGCGTCGGCGGCCATGAACAGCCCGTCGGTGTCGGCGGCGTGGTCGGGGTAAGCGGCGAGCCCGCACGCCATCACCACCGGGACGGACGCCCCGCCGGGGAACTCGAAGGGTCCGCTCGCCGAACGCAACGCGGGCTCGAGGACCTGCTCGGCGCGATCGATGCCCAGCGCCGGGAAGACCACCGCGACCTCGTCGCCGTCGGTCACCCCGATGACGGTGGACGGCGGCAACGACTCGCGGGCTCGGCGCACGAGCTGGGACAAGAGGTGGTCGCGCCCGCTCTGGCCCACTTCGGCGATCACCGAATCCATCGACAGGAGACGCACGAGGGCGAAGGAGAACGTACCGTCGTCACTGGAGACCGCGACCTCGTCGGCGAGCCGAGCCTCGAGGTAGGCCTGGGTCATCACTGCCAGGTCGTGGTCGCGCCCCTGCTCGGCGAGGCGCTCGGCGGTGGCCAGCTGCTCGCGCACCAGATCGGCGAGCACGTTGGTGTTGAACGGCTTGGAGACCCAGGCGTCGAGCCCCTTCGGTGTTCGGGGCAGGACCGCCTCGGACTGGGCCGAGACCATGATCACGGGGACGAACGCCCAGCGGTCCTCGGCCCGGAGCCGGCGGTAGGCGTCGAGGCTCGTGAACCCGCGGAGCCTGACGTCGAGCAGGATCAGGTCGGGGCGGTGCTCTTCGACCGCGGCGATGATGGCGTCGTCGTCGTCGGGGTCGACGTGCACGAAGTCGTAGCCCGCGGCGCGGAAGTAGGCCCGCAGGAACGATGCGATGTCGGCCTCGTCCTCGATGCACAACACCCGTTGGGTCGCGGCGAGCCTCCGGGCGACCGGTCCCAGTTTGCTGTCGTCGGCCATCGTCGAATGCTGCCCCTTCCGATCGGCCTCTGGGCCGGCGTTGCCTGGCCCCTAGCATCGCGCTCGTGCCGCCCCGAGTGCTCGTTGTGGACAACTACGACTCGTTCACCTACAACCTGGTCCAGTATCTGGGCGAGTTGGGTGCCGAGCCCATCGTGTGCCGCAACGATGAGATCGACCTGGCCGGGGTGGAGGCACTCGACCCCGATGCCATTCTCATCTCGCCGGGTCCGGGAACACCCGACGACGCCGGCATCTCGATGGCCGTGATCCGCGAGTGGGCCGGCCGACGGCCGGTTCTGGGCGTCTGTCTCGGACACCAGGCCATCGGTCAGGTCTTCGGCGGGACCGTGGTGCGCGCTGGCCAGGTCATGCACGGAAAGACGTCCCTGGTGCACCACGACGGCACCGGCGTGTTCGAGGGGATGCCGTCGCCGATCGAGGCCACCCGGTACCACTCGCTGGTCGTCGACCCCCGGTCCCTCCCCGACTGCCTGGAGGTCACGGCCTGGACCGAACCGGACGAGGTGATCATGGGTCTGCGGCACCGAGACCTCGACATCGAGGGGGTCCAGTTCCACCCGGAGTCGATCCTGACCGGCACGGGGCACCAGTTGCTGCAACGCTTCCTCGATCGGGTGGCGGTGTCCAGCTAGCGCGACACCGCCGACGACGTCAGCCCGAGGTGGTGGTCGTGGTCGAGCCCAGGATCGACCGGCCCACGGTGATGGTCACCGTCGAGCCCTTGTCGGCGCTGGTACCGCCGGCCGGATCCTGGCTGAGCACCCGGCCGTCGTCGGGGTCGCCGGGCGGGATGGCCTGCTCGGTGACCTGGACCTTGAACCCGGCGGTGCTGAGCTCCGATCGGGCGGTCTCCTCGGTCTTCTCCGTCACCGAGGGCACGATGACCTGCTCCGGACCGGCCGACACGATGAGGGTGACCGTCGAGCCCTTGTCCAGCACGGAGCCGCCCGCGGGGTCGGTGCGGATGACGACGCCGTCCGGGACCGAGCTGCTGTTCTCCGGCTGCTGGACGACGTTGAACTCCTGCTGGCGCAGGATGGCCTCGGCCTCGGCGGCGGTTCGTCCGGCCAGGTCGGACGGCACGGTGCGCTGATCGGGTCCCTGGGAGATGCGCAGGGTGATCGGTGCGTTCCGCGGCGCCTGCTCGCCGGCCGGAGGATCCTGTTCGGCCACGTGGCCGGGCTCGATGGTGTCGTCGAAGATGGGTTCGCTGGTGATGTCGGTGAAGCCGGCATCGCTGAGTGCCGAGCGCGCGTCCTCCTCGGAGAACTTGACGACGTCGGGGATGTCGATGGCGGGGGCGCCGTTGGAGACGGTGAGCTTCACTGTGCCGTTCTGCTCGAGATCGGCGTTGCCCTCCGGGTCCTGGCTGATGATCTCGCCGTCGTCGAAATCGGGGTTGTCCTCGAAGGTGGTCGCCACCGTGAAGCCGAGCGCTTCGAGCTGGGGCTTGGCGTCGTCGAGTTGCTTGCCGACGACGTTGGGCACCGTCACCATCGTGGTGGAGTTGCCGCCGTTGTTGGAGTCGAGCACGCCGAGGGCCTGGGCGAGCAGGAACAGGACCCCGCCCATCACCAGCAGGAGCAGGATCAGGATGGCGATGAACGCCCCGTTGCGCTTCGGGGGCTCGTCGTAGGGGTAGTCGTAGTCGTAGTCGTCGTACTCCGCCTCGTACCGGGTCTGGGCGGTGGTCACCGGGATGGCCGCGGTGGGTGCCACGGCGGGGGTGGGAACCGGGGCCGGCACCGGCGCCGGCATGGCGATCTGGTTGCCCTCGCGGTAGCGGCGCAGGTCGGCGCGCAGATCCTCGGCTGACGGATAGCGGGCCGCCGGGGATTTGGCCAGACACTTGAGGATGATGGCCTCGAGCGTCGGCTCGATGTCGGCGTTGAGCTGCCGCGGCGGCTCGGGCTGTTCCTGCACGTGCTGGTAGGCCACCGCCAGGGCGTCGTCGCCGCCGAACGGTGGCCGGCCGCAGACGCTCTCGTAGAGCACGACGCCCAGGCTGTAGACGTCCGATCGGGGGTCGACCGGTCGACCCTGGGCCTGTTCCGGTGAGAAGTAGGTGGCGGTGCCCATGACCAGCCCGGTCTGGGTCAGGTTGTCGTCCGAGGAGGCCGAGACGGCGCGTGCGATGCCGAAGTCGGTGACCTTGACCTGGCCGTCGGACGCCAACATCACGTTGCCGGGCTTGACGTCGCGGTGGACCACGCCGTTGCGGTGGGCGAAGCCGAGGGCAGCCGCGATGTCGATGCCGATGTCGGCGGCCCGGGCGGGCAGCAGCGTGCCCTCCTGGCGGAGCACGTCGGCGAGGCTGCGGCCGTTCACGTACTCCATGACGATGTAGTAGGTGCTGCTCTCCTCGCCCCAGTCGTACACGCCGACGATGTTGGGGTGGTTCAGGTTGGCGGCCGCCTGGGCCTCCCGCCGGAAGCGCTCGACGAAGGCTGGATCGCTGGCGTACTGGGCGAAGAGCACCTTGACCGCCACCGGGCGATCGAGCAGCTGGTCACGCGCCAGGTACACGTCAGCCATGCCGCCCCGAGCGAGCCGACGATGTAGTTCGTATCGGCCGCCGTAGATGACTGGTCCCTGGTCAGACATGGCGGTCGGCACTCTACGGCACCCATGGCGCCGGCCAAGGCCCGCCCGCCACGGGCCGGCGGAACCAGTAGCAGTCGATCAGTTGGCGGGAACCGCGGGGACGGCGGGGTCCCGCTGCGGGAACAGGACCTCCGCCGTCAGCGGTCGCACGAGCTCGGCGAGATCGCTGGCCATGTCGACGAGCAGGTCGTCGACCGCCACCACCCCGACGAACCGGCCGTCGTCGGTCACCGCCAGACGACGGATGGCGTGTTCGTGGAAGCACTTGAACGTGTCCCGGAGATCGGCCTCACCGTCGATGGTGACCACCGGGCTGCTCATGACGCCGTCGATCCGGGCATTGGGGTCGAGGCGGTGGGCCAGACCACGACACACCAGGTCGCGGTCGGTCACGATGCCGACGAGGTCGTCGCCGTCGAGCACGGTCACCGTGCCCACGCCAGCCGACCGCATCACCTCGGCCACCGAGGCCAACGTGGCGTCCACGCCGACCGACACCCCGTTGCGGCGTACTGCATCCATCACCCGCATGGCTCCTCCTTCACCATCGCTCGACGGCGATGGGTCGTGGTCATCGTGCTGGCGGCGTCGACGTTCATGGCTGGCTCACAGTGATCGGGACCTCGACCAGGTTGGTCTGGGACCCATCCTTGGCCGAGGGCTCCCAGACGATGACCGAGCCGATGCCCGGCTTGGGGACGTCGAAGCTCACCGTCTCGTCGAAGGTGCCCCGGGTACCGGTCCCGCTCGTCGCCATCGCGGGCTGGTCGTAGACCTCGAGACCGTCGCCGTCGGTGACCACGATCCGGAAGACGGCCTCGAAGGTGTTGGCGGTCCCGGTGATGTGCAACGGGCTGGTGACCGCTTCGAACGGGAGGGGCGACTCGACGAGGATGGCCGGCGTGAGGTCCTCCCAGTCGGCCCGGGTCTGCGGTGCGTCGAGCAGCAGACCCTCGCCGCCGAGGACGGTGATGGGCTGCCCCTCGATCGAGAACTGCACGGAGTCGATGGTGGGGAACTGGGTCAGGGTGTAGACGACCTGGGCCACGCGGGCGGTCATCGACAACGACCCGCCGCCGCTGGCGAACTCCTGGCTCAGGTCGACCGTCGCCACGCCGCCGTCGACGGTGACGCCGAGCAGCGTGGTGCCGGCGGGGATCGTCGACGTGAACCCGAGTTGGGTCTCGGTCTGGTCCGGGCCGGCCAGCAATCCGGTCATGGCATCGGCTGCCACGTCGGAGCCGGCGGCGTCACGGGCCACCGGCCCGACCTTCTCGTCGCGGAGGAAGTAGGCGCGGACCACCGACTGGGTCACCGGCTCGGTGGTGGTGGTGGTCGTTGCCTGAGTGGTCGTCGATGTGGTGGTCGTCGCTTCGGTGGTGGTCGTGGACGTGGCGGAGCTGTCATCGTCGCCGCACGCGGCGAGGACGGCCGTCGTCATGGCCACGAGCACCATCAGGGAGCGGATGATCCGACCACGCGATGCGGTGCTCATGACTCCATGGTGAACGCTGCGGATTCGGCCTCACAGGGCCGAAGGTCACCGACGTTCTGCCCCGGTCACGGGCACGGTCCGTAGCCACAGGGCGGCGGTGGTCACCGCCAGGACGAGCCGCTCCTCGGGCTCGGTCGTGTCGACCGCGAGGGCCTCGGGCCAGTCGTCGGACCGGTCAGCGAGGAGGTCGACGATGTCGGGGTCGGCCTCGGACTCGCTCTCGCCCGGTGCCCGGGCCGCGATGCGTGATCGGCACACCGCTCGGGTCGCCTCGCAGCGCAGCTCCATGAGCCGCGCGCCGTGATCGCGGGCAACCCGGCGGGCCGACTCCCGGTGGGCGGCCGAGCTCCACGAGGCGTCGAGAACCACCGGGTGACCGCGGGCGAGGAGCTGGCCGGCCTCGTCGAGCATCCGGTCGTACACCCGGGCCACGGTCTCGGGCCGGTAGGCGTCGTCGCCGATGTCCCGGCGGCGCAGTCCGAGGTCGCGCCGGGTCTCGTCGGAGCTGAGGATCATCCAGCCCTGCTCGCGCGACAAGCGCTCGGCAAGGGTGGACTTGCCCGAGCCGGGGATGCCGCCGATCAGCACGAGGCGTGGCTCGGCTCGACGCAGATGGTCGAGCGCCTGGTCGAGGTAGCGGTGCACGTCGTCGCCCGCGGTCGGGTCGTCCTGTTGATGACGGATGGCGGCCACCTTGGCGCGTACGAGAGCCCGCTGGGCCACGTGTAGGTGGGCGAGCGAGCCGGGGTGGTGCTCGTCGCTGAACTCGCAGTAGGCGCGCAGGAAGGCGATGGCCAGGTCCGGGTGGCCGAGGCGCTGGAGGTCCATGACGAGGAACGCCACGTCGGCCAGCACGTCGACGGTCCGCAACCGAGGGTCGAAGGCCAGGCAGTCGAGGATGCGTGGCCCGTCGGCGAGGCAGAAGATGTCCTCGGCCAGCAGGTCGCCATGGCCGTCGCGCACGAGGCCCCGGGCGATGCGGTCCTCGAACAGCGGTCCTCGGCCGGCGAGGTAGGTGTGGGCCAGGTCCTCGATCCGGATGATCCGGTCCTCGACCTCGAGTTCGCCGGCGGCGGCCCGGAGCCCGGCGATGTCGTCGTCCCACCGCCGGACCAGTGCGTCGGCCGATGCCAGCTCGTGGGCGGTTGTCTCGTCGGCCACCTCGGCCCGGGCATGGAACGCGGCGACCGCGCGGGCGACCTCGCGGACGAGTTCCCCGGCGTCGTCGGCGTCGAGCAGTCGGGCCAGGCGTCGGTCGTCAGGCATGCGTCGCATCACGATCACCGGCTCGAGCTCCTCACCGGCGAACGAGAGCGCGCCGGTCCCGAGGTACACGTCCGGCGCGAGCCGGGCGTTGCAGCGCACCTCCTCGGCGCACGCTCGGCGCCGGTCGTCGAGGGTCGAGTGATCGAGGAAGTCGGTCCGGATCGGCTTGAGGATCTTCATGGCGCGGTCGCCCGAGAGCAACACCCAGGAGATGTGGGTCTCGACCAGCGACGCGGGACGATCCGGTGCCACCTCTCGATGGTGGCGCACCGAGGGCAGTCGGGACAGGGCCCTTGGTCAGTACGCGCTTCGCTCCCGGGCCGGCGCTACCCCTGGGCGGCGAGGATCGTCTGCATGACCGCCTTGGCGATGGGCGCGGCGACCCGTCCGCCGGTCTGCTCCGAGATCCCGGGTTGGCCCTCGACGATGACGGCGACGGCCACGGTCGGCGCCCCGCCCGGTGGGCCGGCGAACCCGATGATCCAGGCGTGCGAGCTCGGCGGGTTGGTGCCGAGCTGGGCCGTGCCGGTCTTGCCGCCGACCTCGTAGCCCGGGATGGCGAGGCGGGTGGCGGTACCGGAGGCCACCACCCCGAGCATCGCCTGGCGCATGGTCTCGGCGGTACCGGCCGACATCGCCCGGCGCCAGACGCTGGGATCGGGTTCCTCGACGACCGTGCCCTCGTCGTCGCGAACGTTGGCGAGGACACGGGGCGTCATGATCTCGCCGCCGTTGGCCACGGCGGCGGCGACGAGCGCCATCTGCAGAGGCGTGGCCGAGACGTCGTTCTGCCCGATGCCCGACTGGGCGAGGGCGGGAAGGTTCTGCTCGAAATCGGTGGGGAAGTTGCTGACCGCCGGGTGGGGCAGATCGATCGGCGGTGCGGAGTTGAAGCCGAACGATTCGGCCGTCTCGATCATGGCCTGGGGGCCGATGTCGACCGCCATCTGGGCGAAGGCCGTGTTGCAGGACACCCGCAGGATCTCGAACAGTGCGCCACCGCAGGACTCACCGGCGAAGTTCTTGAGCGGGCGGGTCGTCTGGGGTGGCGTGTAGCTGTCGGTGACGGGATAGACGGGCTGGTCGGGCGTGACCGTGCCCGACTCGAGACCGGCGCTGCCGGTCACGACCTTGAACGTCGAGCCGGGGAAGTACCGCTCGCGGTAGGCCTTGGGCAGGAGTGGGTTGGCCGGGTCGGCCTTGAGGGCCTGGAACGCGGCATTCGCCGCCGCGAAGTCCTGGCTGGCCAGCGCGTTGGGATCGAAGGAGGGGAACGTCCACAGGGCGAGGACGTCGCCGGTGCGGGGGTCGAGCGCCACGACCGAACCGCGCTGGTTGCCGAGGGAGTCCTTGGCCACCTGCTGGACATCGGACCGCAGGGTGAGTGTGACGTCGCCCACCCGGTCGCGCTCGACGAACAGGTCGTTGATGCCGCGGAAGCTGAGATCGAGCGTCCGGCCGACCAACTCGGCGTTGTAGGCGTCCTCGATGCCGGTGGCGCCGAGGTTGAGGGAGTAGTAGCCCACCGTGTGGGCGAAGAGGTCCCCGGCGGGATAGGCGCGGGATCGTTGGAACCGCGATCCCTCGGGGGCGGCGACCGATCGGGCCACGACGATGCCGTCGGCGGTGAAGATGCTGCCGCGCGGTCCGTCGTAGTCCCGCAGGATCTCGCGGGTGTTGTCCGGTTTGTCCTTCAACTCCTGGGCGTTGAAGATCGTGAGCCGGTTGAGCTGGACGAACAGCACCAGGTAGCAGACCAGCAGGCCGGCGCCGAGCTTGGCGATCTGGCGGTTCATCGGGCCGCGTGCTCGACGGCCGGTGTGGTGGGCGCCTTCACCGAGTTGTCGGAGATGCGCAGCAGCAGCGCCAGCAGCACGTAGTTGAGGACGAGGCTGGAGCCGCCGTAGCTGACGAAGGGCAGGGTCACGCCGGTGAGCGGGAGCACCCGCGTGATGCCGCCGATGATGATGAACGCCTGCACGCCGAGGAGGGTGGTGAGGCCGACGGCGAGGAGCGTGTCGAAGGCGGAGTCGGCCCGGAGCGCGATGCGCAGCCCAGCACCGACCATCAAGACGTAGGCGCACAGGATGGCGGTGGCGCCGAGCAGGCCCAGCTCCTCGCCGATGGCGGCGAAGATGAAGTCGGTCTCGACCTCGGGGATGCGCGTCGGGGTGCCGAGGCCGATGCCGGTCCCGGCCAGCCCGCCGTCGGCGAGCGCGAATGCGGCTTCGACCACCTGGAATCCGTGGCCCTTGGCCTCGGGCCATGGGTTGAGCCAGACGTGGACGCGATCGGCCACGTGCGAGAACTGGGTGTAGGCGAAGAAGGATCCGAGCGCGAAGAGCGAGACGCCGACGCTGAGGTAGGTGGTGCGGGCGGTGGCGACCCACAGCATCACGACGAACAGGAAGAAGAACAGCAGCGAGGATCCCAGGTCCTTCTCCGCCGTCATGACGACGAGCGACACGCCCCAGGCCAGGCCGATGGGACCGAGGTACTTGGGGTCAGGCAGGTGCAAGGGGCCGAGCCGCCAGGTGGACAGGGCCAGCAGCTCGCGCCGTTCCACCAGGTAGCCGGCGAAGAAGACCGCGAGGACGATCTTGGCCGCCTCGCCCGGCTGGAAGTTCACCGGCCCGAGCGACACCCAGATCCGCGAGCCGTTGATGGTGCGGCCCACGACCGGGAACAGGGGCAGCACCAGGAGCAGGAGGCCCGCGGCGGCGAACGTGTAGCGATACCGCTCGAGATCGCGGGTGCGCCGGACGAAGGCCAGCGTGGCGATGAACGCGGCGATGCCGACCGCGGTCCACACCGATTGCAGCGCCGCCAGGCGGCCGCCGCCGTCCTGCGCTTCGTCGAGACGGACGATGAACACGTAGCCGATCCCGTTGAGCAGGGCGGCGAGCGGGAGCAGGATCCCGTCGGCATTGGGCGCGAGCCGTCGCACTGCGAGGTGGGCGGCGACCAGCAGGCCGAGGATCACGCCGAGGAACGGACCGATGTCGGCCGGGATCTGGGCGGCCCGCCCCAGCCCGGCGAGGGCGTAGGCGCCGGCGGTGATCAACACCACGACCACGATCAGGCCGAGCTCGGTCCGGCGACGGAGGATGTGCATGCTTCAGGGCGTGCTCGACGAGGTGACGCCCGCGCCCGGCGGGATCGTCGACGTGGTGGTCGTCGTCGTGGTGGTGGTGACGGGCGGGGTCAGCTCGGCGATGCGGTCCTCCAGGTTGGCGACGTAGCGCTCGGCGGACTCCAGCGTCGGCCGGCTGACCCCGCGGGTGAGGTCGTCGCGCAGCGAGGCCGGCACGTCGGAGCCCTCGATCCCGGTGGTCTCCACGAACGACGGGTCGAACCACAAGACGCCGCCGGGACGGCCCCGGTAGACGGCGACCTCGCCGTGGTCGTCGATGATCACGTGGTACGTGTTCCGGGCGTAGTCGTTGACCAGGTAGGCGCCGGCGCCGAGCAGGGCCACCACGACGAGCACGAAGGCCACCGACCGCAGGGTGATGGCCCGCTGCGGCTTGCCGGCCGGCGGGCCCGCATCGCGGAGACCGTCGAGCCGGTCGTCGAGGTCGTCGAAGTCGTGGGGGTCGTCGTGTGGTGCGTTCTGCTCGTGGGCGCGATCGTCGGGGAGGGCGAGGAAGCTCTCGGTGTCGTGCTCGGAGTCGGAGAAGCCCGGATCGTCGGGGACGAGCGCGGAGGCGCGAGCCGATGCGCCGCCGTCATCGATCACGTCGACGATGACGATGGTGATGTTGTCGCGGCCGCCGTGCTCGTTGGCTCGTCGGACCAGCTCGCGCGCCGCCTCGTCGGGGTCGTCGATGGTGCGCAGGACGACCGCGATGTCTCGCTCGCTGACCTCGTTGGTGAGCCCGTCGGAGCACAGCAGGTACCGGTCGCCCCGGTGGGGGAGGATCTCGAAGTCGTCGACCGGGATCGTGGGGTCGATACCCAGCGCCCGGGTCACGATGTTGCGCTGGGGGTGGACGGCTGCCTCCTGCTCGGAGATGCGGCCCTCCCGGACCAGTTCCGCCACCAGGCTGTGGTCGTCGGTGATCTGCTCGAGCACGCCGCCGCTGAGTCGGTAGGCGCGGGAGTCGCCCACGTTGACGACGGCCAGCAGTTGCTCGTCGGCTTCCTCGACCAGGGCGAGGGCGACGAAGGTGGTGCCCATGCCAGACAGCGACGGGTCCTGCGTGCCGCGGGCGTAGACCGTCTCGTTGGCGTCCTGGACCGCGGTGATCAGGTCGCTGATCGTCGGCCCGATGCTCCGGCCCGCCACGCTGTCGATGGCGAGGGACGACGCCACCTCGCCGCCCTGGTGACCCCCCATGCCGTCGGCGACCACGAACAGATCGGGGCCGAGCAGCATCGAGTCCTGGTTGACGTTCCGCACCTGGCCGACGTCGGTGGCGCCGCCCCACCGGAGCTGGACGGTGTCGGTCACGACACCTCCATGACGGTGGAGCCGATCTGGACCTGGTCGCCGCGGCTCACCACCATCGGCGCCGACACCTTGCGGCGGTTGAGGTAGGTGCCGTTGGTCGAGCCCAGGTCCTCGACGAAGAGCTGGCCGTCGCGCGTGAAGATCCGGGCGTGGACCTGTGACGCGTAGTTGTCGTCGAGGGTGATCTGGCAGCCGGCCGCCCGACCGACGGTGAGCTCGTCGCCCAGCGGGAACACCTGGCCGGCGAGGGCCGAGGGCTCGAGGACGGTGAGCTTCGGGGGCCGGCGTTCCCGGGACCGTGTGCGCCGGGCCGTCCGGCGGTTGGAGGTGGGCGGGGCCGTGGTGGCCTTGGCCAGGTTCACCTCGGCCCAGACCGCCCGCAGGACGCGGAAGAAGAACAGGTACAGGAGCACCAGCATGCAGATCTTGAGGACGTTGAGGAGGGGCTCCGGCACCGGCGGCGACTCTACTGATGCCCTTCGGTGCCCCGTCGCGCAGCGGCGGGCATCAAGGATCGGCCGCCGGTCTAGCTGGCCTCGAAGCGGAAGGACGTGGCGCCGAAGGTGAGTTCGTCGCCGTCCTGGAGGACCCGCTCACTGACCTTGACGCCGTTGATCTTGGTGCCGTTGGTCGATCCGAGGTCGGCCACCACGAAGCCTCCGCCCTGGGGTCGGATCTCGGCGTGGTTGCGGCTGACGTTGGGGTCCTCGAGCGTGATCACGCTGTCGGGCATGCGGCCGATGGTGACGACGGTCTCCCCGAGCACGAAGCGGTCGCCGTTGGGCAGGACGAGCGAACCGGCGCCGGCGCCCCCGCCGCCCTCCCGGAGGCGGGCGGTGATCGAGAATGAGCCCACCCGCATCGACGGGTCGACTTCGAGGCGAACCGCGATCGGGCCCATGAACTCGTAGCCCTCGTCGCGAGCGTGCTCCCGGGCGAGGTCGGCCAGGTTGCGGGTCATCGAATCGGTGACCTCGGCGAACTCGTCGGCGTCCTGCTGGGACAGGTTCACGGTGAAGTCGTTGGCCACCACGATGTTGCCCCGGACACCGATCGAGCGGGAGTCGTCCATCTCGCGGGTCAGTCGGCGGCCGACCTCGACGGGCCGCAGGCCGGAGCGGAAGGCGCGGGCGAAGGCGCCCTCGACCATCTTCTCCAGCTTCTTCTCGAAGTTCCGCAGTCCCATGGCAGCGGAAGGTTAGCCAGGGAAGGGTGGCGGAGCCCCGGTCGGCGGTGGTCAGGCGGCCGTGCCGTGCGCGGTGTCGGAGGACGTGCCGTAGGTGGTGATGGCCTGGTCCATGAGCCCGAGTCCCCGCAGCCCCGGGAGGGCATCGACCCGTCGGTCGATGCGGGCCGCGACGGCCGTACCGTCGTCGTCGGCGAACAGGGTGCGCACCAGGTGTCGGGTCTCGTCCACCGGCATGACGCCGGCTCCGACCGGGTTCCACAGGCCCTTGACCATCCAACGGGTGGTGCGCTGGGCGCCTCGGCTGCTGTCGAGGTGGTCGACCGCGCGGGTCCGGTAGAAGTCGATGTGCCGACCTTCCTGGCGCATGATCCGCCGGAGCAGGTCGGAGAGCACCGGGTGGTCGGCGACCGACGCCAGCCGGGCGTAGCCACCCTGGGTGGTCCACTCGTTGATGGCACCGAAGGCCATGTGGACGGCGAGGAAGTGCTTGGTGGCGGCGGAGAGCGCCATCCACCCCAGCGGGCTGGCGGTGGTCTTCCAGCCCAGGCGCCGGCGCATGGCCGCCACCCGCGGGGTGCCGGCCGGCTCGTCGTGGGCGGCCAGCACGCGGCCGAGGGCCTCGCCGTGCCAATACTCCTCGAAGTTCCACATGGTGAGGAACGCGGTGATCTCCGGGTCGTTGTGCGCCTTGGTGTTGAGCAGGTTCCGCAGGTAGCAGGAGGTGTGCTGCTCCACGTCGTGCATGTAGCGCAGGCAGCGGAGATGCTCCGGGGCGAGCGGCTGGTCGCGGAAGGTGTCGAAGTCGATGCCGTCGACGTCCAGCCGCCCGGTGATGTCCTTGTAGGTCTCGAGATCGAACGCCATGCCTCTACTTCGGAGCGGCACTCCGTGCCGGATGTCCGTTTCGGTCGGTTCGACCACCTTGCCGACGCTCCTCGCTGTGGTGGCGCCGACGTCATGGGCTACCGTGTCGACCTTCGCAACTCGGGCGAGTGGCGGAATTGGCAGACGCGCAGGCTTCAGGTGCCTGTGTCCTTCGGGACGTGGGGGTTCAAGTCCCCCCTCGCCCACTCCAAGGTCCTGGTCAGGACGTTGTCGGAGGCCCGAAAACCTCCGATCTCTACCGGATCTCTACCGAACGCCTCGACCCGCTCCAGCACCGAGGCCCGAGCCGACCTGGTCCCGAACTGGGGCTCGGCCTGTGAAGTCGGACCTTGTTCCGGCATTGGTCCGGGTTAGACTCTAAATCGGACTAAGCGGAGCGAGGAGTCCGAGATGCGAGGCCGGTACGTCAGCCATACCTGGATGCATGATCCCTCGCTCTACGCGCCCCCGAAGTACCGGAAGGCCTGCAAGTACGACGCCTTCGTCCCGGACGAGATCACCGACTTCAACCCCGCCATCCCCGCCGAGCTCGCCGGCGTCGTCTCCGAGGCCGAGGCCGCAACACGCTCGCTCAACGACCGAGCCCGTCCTGCCCTTCGCCCGCTGGCCCGACTGCTGCTTCGAACCGAGTCGATCGCGTCGTCGAAGGTCGAGGGACTCCAGGCCGACGCTCGGAGCCTGGCCCGAGCCGAGGCAAAGGCCGACGTCGGCAAGAACGTCGGATCCGATGTCGCCGAGGTACTCGCCAACATCGACGCCATGGAACTGGCGGTCGAGGAGACGGCCGCCGCGGCGGCGATCACGGTGGATGGTCTGGTCGACATCCACGGGGCCCTCATGCGCCGGGCCCCGACTGCCGCGATCGCCGGACGAGTTCGTGACGTGCAGAACTGGATCGGCGGAAACGACTACAACCCCTGCGGGGCCGACTTCGTCCCGCCACCTCCCGAGCATGTGGCGCGGCTGCTCGCCGACCTGTGCGAGTTCTGCAACAGCGACCCCCTCCCGCCGCTGATCCAGGCCGCCGTCGCGCACGCGCAGTTCGAGACGATCCACCCGTTCGAGGATGGCAACGGCCGGACCGGCCGTGCCCTCATCCACGTCCTGCTCCGCCGGCGAGGACTCGCGCCGAGCTACGTCCCGCCCATCAGCGTCGTCCTCGCCGCCAACAAGGATCGCTACATCGACGGACTGACCCAGTACCGCGACGGTGACCTCGACGACTGGATCGAGCGCTTCGCCGTCGCCGCTGCCCAGGCGGCCAACCTCGCCGAGCGCTACCTCGGCCGAGTCGAAGACCTCCAAGAAGCGTGGCGTGCACAGCTCCGCGACTGCGCAGACCTCCGTACCGACGCTGCGGCGTGGGCGGTGATCGACGAGCTCCCAGGCCATCCCGTCATCACCGTCCCCGTGGCGACCGCGGTCACCGGGCGCAGCAAGTCATCCACCGCCGTCGCCGTCGACCAACTGGTCGACGCCGGCATCCTCATCCCCCTGTCGACGTCGAAACGCAACCGCGCCTGGGAAGCCGCCGGACTGCTCGACCTCCTCGCCGAACTGGAAGCGGGGCAGTAGGGACCGCGTTACTCGTCCTCGGCGCGCCGAAAGGTCGCCTTTGCGTCCGGATGTGCGTCGATCAGCGCCTGGAGTGTGTCTCGGTCTTGCTGCCCCGCATCTTGGTGAGAAGGAAAGGCCTACTCCCCCTCGACGCCGACAACAGACCGACCCCAGGGCCGGTCCGCTCCAACGACACGAATTCGTTTGGCGGCCGGCGCCGGAGCGGTCACCATCGCCGCCGTGCAGATCGTGACGCTGAGCGGACTTGTTCTCGACCAGGACCTCCTGGCGATGTCCGTCGCGTCCGACGACGAACGAATCTGACCCCTTCTCGGCCGACGAAGCCCCCGGGAGGGGGTCCGACAACCGGCTGACGGCCGTCTGGCCGTCGCGCGGGAGGGCTTCGAACCGACGGCTGTCCACACGACAGACCGAGAACGAACAGATTTGACCGGGCGCCGACGCGCCCTTCACGAGGAGAACCTTCCAATGGCCAAGCAGGCCTTCGTGCGGACCAAGCCGCACCTCAACATCGGAACCATGGGTCACATCGACCACGGCAAGACCACGCTCACCGCTGCGATCACGCAGGTGCTGGCTCGACGCGCAGGCACGGGCGCCGGCCTCGCCTTCGCCGACATCGACCGCGCCCCGGAGGAGCGCGACCGGGGCATCACCATCAACGTCGCCCACGTCGAATACGAGACCGACACGCGGCACTACGCGCACGTCGACATGCCGGGGCACGCCGACTTCGTGAAGAACATGATCACCGGCGCGGCGCAGGTCGACGGGGCGATCCTCGTCGTGTCGGCGGCCGATGGCCCGATGCCCCAGACGCGTGAGCACGTGATCCTCGCCCGCCAGGTCGGGGTCGAGCACCTCGTCGTCGCGCTCAACAAGGCCGACGCCGCGGACGCGGAGCTGCTCGAGCTCGTCGAGCTGGAGCTGCGCGAACTGCTCGGCACCTACGGCTACGACAGCGACACCGTTCCGATGGTGCCGGTGTCGGCCACCGGCGCGCTCGCCGGCGAGGCGGAGTGGGAGGAGGCGATCGTGACCCTGATGGACGCGGTCGACGCCACCATTCCCGAGCCGGCCCGGGTCGTCGATCAGCCGTTCCTGCTCGCGGTCGAGGGTGTCCAGACCATCACCGGCCGGGGCACGGTCGTGACCGGGCTCGTCAGCCGAGGGCGTATCGAGGTCGGCGCCGAGGTCGAGGTCCTCGGCCTGCGTGAGCCGGTCGCTTCGGTGGTCACCGGCATCGAGTCGTTCCGGCGGACGATGTCGGAGGCGATCGCCGGCGACAACGTCGGCATGCTCTTGCGTGGTGTCGGCAAGGACGAGGTCGAGCGGGGCATGGTCGTGGCCGAGCCCGGTTCGATCACACCTCGTCGGCGGTTCACGGCGACTCTCTACGCGCTCAGCGCGGACGAGGGCGGTCGGCGCCGGCCGTTCGTGTCCGGATACGCCCCGCAGTTCTTCTTCCTGACCGCGGGAGTGGCCGGCACCATCACCGTCGCCGGCGACGTTCCCGTCCAGCCCGGCGACCACGCCGCCATCACGGTCGACCTCGGTCGTGACGTGGCGATCGACATCGGCCTCGACTTCGCGGTCCGTGAGGGCAACCGCACGGTCGGGGCCGGCACGATCACCTCGGTGTTCGACTGAGCAACTCGGGTCGGGGGTGGCACGCTCCATCCCCTACCCGACGCGCGTCCACTCTGTGCGGCATTTCGCACGATGTGCGATGTAGTGCACACCCGTGCAATGAATCGCACGGAGTTCAGGGAGAGTCCATGGACGTCTCGATGCCGATCACCACTGTCGTCCCGAGTCTCGACGGCCCCGTCCTGGTTGCTCTCGCCGCGACGGCGTCGCCACTCGGGCTCGCTGCTGTTCACGCACGCGCCGGTCGGGGGTCGAAGTCCGGGGTTCGGGCGGTCCTGCTGAGAATGGTCGAACAGGGCCTGGTCCTCGAGGTTCCCGGCGGGTACGTGCTCAACCGCGATTACATCGCGGCGCCGGCGGTGGAGCTGCTCGCCACCCTCGATGGCGAGCTGGTCGGCCGCATCCGCGCCGCGGTGGAGGAGTGGCTCACGTGCCCCGAACTGGTCGGCATGTTCGGTTCGGCCGCCCGACGGGACGGTGACGCCGGTAGCGACATCGACGTGCTCGTCGTATCCGACGACCCCGCCCTCGATGGCCGCGTCGACGGCCTCGCGGAGCGGATCCACCGATGGACGGGCAACCGGGCCCAGGTCATTGGTCGGACGCGAAAGGAGATCGCACGACTGCGGCGCGCCAAGGAGCCGATCCTGTCCGAGTGGACTCGGGATCTCGTCGTGATCGTCGGCGAACGCACCGCGCTCGGGACGGTGGCGTGATGGCTCGGAGTGTTCGCTCCCGGTCCTTCGAATCGCTCCTCGTCCTCGGGCCGTTGGTGGAGCGCTGAATTCAGAGCTGCGGGTCCGCGTTCCTGTCAGATGGCCCGAGTACAAACGAGCCCATGGGTGTCAACAACCGACAGCGACGGGCGGCCAAGCAACGCAGGCGCAACACTCGGAACCGATCCGGGCGCACGAACGGATCGCCCGGGGCCAAGGGCAACCGGGGGTCTGACCGGAGCGAGGACAAGCGCTTCGACGACCCGATGGTCGTGTTCATGGCCGCAGTGCATGCCTGCCACACGCGCGACGACGACGTCATCGAGCAGTGCGTGGATCACCTCGCCGCGCTCCCGCAACGGCCCATCGCCAAGGAAGTCCAGCAGCTGCTGGAACTCCAGGTCTCGCACCTCTGGGCCGGCGGCTGGCAGCCCCTAGTGCTCGACCACGTCGTCGCCAGAGAACTCGGCCGCGACGAGCTCACCGTGCTCCGCTGCGTCCTCGCGGCGGAATCGGCCAGCTACGACGCCCTCGGGCAAAAGGTCGCGCCCGACTGGATGCAGCAACTCGACACCATCGACGCCGCCCGTTGGTGGGATCACTCGCGGCCCTACCTCCTCCAGCTCCCCGCATCGTGGCCCGAACTGCTCCACGTCGCTGCTCGCGTGATGAACCTGCTCGGCCACGTACCCGGCCTGCCGGTGCTCTCGCCGCCGCCATCGCGGTGGCACGCCGATACGCGAACCGTTGCTCCGTCGAACCTGCCGTCGGGACTTCTCGAGAAGGTACGAGGACTGCTGGCCAAGGCCGAGTCGACGAGCTTCGACGCCGAAGCCGAGGCGTTCACCACCAAGGCCCAGGAGCTGATGACGAGGCACCGAGTCGACCGGGCTGTGCTCGCCGCTTCGGCTACCGAGACGGCACGCTCGGCCGACGAGCCGGTCGGACGACGCCTGCTGATCGAGGACCCCTACGGCGAGGCCAAGTCAGTGCTCCTCAGTGCGATCTGCGCCGCCAACGGAGGCCACTGCGTCTGGTCGAAGGGCATGGGGTTCTCCACCGTGTTCGCCCCGCCTGCCGAACTGGACCTCATCGAAGACTTCTTCACCTCCCTGCTGGTCCAGGCCACCGCGGCGCTCCGCCGAGAAGGCTCTAAGATCGACCGCTTTGGCAGGAGCCGCACCACACGGTTCCGGCGGTCGTTCCTCATCGCGTTCGCCAACCGCGTCGGCCAGCGCCTCCAGGAGACCGTCGACCAGACCGTCGCCGACGCCGAGGCCGAGACCGGCGCGTCGCTGGTCCCGGTCCTTGCCGACAGCGCGGCCCGCGCCCGCCGCGCCGCCGAGGAGGCGTTCCCGAACCTCACCCAGACCGCCGGCTCGGCCAGCGACCGAGAAGGCTGGCTGGCGGGCACCCTGTTCGGGGACCGAGCCGACCTCGGGATCGGCGCACCCATCGAGGAGCGCGCCGCGTCCTGACCTGCCGCTGCCGCTGTTCCGGTCCGTCACCCCGGCAGCGGGGTGTCGGCCGGGCAAAGACCAGCCCCCAGTCCGGCTACAGGCCGAGCAGCTCCCGCAGCCTCTGAGGTCGCATGGTGAACGCGCCGTCGGCGACCTCGTGGCCCTCGAAGCTGTCGATGAGGCGGACGACCTGCTCGCGGCGGGTCGGGTCGGCGACCGCTCCGCGCGGGGTGAGACCGCCGAGGGCGGGAACGGATTCGTCGCACCAGCGGCGCTCGAACTGATCGGAGATCTGCTCGGTCAGCTCGGCAAGCTCCGCTGACCCGACTACCGGCATCGCGTCGGAGACGCGTCGCAGATCGGGAAGCCCGAGCGGCCGCGCGCCGGGGACGCCGTCGGCCAGATCGACCGGGACTCTGTCGTCGACGACGACCGTGACCGTGACGGCTCGGTCGAGGCGCTCCAGTATCCGGTCAGCTCGCTCGTGGCTGTTGGTCGAGATGTGGAGCTGGCCGCCATCGAGGTGGAACGTGGCCCGCACGACACCTTCGTCCTCGTTCAGGTCATGGTGCTCGCTCCACGCCCCGTCCTTCTCGTCGGTCTGGTAGGTCCGGTCCAGGTGGCGCACGAGCGAACCGAGATCGTCGTTCTCGACGACGATGTCGCATTGGACGACGACCTCGCCTTCCCGGGTGCGGAGTTGCGGCGGCCGGTGCTGTGCCGCTGCCCAGGAGGCGATGTCCAGCGGATCGCCGTCGTCGAGCAGGTCGAGCACGTCGGCTTCCTGGCCAACCGGCACGGTCAGGACGGCGCCGACGAACTGGTTCGTCTCCCCGTCGGGGACTGCGCGAGCGCAGACCAGGACGCCCGGCCGGGCGTCGCGGCTGAAGGTCCGTTCCCGGATGCCGAGCACATCGCCGGTCCGCAGATCGCGGACCTGTACGCCGATCCCTGGGTCGACCGTGATGACCTCGTGGACGCTGCGGTCGACCGTCAGCCAGGAGCCGGCCAGCATCGCCTCGTCGTCGGGCAGCAGCGGGCCGCGGTCGTCGAGGAACTGCTCGAACCAGCCGCCCTCGGTGAGCGCGAGGTCGAGGACGATCGGGTCCTCGAACACGTCATCGAGTCGGCTCTGGTCATAGTCGGCCAGCACCATGGCGATCTCTGACAGGGTGCGCCAGGCGTCGGGTCCTCGGCGCTCGAGGTACTGGAGGGCCTTGCGGTAGAGCCAGCCGACCCGGTCGGGCAACGGCGCCCCCATCGGCTCGCCGAGGTGACACTGCTTGTACTTGCGGCCTGACCCGCACCAGCACGGGTCGTTGCGGCCGAGCGTCTTGCCGGTCCGGGTGAACGGCTCCAGTTCGGCGAGGACCACCGAGATCCCGGGTCCGCACAGGTTCGACCACAGCCGCTTGGCCTTGCGGGCATCGCCCCGATCGCTGGCGTACCAGGCCAGGCGGTCGACGGCCTGCACGTAGTCGGGGTCGGCAGACATGGCCAGTTCGAGGTGTTGCTCGGCGGCGTGGGGATCCATTTCGTGCTCGCAGCCGAGGGCGGCCAGAGTGTGCACGGCGGCCAGTGAGGTACGCCGCGCCGCGGACGCGAGCTGGGTGAACAGCTCGGGCGTTGGCGGCGTCTCGTGGTCGAGGACGAACAACTCCTTGCTGACCAGGTCGAAGACGTCGGGGTCGGTGAGCGACTCGACCGCGCTATGGAGCTCGTCTTCCTCGACCGGCTCGCCGAGCACCAACTGGTCGCACACCTCGAGCACGCTCAGCGCTTCGCTCGACAGCTCTTCGTCGCCCTCGGCCGCGCGGTGAACCCGGCCGTAGCGACGGAGTAGCGCGTCGTTGCGCCAGTGTTCGGGGTCGCTGACGACCGCCGATCCTCGCCGTTCCACGCCGGCTGCCTCGACCAGATCAGAGAGCGGTGCCTGGGGAGTGGCGAACATGTCTCGGCGTTCGGCGAGCATGCCGAGGACGACGGTCTCGAGTTCGGTCGACGACTCGGGTTCGTCCCCCTCGGCCTCCACGACTCGACGCAGCAGATCGACCACCTCGTCGTCCACCTCTGGCGCGGACGGGAGCACTTCGAAAGACACGCGCTCGTCGTCGTCGACCCGTACCGCCAGCGTCGACCCGGCCGGGTACCGCTCCAACCAGCCGATGTACCCGGCCCACGACTCGGTCCACCTGCCGTCCCCGCACAGGACCAGCTCATCGTCTTCGTCGATGCCGGCGTCGGCCCACGACGGGTCGACAAGGCCGACGAAGCCGGCGAGGTCGACGGTCACGTCCAGCTCGCCGGTGACCCGCTCGTGCTCGGTGAGCACATGCGTGAGCACGATGCCCGCGGTCAGCGCCCGGCGATGTGCGGTGCGCCCACCCGACAGCCATTGCAAGGTGCCGAAACCGGTCATCAGCATGTCGTCGTCGACCCGCTCGACCAGGTGGCGGAGCAGCGCATCGCCGGGGTCTCCACCGAGCTCGTCCATGACCCGGTCGATCAGCTCGTCCGAGTCGATCACCCGAGCGGTCGCTGCCACCCGATCGAAGGCGTCCTCGATGGCATCGGCGTCCGGCAGCGGCAGCCGCTCGAGGTCGGCCCGGTAGCCGTCGTCGTCGAACCCGTCTCCATCCAGCGCGGCCCGCATCGCCTGGAGCAACACCATCCGCATCTGGCCGAGCGCGCTGTCCACCGTCAGCCCGTCGTCGACCAGCCGCTCCAGTGTCTTCCACGTGACGGCCGGCTCACCGTCGAGTACCTGGTTCACCAGGGTCAACTGCATCGCGGACTGCGCCGGCGTGCCGAGCGGAAATGCGTTCTCGACGAACACCATCCGGTCGCCCTCGTCGAAGTCGTCCCAGTCGTCGAACCCTTCCAGGTCCCCGAACAAGACCTGCCACCGCGTCGCCCGATCGCTCACCGGGCCACGGTAGGTCGCAGGTGAGATGGTCCGCGACTTCGTTCCGAGAGTCGAGACACTGTCAGGTCTTCGAGTCGATCTTCTGTCGGTCTGAGAGGCAGACCGATGGCGGCGAGAACAGCGCGAGCGCGGGTGATGGAGACGCCGACCGGTGCGTGGCTTCGCCCAACCGACCTCGGTGGCGGCAACGCCGTGGAACAACTGCTGTCGCGATTGGCCCGAGACCAGAAGGGACCGGTCGTTCGAGCGGCGAGGGGTCTGTACTACAGGTCGGGCCCCGCCGACCCGGCGTTCGGCAAGCGCAAGCCATCGCCGGTCGAGGTAGCGGTCGAGGTTGCGAAAGGCCGAGGAGTCGGCCCGGCCGGAGCGTCGGCAGCCGCGTACCTCGGCCTGACGACCCAGGTCGTTCCTCACTCGGTCCTGGCGGTGGTCGGCCCGGCGCCCACGGGGGTGTCCGGGGTGGAGTGGAAGACGCGGAACAACCTCGCTCGAGCGCAACTCGACTTCGCCGAAGTCCCGTCGTCGAAGTCCTCTCGCTCTACCCGCAGAGCTTCGAGGTCGAGTGGCCCGAGGTCGTTGCCCGGATCGCCGACCTGCGGGATGAAGACATGATCGACCTCGACCGAATACAGGCCGTCGTAGCGTCGGAAAGCCGCAAACCCGATCTACGACAGAACCTCGAGCGACTCATCGCCGATCTTGCAGCGGTCTGACCTTCCCCAGCGGTGACGCCAGGACCTGACTTTCTGATTTCGATCGCAATTGGAAAGTTTCGAAGTAGGATGCTCGCATGTCAGTGACCGAGGTGGTCGAGGATCTGAACGCCCTTCGCAGGCTCGCCGAGGACGAACTCGACGAGTCGCGCCGCTCTGCGCTCGAGTCGGTGCGAAACCACCTCGCCGATCGCGACCGTGGGGCGAAGATCTCCGAGGCGGCGGACGTGCTCGGCGTCAGCCCCCCGACCGTCCGCTCATGGGTGAAGGCAGGCATTCTCGAAGAGGTGGCGGATGGCGGCTCGCCACAGCGCGTCGAGGTGCTCGGTCTCGCGGACGTGAAAC
The DNA here is from genome assembly GCA_963730345.1 of uncultured Acidimicrobiaceae bacterium. GTDB lineage: Bacteria > Actinomycetota > Acidimicrobiia > Acidimicrobiales > Salinilacustritrichaceae > Salinilacustrithrix. Next base: position 238,267 of record CAVSRP010000010.1, read on the forward strand.
GGCTCGTCGACATGCTTCGGGAGCACGGCCAGAATCGCGACTTTCTTACTGCGATCTACCGACGACTTCGCGACGACGCTGTGCTCGCGTCGCCCGGACTCGAGGAGAGCATCGAGGACTTCCGCGCCGGTCGGACTGTCCCGATCGGCGACGACCTCCGCAAAGAGATAGAGGAGCTCGCAGTCGAGAGCAACCATCTGAACCTCGACGAAGGCGCCATCGCAGACCTGTGTCACCGGTTCCACGTCGGTCGCCTGTCGATCTTCGGGTCGGCTGTCACCGATGCCTTCGACCCCGAGACGAGCGATGTCGACTTCCTGGTCGAGTTCGACGACAGCGCGGCCGACTTGTTCGGTGCGTACTTCGGTCTCAAGGAGGAGCTCGAGGCGTTGCTCGGTCGCCCCGTTGACCTCGTGACGCCGAAGTCGTTGGAGAACCCGTACTTCGCGGAGTCCGTCGAGCGGACCCGCCGGGATCTCTATGTAGCCTGAGTCCGGAGCGTTTCTCTGGGATGCGCATCGAGCGGCGGTGCTCATCGCGACCTTTGTCGATGGCAAGGACTGGGTCGACTACGCCGACGACGCGATGCTCCGCTCGGCCGTCGAGCGACAGTTCGAGATCGTGGGAGAGGCGCTCAACCGCCTGTCCCGAGTCGACCCCGACGTCGCCGCGCAGATCGACGACCTGCCCAGAATCGTCGCGTTCCGCAACGTGCTGATCCACGGCTACGCCACCATCGACGACACCATCGTGTGGCAGGTCGCGACTGACCGAATTGGGGACCTGATCGTCCTTCTCGCCAGCCGGCCACCTTCGGTCGGCGTGACTCGCAGCTCTCACGTCGCCAGGACCGCCGCCCGCCGCCGTTGAGTTGTACGTCGTTTTGGCGTACAGTCGAGTCTATGGAGACGACCACCAAGAAGGGCCGCTGGAGCGTGCGGGTCACCCCTGCCCAGGATGCCGTCGTTCGGCGTGTGCTCGAAGAGACCGGCGAGTCCCTCAACGACTACATCGTTCGCAGCACCGTTCACGCCGCGGAGACGGACCTCGCCGATCGACGAGTGTTCGTCGCTGACGACGCCGCTTGGTCCGAGCTGCAGGCTCTCCTCGACGCGCCGCCCGTGAACAAGGCCGAGCTGGCCAAGCTGTTGTCTGCTCCCTCGGTGCTCGAGCAGCGACCGGAAGACGCGGCGGGCCGCAGCGCTTGAGGTTCGTCGGTCCCGAGCTGCTCTCGGCCGATCACGTCGTTGCTGGCTTCGACTGCGGCGATCCCGCGCTGAACGAGTGGATCGTCAACCGTGCTCCGAGGAACCAATCGGTGGGCGGTTCGAGCCGGACATGGGTCGTTCTCGACGAGGCTGGTCGAGTCGTCGCGTACTACGCGGCGTCAACGGCGACGGTTCTCCACCGCGACGCAACAGGAAGGATGCGACGCAACCAACCTGATCCGCTTCCTGCGCTGCTGCTCGGCCGGCTCGCTGTCGACCGCAAGCACCAGGACGCCGGTCTCGGTTCGGCGCTCCTCAAGCACTTCATCATGAAGGGACTCGAGGTCGCCGAACTCGTCGGCGTTCGATTGCTCCTCGTCCACGCCGCCAACCCCGACGCCGCGTCGTTCTACGCCCGATACGGGTTCGAGCCGTCCCCTGTCGACGACCTCACCATGATGCTGTTGGTGAAGGACATCGTGACGACGTAGTTCGGACCTCGCGTCCCAACTCGCGAGGAGGAGGGTCCGTCGGTCGTGGTCACGTCGTGGTCACAGATTGGTCACGGATTCCCCAGAACGGGGCCGTACGAGACGGCACCAGACGGATGGAACGAATCGCGTCTTGCCTGTTCAGCGACACTGGCGGACACGGAGTCGGCGAGAGTTCAAGTCCCCCTCGCCCATCACCACTGGGGTAACCCACCCACATGCGGGTGACACGCGCGGAGCAGCTCGGCAGCGTTCGTAGCCAGCGTCGGGGATGCGCATGGACCGCCCCCGTACCCCGTCCGCCGTCCTGCCCGACCTCACCGGCCCGCCCATCACCACCTCCCCGTGGCGCTGGTCGGCGGCCGAACCCGAACCCTCCGGGCGGCTGCAGCTGCCACCGGTGGCACGGCGCGCCCTCGTCGGCGAAGCCTCGACCGGGCTGGCGGTGTCCGGGGTCGTGCGTGGCGACACCCTCGTCCTCCGATCCGAGCCCACCGCCGGGCGGTCGATGACGGTTGACGGACGGGGTCGGATCTACCTGCCGGTGTGGCTGCGCCGGCATCCTGGATTCCTCATCGGCGCCCACGCCGACGGCGACGATGCCTCGGTGGTGGTCGTGCCCGCCGTCCTGTTCGACGCGATCGGCGACCGACTCCTGGAGCGGGTCCGATGAACCGCCAACTCCGCGCCCGGGTCCTGCTCGAGGGAGCCCGCGCGCTCGGCATCGATGTCGACGACCTCGTCGTCGCCGCCACCGGCGACACCCGACCGGTCACCGTCGCTGCTTGGATCGACGAGATCGCTCCCACGTTCGGGGCCTCCACGGCCCGTACCTACCGCCCCTACTGGCGCCTGGCCACCGCCATGGTGGGTGACCGCGCCCTGGCCGAGCTCACCACCGCCGACCTCGCCGCGGTCGTCGACGTTGCCGCCGAACGCGCCAAGACCCATCGGCCCGACTCCACCGACCGAGCGTCCCGAGAGAGCTGCATCGCCGCGCTCCGCGCCGTCGACGCCGGACACCTGACCACGAACCCAGCGGCTGCGCTCCGCGAGCCACGACGCACGACCAGCCGACGACGGGCCCTCGACGACCGCGAGCTCACCGATCTCGCGGACGCGATCCGGGCCACCCGCCGCGACCCCGACCTCGACCTGCTGATGGTCAGGTTCCACCTCGAAACCGGCGCCGGCGTCCAAGGCGCCCTCAACCTTCGCCGCCGAGACATTGGTACCACCCGCGCCACCGTGTGGCTTCGTGAGAAGTACGACACGGTCCGCGAACAACCCGCCTCCCCATCCCTGGTTGCGCTCCTCCTCGATCATGCATCGGACCGGGGAGAACGCGGCGCGAGGGAATCCGTGTTCCGAACCCGGCGCGGTGAACCGATCACCGGCCGCCGCTACGACCGCCTCTTCGCCCGAGCCCGTGACCACCTCGACTGGGACGACCGCACCCCGCTGACGGCGCACGTGCTGCGCCACACCGCCATCACCCGCATCGGACGCATCGCCGGCTACCCCGTCGCCCAAGCCTTCGCCGGCCACGCCCCACCCACCGTCACCGGCCGTTACCTCCACGCCACCCTCGCCGACGTCGCCACCGCCGTCGCCGTCATGACTGGAGAAGCCCACCCACTCGCTTACCCCGAGCACGGCAGCCTCCGGCCACGCTGCTCCGGCCCTCATCTGTGAATCCGTTCAGGTACGCAACGCCACGACGCTCGGGGACGGCCAGCGCGCCCGGGCTGTCGCGCCCATCCGTTTCGAGGGCACCTTCGACGGCCAGCGCGCCGCCGCACGTTCTGTGACAGCAGGTCGGCGGCGACGACCTCGAGCAGGTCGCCGATTCGGTCGCGGACGTGGCGGCGTCTCAGCCGTGGTGGCTGCCGTCGAGGTAGGTGAGGACAGCGAGGACGCGGCGGTGGGTGTCGTCGGTCTCGGGGATGTCGAGCTTGGTGAGGATGTGCCGGATGTGGGCTTCGACGGTGCGTCTGCTCACGACGAGGCGGCTGGCGATGCCCGAGTTGGTGAGTCCCTCGGCCATGAGCTGGAGTACGCCACGTTCGCGGTCCGAGAGGCGTTCCATGGGGCCACCGTTCGCCGGCGAGACGAGGTTGGCGACCACGGCGGGATCCAGAGCGGACCCGCCGGCGGCGACCCGCTCGGCGGTGGCAAGGAACTCGTCCACTTCGAGAACGCGGTCCTTGAGGAGGTAGCCGAACCCGGCGTGGGCGACGAGCGCCACTGCGTGGGTGGTCTCGATGTGCTGCGACAGGACGAGCACGCCGACGCTCGGGTGTTCGTCCTTGATGGCTCGGGCGGCGCGGGCGCCTTCGTCGGTGAACGTCGGTGGCATGCGGATGTCGACGACGACGAGGTCCGGTCGCTCGAGCTCGACGGTGCCGAGCAGGTCGTCGGCGTCGGCGAGCGTCGCGACGACGTCGTGGCCGCCATCCCGGAAGAGCCGAGCGAGTCCTTCACGCAGGAGGGCCTGGTCTTCGGCGATCACGACCCGCATGGGAACTCCGCCAGGAGGGTCGTGCCAGTGCCGTTGCTGTGGATCCGGAGCGTGCCGCCGTGGGCGGCGACCCGGTCGGACAGCCCGGTCAGGCCCGAGCCGCGGTCGATGGTGGCGCCGCCGACACCGTCGTCGGTGACGGACACGACCAGCGCGCCGTTGGTGCGTCGCGCGCCGAGGACGACCCTCGTGGCGCGGGCGTGCTTGACCGCGTTGGTGAGTCCTTCGCATGCGCAGAAGTAGGCGGCGGTCTCGATGTCAGGTGCGACGCGTTGGCCGTCGGCGTCCACCTCCACCGCAAGTGGAGCTCGCGTGGCGAGGTCACGCAGCGCGGCGCCGAGCCCGGCGTCGAGCGCGGCGGGCCGCAGCCCGCGAGCGAGCTCGCGTAGCTCGTCGATCGTCACGGTGATCTCGGCGACCGCGTCGTCGAGTGTCCGGCTCACCTCCACGTCGGCGGACCCGAGCGCGTGTTGGGCGTGGCGGAGGGCAAGCCCGATCGACACCAGCCGCTGCTGGGCGCCATCGTGAAGGTCGCGCTCGATGCGGCGTCGCTCGTCGTCGGCGGCGGCGACGATCCGGGTCCGTGACGCTTCGACCTCTTCCAGCTGGTGCCGTAGCTCGACGCGAAGGCGGGCGATCTCGACTGCCAGCGACCCCGCTTCCAGCACCTTCGTGACCAGCGAGCGGCGCTCGGCGAGCTCCGCCGGCGCGACGACCATGCCGAGAACCGTCCCGGCACGGCGGATCGGCCAACTCGTCTGGCCGGCGGCGACGTCGTCGGCCAAGGGCGCGCCGGCGAGGTCGACGGTCGACCCACCGTGGGGCAGCGACAGGCGGACCTCGAGGTCGTCCACGCCCAGTGCCTGACGGAGCGCGTACTCGACGTCCTCGGGCTCGGCGCACCCGGAGCGTAGGTCGTCGAGAAACCCCGCCATCTGTCGCAGGGCGTCGAAGCGCGTGCGGTTGAACCGGCGGTCCACCGCGGTCTGGATGCGCACACGAAGGGAGCCGAACACGGTGGCGACCGCCAGGGTGGCCCCAGCGGTGACCCAGGCCGAGCTCCGCCCGACCGCGGCGCCGAGCACCACCGCGATGGCCGCGTACAGACCGGCGAGGAGCACCGTGAGCGTGACGTACGCGAGGGTGCGGCTGACGACGAGGTCGATGTCGTAGAGCCGGTAGCGGAGGATGGCGATGCCGGCGGCGATCGGTATCGACATCAGTGCCAACGCGGTCAGCGGGCGCACGGCGGGTACCACGCTCCACAGAACGGCCACCGTTGGCAGCACGACCGCCGCACACACCGACGCGAACGCGAACCAGCGCAGCTGGAGCCGTTCGACGCCGCTGGAGCGCCGGAAGCGCTGGACCAGCGGCACGATCGCCACCACCAGCGAGCCCAGGAACAGCGGCATGCCGACACCGAGGAGCAGGTCGATTGGCGCGCCTTCGACCGCATAGGGGTTGCGGCCGCCGATGAACTGGTCGCCGAGATGGGGGTTCATGGCGAATCCCGGCAGCGCGATCGCGGCACCGATGACGCTGACCCACGCCAGGGCCTGCCAACCACGCCGTGGGAGGTGGCCGTCGGGGAACCACAGGAACAGGAACACCCCGAGGGGAGCGGTGGCGATCCAGCTCCACAGCGCGACCCACTCGCCGAAGGGGCCGCCGGGCCACTCGTACTCGGCAGCCCGCAGACCCCAGCCTTGCGCCGCGTCGGCCGCGACGGCGGTGAAGAGGCCGTCGACGATGAACAGCCATCCGATGCGATGCCCCGGGTGCCGGGACACGATGAGCGCGCCCACGGCGACTTGGGTCACTGCGTAGAGCGCGTACAGCGTGCTGTCCCAGGCGGGCTCCAACCCCCACGACAGCGCGACCGCAGCAACCTCGATCACCACCGCCGCGACGACCAGCGCTGCCGGCCACGGACGGAGACCCAGGTTCTTCATCGAGCCGATTGTCACCGCCCGCGCCGACGGGGGCAACCGTGCTGGTGCGCAACCGCACTCAGTGCTGGCGCGTACCGGAAGTGCCGCATCAGCGCCGATGACCGACGGAGTCCCGGGTGCGTACAACGACACCGGTCAACGAAGCCCCAGGAGGAGACCAAATGATCCCGACCAACGACTTGCAGATCCGTCAGACCCGCCAAGCGGCCGTCGCGTTCATCGTGGCCGCCGCGGCCACCGCCATTGCCGGCGCCGTGCTGTTCCTGGGGCTCCAGCGCTCCACCGACATCAGCGACGACATGTGGCGGTACCCCTGGGAGAGCAGCGGCGCGTTCGTGGCCTTCTCGCTCTTCAGCTCGCTGCTGCACGCCCTCGTGATCGTCGGCCTGCGCGCTTTCGGAAGCAGCGGCGTGGCGGGCCAATCCCGCGCCGCGACGCGCGGTGTCGCGTTGGCGGTCATCGGCACCGCGGGGTTGCTGGTCGGCGAGCTGGCTTCGATCCCCATCAGCGACGCCGAGACCAGCGATGCCAGCGCCACGATCGTCGCCGTCTTCTTCGCCGTCGCCGGCCTCGCGTCGATGATTGGGTTCCTCTGCGCCGGGTGGGCCACGATGCGGGCCGGCGCGTGGCAGGGCTGGCGGCGCTTCACGCCGCTCGCTCCCGGCGTCTGGCTGGCCGTCATGATGTTCCTTCCCGAAACGCTGCTCCACGGGATGGTCGGCGTCTATGGTCTGTGCCTGCTCACCATGGCGATCGCGCTCTACACCCAGCCCGCTCCCGCGGCAGGAGTCGGCACCCCCCGGTTCGCCGAGCTCGCCATCGAGTAACCGTGGTCGCCATCGAGCTGGGCGGGCTCACGAAGTGGTTCGGACAGGTTCGAGCAGTCGACGGCGTCACCGCGTCGATCGAGGCCGGAAAGGTGACGGCGTTCCTCGGGCCCAACGGCGCCGGCAAGACGACGACCCTCCGGATGCTGCTCGGGCTCGTCGCACCGACCGCCGGTACCGCCACCTTCGCCGGCAAGCGCTATGGCGAACTGGCCGATCCCGTCCGTCACGTCGGCGCGGTGCTCGAGGCGTCCGGCTTCCACCCGGGTCGCACCGCGCAGGACCACCTGCGAGCGCTGGCCACCGCGGCGAGATTGGCAGATGACGCGCCCGTGCGGGTGCTGGCCGCGACCGGCCTGGCGGAAGATGCGAGACGCCGGGTCGGCGAGTTCTCCCTCGGGATGCGCCAGCGTCTCGGCCTGGCCGCCGCACTGCTCGGCGACCCGGCCGTGCTCGTCCTGGACGAGCCGACGAACGGTCTCGATCCCCACGGCATCCGCTGGCTGCGCGGCTACGTCCGCCAGCTCGCCGACGAGGGCCGCACCGTTCTCGTGTCCAGCCACGCGCTGGGCGAGGTCGAACAGACCGCCGACCACGTCCTCCTGATCGCGGACGGCCGCCTCGTCCGGTCCTCGACCCTCGCCGCCCTGCGTGCCGAGGCCGGTGTCGGCTGCCGCGTCAGCACCCCCGAGCCCGAGCGGCTGTGCACGGTGCTCGCCACCGCCGGCCACCGCGTCCGTCTCCATGACAACGAGCTCGCGGTCGACGCCGCCGCAGAACGCGTCGGCGAGCTCGCTGCCGCACACCAGATCGTCTTACACCGCCTCAACCCAACCGCCGGACTGGAGGACGCCTTCTTCCGCCTCACCGAGCAGCCCGCGCCGGTCGCCGAACCGGCACCCCCGGAGAAGCCGGCATGATCGCGCTCACCCGGGCCGAGCTCATCAAGTTGCGCAGCACCCGCATGCTGGGATGGCTCCTGATCGGAACCCTCGCCATGGTCCTGGTGACGATCGCCGCGTCCGTTCCCTCAAACGGGTCGACGAAAAACCCGACGTCCCTGGACGATCCCGCCCTGCTGGCCCGCATGGTCGGCGTCAGCTTCCTCTGGCCCCAACTGACAGTCGCGCTCCTGGGTGTGCTCGCCTACACCCAGGAAGAGCGCCACGGCACCATCACCGCGACACGCCTGGTCGAGCCGAGGCTGCACCGGGTCCTCGCCGCCAAGGCCGGCGCGCTCATCTTCGCCAGTGCCGTCATGGCGATCGCGACACTGATCGTCTCGACCGCCGCCATCATCCCGCTGATCCGCACCCGACACGGCAACGCAACCCTCGGGGCCGAGTTCTGGCAGGTCGCCGCCGCGGTGTTCGCGGTCCTGGCGCTGTCCGGGCTCATCGGTCTCGCCGTCGGCACCCTGGTACGCAACCAGATCGTCGCCGTCACCGCCACGCTGGTGTGGCTCACCGCCGGGGAGCATCTGCTTATCGAGGTGCTCCCGCAGGTCGCCCGGTGGACACCCGTGGGCGCGACGGCCGCGTTGCTGCAGCTCGGTGCCGAGGCCACCACCACCGGAACGCTGCTGAAAGCGCCCATCGGCGGGCTGCTCCTCGTCGGGTACACAACCGCCGCTGTGGGTCTCGCGATTGTCATCGCGCCCCGAAGAGACGTCCTCTGATTGCGCACCCGCTCTTCGGCAGGGCTCGCCGTCGTGCACGCATCAGCCCGAAAAGGCGCGCCAGGACTGGTGCTCGAAGGACGGAGCCCGGGCCGCAGCGATATCCGGCGTGTGGACTCGCGCTCGATCGGTGCCAGTAGGTGCGGCTTCGGGGCAGACGTTCTCAAGGACCGCGGCGCTAGGTCGAGAGCGTGTGCATAGGCCCGTGCGCGAGGCCGGTGGCTCCCTGGAACAGGAACACTGATGCGAGGAACGCTCGCTGGGCGATGCCCTTGGCCGCAGAGTCGAGTTGTGTCGTTGTACCCGCGCCGACGAACGCCACGACGGTCGGCACGACCATGGCGCGAGCGAAGCGTTGGTACCAGCCCCTCGGCTGATCTCGAGCGGCAACGATCGGCATCGCGGTCCAGAGGACGAACGTGGCGATGCTGGCGGCGCCGTGTCCGAGATCGGACGTGGTGGCGTCGGGGTCGCCGGGCTGAGGGCAACGCGGATCGCTGACCCGTACCAGCCCGGCGACGAGCGTGGTGGCCGCAGCCGCACGGGCCAAGCGCTGGACACTCGGCGTCGGCGCCGAGAGGACACCCTGTGCTGTGGCCAGGACAATGAATCCCGGGATCATGAACGCTGCGGACTCCTGCCCATGCGATGCAAGCCCGCTCACATGATTTCGCCTGTGGGAGTATCCCGGCTGGCGCCGTGCCGCAAGGACCGCCGCTCCTCCGAAACCGAGAGCTCCCCACAGGCCGGCCGTTCGTCTCAGCACTTTCCGAGTCTCGCAGCTGGACGAGGGAGAAGCATTCACGCTCGAATGCGGAGACCCGAAGTCCGCATAGAGCCGGCACGAGTGGCTGACCGAGCCGACGCGCCTCTATTCGCGGTGACCGGCGCAAGCCAATACCGTCCCTCGACGATTTGAGTGCGTCTCCAGTTGCGTCCCGCGAGGCCTCGGTCCACAATGGCGAAGGCAGATGCCATCCCATCAATCGAGGCGGGGGAATCTGCCCCGTGAGCAGTTGGTGAGTCCCCCTCGCCCACCACGAATCGGACTCGAGTCCATTGGACGCGGACCGAGTTGATGGTGGCGCGACGTCAGGGACCCCGATCGTCGTCGACGGTCAGGATCGGTTGCCGAGGGCCATCCCGATGACGAAGCCCGAGATGAGCACGATCACGATGACGAGGGCGATCAGCCAGACGGCGCCTTCGATGAGGAGCGAGTGCCGCTCGCCGGTCGATGTCCGGTGGCGGCCGTCGGTGGCGGTTGCGTCGTCCCGCGGTCCGGATGACTCACTCCCGAGGGCTGCTCCATCGAACAGAACGAACCGGTGAAGTGATCGAGATCATCGCTCACTGAGGCCCGATCGTTGGCCCGGCCGAACTGGGCGCCGATTGGTCGGTCATGGCCTCGCCGACCCCCCCCGACCCGCGGGACCACACGAGGCATTCGCCGAGACACCTGACGGTGATCGACCTGCGGAAAGCGTCACCGCACGTGGGTACGTTCAACAGAGCGAACGTGAAGCGGAAGGGTTGCGTGATGACGTCGGTACCGGACAGTGACACACGAACTCTCGACGACGGTTCCGTGGACCCGCCGGGCGACGACGCCCCTGGATTGGGGGCCGCCCCGGCGCCGTCAAGTCCCCCTCGCCCACTTCGAGCCGGACCTCTGCCCATCGAGTTCGCCAGCCGGTGGGTCAGTCGCGGGGTCGGAGGGTCGGCGGCTCGCTGACTGGTGGCGATGCCCGGACGCGGTTCCGGCCGGCGTCCTTGGCCGCAAAGAGGGCGAGGGTCGCGCCGTTGATCATCCCCGCCGGGGTCGAACTGCAGTCGGGGTCGGTCGTGCACACGCCGACGGACACGGTGAGCACCCCACCGGGTTGGCTGTCGTGGGGGATGGCGAGGGCTTCGACGGCGGCTCGAACGCGTTCGGCGGTGGTCAGCGCTTCGTCGTGACCGGTGCGTTCGAGGACGACGGTGAACTCCTCGCCGCCGTAGCGGTAGGAGCGGTCCCGGGAGCGGACGGTGGCGGTGATCGCATGGGCAATGCTGCGCAGGGCAACGTTGCCGGCTTCGTAGAGGTAGCGCTCGTTGAAGCGGTGGAACGAGTCGAGGTCGATGATCAGCAGGGACCACGGTGTGCCCGATCGGCATGCCCGGTCGTGGGCGTCGATGACGTCGGCGGCGAAGACGTGGTCGCGGGCGAGCCCGGTGCGGGAGTCGACATCGGCCCTTACCTTCAGGGTCTCGATCGTCCGATTGAGGTGCAGGAACTGGACGCTGTCTCCGCCGGCGTCGTCCGCTCGGTACACGACGGGGGTGGCCTGACCCGCGGCCTTCGCTCGGTACATGGCGACGTCGGCCTCGGCGAGGACGTGACCGACATCGGCGTTCACATCGAAGCGGGCGATGCCGATCGACGCCGACACCGAGATGGCGTCGCCGTTCCCGACGACGACATCACCGGCGAGGGCAGCCGTGAACGCTTCCGCTACCTGGTGGGCCCGTCCGACGCCGCCGGCGGGGATGCACACCGCGAACTCGTCGCCGCCGAAGCGGGCCACGGTCTCGTCGTCGTTCGTGACCCGCTCGAGCAACGAGCCGACCCGGCAGAGGACCTCGTCGCCCGCGCCATGTCCGTGGGAGTCGTTGATCTGCTTGAACTGGTCCATGTCGATGGTGACGATGGCAGCGGCGGTGCCCTCGAGGCTGGACCGCAGCCGGGCGTGGTGGGCGGCCTCGAAGAAGGCGACCCGGTTGGCCAGCCCGGTGAGCGAGTCGGTGCGCGCCGATCGGCGGACCTGGTCGAGCTCGGCATGGAACGCCGACAGGTCGTAGCACGCCACCGTGACGGTACCGGCGTGGTCGACGGCGGCGAGCGCCTCGACGGGCACGCCGGTCGACGCGGTGAACGCCAAGCGCGCGTTCTGGCCCGGGGTGTCCAGCCGGGCGAGGAAGGCGGTGAGCTGCTCCCGGCTGCCCTCGTCGACCGCACCGGCCAGATCGTCGCCCACCTCGACCCCCAGCAGCCGATGGGTCGCTCGGTTCGCCCACCGGACCGTCCCCGTCGCGGTGCACTGCATCAACGCCAGTGGTGAGCATTCCGCGGCGGCCGCCGCCGCTTCCAGCTTCCCCATCACGCTCGCCTACCCCTCCGGGCTTGACTCTCCGCGTGTCACCGTAGCCACGCTCCGTGGCAGGGTGTCGGGTCGTGCGTCCGACGATCGTCGTCGGCTCGGGGAGCGTTGTGTCGAGGGGTGGCCGAACCCGTGTCTTCCTCTGGTGATGCGACGGTTCAGACGGTGCGGCCGGTGTAGGCGGCGAGCCGGGTGAGGGCATCGGATCCGGCCGGCGCCGAGGTTGCGGCGGCGAACGTCTGGCCGTCGCGCAGCGGGTCGAGCGTCCCGTGGGCGAACTCGTCCACGGCGGCCACGAGCTCGTCCGACGGGCCGTACGGCTTGCCGGTGGCCCGGGAGATGTCCCAGCCGTGGACGAGACCGTCGAGCGCGACGAAGCGGGCGAACATGTCGCCGGGCACGATGCCGAAGGGGGCCGCGATCTTCTGGTCGAGGGCGCCGGGTGCGGTGATCGCCTCGGCGAGTTCGGTCATGGCGCGCTCCCACTCGGGCATGATGTCGGCGGTGTCGAAGTCACGAGGCTCGTCGCCCCGGTAGCCGGCCGCGAACGCCGCGGCGCCGCCGACCATGTGTTCGAGCACGCCGCGGACGGTGAAATCGGTGCACGGCGTCTGCTTGTCGAGGTCGTCGGGCGTGATCGTGCTGACGAGCGCGCCGAGGGCGGGCATGAGTTGATCGAGTTGGGCAAGCGGTTCCATCGGTCCTCCATGGGTTGGTACTGGTCGGGTGGCGCCGAGCAGAGCAGCCTCTCGGTCACGACCGGCAGAGATCAGGTCGGTGACGTCGGGATGGTCGTGCTGCGCCATGCCGGCATCTTGCGGCATCCGGCGCCGTCGAGCATCCGCCACGTGCCCCATCCTCGTGCCCGGAGGCTTCAGGCCGCGTGGGGCGAACGCCCCATCGCCAACTCGGCGCGGTCGGGCGATCACCCCGCCTGCCCGATGCGACACGAGTCGGGGACACGGTCGACCGGAAGACCGCGTAGCCTCGTGTATCTGAGACTCGCGAGCCGCGGCCGATCGTCGCCACGATGAGCACCGACCAACTCTCCTCGATCCGCGACGCCATCGATCGCTACGACTGGCAGACGGCCTTCGACACCGCCCGGGCGGCATCCGTCGATGATGCCGCCGACGAGGCGGAACGACTCGATCTGCTGGCCGACGCCGCCTGGTGGCTCGGGCGACTCGACGACTGCATCACGGCCCGCAAGCAGGCATATCGGCGGTTCGAAGAGCTCGGCGACGAGCGTCGGTCCGGCCAGTGCGCGGTCTGGCTCTACGAGCACCACCTGTTCCGCGTTCGACCGGTGGTCGCGGGCACATGGCTACGGCGTGCCCGGGCCGCGCTCGAGGGTCACCAGGAAAGCGAGGAGTACGGAGCGCTGCGGCTGCGAGAGGCCGAGCTGGCCCACGGGAGCGGCGAACTGGAGGTCGCCGCCGACATCGCCCGGTCAGTCGTCGAGCTCGGCCGGCGCCTCGGGTCGGCCGACCTGCAGGCCGAAGCCCTGCAGACCCTCGGACGGCTCCTCATCGACCTCGGTGATCCCGACGCCGGGTTGGCGAGCCTCGACGATGCCATGCTGTTCGCGGTCGAGGGACGGCTGCGCCCCTACTCGACCGGGAAGGTGTACTGCAGCCTCATCAGCGCCTGCGAGGAGCTGGGCGATCTGGCCCGGGCCGCGGAGTGGACCGATGTGACCGCGGAGTGGTCCGAGCAGCACCCCCGCGCCATCTTCCCGGGTATCTGCCGGGTGCACCACGCCGTCGTGCTGAAGCGCCGCGGGTCCCTCGTCGAGGCCGCGGCCGAAGCGGCCCGAGCCGGTGAGGAGCTGGTGGGGAGCCACCTCCCGAACGCGGCCGCGGCGTACGCGGAGATGGGTGACATCCATCGGCGCCTCGGGGACCTCGATTCGGCCGATGCGGCCTTCATCCGAGCCGAGGAGATGACGGGCCGGGTGTGCGGCGGTGACGCGCTCCTGCGACTCGCGCAAGGACGAGTCGCCGACGCCCGGGCCGCCATCGACCAGTGCATGGCGAGCTGCGGGTCCGCACCACTCGAACGCGCCAAGCTCCTGCCGGTGTTCGTCCACGTCGCGATCGCCGACGACGATCTCGACGCCGCCGCCGACGCCGCCGCCGATCTGGAGCGGGTGGCTCATCGGTACGGCTCGACCTTCCTGGCCGCGACCGCCCATGCCACCCGTGGCCGGTTGCAGCTGGCCATGGGGGACGACGAGGCGCTGCCGACGCTGCGCGAGGCGTGCCGGGAGTGGCAACAGCTCGAGGTCCCGTACGAGGTGGCGACGATGCGCACCCTCATCGGCGAGGCGCTGCGCCGGGCCGGTGACGACGCCGGTGCGCTCGACGCGTTCACATCGGCGTCCCAGTTGTTCGACGAGATCGGCGCTCAGCTCGAGGCCCGGATCGCGAGCGGCGACGCTCCCACGCCGGCACTTCCGGCCGGGCTGACCGAGCGAGAAGCAGAGGTCCTGCGGCTCACGGCGTCGGGGATGACGAACAGCGAGATCGCCGTTGAACTGTTCCTGTCGGCCAAGACCGTGTCCCGGCATCTCTCGAACATCTTCACCAAGATCGGCGTGTCGTCGCGTGCTGCGGCGACGGCCTTCGCGTTCGAGCACGGAATCGTCGATCACTGACACGACGGTCGCCCGTTACGGTGCCCCGTTGCAGCGAGTGCGGGCGCCCGTCGCGCACGCGACCACCCAGAGGGCGCCGTCGGTGGCGTGGTAGAGCGCGTGCTGCCCCCATTGC
>CAVSRP010000011.1:0-248591 GCA_963730345.1 uncultured Acidimicrobiaceae bacterium
GATCAGGGTTCGGGTCTGGAGGCCGGTCATCAGCTGCCGATCTCCTGCGGGATCGCCGATGAGCGGGCGTGGGGGAGGCGGGCGGCGGCATACGTGGTGGCGGTGGCGAGGCTGGCAGCCATGCCGACGAGGATGGTGTGGTAGCCGACGACGGCGAGGAGTCCGGCGCCGATTCCGATGGAGGCGGTGTAGGGCACTCCGGTGGCGAGGTCGAACGCGGCCGCGGTTCGGCCCATGCGCTGGTTGGGGGTTTCTTGTTGGAGCAGGGTGGTCGAGGCCACGATCATGGCGGGGAGCGCGGCCCCGAACAGCACGGTGGCGGCGAGTACGACGGGCACGGCGTTCACGTTCACGCCCATGGCCGCGATGGTGGTGGCGGCGAGTGCGGTGACGAGCACGCGGGTCTCGCCGAGTCGGCGTATGGACGCGGTGACGGCGATGCCGGCGACGATGGAGCCGATGCCCTGGAAGGTGGCGATGACGCCGAGGAACTCGACGGGTTTGCCGAGTCCTTCGATGACGGCGAAGAACACCGCTTCGGTGAGGCCGAGGGCGAGCATGGTGATGATCGAGGCCGTGGTCATGGTCCGCAGTACCGGTGAGCGTCGGAGTTGGCGGATGCCGGCGCTCACCTCGGTCCGGAACCGGAGCGTGGGTGGTGCGGGACGGGGCGGTCGGGTGTGGATGGCGGCCAGCGAGGTGATCGAGATGGCGAAGGTGACGGCGTCGACGACGGCCACGGTGCCACCACCGGTCGAGGCGAACAGGGCGGCGCCGAGCAGCGGGCCGACGAGCCGCAACGACTGGCGGACGGTGGTCAGGGCGCCGTTGGCCGGTCCGAGTGATTCGGCGGGCACGATCTGGTGGACCAGGCCCTTCATCGCGGGGGAGAACACGGTCTGGGATGTGCCGTAGACGGCGGCGACCAGGTAGATGATCCACAGGTCGGACCGGTCATGGACCAACAGCAACAGGAGGACGGTGGCGCCGGTGATGGCGTCGACGGTCATCATCAGCGGCCGGCGACGGACCCGATCGGCGAGCCAGCCGCTCACGGGGGACAACAGGTTGGGCGCGGCGACGGCGAGGAGCACGGTGCCGGCGAGGGCGTTGGAGCCGGTGAGCTGCTTGGCCCACATGCCGAGCACGAGCAGCAGCAACCAGTCGCCGAGCATGCTCGCGGTCTGTCCGGCCAGCAGCAGCCGGAAGTCACGGTTGCCGTACAGGGAGCGCATTCGAAGCCTTCCTTCCGGGTCGACTGGTCCCAGCCCGATGCGGGCCGGGACCGGGGCGGTGGTCAGTGGGCGGCGCCGACCATGGCCCGGGCCTCGTCTCGCTCGAAGCTCTGGGCCGGCGCTGCGGTGGTGGCCGTGGTGGTGGTGTCGGCTCGGTGCAGGGCGCGGGCGATGGCGACGCAGCCGGCGAGGACGACGAGACCGTGGGCGATGCGGACGGGCTGGGGGGCGGAGAACTGTGGCAGGTAGAGGGCGAAGGCCACGGCGAGCGTGACCCCGCTTGCGCGTTCGAGGACGCCGGAACGCCAGATGGCGCGGGCCATCATGATGGCGGCGATGGCGAGGGCGAGGAGCCCGACGGTGATGAAGACGATCCCGAAGCCGAAGCGGATCGAGTCCGACATGGCCACCAGGGTGGGGTCGTTGCGGTCGATCGCTTCCTGGCCGAGGGCGTGGAGGCCGAAGGCTTCGGCGCCGTAGAAGGGAAGGGTCAGTCCGATCCCGACCGCCGCGACCACCGCGGCGCGGCCACCGAGCCGGTCGGTGGGCGACGAATCGAGCCGGCGGGCCACGCCGAAGAACCCGAGGGCGACGAGCACGAACGCGATCATGGCGAGGGAGTGGGCGACCAGCCATGACGTCGACGCGAACGCGGCCGCCCCGTCGAGGGTCTTCTCGTCGGAGAAGGGCCGCAGGGCCGGGTAGGCGACGAACAATCCGCCGGCGACCACGAACGCGGCGCCGCTGGCCCGCGACACCCGGGGGTGGCTCGAGGAATCGACAAGATCGGTGTGGTGGTGAGTCGTGGTGTGCATGGGATGCCTCCTGGTGGATCGTTGGGGTGCGATGGGAGAGGGGTTCATGTCTCACCCTCGGGGCGGGGCCAGTGGGCGAGGGCGGTGTCGAGGCCGGTGACGAGACGGGCGAAGGACCGGTCGACGTCTTGGGGCATGCCGAAGCTGCCCGCGGCTTCGAGGGCCACGAAGCCATGCAACGCGGCGTGCACGGCCCGGGTGGCGTCGATGAGGTCGTCGCCGTCGAGGCCGTAGCCCGACAGGACCGCGAACACCGTGGTCAACACGGCGCGGGCGGCCTCGGTGTGTTCGACCTGGTCCTCGGTCGGCGCCCCCAGCGTGGCGGCGTACCGGCCGGGATGGGCCGACGCGTAGTCGCGGTAGGCATGGGCGATCCCGGCGAGCGCGTCAGCGCCTGCCCGCCCCACCGCGGCTGCCGCGAGCCCGTCGCCCAGCTCCCGCAGGCCCCGGGCAGCCAGGCGGTCGCGGAGGTCGTCGAGGCCGGCGACGTGCTTGTACAGGCTCGGGGCCGCCACCCCGACCCGCTGGGCCAGCGCCGCCAACGTGACCTGGTCGAGACCGACCTCGTCGGCCAGTTCTGCCGCGGCGGACACGACCGCGTCCGGGCTCAACCCGACCCGAGGCATCAGCGCCGCCCCCTGGTCGAGACCGGGCCCGTCACGATGGTCCCGGACGGCCGCGGAACCGGGCGATGCGGTGTAGCTCTGTGGCTATGTCCGGTAGCTATCATGCATAGCACTATGGCTAATTACCATAGCTTTGTCAAGGCAACGGTCGGCGACCGTGTCTTGGCTGCCGGCGCCGAGCGCCGCCTCGGGGGCAGGGGCGGCGGCTCCGACCTCAGAACTTCGGCACCGTCGTACGGTCGATGCGGGCCGCGAGGAACTCCTCGATGGCTCGGGCGTAGGTGTGCGGGTGGGTGAAGCGGAACATGTGCCCGGTTCGGTCGAGCACGATCTCGTGGGCATCGGGAATGCCGTGCACCATCTGCGCCGAGGCTGCTTCGCCGATGAGCTCGTCGTGGGACGGGGTGAGGACCAGCGTCGGCACGGCGACGTTGGAGAGCTGGTCGCGGTAGTCGGCGGCGAACGCAGCACGGGCTCGCCCGACGTAGCTCGCCCACGGCGTGTTCTCGAGGAAGAGGCGGCGGAAGTCCGAGCGGCTCAGGGGGGTCTGGCCTTCGTCATCGTGAGGCGACGCGAGGGACGCGGCGTGGAAGCGCAGCGTCAGCTGGCGGTAGAGCGGCCCGGGCAGGTAGCGGGATGCGGCGATCTTGGCCTTGGTGACGGGTGAGGTGACCGGGTTCGAGGCGAACCCGCCCGACAGGACCAGACCACGTAGGCCGGCTGGGGTGCGGGTCGCGACCGCGAGTGCGACGACGGCGCCGAAGCTGTCGCCCACGAGGACGTAGTCGTCGAAGTCGGCCACCTGGTCGGCGACGAAGTCGGCGTAGGCCTCGATGTCGTCGAGGGTCTCGGGCAACCGCATCGTGCGAAGCGGCCGGTCGGCGAGCGGGGTCAGCGACTCCAGGTCCCACGGGGCACCGGAGAAGCAGGGGATGGTGACGATCGTTGGTGCAGGCATCGGTCCTCCTCTTGTTGACGTATGCCTTACGCTTTGATACCGTAAGCCATACGACATGGGCCGTCAAGGGGTCCGATCGAAGGAGCACAACGTGGCAACACCAGAACAGCGAGGTAGGCGGGCACGCCGAGGGTCGCTGAACCGTGGCCGCATCGTCGACGCTGCCCTCGAGCTGGTCGACGCCAGCGGCGTCGAGGAGCTGTCGATGCCCAAACTGGCCCGGCAGCTCAGCGTCGGAGTCATGAGCCTCTACACCCACATCGACTCCAAAGACGACCTGCTCGATGCCCTCGTTCAGCGCGTGCTCGAAACGGTCGACCCACCCCGCGACGGTGACTGGCGGGAGAGCCTGCGGCACCACTTCAACGAGCTCCGGATTGCGCTGTGCGACCACCCGGGTATCGGCGCGGTGCTCGCTCGTAAGAACGTCGCCGTTCCCGCGGTGTTCGATCTCCTCGAAGCCAACCTCGCCGTCATGCGAGGCGGCGGCCTCACGCCCGAGGACGCCGTCACGACCTACTACACCTGCCTGGCCTTCACCCTCGGCTTCGTGAGCTGGGAACTCCCCCGAACCCACCGGATCGATCAAGACGAATACGCACGACGGTGGCGAGCCGGGCTCGCCGAACTCGACACGAACGACTATCCGACACTTCACCAGCTCGCCGACGCACTTCCCGACGCTGTCGGACCGCGCCAGTTCGACGTTGGTCTCGAACGCATTCTCGGCCCAGCTCGCTGACAACAGCTCGAGGCCGCCACGAACCACCAGCTTCGGGTCGCGGTCGCGACGGGCAGACCGCCCCGCCGGCCTCCACCGAGTGTGCCCGGGTATGCGCCGATCTTCGGTGTGTCGGGCTACCCCCGATCAGCTGATCTGCGATGCCGAAATGGGCGGGCCGCCGATCGAGTTGCGCCGCCGCCCGTAGCTGAGGACCTTGACCTCGGCGACTGGGCAACCTGGCTGGCGCGTCTTGCGCCGCTTGTTCGATCTCGCCGTGGAGTCGTTCCCGCTTCGCCGCGTCGCTGACTCTGAGATTGTCGAATCCGTTGAGCGCACCGGCAGAGCCGTCGATGAGTTCGCGGTTGATGTCGGCGTGGCCTGCGTGCCGTTGGGTCTCCGCGGTCAGGTGGCCGACGACCCTTTCGAGGGTGACGGGGTCGTCGCCCCACCAGAGAACGTGGCCGAGTGCGTCGCTGGGAATGTCGGTTGCGGATTCATAGGCGAGCTCCCAGCTCCGCCGACGAGCGGCAACGACGTCTGCCATCGACTCATCCACCTTCGCCTACATGCCAGACCCGGGCGTCACGCTCGAGAGCCAGCCCAGCGTCAGACCAACGGCGCCAGGGAACCTGGGTCGACGGTCACAACTCGGACAGGTCGAGTGACTCTGTTCCGATCGCCGGGTGGGCTCCTACGGTCGAAGGAGAAACGAGCATGGAGGTCCAGCGATGGCTGGCGACCCACACGATGCGTCGATCGTTGTCGAACAGCTGACCAAGCGGTACGAGGCGACCACTGCCGTCGATGACCTGTCCTTCGAAGTCCGTCCCGGGATCGTGACCGGCTTCCTCGGCCCGAATGGAGCCGGCAAGACCACGACCATGCAGGCCGTTGTCGGGCTCCTCGCGCCAACGAGCGGACAGACCACCATCTTCGGCCGCCGTTACCGCGACCTCGACGAACCGGCTCTCACCGTCGGTGCCCTGATCGAGGGCGCGGGCCATCACCCTGCCATGACGGGCCGGAACGCGTTGCTCGTGAGGGCTGCTGCATCGGGTATCTCGTCGGCTCGGGTCGATGAGGTACTCGAGGAAGTCGGACTCACCGCCGCTGGCAGGCGTCGCGTCGGTGGCTACTCGCTGGGAATGCGGCAGCGGCTGGGGTTGGCCAGCGCGTTGCTCGGCGCGCCGCAGGTCCTCATCCTGGACGAGCCGGCCAACGGGCTGGACCCCGAAGGTGTGCGTTGGATCCGCGGTCTGCTGCGCGGTCTGGCCGATGCGGGTCGCACGGTGTTCGTGTCGAGTCACGTACTGGCCGAGGTGGCCAAATTCGCAGACGAAGTCGTGGTGATCGACAACGGGCGACTCGTCGCTCACACGCGGGTGGACGCCCTCACCACCGACCACCAGGTGGTCGTGCGCACACCTGAACTCCGAAGGCTCTCCTCGGTGCTCGCCTCCTCCGGTGGCACGGTGACTGAGCAGGGGGACGAGGCCCTCACCGTGACCCAACTCGACGCGGAGGATGTGGGACGGCTCGCGGCCCGGCACGGCATCGTGCTCCATGAGCTGCGCACCGAACGAGCCGACCTCGAGTCGGCCTTCTTGGCACTGACCGCCCACCACCACGCTTCGGAGTCGACACGATGATTCCGGTCATCCGCTCAGAGTGGATCAAGGCCATCTCGACCCGCCTCGCAGTCGGGCTGCTAGCAGCGGTGGTAGCGATCGTCGGGTTCGCGGTTGCCTTCACGCTCTGGGGGCCCGAGGACACCGAGTCCGGCATCAGGGTCGAGGACACAACCGGCACCTTGGCATCGCAGAGCGACGTCGTGGAGCTCTTGGGGGTCACGTCGCTCCTCGCCGTGTTCGTCGTCCTGTTCGGCGCCGTTTTCACCACCACGGAATGGCGACACCAGACCGCCGGATCGTCATTCCTCGACGAGCCTCGACGATGGCGGGTGCTCGCGGCCAAGTCCGTGATCGCAGCCGTCGTGGCCGAGATCTACCTCGCGGTCACCTACGCAGTCGCGTTGGCGCTCATGTTGGCCTTCACCCGCCTCGAGGGCATCCCGCTGCCGCTCGGCGGCGCCGTCGCCCGCCAAGCCGGCACGGCGGCAGTGGCACTCCTGTTCAGTGCCGTCATCGGCGTCGGTGTCGGCGCCGTCATCCGAAGCCAGGTGGGTGCTGTGGTGGCTGTGCTCATCTGGTTGTTCGTCATCGAGAGCCTCATCGACGGTCTGATCCCCGATCTGAGCCGATGGGCCCCATTCGCTGCCATCAGCGCCGTCACCGGAGACGGTGGGTCGGACGTGCTCGGACCGGGCGTTGCCGTCGTCGTCACCGCGCTGTACGCCGCGCTTGCGCTCGCAGCGGGGATCGAGTGGACGGAACGCCGAGACGCGCTGTGATGGACCTCTCTCCACCACTGCGCCTGCCCATCGCCCGGCAGGGGGGTTGACGGTGCGCACGCTGTTCGTGAGCTTCCTCGTCGCCCACGCTGCGGTGCACGGCGTGATGTGGTCCCTACCGTTCACCAACGCGGTGGACGACATGGCCTTCAACCCTGCCGAGTCATGGCTGCTCGGCAAACGCGTGGCCGTGGCCGCAGCCCTCGCCGCCATCGCGACCATTGGCTTCGTCGTCACCGCGATCGCGTTCGCGACCCGAGCGTCGTGGTGGCCGGAGCTGCTCGGGACCTCCGCGGCCGTCTCACTTGGGTTGATGCTGCTGTTCCTCTCGCCGTACTGGATTGTTGGCATTGCCATCAACACGGTGCTTGCCGTCCACGCCTGGCAAGTCGACCCCGCAAGCTGAACGCCTCCCGGAGGAGACAACGATGTCCGATCACAACCGAACAAAGACTCTCCGCCAGATCCTGATCGGTGGACTGCAAGCCATCAGCGTGGTCGTCGCTTCACCCGCGCTGCGACGTTGGTACAACCGGTGGGGCGCCACCAGCGACGAGCTCGCCCGACCCATGCCCGGCGACGAACTCGTGAAGGACCCCAAGCTCGGCTACACCCGAGCCATCACCATCGACGCCCCACCCGAACAAGTGTGGCCGTGGCTCGCACAAATCGGCCAAGGCCGGGGCGGCTTCTACAGCTTCGATGGCCTCGAGAACCTCATCGGATGCGACATCCACAGCACCGACCAGATCCTGCCCGACTACCAGGACCTCGCCGTTGGCGACATCATTCGCTCCGGCCAGGACCACCACATCTGCTGGATCGTCATGGACCTCGACCCGCCCCACAGCCTCGTCATGCAAGGCGCCGGCACCCCAGCCGACGTCGAGGTGCCCGAGATCGTTGATGAGGCACCCGACCGCGGCTACGCCGCTTCCACCTGGCAGTGGCTCCTCGAGCCCGATGCCGGCGGCCGGCGCACGCGAATGATCGTCCGTCAGCGGTGCACGTACAGCCCCCGCCAGGCTCTGTTGTGGCACATCGTCGAACCACTCAACTTCGTCATGGAACGCGAGATGCTGCGCGGTCTCAACGCCCGCGCCCGGCTCGCCACCAAGTCGATCATGTCGTGAACCAGCGCGGGACTGCTGCGTCGTGTGTGTAACCGGGATGGTCGCGGTCGCCACGGGCAGACCGCCCCGCAGGCCTCCACCGAGTGTGCACGGGTATGCGATGCACCTCTTGTTGTCAAGCGGCGGTTTCGAGGTGTTGTTCGTCGGTGATGTCGCGGATGAGTGGGTAGAGCTCTCGGGCGACGTAGCGCTTGAGGCAGCGCATGATCTCCTTCTTGGAGAGGCCCTCCGTGGTGCGGCGTTCGACGTAGTCCTTGGTGCGCTGATCGGTGCCCATGCGGACCAACACGATGGTCCACAGCGCAGAGTTCGCCTGCCGGTCGCCGCCACGGTTCAGGCGGTGTCGTTTCGTCCGTCCGGTTGATGCCTTGACCGGCGTCGATGCGCACAGCGCGGCGAAGGACTTCTCGGAGTGGAGACGTTCGGGGTTGTCGCCGGCGGTGACGAGGAGCTGGCCGGCAGTCTCGTAGCCGACCCCCCGGGACGGGCAATCAGCTGCGGGGCGATCTCGTCGATGATGCGTTCTGCTTCGCGTCGAAGTTCCTTGGCCTCTGCGTCGAGGAATCGCCAACGCCGTGCCACGGATCGCATCGCACGCTTGGCGGTGGCCTCCGGGCTCGAGTTGTTGGCGGGACGGAACTTCTCCGCGAGTGCGATCTTCTGTTTGAACAACGACACGCTGAGCATCTGGGCGCGCAGCACCTGCGGGGCGGTGTCGATGAGCGAGTGCAGCTGGTTCGCTGCCGCGGTCCGGGCCTTGACCGCGCCGGAGCGGGCAACACGCAGTTGTCGCAAGGCCTCGACCGGTCCGTCGCCGGTCTTGGGTGTCACCGACGCGTCACCGCTCATCACCGCCTTCGCGGCGGCGACCGCGTCCACGTCGTCGGACTTGCCGCGTCGTCGACGGTTCTGACGATTCGGTCGGTTGACCTCCACGACCGGGATGCTGTGTTCGAGAAGGTGCCGGCACAAGCCGGCGCCCCAGGAGCCGCATCCCTCGATGCCGACCGAGTCGATCTCGCCATGCTCCTGGAGCCAGCGGCGCAGCTCGTTGAACCCAGCCGCGGTTGTCGGGAACGCTTCGATGCCGAGTACGCGGCCGACATGGTCGAGCACGGCGGCGACGTGTTCGTCCTTGTGTGTGTCGACGCCGCCGACCACCCGGCCGGGGTCGACGTGTCGAGCAGGTTGTGGAATCGTGGTTGTTGCCACCGCTTCTCCTTCAAGGTTGTTGGTGGCACGCACCCGCCGGGAGAGCGGACAGGACAGTGATGGGGCCTCTTGCACAGGCACCTCTTCGGTCACGAACCTCGACCAGTGCGTGCAGGACAGAGCCTCACCCGACACGGTCGACTGGTCGCTTCAAGGACACCACGAGGGGCCTGGCCGTTCTGAGGGTCAGACCGAGCGGGTGAGGCTCCATCCACTTGCTACACGGGAACCATCCGCACCCGCACCCGCATCATCACTGCCGTTCTGTTGTGCGACGACGTTCTGGCAGGCCGATCTTCGGTGCGCGCGTTAGCTGCGGTCCCCAGGACGCTCCGAGCTGCGCGGGTCGCTACCGCTTGCCGGCCAAGGAGATGAGCACGGCGACTTCTGGGAAGGTCGCCGGCGCGCCGTAGCCGTGCTCGGCCAGCCAGCGGGTCGACATCAGACCTCGCAACGACCAGTAGGCGCGGATCACGTCCATGTCGACATCGCGGCCGTAGCCCTCGACGACATCGTCGAGGTGTTCCTCGTGTGCGAGCGTCAGTGTCGCGAGGTCGTACATCGCATCGCCCTGGCCACCCTCGGACCAATCGACGACGCCGCTCACCTCGTCACCCTCGACGAACACGTGAACAATCTGGAGGTCGCCGTGGATGAACACCGGTGCCCACGGCCGCAGCGCCGCCTCAGCGAGCAGGCGGTTGCGCCTGACCGCGTCTGCGGACAGGACACCGTTGGCGATGAGCCATTCGCACTCCGCCTCGAGCAAGACCGGAAATGTCGCGGTTTCCCCGTCGCTGCGGACGGGCTGCTGTTGATTCTGGCTGCTGGTCCACGGTGGCAGCTCTGCTTCGTGCAGGAGGCGAGCTGTCGCACCAGCCGCGACCCACGCCGCCGCCGGTGCTGGTGAGGGCTCTGCGAGCAGGCCGAGCGCGGATCCGGGAACCGCGGCGAGGGCAAGCACCGGTGGCTTGCGCCAGAGGATCTCGGGCGTGGGGACCGGAGCCAAAGCCATGACATCGACCTCTCGGTCGATGCGTGCCTGATCGGTGTCGATCTTCAGGAAGACGTCTCCGACCCGCAACGTGGCGCGTTCGGAATGCGCGACGACGACTTCGATCTCCTGCACAGGGTCGATCATTGCCCCACGGCGACGGTAGGCGCACACACGTTGAGACCTCGAGTTCCCAACCTTCGTGCGCCCGGCCGACGAAGCGCCGATAAGGACTCGTTGGTTACACCGGTCCGACGACATTCGGTGCCAGTGATCTGTCGCGTTGTGACGTGGGCGCCGCAGCCACACTCGTCCCGCGTCAGTTCTCCCGGCCGGTGAAGCTCTTCTTGGTCTTCTTCTCCTGCTTCTCCAGGCGCTTCTCCTTGGCGGTCTTGGCAGCGGGAGTCTTGGTGCTCCGCCCGCCCTTGTCCTTGCTGGCCATAGCGGCCTTTCCCGGTCCAGCAACTTGCCGACCAGATGTCACCCTCCCACAAGCGGATGTCGAGCGCCCGTGGTATCGCTCTGATCCATTCGCCTTGGAGTCCAGGACAGCCAATGTGATGAGGCCCGACGCCAGCGCTCGGCGGAATCGCGTCGCCACGTGCCGACTTCGGAAGCGCCGTTTCTCCAGTTCGGAGGGCATGGTCGGGGACGCGATTGGGTGGCAGCCGATGGGCGCGCCCGAGCCCGGCACTTGTTGGTCAGGTCTACGTCTCTGACGAAGGTCTGTGCGGGCTGTGGTCCGTGGGCTGAGGTGTCACGCTCAAGATCTTCACGCCCTCGGGCGTCTCGAAGCGATGCCAGGTTCCTTGGGGAACGACGACGAAGTCGCCCGCCGTGAGGTGGCCCGGCCGGTCGTGGTCTCCGTCTTGGAAGAAGACCGTTGTCTCGCCTTGGAGGACTAACACGATCTCGTCGCCGACCGGGTGGCGCTCCCACTCGCTCTTGCCCGCCCAGTGCCCGACGAACACGGCGCCGTCGCGATAGTCGGACAGGAGAGCGAAGGCGCCTTTCGATTCGTCAGACGTAGTCGTTGGTCTGCGGTTGGGTAGGAAGGTGAGAGCTGCGATCGCTCTGTCGATCGAGATGGGGGCAGGCGCCGGTTGACTCATGGGACAACGGTACGAGAAGCCCGTGACGCGACCGTCCCGAAACGCCTAATGCACGGATGATCTATGTGGCATCCCCGTGTCTTTCAGAGGGTGACGGGAGCATGCCGGGATGAACAAGGTCCCGTGCCGGTCCGCCCAAGAACTGACGGCGGCCACTGTTGATCGGTGCGCGCTCGGATCAGCGGATGGGCAGACGGCGCACGGCGAGCCGCGTCGGGCTCAACGAGACCACTGCACCTCGACCGAGGTCGCCGGCGACGGCCGGAAGGTTGTCCACGAGAAGCTCGAGGTGAACGGCAGGCCTCCGCTCTGCGACGCCACGAAGCTGGGGGACCGACGGCCGCTCTGCACCCGCCAGCGCCAGCATCGATGCGAAGTCGCTGTCCGCGGTGACGATCACCAGGTCGCGCTCCCCGGCGTAGTCCAAGATCTCCCGATCGGAGGCGTGGACAGCTCGGCATCCCCGACGTGAGCGACCTCGTGCCCAGCTGCCTCGAGTCCGGAGCAGATCGTCGGCGACAGGTTGGCGTCGAGGAGCAGCTTCACGCCGGTCGGGTGATCGGCACTTCGCGCTCGTCGACCATCGCCGTCGCGTACTCGAGGGCAGCGAGGACGTCCTCACGTTCGAGGTACGGGTAGTCGGCGAGGATCTGATCGATCGTCTGACCGGCAGCCAGTTGGCCGAGCACCATCGCGACACTGACCCGCATGCCGCGGATGCACGGACGACCGCCCATCTGTGCCGGATCAACGGTGATGCGCTCGAACGCCACGTCCCTAGGGTACGCAACCAGCGTCGCGAACGTTCACGGGTTGCCGTACCGATCAGCGCGCGAGGCGGGCGGGAACGGATACGGCAGAGCGCGGGAGAACCGGCGTTCTTCGCGGGTTGCAGGCCAGCCGTAGCGGTACTCTGGCCACCGGCTCGCCGATCGCCTCGAGATCGTGCCCACCACGAACGAGTGGCAGGTGCGACGTGGCACGACGATCCCCGCGGACGACGGGTTCGATCCGCAAGCTGGCCTCGGGCCGGTACCAGGCGCGCTGGTGGGACGAGGTCCAGCGCAAGCGCGTGTCGGCGCCGAGGACCTTCGCCTGGAAGGCGGACGCGTCGCGGTGGTTGGCCGAGAAGGAGGCCGGACTCCTCGACGAGCCCGAGGTCGAGGAGGAGCCGGCCGTCCCGACGCTGCGGACCTACGCCGACGACTGGATGGCGACCCGGACGCTCCGGCCCGGCACCCAGGCCCTCTACCGGTCGCAGCTGCGCCGGCACCTGCTGCCGGCGTTCGGCGACACCCAGCTCGACGACATCTCGCCGGCCGACGTCCGGCGCTGGTACGCCGGCCGGATCGAGACCGGGCTCTCGACGGTCACCGTCGCCAAGCAGTACCGGCTGCTCCGGACGATCCTGACGACCGCCGTCGACGACGGGCTGATCCCCACCAACCCGTGCCAGATCCGGGGCGGCGGGATCGAGCGTTCGCCCGAGCGGACCATCCCGACCATCTCCGATGTCAGCGCCCTGGCCGACGGACTCCCGGCCGATCTCCGAGCGGTCCCGTGGATCGCCGCGCTCGCCGGACTGCGGAAGGGTGAGATCCTCGCCCTCGCCCGCCGGCACATCGACATCGACGGCGCCCGCATCTCGGTCACCCGGTCGCTCCAGGAGGTCACCGGCCAGGGCGCGGTGCTGTCGCCGACCAAGTCGACCTCCGGCGTCCGGGTCGTGGCCATCCCGCAGCGGCTGGTCGAGATCCTCGAGGAGCATCTCGCCGACCACGTGAAGCCCGACCCCGACGCCCTCCTGTTCACCAACACCTACGGCCGCGAGGTCCGCGCCTCACTCTGGACACCCGCGTGGGACACGGCACGCGAGGAGGCCGGCGTCGACGTCCGCCTCCACGACCTGCGCCACCTCGCCGGCACCCTCACCGCCCAGGCCGGCGCGACGCTGCGCGAGATCATGGACCGGCTCGGCCACTCGAGCCCGCAGGCCGCGATGCGCTACCAGCACGTTGCCCTCGAACGGAACGAGCGCATCGCCCGAGCGATCGACGACCTCCTCGACGCCGAAGAAGGCAACGACCCAGCCGATGAACAAAGGGCGCACGGATCGTGAGCTTCGCTCCAGATCCGATGCCCGATGAGTGTCCGTGAGTGCGCGTGAGGCACCGCAACAACCGTTTCACGAGGGCACGCTGTGGGCACGCCGGCCGATTTCGTGCCCTCGTCGGAGGGGCGTCAGACCGGTGCTCGACCCGGAAAGCCCATGATCACTGGGCTGTGGAGTGGAGCGGGTGACGGGAATCGAACCCGCGTTGTGAGCTTGGGAAGCTCATGTTCTGCCATTGAACTACACCCGCGAAGGGACACCGATCCTAGACATGCGGCCCGAGCGCACACCCAACGGGGCGGTCCGGACCCACATTCGTTGACCGATCCGGTGAGAGAAGTACGCTTGGCCCACGGGAGCCCGGGACGACCGGCGGGAATGACCGGTGACAGGAGTCGGGGAAACATGGTGCGAACTCGCCACAGCGACATCGAGATCGATCTTGCCGCGGACGGGGCAGCCCGGTCTGCGGTCGACGAGCTCACTCGAGGCGACGTCGATCGTCGACTCGAGGCGGCCAATCGACTGCGTCACGCCACCGAGGCGCTGGTGACCGAGCTGGTCGCCACGGCCCGGTCAGACGGAGCGACCTGGGCCGAGATCGGTGAGGTGCTGGGTGTGTCGACCCAGGCCGCCCATCAGAAGTACCGATGGGTCACGGTCGACGTCATCGAGGACGGACACGAAGACGGCGCCGAGGCGACGAACACCGACATCACGACCTGACCCAACCGCTGGCCTACATTGGCGAGCCGTGATCCTCTCCGACCGAACGATCCGAGAGCAGCTCGCTGCCGGCCGCATCGTCGTCGATCCACTCGACGAGTCGTGCATCCAGCCATCGTCGATCGACCTCACCCTCGATCCGCGCTTCCTCGTGTTCCTCAACCACACGCGGAGCATCATCGACGTGAAGGAGGACCTCACCGACCTCACGAGGTTGGTCGAGGTCGAGGGCGACAAGCCGTTCATCCTCCATCCCGGTGAGTTCGTGCTCGGCGCCACCTTCGAGCGTCTCGTCGTGCCCGACGATCTGGTCGCCCGGCTCGAGGGCAAGTCGAGCCTCGGTCGGCTCGGCCTGCTGATCCACTCGACAGCCGGCTACGTGGACGCCGGATTCGAGGGTCAGATCACGCTCGAGTTGTCCAACGTGGCCAACCTCCCGATCACCCTGTACCCCCACATGAAGATCGGCCAGGTCAGCTTCCTCCGCATGACGACGCCGGCCGACAACCCCTACGGATCGGGAACGCTGGGTTCGAAGTACAAGGGGCAGCAGGGCCCCACGCCGAGCCAGTACTGGAAGAACTTCCAGGACTGATTTCTGCTCAAGAGTTCCTGATAACGCGCCGATAACGCTCGCGAACGGCTTCGCCTCGTCACAGGCGGAAACGGAGGTACGGGCATGAAACGGCGCGGACAGATGTCGGCGGCGGCCGCGATCGTTGCGATCGCTGGCCTCCTGACTCCGATCGCCGACGTCGGTGCGACGGTATTCACGCCGAGCAACGACCTCCCCGACGACACCCCGACGGCGCCCGCCGGCCCGACCCCGGCTGACACCACCTCTGTGTCCGAATACCTGGCGAGCAGTGACGTCGATGCCTTCGCCGTGTGCGTGACCGATGCTGCGGCATTGCACGTCGTTGTCGAGGGAGTCGACGAGACGGGCGCCCCCCGCGCCATGGACACCGTCCTCTGGCTCCTCGACACCGACGGGATGCTGGTGGCGTGGAATGACGATCGCTCGCCCACCGACCTGGGCAGCGAGTTGGTGGAGGGGGCCGCGGTCGCCGCCACAACGGGCGTGTACGTGGTCGCGTTCGCACCGTTCCGCTCCACACCGCTCGATGCCGCGGGCGAGAACATGGAGGCTCCGGGCTCGGGGCCGCTGACGTCGTGGCGTCACGGCAGCTCGAACGATCCCGGGCTCGTGCAGGTCGACCTCGTCGCCGGGGCGACCGGGTCGGAGGCGTGTGGGACCGAGTCCGGCTCCGGGGCCGAAGTCGGGCCCGAGGTCATGACCGGCAACGGTCACTGCCAACCACTGGGCGGCCGGGCGGTCGCCCACGGGAAGGCCAAGGGCTTGGGTCGGGCCGCTGAGCACCGACAGAGCGCCAGCTGCTGACCTCGTGGCCGATCCAGCTCAGTCGGTCATGGTGAGCGACGCGATGTCGTCGCGCGCCTCGCCGGCTTCGATCGCCTCGAGCACGTGCATGGACAGGTCGGCCACCTTGACCTCGTCCTCTTCCTTGCCGTTGGCCTTGACGCCGTCGTCCATCATCACGTAGCAGAACGGACAGGCGGTGGCGACCCGGCTGGCGCCGGTGGCGATCAGCTCGCGGGAGCGCTCGTCGTTGACCTTGGTGCCGATCGACTCCTCCATCCACATGCGGGCGCCGCCGGCGCCGCAGCACATGCCCTTGGTGCCGTTGCGGGGCGCTTCGACGATCTCCACGCCGCCGAGGCTGCCGATCACCTTGCGGGGGCTCATGTAGATGTCGTTGTGGCGGCCGAGGTAGCAGGAGTCGTGGTACACGATGCGCTCGTCGAGGCGGGCCCGGCTCATGTCGAGCTTGCCCTCGTCGATGAGGTGCTCGAGGAGCTGGGTGTGGTGGATGACCTCGTAGTGGCCGTTCAGCTGGGGGTACTCGTTGCCCAGCGTGTTGAAGCAGTGCGGGCACTGGGTGACGATCTTGGTGACGCCCATGGTGTTGAGCGTCTCGATGTTCTGCATCGCCAGCATCTGGTAGATGTACTCGTTCCCCGAGCGGCGGGCGGGGTCGCCGGTGCACATCTCGTTGGGTCCGAGGATGGCGAAGTCGAGACCGGCCCGCTTCATCAGCTTCGCCATGGCCTCGGAGACCTTCTGGTTCTTGTCGTCGAACGAGCCGGCGCAGCCGACCCAATAGAGGTACTCGTGCTCGAAGGCGTCACCCGGGTCGACGATCTCGATGCCGGACACCTTCTCGGACCAGTCGCCCCGTGTGGTGTTGGAGATGCCCCACGGGTTCGCCTGGTTCTCCATGTTCTGGTACGCCCCACCGAGCTCGCTCGGGAAGTTGGACTCCATCAGCGACAGGTAGCGGCGCATGTCGAGGATCTTGTCGAGGATCTCGATGTTGACCGGGCAGATCTCGTCACAGGCCTTGCACGAGGTGCACGACCAGATCTCCTCCGGCGTGATGCGTTCGAAGAAGCTGTCGGCCGACACCGTGATCTCGGGCACGGTGCCGAGGGGCGGGCTGACCTGCGGGGTACCGGTGGCGGCCATCACCTCGCCCGACTTGAGGACGATCTCGCGCGGATCGAGCGGCTTGCCGGTGGCATGGGCGGGGCAGACCGACGTGCACCGACCGCACATGGTGCAGGCGTCGAGGTCCATCAGCTGCTTCCAGGTGAAGTCCTCGACCGTGGCGGCGCCGAAGCTCTCGAGCTCGGTCTCCATCAGGTTGGGCAGGGCCTTCATCGCCCCCTTGGGCCGGTCGCGATCCCGGTAGTACATGTTCAGCGGGCTGGTGAACATGTGCCGCAGCATGGTGACGGGAAGGATGGCCAGGAAGGCGAGGAACAACACCACGTGGGTGATCCACATCGCCTGGTGCCAGCCGTGGACGGTGCTGAGCGTGTCGACCAGACCGCCGAGCGGGTAGCCGACGAAGCTCCAGCTCTCGTAGTCGGGCTGGCCCTCGAGGCCGATGCGGAACATCTCGGTGAGGAAGCCGGTGACTCCGATGGCGGCAAGGACGAAGAGGACGACGGCGTGCTCCGGCTTGGTCTTGATCCGGATGCGATAGGGCCGCTGGACGTAGCGGCGGCCGATGGCCCAGAACACGCCGATGAGGAAGAGCACTCCGGCCCCGTCGCCGACCGCGGTGTACGCCCGGTACACGTCGCCGTGGAGGAACTTGGCCGACTCGGGGAGCTGGTGGTTGACCTCGAGCACCGTGGTGACGGCGAGCAGGATCAGGAACGGGAAGTACATCAGGCTGTGCATCACGCCGGCCGCGGGATCGCGCAGCAAGGTCTGCATGTACACGCCCGAGCGGAAGTCCTTCATCCGTTGCGGGAAGTTCTTCACCGTGGTCTTGCGCGCCTCGGGTGCGCCGCGCTCCCAGTTCCGCATCCGCTGGCTGAACAGGACGGCCCCGTAGAGCAGGACGATCGGTACCGCGGTGTAGAAGGCCAACCGCAGCGGCGACGGGATGTTCTCGAACACCTCGCGCGTGGTGGGCGACTCGTCGTGGAACTGCAGCCAAGCGCCGGCGATCCCCGAGATCACGGTGACGATCGCGATCACTGCACCCAGGCCCAGCGCGAGCTGATGGGGCTTGATCCGGCGGCTGGCAGGAGACTCGGCGGTGGGTTCCATAGCGATGCGCAGGGTACTTGTGTCCGCAGAGCGGTGGGAAAGTGCGGTTTCGTCAGGCCGAGACGACCGAGATGCCCGCAGCCGAGGCCAGCCGCGCCGCCAGGCTGATCGCCTGCACCTCGCTGATGGCCGCGCCCCGCAGCGTCGACAGGTCGACGACCCCGGTGAGATCGGCGCCCGTCAGGTCGACGCGTTCGAGCCGGGAACCGTCGAGCGCGACCTCGGCCAGCTCGACACCGGCGAACGTGACATCGCGGAGTTCGGCCCCGGTCAGGTCGACCCCGGCAACCCGGCCGCCGCTCACGGTCACCCGTTCGAGGATGGCCGCCCGCATCGAGGCGAGGTCGAGCACACACTCGTCGAATCGGACATCGCGTAGGTGCGCATCACCGAGATCGGCGCCGCCCAGGCGACAGCGGGTGAAGCCGACCCGGCGGAGATCGTTGATGCGCCGCCCGGTGAGGTCCATGTCCTCGAACTCCGAGTCGACGGCGTCGAGCGTGGCGTCGGTGCGGTCGTCGATGGTGCAGTCGACGAGCCGGGATCGGAGCACGGAGATCCTCCGAGCTGTGGGATACGTCAGCCGCGAGCCGGTCAGCAGGACGCGCTCGAGGTCGGGGAATTCGGGATCGACGTCGGGGTCGAGTTGCGACTGCAACCGATCCGGGAGCCGCGGCGGCGCCGGGGTCACGGCAGCAAGATCGGTGGGGACGCCGGCCACACCGGCACCGTAGGTCACGACATGGTGCGTCGGCCCGGGACCGGGCACCATGGTGTGGTGACCGATTCGCGCAGATGTTCCGCGTGGACCCGCGCCGCGGTGGTGTCGGTCGCGGTGCTGGGCGCGGTCCTGGCCGCGATGGTCCCGGCGTCGGCCGCGGGCGCGCCGTGGAACATCGCGCGGGTCGGCGGGCCGAGCACGGCACCGGGTGTCGTCATCGCGATCGTCGACACCGGCGTCGATGCCAGCCACCCCGCCTTCGGCGGTCGGGTGCTGCCGCAGCTCGACTTCACCGGAGATCCCCAAGCGGGCGACCCCGAGGGACACGGCACCCATGTGGCCGGGACGGCTGCGGGGGGCCCGATCGACTGCGGGGACGGCACCGTCACCATCGGGGTGGCACCCGACGCCGCCATCTTGCCGATCCGCGTCCTCGACGCCGAGGGGTCGGGAGCGGTCAGCAACGTGGTGAAGGGCATCCGTGCCGCCGCCGACCGTGGCGCGGCCGTCATCAACCTGTCGTTGGGCGGCGACCTCTCCTTCCTCGATGGTGGTGGCCGCGACTTCCGGGACGCCATCGCCTACGCGTGGGGGAAGGGGTCGATCCCCGTGCTGGCCGCGGGGAACAGCGGCGTCCTGGGCGGCATCTTCGGTTCCGGCTACGGCGACCTCGACGCGGTCGTGGTCACCGCCACCACCAATCAGGACGTGAAGGCAGGGTACGCCTCGGCGGTCGGCTCGGCGCGTTGGGGCATCGCCGCGCCCGGTGGTGATGGCAGCGGGTCGAAGGGCGCCGACGTGCTCTCGGCCTACCCCGGCCGAAAGTGCGCGCTCATGGCGGGCACGTCCATGGCCGCACCCCACGTGTCCGGCGCCCTGGCCGCGCTCCGTTCCCTGGGGCTCTCCCCGCAGGAAGCGGTCGATCGCATGCTGGCGACGGCGAAGGACGTCGGGTCCGCCGGCACCTACGGCGCGGGCCTGCTCGACCTCGGGGCCGCGACGGCCGGGCTCGGAACGCGTCCGACCCCGTCGTCCACCACCCGCCCGGTGACCACCACATCGGTGCCCGCCACCCGGTCGCCGACCACCACGGCGGCGGGCCGGTCGTCAATCGAGGCGAGCGGCTCGTCCTCGTCCACCCGCCCGTCCGCCCCGACCTCGGCTTCGATCACGGCGACCACCCGAGCCCAGCAGGAGGCACCGGCCGTCGGCGGCGCCGGCCCCGATGGGGCGGGGCGTGACGACAGCACCGACGCGGCCGTCCCGGCTCTGCCGACAGGGGATGGCGGTCACGGCGCCGAGCCGGGCGCGGCGCTCACCGGGTTCGCCGTGGTGTGGTGCGCCGGAGCGTGGCTCGCCGTCCTCCAGACGCGGAAGCGAAGGCTCGCTCGGCGAGCCGGAGTGGCTCAGCCGTAGGCCTTCTTGTCGAGGTCACGCACCATGCTGGCCAGCGACTTCAACAGCTTGTGGCTGATCGACGGGACATCGTCGAGGATGGCCGCGAACTCCCGCGGGCCGATCACCAAGACATCGACCGGTCCCTGCGCCTCGACGGTCGCGGTACGGGGACCGCGGTCGAGCAGGCCGAGCTCACCGATCATCGAGCCGGGGCCGAGCTCGGCGACCTTGCGGCCGTTGCGCTTGACGGCGGCGGTGCCGGAGACGATGACGAATGCTTCCCGGGACGTCTCGTCCTGGGTCGTGAGCACGTGTCCGTCCTTGAGGGCGATCTCGTCCGTGGCCCGCGCGATCAGGGCCAGTTCCTTCTTGGAGCAAGCCGAGAACAGCGGAACCTGGGCGAGGTGGTCGGTGACGTTGGAGCGAGCCATGGCGGAAGTGTACGAAAGCCGTGACCTCGCCGCTCGTGGTCTCGTCCGGGGCTCCATTCGGGCTCGCCGGCCGGTGAGTCGCGCGGAACGAAAACTGATGGGCACCCTGGCGAAACAACCGAGAAACGTTTCGTCCGTACCTTCAGTTCTCGATGGACGAGGTGACCATGCTGCGCTGGCCGAGCGAGCGCCGCGCACGTGAGGAGCTGGCCAAGCGCGGGCGGGCGCGGCTGCTCATCGTCGAGGCCGATGCCGCGCCCCCGATCGCGGCGGACCCCCTCGAGGACTGGGTGCGCGAGTCGTCCGGCGACCTCGACAGGCGGGCCCGGCTGGAGGGACTCCGGCTTCGCATCGAGCAGACCCTCGAGCTGGTGCCCGAGCTCGATGCCGACGGGGTGATCCGCTTCGGCGAGCGATGGGCGCCCTTGCCGCCGGTCGAAGCTCGGCTCACCGGCGCGCTCGTCCGGCGCTTCGGCGCGGTCGTCAGCCGGGACGACCTCGCTGCCGCGGGGTGGCCCGACGGCGCCCCGGGCCGCAATGCCCTCGACGTCCACGTCCTGCGCTTGCGGCGTCGGCTCGAGCCGGTCCGCCTCGCCATCCGGACCGTGCGATCGCGCGGCTACCTCCTCGAACCCACCGCCGTGAGCGGCAGCTGAGTCCCGTCCACGCCCCCGGGCGGCTCGAAACATTCCGGTCACACAGCGTTGGCCGGGCTGTCATCCCGAGCGAACAACCGTGCAACGGGCGGTGTTTACCGTCAGTTCCGGGTCAGATCCCTGTCATGCCCGACTCGTCTCGGGTTCGCCTGATCTCGTCCTCACACCGACAACATTCGACTACCCCAAGGAGTCACCCCGTGAAGCGCAAGTTGCTCATCGGAGCGGGCCTCGTCGGAGCAGCCATGTTGCTTCTGGCCAGCCCCGCATCCGCCCAGGACGCCGGGGGGGCTGCACCGGCAGCCACTCAGGCGATCGTCGACAACATCTTCGTCTTCCTCGCCGGCATCCTCGTGTTCTTCATGCAGGCCGGCTTCGCCCTCGTCGAGGCTGGACTGACCCGGGCCAAGAACGTGTCCAACATCATGATGAAGAACCTCATGGACGGCATGGCCGGCGTGCTGGCCTTCGCGCTGGTCGGCTACGGCATCGGCTTCGGCGGAAGCGAGATGCTCGGCGGCTGGTTCGGCTTCGGGCTCGGCATCAAGGGCATCGAGAACGCCGACGCCATCCAGACCCTGAACCTGTCCCCGGCCACCTTCTTCTTCTTCCAGGCCGCGTTCGCCGCCGCCGGCGCCACCATCGTGTCGGGCGCCATGGCCGAGCGGACGAAGTTCAAGAGCTACTTCATCTACAGCCTGGCGATCACCAGCTTCATCTACCCGGTGATCCTGCGCTGGACCTGGGGTGGCGGCTGGCTCGCTCAGCTCGACATCCCGTTCTCGGACTTCGCCGGCTCGACCATCGTGCACGCCACCGGCGGCTGGGCCGCCCTCGCCGGCGCCATCGTCCTCGGACCCCGCATCGGCAAGTACGGCCCGGACGGCAAGCCTCGGGCCATCCCGGGCCACAACGTCCCGTTCGTGGTGCTCGGCGCCATGATCCTGTTCATCGGCTGGTTCGGGTTCAACCCCGGCTCGGAGCTGGGCGCTGACAACTTCGTCACCCAGATCGCGGTCAAGACCCTGGTCGCTGCGTGCGCCGGTGCCGTCGTCGCCATGCTCGTGAACTGGCTCAAGGACGGCAAGCCCGACGTCACCATGGCCGCCAACGGCATGCTCGCCGGCCTGGTCGCCATCACCGCCCCGTGCGGTTCGGTCGAGACCTGGGCCGCGGTCGTGATCGGTGCGGTCGGCGGCTTTCTCGTGGTCTTCGCGGTGGGCTTCTTCGACCGGATGAAGATCGACGATCCGGTCGGCGCCATCTCGGTCCACGGCGTCTGCGGCACGTGGGGCACGCTCTCCATCGCCATCTTCGCCCGCTACGACGATGCGTTCCTCGGTCGTGAGAAGGCCGGCCTCTGGTACAGCCTGCAGAACGGCATCGACACCCTCGGCACCCAGGCCATGTTCATCGGTGTCCACTTCGTGTGGGTCTTCGGCATGGCAATGCTGCTGTTCCTGGCCATCAAGCACACCATCGGCCTGCGCACCAGCGAGGAAGAGGAGCTCATCGGCCTCGACGTCGAGGAGCACGGTCACATGGGCTACGCGCCCGACAGCTCGACCAGCGGTTCCGCCGGATCCGCTTCGGCCTCGCCCGTCTCGGTCTGATCGATCCGAAACGACAAGGAGAACCATCGTGTTGCATCTCGTCACAGCGGTCATCAAGCCGCACAAGCTCGAGGACGTGAAGGAGGCGCTCAAGGGCGTCGGCGTCCAGGGCATCACCGTCTCGGAGGTCAAGGGGTTCGGTCGCCAGGGCGGCCACACCGAGACCTACCGCGGCGCCGAGTACACCATCGACTTCGTCCCCAAGGTGAAGATCGAGGTCGTGTGCGGCACCGACGAGGCCGAGAAGATCGCGGCGGCCATCGCCGCTTCGGCCCAGACCGGCAAGATCGGCGACGGCAAGATCTGGATGACCTCGGTCGATCGTCTCACCCGTATCCGCACGGGCGAGATGGGGGCCGACGCCATCTAGGCGATCACCGCACCCCGGAAAATCGCTGTGGATCGCGTTCGGTTTCCGAGCGTGATCCGCAGCGATTTTCCGATTCGCCGGAGCGAGCTAACGTCGAGCCCGTCTTCCCCCGACCTCCCGAGTCGTGGAGGGGAAGATGGCAGCACTCGACCGGCGCCTCGCGACGACGTTCGCGGCCCAACTGAGTCTGGTCACCCGCCGACAGGTCCTGGCCGCCGGCGGGACCGATTCGTCGATCAATCGGCGGCTCCGGAGCCGGGTCTGGGGCATCGCGGAGTGCGGTGTCTACGCGCTCGAGGGTGCGTCGTGGACATGGCGGCGCAACCTCGCAGCAGTGGTCCTGTCGGTGGTCGGCGCGGTCGCGTCGCACCGATCGGCGGCGTCGTTGCTGGGCGCGGTCGCCGATGATCGGGCGATCCCGCCGATCGAGCTGTCCGTGGTCACCGGACGATCACCGAATCGCGACTTCCGGCGCGCTCGGAGCAGGCTCGATGGCGTACCGATCATCGTGCACGAGAGCGTCGACCTCGCCCGTACGGCTCCCGTCCTGATCGACGGGATTCCGACGACGCCTCCACTTCGCCTCGCCCTCGACCTGGGTTCGGTGGTGTCCTTCGACGGCTACCGCCGAGCGATGGGCACCCTCCGACGGACACACGGGATCGACTGGATCGCCCTCGACCGGGTGTATCGGCAGTACAGCATCCAGGGACGCAATGGCTGCGGTGCGCTGCGTGAGCTGCTCGAGCGCCACTTCGGAGCCGAGGGCGCGCCCGACGAGGTGGTCGAGATCCGCTGCGCGGACCTCCTGATCGCCGCTGGACTGCCCGCACCCGAGCACCAGTTCGCCGTGACGCGGCCCGACGGTCGCGTCGCTCGATTCGACCTTGCATATCCCGCGTTCCGGATCGGGATCGAGACCGACGGCGCCATTCACGGTGAGGAAGAGGTTCGTCAACACGACAACCAGCGCCGGAACAACGTGCAGCTGCTCGGATGGACGGTCTTTCACTTCACCTGGGAGGACGTGACCTACCGTCCCGTCTACGTCGTCGCGACGATCCGCGCCGCGCTCGAGCAGGTCGGTGCCATCTGACGTCCACCGAGCGAAATCCCCGCCGATACCTGTCGGGCGCCGATCGCGATCCACAGCGATTTTCCCGGTCGTACGATCGAGACCATGACCAGCTCCTTCGCCACCCACGAGGTCAGCAACCAGCCGCCGCCGCTCGAGGGCCACGACGTCTTCGCCACCGACGTCGCCCTCGCCGAGAGCGTGGAGCGAGAGGGCGCCGGGTGGGCCGTCGACGACCTGCGCGCCCTCGGCCGCCTCGCCGGGTCACCCGAGTCCATCGAGTGGGGCCGGCGGGCCAACCGCAACCCGCCGGAGCTGCAGACGCACGACCGCTACGGCCATCGGATCGACGTGGTCGACTACCACCCCGACTACCACCGCCTGATGACCACGGCGGTGGGGCATGGCCTCCATGCCGGTCCCTGGGCCGACGATCGGCCGGGAGCCCACGTCGCCCGGGCCGCCAAGGTCATCACCTGGTACCAGGTCGACGGTGGTCACATCTGCCCGATCTCCATGACGTACTCGGCCGTGCCCGCGCTCCGCCACGCCCCCGACGTGTTGGCCGAGTGGCAGCCTCGCCTCGTCTCCTCCGCGTACGACCCCGCCGACCGCCCGGCCGGCGAGAAGACGGGTGCCACGTGCGGGATGGCGATGACCGAGAAGCAGGGCGGGTCCGATGTCCGGGCCAACACGACCACGGCCGCCCCCTCCGCCGACGGCACCTACCGGCTGACCGGCCACAAGTGGTTCTGCTCCGCCCCCATGTCCGATGCGTTCCTCGTGCTCGCCCAGGCGCCCGGAGGCCTCACGTGCTTCCTCATGCCGCGGTGGATGCCGGATGGCACCCGCAACCCGATCCGGATCCAACGCCTCAAGGACAAGCTGGGTGACCGGTCGAACGCGTCGAGCGAGATCGAGCTGCTGGATACGTGGGCCGCCCGTGTCGGCGAAGAGGGCCGCGGGGTCCGGACCATCATCGAGATGGTCAACCACACCCGGCTCGACTGCGTGCTCGGGTCCACCGCGGTGATGCGCCAGGGCGTGGCCCAGTCCACGTGGCACGCCGCGCACCGCGACGCGTTCGGCACCCGCCTCGACCAGCAACCGCTCATGGTCAACGTCCTCGCCGATCTGGCCCTCGAATCCGAGGCCGCCACGCTCGCCGCGCTCCGGCTCGCCCGGGCGTTCGACGCCGATCCCACCGACGAACACGAGCAGCTGGTGAAGCGTCTCCTCACCCCGGTCGTGAAGTACTGGACCTGCAAGCGGGCGCCGCAACACGCGGCGGAGGCGCTCGAATGCCTCGGTGGCGCGGGCTACGTCGAGGAGTCCGACCTGCCCCGGCTGTTCCGGCAGTCACCGGTCAACGGGGTGTGGGAGGGATCGGGGAACGTCATCTGCCTCGACGTGTTGCGGGCGCTGGCCCGGGCCCCCGAAGCACTCGACGCCTACTGGCGCGAGCTCGACCTCGTGGCCGGGGCCGATGCCCGTTTCGACGCTGCGGTCGCCGGTCTGCGAAAGGAGCTGGGCGATCTCGAGGCCATCGAACACCGCGCCCGGCGGCTGGTCGAGTCCCTGGCCACCGCGTTCCAGGCGTCGCTGCTGCTCCAGCACTCGCCGTCGGCGGTGGCCGATGCGTTCGTGGCGTCCAGGCTGGCCGACGATGCCGGCCGGGCGTTCGGCACCCTCCCCACCGGGCTCGACCTCGCGGCCATCGTCGAGCGCGCCCGCCCGAACCCGGACTGATCGAACGCCTATCCCTGGGCCTGGTTGGCGACCGCCTCGGCGGCGGCGGCGATCTCGTCGGGATCGGCGAGGTAGCGCTCCTCGACCGGGCGGTCATCGACCGGGCGGAAGTCGGGCCCGAGCTCGTAGACGAGAGGCTGTCCGGTGGGGATGTTCAGACCGGTGATCTCGTCGTCGCTGATGTCGTTGAGGTGCTTGACGAGGGCGCGCAGCGAGTTGCCGTGGGCGGCCACCAGCACGAGGTGGCCCGCCGCCAGATCGGGGATGATGGCGTCGAACCAGTACGGCAGCATGCGCTCGACGACGTCTCTGAGGCACTCGCTCGACGGGCGCAGCTCGGGCGGTACCTGCTCGTACCGGGGGTCGTCGGCCGGGTCGAACGCGTTGTCGCTCGCGATCGGGGGCGGCGGGGTGTCGTAGCTGCGGCGCCAGATGTGGACCTGCTCGTCGCCGAAGCGCGCGGCCGTGTCGGCCTTGTTCCGGCCGGTGAGGTCGCCGTAGTGCCGTTCGTTGAGCCGCCAGTGACGGCGCACCGGGATCCAGGACCGGTCGCACTCGGCCAGGGCGAGCTCGGCGGTGCGGATCGCCCGCGTCTGCAGGGACGTGTGCACGATGGTGGGGAGCACACCCTTGTCGGCGAGCAGGCGGCCGCCGGCGCGGGCCTCGGACTGGCCCAACTCGGTGAGCCCGGCGTCGTACCACCCGGTGAACAGGTTCTCGAGGTTCCAGACCGACTGGCCGTGGCGGAGCAGGACGAGGGTGTGCGCCATGGTCGCCGACGGTACCTGCAGCTCCGTACCAGCACCGATCCGGTCGCCGTCCTACGATGACGCGAGAGGGAGGGCGAAGATGTTGGAAGTGGACGAACCCCATCTACGGGCGGAGACCGCGACGCGCCAGCGCTACCTCGTACCGGGGTTGGCGCTGCGGATCTCGGACCTGACCGACAGCCTCGGTGGCTACGCGTCGACCGTCGCCGACGTCGACCAGCACACCATCTGGATCGATCTGCCGATCCGCCGCGACGGCATGCTGTCGCTGAGCGTCGGGCAGCTGGTGTCGGTGCGCTTCGATCGCGTCGACGACGCCGTTTACCTGTTCGATTCGGTGGTGTGCGACGAGCGGGAGGACGACCACGGTCCCTTCGGGATCGCCATGCCCGTCACCATCAACCGTCGCCCGCACCGTTCCGACACCCGTCTGGCCCTGGTGCTCGACGCCCGGTACGACGCCGGCGAGGCCGGTTCGGGCGAGGCCAAGGTCGTCGATCTCTCCGCCGGCGGACTCGGTCTCATCTGCGCCAAGGAGCTGCCGGCCGGCCGCGAGGTCGTCGTCCGCTGCACGTTGCCCGGCCCCGATGACCCGCTCCGCATCGAGCACGCGGCCACGATCCAGACTCGAGCGCTCTACGGACGCACGCCGTCGGGCGTCATGCTCCACCAGTACGGGCTCCGGTTCGTCGATCCGGACGAGCAGTTGCGCGAGCAGATCATCACCGCGGTGATCTGGAACCTGACCCGGAACCCGGCCGTTCTCTAGCCGGCGGACGAAGTCCGCGGGCGAAGCGACTCAGTCCCGGCTCCCGGTGAGCTGCAGGCGTCGCAGACCCCAGGTGCTCAGCGCGAGGAAGACGACGGTGAGCAAGCCAAGCCGCACCACCGCGTCCCACCCCTCCGGGATGCCGGCGCGGTGCAGATCCCGGGCATCGGTCAGGCCGACGTAGACGGCGCGTCCCTGCCAGGTCGGTGACAGCTGGGCGATGCCGGAGAGCACGGCACCGAGCAGCCGTTCGACCAGGAACACGATGGCGAGCGACCACACCGCCGCCCGCCGGGTGAGACATCCGATGAGCACGAACATGGCGACGTGCGCGGCCGATCCGGCGGCAGTGGCGATGGCGATGCTGCCGGCTTGGTCGGAGACGCCGGCGATCACCGCGGCCAGCGCGGCCGATGGCACCAGGGTGAGGAGGCAGACCGCCCATCCGCCGAACCAACGGGCCAACGCGAGCTCCGAGAAGCGGGTCGGCGTGAGCCAGGTGAACGACAGCGTCCCGGACCGCACCTCGGCGCCCATCACCGCATCGCCCACGACGAGCGTGCCGAGCGGCATGGCGAGACCGAAGATGCCGACCCCGGCAACACTGGCGAAGGCGTGGGCGGTGGTCTCGTTCTCGATGGTGCCGGTGATCAGACCGCAGGCGAGGATGGTCAAGCACGGCAGCGCGAGCACGGCCAGTCGCTTGCGGGGGAGGCAGGCGCGGAACACGTAGCCGACGAGCGCGGGCATGCGGCGGGTCGTTGAACCGGTGTGCGCGCCATCCGCCGGGATGCGGGTCGGGACGATCATCGGGTCAGCTCCGTGAAGACGCTCTCGAGCGACTCGTCGAGGGGCCGCACCTCGCGGAGATGCACGCCGCCGCGACGGGCCATGCCGGGGAGGGCCAAGGCCAGGCTCCCCGCGTTGTTGGTCGCCACGGTGAGCCCGCCGGCGCCCAGCTCGACCGCGGTGACCGGATCGAGACCGACCAGATCGGCGGCGAGGCGGCGGTCGTCGTCGCTGCGCAGCAGCACCCGGCGGGGTCGGTCGGCCATCGCGTCGCGGATGGCCCGGTGCCCGCCCGCCGCCGCGAGCCGACCGTGGAGCAGCACCACCACCCGATCGGCGAGTCGCTCCACCTCGTGGAGCACGTGGCTGCTCACGATGACCGTCTTGCCGTCCTGGCCGAGCCGCCGGAACAGCTCGATGAGAGCCACGCGTTGGACGGGGTCGGCGCCGTTGAGTGGTTCGTCGAGGACGAGCACGTCGGGCGCGGTCACCAGGGCGGCGGCGATCTTGCCCCGCTGGCGCATGCCCTTGGAGAACCCGCCGAGGGGGCGGTCAGCGACGTCGGCGAGGTCGACGTCGTCGAGGGCCCGTTGGAGCG
The DNA here is from genome assembly GCA_963730345.1 of uncultured Acidimicrobiaceae bacterium. Classification (GTDB taxonomy): domain Bacteria; phylum Actinomycetota; class Acidimicrobiia; order Acidimicrobiales; family Salinilacustritrichaceae; genus Salinilacustrithrix. The sequence continues at coordinate 28,644 of CAVSRP010000011.1, forward strand.
CACCGGGGTCGCGGACGCCGGCCAGCGTCGCCTGGTAGCGCACCAGTTGGCGGACGCTCAACGACTCGGGTACCGCGTCCTCCTCCGGCACCAGGGCGATCCGCGCCTGGACGGCGCGGTCGTGTCGAGGGTCGGTCGCGAACACGTCGACGCGGCCCTGGCGGGCGGGGATCAGTCCGCACATCGCCCGCATCAGGGTGGTCTTGCCCGCACCGTTCGGGCCGAGCAGGCCGGTGACGCCGGCCCCGAACGAGCACGACAGCTCGGAGAGCGCGACCTTCTGGCCGAACCAGACCGACACGTCCTCGACGATGACGGTGGCATCGGTGACGAACGCCGGATCGAGCTCGTCGGGCGCCATCAGGTCTCGACCCACCGGTAGCGCCACAACAAGGTGCCCAGCGACGCGCCCACAACCACCACGAACACGACCACCGCGAGCAGCGCGCCACCGTCCACGCCGGCGAGGGGTGGTTCGAGGATCTTGCCCTCGAAGACGAGGTCGCGCAGGTGGAGTGGCAGGGCGAGGAGGTTGGCGACCGCCCAGGCCGACTGGGGGTCAGGGCCGACCTGTCGGCCGCTGTTGCCCCCCAGGATGTTCGAGAAGGCCGACGACACCAGCAGCACGATGAGCAGGGCGGCGGCGGCGATGATCCGCCGAGTGGTGAACGACGCGATGGCCAGTGACAGCGAGGCGTAGTAGATGGCCAGGATGAGGACGGCCAGCGGCACCTGCCACAGCACGGCGAGGTGGTCGCGCAGGTAGGTGAAGGCGGCGTCGCTCACCAGCATCTGGCCGACGAACAACACGGCCTGGGGGATGAAGCCGAAGGCGAACACGATGGCGGCGATGGCCGTCACCTTGGCGAACACGTAGTCACGTCCGGTCAGTGGTCGGGAGAACAGCAGGGGCAGGACCCGGTTCCGGCGGTCGGGGCAGATCACGTCCGGTGCGGTGAGCCCCACGAAGACCAACAGCGCAGTGGAGACACCCACGTACTCGCGGTAGGTGATGATCTGGACGACGTCCTGGGCTGGGCTGTTGCGGGTGATGTAGGCGATCCCCACGTTGACGATGGCCGGCACCGACACGATGGCCAGCAGCAACCAGGGGAACAGCTTCTGGCGCCACGAGCGGCGGATGCCGAGCGCTCGACGCACCGACGCCCGCCACAGCGCCGCGGTGGCGGCCCGCCGGCCACCGAGCACCCCCTCGTAGGGGCGGTAGCCGCGGTCGTAGACCCGTCCGGTCGCGGTCACGAGGCGGCCGGCTCCGGCCGGGGCCGGCTGTGATCGATGAACACGTCGTCGAGCGAGGACCGGCGGCTGGACAGGCCATGGAGGGGGAGGCCGGCATCGTCGACCGCGGCGACGATGGCATCGAGGTCGTCGTCGTTGCCCACGACGATCTCGACCGAGCCGTCGGGCGCCAGCGTTGCCACCGCGGCCAGCGCCGGCGGCAGGGCCGCCGCCAGCTCGGGGCCCCGGCCCGACACGTCGACGCGCACCGATCCCGTGGTCTCCAGCAACGCCTCCGTGCGGCCCGAGGCCACCAGCCGTCCGGCGTCGATCATCACCACCTGGTCGCAGGTCGCCTGGACGTCGTCGAGCAGGTGGGTGGCCATGACCACGGTGATGCCGAAGCCGGCGAGGCGGCGGACGAGGTCGAGCATCTCGTGGCGGCCGGCGGGGTCGAGGCCGGCGGTGGGTTCGTCGAGCAGGACGATGGAGGGATCGGCGACCAGGGCCTGGGCCAGCTTGGCCCGCTGGCGCATGCCGGTGGAGAAGCCCTCGATGGGCCGGAATCTGGCTTCGTCGAGCCCGACCAGGTCGAGGATGTCGGACGCCCGCTGGCGGGCCGCCCGGGCGGGCAGACCGCCGATCTCACCCAGCGTGGCCACGACGTCGGCCGCGCTCTGGTCGGTCGGCAGGCAGTCGTGTTCGGGCATGAACCCCAGCTTCGACCGCACGCCGATCGGGTTCTCACCGACGTCGATCCCCGCCACTCGCACCGTGCCCGAGTCGGGCCGGGTGAGACCGAGCAGGATCCGGAACAGCGTGGACTTGCCGGCGCCGTTCGCGCCCACCAAGCCGATGGTGCCGGCCTCGAGCGAGATGTCGAGGCCGTCGAGCGCGGTGACGCCACCGGGGTAGGTCTTGGTGAGCGAGATCGTCTCGAGGAGGGCCGGCACCGCGCTCAGTCTGGCGCGAGTGTCGCCGCTGCGGCGTCCTGATCGCCGTCGACGTCGCCGACGCTCAGCGGATCAGCGCGAACCCTCCGGGCGTCGGCGTCTTGATCGAGTCCTGCGGGTTGGGGGCGAGGTTGAGGTCGCCCTGGCCGGAGAAGCTGAGGGTCCGGGTCCAGAACTGGGCGTTGTAGGGGTTCGAAGAGCTGGCCTGGCCGTCGAACTGGAATAGGGCGTTGGGCAGGAGGAACACCCCGGTGGTGACCATCGTGCCGGTGCCCTTGATCTGGCTGATGCCCGTACCCTCGGTCCAAAGCGCCAATCCCTCGAAGGGGTTGGTGGCGTTCGGATCGGTCGTGGTCTGGTTCGGGGCCGACCAGATTATGGCCGAGTTGCCCCCGTTCAGCCTGAACCGGTCACGGGAGTTGGTGGTCGAGAGGGCGGGACACGGCTTGGGGAAGGAGCAGTTCAGGCCGCCATCGACTCGTTGGTCGGCGGCATACGCCACCTGGGACCTGCCGACGTACACCATGGTCTGACACGCCGACATCGATCCGGCGACGTCCACCGCCCCGCCGAAGGTGGCCAGCTGCGTCCAGTTCGTCGCGGAGCCGCCTGCCCCTGGCCCGGGCGCGCAGCTGGACGTGCCGATGGCTCCGGTGTTGATGCGCAGCGCCGACCCGTTGCCGGACACGCTCACTGCGCTGCAGTTGTTGTCCTGGGTGCACGCTGATGGTGTGCCGCCGACGTAGACGGCCCTCGCCCTTCCGAACGAGGCGATCCCCGTGACGATCAGACGCGCGGTGTTGCTCGCCGCCGCGCTCGTCCCTGCGGCGCGGCCGATGGTGACGGTGGTGGCCGACGCCACGTCGAGTGAGCCCGCCACGGTGACGCCGCCGATGAACTTCACGGCCGTGGCGTTGGGGATCGTCACCGTACGGTTGTTCGCCACCGTGAACCCGCTGGTCCCGCACGCGAAGGTGATGGTGCCCACCTGGTTGAAGATCGCCCCGTCCGCGGGGCTGCAATCGGTGCTGGCGGCGAGCACCGTGCCGCTGGTCGACGCGCCCGCGGTGACGGTCGTGGCGTACCCGCCGGCGTGGAGGTTGGTGATCGCCGGACGTCCGAGGGGGTTGAACCGGTCGTCGGCCGGCTTGCGGGACGTGAACTCCGTCGCGCTCGGATTCACGTTGAGTCCGGTCGGGCCGTACGCCGAATAGCAGCTCGCCCCGCGTCCCGCCACCGTCGGATCGAGCGCGTAGGTGGCGATGGTGCCCTGCGGGATGACCTGCTCTCCGTTCGGGGTGTTCTCCGCGACGATGCCGGGGAGGTTGGACCCGGTGCATGCCGCGTAGATCGTGTAGCCGCCGCTGTTCTCGTTCGTTGTGCAGGTGAGTGCGTTGCCGAACGACATCGTGGAGCCGGCGCTGTCGCTCTGGATGAGACCGGCCCGCCACGCACTCGTGCTCGTGTCCTGCACGGCCTTGACGATGACCTTCCCCTGGCCGGACCGCTGCAGCGTGCCGCAGCCCTCGCGCTCGAGCAGGAGGAGCGCCGACACGCCCTGCGCGCTCGTCGAGGGACTGCCCCGGACAACGGCTCGGACATGGGTCTCGAGCTGGTCGACCCCGACGATGTGGGCGAAGGACGTCTCGTTGATCTTGTTGAGCGAGATGCTCATCCGGTCGCACGGGCTCGTCCCGTCGTCCAGGCCGGCCTGCGTGAACGGACCGTCCGCCAGATCGGTGACCGGGTATTCGATGGCGAGGAGGTACCGACCCTGTGCCAGACGGAGACTCGCCGGGGGGAGGTTGGACTCGATGCACGTCGTCGCCAGGTCGGGAAAGTAGAGGGCGCATTGCGCGGCGGCGTTCGTCACCGTCGGGAAGTCGGCGGTGTTGGTCTCGACCGACTGGATCGCGGCCGCGCAGGCGAGGCGGGGATGGGATGCGGCCGTGTCGGCCCCGTTCCCGGCCAGGAAGTACCCCGCGGCTAGGCCGGCCAGGTCGGCTGTGGCCTGGGTGTCGCGCTTGTCGAATCGAGCGAAGCCGAGATCGACCGCGAACGCGACGAGGGTCAGAAGGGACACCATCAACAGGGCGAACAGCACCAGGGTCACGCCGCGCTGGCCCTGTCCGGTGTGGCGGGTCACTTGCTGGACTCGGACTTCGCCGTGGCGTCGGTCGCCATCATCATCTGGTAGGAGCCGAAGACGACGAGTTCGATCTTGGCGGGCTTGGTGGCCGTGACCTGCACCCGCCGGCCGGTGTCAGTGCTGGTGACCGGGTACGTCTGCTGGGCAATGCACGGTGCGCCGCCGGCCTTGGTCGAGAAGTACGGGGCGGTCGGGTGGAGCGTGGTGGTGATCGCCGACGTGGGCTTGTCGCCCTGCACGAGCGACACGCAGATGTCGTCGACCGTCAGGGTGCCGTCGGACCGGTCGACGACCAGCTGGCGAACGGTCGCCGCCCACGACTGGGTGAAGCCGGCCTGGTCGGCGGGGACCGCCGCCGCGAACCGAGCGCCCTCGCGGGTGGCCTGGGTCATGTCCTGCTTGGCGTTGAGCGCGAGGCCTGCGGTGAGCATGCCGAAGAGCAGCATGGCGAACACCGGGAGGATCAAGGCGAACTCGACCATCGTGGCGCCGGCTTCCCGGCGTGATGCCGGCTGGTTCCCCCGGCGACGGGTGTCGCCCATGAGCTCTCCTCGAGAACAATCAGGAACGCCACTCGACGTCAGGTTGTTCTTCGACACGATGAGGGCGGCACTTGAGAAAGACGCGCAAAATCAGAAGAGTGCGGGGAAGTCGAAGATCTTTATGCAGATGGGAACGGCGACGTTGCCGCCACTGTCTCAGCAACCTGCGAACGCGGTGCCCCGCTCAGCGGATGAGTTGGAACGACCCTCGCACCGGAACGGGCACGCTGTTCTCACGGGCCGGCCGGAGCTCGAAGCGCCCACCGTTGACCTGGACAGACCGGGCGATGAACTGCGCGTCGACGGGGCCAGTGAGTGCGTTGCCTGCCGAGAGCTCGACCTTCGAGTTGGGCAAGAAGAAGATCCCGGAGTAGGTGAATCGGGTGCCGCCTCCGCTGATCGAGGACGCCTCCGTGGCGTTGGTGCTGCCCCCACCTTCCGCCCACGCCGCAAGATCCTCAATGCCGCCAGCGGGGGGAAGAGGCTCGTTGACGGACAGGTCAACAGCGGATTGGTTCGGTGCGAACCATTTGATCTCGCCCGACAGCTGGAATCGAGCGCCGCGGATGTCATTCGTGCTGATCAATGGGCACGGATAGGTCTGCGTGCAGCTGGCCGTGTTCTCGATCGACTTCTCCACGTAGGCCGCGTCGTTGCGCTCGCCGGCGAGGTAGACGGTCGTTTGGCACATCGTCAGGAAACCGGAACTCGCGAGCGCAGGATCCTCACGGTTCGGTCCGCTCGTCGGGTTGAAGACGACCAGCCGAGCGGTGTTGGTCGAGTTCGGCCCCTTCCCGTTGGCGTCACAGGTCGGATTGGGGGTGGCCGCTGCCGGTGCAGTGTCGAACGAGGCGTTGATGCCGACGTCGCCGGCGTTGGTGAAGCGCGAGCCCACATAGAAGTTCTGTACCCCCTCCAGATCGAGCTTTCCTCCCGTCCCCACAGCCAATTCGCCGCGGACGACGACCGTGGTCGCCTGCGGGAGGTCGATCACCGTGTTGTTGCCGACGGAGACGTTGCCGGCGAAGACGACGGTCGTTGCGGAGATCTGCAGGTTCTTCGAGTACGCCGTGTTCGCGGGCGGACCGACGCAGTCGACAAAGGCCGTCCACGAGCCCGTGCTGGGGGGAGTCGTCGTCGGTGTGCCCGTGCAGCCATAGGTGACGACTGGATCAGACACAGTGCCGGATGGCGCGGTGGTCTGGTTGACCGCCGAATAGGCGACGGTGTGCAGGTTCTTGATCGCGTTCTGGAAGATCTCGTCGACTGGGCCGCGGCCCACGACTTCTCCGGTCCCGACAGGGACGTTGGTCCCGCCAGCGCCACTCCTGCCGTTCGTGGCCGTGGACTCGATGACACCGGGTCCTCCGCTCGCGGACTGCACGACCATGGTGTCGCCGCCGCTGGGCTCGTTGGCGTAGACGGCGTATTCGTTGGCCCCGTTTCCACAGTCGGTGGCGTCGGAGTCGGAGTGAATGAAACCCGCTTGCTCGTCCTCACCGGAACCCTGGCTCCGGACCAGGATCCCGTCGCCGTAGAGCAACGTGGGATCCGGGTCGACCGTGCCCTGACCGACGTTGGTCCAGATCGCCTTGCACAACGTGCGGTCGAGCATCAAGAACGCTGGGACCACGCGATCGATGGGATCCGGAACGTTTCCCACGACCACCGCTTCCCCACCGGTGTTCACGGTGGAGATGCCGATCACCTGGGCGAAGAAGGTGTCTCGCGAGTGGCGGAGTTGCACACGCATCCGCTCGCAGGGTTGACCGTCGGCGTCGGTCAGTCCGTCGGCGCCGAGATTCGGGTCCGTGATCTCGCTGTCGGGTACCGGGTAGCTGATCGTCAGCGTCCAGGGCCCGTCAGAGATCTCGACGGGTGTGAACGGTGTGCCGGTGCACACCGCGGCGAATCCGGAGCACGGGTCGCTCGCCGTGGCGGGTGGATCGAAGTCCGAGGTGTTGTCCCGCACGGACTCGATCGCGGCCCGGCAGGCCGCCTCCGGGTCGGCTTGCGGGTTGAACTGGTTGGGATCTGCGTTCCCGGCCATCTGGTATCCGGCGGCGACGGCGGCGAGATCCGTGAGGGCACGGCTCGTCCGGCGATCGGAGCGTCCGAACCCGAGATCCACGGCGAACGCCACCATCGCGAGGATGGCCACAATCAGAAGCGCCATCATCACCAACGCAACGCCGTCGTCGCGGCGGGCCGGGCGGACGATCATGAGTCGTATTCCGACTTGGCGGTAGCGGACTCGTCGATCGTGATGGTGTATGCGCCGAATACCCCGAGTTCGATCTTGGTCGGCCGCTGCGCCCTGACCTGGATGCGCTGACCGGTATCTCCGTCTTCTGTCGGCAACGGATAGGTCTCCGATGGATCACACGCAGATCCGTTGGTCGACGAAACGACCTCCAGGGTCTTCACCGACCCAGACGAGAGACCGTTGGCCGATTCCTGAGCGGCTGCGTCCGGTGTGCCGCGTACGACCGATACGCAGATCTCCCCGGCGGACAACAACCCGCCCGACCGGTCGATCACCTCATCCCGTATCACGGTCGCGAAGGTGTTGCCCGAGAATTCCGACGCCGGAATCGTGGCGCCGTAGCGAGCGCCCTCCCGAATGGCATGGGTCAGTTCTTGTTTGTCGTTCAGCGCAATGCCGGCGCTGAACATGCCGAGCAGCAACATGGCGAAGACCGGGAGGATGATGGCGAACTCGACCAGGGTCGCGCCGCTGTCGCCGCGCGTAGTCGTTCGTTTCCCACGGCCGCGTGTACTGCCCATGGCTCTCTCCCTGGAACACCGGTCGCCCGCTCCGACACCTGGGGTTGTTCTCGGCAGAATACGTCAATTTCTATAGATGTGGCGGAAGTTTCTGTAGACGTGGCGGTCAGACCAACAAATCGTGACGCCTCAAGTCCCGGAGGACTCACCCCGGGCGCGAAGGCACCCCATCCCCACGACCCGTCCATCCGTGGCCGGCGCTCGGCCGACGGCGTGGCACCTCGACCCCGATGGGCCGCGGAAACGACGTGCCGCCGTGCTGTCGAACGGGGCCAGGGCCGCCACGGAGCCTGGCGCGTTGCAGGTGCCAATGGTGCGTCCCGTAGACTCAACTCGGCATGAGTGGGCCGACGGCGGCCATGGACACATGAGGTGAGGGGCGGATGCACGAGCAGATCCGACAGGTGCTCTCCGAGCACGCGCGGCTGTCGGTGGACATCGGGACGTTGCCCGACGACGCCGACCTGTTCGACTACGGGTTGACGTCGCACGGGAGCATAAGCGTCATGTTGGCGCTGGAGGATTCGTTCGACCTCGAGTTCCCCGACGAGATGCTCACGCGGAACGTGTTCTCGAGCGTCGGTGCGATCGCCGGGGCCATCAGTGCACTGCTGACGCCACATGTCGGTTGACGCCGACTCCGAGATCGACGCCTCGTTCGTCGCTGAGGTCCGCACCATCGCCAGGGACGTCGCTGCTGCACATGGCGACGACGTCGATCGTGAAGCTCGATTCCCGAGCGAGACGATCGATGCCCTCCGCGCCATCGGTGGTTTGTCGGCGCATGTCCCGGTCGAGCTCGGTGGCCGGGGCGTGTCGCTCCCCGGTCTGGCCGTCGCCTGCTTCGAACTCGGACGATCGTGCGCCTCGTCCGCGATGGTCTTCGCCATGCACCAGATCCAGGTCGCTTGCATCGTCCGCCACCGAGCGGAGTCGGCCTGGTTCGTCGAATACCTGGAACGCCTCTGTTCCGAGCAGCGGCTGATCTCGTCCTGCACCTCCGAGGTGGGTACCGGTGGCGACATGACCCGCTCCATCGCAGGCCTCGCGTCCGAGGAGCCGGGTACGGCGAGCTTCGAGAAGCAGGCGACCACGGTGTCCTACGGCCAGTACTCCGACGACGTGCTCACGACTGTGCGGCGCTCGCTCGCGGCGGAGCCGAACGACCAGTTGCTCGTTCTGTCGTCGAGCGAACAGACCGAGTTCGCACAGAAGGGGACCTGGGATCCGCTCGGTATGCGGGGCACCTGCTCGCCCGGGTTCGTCGTTCGTGCCACCATGCCGGATCAGCAGGTGCTACCCGTGCCCTTCGGTGTGATCGCCGCCGAGTCGATGGTGCCGATCTCCCACCTGTTGTGGGCTCACCTGTGGCTCGGCATCGCCACCGATGCCTTCGATCGCGCCCGGTCATTCACTCGGGAACGGGCCCGAGGCGAGCGGGGCGCGGTCCCTGCGGGTGGCGAGCTGGTCTCAGAACTGCTCACCGATCTGTCGTTGTTGCGTGCCGAGATCGGTTCCGTGCTGGCGATGTTCGATGCCGCCGACGCGGAGCCCGGGCGGCCGAGGCTGTCGACCATGACAGCGGCGTTGCGGTTCAACAACCTCAAGATCGCCGCCTCGGAGACGTGCTCCCGCATTTGCCTCGATGCGCTCGGCGCCATCGGGATCCTCGGCTACAAGAACGACACCCCGTACAGCGTTGGCCGCCATGTGCGTGACTCACTGTCGGCACCGTTGATGGTCTCCAACGCTCGCATCCACGCCACGAATGCCAGCCTGCTGCTGATTGCGAAGGAAGTGTGACGTGGCGGCCTACCGCGAACCGGTTGGCGCCGAAGCCGAGTACCTGACCGAGCTCTTGACGTCCGGCGTGCTCGTCGATCTCGGTGTGCCCGGCGTCTACGGCCGAAGCGGGGCGTTCGAGGACGTGTGCAATGCGATCGACGGCTACATCGATCGCAACGGCGTCGATGAATCGTACGACCGGCTCGGGTTCGGCCCTGTGCTGCCGCGCCGCATCGTCGAGGATGCCGGCTACCTCGGATCGTTCCCGCACCTCGCCGGCACGATCTTCTCCTTCGAGGGTGACGAGCGAGCAGCCCATGACCAGGAGCAGCTCGTCGCCCGACGGGAGGACTGGAGTCGGCACCAGCACATGACGGACCTGATGCTGACGCCTGCCGCCTGCTACCCGGTCTATCCGTCGATCGCCCGTCGAGGTCCGCTCGGAGCCGCGGGGGTGACGGTCGACGTCGGCCTGTCGTTCGTGTTTCGGCACGAGCCGGCCGGCGACCCCGCCCGGTTGCAGATGTTCCGCCAGAAGGAGCGCGTCCGCATCGGCGCAGCCGAGTCGGTCCTGCAGTGGCGGGATCAGTGGCGCACCCGCGCCGTCGAGCTGCTGGTCCGCCTGGGTCTCGGCGCCGAGGTCGACGTGGCGAACGACCCGTTCTTCGGACGGACGGGGCGCATGCTGGCCGCGAACCAACGGGCCCAAGAGCTGAAGTACGAGGTCGTCGTTCCGATCTCGTCGCCCCAGCCCACCGCCGTCGCCTCCTTCAACTACCACCAGGACCACTTCGCCTCCGTCTTCGGCATCGAGATGGCCAGCGGCGGTCCGGTCCACACCGCGTGCCTCGGTTTCGGAGTCGAACGGATCGCGCTGGCCCTGTTCCGCACCCATGGCTTGGCCCCTGACGCCTGGCCCCCGACGGTCTCGGCGGACCTCTGGCCGTGACGGGGTTCCTCTCCCTGTTCGGTCACGATCCGGCGGTGTACGACCGCCATCGTCTGCACCACGGCGATCGCCGCTACCCCGAGACCAACTGCTACACCGACATCATCATCGAGCTGCTGCACGCCCGGGGTGACGAGGCCGTCGCCATCCTGGGTTCCACGGTCCGGATGGACTTCGAGGGCGATCAGTGGACGTTCTTCAAGCCCTCGAACACCGATATGGAGGAGCTGCTCGGTGTCGACATCCACGAGATGCAGCTGTACCGACCGCTCGAGGACCACATCGTCGAGCAGCTCGAGCGCGGGCAGACCATCGTGGTCGAGCTGGACTCCTGGTACCTCCCGGACACCGCGGCCACCAGTTACCGGAGCGCGCACGTCAAGACGTCGGTGGCAGTCGAGGCGATCGACCCGGCGGGTGAACGGCTCCGCTACTACCACAACACCTCGCTCCACGAGCTGTCCGGAGAGGACTACCGGGGCGCGCTCCGCACTCGAGGGAGCTTCTCCGACGATGTGCTGCCTCCGTATGCGGAGATCGTGCGATTCGCCGGCGACCGGCGCCGCCGCGGCACCGACCTGGTGGGCGCCGCCCGCGATGCCCTGGCCCGCCACTTGGCGATGGCACCGTCCGACAACCCGTTCGCCGCGTTCGGCCCGCGGCTCGAGGCCGAGATGCTGCGCCTGCACGAGGGCGACGCGGCGAGCTACCACGAGTATGCGTTCGCGACGGTGCGGATGGCCGGTGCGGGTTTCGATCTCTGTGCGGCGCACGTCGACTGGCTGTTGGGCGAGGATGGACGTGCTGCCTCGGCGGCGTTGGAGTCGATCGCCGACGCAACCAAGTTGCTCGGCTTCAAGCTGGCCCGCCGGAAGCCCTTCGATCCGGGACCGGTCATCGAGGAGATGGGCAGGGCCTGGGATCAGGCGCTCGGATCGCTGTGCGCGTTAGTGGTCTGAGCACTCGTGCCGCCGCCACACCTCGCCACCGTCGCCGCCCACGACGTGAAGCTGCTCACCGAGGGGTGGGAGCTGGCCCGCGCTCCGCTGGGGGCCGATCGTAGAGCACTCGACACTGTGACCGACTGGCTGCCCGCCGAGGTGCCGGGAACCGTGGCCAGTGCTCTTCGCCGCGCCGGACGTTCGCATGCGGACGACCTCGACCGCGGCGACTGGTGGTTCCGCACGCATGTCGATGTTCCACGATCCACCGATGACGAGGAGGTCGTCCTGCGTCTCGACGGCGTGGCCACCGTCTGCGACGTCTTCCTCGACGGAGTGCCGATCGGGGGGGCCGAGTCGATGTTCGAACCCATCGAGATCGACGTGTCGACCGTAGCGGGTCGACGGGTCGAGCTCGCCGTCTGCTGCCGGGCGCTCGACGCCCGACCACATCCACGTCGGCCCCGGGCCCGATGGCGCACCAGGGTCGCTGCGGGCGACCTGAGGTGGCACCGGACGACCCTGCTGGGACGTGCCCCTGGTTTCGCGGCAGGTCCGGCGCCGGTCGGGCCGTGGCGATCGGTGCGGCTCGAGACGCGTCGCCTTCTCGCCCTGCACGACGCGCGGGTGCGTGCGACGATGGCCGGCGACGACGGGGCCTTGTCGGTACGGCTCGACGGTCGCTGGCTCGGCCACGTCCGGCCACGCCTGCGACTGCGGGTCGTCGGCCCCACGGGTGACCACGATGGTGACGTCGAAGCGGTCGAGGCCGACGGGTCATTCGTGGCCGAGACCAGCGTCGTCCTGCCAGCCGTCGAACGATGGTTTCCCCACACTCACGGCACCCCGGCGTTGTACGCCGTGACGGTCGTCGATTCGGACGGCTTCACCGTCGTCGACCTGGGTTCCGTCGGGTTCCGCACCATCCGACCGGGGCCGCCGGGGCACGATGACGTGGAGCGAGACGGCCTCGCCCTGCAGGTGAACGACGTTCCCGTCTTCGCCCGTGGCGTCCTGTGGTCGTCGCTCGATGTGGTGTCGCTGTCCGAGGACGCGACCGAGATCCGCCGCATGCTCGTCCTCCTTCGCGACGCGGGCGCGAACATGATTCGCGTCCCCGGCGTGGCGACCTATCTGCCGGCGGAGTTCCACGACGCCTGCGACGAGCTCGGCGTCCTGGTCTGGCAGGACCTGATGTTCGCGAACTTCGACTATCCCTTCGAGGACGCTGGGTTCGGGACCTCGGTCCGACGTGAGATCGCCGCCGAGCTGGGTGCCATCGCCGGCCGGGCCAGCCTGGCTGTGGTGTGCGGCGGCAGCGAGATCGCCCAGCAGGCCGCCATGTTCGGGCTCGAGCCCGCTCGGAGAGCCCACACCTTCTTCGAGGAGGACGTGCCCGCCGTGCTCGCGGAGCTCGAGTGTTCCGCGGTCTACGTGCCTTCGTCGCCGTGGGGTGGTTCGCTCCCGTTTCGGTTCGACCGAGGTGTCGCCCACTACTTCGGAGTTGGCGGCTACCGGCGTCCGATGACCGATGTGCGACGTGCCGAGGTGCGCTTCGCCAGCGAGTGCCTCGCCTTCGCGAACGTGCCGGAGGATGCCGGGCTGGCCGACGTGCTGCCCGGCGCGCCCGAAGAGCTCGTCGTGACCCACCCGGCCTGGAAGGCAGGCGTCCCGCGAGACGTCGGAAGCGGCTGGGACTTCGACGACGTCCGCGACCACTACCTCGGCCAGCTCTACCACGTTGATCCCGTGGCGCTGCGCGCCACCGATCACGACCGATACCTGACGCTGTCCCGTCGAGTTTCGGGGGAGGTGATGCAGGAGGTGTTCTGCGAGTGGCGCCGGTCTCGGTCTCCCTGCGCCGGTGGGTTGGTGCTCTGGCTCCGCGACCTCGTCCCCGGAGCAGGCTGGGGCTTGCTCGACAGCGCCGGTCGACCAAAGGCCGCGTTCCACCTCGTGCGCCGAGCCTGGGCACCGGTCGCGGTCTGGATCGGCGATGAAGGCCTCGGAGGCCTCCGCGTCCACGTGGCGAACGACGGCCCCGCGCCGCTGAGCGGTGGCCTCGACGTCGTCTTCTACCGCGACCGGGAGCTGCCGGTGGAAACGGCCCACACCGACGTCGCGGTCGGACCGCACGGGGCGATGGAGGTCGACGTGGAGGCCATCCTGGGTCGGTTCGTGGACGCAGCTTCTGCGTACGGCTTCGGGCCACCGTCGCACGACCTCGTCGTCGCGACCCTGACCGACGCCGGCGGCACGCCGGTCGGTCAGCACATCCATTTCCCGTCAGGGCGCCGGTCCGATCCCGACCCGACGTCCTCCGTGGGCCTCGTGGCCACGGCCCGCCCCAACACCAACGGCGCAGTGACCGTGCATCTCGAGAGCCGTGCCCTCGCACTGGGCATCCGCGTCACGATGGTTGGGTTCGAGACATCCGAAGCCTTGGTCGATCTCGCGCCCGGCGCTGCGCACGAGGTGGTGCTTCACCCGTCGACCCCCACGGCGGAGGCAACGAGCGCCGAGGTCACCGCTGACAACATGAGGGGCAGCTTGATGGTCGACTGCCGCCTGGATGCGGGCACGTCGAGATGACTCGCTCCGCTTTTCACCTCGACGTCGGCGGCGTCCCGGTGCTCGCCTTCGCCCACGTGCCCGACCGCCCGAACGGCCTCGGCGTCGTCGTGTGTTCACCGTGGGGATGGGAGGAGGTGGCGTCCTACCGAGCGCGACGGGCATGGGCGGATCGATTGGCGGCGGCGGGCGCGAACGTCCTCCGCATCGACTTGCCGGGTACGGGCGACAGCGGAGGCGACCCTGCTGACGGCGACCAGGTCCCCGGGTGGATCGCGGCGATCGTCGCGGCGGCCCAGTGGCAGCGGGCGCAACCCGGGATCCATCGGATTGCCGCGCTCGGCCTCGGCCTCGGTGGCCTGCTGGCACTCGAGGCCTCGGCCCGTGGCGCACCGATCGACGAGGCCGTCCTGTGGGCCGTGCATGCGACCGGTCGCCGCTTCGTTCGCACACAGAAGGCATTTGCTGCGACCCAGACATCACGGTTCTCGCTCGATCCGGCGGTCCGAGAGCCGGAACTGCTCCCATCCGGCTGGCTCGAGGTGAACGGATTCGTGCTGACGGAGGACACGGTCGAGTCGCTCCTGGCCCTCGGCGTCCCAGACCTCGAGACGGGTACGCTCACACGGGCACTCGTTCTCGATCAAGATGGCATCACCTCGGGCAGCCTGGTGGGTGAGCTCGTGTCCGCTGGCGTCGATGTGGCGACCGGCGACGGACACGGCTGGTCGGACCTAGTCGGTCATCCCGAGCGCAGCACCCTCGCCGAGCCCGTGGTCGCGTCAGTGCAGCACTGGCTCGACCACGGCGCGCTCGGACCGTCCGACCGCGTCCCTGCTTCGGACCCAGCCGCAGCCGCAGCGCTGATCGTCGACACGGACTCGTCGACCGAGACGGCGGTCTCCATCGACGTCGGCGAAGGCCAGTTGTTCGCCATCGCCACCGACGCGGGCCCGGGTGCGTCGGTCGCGGTGGTGTTCTTCAACGCGGGGGCGGTGCGGCGCATCGGACCCAACCGCCTGTGGGTCACCGCCGCCCGTCGACTCGCGGCCGGCGGAATCCCGAGCCTCCGGGTCGATCTCGAGGACATCGGGGACGCGTTCGGGGCTCCGAGCCATCCCCCGGATGTGGGCGCGCTGTATTCCGAGCACCGCCGGCACCAGGTCGCCGCCGCGATCGAGGAGGTCGTCCATCGCTGGCCTGCCGCCGCCATCGTCACCGTCGGACTCTGTGCCGGTGGCTACTGGGCGTTCCAGGCCGCGCTGTCCGACGAACGGGTGCGGGCCGCAGCGCTGCTCAACCCCGGCGCGCTGGTGTGGGACGCCGGCACGGCCGAGCTCTACCAGGCGCGCAAGCTCGCCAAGCTCCGGGATCCGGTGTGGGTGCGTCGACTCTTGCGCGGGAAGGTGCGCGGGGAGGTGATCGGTCGTGCTGCTCGCAGCGCCCTGCGCCGCCTGATCCAGCGGCCGCGCCACGTCGGAGGCGAGCCTCGCGCCACGTCGATCGAGCGGTGCTTCGAGGACATCGAACGTGCCGGTCAGCGGGTCACGCTGGCATTCAGCGCCGAGGAGCCCGCGTACGACGAGCTGGTCCGGATCGGTGCGGTCGACAGACTCGTCTCGATGCCCGGCGTCGACCTGCGTACCCTCCCAGGGCGCGATCACACGCTTCGTCCGCTCGTGGCACAGTATGAGGCGCTCGCCGTGATCGACGAGACCGTTCGAGGGACAACGGCACCCAACTGTGATCGAGACGAACCGTGAGATCTTCAACCGGGTGGGCGGCAGCTATGTCGACCTCGCGCTCAAACCCGCGGAGCAAGCCGTGCTTCGTCGGCTCGCCCCCGATCTGCACGACATGGACATGCTCGACATCGGGGTGGGCACGGGTCGTACCGGGTACACCTTCGCACCCCTCGTGCGCCGCTACGTCGGGGTCGACTACGCGCCGACGATGCTCGCGGTGGCGCGCCGGGTCCTCGCCGACGAGCCCAACGTCCGACTGATCGACGCCGACGCTCGCGACCTGACGCCGGTCGACGGCGAGTTCGACATCGCCCTGTTCAGCTTCAACGGAATCGATGCCGTGCCGTGGACCGACCGCGCGACGGTGCTCGACCAGGTCCGGTCGAAGCTACGCCCCGGCGGCTGGTTCCTGTTCTCGTCGCATTCGTTGCGCGCCCTCCCGCTGCCGACACGCAAGGAGCGCTCGCCGCACAAGATGACCTCACCCTGGTACCGACTGCTCGCCAGAGCCGACGACTGGCGGTACGGCATCCGGGTTCGCCGGGTGAACCGCGGTCTGGCTCTCGACGAGGCCCGGCAACGCGGTTGGACGTCGGTCCGGGTCGGGCACGGCTTCACTTTGGAAGACGTCTACGTCGACGCGGAGCACCAAGTTCGCATGCTGGAAGAGCACGGATTCGTGGTCGACACGATCTACGACGTGGCCGCCAAACCGGTGGCCCTTCCGTACCGGGACGATGACCCGTGGCTGCACTACCTGTGCCGGACGACAGACTCTCGACGGTAACGCCGGTGACCGATCGCGGTGGTCCGGGTCAGGCGCGACCCTGGCGGCGCCGGTAGGTGATCAGCGCTGCGCCGAGGAGCACGGAACCGGCACCGATAGCCGTCAGACCGGCGATGTCGCCACCGGTCACGGGCAGACTTGAGGCCTCGACCGCGGCTTCGGTCGCCGTCTCCTCCACGACCGGTGCTGTGTTGGAGTCGCTCGACGACAGCACTTGCGGGGGCGTCTCGCCATAGACGTCCACGCCCTCGGCGTGTGCACTCGACGCGCCGAAGAACAGCAATGCGCCAATGAGTGCTCCGATGAGGAGGAATCGTCTAGTGGACATTCGAGATACCCCGCTGCGCCGATGGATTCGGGTTTGAATTGCCGACTCTACCAGTGAATTTTCCGCGGATTCTCGTCTCGGAACCGACGATCACCTACATTCCACACAATCGGCGGCTGTCGTGCACTCGGTTCAATGGTGATCTCACGAAAAGTGTCGGGCAGCGTGAATCTGACTACGAAGCGCGCGTGTTGTCCGGCGTCAAGCTCAAACCGGGTACCAACCACCCGAGTTGGTCCGTCGCTGCCAACCACGTACAACCCGTCGACACCGTCGATCCGGGTATCGAGAGCGGTGCCGGGTACGTTGATGGTCAGAATGCCCTGGTACAGTCCGTACGTGGTATCTCCCAGGTCGGGAGACTCGGTGTAGGTGGGTTGGCCCGGCTCGGACGTGTTGTCGATGCCGATGTCGAGTCGGGCCTTGACGGAACCGTTGCCCGGTACGAGCGCCAGCGTCGCTTCGACCCTCATGGCGGGATCGAGCTTGCCCCCTCCGTGGCCGCCCCCTCGATTGAGCAGGCTCACTGCGAGCGAGTCCGGTTCGAGCACACCGGCGATGTGCATCCGCTCCAAGGACCGTTGCACCGCAGCGTCGCGGGACCACGCCAGCACGTGTCGCCCCGCGGCTGCCATCGGGAGGCTCCTGATCAGGTCCGCCGTGTTCCACCGTCCCGAGTCGAGTGCGTCGAACGCGGCGGCGGCCACCTCACCGAGTGTTCGCTTCCGGGCCTCCGCGTCGTAGTCGTTGTCGAGGAAGTCTTGGTACTGTCCGACCAGCAGCTCGTGGACGACGTTGCCAGCGCCGTAGCGCTTCCCGTCGACGGTGAGCGGGCCGGTGGCGTCGAGGATCGCCGCCACCGCGAGCGGATCGACGGCGACGACCCCGTCGACAGTGCGACCGGTGGCTTGTTCCCACATCGCAGCCCCGAGCTCGGCACTCGCTGGGAAGCGGGGCGACAACCCGAGGTTCCGGAAGTCGACATTCGGCATGAGCACTCCCCATCGAGCCGCGAGGTCGGAGTCGGTGATCTGGACCTCGCCGGGGTCCAGCTCGAGCTCGCCGGTCGGGGTCATGTCGCCGAGGGTGATCGAACCGGCGTCGAAGCACATCTCACCAGCCTGTAGGAACATGCCGGAACCGGCGCGCATCTCCGCGTTGTTGGCGGCGAACAACAGGTAGCAGCCGGGCCCGTCGAGCATTGTGGCGAGACCGTTGGTCCCGGTGACGAGTCCGTCGAGGAGTTGCACGAAGCCGTTGCGCTCGTCGACGAACTCCTGCCGAGCGCGGCGCAGCGAGCCGAATAGCGCCTGCGCCGGGCCGGGGTCGATGCCCGAGATCTCCTCACGGGCGGTGGCGGCAGTCTCCGACAGCGACTGCAGCAGTCCGACGCGGTCTGTCGACGAGTCATGCGCGTCATCGACCAGCGCCTGGGCGGCGATGAGCGCACGTCGCGACGCACCGGCCACGTCATTCGCACCGGTCAGGAGCGCGTCGGCACTCCGGATTTGGCGACCGACCACGGGCAGCACCCGCAGCGGAGCGACGAGTGGGCTGTCGAGCTTCGCGGTGGCGCTGTCGAGTTTGGTTTCCACGGCGTCGAGCCGTTCGACCGTTGCGTCATCGAGCAGGGCGGCTCCGTCAGCATCGTTGCGGATCGCCCGGAGCTGCGATCGAGCCTCGAGGGCTGCGGACCGGGCAGTCAGCAGAAGACTGACGACCACCACGACCCAGAGGACCGCTGCTCCGAGCGCCAACCGACGTGGCCACCGGCGAACCCGTCGTTGGGGTTCGCCGGTGGCCACGTCGTCGGGTTCGTCGGTCGGATCGATGGTCCAAACCTAGATCGGCAGCCGATCGGTGCCGATCATCTCTCGGTGCTAGCGGGTCAGCCGACCGTCTGGACGTATGAACCCTTCTTGTAGAGCTTCGTCAGCCCGCTCGAGTAGACACGAAGCTCCCACCTTCCCCACGTGATGCTGTACACGACGGCGTCAGTGTCATCCGACGAAGATGCGGTGGTCGTGGTGGTGTTCGACGTCGTCGACGATGCGGTCGTGGTGGGCGTAGTCGACGGTGCGGTCGTGGTGGGCGTAGTCGACGGTGCGGTGGTGGTGGTCGTGGTCGGAGCCGGCGCGGTGGTGGTCGTGGTCGCTGATGCGGCTGGGGCCGGTCCGGCGTGGGTCCAGTCGGTGTACCCGATGCTCTTGCCGTTCTTGGCGTCGACACCCCCGGAGTACGAGGTGCCGAGACCGCGGTCGAGGAGATACGTCACAAAGGTGTCGTCGCCCTCGGCCGGGAACTGCGCCCGCTGGTACAGGAATGTTGCGGCTCGCCCGATGGCTGAGTCGGACCAGGACCACACGTCGGGGTATCCCGACTGCTGCAGGAGCGTGGCCTGGGTTGCGATTCCCTGCATCGCCTCCCACTGGTAGTTCTCCTTCGGGGGTGTCGCGCTCACCGGGCACTCGCAGCGACGGACGTCGTCGCCGATGGCGCCGTCGACCACGAAGCCGTACTTCGTGGCTCCACGTGGGTTGATTCCCACCGGCCTGGCCTCGTCGGACTGCCATTCGAGGTCGCCGTAGGAGAACTTGGCGTATGCGGAGCGATCACCGAGGTACCCCCGGAACACCGTTGCAGCCCGGGCCAGGTCGGTGGTGTCACCGATGTACAGGTCAGCAGCGATGCGTGCCGCTCCCGCGTGAGTGCCCCAGTTGTTGGGTCGGTCCTCGTGCGTGGAGATCAGCGTTCGTCCACTGAGGGTCTCCTGGCGAACGGACCGGACCCACCCCTCGAACGCCGCCGTTCGGTAGCCGACGATATCGGCGGCGAGGACGTAGGCCGTCAGATTGCGAGCCAGGGCGAGCGTTGTTCCTCCCTGTTCGGTGCCCACCGCTCCTTCGATGGCGGCGACGACCTTGTTGCGCATGCCCAGGTCGTTGACTCGCACGGCGTAGAGGGCACCGGCGAGCGTCAGGGTGTCGTGCTTCGAGTTCTGGTCGGCGATCAAGGGCGAGCCCCACGACCCGAGAGCGTCGCGGGCAAGATCGTCCCACGCGCCACCGGACGTCGGGAGACTGCGGAGCACGTCCCGATCGATCCATATGTTCCGGGTCGATCCGAACGCCGGATCGAGGCTGTCGGCAGCGGTGGCGGGGGCAGCGAGGGTGCTGGTCACGAAGACGGCCGCCAGCGCGAGGATTGCGAGGAGCAGGCTGAGTCTCGAGGTGTGGTGTTGTGACTTGGGCTGTGGTTCCTTCATGAGGAACTGATCGGCCGGAGCCCTCGGAGGCTTGAGCAAATCGCGCTGAAATCGTGATAGCGGATCCGTCGTCAACTCGGCGGTGACAGCCCCTGCCAGGGGCCAGAGGGAACCGATCCCGGTGAAGGACTCGCGCACGTTGAACGATCGGGACTCCCCCCGACCCCTGACGGCCCGACGACGGAAGGCCGCCGGTAGCGTCGACACCCGACCCTGTGCTGTCGGTTGTGCGAAGGACGTCCAAATGGTTGATCCAGGAACGCCCGGTGTCGGGGGGCACCGTTCACTCCGTTTGCTCTGGGCCGTCGTCGCGCTCGTCGTGGTGGGAACGGTGTTGGCTCTCGATGGGCCCGGATCAGGAAGCACCGCGCCACCGGGATCTGCTCCTTCCGGCACCCAGGGAACGGTCGACCACACGACCACCACGGCGACGAGTGCCCCGAAGGTGTCGCCGCTCGCCCGTGACGCGTCGCTCTGGCTCACCGCCGACGAGTTGGAGAAGCTCCCCACCAGCGGCCCGGCATGGGACAGCATGGTGGCCTTCGCCGAAGAGGATTGGGGGCCCATCGACATCGACGACAACAACGGGGTTCACGACGTCCACACGTTGGCCGGCGCACTCGTGGCTGCTCGGACCAGCGATCAGGCGATGACCGCACGGGTGCGGGAGGCGTTGCGTCTGGTACCGAACGCGCACATTGGCGGGTTGCTCCCGCTGGCGCGAAATCTCAGTGGGTACGTCATCGCCGCCGACGTGCTGGGGTACCACGACCCCGCCTTCGATGAGTGGCTCACCTCGTTGCTCGACCGCGACATCGAGGGCCGCGCGGGGATTCGCTCGCTGCGGGAGTCGGCCATGGCCGATCCGTCCAACCACGGGACTCACGCCCGCGCCAGTGTGCTCGCGATCGGGCTGTACCTCCACGACGACGCCCTGGTGTCGACGATGGCCGAACGATTCCACGACTGGCTCGGACGCTCGTCCGAGGGCTTCGTGTGGAAGGAGCGCTATTGGCAGGCCGACCCTGGTGCCCCCGTCGGGATCAATCGGGCCGGCGCCGAGATCGACGGGTTCGATGTCGACGGTGTTCTCCCCGAGGAGCAGCGCCGTAGCGGTGGCTTCACCGTCGATCCACCCAAGGAGGGATACGTCTGGGAGGCGTTGCAGGGGGTGACGGTAACGGCCGATCTACTCGACCGGGCGGGCTACTCCGCCTGGGAGTGGGAGGATCAGGCGATCCTGAGAGCCTTCCGGTGGCTCTACGACGTCGATGATTTCCCCGCCGAGGGCGACGACACCTGGCAGCCGTGGGTGGTCAACGCTGCCTACGGGACCAACTTCCCGGCCGCGACGCCGACGCTGCCGGGCAAGAACATGGGGTTCACCGACTGGAACCGCCCGTCCACCTGACCGCGGTGGATGCATCGCCCATGAGCTCGAGCATTCGCCGCGCATTGGTGTCACGGTCGTAATCAGCTTGTACGAGGGCTCGGGCTGACTCGGTTGTGAGGGCCCGCAACCGGGGGTAGGTGAGCAGCCGTTGTGCGGCATCGGCCAGCGCCTCGGCGTCGCCCGGGGGAACAAGCAGTCCGGTGCGCTCGTGGTCGACGATCTCACCGATGCCGGCCAGATCGCTGGCGATGACCGGTGCGCCGCAAGCCATCGCTTCGACGATCACGGTGGGCAGACCCTCCTTGCGACCGTCCCGGCTCTCGATGCTGGGCACGACGACGAGATCGCAGTGGCGGTAGCGCTCGAGGACCTCGGCATGCGCGAGCGAGCCCACCAGCCGCACGATCTCCGTGAGCGACCGCGCGCTCACCAAGGCTTCGAGCGCAGTGCGGTCGGGACCGTCGCCGATCAGGTCGAGGCGCACATCGTGTCCGCGTGCTGCGAGCAGCGCAACTGCCTCGATGGCGTGGCGCTGGCCCTTGACCTCGTGCAGGGTCCCGACGCACAACAGTGTCGCAGGCGAGGCGACTGGTCGGGGGACCTCCGGCGCCGGTGCGATCGCCGACAGATCGATGCCCAGTCGGACGACGTGCACCTTCGAGGCCGCGCCCGGACCACATGCACCGACGATCACCGCGCGGTTGTACTCGGAGACAGTGGCGATGAACGCTGCCTCTCGCACCTTCAGCGGCAGCATCACCTGGTGGCGGTGAATGTCGGAGCCGTGGGCCACGATGCTGTAGGGGATGCCGGTCAGCCGCCCGACGGCCCACGCCGCGAAGCCGGCTTGGGTGGCGAAATGGGCGTGCACGTGGGTCACCCCCTGGGCGCGCAGCTCCCGGGCCATGAGACAGATGCGCGGCAACAAGAAGAGATGCTTGGCCAGGAACGTCGGTCGGACTGCGCACTGACTGATCGAGAGCACCATGATCTTTGCCAGCACGATGGGCTTCGTTACTGCGGTGGCAGCGAGGGCGACGAGAGCGCGGCGACCCCTCGGCGAGGCGAAGTGCGCGCCGTCGAGCATCGCGATTGCCTCTGGTTGGTGCGGTGGTGGCTGTCGCGGCAACAAGGGATGGATCTCGACGTCAACCCCGAGCCGCCGGAACGCGAGGATCTCGCCGATGACGAAGGTTTCGGTGAACTTCGGGAACCTCGACACCACCACGGCAACGCGAGCGGGAGCCATCACGCGGCTCCCGGCGGGAGCATCACGAACGGACGGGTACTCATCGATCGGATGTCGCGTCGACAACTCGACGTCCTCGCGCTCTGGCTGCTCAACCCGACGCTTCGAGTCGCCGGGCGATCGGTGCTGTCCAAGGGTGCATGCGGATTCGTGCTGCCCCGAGGCCGGTGGTACGGCTGACGTTGATGCGCCGGAGTCCGAGGGGATCGCTCGTTGCGACGACGTTCGTGCCCCGCTCGGTCGTGACTGCTGCCTCGATCTCGGTCTCGGCGAGGATCATCCTTGCCAGGTCCGACGACCGTCCGGACGGGTAGGCGAACATCGGAACCATCGAGCGTGCCCCTCGGCGGAGATCGGTGATCGAATCTTCAACCTCGCGGCGGGCGAGGTCTTCATCGACCTGGTCTAGGTGGGCGTGTGACCGGGTGTGGGGACAGAGCGCGACGCCCGTCCGCTCGACCTCCCGAAGTTCCTCCCACGACATCACCCGGGCCGTGGGCGGGGTCACATTGCAGGCCGCGCACAATTCGACGACCGAGCGGTCGACCTCGGACCATGGGATCGACTTGAAGTGATCCCGTAACCGTCGGAACGCGGCGAGGCGTTCGTCGCCGGTCCGTATGGGCAGATCGCCCACGGGGGTTGCAATCGTGTCCCGCTCCTCACACCTCGTCACCGCGGCGTGGACCGCATCCCACCAGAACCACTGCGATTCGTTGCCCACGTAGCCGGTGGGGACGAACACCACGGAGGGGACACCCGCCTCGGTGAGGATCGGCCACGCATGGGTGCGAAAGTCGTCGACGGCATCGTCGAAGGTGAGCAGCACCGCGCGTGGTGGCAGCGCAGCCTCACCAGCGAGCGCGGCGAGTGCAGTCTCGGCATCGATGACGTCGAAGCGGTCGGCGAGGATCTGCACCTGCTCTGCGAACTGTTCCGGCGTCGCACTGATCAAGCCCGGGAAGCGCCCGTCTTCTACCACCGGGGAGATCCGGTGATACGTCAGGATGCGAAGGCACCCGTGCGTCGGCGACGAGAAACGTTCGGCCAGTGTGAGTAGGCGTCTGGCAGCCCAGGATGACAGTCCCCTCCCTATTACGTCTGATCGGTTCATCGCCTCGCCATCGACTTCGCCTCGCCATCAGGTCGTACGACTCGGCCCTGGACGGCTGAAGTACCCGCCGTGAGCGAGTCGCACAGCCGCTATCGTACTGAGCCCGGTACGCCGGGCAACTGGTGCAGTCGCGCCAACGAGACTGCACGATGAAGTCAAGTTGACCACAGGGTTCACCGGGCTGAGAATGGGTGCGACGGTCAGATGGGTATCTCACGATCGATGCAGAAGTGGCGGTAGCAAGTGGAAGTAGCGGAAACAGTCATCGTCGGGCTCGTCGGCATCGGTGTCGGCGCGCTTCTGGCGTCTTGGCGTCGGTTGACCGGATCCGCGGCTGAGGTCGACGACACGGACTCGTTCGACGTGTTCCTCAAGGAGATCGAGCGGGCGCGGCGTTACGAACGGTCACTCGCCTTGCTCTGGCTGCCCAAGTCCGCCCTGGCGTCGGGGGTAGGACCGGACCCCGGTGGACGACGTGCGGCGGAGGAGCTCAACGGCGTCGTCGCCTCCTTGCGATCGATCGATCTGATGTGGGTCGGCCGCAACGGTGTGCACATTCTGTTGCCCGAGGCCGGACGGACCGAGGCTGAGGCCTGTACCCAGCGCCTGCTGGCTTTCGACTCACATCTCGACGGTGATGCCGTCCGGGTCGCTGTCTTCCCGGACGACGGGGTCACCACGGGTGCCCTCTTCGCCCAGTTGGCCGACGATGTGGAGCTGCTTCCCGATCGGTCGGATCTGCCGAGCCGTCGATTGAACCGCCACGAGCGACGTCACGCTTCATGACTGCGCCACCACGTTCCGTCTACCCGCGGGTCAAGCGGTGCTTCGACGTGGTTGCCGTGGTGTTGGTGCTCCCGCTGCTCATACCGGTGTTCGTACTCCTGGTTGTCTTGATCCGCCTCGACTCGGCGGGCCCCGCGCTGTTCACCCAGGCGCGAACCGGCCTCCATGGCCGTCGGTTCGAGATGTACAAGCTCCGTACGATGGTCTTCGACGCCGAGGAGCGCAAGCTCGCGCTCGCTCACCTCAACGAGCTGGCTTGGCCTGACTTCAAGGTGACCGACGACCCCCGTGTCACCCGCGTCGGTCGGTTCCTGCGGCGCACGAGCCTCGACGAACTACCACAGCTTCTCAACGTACTCAAGGGCGACATGTCGCTGGTCGGTCCTCGTCCCACGTCCTTCTCGGCCAACACGTACGACCTGTGGCACACCGCCCGCCTCGAGGTCCGCCCCGGGTTGACCGGCCTGTGGCAGGTGACCGCTCGCAACGAATCGGAGTTCGACGAGCGGCTGCGCCTTGATATCGCGTACGTGCGAGGCATGTCTCCGTCACTCGACGCGAAGATTCTCCTGCGGACCGTCGTCTCCGTCGTCCGTCGCTCCGGCGTCTGATCAACCCTTTCCGGGCCCGTATCCCGGGCGGGCTCCCTTCCCGACGAGCTCCGACCGCTTTGGCTGCAGCAAGTCCCCGAGGTGTTTCCGGAGCCGAGGATGAGGCCACGAGCGTTCATCGGAGCGCGCCGCAAGAGTTGTTAATGTGGCACTCAGGTTTTATGCTTGCCTTCTATCGAGATTCTGCACCGGTGTTCAGGTCTCGGGCCGATCTCCCCCTAGCAACCCCATCACTGGAGGCAACACCATGCCCAAGGCCGTCGGAATCGACCTCGGCACCACCAACTCCGTCGTCGCCGTGCTCGAAGCCGGCGATCCGGTGGTGATCCCCAACAGCGAGGGCTCTCGCACCACCCCGTCCGTCGTCGCCTTCTCGAAGAACGGCGAGGTCCTGGTGGGCGAGGTGGCCAAGCGCCAGGCCATCACCAACCCCGATCGCACCATCCGATCGGTCAAGCGCCATGTCGGCACCAACTGGTCGGTCGACATCGACGGCAAGGACTACACCAGCCAGGAGATCTCGGCTCGCACGCTCCAGAAGCTCAAGCGAGACGCCGAGGCCTACCTCGGTGACACCGTCACCCAGGCCGTCATCACCGTGCCGGCGTATTTCGACGACGCCCAGCGCACGGCCACCAAGGAGGCGGGCCAGATCGCCGGCCTCGAGGTGCTGCGCATCATCAACGAACCCACCGCGGCCGCCCTGGCCTACGGCCTCGACAAGGAGGGCGACGAGGACCAGACGGTCCTCGTGTTCGACCTCGGCGGCGGGACCTTCGACGTGTCGGTCCTCGAGATCGGCGACGGCGTGTTCGAGGTCAAGTCCACCCACGGCGACACCCATCTCGGTGGTGACGACTGGGACCAGAAGGTCATCGACTGGCTGGTCGACCAGTTCAAGGCGGCCCACGGTGTCGACCTGTCCAAGGACAACATGGCCGCCCAGCGCCTCAAGGAAGCGGCCGAGAAGGCCAAGATCGAGTTGAGCCAGGTCCAGTCGACCCAGATCAACCTGCCGTTCATCACCGCTACCCAGGACGGCCCGCTCCATCTCGACGAACAGCTCACCCGGGCCAAGTTCCAGGAGCTGACCCAGGACCTGCTCGACCGGTGCAAGTCGCCGTTCGAGCAGGCGATCAGCGACGCCGGCCTCTCCAAGGGCGACATCGACCACGTGATCCTCGTGGGCGGCTCCACCCGCATGCCCGCGGTCACCGACCTGGTCAAGGAGTTCACCGGGAACGACCCGAACAAGTCGGTCAACCCCGACGAGGTCGTCGCCATCGGCGCCGCCATCCAGGCCGGCGTGCTCAAGGGCGATGTCAAGGACGTGCTGCTCCTCGACGTCACGCCGCTCAGCCTCGGCATCGAGACCAAGGGCGGGGTGATGACCCGCCTCATCGAGCGCAACACCACCATCCCCACCAAGCGGACCGAGGTGTTCACCACTGCCGAGGACATGCAGCCGTCGGTGGAGATCCACGTGCTGCAGGGCGAGCGCGAGATGAGCCAGTTCAACAAGACGCTGGGCAAGTTCCAGCTCGTCGACCTGCCCCCGGCCCCCCGTGGCGTTCCGCAGATCGAGGTCACCTTCGACATCGACGCCAACGGCATCGTCCACGTGTCGGCCAAGGACCGGGCCACCAACAAGGAGCAGTCGATGACCATCACCGGTCAGAGCTCCCTGGCCAAGGACGACATCGAGCGCATGGTCAAGGACGCCGAAGCCCACGCCGAGGAGGATGCTCGGCGCAAGGAGGAAGCCGAGGCCCGCAACCAGGGCGACACGCTCGTCTACCAGACCGAGAAGCTGCTCAAGGAGCAGGGCGACAAGCTCGAGGGCGACGACAAGACCAAGGTCGAGGAGGCGCTGGCCACGCTGAAGACCGCCCTCGGGGGCGACGACGTGGCCGAGATCAAACAGGCCACCGAGAACCTCATGACCGCCTCGCAGGACTTCACCCAGAAGCTCTACGAGTCAGCGGCCCAGGCCGAAGGGGCCAACCCCGACGGTGCGGCCGCCACCGGTGCGACGTCGGCCGATGACGACGAGGTCGTCGACGCCGAGATCGTCGACGAGTGATCGATCCGACCATGACCAGCGAACCGAACGAGCAGTCACCACCGGCGGGGGACGCCACCCCGCCGGTGGCCGACCCCGACCCGCCCGGCGCCGGCACGGTCACCGATTCCTCCGCGGTCCCGGGCTCGGACGCCGAGGCGGAGGAGACGACGCCCGATGACGACGGGTCCGTCGGCGACGAGTTCACCCCGGAGATGATCGACGCCCTGGTCGCCGAGCGCGACGAGTTCCTCGACGCCTACCGGCGGACCGCAGCCGACTTCGACAACTTCCGCAAGCTGTCCCAGAAGCGGCTCGCCGACGAGCTCACCCGCAGCCAGGGCGCCTTCGTCGAGCGCCTCCTGCCCGTGCTGGACGCCATCGACGCGGCACGGACCCAGGGCAGCGATCACGTCGACGCCGTGGCGTCGGCGCTGTTCGGCTTCCTCGAGAAGGAAGGCCTCGAACGGGTCTACCCGGAAGCCGAACCCTTCGACCCCAACGTGGCCGAAGCCGTCGTCCACGAGCCGGGCGATCATGAGCACCCGATCGTCTCCGAGGTCCTGCGTACCGGCTACCTCTGGCAGGGCCGGGTGCTCCGTCCCGCCATGGTGAAGGTCTCGGGCTGAGACCATGCACCACCTCACCGTGGCGCCAGGACCACCCTGACGCGGCGACGACCGATTCGATCTCCAAGGAGGTGAGTCCCGATGCCCCCCCAGCGTGAATGGTTCGAGAAGGACTACTACAAGACCCTGGGCGTGTCGGAGTCCGCCACCCAGAAGGAGATCACCAAGGCGTACCGCAAGCTGGCGCGCGAGAACCATCCCGACCAGCACCCCGACGACCCTGCCGCCGAGGAGCGCTTCAAGGAGGCCTCCACCGCCTACGACGTCCTCGGCGACGAGACCAAGCGCAAGGAATACGACGAGGTCCGCCGCATGGGCCCGCTCGGCGGCATGGGCGGTGCCGGAGGCGGCGGGGGACCGGGCGGCTTCCGCTTCGATGCCTCCGACCTCGGCGATCTGGGCGATCTCTTCGGTGGGCTGTTCAACCGCGGTCGCGGCCCCCGCGGTGGCGGCCGGACCGGCGGCCCGGGACCGGGCACCGGCCCCCGGCGAGGCGATGACCTCGCCGCCGAGCTCCACCTCAGCTTCGAGGACGCCATCAGCGGGGTCACCACCGCGGTTCACCTCACCTCCGAGGCCGCGTGCTCGCGCTGTGACGGCAGCGGTGCCGAGCCCGGCACCATGCCCCTCGTCTGTCCCACGTGCGGTGGGCGAGGCGTGCGTGACGAGAACCAGGGGTTCTTCTCCTTCTCCCAGCCGTGCTCCACGTGCCAGGGGCGAGGGGTCGTCATCGAGTCGCCCTGCACGAACTGCCGCGGGTCCGGCGTCGAGCACCGACCACGGGAGATCAAGGTCCGCGTCCCCGAGGGCGTCAAGGACGGCCAGAAGATCCGCCTCAAGGGCCGCGGTGGCCCGGGTCGCAACGGCGGCCCGCCCGGCGACCTGCACGTCACCGTCCACGTCGGGTCCCACCCCCTGTTCGGCCGGAAGAACAACGACCTCACCATCACCGTGCCGGTGACCTTCGCCGAGGCGGCCCTCGGGGCCGAGATCGCCGTGCCCACGCTGGGTGGAGATCCGGTCAAGATCCGCGTGCCGGCGGGCACACGGTCGGGCAAGGTCTTCCGGGTCAATGGCCGGGGCGTGCCCCATGGTCACAAGACGGGTTCGCTCCTCGTCACCATCGAGGTCGCGGTTCCCGCCAAGCTCTCGGCCGCGGAACGCAAAGCCATCGAGACGCTCGCATCGGTGTCCGAGAAGTCCCCGCGAGCGCACCTGGGGGTGTGATCCATGGCAGCTGATCGCGACCGAACCGAGGCTGACGAGACCGAGTCGGAGCGGTACACGCGGGCCGTGTACGTCATCTCCGTCGCCGCCGAGATCGCCGGGGTCCACCCCCAGACGCTGCGGATCTACGAGCGCAAGGGTCTGGTCGACCCGGCCCGGACCACGGGTGGCAGTCGCCGCTACTCCGAGGCCGACATCGAGATGCTCCGGCGGATCTCGCAGCTCACCGACGAGGGGTTGAACCTCGTCGGGGTCAAGAAGGTCATCGAGCTCGAGGGCGAGGTGGAGCGTCTTCGGGCCGAGCTGGCCGAGGCCCGCCGGGCCGTGGGGGAGGCCATCGAGTCGACCCATCGACACTACCGGCGCGAGCTGGTGCCGCTGCGCCAGGCGGTCGCCGTCTTCGGGCGGGTCGACCTGCCCGAGCGCTGATCGGCCCGCCCCCGGACGGCCCCGAGAACGGTCCAGATGGCCTACTGACTGTGCTGATTCCACTTCGTATGGTGGTTGTATCCGCCCCGCCCCGACCGGCGCAGTGGCGGTTTCGAGGCCAGTCGCTCGGACGGCAGCAGGGAGGCGCCGTGCCGGGGCTGGGTCGACACGACGGATGGCGCCGAACCCGATCCCCCCGGGCTCGGCGCCGTTCCGCGTCCGGCCGCCGGGTCTCGCCGAGCCGCACCCGACCTGCCGATAAACCTGAGCGGAGCATTGTCAAGTTTCCTGAGTACCAGTAGGCTGCACCCATGGCATTGGATCCCAACAAGTGGACGCTGAAGACCCAGGAGGCGTTCTCCGCCGCGGTCGAGCAGGCCAAGGCGCTCAACAACCCCGAGGTGACGCCCGATCACCTCCTCGCCGCGCTCCTGCGCCAGAGCGAGGGTGGGATCACGCTGCCGATCTTGGAGAAGGTCGGCGTCGACTCCCGCGGCGTGCGCAACCGGGCCGACGAGGCCGTCGCCAAGTTGCCCAAGGCCTACGGCGGCTCCGAGCCCCGGCTGTCCCGCGACCTGCAGACGGTGATGACCGCAGCCGACGCGGCCCGGGCCGAGCTGGGCGACGAGTACCTGTCGGTCGAGCACCTCCTTCTCGCGCTCACCGGCTCGCTGGCGGTGTCCAAGGAAGACCTGCTCGCCGCCCTCCGCGAGGTCCGTGGCTCGCACCGGGTCACGAGCCAGAACCCCGAGGACCAGTACCAGGCGCTCGAGAAGTACGGCCGCGATCTCACCGCCGCGGCGCGCGCCGGGAAGCTCGACCCGGTCATCGGCCGCGACGAGGAGATCCGCCGGGTCATCCAGGTGCTGTCCCGGCGGACCAAGAACAACCCGGTCCTCATCGGCGAGCCCGGCGTCGGCAAGACGGCGGCGGTCGAGGGCCTCGCCCGCCGCATCGTCGAGGGCGACGTGCCCGAGTCGTTGAAGGACAAGCGGGTGGTCAGCCTCGACATCTCCTCGATGGTGGCGGGCGCCAAGTACCGGGGTGAGTTCGAGGAGCGGCTCAAGGCCGTGCTCAAGGAGATCACCGACTCCGAGGGCCAGATCATCACCTTCATCGACGAGATGCACACCGTGGTCGGCGCCGGCGCCACCGAGGGCTCCACCGGCGCGGGCGACATGCTCAAGCCCATGCTCGCCCGCGGTGAGCTGCGCATGATCGGTGCGACCACGCTCGACGAGTACCGCAAGTACGTGGAGAAGGACGCCGCCCTCGAGCGCCGCTTCCAGCAGGTCTTCGTCGGCGAGCCGTCGGTCGAGGACACCATTGCCATCCTCCGCGGCCTCAAGGAGCGCTACGAGGTGCACCACGGTGTCCGCATCCAGGACGCCGCCCTGGTCGCGGCGGCCACCCTGTCGGACCGCTACCTCACCGGGCGGTTCCTGCCCGACAAGGCCATCGATCTCATGGACGAGGCCGCCTCCAAGCTGCGCATCGAGATCGACTCCCTGCCCACCGAGATCGACGTCGTCGAGCGCCGCATCCGCCAACTCGAGATCGAGCGGGTCGCGCTGGCCAAGGAGACCGACGACGTGTCCCAGGCCCGCCTCGACGATCTCGACGAGGAGCTGGCCAACCTGCGCGAGGAGCGCGACGGGATGCTGGCCCACTGGGACCGCGAGAAGGAGGCCATCGGCGCCATCCGGAGCCTCAAGGAGGAGCTCGAGTCCCTCCGCGAACAACTCGAGCGCGAGCCCGACCTCGAGAAGGCGGCCGAGATGCGCTACGGCCGCATCCCCGACCTCGAGCGCCGCATCGAGGACGCCACCAAGCACCTGGCCGAGCTCCAGGCCGACTCCCGCATGCTCAAGGAGGAGGTCGACGAGGAGGACGTGGCCGAGATCGTCTCCCGCTGGACCGGCGTGCCCGTGTCGCGTCTGATGGAAGGCGAGATGGCCAAGCTCGTCCGCATGGAGGATGTGCTCCACGAGCGCATCATCGGCCAGGACGAGGCCGTGGCCGCGGTGGCCAAGGCCATCCGACGCAGTCGGGCCGGCCTGTCCGACCCCAACCGCCCCATCGGTTCGTTCCTGTTCCTCGGTCCCACCGGTGTCGGCAAGACCGAGCTGGCCCGGACCCTGGCCGACTTCCTCTTCGACGACGAGCGGGCCATGGTCCGCATCGACATGTCGGAGTACTCCGAGAAGCACTCGGTTGCCCGCCTCGTCGGCGCCCCTCCCGGCTACGTCGGCTACGACGAAGGCGGCCAGCTCACCGAGCTCGTCCGGCGCCGGCCCTACTCGGTCGTGCTGCTCGACGAGCTCGAGAAGGCCCACCCCGACGTGTTCAACATCTTGCTCCAGGTGCTCGACGACGGCCGCCTCACCGACGGTCAGGGCCGCACGGTCGACTTCTCCAACACGGTGCTGATCATGACGTCGAACATGCCGGGCGATCCGCGCGACCACCTGCGGCCCGAGTTCGTCAACCGCATCGACGACATCGTCCGGTTCCGCGAGCTCACCGAGGACGACCTCGAACCGATCGTCAAGATCCAGCTGGACCACCTGCGCCGGCGCCTCGACGCCAAGCGCATCACGCTCGAGGTCACCGACGCGGCCAGGGCCACCCTGGCCAAGCTGGGCTACGACCCCGCCTTCGGGGCCCGTCCCCTCAAGCGGGTCATCCAGCGCGAGGTCGGCGACCGGGTGGCCAGCGCCATCCTCGAGGGCGACCTGCTCGACGGCGAGACCGCGACCCTCGACGTCGGCGCCGACGGCGAGCTCACCCTCGCCACCACGCAACCCGTGGCGGGCTGACACGAGAAAATCGCTGCGAATCGCGATCGGCAACCGAACGCGATCCGCAGCGATTTTCGGTCGTGGGCTGATCAGGCGCCGCCGGCGTAGGTGCCGAAGCTCCAGATGTTGCCCTCGGGGTCGCGGATCGAGAAGCCCGTCCCGTCCGGGTCGTAGTCGGGCGACTCCGGTTCACGGAGGACCTCGACGCCGGCGGCCCGGCAGCGCTCCCAGACCGCCTGTGGGTCGGAAGTGACGACGTAGAGGGACTGGGCGCCGGGTGGCCGCTCCCGGAGGAACGGGTTGTCGGCCGCGTAGGTGTTGACCTGCACCACGCCGCCCTCGGGCCACCGGATCTGGCTGTGCACGATCATCGACTCGTCGTCGGGGGCGGCCACGACGATCTGCTCCTCGAAGCCGAGGACCTCGACGAGGAACCGGATGCCGGCGCGGGCGTCCTCGTAGGTGACCGGGGCCCAGATTCCATCGGGACGTCGGGTCGTGGAAGCGGTGGTGGACGGGGTGTCTGCCATGGGGACATTCCTCTCGGGAAGTTGGACGGTGGGTGGTCGGTCGTCGTCGAGGTCGAGCGCGTCGAGCAGCCGCGCCCGCAGCGCGCGGGTGAAGCTGGGACGAGGGGCCTGCGGCTCGATCGGAGCAGCCAGGGCCTCGAAGGGATCGTGATCGGTCATCGCGCCTCCTCCCCGTCCTCGTAGACGTCCCGGAACGCGGCCCGGGCTCGCACCAGCAGCACTTCGGTGGCCCCGGGCGTGCGGCCGAGGCACTCGGCCACCGCGCGGACCGGGAGCCCGTCGAGGTAGCGCAGGGTGAGGGCGCTGCGGTGATGGGCGCCCAGCTGCTCCAACGCTCGATGGGCCTCGAGCACGTCGAGGTGGACGTCCCACTCGTCGGCCGGATCTGCCAGCGGGTCGGCGTCCACCGCCCGCAGCGAGCGGTCCTCCCGTTCGCGGCGGCGCCAGTGGTCGACCAGCTTGTGGCGCGCGACCCCGATCAACCAGGCGATGGTCAGGCTGGGGACGCGTTGGCGGCGGATGGCATCGACCGCGGCCAGGAAGGTCTCGGAGGTGAGATCCTCCGCCACCGCGGCGGAACCACAGCGCGCCACGAGGTAGCCGTAGACCTCCGGCAGCGCGGTGTCGTAGAGCGCCAGCAGGGTGCGGCGCTGATCGATCGTGGGAGATTCGCTCACCACCCCTCCATCGTCCGAGCGGCCCGAAGTCCTACACCCAGGAAGGGGACGGGCGCCCCGAGTGCGAACATCTCTTCCATGTCCGAACCATGGTCCGGTGACGCCTCCTCCCTCGTCGACGCCTTTCGCGCCGGCGAACGATCCCCCGTGGAGGAGCTCGATGCCACGCTCGCGGCGATCGAGGCCAGCGGCCTGAACTGCTTCTCGTTCCTCGACCGGGAACGGGCGTACGAGGCGGCCCGCAACGCCGACGTCTCACAGCCCTTCGGCGGCGTGCCCGCGGGCGTCAAGGAGCTGGAGTCGGTGGCGGGATGGCCGGAGACCGAGGCGTCGCTGGTGTTCCGCGACCGCGTGGCCACCCGCACGTCCACCGTGATCGAACGATTCCTCGATCGCGGTGGTGCGGTCCCGGTTGGCCTGACCACCGCCAGCGAGTTCGGTGGGCTCAACGTGAGCGTCACCAAGTTGAACGGCGTCACCCACAACCCGTGGCGGCGCGGACGCACCGTCGGCGGTTCGTCGGGCGGATCGGCGGCTGCGGTGGCCGGCGGGCTGGTGAGCCTGGCCACCGGCGGCGACGGCGGCGGCTCCATCCGGATCCCGGCCGGCTACACGGGCCTACTCGGCATGAAGGGCACGTTCGGCCGGATCCCCCGTAGCCCCAACGCCTACTCTCGCCCCAACACCGTGGTGCTCGGCAACCTCGCCCGATCGGTGCGCGACGCCGCCCGCTACTTCGACGTGTGCAGTGGACCCCACGGCGGCGACCCAACCGCCCTGCCCAAGCACCCGGGCTTCGAGGCCGGCCTCGGCACCCACGACCTGTCCGGCAAGCGGCTGGCCATCGTCCCCGCTCTCGGCGGCGTGACCCTCGAGCCGGGCGTCGAGGAGCGCATCCGGGCCGAGGCCGAGGCACTCGCCCGGGACTGCGGCATGAAGATCGTCGACGTCGACGTCCGGCCCCCGAACCTGGCGGCCCAGTGGATGATGGGCAACCTCTCCACGCTGCTGGCCGACCTGGACGACCGGTGGCCAGCCTGCGCCCACGACCTCACCGAGGAGGTCGCCATCGGCCTGCGGCTGTCGACGTCGCTCTACAACCTCCACACCGCGGCGGTGGCCGAGGAGCTGCGCATCCAGGCCAACGAGGTGATGGCGGCCGCGTTCGACAAGGCCGACTTCATCGTCGCAGCCACCAATCCGGGCCCGGCCTTCCCCGCCGACGCCGCCACCTCGAACCCCACCGACTCGTTCCTCGAGTGGGCCCAGGCCAATGCCGCCGCCCAGTGGGCGTTCCGAGGCGTGCTCGGCGCGGTGCGGGTCATCAGCGCCTTCCGGCCGCAGCTGCCCGGCTCCCTGCTCGACCTGGCCAGCCGTCGCTTCCCCGATCTGGTCAACATGGGGGCGCTGACCATCATCTCCAACATCTACGGCAACCCGGCCGTGTCCATCCCGGCCGGCACCGTCGACGGCCTCCCGGTGGGGATGCAGGTCCTCGCCCGTCACCACGAGGACGAGCTGCTGTTCGACGCCGCGCTCACCGTGGAGCGCGAGCGTCCCTGGCCCCTGGTGGCGCCGGGAGCGCCCCGATCCGCCGCCAGCTGACGCACGGTGGCGTTTTGGTGCGCGGGCGATCTTCGCATCCCACGACGAATACGCAACGTACGAGTGCGCCGCTGGATCGAACGCGTAGAGCGTTAATTCACTTCGGATCGTGCACCCGCGCGCACGCTTCGAGAGAAATCCGGGGAAGCGCTCGATCCAAGTGCCGAAACACGGTCAGATCAGCGAAAACCAGGTGTTCTGGCCCTGGTGAATGGGGCACCACGCTGGTTCGCTAGGGGCACGGACGCAGCAGCGTCTCCAGGAAATCCCCCAATACACGGGCACACGACCAGAGGTGCGACATGAGTACGGCTCGAACACGAACACGAGCAAGGCTGACGAGCGCGGCGGGCATCATCGTGATGCTCTTCGGCGCCATGCTGGCCTTCGCTCCGGCGTCAGGGGCGACGGTCTCTCAGCCCATTCCGGACGGCCTCTACGGCGTGTATGGGGATCATGGCCAGAATGTGAACCTCGCCTGTGCCGATCTCAACGACGGCACGGCTTACAACTACCGAAGTGATGCTTGGGACGATCCCTCGCTTGACTTCGGTTCCCTCACCGAGGTTGCTGCGACCCCAACACAGGTGAGCGGGACAAACCCGCTCCAGATCAACTGGACCTCCGCCTCTCCAGTCGGGGTCGTCATCGTGAAGCAGTCCACCGTGTCCGCTGTCTATGACGTGGGTGGAGCGACATCCGGGACCGTGTATGTGGTGCTCCCCGACTCCGTCGATGCCAGCGCGGGCGGGTTGTCCCACATCAACTTCTGCGGTGGCGGCGACGAGCCTGCGACCGGGTCGTTGAGTGTGGACAAGGTGGTGACCGGCAACGGTGCGCCGGATGCGACGACCGAGTTCGGGTTCACCGTGGACTGCACGGACAATGGGGATCCGATCGATCTCAACGGCGGTGATACCGGTACGCAGGCGTCGTTCCCGCTGACGGCGAGTGATGCGCCGATGGTGTTCTCGGACCTGCCGGTTGGGGCACTGTGCACGGTGGTGGAGACCAACGCGCAGGGTGCGACTTCGACGACCGTCTCGGTCGACGGTGGAACGGCGAACCCCGCGACGTCGGTGTCCGGTGTCGAGATCGGTGAGGGCACGACCCGAGCGGTCGTCGTCACCAACGACTTCGAGCTGACGGAGAACCCGCGGACCGGGTCGTTGAGTGTGGACAAGGTGGTGACCGGCAACGGTGCGCCGGATGCGACGACCGAGTTCGGGTTCACCGTGGACTGCACGGACAATGGGGATCCGATCGATCTCAACGGCGGTGATACCGGTACGCAGGCGTCGTTCCCGCTGACGGCGAGTGATGCGCCGATGGTGTTCTCGGACCTGCCGGTTGGGGCACTGTGCACGGTGGTGGAGACCAACGCGCAGGGTGCGACTTCGACGACCGTCTCGGTCGACGGTGGAACGGCGAACCCCGCGACGTCGGTGTCCGGTGTCGAGATCGGTGAGGGCACGACCCGAGCGGTCGTCGTCACCAACGACTTCGAGCTGACGGAGAACCCGCGGACCGGGTCGTTGAGTGTGGACAAGGTGGTGACCGGCAACGGTGCGCCGGATGCGACGACCGAGTTCGGGTTCACCGTGGACTGCACGGACAATGGGGATCCGATCGATCTCAACGGCGGTGATACCGGTACGCAGGCGTCGTTCCCGCTGACGGCGAGTGATGCGCCGATGGTGTTCTCGGACCTGCCGGTTGGGGCACTGTGCACGGTGGTGGAGACCAACGCGCAGGGTGCGACTTCGACGACCGTCTCGGTCGACGGTGGAACGGCGAACCCCGCGACGTCGGTGTCCGGTGTCGAGATCGGTGAGGGCACGACCCGAGCGGTCGTCGTCACCAACGACTTCGAGCTGACGCCTCCGACGCCGCCGACGCCGCCGACGCCTCCGACGCCTCCGACGCCTCCGACGCCTCCGACACCGCCGACGCCTCCGACACCGCCTGGCCCACCGCCGGTGGTTCCGTCCGTGACCCCGCCGACGCCCCCGGAGGTTCTGTCTGACGTGGTGACTCCTCCAGTGGTCGTGCCGGACGTCAGCGAGGTGGCTCCGACGCCGGAGGTGCTGGGTGAGACCGTCACCCGGACGCTTCCCCGCACCGGTGACGAGAGTGGCCGGATGGCCACGGTCGGCCTCGCACTCCTGATGTTCGGTGTCGTCCTCACCATGGGCAGCCGTCGCCGGCTGCGCACTCTGGACTGAGCTCGACGGGCCCTGGCCCGGAAGAGGGAGACGATGGCCCGGTCGCACCCAGCGACCGGGTCATCGTCGTCTCCGGGAACGGGAAGTTGTGTTCGCTCCGGTCCACCGGAGTCGCCTACCGTGTACCAACGGCTCTCCGACGGGGAGCCGGTCCGACGTTTTCGGGCCTGAGCGCGGTTCCGTCGTCCCGGGTGACGGACAGAAAGGGAGGACCGCACGATGCCGGCCACCATCGTCGTGGGAACGCAGTGGGGTGACGAGGGCAAGGGGCGCTTCGTCGACCTCTTCTCCAAGGAGATGTCGATGGTCGTCCGCTACCAGGGCGGCCACAACGCGGGGCACACCATCGTCGTCGACGGCGAGTCGTTCGCCCTCCAGCTCATCCCGTCCGGGGTGCTCTACGACCACATCACGCCGGTCATCGGCAACGGCGTCGTGGTCGACCCCAAGGTCATGCTGGCCGAGATCGAGATGCTCGAATCACGCGGCGTGCGCTGCGACAAGCTCCGGCTGTCGGGCAACGCCCACCTCATCTTCCCGTACCACCAGCTCCTCGACCGGATGACGGAGCGCTGGCTGGGTCGCAACAAGCTGGGTACCACCAAGCGGGGGATCGGGCCGGCGTACGCCGACAAGGCGTCCCGGGTCGGCATCCGCGTCCAGGACCTCTACGACGAGAAGATCTTCCGCGAGAAGCTCCGCGTCGTGCTGCGGGAGACCAACCCGGTCCTGGCCAAGGTCTACAACCAGCTCCCGGTCGACGAGGAGGAGATCGCCGACACTTACCTCGGGACCTACCGCGACGCCATCGAGCCGTACGTGGCCGACACCGTGAACCTCGTACACGAGGCGCTCGAGGCCGGCCAGCACGTGCTGTTCGAGGGGGCCCAGGCCACCTTCCTCGACCTCGACCACGGCACCTATCCCTACGTCACCTCCTCGAACCCGGTGGCCGGTGGTGCCACCGTCGGCGCCGGCATCGGGCCCCGTCACGTCACCCGTGTGGTCGGCGTGGCGAAGGCCTACCTCACCCGGGTCGGCTCCGGTCCGTTCCCCACCGAGCTGCTGGACGAGACCGGCGACCGCATCGTCGACATCGGCCACGAGTACGGGGTCAACACCAAGCGTCGCCGCCGGCCGGGTTGGTTCGACGCGGTGATGATGCGCCATGCCGTCCGACTGAACTCGCTGTCGGAGCTGGCGATCACCAAGCTCGACGTGCTCGACACCTTCGACACCATCAAGGTGTGCGTGGCCTACGAGGTCGACGGCCGTCGCATCGACCGCATGCCCGACAACCAGTCGGTGATCCACAAGTGCCGGCCGGTCTACGAGGAGCTGCCGGGGTGGAAGACCGACGTCACCGAGTCGACCGAACCGCATCACCTGCCCGACAACGCCAAGCGCTACATCGAGTTCCTCCAGGAGCAGTGCGGCGTCCCGATCAGCCTGCTCGGGGTCGGACCCAGCCGCGACCAGTACGTGCAACTCGCCAGCTGAAGCCGTGCTCAGGGTCTGCGGCTCCGCCGCAGCCGTGCCGGCTGCTCGCTGGCGCTCCCGACGCCGGCCGTGCTCAGGGTCTGCGGCTCCGCCTCGACCGCTTCTGGCGGCACGATGAGCGGTCGGTGGGCGGGAAACCTGGTGCCAGAACGGGCTCGGGTACGCTCGCCCGCCAGTGAAGGTCGTCGTCGTGGGGTCCGGAGGTCGTGAGCACGCGCTCGCTGCCGTGCTCGGCCGTACCGCCGAGGTCGTCGTCACCCCCGGCAACGCCGGCATCCCCGGTTCGGTCAGCACGCCGCCCGAGGTGCTCGACGCAGACCTGTTCGTGATCGGGCCGGAAGCACCGTTGGTGGACGGCCTCGCCGATCGGCTGCGCGCCCAGGGCAAGCTGGTGTTCGGCCCCGGAGCCGACGGCGCCAAGCTCGAGGGTTCGAAGGCGTGGATGAAGGAGGTCGTGGCCGCGGCCGGGGTCCCCACCGCCCGCTTCGCATCCTTCGACGAGCTGGGCCCGGCGCTGGAGTTCCTCCGCAGCCTCCCCAGTCCCTACGTGGTCAAGACCGACGGCCTGGCGGCGGGCAAGGGCGTGTTGGTCACGTCCCACCTCATCGACGCCGAGGACGACGTCCGGGCCAAGCTCGCCGGCGACACCTTCGGCGGCGCCGGCCACCGGGTGGTGATCGAGGAATACATGGCCGGTAGCGAGCTCAGCCTCCTGGCGGTGTGCGACGGTGAGCGGGCGGTCGCCCTCGCTCCGGCGCAGGACTTCAAGCGCGTCGGCGACCGCGATACGGGGCCCAACACCGGCGGGATGGGCGCGTACTCGCCGGTGCCCAGTGCCGACGAGACCGTCGTCCAACAGGTGCTCGACGAGTTCATCGCGCCGACGCTCGCCGAGCTGCGTCGGCGCGGGATCGACTACCGAGGCACCCTCTACGCCGGCCTGATGTTGACCGCCGAGGGACCCAAGCTCATCGAGTACAACGTGCGCTTCGGCGATCCCGAGTCCCAGGTGGTGCTGCCCCGGGTCACCAGCGATCTGGCGCAACTGCTGGCCGAGGCCGCGGCCGGCGAACTGGCGCATCAGCCCACCTTCAGCGACGAGGCGTGTGTGACCGTGGCCTGCGCCTCGGAGCACTATCCCGCCTCGCCCCGCCTGGGCGACGTCATCTCCGGGCTGGACGCCGCATCGGCCATCGACGGGGTCGAGATCTTCTTCGGTGGCGTGCGCTCGGGCGATGTCCGTGAAGGCGTCCCCCAGCTCATCACCGCCGGCGGCCGGGTCCTCTACGTCGTCGGCACCGCACCCACCATCGAGGCGGCCCGGGCCAAGGCCTACGAAGGGGTCGCCTGCCTCGACTGGGTGGGTATGCACCACCGGCGCGACATCGCCGCCAACCCCACCTGACCACCCCCAAGACAGCGAGGAGCAGTCGAAGTGCACAAGGTCGCAATCCTGATGGGTTCCCCCCGCGACGCAGACAAGATGAAGGCGGCGTCGGAGACGCTGGAGGGCTTCGGCATCGAAGCCGACGTCCGGGTCCTGTCCGCCCACCGCAACCCCGCCGAGGTCACCGCGTTGGCCACCAGCGCCCGCGAGAACGGCTACGTGGCCTTCATCTGCGGCGCCGGCATGGCCGCCCACCTCGCCGGAGTCGTCGCCGCCCACACCACGCTGCCGGTCGTCGGGGTCCCCCTTTCCGGCGGCATGTCCGACGGGCTCGACGCCCTGCTCTCCACGGTCCAGATGCCCAAGGGCATCCCGGTGGCCACGGTGGCGGTGAACGGTTCGCTCAACGCCGCCCTCCTCGTGGTCGAGATGCTGGCCATCAGCGACGCCGATCTCGCGGCCAAGCTGGTGGACGACCGCAAGGAACGCGCCGCCCAGAGCTGAGCCGCTTCGCCCGCAGACTTCGTCTGCCGGCTCCGCTTCTGGGGTTGGCAGAATGGGTCGGTGACCGGACCCGCTGATCCCGTGCTCCCCAACGTGTTGGCGTCGCGCTACGCCAGCCGCGACATGGTGCAGCTGTGGTCACCGGCGAACAAGGTCGTCCTCGAGCGGCGGCTGTGGCTCGCCGTGCTCGAGGCGCAGGCCGCCAACGGCCTCGAGGTCCCGGCCGGCGCGATCGACGACTACCGCGCCGCGGTCGACAAGGTCGATCTCGCCTCCATCGAGGCCCGTGAGCGGGTGACCAAGCACGACGTGAAGGCCCGGATCGAGGAGTTCTCGGCCCTGGCCGGCCACGAGCTCATCCATGCCGGCATGACGTCGCGCGACCTCACCGAGAACGTCGAGCAACTCCAGGTCCGCGACGCCATGGTCCTGATCCGCGATCGAGCCGTGGCCACGCTGGCCGCGTTGGCATCGCTGGCCACCACCTATGCCGAGATGCCGATCGCGGCCCGTAGCCACAACGTGGCCGCCCAGGTCACCACCCTGGGCAAGCGATTCGCGGTGGCCGGCGAGGAGCTGCTCGTCGCGTTCGACCGCCTCGACGCGCTCATCGAGCGCTATCCGCTGCGAGGCATCAAGGGCCCGGTCGGCACCCAGACCGATCAGCTCGACCTGCTCGGCTCCGACGATGCCGTCGACGCGGTCGAGGCCGCGGTCGCCCGGCACCTCGGGTTCCGCCACACGTTCACCAACGTGGGCCAGGTCTATCCCCGGTCGCTCGACCTCGAGGTCGTCGGCGCCCTGGTCCAGCTCGCGGCGGGTCCGTCGAGCCTGGCCACGACGATCCGGCTCATGGCCGGTCAGGAACTGGCCACCGAGGGCTTCCTGCCCGGTCAGGTCGGTTCGTCGGCCATGCCCCACAAGATGAACAGCCGCTCCTGCGAGCGGGTGTGCGGGCTCAAGCACGTTCTCGCCGGTCACCAGGCCATGGTCACCAGCCTCGCCGGCGACCAGTGGAACGAGGGCGACGTGTCGTGCTCGGTGGTGCGCCGCGTCGCCCTGCCCGACGCCTTCCTCGCCATGGACGGGCTGTTCGAGACCTTCCTCACCGTCCTGCGCGGGTTCGGCGCCTACCCGGCTGTCATCCGCACTGAGCTCGACCGGTACCTCCCCTTCCTCGCCACCACCAAGGTGCTGATGGCCGCGGTGCGGGCCGGAGCGGGACGCGAGGAGGCCCACGAGGCCATCAAGGAACACGCGGTGGCCGTGGCGCTCGAGATGCGTGAGCAGGGTCTGGCCACCAACGACCTGCTCGATCGGCTGGGCACGGACCCGCGCCTACCGATCGACGCCGATGGTCTGCACGCTGCCCTCGCCGACCCGATGGCCGTCGCCGGTCGGGCCGTCGGCCAGGTCGGCGCGTTCGTCGAGCAGGTCTCGGCGGTGGTCGAGCGGTTCCCCGACGCGGCGGCGTACGCCCCGGGCGACATCCTCTGATCCGGCCGGCATCGGCCCGAGAAGAACGGAATCGAAGATTTCTCGGAGGGATCGCCCTCCTGGCAGCGTCCCATACATGTGGGCACTTGCACCCTTGCCGACCCGACCATGACGGAGGCAGAGCTCGTCGACGCCGCTCGCCACGGTGACGCCGCCGCGTTCGAGACCCTCGTGCGGCGCCACGACGACCAGATGCGGGCCCTGGCCTTCCGGATGCTGGGCGGGCAGGCGGCGATGGACGACGCCCTCCAGGACGCCTACGTGAAGGCCTTCCGGGCCGTTCGGCGCTTCCGCGGTGACGCCCGGTTCTCGACCTGGCTGCACCGCATCGTGGCCACCACGTGCATCGACCACCTCCGCCGTCGCTCGCGCCGGGCGGAGGACGAACTCCCCGAGGAACCGACACCCACCGGCGGAGGCTCGTTCGACCCCTCGGCCGAGACGGCGGTCCGTCGTACCGATCTGCAGTGGGCGCTCGGCCGGCTCGACCCCGACCATCGCGCCACCCTCCTGCTGGTCGACGGCGAAGGGCTGTCCTACGACGAGGCCGGCACCGTCCTCGGCATCCCCGCCGGCACCGTGTCCAGCCGACTGACGCGGGCCCGGGCCCACATGCGAACCCTGCTCGACCTCGGGGAGGAGGAGCGATGACCGAGGAACACCGTGACGATGAGCTGAGCCGCCTGCTCGACGGCCTCCGCACCCCAGACCATCGGGAGGGCTTCTGGACCGAGGTCCGGGCCGGTCTCGAGGCCGCAGAACCGGTGTCACTCGCCGCCCACCGCGCCCGGCGGCGGTTTCCGGTCCGTCCCGCGGTGGTCGCCGCGGCGGTGGTCCTGATCGGACTCGTCGCGGTCGGTGTCTTCGTGCGCCAGGACAGCGACGACTCGGTCGGCGTGACCACTGACCCGACGACCACCGCCGGCCCCGGCACCACCGCTGGGACGGCAACGGTCGGGCCGCTCCGCGCCGACGGCGATCCGATCGACCTCGGCTCGGGCCGGCTGGTGGGCGTCGATCCCACCGGAACCTTCGTCTACGTGGCTGACGCCGCCCCCGACGGTGGCTCGGGATGCGAGGGCAGCCCGGCCCAGTCGCTGTTCGTCCAGCCCACCGACGGCGGCAGCCGGGCCGTTGCGCTCCCGGCCCCGCTGGGTGACGCCTCGGGTGGAATCGAGATCCGCTTCGGCCCCCAGGACGAGGTCGCGGTCATGACCCAGTGCGAGGGCTACGGCGCCACCGTCGTGACCGGCACCCTGGCCGACGACGGGACGATCGCCGACCCGGTCGAGCTCACCATCCCCGACCTCGAACTGGGCCGACCGGTGGACTCCATCCTCGACCTCGAGTTCCGCTCGGCCGGGACCCTGGTGGCCAGCACCTACGCGGTCGGCGCCGACGGTCGCGAACACCGGCACCTCTACGAGTTCCCCACCGGGCCGAGCGAGGCCACCGATCTCGGACTCGACGACGTCGTCCATCTCGACGTGACCGTCGACGGCCGCGTGGCAACCTCGTCGACCGACGGCACCCTCCGGCTCGACGGCACCGTGGTCGCCCAGATCCCCGGGGTGGTCGACCTCTCCGTCTCGCCGTCGGGGCGCGACATCGTGGTCGCCACCGGCAGCGGGCTGGTCGCGGTGGACACCACCTCGGGGGACCGGATCGTCCTGTCCGGGGCCTCGGGGGGACCCACGATCGCCTCGGCGATCGCGGTCGAGGCCGTGTCCGACGGGCTGGTGGTGGCCATCGTCGGTGATGCCAACGGCCAGTGGCACGCGATCTCGGT
Source organism: uncultured Acidimicrobiaceae bacterium (assembly GCA_963730345.1). Taxonomy (GTDB): domain Bacteria; phylum Actinomycetota; class Acidimicrobiia; order Acidimicrobiales; family Salinilacustritrichaceae; genus Salinilacustrithrix. The sequence continues at coordinate 72,700 of CAVSRP010000011.1, forward strand.
GGCGTTCGGTGGCACCGCCCCGGAGGCGGGGATCGACCTGCCGACGTCGGTTCCACCCGAGATGGCGCTGTCGGCGGATCTGTCGCGCCTGTTCGTCACCGGGGCGGCCGGGCCCGACGGGGGGACGAGCGTGGTCGAGCAGCAGCTCACCCGCTGACCGTGTTCCGCGACGACGCTGCCGTGAGGCAGTCTTGGGTCGTGACCATCGATCTCCCCCTCCTCAACACCGGCAAGGTCCGCGACATCTACGACGCCGGGCCGGGTCCCGATGGCGCGGACCGGCTCCTCATGGTGACGTCGGACCGGATCTCCGCCTTCGATGTCGTGATGGACGAGACCATCCCCGACAAGGGCCGCGTCCTCACCGCCATGTCCGCGTTCTGGTTCGACCTCCTCGCCGACGTCGCTCCCAACCATCTGATCTCCACCGACATCGACGAGTTCCCCGCCGCGGCTCGCGATGACGCCCTGGCCGGCCGGTCGATGCTCACCCGCAAGGCAGAAATGCTCCCGATCGAGTGCATCGTCCGCGGCTACATCACCGGTTCGGCGTGGAAGGAGTACCAGACCTCGGGCACCATGCACGGCGCCGACATGCCCTCCGGGCTCCAGGAGTCCGACCGGCTGCCCGAGCCGGTCTTCACCCCCTCCACCAAGGCCGAGATCGGCGAACACGACGAGAACATCGACTTCGCCGCCGCCGTCGACCTCGTGGGCAAGGACGTGGCCGAGCGGGCCCGGGAGATCGCCATCACCGCCTACCAGACGGGCGCCGACTGGGCCCGCGAGCGGGGCATCATCATCGCCGACACCAAGTTCGAGCTGGGGTGGATCGACCGGGAACTGGCCATCTGCGACGAGGTCCTCACGCCGGACTCGTCCCGTTTCTGGCCCGCCGCCGAATGGACACCGGGCACCACGCCGCCCAGCTTCGACAAGCAGCCCCTCCGGGACTGGCTCGCGGCCGTCGACGGCTGGAACAAGACCCCGCCCCCGCCGACGTTGCCCGACGACGTGGTGGCCGCCACCGCCGCCCGCTACCGCGAGGGCTACGAGCGCATCTGTGGCAAGTCGCTCGACGACTGGCCGGGCGACTGACCCTGGATCTGTCGTTGCTGCGTCACGGCTGGGCTGACGCAGCAACGAAATTTCTGGAGGGTTGGTGACGTAGATTGCGGGGCATGCGATTCGACGTCCAGGTCGAGACCAGCCCGCGCTCCGGCATCGCCGACCCGGAGGGTGCCACCATCGAGCGGTCGTTGCCCGCCCTGGGATTCGAGGGCTTCAGCGGCGTGCGGGTCGGCAAGTCGATGCGGTTCACCGTGGAGGCCGACAGCATCGAGGCGGCTCGGGCCCGTGTCGAGGACGTGTGTGCCCGATTCCTCACCAACCCGGTGATCGAGGACTCGGTCGTCACCGTCACCGAGGCGTCGACCTCGGGCGCGGTCTCGTGAGTGCTCGCATCGGGGTGGTGCTGTTCCCGGGATCGAACTGCGAGCAGGACGCACTGGAAGCCATCACCAGCCTCGGTGGAGAGGCCGAGATCCTCTGGCATGGCGACGACCACGTCGGCCAGGTCGATGGTGTCATCGTCCCGGGTGGCTTCGCCCATGGCGACTACCTCCGGCCGGGGGCCATCGCCCGCTTCTCGCCGGTCATGGGTGCCGTACAGGAGTTCGCCGCTCGTGGCGGGCCCGTGGTCGGCATCTGCAACGGGTTCCAGGTCCTCACCGAAGCGGGAATGCTGCCCGGTGCACTCCAGAAGAACGCCGGACTGAAGTTCCTGTGCACGACCGTGAAGTTGCGGGTCGAATCCACCGATTCACCCTTGACCGCCCGGATGCAACGTGGCCAGGAGCTGCGGATCCCGATCAACCATTTCGAGGGTAACTACACCTGTGATGCCGAGACGTTGGCCCGACTCCGTGACCAGGATCAGGTGGTGGTGCGCTATGTCGAGAACCCCAATGGCTCGGTCGACGACATTGCCGGCGTGTGCAACGAGACCCGGAACGTCGTCGGTTTGATGCCCCATCCGGAACGAGCGTCGAACGTGCTCCTCGGATCGACCGACGGCCTCCCGATGCTGCAGTCGCTGCTGGAGGTGGCGGCGTCGGCGCCGGTGTGAGCGGGTGATCAGCTCCCTCGGGTGATCCCGGCCCGCTTGAGCACGGCGGCCTCGACTCCGAGTTCGCGCCACGCGGCATACGAGATGGACTTGCGTTCGCTGTAGGGCTTGGCCGCGGTGACGAATTCGTCCTCCAGGGCACTGAGATCCGGCTTGTTCTCGATCGCTTCCAGTTCGGCCTCGAGATCGATGCGGTCCTGGATCATCTGGAGCTTCTTCACCGGATCGGCGCGGTCGAGTTCGGCATTGATCTTGTCGAGCTGCTTCCGAATCGATTCCGGGGTCCGCTTCCGGCCGCGCTTGGGTTTGTGCTGCTCCAGCGCTTCGAGATAATTGCGGACTGCCTTTCCCTGCCGGCGCCCTTCGGCGAGGGCGTCCTTGTGCTCCTGGGTCATTCCGCGTTTTTCGGCCATAATGAATCAAGCAAACCACAGGATCGGAACGAATTCAATTCCTCGAACGGGCATTGTCGGGAATGGGGCTGTTGGTATTCATCACATTCCGGCTGATGCCGATCGCGATGAACGGCCGACTGGTGCGAACGGCCTAGCGTTGCTGCTATGGCGTCACCTGCTGAGCCCGTCGATCCCGCTGTCCACCGGGCGCTGGGACTCACTGACGACGAGGCCGCGCAGATCGCGACCATCCTCGGGCGCCAGCCGAACCACCTCGAGCTCGCCATGTACTCCGTGATGTGGTCGGAGCACTGCTCGTACAAGTCGTCGCGCCTGCACTTGCGCCGGCTGCCGTCGGAGGCGCCGCACGTGTTGGTCGGCCCCGGAGAGGGCGCTGGTGTGGTCGACGTGGGCGACGGCATCGCGGCCGCGTTCCGCATCGAGAGCCACAACCACCCCTCGGCGATCGAGCCCTACGAAGGGGCCGCCACGGGGGTCGGGGGCATCCTGCGCGACGTCTTCTCGATGGGGGCCCGGCCCATCGCCCTGATGGATCCGCTGCGCTTCGGTCCGCTCGATGATCCCCGCAGCCGTTGGATCGCCGAGGGGGTGGTGTCCGGCGTCTCCGGTTACGGCAACTCGGTGGGCGTCCCCACTGTCGGCGGCGAGACGGTCTTCGATGCCACCTACCGGGGCAATCCACTGGTGAACGTGTTCTGCCTCGGCGTGTTGCCGCAGGACCGGCTGGCGCTCGCCCGGGCGTCGGGACCGGGCAACCTGACGGTGCTGTTCGGTTCGGCCACCGGCCGAGACGGCATCGGTGGCGCCAGCGTGTTGGCTTCGGCCGCCTTCGAGGAGGGCCACGAGGAGAAGCGCCCCAGCGTGCAGGTGGGCGACCCGTTCGAGGAGAAGCGCCTGATCGAGGCCTGTCTCGAGATCCTCGAGGCCGGGCTGGTGGTGGGGATCCAGGACCTCGGGGCCGCGGGGATCACCGGAGCGGCCAGCGAGACCTCGTCCAAGGGCGGCGTCGGCATGGATCTGTACCTGTCCGAGGTGCACGTCCGGGAGGCCGGTCTGGAACCGTTCGAGCTGATGATCAGCGAGAGCCAGGAACGGATGCTGGCGATCGTGGAACCGGCCAAGCTCGACGACCTGCTGGCGATCTGTGCCAAGTGGGAGATCGCCGCCTCGGTGATCGGCACGGTGACCGGAACCGGACGCTTCCGGGTGCTGGACCGCCTGGACGGCGAGGTGCTGGCCGACATACCGGCCAACTCGCTCGACGACGACGCGCCCGTCTACCACCGGCCACTCGCGCCGCCGGCCGACCGCGACGAGGCCGCGGCCGACTCCGCCGACCTCCTCGACGCTCCGGCTGACCCGAACGAGGATCTGCTCGGCCTGTTGGCCGACACGTCGTGGGTGTCGTCGCAGTACGACCATCAGCTGTTCCTCAACACCGTCGAGGGGCCCGGTGGCGACGCCACCGTGTTGCGGCTCAAGGATCCGCGCACCGGGGTCCCCACCGGTCGGGGTCTCGCCCTCACCACCGACGGCAACCACCGCTGGTGCCGCCTCGACCCCCGCGCGGGGACCATCGCGGTGGTGGCCGAGTCGGTGATGAACCTGGCCTGTGTCGGCGCCGAGCCTCTGGGCCTGGTGAACTGCCTCAACTTCGGCAACCCCGAGCATCCCGAGGTCATGTGGCAGCTCAGTGAGGCCATCGACGGCATGGCCGAAGCGTGTCGAGCCCTGTCGGTGCCGGTCGTGGGTGGCAACGTCTCGCTGTACAACACCTCGGGTGGGGTCGACATCGACCCGACGCCCGTGGTGGGCACGGTCGGGCTGATCGCGAACCTGGAGCGTCGCCCGCCGAGCGTCGGCCTCTCGGCTGGTACCACGCTCGTCCTCCTCGGCGCGCCGGCCACCTCCCTCTCCGGCAGCGCGTGGGCCTGGTCGAGGGGCCATCACCGCGGGTCGCCGCCGCCGGTCGATCTCGCCACCCATCGCATGGTGGCCGGGTTCGTGCGGGAAGTGGCCGCCGCCGGGCGGGTGGTGTCGATGCACGACGTCGCGGGCGGCTTCGGGCCCGCCCTGGCCGAGATGGCGGCCCGCACCGCCATCGGAGCGACCGTCGACCTTCCGGCTCCCGGCGGGCACGTCGCGCTCTTCGCCGAGACGCCGTCGGCGGCGTTGTGCGCCATCGACCCGACCGACGTGGACGCGTTCACGGCGGCCGCGGCCGATGCCGGGGTGCCGGCCCGTGTGGTCGGCGCCGCCGGCGGGTCCCGGCTGCGCATCGGGCAGCTCGTCGATCTCGATGTCGCCGAGGTCCACGCCCGCTGGCGGCGTGCCCTGCCCGACGCCCTGGGGGCGGGTACCGCGCAGGGCTGATCGTCGGAGCGGGGCGGTCGCCTCAGGGTGCCGGCGTCGAGTGGTGCTCCTGCTCGTGCTCGATGGCGTGGGCGAGCGGGACGAACAGCAAGCGCTCGAGCACGAAGAACTTCGCCACCCACAACACCCCGAACGAGCCGATGTTGGCCGCGCTGAGCACGAGGATATTGCCGTCGAAGCGGGTGTCGGCCCACGCCACGGCGAAGGTCGACAGGATCAGGCCGAGGATGGCCATCAGCCAGAACGGGAGGACCTCGCGGGTGAAGCTGTGGGCCCCCCGCTTGTTGAACGTCCACGCCCGGTTGATGAGGTAGTTGGGGATGGCACCGAGCGTCACCGCGATGATGTTGGAGGTGACGGCGGCGAGATCGACGACCACCAGGCAGAAGACCAGGGTCACCTGGCTGGTGACGACCCCCGACACCGAGGCTGCGCTGTACTTCACCAGCTTGGCGATGACCGGTCGATGACCGAGCCGGCGGTGGAGCAGCCGGTCGATGCGGGAGAGCATCCGCCGAGCGTATCGAGGACGCCCACGCAGGTCGTGGTGCGGGACCGGAGTCGAATCCCTCGACCCGCCCCGTCGATGAGACAAGATGGACGGTCGAATCGGCTCGAAGCGGAGGAATCATGAGCGACCACAGCGGTGACGCCCCCGATCTCGGCGGCGATGGGCCGGCCCGCACGCTCGCCGAGGTCCGGACGCTGCTCGACGAGGTCCGCGAAGCCCTGCTCGACACCGCGTCCGGCGAGGTGGTCGGCGCGCTCTGGGACGAATTCCGCAGTGTCCGGGAATCACTCGACGAGCTCGCGGGCGCGGCCGCCGCCATCGAACAACTCGCCCGGCTCCAGGGCGACGTGTCCGAACTCACCGCCGCGGTGCGCGACCTCGTGGCCCAGTCGGACACGTCCGGCTCCGGGGGCGGTGGTGCCGACGACGGTGGCGCTGACGAGGTGCTCCGATCGATGGCATCCGACGTGGCCGCCCTGCGCAGCGAGCTCTCCGAGGGTCTCGTGGTCGAGCCCTCCGACGCCCTCGCCGGCACGGTCGACCAGCTGCGGGCCGATCTCGCCGGTCTCCACGACCGGATGCAGGCGGTCACCGAACTGCGCGCCGCGGTGGACGAGCTCCGGGCCAGCAGCGAGTCCACCGGCGCCGACCGAGCGGCTGGTCTGCAGGCCCGCTTCGACGAGCAGCTGGCGTCGTTGTCCACCGGGGTCGAATCGGTCCTCGGTCGCCTCGACGAGACCGCCGGCAACGACGACGACCTGCGCTCGGTGCGCACCGGGATCGAGGACATCATCGCCCGGCTCGACGAGGGCCTCGAGCTGGCCGAAGACATCGCGCCGCCCGCGACGGGTGCCGGTCCGGAGCTGGCCGATCAGGTCGCCACCCTGCGCGACCAGATCACCGCGGAGTTCGACGCCCTCCGCCAGCTCATCGACACCATCGCCGCCGAGCCCGATGATGACTCCGGTCCCGACTCCGGTCCCGCACCGGCCGGAGCCGATGTGGTCGCCATCGACCCCGACACGATCGATCTGTTGCGAGACGAGATCCGGGCGGCCGGTGGCGCCTCCGACGACCTCGTCGACGCGTTGCGCAAGGAACTGGTCGCGCTGCGCCGCCGCATCAAGCTCCGTGCCGACGGGGAGTTGTTCTCGTCCGAGCAGCTCGACCGCATCGCCGAGGCAGTCGCCCGGCGCCTGGCCGAATGACCGGGACCGCATGATCGGACTGGTCGGGGACCCGAGTGCCGCCATCGCCCGACCGTGGCTCGGGTTCGGTGCACGATCGAGCGGCCGGTAGCGTGGCACCGGCCAACCCCGTAGGTCCCATGCCGACGACTCCCTCCCCCTCCGCCGCATCGCCATCGAACCGCCGGGCCCCGGAACCGTCCGGCCCCGACACCGGTGCCGACGAGCTGAAGGAGGCCTGTGGCGTCTTCGGCATCTACGCGCCGGGCCAGACGGTGGCACACCTGACCTACCTCGGGCTGTTCGCGCTCCAGCACCGCGGCCAGGAAGCCGCCGGGATGGCGGTCTCCGACGGCACGGAGCTGGTCACCGTCAAGGACACCGGACTGGTGGCCTCGGTGTTCGACGACCGCATCCTCAACGGCCTGCCCGGGCACCTGGCCATCGGACACACCCGCTACTCCACCACCGGGTCCAGCGTGTGGCAGAACGCCCAGCCGGTCGCCCGGGGTGCTGCCGGCCACCAGATCGCCCTCGGCCACAACGGCAACCTGGTCAACACCGCCGACCTCGCGATCGAGCTCGGGATGCTGCCCGGGTCCGGTGCGGTCACCTCGGACAGCGACCTCGTCGTCGAGCTCATCGCCCGGGCCATCGAGCGCGACGACCACCGGGGAGACGACCGCGAGCTGGAGCGGGCCATGCTCGAGGTCCTGCCCCAGCTCGAGGGGGCGTTCTCGATCGTGGTCATGGACGAGGCGCACGTCGTCGGCGTGCGCGATCCCCACGGCTTCCGCCCCCTGTGCCTCGGCCGCATCGAGTCGGGCTGGGTGCTGGCGTCGGAGACGCCCGCCCTCGACCTCATCGGCGCCCATTTCGTGCGCGAGGTCGAACCGGGCGAGATGATCATCATCGACGCCACCGGGTACCGCTCGCAGCGGGCCTTCCCCGAGTCGTCCATCGATCCCCGCCTGTGCCTGTTCGAGTTCGTGTACTTCGCCCGGCCCGACTCCAACCTGTACGGCAAGAACGTCCACCAGGCCCGAGTCCGCATGGGACGCCAGCTCGCCCAGCAGGCCCCGGTCGACGCCGACATGGTCATGGGCGTACCCGAGTCCGGTGTCCCCGCCGCCGAGGGCTTCGCCCTCGAGTCGGGCATCCCGTCCGGCCACGGCCTGGTCAAGAACCGCTACATCGGACGCAGCTTCATCGCCCCCAACCAGCAGGCTCGCGAAGCCGCGGTGCGGATGAAGCTCAACCCGCTCAAGGAGAACCTCGTCGGCAAGCGCATCGTGGTCGTCGACGACACCATCGTCCGGGGCACCACCCAGCGGACCCTCACCCAGATGCTCCGCGAGGCCGGGGCCACCGAGGTCCACCTCCGCATCTCGGCCCCGCCTGTCATGTGGTCGTGCTTCTACGGCATCGATACCGGTGTCCGTAGCGAGCTGCTGGCCGCCAACCTCGACCTGGAGGAGATCCGGGACTTCCTCAAGGTCGACTCCATCGCGTATCTGACGCTGGACCGGCTGGTGGCCGCCACCGGCACCCCGCAGAGCGGCTTCTGTGACGCCTGCTTCACCGGCAACTACCCGGTCGAGATCCCGGTCAGCCTGAACAAGGGCGTGCTCGAGATCGGGTCGTCCGGGGAAGCTCCGGCACCCGTCCCCCAAGCGAGCGGCATCGCCGCCGCCGTGGCCCAGCGCAGCGCGGCGGCCGCGTTCGGTCAGCTCGGATTCGACAGCTGAACATGGGCGAGGAGTCCGCGCCGGACACGGACGAGCAGCCGGAACCAGGCTCGCCGGAACCGACCGACCGGCAGGCCGAGACCTACGCCGGTGCCGGGGTCGACATCGCCGCCGGCGAGGTCGCGGTCGAGCGCATCAAGGCCCACGTCCGGTCCACCTTCCGCCCCGAGGTCATCGGTGACATCGGCGGCTTCGGGGGGCTGTTCCAGTTCCCGACCCACCGCTTCGACCACCCGGTGCTCGTCTCGTCCACCGACGGCGTGGGCACGAAAGCGATGATCGCCCACCAGACCGGCCGGTTCGACTCGATCGGCATCGACCTGGTGGCGATGTGCGTCGACGACATCGCCTGCGCGGGCGCCGAGCCGTTGTTCTTCCTCGACTACATCGCGGTGGGTTCCCTCGATCCCGACCACATCGACCAGCTCGTCTCCGGCGTGGCCAAAGGGTGCCGCGATGCCGGATGCGCGCTCATCGGCGGTGAGATGGCCGAACACCCCGGGGCCATGGAGCCGGGGGAGTTCGACCTGGTCGGCTTCGCCGTGGGGGTCGCCGAGCGTGACCGCATCCTCGATGGCTCCACCGTCCGCCCCGGCGACGTCATCCTCGGCTTGCCCTCGCCCGGTCTGCGATCCAACGGCTATTCGCTCGCTCGACGGGTGCTGCTCGACGTCGCCGGCCGCAACCTCGACGACCCCGCGTACGAGGGCGCCCACCACACGCTCGCCGACGAGTTGCTGGTGCCGTCGGTGATCTACTCACCGGCCATCGGCTCGTTGCTGCGGGTGGTCGACGTCCGCGCCGTCGCTCACATCACCGGCGGCGGGATCCCCGGCAACCTCAACCGCGTGCTCACCGCCAAGCTCGACGCGGTGATCGACCGGTCGGCGTGGGAGTCACCCCGGGTGTTCACCGAGATCCAGCGCCTCGGCCGGGTCAGCGACGAGGAGATGGCCCGGGTCTTCAACATGGGCATCGGCATGGCCGTGGTCGTGCCCGACTCCGATGTCCACATCGCGCTCGACGTGCTCCGTACCGCGGGACACCGGGCCGTGCAGATCGGGGTGGTGGACCACGGCGAGGGACGGGTGCGTTACGTCGGTCGGGCCGGATCGTGACCACCGTGATGGTCGTGGACGACGAGCCCGACATCCAGCTGCTGCTCCGGCTCGAGCTCGAAGCCGAGGGCTACGACGTGGTCACTGCCGACGACGGGTTCGAGGCCCTCGACCGGATCCCGGTCCTCGACCCCGACGTGGTGCTCCTCGACGTGATGATGCCCGGTCTCGACGGCTGGAGCGTGCTCGACCAGCTCGAGGAGCCACTGCCGGCGATCATCGTCGTCAGCGGACTGGCCACCGACCGGGACGCGCACCGTCGACATGCCATCGAGCTGGGCGCCCTGGGTTTCGTGTCCAAACCCTTCGACTCCGAGAAGCTGCTGGAGCTGATCGCCACCACCGCGCAGCTCGACGTGGAGCAGCGGCAGGCGTTTCGCCAGTGGCTGCTCGACGGCGGCGCGGGGACGCCATAGCCGTGCGGTCCGTGATCCGGCCGGCGAGTTGGGCTCTCGTCTTCGTCGCGGTCGGGGCGGCCGGAGCGGCGTGGTTCACGCCCCGTCCCGATCTGGACGCGGGGCAGGCGGCCGGCACCGCCGTGGGGGCGTTGGCCTCGGTCGGCTTCGACGCCACCGTCACCAAGCCGGTGACCCGGGCCACGCACGACACCGCCGATGGGCGGACCGTCGACGTCTGGGACGTGTTCGCCGATGTCGAGGGCGAGGAGATCGAGACCGAGGTGCAGGTCGACGCCGGCCAGCTCGTCTACCTCGATGACCGCGTCGGTGCCGACCAGTCCGATCGGCTCCTCTCCGATGACCAGTTCGCGGCCATCGCCGACTACCGCGACAACGCAGCGCTCCACGATTGGGTCGGGCGCAACGTGGCCGCGTCCGTGGCCGGGCTGACGATCGTCCTGATCGCCTTCTTCGTGGCCAAGCGGTCCGATCCCCTCTGGAGGAACCGGTGAACCTGGTGGAGCACATCCGCACCCATTCGATCCGGGAGGGCGACTTCGTCCTCAAGTCGGGCCGGCGGAGCAACTGGTTCTGCGATGCCAAGCAGACCACGTGCCGGCCGGAGGGGATGGTGTTGGTGGCCGACGCCGCCCTCGCCGCCATCCCCGACGACGTCACCGCGATCGGCGGCCTGACCATGGGGGCCGACGCGGTGGCCTTCGGCGTCGCGGCCATCGGTGCCACCCGCGGTCGCGCCCTGCGGTCGTTCAGCGTGCGCAAGGAGGCCAAGGACCACGGGGGTGGGGGCCGCATCGCCGGTGCGCTCGCGGCCGGCGACCGCGTGGTCATCGTCGAGGATGCGGTCACCCGCGGCGTGTCGATGCTCGAGGCCGCCGATGTCGTGGCCGAGGCCGGTGCCGAGGCCGTGCTCCTCCTGTCGGTGGTCGACCGGGGAGGAACGGTCGCGGCCATGGCCGAGGCGCGCGGCATCCCGTTCGTGGCTCTGGTGACCGCTCCGGATCTGGGGTTCCCCTACGAAGGGCCGTGAGCGCCGCGCCGGAGGCGGGCCACGGTGGCGACGGCCTCGATGCGCTGCTCGGCGTAGCGGTCGGCCGCTTCCGCGGGCGTGATGCCGTCGCGCTCCGCGATGGCGATGACGTCGCGTACGGTCTGACCGATGGTCTCGATGCGCCGCCAGGCCCGGTCGTGGTCGTACCCGGCCGGTTCCTCGGCGATGTTGATCACACCACCGGCGTTGGCCACGTAGTCGGGGACGTACAGGATGCCGCGGGCGGCGAGACGATCATCGTCGTCGTCGGTGGCCAACTGGTTGTTGGCCGAGCCGGCCACCACCTCGCAGCGCAACTCGGGGATCGTCGTCTCGGAGAGCACCGCGCCGAGCGCGCACGGTGCGAACACGTCGCACTCGACCTGGTGGGCGTCGTCGGGGTCGACCACCGCGATCCGGTCCGGGCCGTGCGCTTCGATCGCGGTCGCGATCGCCGCCGGCTTCACGTCCGCGACCGTGACCGTGGCCCCGTCGGCGACGAGGTGGTCGACCAGGGCTCCCCCGACCTTGCCGACACCGGACACGACGACGTGGCGGCCGGCCAGGTCGGGTGAGCCCCATCGCAGGTCGGCGGCGGCCCGCATCGCCCACAGCACACCCCATGCCGTGGCAGGTGAGGGGTCGCCCGAGCCGCCGAGCGACGAGCTCACCCCGGTGACGAACGGCGTCTCCCGGCGGATCAGGTCCATGTCGGCCTGGGTGGTCCCGACATCCTCGGCCGTCAGGTACCGCCCGCCGAGACCGTCGACGAAGCGGGCGTACGCGCGGATCAGGGCCTCGGAGCGATCGGTCCGGGGGTCGCCCCAGATCACCGCCTTGCCCCCGCCCTGATCGAGGCCGGCCGCGGCGTGCTTGTAGGTCATGCCCCGCGCCAGCCGGCAGGCATCGGTGACGGCCTCGGCCTCGCTGGCGTAGGGCCAGAACCGGGTGCCGCCGAGCGCGGGACCCAGGGTGGTGGAGTGGATGGCGACGATCGCTCGCAATCCGCTGGGCTCGTGGTGGCAGAACGCGACCTGCTCGAAGCGGTGGTCGCCCACCACGGTCATCTGCTCGAAGACCGATGGCGATGTGGATTCCTGGGAGGTGGGCACGACACGGACGGTACCGGCACCACCGGGGCGCAAGCCGACGAGGACGGTCGGCATCGGCCACAGCGGACAAACAGGGACTAGTCATCCACCAACGCTGAAATAGCCCACCCGGGCTATCGCCAACTGAATGCACGTTCCGTACGTTTGAGTCTGAACCGGACACGACGTGTGCCGGCGACCCACGAGGAAGACACACCACACCATGGCAGAACACGAAGGCCTCGACTCCCCCGAAGCGCTCCTGACCCCATCGGAGGTTGCGGCGCTGTTCCGGGTGAACCCCAAGACCGTGACGCGTTGGGCCCGTGCGGGCAAGCTCAACGCCATCCGTACCCTCGGCGGTCATCGCCGCTTCAAGGCATCCGAGATCCGAGCCTGCCTCGAGGAGATGTCCCAGTCGGAGGCCTAGCGCTCCGGAACCCATCGAACTCCGAATGACCGGCTGCCGACGCGGTGGCCGGTCGTTCGCGTTCTCACCCGGTGTCCGGCAAGCCGTAGGTTGACGCCATGGGTACCCCGACTGCTGCCTTCTCACTCCACCTGCGGGTCCGCCTCGACAACACGCCGGGCTCGCTCGGGCGGTTCGCCGTGGCCGTCGGCGACGCCGGCGGCAACATCACCCAGCTCGAGGGCTTCGACGTCCGCGGCGAGTTCCTCGACGAGAACGTGGTGATCAACTGCGAGAGCGAGGAGCACCAGGAGGCGGTGAAGGACGCGATCCGCGGGCTCGAGGGCGTCGAGATCACCGTGGCGCGTGACCGCACCTACGAGATGCACGAGGGCGGCAAGATCGAAGTTCTCGCCCGCATGCCGATCCGGGACCGCGACGATCTGTCGATGGCGTACACGCCCGGTGTGGCCCGGGTCTGCATGTCGATCCACGAGCACCCCGAGTTGTCCCACGAGCTCACCATCCGCAAGAACACCGTGGCCATCGTCTCCGACGGCACCGCGGTCCTCGGCCTCGGTGACATCGGCCCCGAGGCTGCCATGCCGGTGATGGAGGGCAAGGCGCTGCTGTTCAAGAACTTCGCCGGTGTCGACGCCTTCCCCATCTGCATCGACGTCCACTCGGCCGATGAGATCGTGTCCACCGTCGAGCGCATCGCCCCCACGTTCGGGGGCGTGAACCTGGAGGACATCGCCGCCCCGATCTGCTTCGAGGTCGAGGAGCGGCTCAAGGCCAGCCTCGACATCCCGGTGTTCCACGACGACCAACACGGCACCGCGGTGGTCGTGCTCGCCGCGCTGCAGAACGCGCTGCGGCTCACCGACAAGAAGATGGCCGACCTGCGCGTGGTCATCGCCGGCGTGGGGGCAGCCGGCGTGGCCTGCGGCAAGATCCTGCTCGAGGCCGGGGTGGCCGAGGTGATCGGTGCCGACCGCAAGGGGGCGATCTGGGATGGCCGCGGCGAGCTGAACTCGGCCAAGCAGTGGTTCGCCGAGCACACCAACTCCGACCGCCGCAAGGGCGCGGTGGGCGAGTTGCTCGCTGGTGCGGATGTGTTCATCGGTGTGTCCGGACCCGGGATCATCGAGGCCACCGACCTGGACCGGATGAACAAGGACCCGTTCGTGTTCGCCCTCGCCAACCCCGAGCCCGAGATCCGACCGGAGGAAGCCAAGGGGCGGGCCGCGATCATCGCCACCGGCCGCAGTGACTTCCCCAACCAGATCAACAACGTGCTCGCCTTCCCCGGCATCTTCCGCGGCGCGCTCGATGCCAGCGCCACCGACATCACCGAGAACATGAAGCTGGCGGCCGCCGAGGCCATCGCCGATTCCATCCCCCTCTCGGAGCTGGAGCCCGACTACATCATCCCGTCGGTGTTCGACACCACGGTGGCGCCTCGGGTGGCCGCGGCCGTGGCGGCCGCCGCCATCGCCGACGGCGTGGTCCGGGAGATCCCGCCGACGGTGTGAGCTCTGCGGCGGTGCGGGGTATCAGTCCACCAGGCTGAGCGGCCGGCCAGCCACCGACGCTCGAGCCGGCTGCTCGAGGGGCGTGAGGCCGATCCCCCGGGGCACGGGGGAGATGGTCCATCGCGGGACCTCGAAGAGATGGATGGTCCGCCCAACCGTCATCTTGCGGATCGTCTGAGCCAGGATCCACAGGTCGAGACGAACCGTGCGATGGTCGACGTAGAGCCGGTCGTACTCGGTGCGTTCGCCGATGAGTCCTGTGCTGTGGGGACTGATCTGCCACAGGCAGGTCAACCCGGGTCGGACCGAGGTCCGGAGCCGGGCAAAGGACTCCGGCAAGCTGGCATGCAGCGTGGGCATCTCCGGTCGGGGCCCGACGAAGGTCATCCTGCCCGCGCAGACATGGACCAATTGGGGTAGCTCGTCGAAGTGGAGGCGACGCACGGCCTGCATCAACCGCGGTACAGCGGCCGACTGCAGGGCGTACTTGTCGGCGTAGCGATCGGTCGTCGGGGGAAGGGTCCGGATCTTGCACAGCCGGAACGGCTCACCGTCGAGGCCGACTCGCTCGTGCACGAAGAACGGCCAGGCGCGGTAGTACGCGAACGAGAGCAGCAGCCCGACGGCGATCAGCGGGACCGCGAGTACCAGCAGCACCGCAGCGATGGTGGCCTCGACGATCCGACGTGAGGTGCCCGCGGCGTTGAACGCCATGTCCACTCGTCCTCTCTGACCCCAGATCCTGTGCGTACGTGGACGGCAGCCGTGTGCGTGCTGGACATCCGATGTCTTGTTCGGGACGCGCGGGTGGATCTCCTGCCTGGAGAACGCGTGACTTCGTTCGGCTTGTCGACGCCGATCAGGCCGGTCGGTCGGGATGAGAAGGTGGGGTGCCCTCGTCGATGGTCTGGAGACGCAGGAACTGGAGCAGGATCCGTCCGACGTAGCGGGGATTGAGGACCAGGTAGCGGCGCCAGAGCCGACGAGGTTCGTGGACGAGCCGGTAGAGCCATTCGAGCCCGCGTGCCTGCATCCACGGAGGTGCTTGGGCCAGGAGCCCGGCATGGAAGTCGAACGCCGCGCCCACGGCGAGCATCGGCATCGGCACCAGGTCCCGGTGTTCGTAGACGAACGTCTCCTGGCGCGGGCACCCGAGTCCGACGAGACAGATCGCGGCGCCGCTCGCCACGATCTCGGCCGCGATCCGGCGTTGCTCGTCGTCGGTCGCGGGTCGGAACAAGGACGGTCGCCAACCGGCGATTCGCAAGTCCGGGAACCGTCGGGTCAGGTTGCGCCGGAGGGCGTCGAGGACCTCGGGCGTCGACCCGTACAGGAAGATCGGTAGATCTCGTCGCTCGGCGGCGGCGCAGACGGCGAGGGTGAGATCCGGTCCGTAGACGCGGTCAGTGAGTCGCGTGCGGTGCAACAGGTTGAGGGCCCATCGGACCGGCTGGCCGTCGGGCACGACCAGATCGAGGGTGTTGAGCCGGTGGCGCTGGTGCGGGTCGTCGACGCCGGTCATCACACCGTGGACGGCGAGCGCGCTGACGCCGAGGTGGCGGCCGGCCACCGCGGCCGAGATGATCCGGTCGACCGCGGCCTCGTAGTCGACAGCCGAGATGCCCACGCCGAGCACCGGATGGCATCCGGCGTCATGCACGGGAGGACTCCCGAGCGGCGGCGCCGGACCCTCCCGTCGCAGCCACCTCGTCAGGTGGGCCGGCGAGCTGTCGGTCTGTGTGGCGGGCGACCGCGAACCAGCCCACGCCCGCCGCGGTGCCGAGGTAGAGGAAAACCAGGCCGTAGTGCGGTTCGGCGAGGCAGTCGCTGGTGATGGCGTTGACGAGCACGTAGGCGAGCAAGGCGACCATGGTTGGTCCGTGGGTGGAGGTGGACACGAACCCACTGCGGACGAGGGCGAACACGGCAACCAGCACCGCAACGAGCAGCAGCAGGACACCGACGATCCCGAGGCCCACCAACATCCCCAGTACCGAGTTGTGTGCATTGCCGGCGAAGGCGTACTGATCGACGAAGACCACTCGGGTGGCGCCGAATCCGAGTCCGTGGAACCACTCCAGCGGTCCGGTCAACGCGTCGAAGCCGACGCCCCACAGGTCGCTGCGACCGTTGAGAGTGGTGAGGCGGCTCGAATCGCCGCCCCGGAGGATGTAGCTACCGAGCGCGCCGCCGGCGACGAGAACGGCAACCACGGTCCCGCCGACGGCGAAGAACCCGCTGAGCGCGGCGGCGTCGGGATGCCGTCTCCCATGGAGCACGAACAGCACCGCACCGCCGACGACGAGGCCGGCCAGGACGGTGCGGGTCTGGTTCTGGTAGAGCGCCACCGCAGCAACGACGACGAAGGTGGCGCGGACCGTTGCGGGAACTTGCA
Organism: uncultured Acidimicrobiaceae bacterium; assembly: GCA_963730345.1. GTDB lineage: Bacteria > Actinomycetota > Acidimicrobiia > Acidimicrobiales > Salinilacustritrichaceae > Salinilacustrithrix. The sequence goes on from CAVSRP010000011.1 coordinate 89,057, forward strand.
GCTGTCGGCTGTTCGTCGACACGAGAACCAGCAGCGTCGCGCCGAGCAGGAACCCCGACGCCGTGGGGTGAGCACCGATCCAGGTGAAGCGGTCCCGGTTCGACGCTGTCTCGACGACGAACCGGGGTCCGAACACGATGCCGAGCAGGATCAGGACCATCGTCACCCTCGTCGTCCAACGAAGGAAGAGGGCGATCACTTCCTCGAGGGCGTCGCGGCCTCGAGCCGCCAGCCCGGCCGTGGCTGCCGCCACCGCGGTCATGGCCACGTACTCGAGGCCGCGTCCGATCGCGTACCGCGGCGCGTCGGCCCACACCGCCGAGGTGAGGACCCACACGGGCAGGATCGTCAACGCCGCGCCGGGCGCTACGAACGGAACGTACGCCCGCAGGAGGAAGACGGCGAACGCCCCGACCAGGCCGAACAGGGCGAGTTCCGCCGCGGTCTGCATCGTCAGCCCGGTCAGCGCGGCTCGGGAGGACTGCGGATCGAAGTCGTGCACCGGGAGGAACGCCATCGCGACCCAGCTCGCCCCGAGCAGGACGACGACACGGTGTGGGTCCCCGACGAGCCGGCCCGGGCGCGGCTGGGACCAGCGAACGAGCACGACATCGACTGCCAGCAGCATCCCGGCCACCAGGAAGGGCAGTGACCCGGACCGACGGGCGAGCGCGCCCAGCGCCACCAGGGAGAGCACACCTGCGACCGCCACGACGATCGTCGCGGGCCGCACGCGGACCCGGTCGGGGATCACCGGGCCGCTCCATCGCGTGCGGTGACGGCGTGTCCGACCTCGGCGAACAGCGTCTCCAGGGCGGTCCAGAACCGGTCCTCCGTGTACCGCTCCTCGAACAGTCGGCGAGCGTTCTGACCGAGCCGCGAGCGGAGCGCGTCGTCCGAGCACACGGTGGCGAGCAGGTCGGCGAGGCTCGAGGGGTCGCCGGGGTCGGCGAGCAGGGCCGATTCACCGTGCTGGAACACTTCCCGCACCCCGGCGACGTCGGTCGTCACGATGGGCAGCCCGCGGCTGGCCGCTTCGACCATGGCGAGGCCGAACGACTCCTGCTCGTAGGTCGTGGGAACGCAGAAGACGTCGGCTTCGTCCATGACAGCCCACTTGGCGTCTCCGACCACGAGGCCGGGGAGCTGCACGTGTGACTCGACACCGAGAGATCGGATCCGAGCAGCGAAGGCGGCTTCCTCGTCAACCGAGGGGAACTGGCCGGCGAACACGGCCTCGACGGGGATCCCGCGCCGGTGCAGCACGCCGATCGAATCCAACAGCCAGTGGGCGCCCTTCGCCTGCGAGATGAGGTTGAGGAACAGGACACGGGGGAGGGGACGGACCTCGCGCGTTCGCCTCGGCGGGCCACCCGAGGTTCCGTTGGGGATCAGCGCGGTGCGGATCGGACCGAGCGCCATGGCTTCGTCGAGCAAGGCCTGTGACGGCGCGATCGCCACGTCGGCGGCCCGGTAGCTCCGCCGCGCCAGCGCGCGCAATGGACGGGGAAGGGATGCGATGGCGGCGATGAGACCCCGGGCGTGGTGGTGGAAGATCGTCACCGGGAAGAACGGTCGGAGCACGCTCAGCACCACGATGTCGCGTATGACGGCACTGCGGTTCGCTCCCGCAGGGTGGTAGTAGAGGACGTCTGCGTCCTCGTGGCGTCGGGCGCGCAACGTCCGGGCGATCACCGCGGCCATGCGCCGCACCTTGTCCACGCTCGGGGTGCCGAGCTGGTCGAGCGCGGTGGAGTACGACGCGTCGACGTGGACGAGTTCGACGGACGGGTACGTGCCGCGCAGCAAGGTGTCGACCATGACCGCCTGCCCGTGATACGGGGGCGGGACCTGACCGAGCACCAGCACTCGGGGTGGTCGCGGGCGCATCGGGGCGTAGGGTAGCCGCGCCCGGAGAGGACGGTTCCGTGCGGTGCGTCGTGATTGTCGCGATTACCGTCGGCCGGCCATGCGCGTCGCGTTCGTCACCCTGCAGTACCCACCGGGGGGCATCGGCGGCATCGGCGCGTACGTCCAGACCGTGGCGGAGGCGCTTGCCGCGGCCGGCCACGACGTCACGGTCATCTGTGTCGCCCGGGGCCAGTCCCGCTCGACCGCGATCGAGTCCGGGGTCCGGGTGGAGCGGTTCGCCCCGCCCCGGCCCGCCTGGCTGTGGCGGCGTTTCGTGGCCCCTCGCCAGTCGTTCCGCGTGCGGATTCAACACGCCCTGTGGTCGGCCTGGGCCCTGTGGCGACTGGGGCGGGACTTCGATGTGATCGAGGTACCCGAGTGGAAGGCCCAGGGTCTGCTCCTGCCGACGGTTCGGCGGGGCCCGGTCGTGGTGCACCTCCACCTCACCTTCGAGCTCGAGCACGCGTGGAACGGCACCGAACCCAGTCTCGGGAACCGGCTCTCGTATCGCCTCGAGCGGTGGACGGCGGCGCGAGCTGCGGTGCTGACCGCCACCTCGTGCCAGACCACGCAGCTGCCAGACGGTTCTTCGTGGATCGAGGACGTGCAGATCGTGACGCCACCGATCCGAGTCGCCGACTGGTCCGGGTGTCGACCGGTGATCGACACCGATCCGGTCGTGCTCTTCATCGGCCGCCTCGAACGTCGCAAGGCGCCGGAGGTGCTGATCGAGGCGCTCGGGCTGTTGGGCGACGAAGTGCCGGGTGTCCGCGCCGTCTTCGCCGGTCGCAGCATGCACCTGGAGGGCCGCCCCTCGGTCGACCATCTGGGCGAACTCGCCGAACGTCATGGGGTGGCGTGCGAGTTCCGGGACCCGGTCAGCACGAGGGCGGGGATGCTCGAGCTGTACGGGGACGCCCGGGTCGTGGTGGTACCGAGCCGGTTCGAGACGTTGTCGATGGTGGCGTTCGAGGCGCTGGCCTGCGGTCGACCCGGCGTCATCACCGACCAGGTGGGAGCGGTCGAGTGGATCGGTGATCGGCTCCCCGAACTGGTCGTTCCCTTCGGCGACGCCCGGGTGCTGGCCGATGTGCTGCGGCCGTTCCTGGAGGACCCCTCGCACGCCGCCGCGGTCGGCGGACGGGGTCGGGAGTTGGTCGAGCAGATCTGCGACGTCGAGAGGCTGGTCGCCAGCCGCATGCGGGTCTACCGCGGTCTCGGCGAGAGGTCGGTCGCGGCGTCGTAGGTACGCAGGAGTCCACCGGGGGGAGGAAGAACAACCACCTCGTGCCAGCTCCGACACTGCAGGCCCGGACATCGCGCCCGGTGAAGCGAATCCTGCTCCCGATACTGCGACTGCTCGACCGCTTCGCCCAGCGCGTGGTGCCGGTCAAGGGCGACCGGGTCTTCTACGCCAGCATGCCGGACTACGCCGACAGCGCCCACGCCGTCTATCGCCACCTGCTGGCGACGCGCCGCGATCTGGAGCATGTCTGGCTCGTCCGCGACCTGGCGCTGGCCGACCGGATCCGGCGCGAGTTCGCCGGCTACGCGGACCGGGGCCATCGTCTCCTCATCAGAGCGTGGTCACCCCGCTCCTACCTCAGCTTCATCCGGTCCCGCTGGGTCTTCCACACCCATGGCGTCTTCGGCTTCTCCGAGCCGGCACGGGGGCGGACCACGGTGTGTCTCTGGCACGGGATGCCGGTCAAGGCGATCCGTCGGCTCCACGACGGCGACTTCGAGATGTTCCCCGTGTTCGGGACCCTGCACGTGGCCACCTCGAGCTTCTTCCGCTACATCATCGCCGGCGTCTTCGACGTCCATCCGGCGTCGGTTCTCGTGTCCGGGCTTCCCCGGGTTGATGTGCTCAAGGGCAAGGCCGAACCCGGTCACGACCGGGAGGCGATCGCCCGGCAGCTCGGTCTCGACGCCGATCGACCCTGGGTGCTGTGGATGCCCACGCATCGCTCGGAGCCGAATCCCTCCCGGGCCGGTGCCAGCCGCAGCTTCCTGGAGGCGGTTGACCCCCCGCTCGTCGACGCCCTGGACGACGCGGCCACCGAGGTCGGGGCCCAGGTCATCGTGAAGCTGCATCCCTTCGACCTGCTCAACGACGGCGAGGTCCAGATCGACCAGGCCAGCATCCGCTTGCTCACCTCGGCGCAGTGGGAATCGACCGGGATCCAGCTGTACGACCTGGTCGCAGCATCGGACGCCCTGATCACCGACATCTCCTCGGTCTTCATCGACTACCTCCACACCGGGAACCCGATCGGGATCATGGGGTTCGACGGCGAGCGGTACACGCGCGACACGCTCTTCGACCACGGGTTGTTGTTGCGCTGTGGTGCCGCGCGGGCCCTGAAGACTCCCGGCGACGCCAGGGCGTTCATGGCAGGACTGCGTGTTCGCGGCGGCGAAACGTCAGGAACCACCGACCTGTCCGTTGTCTTCAACGAGGACCAGGACATCGCCTCGGCGGAGTCCATCGCCGAGGCGGCCGGACTCTGACCTGACCTGCGCTCTGCGAGGAACCATGACCAGGATCATCACATTCGGGACCTATGACATCTTCCATGTCGGGCACCTGCGGCTGCTCCAGCGGGCCCGGGCCATGGGCACCCATCTCACCGTCGGTGTCAGCACCGACGAGCTGAACGTGGCCAAGAAGGGCCGACCTCCGGTGTATCCATTCGCCGAGCGGTGCGAGATCCTCTCCGGTCTGTCCATCGTCGACCACGTGTTCCCGGAGGAGTCGCTGGAGCGCAAGCGCAACTACATCCTCGAGCACGGTGCCGACGTGTTGGTCATGGGCGACGACTGGGAAGGTCGCTTCGACGAGTTCTCCGACATCTGCAAGGTCGAGTACCTGCCGCGTACGCCGGCGGTCTCCACGACGGCCGTGATCGAGAAGATCCGGTCGTGACGTCGCGTGGGCCGTCCCCGGCCGACCCGGTCACCGTCGTCATCCCGACGTACAACGGCATCGATCTGCTCCCCGGCACGCTGGCTGCCGTCGAGGCGCAGACGCGGCGACCGGACGCGGTGATCGTCGTCGACAACGGCTCGTCCGACGGCTCCGCGGAACGGGCGGAACAGGCCGGTGCCGAGGTCATCCGCCGGGCCGCGAACGGTGGGTTCGGGGCGGCGGCGAACGCCGGGCTGGCGCGTTGCCGGACACCGAATGTGGCCATCCTGAACTCCGATGCCCGGCCGGAGCCGACCTGGCTCGAGGCACTGGCCACCGACGGCCCGACGGGTCCGCAGGTGTGGGCCTGGGGCAGCGTGCTGGTCTCGTCGTCCACCGGTCTCGTCGAGTCTGCCGGGGACTTCGTTCGCCCGACCGGCTTGTCGGGCAAGTACCTCGGTGGTCGGCCGCTGGCGGAGCTTCCGGCCCACCCGTACGAGGTGTTGGCGCCACCGGGCGCGGCCCCGTTGCTGCGCGCCGAGGTGGTACGCGAGCTGGGCGGGTGGTTCGAGCCCTACTTCCTCTACTACGAGGACCTCGACCTGTCGATGCGCGCTCGTCTCGCGGGGTATCGGGCGCACGTCGTCCCTCGCGCTCGCGTCGTGCACGACCTCGGGGGTTCCAGCGGCGGGATGCCGCCGTGGCACTACATCGGCCGATCGAGCACCTGGTGCACCATCCGCACCAACCCCTGCCTGAGTCCGGCCGGCTTCGCCCGTCTCCACGTTCGTGAGCTGCGCATCGCCCGCCGCCACGGTGTCGTGCGGCCGTGGGCGCAGGGCAAGTTCCGTGCCCTGCCCGCGGTACCGAAGCGGCTGATCGAGCGCCGCCAGCTGATGCGGGCCGCGTCCGATCGTGACTGGACCCCGGGGCCGCCCCGATGACCGGCGTCGTGCTGGGCCGCGACCCGTTCGTGACGACCAAGGGCCTGAACGGTCCGCGGCTCGTCCGGCTCCGCCTGTGGTGGCGGACGCGACGGCTCGGCTCCCTCCTCCAGGCACCGCTGCGCATCACCGGACCCGGCGCGCCTCGGGCACTCGAGATCATCGACATCGCTCCCGGCTCGAGGATCGGTCAGTTCGCCTGGTTCAGCCTGGTGAGCCGGGACGCCCGGATCCGGATCGGATCGGGCTGCACGCTCAGCGCGTCGATGAGCATCTCGGTGAAGTCCACCGTCGAGATCGGTGACGGGACGGCGATCGGTGAACGCGTGCTCATCACTGATCACGGCCACGACCACATGGCCTATCTCGAGCCGGCCATCAGGGGAGCGGCCGAACCTCGATTCGGGTGGGAGGTCACCGCCGCGCAGCCGGTGTCCATCGGTCCCGGCGTTCACATCGGGACGAACGTGTTCATCGGTCCGGGCGTCACCGTCGGTGAAGGAGCGGTCATCGGGGTGAACTCGGTGGTCACGAAGTCGGTGCCCCCCTACACGGTCGTCGCCGGTGTGCCGGCCCGCGAGATCCGCTCGCTCCGGACCCCGGGGAGCTGATCATGCGTCTCGATCAACTGCACCGTTCCATCCCCGCACCGCCGAGGTCGTTCCTGCCGTGAACCTGTCCCAACTGAAGTACGACCTGGGTCACGGCGTCCCCCGTCGGCTGTTCAACGAAACGCTCGCCGACTTCGCCCGCTCCGTGCCGGACGGCGCACGGACACTCGAGATCGGCTGCGGGTACTACGACCACCGACCGAACTTCGAGCGATTGCTGCGGATGGACCTGTACACCGAACACGCGCCGGACCTCAACGGCGATGCCCTGGCCATCCCGATCGGCGACGACATGATCGACGCCTCGATCTGCATCTCGGTCCTCGAGCACGTCCATGATCCGTACCAGGCCGTGCGCGAGTGGTACCGGATCATGGCTCCCGGCGGACGGGTCCTGGCGTGGATCCCGTTCTTCTTCGGTGTCCACGGCTACCCCGGCGACGTGAGCCGGTTCACCGAGGAAGGCACCCGGCAACTGTTCGAGCGCGCCGGATTCGAGATGGAGGCCACCGACGTCGACACCTACTCGGGCCTGTTCCTGAACCTCGGCGACGCCGTGCACTTCGCGCTTCCCCGGAACCACGCCCGGCGGTCGGTACGCATGGCCAACCGGGTGCTCGCCTTCCTCTTCCGGCTCGGGCTGCCCCTCGATCGGTGCCTACGACTGCCGCGCCTCTACGCCGGCACGACCGTCATCGCGCGAAAGCCCGGTACCCGAGCATGAGAGCGAGCCAGCTCGCTCGATCAACGGTTCGCCGGGCCACGCGCTGGCGGCTGTCACGCCGTCGCGACCTGCGTTGGTGGCTGGTGTACGGCCCGGTCCGGTCGGGCACCACGTTCATGATGAACGTCATCGGGGCCAACGCCCGGCTCCGGATCGGGGACTGGGGATTGCGCCACGGTCTCGGCCTGCCCCCCGACCTTCCCCACGTCGCCTTCGACCGGGCCCGGGCGCGTGCCGACTTCTCCCGCAACGTGCTCGCCAACGCGCCGGCCGGAGGTGGTCGCACCCTGGATCTGGTCTACAAGTCGGCCCAGCTCCGGGACGACGAGCTCGTCGCCCTGACCGAGATGTGGGGCCCGCCCGACCGCAAGATCTTCTGCGTCCGGGAACCGTCGGGCTATCTCGCATCGGCCCGTCGGAAGTTCCCGGACGTCGACGTCCAGGCCTTCCGCGACGAGTATCTCGCGGACATCGCCACGTTCGAGTCCATCGGGGGCGATCCCTTCGTGTACCACCCAGGCCTCACCACCGAGGACTACCGGCGGTTCATCGCCCCGTTGGAGATCCCTTCCGGCGAGCGGTACGAGTTCGCCTACCGCGGCGACACGGCCGACGAGTTGGTCACCGACGACATGGTGGCTGCCTTCGAACGGCTTCGCCCCGGAACACGGATCGCGTGATGTCGCTCGATCGGTGGCGCGGCAGAACGGGACGCATCTTCAGCCTGGCGCGGCTGGCCCGGCTCGATGCCGACCAGCTGGAGGCGTTGATCGGTGTCGCACGCGTCGTGGGCCGCGAGCACGTCACCCCCCGGCGGCTCCACGACGCCATCGACCCGTCGGCGCTCATCTCGCCGCTGGCGTCGTTGCGCTTCGCCGACCGCCTGGTGATCGGCCCGAAGGCGACGATCGGGCCGTTCTGCACCGTCTGGGGCGGATTCGAGGCCACCACCCGCATCGGTGCGGGCGCCCTGCTGGGGCCGGGCGCGGTCGTGGTGGCCGGGAACCACGTCGTCGACGGGCCCGGATGGATCAGGGATCTGGGATTCGACGAGCACGATGCCACCGTGGGCGACGGCGCCTGGATCGGCGCCAACGCCACCATCGTCGGCTGTGAGGTCGGCGCCGGCGCGGTGGTGGCTGCCAACTCGGTGGTGACCGCAGATGTCGAGCCGGACATGGTCGTCGCCGGCGCACCGGCCCGGGCGGTCCGCACCCGACGCGTCGGGGAGGAGCTGTCGTGACCGTGGCTTCCAAAGCCGGGGTCTACGAGCACTTCGGGAACCCGGTGCTCCTCCGTGCTGTTCGCCGGCACCTGCCCGAGGGTGGCTCGGTGCTCGACGTGGGCTGCGCGTCCGGCGGCCTGCTCGAGGCGATCCGCGACCGGGCCGGACGGCTCGACGGCGTGGAGATGGACGCGGAGGCCGCGCGTGCGGCAGCCCGGGTCGCCGACGAGATCCATGTGGGTTCGGTCGACGACGTCGCCCTCCCGGCCGCCGCATTCGACGTGGTCGTGCTCGGCGACGTCCTCGAGCACCTCGCCGATCCCGCCCGGGCGCTGGCCCGGGTCGTCCCGGCGCTGCGCCCCGGCGGCGTGGTGGTGGTCAGCCTGCCCAACGTGGCCCACTGGTCGGTCCGCCTCGCGCTGCTCGCCGGCCGGTGGGAGTACCGCAGCAGTGGCATCCTCGACGACACCCACCTCCGCTTCTACACCTGGTCCACCGGCGCCGCCCTGGTCGAGTGCAGCGGACTCCGCATCGTGGAACGCGAGCCCATCGTGTCGGGCCTCGGTGCCCATCTGGGTGCCTCGGTGCCGCGGCCGGTGGAACGTGCCTGGCGCGCCGTCGGCCACCGAATCCCGACCATGTTCGCCTTCCAGCAGCTGCTCGTGGCTCGGAGGGCGTGAGATGGATGCCTCCTTCCCGATCGTCATGCGGGGTCTCACGAAGGTCTACGAACCGAGCCCGCGGTGGATGCGGATGCTCACGCGCGGCGCATCCAAGCACCGCAACGTCGCTCTTCGGTCCGTGGACCTGGAGATCCCGCGGGGGACCATCTGCGCCGTCGTCGGTCCCAACGGGGCCGGCAAGTCGACCATGTTCCGTCTGCTCATGGGCCTCACCACACCGACGAGCGGTTCGGCGCACGTCCTCGGCCGCGACTGCAGCATCCGCGCCGAGAGCCGCCACACCCCCATCGGCTTCATGCCGGCCGACGAACGCAGTCTGTTCCTGCGTCTCACCTGCTACGAGAACCTCGCGTTCCAGGCCGGCCTCCGTGGATACGAGGGCGAACGACTCCGAACCAGGGTCGACGAGGCGCTCGAGATGGTCGGCCTCGGTGCCGTCCGCGACACCGCCGCCTTCGCGTTGTCGTCGGGCATGAAGGCACGTCTGCAGCTCGCCCGGGCCATGGTGCACGAGCCCGAGGTGCTGATCCTCGACGAGCCGACCTCGACCGTCGATCCCGTGGCCGCGGACGACTTGTTGAACCTGATCCGCCGGCTCACGGTCGAACGGTCCCTCGCCGTGATGCTGAGCTCCCACCGCCTGGAGGAGATCGATGCGCTCGACGAGATGGTCGTGCTGCTCGACGACGGTCGCGTCGTGTTCCAGGGCGATCTCAGTCAGCTGCGCCAGATCGCGGCGCTCACCGAGCTGGTCATCGAGTTCCGGACCGAAGCGGCAGCGCGCCAGGCTCGGGACACCTTTGCCGGGACGAGCTGCGTCCGCGAGGTCGCGCTCCGCTGCTGCTCCGTCGAGCTCACCGCGGTCGACCGGGTCGGCACCGTGCTCGCGGCGCTCGGGCCGCTCGCCAACGAGATCGTGCACGTGAACGAGCGGTCGAGTTCGACGCGGGGCTTGCTCCGCGAGGTGTACTCCCGATCCCGGGTCGAGAGCGGGCAGTCATGACCGGGCTGCGCGAACGCGCGCGATCGGTGATCCGGATCGCCCGCTCCTTCTACGTGGTCGGGAAGCGGGACGCCCTCGCCTATCCGCTCGCCTTCGGGCTGAACATCGGGGCGAGGATGACCAACGTCATCCTCTACTTCTTCGTGGCCAAGATCGTCTCCACCGACCAACGCCTCGTCGCCGGGGACTACTTCGGCTACGCCGTCGTCGGCATCTTCGTGCTCTGGGTGCTGGGTGCAGGGCTCGAGGAGTTCGGGAACTTCGTCCAGCGCACCATCAACCAGGGCCAGCTCGAGCTCTATCTGGTCCAACCCATCGGCTGGAGGCTGCTGCCCTTCGTCTGGTTCCAGTGGCTCCTCGTCGAACGACTCATCGCCGGGGTGGTCACCATCGCGCTCGCCGTCGCGCTCGGCGCCCATTTCCAGCTCGACCGGGTCGCCCTCGCAGCCTTGGTCCTCTTCCTGGGGATCACCGCGACCCACGCCATCGGGGTGGTCGCAGCCAGCGTGCGGATCCTGGCCAAGCGGGCCGATCCCGTCCTGCTCGCCTACACGGTGGCCACGACGGTGTTCTCCGGGCTGTTCGTACCCGTGCAGGTCCTCCCCGGGTTCCTCCAGGACGCCAGCTGGCTCATCCCCCACACCTACGCCGTCGACGCCCTGCGCCAGCTCGTGCTCAACGGAGGCGACGCCAGCTCACGGATCTCGGTCGGGGGAGCGCTGCTGGCCCTCACGATCTTCTCGGTGGTCACCTATTCCCTGGGCCTGTTCCTGTTCGACCGGTCGCTGCACTACGCCCGCGAGCGCGGGATCCTGGGGACGTACTGATGGCGGCGGCCCACGACGGCCCGCTTCCGGTGGTCATCGTCCACTTCCGGGCACCGCAGTGGTGCGTGTCGAGCATCTCGACGATCGTCGCCGGTTCGGGAGCCGACGTGCATGTGGTGCTGGTCGACAACAGCGGCGAGTTCTCGAGCGGCAGGGTTTCCGTGACGGGACCGGTCACCGTGGTCGAGGCCGGCGGCAACACCGGCTACGCGGGTGGCGCCAACCGCGGCATCCGCTGGGCCCTCGACCGCTACCCCGACGCGCCATACGTGGCCGTGTGCTCACACGACTTCCATCCTGACCCGGGCTGCTTCACCCACCTTCGACGGGCCGCCGACGACGATCGGTCGCTGGGGATCGTGGCGCCCCGGCTCACCGCGCCCCAGCCCAGCATCGGCTGGTGGTTCGACGGTCGACGCTCGGTCAACATCGAACCGCGCGACGACGCGGACCCGCTGGTCACCTCCGACTGGGTCTCGGGCACCTGCATGCTGGTGCGGTCGGAATGTCTGCGCCGCGTCGGCGGCTTCGACGAGGGGTTCGGCTCCTACGTCGAGGACGTGGATCTGTGCCTGCGCGTCCGCGAGGCCGGCTGGCGCGTCGCGACCGCCGTCGATGCCACCGGACGAGGCCTCGGTTCGGTCTCCTCGGTGCGGTTCCGGATGACTGCGGTGAACGTGGCGCTTCTCGCGGCCAAGCGGGAGGGGGCCGGCCCGGCTTGGGGGCTCGTGACGCGCTACGTCGGGCGTGCTGTCCGCAGCACGATCCTGGCCGTGGCCCCGTCGGCGCGAGGACTGATGCGGCGCAAGGCATCCCTGCGGTACGCGCACAGCCGCGCCGGCGCGGCGTGGTACCTGATCCGGACCCGCCTCATCGGCGTGTACGCGCGAACACCCGACCGCTTCGTGCCCGTCTTCGGACCGTCGGCTGGAGTGCCGTGAGTAGGGTCTCGGGCCGGAGGTTGCTGCCGTTGGGACAACTCCTGGCCGCCATGTTCGAGCTGCGCCGGTTGCTGTTCGTCGTCCGCCTTCGGCTGCTGGCCGCCGCCAAGCGAGCGAGGCTCGAGATCGCCGTCGACCGGGGCGTGCGCATCGAGGGACGGCTGCGGGTGCGGGTGCACGCCGGTTCGAAGACGAGCGTCCGGATCGGTCGCGGCAGCCGCCTGGGCGACGGTGTGGTGCTCGTGCTCGACGGCGGCACGCTCGACATCGGCACCGGGGTGCTGCTGCGGGCCGGCGTGGTGTTGCACGTCCGGGGCCGCCTGACGCTCGAGGACCAGACGTTGCTGTCGTACTACACCGTGGTCCACTGCGACGAGGCGGTCCACGTCGAGTCCCGGGTCGGGCTCGGCGAGCACACGACCATCTCCGATTCGACCCATGTCGCCCCGCCACCGGGTGCGTGGTGGTACCACCACATCGAGACCGCTCCCGTCCGGATCGGTTCCGGCACCTGGGGAGGCGCGAAGGCCACGATCACCCGGGGAGTGACCATCGGGGCCGACAGCGTGATCGCCGCCGGCGCCGTGGTCACCGCCGACGTCGAGCGCGGCGTGATCGTCGGTGGCTGCCCGGCTCGGGTGCTCGGTGCGTCGCCCCTGGTCCCGGCGGCGCCGGCGGCGCCGCCAGGACCCGAGGCCCGTCGGCGCTGAACCGCCGGTCGAGAGGCGTCACGGACAGGCCGCCACCACCGACCGCACGTCGAAGACGAAGGCATTGGGGTCGGCGAGCACCACGGGAGCGCCCGACGCCCGCAGCCAGCGCATGGGATCGTCGATGGTGAGCTCACCCAAGCGGCTGGCGGCCAGGGCCGGTTCGGAGAGGACCACCACCACGTCGAGATCGTCAGCGGTGACGGTCGACCACCATGCCGTGCACGACGTGAACGGCAGCAGCTCGTCGCCGGTGGAGTCGTCGCCGATCGTGACCACCCGGTTGCTCAGGTCGGCGCCGTAGAACGGGTAGCTCTGGGGGAAACCGGTCAAGCCGATCGCCGTGTGTCGTGCCACGTCGCCCGCGTGGAAGGCATGCCACCGGGGGAGGTCGGCAGTCCATCGGCGGTCGAGGTAGGCATGGTTGAGGGCGACCGCACCGGCGAGGCCCAGCACCACCGTTCCCCCGCCCACGACGAGGAGTGCCGGTCGACCGCGCGTCGCCACCCACGTGATCGCGGCGGCCAGCCCGACCGCGGCGCCGGCGACGACTCCGCGGGTGGGATCGATGCCGTGCAGGTTCGCGACCACGAAGACGACACCCGCGATCGCGGTCGTGGGCGCCGGGTTGCGTCGCAGCACGGGGTGAGCGAGCCCGGCCAGCGCGCACGACACCAGCCCGGGCACCGCATAGCGCAGGTTGAACGCGAACAGCACCGGTGCACCCGAGCGGCCGGCGGCAGAGGTGGGCGTGGCCAGGTAGGAGGCGAACGCGAGCAGCCCGCACGCGGCCAGCAGCGGCCACCGGCGATCCTTCCGCCACATCGCCGGCACCAGAACCGCCAGGGCGCCGAGCAGGGCGAGCCCGGGCAGGATCGGCCACAACGGACCGAAGAACCGGTGCAGGCCGGGGAGGAAGTAGTGGTGCCATACGCGGCCATCGGTCACGTAGTCGAGAACCGGGAACTCCACCGCGCGCTGGAACTCGAGATCCGGTCCTGGTAGCGGCCCCAATGACAGGGCCGGCACCGGGTTGCCCGTGGCAGCCAGGTTCCGGGCGAACCAGTACCCGCCGCTGACCGCCGCCGCGCCCACGAACATCGCGGCCGATCGGAGGCGACGTCCGTTGCCGGCGGCCCCGGCCACCACCGCGGCGAGGAGTACCACGGGCACCAACACGGTGAGCTTCGTGCCGGCCGCGATGCCGGCGGCGATGCCGGCCAGGACCAGGTACCGGCTGTCGGTCCGTGCCCGTGTGGCCTCCAGTAGGAACGCGACCGCCGTGAGCAGGAAGGCGGTCGCCATCGTGTCGTTGAGCGCGGATCCGGCTTCAGCGGTCACCAGTGGCAACGACAGCACCGCGGCCATGACCAGCGCGCCGGCGGGAGCATTGCCGGCGTGATCGCCGATGGTCCACGCCGCCCCCAGCGCCAGGGCCACGAAGACGAGGTTCAGGAAGATGGAGAGGAAGTCGGAGCCGAACACGACCAGCAGGACGGCGTGGAGGAGCTCGGCGTGGGCGGGGTGGAAGGCGGCGCCGTCGCCGATCGATGTGAAGTGGATCGGCCAGGTGTGCCCGGTCTGGGCGAACAGGGCCGCGTGGGTCAGGTGGTAATGCAACTCATCGGCCTGCGAGAACCCCCGGGACACGGTCTGGATCAGCTCCGCGATCCACCGGATGGCCACGATGCCCACCGCGACGGCCATCGCGCCCGACGTCCATCGAGGGTGGGATCGTGCCCGGACAGGGGGTGGATCGGACGAGACCGACGGCATGGACGCGGTGCGGGCCCAGAGGAGCGATCCGACGCCGACGACCGCCGACGTGGCGACGAGCGGCGCGGCCTCGAAGCGACCGATGGATCCGAGCACCAGGCTCGTTCCCAGCACGCCGCCGATCGTGAGGACGACGTCGATCAGGTATCGCAGCGGAACCGGGGCCGCCGGGAACCAACGCCGCCGGGTCGCTCGGCTCCACACGGCGAAGCCGATCAGTACCGTGGCGACCCCGAAGAGGCCGACCACGGCGCGGGTGACGCTCATCAGGCCACGTCGGCCCCGACGAGGTCGGCATGACGGGCGTCATGGATCGGACGACGGCCGCTGTTGAGGTCGTGGCGGAATCGCCACGACTCACCGACCGCCCGGAGGGAGAACATGGCCAGGCGTTTCAGTACCCCGAGGGTTCCCTTGGAGCTGAACATGGTGCCGGTGACCGATTCGCCGCGCCGCACCCGATGGTTGACGTCGACCTCGACGAGCGTCGCGCCCCGGCGCGCCGCCAGGATGGCGAGGTGGACGTTGGGAATGAGCGATCGATCAGGGATCCACCGGAGGAGCTCGTCCAGCAGCCTCGCCTGGTAGCCACGAAGCGGACAGTTCGCGTCCCGGGTGGGTACGCCGAACACCCGCGAGATGTAGACCCGGAGGACCCGGGTCATGAGCATTCGGAACCAGGGGTCGTACCGGAAGCGGCGGACCCCGCACACGCCGTCGACGCCATCCTCGAGCAGGACGAGGACCCGGCGGATGTCGGAGCCGAGGAACTGGCCGTCCCCGTCCACGCCGACGATGTAGGCGGCCCCGGTGTCGAGGGCGCGCCGGTAGGCGACGAGCGCGGCCGGCCCGTGACCGCAATTGGTGCCGGTCGATTCGACGATCAACCGGGCCCGGAGCTTCGGGGCCACGCGGGCGAGCACGTCGACGGTGTCATCGGTGGAGCAGTCGTCGACCACCACCATGGTCACGTCGTCGATGTGGTTGGCCAAGGCGTCGTCGATCTCGCTCAGGAACTCGGCGATGCCTTCCGCCTCGTTGAACGCCGGAATGGCAATGGCGACGCTGGGTCCCTGGCTTGTCCTCATCGCGCTCTCACATGTCGGGGACCGGGGGGCCGAGGATCTGGTCGACGCAATCGAACGCCCGGTCGATGGCCTGGTCTTGGTCGATGTACGTGTAGGTGGACAACCGACCACAGAAGTGCACTCTCATGTTCTCCATGCGGTCGCGAACCTCCTGCTGGAGTTGGCCATTGAGCTGTTCGTAGCGCCGGTCGATGGTGGGGACCGGGTAGTGGCGCGCCGGCGCGCCGGGGTGCTCCTCGCTGACCACGGTGCCCGCGATTCGCTGGCCCGACGCGTGCTTGGTCTCGACGGTGCGGGTGTACGGGACTCGGTCGCTGGGGCGGTTCACCACGTAGGCCGGCGTCGCCGTGGCGTCGTCCCGTTCGGTGGGCAGGTACCTCGACACCATGTGGATACCACGCCACGCCAAGGTCCCGGGCCGGCCGAGGAAGTCGTCGAGCGGAGCGGTGACCACGACGACGTCGGCGTCCGGCGCCACGTCGTCGATGTCGTCGATGCCCACCTCCACACCGCAGGTCACCGGTACGGGCTGGAGAATGGCCTCGATGATCCCGCTGGCGCCTTCGGGGGGGAAGAACTCCCAGGTGTCGCGGAACAGCCGGGTGTAGCCGTCGTCGCGAAGGTCGACGCGCTTCGGTGCGAAACGGCTGGACAGCTCCGAGGGTTCACATCCCCACTGCTTGCGGGTGTAGCCCTCGATGAAGAGGTGGTACAGGTGCCGCCCCATCAGCGACACGACCCAGGTCTCGAAGTCGTCTCCGCTGGGCGTGGCGGGCAGCTCGCCGAGTTCGCGCTCGATCAGGGGCCAGTCGGGCAGTTGCTCGAGCTCGTCGATCTGCGGTGGCCACGACAGCAAGTGGGCAGTGTCGTCGTCCTCGCGGAGGTAGACCTCGGTCAGCACCCGGTGTTCGTAGGGGCGGGTCATGCCGAAGCGCTGCACGTACTCCGCGACGCGTGCATTGGAGGTGTGGAAGATGTGGGCGCCGTTGGGTTCGTAGACGACGCCGTTGAGGATCTCGCAGCGAGCATGACCCCCGACCACCTCGGCCCGCTCGACGACCTGCACGTCGACTCCGGCGTCGTGCAGCTCGCGGGCCACCACCGCGCCCGACCAGCCCGCGCCGATCACGAGAACGTTCATGGGTTGTCCTTCACTGTGTGGTCGTCACGGGCGTCGGGCGATCACCGCGACACGGTCGTGGAAGTCCGGCGCGAATGGTCGGGTGGCGTGGCGCGTGCGAGCCACGCCTCTGGCCAGGAGCGGACCGACCACGGGGACGAACTCGCCGAAGCGGTTCGCGTAGTAGCCGCGGGTGAAGACCTTGGGATGGCTGCCCATGGTCTCGACCGCGAGTCCTCCTGCCTCGATGAGCCCCCGCAGCGAGCCGCGGGTGAAGTACTGGACGTGCATCGGTAGGACCGACCACCAGCGACGACCCAGGGCGCGGGCGACCACGCTTCCGCCATCGGGCACGGTCGCGAACAGCACGCCGCCCGGTTCGAGCAAGGTCGCGATCTGGGCCAGCGCCGCCGAAGGATCGACGACGTGTTCGAGCACGTCACAGCAGGTGACGACCTGGAACGAAGCGTCTGGCCCCAGCGCGCCGTCACCCAGGGAGCCCTCCCGGGCGCAATGGCCGCGCTCGATGGCGCGCTCGACCGCCCACGACGAGGGGTCGACGCCCTCGGCCTGCCAGCCCAACTCCGTCGCGGCGCCGAGCAAGGATCCGGTCCAGCAACCGATGTCGAGCAAGCGCCGACGCTCGGGCCCGACGATCTCGGCCACGCGGGAGAGATCGCGTCGTGCCGTGGCTGTCTGCCCCTCCTCCTCGAGCAGCGACGACCCGTCCTCCACATGGGCGTAGGCACGCTCCAGCGCGCTGCTCGACGGCGTGACCCGCAAGGAGCCGTGGTGGCAGCCGGTACAGCGGACGACTTCGCTGAGCGTGCGGCCGAAGTCCGACGAGGCGGGCCGCATGGACCCGGACTCGGGCTCGTGCCGGGTGGCGGTCGAGACACGAAACGCCGGACGGTAGGTACGGGAACCGCAGACGGGACACGACCACGTTGTGTTCTCCGGTCCCATCGCGGGCCGACCATACCGGACAATCAGGGTATTGTGACGGGTCGCGGTATCCGGTGGTATGGCCGGAACGCAGCGCAATGCGCATCAGCCTCGACCAGAGCCGAAACGAGGAGCACGTGTTCCCCACCACCGATCTGAGGCTTCGCGCATACGCCTTGGTCCTCCTGCGCCACCGTGTGGCGATCCTCGTCGTCACCCTCGCCGTGGTCGTCGTCGGGGTGACGCCGGCGTTGCTGGAGGATTCGAGCTACGCGTCGACCGCGTCGATGCGGGTCAGGGCCGAAGGGGTCGAGTCGCCGTTCGACACGACCAACCAGCCCAACGCCCAGAACCGGAGCCGTGAGCTGCTCACCGACGTCGAGATCATCGAATCCGCTCGGATGCGGGGTCTCGTGCTCGACCGCTTGGGGGACGACGCCGAACCGTTCGGTTCGGTCGCGGCCTCGGTCGTGGGGTTCAGCGAAGTCATCGAGGTGCGGGTCACCGCGCCCACACCCTCTGCGGCTGCGGCTGCCGCGAACGCCTACGCCGAGGTGTTCGTCGAGGAGCGCAGGAAGGAATCGGTGGACGCCATCGTCTCGCAGTCGGCGGAGCTCCGCCGGCGGGTGAAGGCGGCGACGGATCAGCTGGCCGATGTCGACCGGCAACTGGCGGCGCCCGACATCGATCCCGTCGTTGCCGAGAACCTTCGGGTCACGCGGGCCGGGCTCTCCTCGCAGGTGCTGGAGTTCAGCACCCGAGCCGACGAGCTGGATGTGGAGGCCGCGCTCCGGGAGGGCGGCACCGAGATCGTGACCAAGGCCCGTGAGAACTCGTCACCGGTCTCCCCGAAGCCGTTGCGTACCGCGGCCACCGCCCTGGCCCTGGGGCTGCTCGCCGGAGTGGCTGCGGCCGTCGTCCTGGACGTCTCCCAGGACCGATTGGCCGGATCGGACGAGCTCGCCTCGGTCGATCCCTCGATCAACGTCCTCGGCTCGATCCCGCACTTCTCGTCGACCGAGCGTGAACGGGGTCCGGATTCGGCCGCGGTGGCCGAGGCGTTCAAGTACCTCAGGACCTCCCTGGCGTTCCGCAGCGTCGACGGACCGTTGAAGTCGGTCATGGTGACCAGCGCCGTGAGCGGCGAGGGCAAGACAACCACTGCGGTGCACCTCGCCCGAGCCGTTGCCGAGACGGGCTCGCGGGTCGTCCTGCTCGACGCCGACCTCCGCCGCCCCGCAATCGCAAGGGAGTTCGGCCTCACCGGCGAGCTCGGCCTCACCAACGTGTTCTCGGGGGAGGCGAGCCTCTCCGATGCGATCCACCGTGTGAAGCCCAACCTCGCCGTCGTCCCGGCCGGCGGTCCGTCATCGACCGCGAACGAGTTGCTCGGCAGTGCCGCCTTCGTCCGGCTGCTGCAGGGTGTCGTCGCACGATGCGACCTGGTGGTGATCGATGTCCCGCCCGTCCTGCCGGTGTCCGACCCCCTGGTCGTCGCCCATCACGTCGATGGGACGATCGTGGTGTCGCGAATCGGTCAGGTGCGTCGCCGCGAGATCCGCAACGTGATCCGCGTGTTCAACGACGCCCGCCTCCCGATCGTGGGTTTCGTGGCCAACGACGGTCTCACCGACACCGAATACGGCGATTACGTGGCGGCGCCGCCACCAGAGTGACTGCCCGATGGCTCGGGACGTTGTGCCCTGGCAGGCACCGGCGTGTGGTGCAATTATCGTGACAGCGAGATCGTGAACGAAAGGGTGCGATACATGTCGTCATTCACCATCCCGGGGGCGAGCGTCTGGGAGCAGCAGGTCTACGACCACATCACCCAACACGTCGACGACGAGATGGCGGTGATCCGCGCCTACGCCGACCTGGCCGACGAGACCGACTCCCCGGCGTTCGCCTACCTCGCTCGGCTCATCCTCGAGGACGAGCGCCGGCACCACGCGCTGTTGCACGACCTGGCCGAGACGATCAAGACCTCGGCCCAGCTCGGCAACGGGCCGACCCCCATCCCCGACCTCGGCATGTGGGGCGCCGATCGTGAGCAGATCCTGGCCGAGACCGAGCGCTACCTGGCGCTGGAGAAGAAGGACAACCACGAGCTCGATGCGTTGGCCAAGGAGCTCCATGACGTCCGGGACACGACGATCTGGGAGCTCATCATCCGCCTGATCCAGAAGGACAACGAGAAGCACCAGCGCATCCTCAAGTTCATCCGGGACCGCGCTCGCGACCGCGACTGACGGCGCCGGCCGGCCCGGCCCCGTCGAGTCAGTTGTCGCGGTCTGGAGCCGGCGGTAACGAGCGCTGCTCCGCGGGCGTTCCGGCGTCTTCGTCGGCCGCGGGAGTCTCGGACTTCGGGGCGGCCGTCGTGCCGGTGTCGTCGTCACCGGTGTCGTCGTCGCCGGTGAGGCCCGCCATCCCGTTGCGGAACTCCCGTTGGGCCTGCCCCAGCGCGCGGGCGAGCTTGGGGATCTTCGTCGGTCCGAACAGGAGCAGGGCGACGACGATCACGATGAGCAGCTCCGGGCCACCGATGTCCATGGCGTGCCTCCTCCAGACGGCTCCCACGCTACCGATGCGGCACCTCGCGTTCACGTCGCGGACCCGATCCGTCGAGCCGGGAGCGGAGCTGGTGTCGGTGTGACGATCAGTCGACGAGATCCCGGGGCTGGGCCGGGAACAGGGTGATCGCCTGCTGAGCCCTCGCGGTGCCGCCGCCGGACCATCCGGCGGCGGCGATCTGCGCGTGACTGCGCCGGCCGAAGACCATGCGCAGCAGCTCGTAGCGGCTGGTGGTCAGCTCGGCCTCTGGTTCACCGTCGCCGCTGCGGTGCTCGTCGCCGTCGAGCACGAGGCGCAGCGGTGGCCCGTCGTTGCCGGCGTAGAAGCGATCCATCGCCCCGACGGTGAGGGCGATGAGCCCCGGGAGGAGCTCGTCGTCGTGGAAGGCGCCGGCACCGCTGGCCGCCCGGATGTCCTGCTCGTGGGTCCACGAGTCGAGGGCCACGAAGCCCATCGCCGGCCCCGCTTCCCGGACACGGGCGTCGAGCTCGGGGGCCCGCTCGGCCCACTGCGCGGTCACCTGCTCGAGGGACCACTCCCGGCGCTGCTCGATCTGGGCCGCGGTCCACGCCTCGCCGGCGCCCTCCTCGCGGCCCGGCATGGTGCCGTCGAGCACGTCGCAGCACACGCCGGTGAGGTGTCGGTAGCCGTCGGCCACCGTCCACGGCGGTGTCGGGACCAGCAGCGCGGCCCGCTGGGCCTCGTCGAGTTGCGGTGCCAGCGCGAGCAGCCGCTGGCGTGAGGTCTCGTAGATGTCGGCTGGTCCCACGACCCGCAGCTTGCCACCGGAGTCGGTCGCCGTTCTCCGGTCACTGGGTTACCCATGCGCAATTGTCGAATCGCGGACCGGCTCACCCCGGACGCGGACCAGGTCAGACCGGGAGTCCGATCTGACCTGGCGTTTTCGATGGTGGTCGGGACCGGCGTCGATCCGGTGACCTACCGCTTTTCAGGCGGTCGCTCTGCCAACTGAGCTACCCGACCGAGATCTGATGTTCTGTGGCGGTCCCGACGGGATTTGAACCCGCGACCTCCGGCTTGACAGGCCGGCGTGCACTCCAAACTGCACCACGGGACCAGGAACTGCTGTGCACCCCCAACGGGATTCGAACCCGTGTTACCTGCGTGAAAGGCAGGCGTCCTAGGCCGCTGGACGATGGGGGCTCTTCCCCGTTGTGGGCTGCGTGACACTAGCAACCCCCGCCCTGAGGTCGAAACCGGGAACCGCGGCGCCGGCGATCGACCCTCAGGCGTCGGGCAGGAGCCACTCGGTGCCGTCGGGGGTGTCGCGGATCTCGATGCCGGTGTCGACCAGGGCGTCGCGGAGCTGATCGGCGAGCGCGTACGCCTGGGCGCCGCGGGCCGCGACCCGGCCGGCGAGGACCGCCTCGACGTAGGGGGCGACGACCGACCGAGGGTCACGGGCGCCCACGGCGGCCACCTCGCCGAGACGCACGATCATGCGCCGCAACGCGGCCCGGGCCTGATCCCGCTCGTCGCTCTGGAGCGTGTCGGCCGACCAGTCGACGATGGCCTGCTCGAGCTCGAGCACCGCGGCAACCGCCCCATCGGGGTCCCGCTCGGCCACCGCGGTGTCGAAGGCGGCGGTGAGTCGCTCGACCGCCGAGAGCAGGCCGACGCCGGCGTTCGGCTGTGGTTCGCTCGCCGCGACCGGCCCGGACGATCCGGTGTCGGGGGCACCGGTCGCCACCGGTCGCCCCGCGCCGGGCCGCAGCGCTTCGACGTCGAGCACGGTGCCGACGTCGAAGACCTCGGAGGACCCGTCGCGGCGGACGGTGACGGTCCCGTTGCCCTCCACGGTGGCGGTCCCGGCGTCGATGTCGATCACCAGGGCGGTGTGTTCGTCGACCCCCAGGACCCAGGCACCGTCGGGGAGGTGGGGTTCGAGGGCCGACAGCCGGCGCTCGCCGAGGTAGCAGAAGCGGGTGTCGTGGCCGCCCCCCTCGGCGTTGTCGTAGTGGGGAATGAGGGCCACGTGGAGCCCGACCTCGGAGAGCAGGTCGAGGCCCTCGGCCCAGAACGGCTCGGCCCCGACCTTGTACACCTCGTACACCGGCACGGTGGCGACGCCGAGGGTGAGCGCCGCCGCGGAGGCGAACGTGACCGCGCCCCCGGAGCGCAGCTTCTCGGCCAGGAGCTGGGGGAGCGGCGAGCCCTCCCACTGGCGCAACGCGTAGGTGGGGCTGCCCGGGCCGGCGAAGACGTAGGAGGCATCGGCGATGGCGGCCAGCGCCCGCTCGCGGGTGACGGTGTCGTCGTCGGCGTGGCGCCACGACGCCACCTCGATCGGGTGACCGACCGACGCCCGGAAGAACTCCTCGGCCTTGGTCGAGATGTCGTCGGCGTTCTCCTGGAAGCCGTATGGCGTGTCGAGCAGGACGGCGTCACCGGGGCCGGTGGCGCCCACCGCCTCCATCACCCGGCGGTGGGTCTTGACCATCGTCGGGGCGGTCTCGCCCGATCCCATGATCGTCAGTACTCGGGGCATCGTCGTTCTCCGGCGCAGCGCAGGGGTTCAGTCAGCCAGGGTACGGAGGAGACCGGCCACCCGGACGGGGTGCTGGGCATGGAGATCGTGGTCGCCGTCGATCCACTCGACCCGGACGTCGGCCAGTCCCGACAGGTCGACGTCCCGGTGGCCGGGGTCTCCGGCGAAGAGGAACAGCGCCGGCTCCTCGACGAGTGGGAAGCGTTCGGTGGGGCGGTGCTCCCACAGCCCGCGGAGCACGAGGAGGTGGCGGTCGAGGGTGAGCCACGGAGCGACCGTCCCGTCGTCGCGCACCTCGAAGCAGGCGAGCGCGCCCTGGATGCCGGTCTCGGGCCAGTCCGGGTGCATGCCGCGCAGCATCGTCTCCACCTCGGCCCGCGGTGTGCCGGCCAGCGGCGGAGGCCGGAGCGCCGTCGCACACGCGTCCCAGTCGGGGAACTGCCGGCGGAGCTCGATGGCCCCACCGTCCACGCAGCCGATGGCCCGGGCGCGGCCGGGGAACCGGGCGGCGAGCTCGACGACCACGTTGCCGCCCCACGACTGGCCGACCAGCACCGGTCGATCGAACCCGACGGTCGCGACCAGCTCGGCCAGATCGTCGGTCACGGTGGCCATGTCGTACCCGTCGTCCGGCTTGGACGACTGCCCGTGGCCGCGCTGGTCCACCGCCACCACCGGATGGCCGGCGGCGGCGAGCTCGGCGGCGACGCCGTCCCACAAGCGGGCGTTGGAGGCCAACCCGTGGACGAGCACGAACGGGGCGCGATCGCCGCCGAGCCAGCGCCGGGTGTGCAGCTCGACGCCGTCGGCCACCGTCACCCGCTCGGCGCGGTCCGGTGCGGCCGTCACGGCCGAACTCGACTCGTGCGTACCCCGGGGCGGGAGGCGGTGCCGCAGCGCCCGGTCATGGGGCGGCGCGGATGCGGTCGCACAGCTCGGCGAAGGCCACCGACATGGCCGGCGGTCGTCGGGCCTCGGCCTCTCCTCGTACGACCGCGCAGAAGTGGTCGACCATCCCCCGGTAGGGGTCGGCTCCGGGCCCGGAGACCGTCTCGACCGAGCCGTCGCGGTGGTGGAGCACCAGGTCGGTGTCGGAGCGGCCGGGCGTGAAGCAGTGCTCGACCGTCACCCGGGCATCGGTGCCGACCACCTCGATGACCTGCTGCTCGGGGGCGTCGAACGAGCACTGGAAGCTGGCGCAGAAGCCGTGCGGGAAGTGGAGCATGCCGATGGTGGTGACGTCGACGGAGCGGTCGGTGCGGACCGCATGGGTGGTCACCGAGTCCGGGACCGGATCGCCCACCGCCTCGGCCAGCTCGAACAGCGGTGTGAGGGTGTAGATGCCCACGTCGGCGAGCGCCCCACCGCCGAGCACCGGATCCCAACGGTGGTCGTCAGGAGCCGTGAGCGGGAACGTGAACGAGGCCCGCGCCGAGACCAGCTGTCCCAGCCGGCCGGCGGCCACCAGGTCGACGAGCGTGACCGACCGCGGGTGGAACGGCGTCATGTACGCCTCCATGAGGACCACACCGGCATCGGCGCAGGCCGAGGCCATGGCGTGGGCGTCGGCCGCGGTGAGTGCCAGCGGCTTCTCGCACAGCACATGCTTGCCGGCGGCCGCGCACCGCTCGACCCACTCGCGGTGCATGCCGTTCGGCAACGGGATGTACACCGCCTCCACCCGTGGGTCGTCGGTCACGGACGCGTAGTCCTCTCCGGCACCGCGCGAGGCGGTGGCGACGACCTCGGCCTTGGGGGACGTTTCCAGCGCGGGGATGACCGCGGCCCGCGCCACCATCGACGTCGGAGCCAACACGCCGAAGCGGACGGGGTCGACCGCGGCGGCCGGGTCCGCCGCGGTGGCCGGCCGGAAGGTCCGCGTGGTCACCGACGCACCCGGGTGATCGTCGCTTCGCTCATCGGCGGAGATCGAGCGGGCAGGTCGTCCCGCCTTCGTCGCCGGAACGCTGCGCCGCCTCGAGCACACCGATGACGGCCCGCACGTCGACGGGATCGACGTCGAGCGGCTCACCGAGCAGGAGGTGGTCGGCGACGTTGCGATGGAACGGCCACGAGCTGGCCGGAAGTGGTGGGAGGGTGGTCTCGGTGAGGCCGTAGCCGGCTTCGTAGCGGGCCAGGGTGAGTGGCACCGGTGCCTCGGCATGGTGTGACTCCCAGCGCTGGTACCCGAGGCCGTGTTCGACGGTCTCGGTGACGAACGGGCGGTAGTGCGCGGCGATGGTGCCTTCGGTGCCCTGCACGTAGAACTTCGGCCGCCGCACCCCCGCGATGTCGGACTGGAAGAACTCGGCCTCCCGTCCGTCGGCCCAGGCCAGCCGGACCCGCACCTGGTCGTCGTTGGTGATGTCGTGCCACACCCGCTTGTGGCGGGTGGTGGTGACCGCGACGGGGTCGTCGCCCATGAGCAGCAGGATCCAGTCGAGGTGATGGCTGCCCCAGTCGTAGATGGCGCCACCCGAGATCGACGCCTCGGAGTGCCAGGCCCGGCAAGGGTGCTCGAAGCCGCCCACGAAGGTCTCGACGTTGAACACCTCGCCCAGCAGCCCGGCGTCCACCGCCCGCCGCAGCGCCCGGAAGTCGGGGTCCCACCGGCGATTCTGGTGCACGGTGAGCATGCGGTCGTGTTCGCGGGCCAGGTCGAGCAGGGCGTCGGCCTCGGCGGTGGTGATGCACAGGGGCTTCTCGACCGCCACGTGCTTGCCGGCCTGCAGGCTCGCCCGGGCGATTTCGGCGTGGCTCGCCGGCGGGGTGGCGACGACCACGATGTCGACCGCGTCGTCGGCCAAGGCCTCCTCGAGGCTGGCGTAGGCGTTGACGTCGGGGAACTGGGCCTCGGCTGCCTTGCGTCGGTCGGCATCGGGATCGACCGCGGCCACCAGCGCGAGCCCGGCGGTTTCGGTGGCGGCCGTGCCGTGGAGGTAGCCCATCCCTCCGTAGGGCCCGTAGCCGACGACCGCGAGCCCGAGCTCACCGCGTGTCGGGATGGGGTCCGTCCGGCCCGCCGCGGTGATGGTGCGGCGCAGGATCCGGGCGAGTTCCTCGGTGCGCACGGCGTCGGGACCGAAGCCGCTGGTCACGACGGTGCCGTCGCCCAGCCGGCGTTCGACGAGCGCGGGACGGTGGGTGAACCGGATGCTCGACGTGAGCACGATGGTGACGTCGTCCACCGGGTCGAGGGCGTGGAACGAGCCGGCCACCGCGAACTCGTTCACCGAACGGGCGGTCAGTTCGGAGGGCTCGGCGCACGTGGCGAACACCTCGGTCCCGCCGGCCGCGTCGCCGGCACGCACCCCGGTGAGCTGGTGGAGGGCACCGTCGGCCGGGGCCCCGAGCACGAGCGCCGTCGCGCCATCGCAGACGAGTTCCCGGATCGCCTCGCCGATGCCGGGGGGAACCGGCGCGACGCCGTCGATCACGATGGCGTCGGGCCGCTGGTCGAGACCGACCTCGGTGGCGTCCCGAGCCAGGCGCCGGACCTCCTCGACTGCGGATCCTGGCGGGACGAACGCAACTCTCACCCCGGGGAGCCTACGAGGCATGCGGGCGGGTCCCCCCGGGGTGCTGGTCGGTCGGTCGATCAGTCGGGGTCCGGGGGTGCGCCGCGGTCGTCGCCCTCGGGCAGGTCCTCGACCAGCGCGTCGACGATGAACGACAACAACATGGCGAGGTAGTGGTAGATCGCCCACGCCGGTCCGTCGGGATCGGCCGGGTCGACGACCTCGTCGTCGTCCTCGGACACGTCGAGCCGGGTGCCGAGCACGAGCCGCAGGTCGTTCAGGGCCCGCATCCACGCCTCGAGCTGTTCGCCGGTGAGCTCGGTCCCCGTCTTGGTGGCCGCCTCGATCGTGGACTCGAGCACGTCGAGCGAGGCGAAGCGCTTCTCCAGCAACTCGTCGCGGACGAGGGCCTGGTAGCCGGCGTCCCGCTCGGGATCGTCGGGGTAGGCCGTGGGGAACAGTCGGGTGAGCGAGGGGTCGTCGGTGGTGAGCAACTCGCGCAGCTGGGGGACCAACGACTGCAGGACGTCGCGTTCGGGTTCGGGGAGCGACACGCGGTACCGGTCGACCCCGATGCGCTTGACCCGCCGGGTGAACAGCCCCATCGCTACTGCTGCTCCATCGTGGCCCACAGGCCGTGCTCGTGGAGGCGGAACACGTCGAGCTCGGCCTTCTCCCGGGGTCCGTTGGACACGACGGCCCGGCCCTTCTCGTGGACGTCGAGCATCAGCTTGTCGGCCTTGGCCCGCGAGTAGCCGAACAGCTTCTGGAACACGAAGCTCACGTACGACATCAGGTTGATGGGATCGTTCCAGACGATCACGATCCACGGTGTGTCGGTCTCGGGGTCTTCGTCGATGTCGGGCTCGACCACCGGCGCTGGCATCGAGGGTCCCGCGACTGCCACCGAATCGGTCACGACGGTCGGCAGGCCGCGCACGCGCTCACACCCCGGACGCGATGGGCGACGGGGCCGGACGCGGGGCAGGGGCAGCGTCGATGGTGGTGGTGCGCAAGAAGACGGAGATCGTCGTGATCCACACCGCCATCGCGCCGAACACGTGGATGGCGACGAGCCACTCGGGAACCCCGGTGAAGTACTGGGTGTAGCCCACGGCTCCCTGGGCCACCTCGATCGCCACCAGGGTCCGCAGGGCGCGCTCGACCACCGGTGAGGCCCCGCCCCGGCGGGTGAGGTGCAGGGCCCACACCGTCCCGGCGAGCAGCAGCCACACGGCCAGGGAGTGGATCCGGGTGATGTCGGGGAGGAAGAAGTCGAGGCGGCGTACGTCGGCCGAACCGCCGTGGGGGCCCGAACCGGTGACCGCCGTGCCGGTGACGAGCACGATGCCGGCCGCCACGAGCAGGGCCCTGGCCAGGTATCGGATCTCCGGGGTGGCGACGGCCCGCCGCTCGCCGGCCTCCGGTTCGCCCGCCCGGTGATGGAGGACGACGGCGCAACCGACCAGGACCGCGGACACCAAGAAGTGGCCCATCACGAACGGCGGAGCCAGGTCGAAGAGCACGGTGAGGCCCCCGAGGACGATCTGGCCCACCACGCCGGCCACCAGCGACAGCGACCACCACGTCAGGTCGCGCCGGCGGGGGACCCGGAACAGCGAGCCGAGCACGGCGAGGATGACCGCGACGGACACCACGCCGGTGAAGAGGCGGTTGACGAACTCGATGACGCCGTGGGAGCCGGTCTCCCCGTGGGGCACGAAGCTGTCGTGCTCGCAGCGCGGCCACGTGGAGCAGCCCAGTCCGGAACCGGTGAGGCGGACCGCCGCACCGGTCACCACGATGATCCCCAGTGCCACCAAGGCGAGCAGCGTGATCCGTCGGTAGGCACGGGGGGTGAGCCGGAGTTGCCGCACCCCTCCAGCGTGGCCCGCCGCGCCGTCGAGATGCCAGCAGGGCGAGCCCCGACACCGGGGCTCGGTCCGCGCCGTTGCGGGCGCTTGGTCCGATCAGCCGGATCGGGCCTAGTCTCGGCGAGTCATGCACGTGGCTGCCTCCCCCTCCCGTCACCGCAAGGTGCGCGCGCAGCTGGGTGCCTACGTCGCCCTGACGAAGCCCCGCATCATCGAGCTGCTCCTGGTCACCACCGTGCCCACGCAGATCGTGGCGGCCCGAGGCTTGCCGTCGGTGTGGCTCATGGTCGCCACGGTTCTCGGCGGCACCCTGGCGGCCGGTGGGGCCAACGCCATCAACATGTACATCGACCGCGACATCGACAAGATGATGAAGCGGACCCAGAACCGGCCCCTCGCCACCGGCACGATCGAGCCCACCAACGCCCTCGTGTTCGCGATCAGCCTCGAGATCGTGGCGTTCGTGTTCCTGTGGACGACCGTCAACCTGCTCTCGGCCGTGCTCGCCGTGACCGCGTGCCTGTTCTACGTCTTCGTGTACACGCTCTGGCTGAAGCGGACCTCGAGCCACAACATCGTCATCGGCGGGGCCGCCGGCGCCGTACCGGTGCTGATCGGCTGGTCCAGCGTCACCAATTCCCTCGGATGGGCGCCGATCGTGCTGTTCGCGGTCATCTTCTACTGGACGCCCCCGCACTTCTGGGCCCTGGCCATCCGCTACAAGGACGACTACGCCGCCGCCGACGTCCCGATGCTCCCGGTCGTGTCCGATTACCGCACGACCTGCATTCGGATCATCCTCTACACCCTCATCCTCTGGGCTCTCACCTTGGTGTTCGCCCCGGTCGCCAACATGGGGATCACCTACCTGATCGCAGCCCTCGGTCTCGGCGGCGTCTTCACCTTCCAGACCGTCCGGCTCCTGGGTGATCCCACCCCGGCGCGGGCCATGCGGGTGTTCGGGTACTCGATCACCTACGTGACCCTGCTGTTCGGTTCGATGGTCGTCGACCAGCTGGTGCGAACCGGAATCTGAGCCTCGCCTGCCCCATGACCACCCGTCCGTTTCTGACCCGTCCGTGGACGATGAGTAATGTCCGAGCGTCCACGACAGGAGAGTTCTGGCCAGCCAGGGTGACGATGCACCGCCGCGTCCCCCCGGCCGGAGGAGACAGCAGCTTCGATGACCGTCACTGACACTGATGCGCCCGCCCCGGACACGGAGTCGTCGTCGACCCCCGGCACGGGCCACACCGCACTCGCCCCACCGCGACCGGCGACCGGGTTCGCGGCGCTGATCGGTACGGGCGATCACAAGACCATCGGCCGGCTCTGGATCGTCACGTCGCTGCTGTTCCTGCTCGTCTCGGGGGTGACCGGCGGCATCCTCAGCCTCGAGCGGATCGACACCAGCGGTCTCGGCATCCTCGACACCGACACCGTGGGCCAGGTGTTCAGCCTCCACGCCGTGGCCGGCACGTTCCTGTTCCTGGTGCCCCTCCTGCTCGGCCTCGCCATCTACGTCGTGCCGCTCCAGGTCGGCGCCCCGACCATCGCCTTTCCCCGCGCCGCCGCCGCGTCGTATTGGGTCTTCCTCACCTCGGGCGTGATCGTGATCGCCGCCTTCCTCGCCGACGGTGGTCCGGCCGGCGGCGACCAGGACGCCGTGGCCCTCTTCATCGTCGGCATGGTGGTCCTGCTCGCCTCGCTCACGCTGGCGGCGATCTGCGTGGGTACCACCGGCATCGCCCTGCGGACGCCGGGCATGGGCCTGCACCGCACACCCCTGTTCACCTGGGCCAACGTCGTGGCCACCGGCCTGTGGGTGCTCACGCTGCCCGTGCTCGCCGGTCTCCTGGTGCTCTCCTACGTCGACCTCCGCTACGGGCAGACCTTCCTCGGCGGCGCCGATCAGCTCTACCTCCGCATTGCCTGGGCATGGAGCCAGCCCTCGGTGTACGTCTTCGCCATCCCCGTGCTCGGGGTCATCGGTGACGTGGTCCCGGTGGCCGCTCGCACCCGGATCACGCTGCACCGGGTCGCCATGGGCTGCATCGGCGGCTTCGCGGCGTTCTCCTTCGGCGCATGGGCCATGCCGGGATTCGCCCCCACCGACCAAGCCTCGCTCCCCCTCGAGTTCGACAACACCGTTGCCTACGTCGCCTTCGCCTTCCTCGTCGTGGTCCCGCTGCTGGCGTTCACCGGCTTGCTGGCCGACACCCTGCGCCGGGGCTCGGTGCGCCTCATCAGCCCCTTGGTGTGGACGATGAGCGCGCTGGTGATGCTGCTCGCCGGCGCCGCCAACGGCGCCTTGGTGTCGATCCACCCGCTCGACCTGCTGTCCACCACCGCGACGTCGGCGCAGGTCCACTACGTGCTGGTCGCGGTGATGCTCGGTCTCTTCGGCGGCATCGTGTACTGGTCGCCGAAGATCTGGGGCCGCATCGTCCCCGAGGGCGCGTCCACCGCGCTGGCCGTGGGCGGCCTGGTCGGCACGGTCGTGCTGGCTCTGCCTGACCTCGTCAGTGGATTCCTCGACCAGACGGTACGCCTCGGTGGCCCGTCGTCTGGCCACGTCAGCACCATCGAAGCGCTCAACCTGGTCAGCGCCATCGGCGGCGGGATCCTGCTCCTGGTCGCCCTCGGCTTCCTGGGGCTGATCGCCCGGGCCGCGGCGGGCACCCGCGACGCGGTCGATGATCCGTGGGAGGGCCACACGCTCGAGTGGGCCACCGCGTCGCCCCCGGCCGCCGGCAACTTCGACGTGCTCCCGCCTGTCCTGTCCGAAGCGCCGCTCTACGACGCCCGCCACGCTGCGGAGGCTGATTCCTGATGGCCGGCACCACCACTGCCGCACCCATGGCCCAGACGATCCCGCTCCAGCTGAGCGAGGTTCCCGCCGCTCCGCCCCGCCGGCCCCGCGTCCTGCTGGTCGGTACCGCCTTCGCGGCGGCCGCTTCGGTGGCCGCGTTCGTCGGCCTCCTCGCGGTCTACCTCTCCGTCCGCTCGCAGTACGTGGCGGCCAACGACACCTGGCTGCCCACCGGTGCGGACATCCCGCTCTCGCCCGGGAACATGGGGATGGTCACCCTGGCGATGTCGTTGGTCACCGTGCAGTGGGCCGTGCACGCCGCCCGCGAGCGCGACCGCTCCCACGCCTACATGGCGCTCGGACTCACCATCTTCGTCTTCGGTCTGGCCCACATCACCCTCATCGGGTACCTGTGGACGCAGTGGGGGCTGCCACTCAACGGTGGGCCCACCGTGCAGGCCGTGCTGCTGTTCACCATCACCGGCATGCACATCGCCATGGTCGGCGCCGGCCTCATCTTCTTGACGCTCATGACGCTCCGCACGCTGGGTGGCCAGTTCACCGGGCACGACGCCGAGGGTCTGTCCGCTGCCGCGCTGTACTGGTACGCCACCGTCGCGGTCTACGCAGTGATCTGGTATGCACTGCTGGTCGTGAAGTGAGGATCCCCCGATGATCACCACCGGTTCCAAGTTCTTCTACGGTCTCGCCGCCGTGTTGCTCGTCGGTGCCGTCGCCTACGGCTACTCCACCGGGGGCAACAACGTCGGTCCGATCAGCCTCGGCTACAAGGGCGGTGTCGGCGATCTGCTCGGCTACACGCTGCTGATGGGGGCCGTCTTCCTGGCTGCGTTCCTCGGCTTCGCGGTCACCGCCTTCCGGGACGCCGACCCCGATGCTGCCGCATCATTGCTCGGCGTCGAGGCGCCGCCCGTGTCCGCCGCGCCCGGGGCGTCGTACTGGCCCCTGGTGGGAGCGTTCGGCGCCGCCCTGGTCATGGTCGGCCTCGTCCTCGACAACGTGTTCTTCGTCGCCGGACTGATCATCCTCGGAGCCGTCGCCGTCGAGTGGACGATGCAGGCCTGGTCCGAGCGGGCCACCGGCGACCCTGCGGTCAACCGCGAGATCCGGAACCGGGTCATGTTCCCGCTGGAGATCCCCATCGCCGGGGCGATGATCGTCGCCACCCTGATCCTCGGCTACTCCCGGGTCTTCCTCTCGATCAGCTCGGACTACGCCATCTGGGCCGCGCTCGCGGTGGCCATCACCATCTTCGTCGTCGGCACGATCATGGCCAGCCGCCCGACGCTGCGCACAGACGTCGTCGCCGCCGTGCTGGTGGTCGCCGCGGTGATCACCATCGCCCTCGGGATCATCGGCGCCGTGTCGGGTGAGCGCAGCTTCGAGCAGCACGAGGGCGCGCCTACCGTCGAACCGGTCGACCACGCCGGTCACCCCGGCCCCGCAACTGGAACCGAAGGCGCCGCTGTCGCCGTCGAGGAGAGCTACTGATGTCCCGCTTGAAGCGACTCAGCGCCAGCCCGCGGGCTCGCCTGGTCGGTTTGGTCACCATTGCCGGCATCGCCCTGTCGGCGTGTGCCGGCCATGCGCCCCAGACGACGCTCCAGCCCAAGGGCCCGGCCGCGGAGAAGATCAACAACCTGTCGACGATCACCTTCATCATCGCCGGCGTGGTCTTCGTGCTGGTCGAGTGCGGCGTCTTGTTCGTGGCCTGGAAGTTCCGCAAGCGCAAGGACGACGACGGCACCGAGATGCCCCACCAGCTCCACGGCAACACCAAGGCCGAGATCGGGTGGACCGCGCTGCCGGCCGTGATCCTCGTCGCCCTCGCCATCCCCACCGTGGGCACGGTGCTCGACCTGGCCAAGAAGCCCAAGGACGCCCTCGAGGTCCGCGTCGTGGGCCAGCAGTGGTGGTGGAGCTACGACTACGACATCAACGGCAACGGGATCCACCCCGACAACGACGTCACCAAGAAGGGCATCGAGAACCCCGAGGAGTACAAGACCGACGTCGAGACCGCGTCCGAGCTGGTCATCCCGGTCGGCCGGCCGGTGTACCTCGACATCACGAGCCGCGATGTGATCCACAGCTTCTGGATCCCGGCTCTGAACGGCAAGAAGGACGCGGTACCGGGCCGGACCCACCACCTCACGCTCGAGGCCGACGCGCCGGGTACCTACATCGGTCAGTGCACCGAGTTCTGCGGTCTGTCCCACGCCTACATGCGCATGAGCGTGCGTGCCCTCCCGCCGAACGAGTTCGACCAGTGGGTCCAGAACCAGCTGAAGGACACCAACCCCAGCCAGCTCACCGGGTTGGCGGCCCAGGGCGAGCAGATCTTCGCCGCCCAGTGCACCACCTGCCACAAGATCGACGGGGTCAACGACAACTACAACGGTGCCGCCCAGGTCTCGGGCATGGCGCCCAACCTCACCCACTTCGCCTCCCGGGGCATCTACGCCGGCGGCATCTTCCACCTCTGGGCCGACCAGAACGGCGACAACAAGATCGAGACCAGCGAGATCGGCGGCCAGCTCGAGCGCAACCAGCTCGAGGCCTGGCTCCGCAACCCGCCGGGTGAGAAGCCGCTCGCACCCTCCCAGAACCGGGGCATGCCGAACCTCGGCCTCTCCGAGGCCGACATCGACGCCCTCGTCGCCTACCTCACCACCCTCGACTGAGGAGCCGCAGATCCATGGCCATCGTCGAACATCCCTCTCCGGAGACGGGCGGAGCCCTCGCCCTGACCTCAGGTGATGTCACGAGCTCGCCCGAAGCCGCCCTCGGCGTGTTCCAGCGACCCTCCGGGAGCACCGGCTGGCGCAGCTGGCTCTTCACCGTCGACCACAAGCGCATCGGCATCATGTACGGCGCCGCCGCGCTGTTCTTCTTCCTCATCGGCGGGGTCGAGGCGCTCATCATCCGGACCCAGCTGGCGGCCCCCGACCAGCAGATCATCTCGGCCGACCTGTACAACCAGGTCTTCACCATGCACGGCGTGACCATGGTGTTCCTGGTCGTCATGCCCATCGGTGCCGCGTTCATGAACTACCTGATGCCGTTGCAGATCGGGGCCCGCGACGTCGCGTTCCCCCGGCTGAACGCCTTCTCGTTCTGGACGTTCCTCTTCGGCGGCCTGTTCTTCAACTCCTCGTGGCTCCTGGGCGGCGGCGCCGACGGTGGCTGGTTCGCCTACGCCCCCAACACCTCTGTCATCTTCAGCCCGAGCCACGGCATGGACTTCTACGCCGTCGGCCTGCAGATCACCGGTATCGCATCGCTGGTCGGCGCGGTCAACCTGATCGTCACCGTGCTCAACATGCGGGCGCCGGGCATGACGTTGATGAAGATGCCGGTCTTCACCTGGATGGGCCTGGTCACGCAGTTCCTGCTGGTGTTCGCCATGCCGGTGATCTCGGTGGCCCTGTTCCTGCTCACCTTCGACCGTCTCTTCGGCGCCAACTTCTTCAATGTGTCGAAGGGCGCCGACCCCCTGTTGTGGGAGCACCTGTTCTGGATCTTCGGGCACCCGGAGGTCTACATCATGATCTTGCCGGCCTTCGGGATCGTCTCGGAGACGATCCCGGTGTTCTCCCGGAAACCGATCTTCGGCTACGAGTTCGTCGTCTTCTCCGGTGCGGCCATCGGCTTCATGGGTTGGGGCGTCTGGGCCCACCACATGTTCGCCTCGGGGCTCGGCCCCATCTCGGTGGCCGCCTTCGCGGTGTCCACCATGTTCATCGCAGTGCCCACCGGTGTGAAGATCCTCAACTGGATGGCCACCATGTGGGGCGGAAAGCTCAGCTTCACCACCCCGATGCTGTTCTCCATCGGTCTGGTCACCATGTTCACCATCGGCGGTCTGTCCGGCGTCTCCCACGCCGTGGCGCCGGCCGACACGCAACAGACCGACACCTACTACATCGTCGCCCACTTCCACTACGTGCTCTTCGGTGGCGCCCTCTTCGGGTTCGTCGGCGGGTTCTACTTCTGGTGGCCCAAGGCCTTCGGCCACATGCTCCGTGAGAGCCTGGGCAAGCTCCATTTCTGGATCATGCTCATCGGCTTCAACCTCACGTTCGGGCCGATGCACATCCTCGGCCTGCAGGGCATGCCCCGCCGGACCCACACCTACTTCGACGGCTACGGCTTCAACTTCTGGAATGCGGTGTCCACCGTGGGGGCCTTTCTCATCGCCCTGTCGTTCATCGTGTTCGCGGTCAACATCGTGGTGTCGCGTCGGGACACGAAGAAGCCGGGGTGGATCCCGCCCGGTCCCGATCCGTGGGACTCCCGCTCGCTCGAGTGGATGACGGCGTCGCCGGCGCCGGAGCACAACTTCGACCACGTACCGGTCATCACCCACCGCGACGAGTTCTGGTACCGCAAGTACGGCGAGACCGACGACAGCCGACTGGTGCAGATCGCCTCCGCCGAGGAGGTCGCCCAGACCGGAGCTCGCACCGACGTGCATCTGCCCTCGCCGTCGTACTGGCCGATCCTCATCTGCGCCGCGTTCCCGCTGATCGGGTACGGCCTGATCTTCAACCTCGGCTTCGCCTTCGCCGGCGGCGCCTTGATCCTGGGCGCGCTCTACGGTCTGGCTCTCGAGCCGGCCGACGATCCCGAGGCCGGTCACGGACACGGTGACCATGGGCCCGATCACCACACCGACGGTCCCGACGGCGACGACGCCGGCGAGACCGCCGATCCCGAGGAGGCCACGCTCGTTGACTGACACGATCGCCAACCAATCGGCCGCCCCGGCAGCCACCGGGCCGGCGCCCGACCACCTCGACGGGGTCGACCTCGAGACCTGGGGCATGGGCTCCAACAACGCCACCGGCATCACCAACAACAAGCTGGGGATGTGGCTGTTCCTCGGCTCCGACTGCCTGCTGTTCGGCGCCCTCATCTCCACCTATCTGCTGCTGCGCCATCGCGGCACCGGCATCGGCCCCACCGACGTGTTCGACATCCCGTACACCTCGGTCTCCAGCTTCGTGCTGCTGATGTCGTCGGTGTCGATGGTGTTCGCGGTGTCCTCGATCAGCCGGGGCGATCAGCAGAAGCTGCGCCTGTGGCTGCTGGTCACCTCGCTGCTGGGCGGAACCTTCATCGCCGGCCAGGTCTACGAGTTCACCAGCTTCTACCGCGAGGGCCTGGGTTACACCACCAACCTGTTCTCGTCTGCCTTCTACAGCCTGACCGGCTTCCACGGCGTCCACGTCACCGTCGGCATCATCATGTTGATGTCGCTGTTCGTCATGTCGCTCACCGGTCGGTTGTCAGAGGAACGGGCCGAGACGGTCGAGATCGTCGGCCTGTACTGGCACTTCGTCGACATCGTGTGGGTGCTCATCTTCACGATCGTCTACCTGATCCCGTGATGCCGCCAAGGAGCATGTTCCGATGACCGTCACCCACACCGGACCGGACTCGAGCTACGAGGCCGCCACCGACGAGGAGCTCCACGAGCACCACCCGTCGGACATCATGTACTGGAAGGTCGGGGCCATCCTCGGCGTGCTCACGCTGATGGAGGTGTCGACGTACTTCATCGCCAACCCTCCCTACGACCACGATCTCGCCCCGCTGATCATCGGCGGGTTGCTGGTGTTGATGACGGCCAAGTTCATCACCATCATCAGCTACTTCATGCACCTCAAGTTCGACAACAAGCTGTTCCGCAACGTGTTCGTCAGCGGGCTGGTGCTCGCGGTGTTCGTCTACGTGGTGGTGCTCACCACGTTGCACTTCTGGACCGGTGGCTACGAAGAGGGGCTGCGCTTCCTGGGCTAAGTCGCTGCGCCCGCGGACTTCGTCCGCCGGCTCCGCTTCTGGAGTCGCTCGCCCGCGGTGGCGGTCGGCCAAGCGTGCATCGCACCAAGCGATGAGGGACGATGGTCGGGATGTCCCGTCCCGACCCGGCGCCGGTCCGTCTCGCTGAACTGGTTGCGACGTTGTCGCTCGTCGCTGACCTCGGGATGGGGCGCCCGATGGAGCGGGTGCTGCGCCAGACCGTGATCGCCATGCGGCTGGGGGCCGAGGCGGGGATGAGCCCGGCGGTACACCAGGCGGCGTATTACACGTCTCTGCTCACCTGGGTCGGTTGCGCGTCCGACACCAGCGAGCTGGCCCGCCTCTTCGGTGACGAGCATGGTCTCTACGCCGACACCCACGACGGCGACCTCGCCGGCATCACCATGGCGGTGTTCGTGGCCCGTCACCTGGGCCGGGGCAGTTCGGGCCTGCGCCGGATCGGGATGGTGGGCAAGTTCTTGGCCACCGCCGGCCGGTCGGTGCAACAGGTGATGGAGTCCCACTGCCAGTCGGCCAGTGAGCTGGCCGAGCGGCTCGACCTGGGCCCCGAGGTGAGCGGGCCGCTGCTCCAGGCCTTCGAACGCTGGGATGGCAAGGGCATCCCCGGCGTGGCCGGCGCCCACGACCTGGCCCCGGCCATCCGGCTGGTGCACGTCGCCGACAGCATCGAGGCGTTTCACCACTCCGGTGGCATCGAGGCCGCCATCGACGTCACCCGCGAGCGGCGCGGGACCCAGTTCGATCCGGTACTGGTCGACTGCTTCCACGAGCACGCCGCCGAGATCCTCGACGGTCTCGACGAGATCGTGGCCTGGGACGAGGTGATCGCGCTCGATCCGCGGCTCGGATCGACGCTCTCCGACGACGCGCTCGACCGGGCCCTGCATGCCCTGGCCGACTTCGCCGACCTCAAGTCCCCGCTCCGCCTCGGCCACTCGCGGGGCGTGGCCGCGCTGGCCGCCGACGCCGGTTCGAGGTTGGGCCTCGCCGGCGCGGAGGTGGACATGCTCCGCCGGGCCGCCCTGGTCCACGACATCGGGATGATCGGGGTCCCGAGCGGCGTGTGGGACGAACCCCGGGCGTGGACCCTGGCCCAGCGAGAACGGGCCCGCACCCACCCCTACCTCACCGAGCGGATGTTGGCGCGTACGCCGACGCTCGCCGTCATCGGGCACTGCGCGTCGTTGCACCACGAGCGACTCGACGGTTCGGGCTACCCGCACGGCCTCCGGGGCGACGCCATCTCCTTTCCCGCCCGCATCCTCGCCGCCGCCGACGTCTACCACGCCCTCCGCCAGAGTCGACCCCACCGGGATGCCCTGCCCGCCGATCGGGCCGAGCAGGTGCTGCGAGAGGAGGTCCGCGCCGGCCGGCTCGACGGTGACGCGGTCAACGCCGTGCTCTCGGCGGCGGGCCATCGTGTCCGGCGGCGGGCCGAGTTGCCCGGAGGACTGACCCCCCGGGAGGCCGAGGTCCTCGTGTTGCTGGGGCGGGGCCGATCCAACCCGGAGATCGGTGCCTCGCTCCAGATCAGCCGCAAGACGGTTTCGTCGCACCTCGAGCACGCATATGCGAAGCTGGGCGTGTCGACCCGGACCGAGGCTGCGCTCTATGCCATGCGACACGGCCTGGTGGACCATCTGACCGAAACCTAGGGCAGCTGCCCGATTCGTGGTCGGGTGTCGTGTCGTACAACGGGAGCCATGACCACCACCCCAGCACCTGACTTCGTCGGTCCGTCGTCGGATGGGCCCCGATCCGCCGCGGCCGGAACCTTCCTCGGAGGCCTGGCTGCCCAGGACTTCGATCGGCTCGCCGCCGCCCTCGCCGACGACGTCCACCTCCGTGCCCTGGTTTCCCCGGGCCTGCGGGAGTGGGACGGCGCCGCTGACGTGGCCGGGCAGTTCGGTCGCTGGTTCGGTGACACCGAGCAGTTCGACCTGGTCGATGCGTCGATCGGTGAAGTGGCCGATCGCCTCCATCTGCGGTGGCGGCTCCGCCTGCAGGCCGAGCGCCTCGGCGATGGATGGTTCGCGGTGGAGCAGCAGGCCTATGTCGACACCGATCCGGAGGGGCAGATCGCCCGCATCGACCTGCTCTGCACCGGTTACCGCTCGGCGGGCGCCGATGGTTGACGCCGCGACCGACTGGGGCGGATGGAGCCCCGAGGTCAGGGACGATCCCTTCCCGTACTTCGCGGCGGCGCGGTCACGGTGCCCCGTGCAGCCGGTGCGGCTCGCCGACGGCCACGACGCCTGGGTCGTCCTCGGCCACGACGCAGCCCGGCAGGCCCTGAACGACAAGCGCTTGTCCAAGGACATGCTCGCCGCGCTCGAGGGCGACCCGGACGTGGTGGCCGAGGGTCTCCCCGGGCCGGCGTTCTCGCGCCACATGCTCAACGTGGACCCGCCCGATCACACCCGGCTGCGGCGGCTGGTCGCCCGGGCATTCGTGCCGTCGCGGGTGGCAGCGTTGGAGCCGGCCGTCCGCGCCGTTGCCGAGGCGCTGGTCGACGACCTCGCCGCCCAGGGCCCCACCGCGGTGGTGGACCTGATCGAGGGCTACGCCCATCCGCTCCCGTTCCGCGTGATCGCCGCGCTCATGGGCATCCCGGAGTCCGACAGTCATCGGCTCCACGCCTGGTTCCAGACCCTGCTCGCCCCCTGGGCCGGTGACCCTCCGCCTGAGGCGGTGGCGGCATCCGACGGCATCGTCGGGTACCTGGCCGAACTGGCGGCAGCCAAGCGCCGGGAGCCAGCCGACGACCTGGTCAGCGTGTTGGTCACGGCGAGCGATGAAGGTGATCAGCTCAGCGAGCAGGAGGTCCTGTCGAGCCTGTTCCAGCTCATCGTCGCCGGCCACGACACCACGACGAGCCTGATCGGCAACGGCATGGTGGCGCTGTTCGACCACCCCGAGCAGCTCGCTGCACTCGGCGCCGACCTCACCCTGCTGCCGGGTGCGATCGAGGAACTGTTGCGGTTCACCGCCCCGGTGCCCCACGCCACCTTCCGCATGACGACCGAGCCCGTGGACCTCGGTGGGGTCG
Organism: uncultured Acidimicrobiaceae bacterium; assembly: GCA_963730345.1. Lineage (GTDB taxonomy): Bacteria > Actinomycetota > Acidimicrobiia > Acidimicrobiales > Salinilacustritrichaceae > Salinilacustrithrix. The sequence continues at coordinate 128,659 of CAVSRP010000011.1, forward strand.
AGATCCCCGCCCGACAACAGGTGCTGGTCTGCCTCGGCTCGGCCAACCGCGACGAGACCCACGACCCCGATGCCGATCGATTCGACATCAGGCGGGAGCCGAAGGCCCACCTCGCCTTCGGCCACGGCATCCACTTCTGTCTCGGTGCGCCACTGGCCCGGCTCGAGGCCAGGGTGGCGTTCGAGACCGTGCTGCGCCGTCACCCCTCCGTCCGGCTCGGGCTGCCGCGTTCCGAGCTGGCGTGGTCGCACGGCGACGGGCTGGTCCTGCGGGGCCTGGCGTCGCTGCCCGTCGTTCTCGGCGCCCCGGCTCCCTGACGCCCGCTTGTCGGTCCGGTCCTGGCGACTGTGACCACCACGAGGACCCGACGTAGGCTCGCTCCGTGCTCCTGGCCGCCGAAGACTTCTGGCGCTGGCGACCCCATCCCGAGGTGTGGCTCCTGGTCGTCGGGCTGGTCGGACTGTACGTCTACGCCCTCCGCGAGCTGGGACCGAGGGTCGTACGCGACGGCCAGCCGGTGGCGACCAAGGCGCAGAAGCGCTGGTTCTTCTTCGGGATCCTCATCCTGTGGATCGCGGCCGATTGGCCCATGCACGACATCGGCGAGGACTACCTCTACTCGGTGCACATGATCCAGCACATGCTGCTGGCGTTCGTGGTCCCGCCGATGATGCTGCTGGCCACGCCCGAGTGGTTGGCGCGAATCGTCCTGGGCGATAGCCGCGTGAGCCGGGCCTTCCTGAAGCTGGCGCGGCCGATTCCTGCCGCCATCGTGTTCAACGTCGTGCAGCTGTCGATCCACTGGCCGGTGATCGTGCACCTGTCGATCGTGAGCGCCCCGTTCCACTACGGGCTGCACACGTTGGTGGTGGGCACTGCCCTGGCCGTGTGGATGCCGGTGGTGTCACCGCTGCCCGAGTACCGCATCCGCCCGCCGGCGCAGTGCGTGCACCTGTTCCTCACCTCCATCGTGCCCACCGTGCCCGCCTCGTGGCTCGCGTTCGCCCAGGGGGTCCTCTACACCGACTACGACAAGCCGGACCGCTTGTGGGGCGTCTCGGTGACGTCGGACCAACAAGCGGCCGGGTTGTTCATGAAGCTCGGTGGTGGCGTGTTCCTGTGGGTGATCATCGTGATCATCTTCTTCCGGTGGTCGGCGAGCCAGGACCGGGGCACCAATGCCCGCCGGGTGGTGGTCGATGACGACGGCAAGATCGTCTCGGTCGAGGACGCGGAGACGCTGACCTACGACCACGTGAACCGGGCGTTCCAGACCAGTGGGCCACCGCCGCGGGAAGCCGCGCCCTGACCTCGGTGGGTACGGCGTCGTCTGGTCGCCGACGATCAGGCGAGGGTCACGTAGTGGGAGCCGGCCCGGTCCCGGCCGACCTCGTGCACCAATTCGTTGGCCTTGAGCACGTACGCCATCTGCTGGGCCGTACGCCGGGGTAGCTGGCCCTCGGCGGCCACGTCCTTGGTGGTCCACGGGCTGGGTAGCCCGGGTGGAAGCAGATCGACCAGGTCCGTGGTGGTCCGCAGACCGTGGGTGTCGATGATCCGGCGCAGCCGACGGTCGACCGTGCGCCAGCCCCCCCGCCGTCGTCGCATCGTCGGATCGGCCACCTTGACGACGTCGACGTCGACCAGGAACACCTCGATGGTCAGGTTCGGGTGGTCGAGGATGGTCGGCACCGACACCAACTCGGCGAACACGTCGTGGAGGCGTCCCCGTTTGGGCGACTTCCGGGTGGGAAGCTCCCGGCGCTCGATCCACGAGCCCACCGCGATGGGATGGACGATGTGGACGTGGTAGTCGGCGAGGAGGTGATCGAGCTTCCGGCCCATGCTGGCGAACCCGCCGGTCTGGACCTCGATCAGGGTGTCACCGCGCATCACGTCGACGACGAAGCCGTCGAGCGGCACCTCGAAGCGATCGCCGGGCTGGCTGACGTGGAGCTTGAGCGCGGCGTGCAGCGACCCTTCCGACTGGGTGCCGATGTTGTGTGCCCCCGTCTCCACGTCCCGAGTCTGCCCTGGAGTGCTGCCGCGTCACCCACCGCCGGTGGTTCACGGTGTAGGTGGACGACCGTCAGGAGAGTGGGCCGATGTCACTCGGCGGCCAGATGACCAGGTCGACTCGTCCGACGACCAGTTGGAGCGGGACCGGTCCGAAATCGCGACTATCGAACGACACGGCACGGTTGTCGCCCAGGACGAACACCTCACCGCTTGGGATGGTCAGCGGCCCGAAGCGAAACCCCGGCGTCTCGTTCGGCCTGTCGAGTAGTCGGCCATCGACGCGGATCCCTGCGTCGGTACCCGCGATCGTCTCGCCTGGGAGTCCGGCGATGCGCTTCACGAGATGGCCCTTCGGCATTCCGGGTCCGCTGGCGAGGACCACGATGTCACCGCGTTGCGGTGCGTGCAGGTGGTACGCGAACTTGTTCACCATCACACGATCGCCGGCAGAGAGCGACGGGACCATCGAATGACCGTCCACGCGGAACGGTTCGAGCGCGTAGGCCCGTACGCAGAAGGCGGCACCGAAGACCAAGACGACGGGAAGGACAAACCGCAGAACCGAGATGAGGCGCCGGGCGTGTGGCGCGGTGTCGACTGCCGGTGAGGAATCCCGTGGCTCGAGGGTCGCTTCCAACGCGGTGGTGGTGAGCTGCGCTGCGTATCGGCGACCCTCGGACCGGATCCTGTCCGCCTCCTCGTTGGCACGGGTCGCCTCGCTGAACAGTCTTTCGGCGTTGGCTCGCAACCGCGCCGCGTCGGCTTCCGCCCGGCGGACGACTGCTTCGGCCTCTGCCTCTACCTCGGCGAGCAGATCTTCTTGCAGCGCCGCTCCTGCCGACCAGGCCTGCTGGAGGATGGTGACGCCGGTGTCTTCCGCCTCTCGTACGAGCCGCGCTGCTTCGGCCTCACCCTCACGAACCACGTGCGCCGCCAGGGTCGCGGCGTCGTCCATGGTGCGCTGCATCTCGGAAACGCGCGCCTCGATGGCTTTCTCGCGCTGCCTCGCGGCCATCACCAGCGGCGTCCGATCGGGTCGCGGCCCGTTGCGTCACGAAGTCCGCAGCTTCGGCAGCTTCTTGGATCCGTCGTTCCGCTTCCGTCAACGCGTTGTCACGGAGGTGAGCGGCCTCGAGCTCCGCCGCTCGCAGCACACTCGCTGCGGATCGTTCGGCCTGGTTGAGCAGGAGACGGCACTCGTCGAGCGCGTTCCGCACGGCGATTGAAACCTTGTCGCCGCCGTGGCCCTCGGCAGGAGCGTTCTGACCAAGATGCCTATTGGGAGCGGATCCCACGGCATGATCGTGCCATCATGTCGCCGGCGACGGGCGGATGCTGTCGGTTCGGCCTGGCTTCGGTTCGGGTGGCTCACGGACCACTCGCCAGTACGCCCATTAGCCTGACGCCGTGCTCCTGCGCCTCGGATCGTCCCCCCTCTCGTCCTCGAGCCTGCCGATGATGCGCCGGGCCCGTATCTACGTGTGCGGGATCACGCCCTACGACACCACCCACATCGGCCATGCCGCCACCTTCGCGTGGGTCGACGTCCTGGCCCGCGTCCTGGAGCACGTGGGCATCGAGCCCGAGGTGGTTCGCAACATCACCGACGTCGACGACGAGTTGCTCCGCGAGGCCGCGGCGCAGGAGACGTCGTGGCAGGCGCTCGCCACCCAGCAGACGTTCCAGTTCGAGGACGACATGCGCAAGCTGCGGGTGCAGCGCCCGGCCTTCGAGCCGGTCTCCCGTGACTACGTCACCGACGTGATCTTCCTGGCTCGGGCGCTGCTCGACCGGGATGCGGCCTACGAGCGCGACGGTTCGGTGTACTTCCGGGCCGGTGATCTGGCCGCATCATCGGGACTGTCGAGAGATGACGCCCTGGCCGTCTACGACCAGCGCGGCGGTCGGGCCAGCGACCCGGCCAAGGACGACCCGTTCGATGCCGCCATCTGGCAGGTGTCCGCCCCCGGTGAACCGGCATGGGAGTCGCCGTGGGGTCGGGGCCGCCCGGGCTGGCACGCGGAGTGCGCCGCCATGGCCACCACCCTGCTCGGACTGTCGATCGACGTCCACGCCGGCGGAGCCGACCTCGCCTACCCCCACCACACCTACGAGAACGCCATCGTCGAGGCGGCCACCGAGGTCACGCCCTTCGCCCGCTCGTGGATGCACGTCGGGACGGTGACCAAGAACGGCGAGAAGGTGGCCAAGTCCACCGGCAACCTGGTCTTCGTCATGGACCTGCTCCAGCGCTGGGCCCCGCAGGCGATCCGCCTCCACCTGCTCGACCGGCGCTGGGACCAGTCGTGGGACTTCGTCGAGGCCGATCTGGACGGTGCCGGTGCCAAGCTCGAGCAACTGTGGTCGGCCACCGGGACCCAGGGCGGATCGGACACCGCGGTGAGCGCCGCCATCACCGCCCTGCTCGACGATCTCGACGTGCCGCGGGCGCTCGAGATCGCCATCGACGAGGGCGGGGAGGCGGCCCGCACCGTCGCCAAGGTCCTCGCCCTGCTCTGAAGGGATTCAGCGGGCGGGAGCCCAGCGGAAGGTTCGAGACGCGATGACCGGCGTCGCCACCGCCCACAGGGCGAGGACGAGCCAGGCTCGGCCCGGGGCGCCGGTGCCCCCGAACCCGGCGGTCACCAGGTCGGTGAGGGCGGAGCCGGGCAGGGCGAGGGCGACGTCGCGCAACGCTCGGGGGAACTCGGACAGCGGGATCAGGAACCCGCCGAAGAGCAGGAACACCAGGTACAGGCCGTTGGCGAGGGCGAGGGTGATCTCGGCTCGGAGGGTGCCGGCCATCCACAGGCCCAATCCGGCGAATGCGGTCGTGCCCAGCACCACGGCCCCCACCAGCGGGAGCAGCGCCAGCGACGGCCGCCACCCGAGGGCCAGTCCCACCGGGATGAGCACGGCGGCCTGGACGGCCTCGATGGCCACCACCGCGCCGATCTTGGCGGCCAGCAGGCGAGGCCGGCCGAGCGGCGTGGTCCCGAGCCGCTTCAGAACGCCGTAGCTGCGCTCGAACCCGGTGGCGATGGCCAGACCGGTCATCGCCATCGACATGATGGCCAGGGCGAGGACGCCCGGGGCCAGCACGTCGACCGGGTCGGTGACGTCGATGGGGAGTACGTCCACCACGGAGAAGAACACCAGGAGCCCGACCGGGATCCCCAGCGTGAGCAGCAGCGACTCCTTGTTGCGCAGCGTGAGGATGCACTCGATGCGGAACTGGGCCAGCAACGCGGTCATGACCGCCTCCGTCGTCGTCCGCCCCGGCCGGGCGAATCGGCCTGCCGGTCGGGGATGTCGGTGTCGCTGGTCAGGGCGAGGAACACGTCCTCGAGGCGTTGCCGTCCGGCCCGCAGGTCGCCCAGGCCGTGGTCGTGCTCGGCCAGCCAGCCGGTGAGCTCGGCCGCCAGCTGCGGATCGGTGGTGCCGGTCACCACGTACTCGCCCGGCGAGGACTCGGTCACCTCGGCACCGAGCCGGCGGGCCAGCGCGGCCACGTCGATCCCGGCGTCGGACGAGAAGCGGACGGCTCCCGCGGTGTTGGATCGCAGCTCGGCCAGGCTCCCGGAGCCGACCACCCGGCCCCGATCGACGATCACCACCCGGTCGGCGACCTTCTCGGCTTCGTCGAGCTCGTGGGTGCAGAGCACCACCGCCACGCCGTCGTCGGCCAGTTCGCGGACGATCTGGCGGATGACCTGGCGGCCACGGACGTCGACCCCGGAGGTCGGTTCGTCGAGGAAGGCCACCTCCGGCCGGCCGACCAGGGCCATGGCGAGGCTGAGCCGCTGCTGCTCGCCGCCGCTGAGCTGGCGCCAGGTGGTGTGGGTCTTGTCGGTGAGCGCGACCCGGTCGAGGAGGGCGCCGACGTCGAGCGGATCGTCGTACATGGCGGCCAGCAGGCGCAGCATCTCGGGGGGACGGATGCCGGGATAGACGCCGCCGTCCTGGAGCATCACCCCGATGCGACCGACCACCTCGTCGTGTTCGGTGGCCGGGTCGTGGCCGAGGACGCGGACGGTACCGGCGCTGGCCCGGCCGTATCCCTCGAGGACCTCGATGGTCGACGTCTTCCCCGCCCCGTTCGGTCCGAGCAGGGCGAGCACCTCGCCGGCGGATGCGGTGAAGCTCACGCCGTCCACCGCGGTCAGCGCGCCGTGGCGCACGACGAGGTCCTCGACTGCGACGGCCGGCGGTGCCGAGGTCACCGCGTTCACAGCGAGAGCCGGTCGCGGGCGCGGGCGGTTTCGACCATCAGCCGGTAGATGCCCAGCACCTTGCGGTCGTAGTTCGGGTCGCTGGCCCAGGTCCCGGTGAGCGCGGTCCAGCGCGGGCAACACCCGCGAACGCCGACCCGCTCGGGCGCGACCAATGGGTTGGGGGGCGCGGCCAGCTGATCGGTGGTCAGCCCGGGGTCGGCGTAGGCCCGCAGCAGCTGGATGTGGGCCCGGACGCCGGCCTCGAGATCCGGGAACCGGAAGGCGCAGTCCGGCGCGCAGTAGTCGTAGGCGCCGATGCCGGCGAAGTTGAAGTCGTGGGCATGGCCGGACCGGAAGCCGCCGGTCTCGAGGATGGCCTGGGCGAAGGCGATGTCGCCGGCAACCCCCTCCTCGGCACCGATGCGCAGGTAGGTGTCGATGATGGATCCGATCGGCGCCACCGGTGGATCGGCGGGGTAGTAGGTGCGGTACCAGGCCACGAGATCGGCCGATTCGAGCGCCGATGGCCCGAGGATGGTGGGTCCGACGTGACGGCGGGCATCCTCGGCCTGGTGAATGGCGGCGTCGAGGTCCTCGCGCCGTTGGAGGTACTCCGTCTCGACCAGCCGGTGGAACGCGGTGGCCCGCGACAGGTCGGCGGTCGCGCCCAGTTCGGCGGCCACCGCATCGCGGTACGCGAGCTTGGCCGCCGCGAGGTCGTCGATCAGCTTCTCGGCCACCACGTCGCTGAGGGTCAGATCCCGCAACCGCGGCAGGTTCGGCGCGGTGAGGACGGGCTCGAGGCCGGCGACGTCGCCGTACATCACGGCGTTGACCGCGAGGTTGTCGACGACGGTCTTCGCGGCCACCAGGTCGTTGCCGGCGGCTCGCCGGGCGGCCACCGCGTCGGACCGGTGGGAGAAGGCGGCGTGGAGGGCGGCGTCAGCCTGCCGCCGACCGATGTCGGCCGAGTCGAGGGCGTCACGGGCGCGGGTCACGTCGATGGCGGCGAGGGCGGCGTTGAGACCGGGCGTGGGATCGGGGAGGATCACCACCGGGAGCTCGTCGGGAACCGGCAGCTCCCCGCCCGCCGGCTGTGACCCGGCGCCGGGATCGGTGCCGGGATCGGCCGCAGGATCGGGCGGCGGCGCGGCGGGGTCGGTGCCGCCGGGCGGGATGACGCCGATGTCGCCGTCGTCGAGGAGGACGGTGACGGGCGGAGCGGTCGTCGAGGTCGTCGGGGCCGTCGTGGTCGTGGTGGTGGCCCCCGGTGCGGGCGCCTCCTGGCCCGCCGCCGCGGTGGCGGACGCCACGATGCCCACCGCCACCACGAAGACCGTGGCGAGGGTGGCGCGGGCACGTCGCGTCGCATCGGGGGGGCGAACCATTGCGATCACGTTACGCCCGACCGGTCCGGATCTCGATGTCGAGGCCCACGGTGTGGCGATCGGGACGATTCCGGATCAGCCGGACAGTTCGCCCGCTCGCCACGAACGGGCCTGGCACTCGAAGACGCGTACGGCCGCGAGATCGGCCTCGACGCCATCGAGGGGGGGCCAGTCGCCGTCGAAGGGGGGGTCGAGCCGGCAGTCGAGCTCGTTGAGGACCACACCGGGCGTCACGCCGGGGGCGAAGCGTCCCGTGGTGGCGGCATCGGCCACGTCGGGGGCCGCGATGCTGACCGACACCACGGCCAGCAGCAACTGGCAGGCCACGACCGCTGCGACGAAGCGGTTCGACGTCTGCGGACCGACCGCGAGGAGGATGGCGATACACACGGCCATCGGCAGCAGGTGCACCGGCTTCCACGGGAAGCGGAGGTACAGCGCCTCGGTGCCGATGGCGGCGTAGACGGCGAAGCGCACGAGGACGAGGTCGCGGAAGCGGGCGACCGCGGCCACCAACACCGGGGCCCGGACCACGAGGAGGACGAGGAGGAACACCCCGAAGAAGGCGATGTTCTTCACGCCCCAGCGGGCGACCATGACGAAGAATGCCCCCGCCTCGAGCTGGTTGTGGAGGAACTGCGTGGTCCGTCCCACCGACAGCCACGGGGGGATGAACCACACCACGGACGCGATCGCCGCCACCGCGCCGGTGCGCGCCACGGCCCGCCAGTGCGCGTGGCGGGTGTCGGCCGCGTCCGTGCTCGGATCGTCGTCGATCGACGCCCCGGTCAACTCGGCCAGCAGGTAGGCGGCGACCAGCAGGGCGGTGGCCGACCGGAAGCCGACCGACAGCCCGAACGCCAGGCCGGCGAGGATCCGGCGGTCTCCTTGGGCGGCCACCATGCCGAGCAGGAGAAAGGCGAGGGCGTAGAGGTAGTCGCCGAGTGACGTGGCCGCGACCCAGAACCATGGCTGGGTGGCCGCGATGGCCACCGCGATCCGGCCGGCACGGGGGCCGTGGCGCCGTTCGACGAGGTCGGCCAGCGCCACCAGCGTGAGCACCGCGACCACGACGGAGCCGAGGTCCACCAGGACCGAACCGCCGAGGCGGTCGAGGACGCCGGTGATGGCCTCGTGGGGGAAGGCTCCCGGTGGTCGTGAGTACCGGTAGTCCCCGGCCAGGATGCTGGCGCCGCTGCGGCGGATGTTGGTGATGTCGATGTCGGTGCCGTAGCCCGTCCCGATGAAGGGCAGGTACAACAGACCGGCCAGTACGGCGAGGACCCGCGGCCGGGGCATGCGTCGACCGGTCGGTGGGTCGACGTGGGTCATCGCGCTCACCGTAGTGGTGGATCGCCCGGGGATCATGGCCCCGGCGACGGGCGGGCCAGTGATGTCGTACCCTCTCGAACGCCCATCTTGACCGCTCGGTCAAGCAGCGAGGAGACCAGGACAGGAGAGGTCGATCATGGAGCAGTTCGAGGGACGCATCGCCGTCGTCACCGGGGGCGGGAGCGGCATCGGTCGAGAGCTCGTGCGGCAGCTGGCGACCGCGGGTGCCCACGTCGCCACCTGCGACCTCTCCCCGGCCAACGTGGCCGAGACGAAGGCGTTGGCCGACAAGGAGGCGCCTCCCGGGACGCGCGTCACGACGTTCGTGACCGACGTCGCCGACGAGGCCCAGATGACGGCCTTTCGGGATCACGTCCTCGATGCGCACGACACCGACCACGTCAACCTGGTGTTCAACAACGCCGGCATCGGCGGGGGGAGCAGCTTCGTGGCGGGTGACCGCGTCGACTGGGACCGCACGTTCGAGGTGTGCTGGACCGGCGTGTACAACGGCTGCCGCGCCTTCGTCCCGCTCCTGGTCGCCTCGGACGAGGGCCATCTCGTCAACGTCAGCAGCGTGAACGGCTTCTGGGCCTCGATCGGAACGCAGCTGCCACACACGGCGTATTCGGCTGCCAAGTTCGCGGTGAAGGGCTTCACCGAAGCGCTCATCACCGACTTCCGCCTGAACGCCCCCCACGTGGGGGTGTCGGTGGTGATGCCCGGTCACATCGGTACGTCGATCGTGATCAATTCGGCTGAGATCCTGGGCCACCGGCCCGAGGACCTCTCGACGACCGAGCTGTCCGACATCCGGGCGATGGTCGCTCGGCAGGGCATCGATGCGTCCGAGATCTCCGACGATCAGCTCCGGACGTTCATCGCGGAGCGGGGCGTCGCGTTCCGCGACGACGCTCCCACCACCGCCGAGGAGGCCGCCGCGGTGATCCTCGCCGGGGTGCGTGAGGGGCGGTGGCGGATCCTGGTGGGCGACGACGCCCATGTCCTCGACCGGCACGTTCGCGAGACCCCCGAGGAGGTCTATGAGGAAACGTTCCTGTCCCGCCAGATCTCGTCGGGCGGGGTCGACCTCGAGCTCTGATCTGCGTCGGTCCCGGACTCGCTCGGTCGTGGCGTAGCGTCCCCGACGATGGAAGGAGCTGCCGATCTCGTCTCGCGGGCCCGGGCCTACGCGGCCGAGGTCCATGCCGACGACGTGCGCAAGGGATCCGGCGTCTCCTACTTCGAGGGTCATCTCGAACCGGTGGCGCGCATCGTGCGCCGGGCCGGGGGTGACTCGGCGCAGGTCGCGGCCGCCTACTTGCACGACGCCGCCGAGGATCACGGCGGCCAGGGCCGCCTCGACGACATCGCGGTCCACTTCGGGGGCGACGTCGCCACCATCGTGCGCGACCTCTCCGACAGCCTGGTCGACACCCGCCACGGAGAGAAGGCCCCCTGGCTCGAGCGCAAGCAGGCGTATCTCGACTCGCTCGCCACCAAGTCCGTCCGGTCGCTCGAGGTGGCCGCGGCCGACAAGCTCCACAACGCGACATCGATCTGTCGCGACTTCGAGCAGCTCGGGCCCGCCCTCTGGGAGCGGTTCACCGTCGGCGATCCCGCCGAGCAGCTCTGGTACTACGACCGTGTCGCCGACATCATCGGCGAGCGTCTCGGTCCGTCATCGGTGGCGATGGCCCTCCGCCACGTGGTCGACGAGCTGATCGCCATGGTGGGCGTCGCGCCCGCTTCGCACTGATCGGAGCCGTTGCGGGGTCAGCGCCGAGGGGCTGCCGGCGAGCGCCGATTCTGACGGTGCGTCAGAATCGGCGCATGCAGCGCAGCGACATCGACCTGCTCGACCGCGATCGGTTCACCGAGGGCATCCCGCACGAGTGGTTCGCGTGGATGCGGGCCAACGAGCCGGTGTTCCACCACGACGAACCCGATGGCCCCGGTTTCTGGGTCATCACCCGTCACGCCGACGTCGTCACCTGCAACCGGGATGCCAAGGCCTTCTCGTCGGACTCCGACAACGGGGGCGTGCTCGATCTCGAAGAGCGCGAGTTGAGCGATTTCGAACGGCAGCAGGGCGACGCCAAGTTGATGCTGATGATGGATCCACCGGCCCACACCCGGTACCGGAAGCTGGTCAACCGGGGGTTCACGCCGAGGATGATCGGCCTGCTCGAACCGCACGTCCGTGAGCTGACGTCCGCCGTCGTCGACGACGCCATCGCCAGGAGCAAGGCCACGGGAGAGTGCGACTTCGTGGTCGACGTCGCCGCCGAGCTCCCGCTCGAGGTGATCGCCGAGCTGATCGGGGTGCCCCACGAGGATCGCCACAAGATCTTCGAATGGTCCAACCGGTTCGTCGGTTCCGACGACCCCGAGTTCTTCGTCGGCGAGGAGAAGATCACCGAGGCCCAGATCGAGATGTTCCTGTACGCCCAGCAGCTGGCCGATGCCCGTCGTGACGATCCGAGAGACGACATCATCACCCGATTGCTGTCGGCAGAGGTCGACGGCGATCAGCTGTCGGCCATGGACTTCAACCTGTTCTTCCTGCTGCTCGCGGTGGCCGGCAACGAGACCACCCGCAACGCCATCGCCCATGGGATGAACGCGTTCCTGGAGCATCCCGACCAGTGGCAGCGCCTGGTCGAGGATCCCTCGGGTCGCATCGAGGCAGCCACCGAGGAGATCCTCCGGTGGGCGTCACCGGTGATGTACTTTCGCCGCACCGCCATGCGTGACCTCGAGCTCGGGGGCCAGCGGATCCGCGCCGGCGACAAGATCAGCCTCTGGTACGTGTCGGCGAACCGCGATGAGTCGGTCTTCGAGGCGCCGGACGTGTTCGACATCGCCCGTGACCCCAACCCGCACATCGCATTCGGTGGTGGCGGCCCCCACTTCTGCCTCGGCGCCCAGCTCGCCCGCCTCGAGATCCGAGTCCTCTTCGAGGAGCTCGCCCGGCGGGCGCCGGCTGCGACGAGGACCGGCGCCCCCGACCGCCTGCGCTCCAACTTCATCGGCGGCATCAAGCACCTCCCGGTCCGGCTGGGCTGAGGCACGTCGCCCCGCTCGATTGCGCAACGGTCGCCGGCGTCTGCCGCCGGGCATCTGACGTCCACGTGAACCCGACCGACAACGTGCCAACTCCTCCTGATCCGGGACCTTCGGCAGTATCCACCGGCGTCGGAGATCCTTAGGGTCGAGGCATGCTCACAGTCCGCCGGGTCGGAGATCCGTCGCCCGCCCCAGATCTCGAGACCTTCCTCGTTCTCGCTCATCGGGTCGACGACGGCGCGCGGTGGCTCCTCGAGGTCCTCACGCTGCCGGGCGTTTCCACCGAGGTGCGGGAGCTCCGTGACGGCGCCACCGCGACCCGAGCAGTCATCGCCGAGCAGCTGGGCCGCTCCCAGGACGACGTGAAGGTGGCGATCGCACTCGCCTGATCGCGCCGCGACGCGGTGAGATCAGCAAGCGGGAACGGCGGTGCCGTGCGCCGGAATCTTCAACGGACGCGTCGCACACCGGGCTCGGCGGTCCGCTTGCATCGCGGCGATGGCATCGATCAGCGCTCGGTTCCGACGTCTTGCTCGCTGAATATCGGCTGGCACCGGAGCACCCGTACCCGGCCGCGGTCGACGACGCCCTCACCGCCTACCGGGCGCTGCTCCCCGAGGCGCGTCGCACGGTGGACGCCGTGGTGACGTTCCTCGACCGGGAGCTGGGCTGATCGCCGATCAGGTGTCGGTGGGCAGCGTGTAGCCCTCGAACTTCGACCGCAGATCCTTCTTCGAGAACTTGCCCACCGAGGTCTTGGGCACCTCGTCGATGAAGGTGATGTCGTCGGGCAACCACCACTTGACGACCCGCTCCTCCAGGTAGGCGAGCAGCTCCTCCTTGGTGACCGACTCGCCGTCCTTCACCACGACGCAGGCCAGGGGTCGCTCCTGCCACTTGCTGTGGTGGATGCCGATGACGGCGGCCTCGGCCACCGCGGGGTGACCCATGAGCTCGTTCTCGAGGTCGACCGAGCTGATCCACTCGCCGCCGGACTTGATCACGTCCTTGGTGCGGTCGACGAGGCGGATGTAGCCGTGGGGATCGATGGTGGCGACGTCGCCCGTCTTGAGCCAGCCGTCGTCGGTGAACGACTCGGGCGAACGGGGGTCGTTGTAGTACTCACGGGCGATCCACGGTCCGGAGACCTGCAGCTCGCCCGACGTCTCGCCGTCCCAGGGCAGCTCCTCGATCGGTTCGCCCCGCTCGGTCGGCACCGCGATGCGGGCGGTGACGCACACCGACGGTTGGCCGACGGTCGTCCGCAGGTCGGCTCGGCCATCGTCGTCGAGTTGGGCGTCGAGGGTGGACTTGATCCGGCCGACCGACGCGATCGGCGAGGTCTCGGTCATGCCCCACGCCTGCATGATCGGCAGGCCGGTCTGTTCGCGGTAGGCCTCGGAGAGCGCCCGGGGCACCGCCGAGCCACCGCAGGGGATGGCACGCAAGGCCGACGTGTCGCGGCCCTTCAGCTCGGGCAACACCCCCATCCAGATGGTGGGGACGCCGGCCGCGATGGTGACCTTCTCCTCCTCGATGAGGGCGGCGAGCGACGGCGGGGACAGGTCGGGTCCGGGCATGATCAACGACGCGCCAGCCGCGATGGCGGCATGCGCCAGGCCCCAGGCGTTGGCGTGGAACATGGGGACCACGGGCAGGATGCGGTCCGGTTCCTCGACACCGAGTCCGCCGGCGAGCATGGCGCCCATCGTGTGGAGGAACGTCGAGCGGTGCGAGTAGACGACCCCCTTCGGGTTGCCCGTGGTGCCGGACGTGTAACACATGCTGGCGGCCCGGTTCTCGTCGTCGACCCGGAACGGGACGGGATCGGCGGCGGCGAGCAGGTCCTCGTAGTCGTGGATGCGGGGTCCGTCGGAGCCGTCGTTGGTCGGGATCTCTCCGGTACCACCGTCGTCCATGATCACCACGTGCTTGACCGTCTCGAACGTGGGCACCAGGGGCATGAGCAGACCGAGGAGGGAGCGGTCGACGAAGATCACCTCGTCCTCGCCGTGGTTGGCGACGTAGGTCAGTTGCTCCGGGAAGAGGCGGATGTTGAGCGTGTGGAGCACCCGACCGGTGCAGGGTGCGGCGAAGTACAGCTCGAGGTGACGGGCGGTGTTCCAGCCGAAGGTGGCCACCCGGCCGTCCTCGGAGATGCCGAGATCGTCGAGCACGCCGCCGAGTCGGTGGGTCCGCTCGGCCCAGGTGCCGTACGTGGTCCGCTCACGACCGTCGCTCGTCACGGTCACCAGTTCCTTGTCGGCGAAGAGCCGCTCGGCGCGCTGCACGAAGTGCGGCAGCGTGAGTGCCCCGACCTGCATCAATCCATCCACGTCGTTTCCCCCCGGGTCTGGTGTGGCGTGTTCATCTCCGCCGGACCGTACTCCGGGGTGCGGAGCGTCCGCGCCGCGGGTCCTCAGGCGGCCTCGTCGGCCCTCAGGGACGAGGTGGCCATGTCGCGCCGTTCCCGCCGGCGGTTGGCCCGGATCCGTTGCACGATCGCGCTGCCCACGCTGCCGATGAGCATGCACCCCGAGCCGACGATGAACAGCCACACTCCGACCGACTTCAGTGACGACCACAGGAACAGGATGCTGCCGGTGAAGAACAGCACGTTGCCGGCGACGCCGATCCAGGTGTGGATCCACTCGTAGTCCTCGATCGCCCTCCGTTCCACATCCATGCCGTTCACCGTAGAACGGCGTTGTGCCGATTCCGACGTGGGCCGGGCCCGATCCGACGCGGCGCCGGGCTGCGCTGCTACACCATCGGGGATGCTCCACCGTTCCGTGGCCGCCGCCCTGCTCGGCGCACTCCTCATCGTCGGCGCGTGCAGTGGGGACGACGACGCGTCCAGTTCCTCCACGACGGACGCCCCGACCACCACCGAGGCGGCGCCGCCGGCCATCCGGATGAACGAGATCCAGATGCTCGGATCGCACAACAGCTACCACCTCCGTCCGGCCCCCGAGGTGCTGGCCGGCGTCGCCGCCTTCACCGATCAGCAGACCGCCGACGAGCTCGATTACGAGCACCGGCCGCTCACCGAGCAGCTCGAGGACTTCGGCATCCGGCAGTTCGAGCTCGACGTCTACGCCGATCCGGACGGCGGCCGGTTCAGCCAGCACCCCGCCGCCGCGCTGGTCGGGCTGCCCACCGACAGCGGCGAGCCGGTCCTCGACCAACCCGGCTTCAAGGTGCTGCACCAGGTCGACGTGGACTTCCGCTCCACCTGCTTGACGTTCGTGGCCTGCCTCGACGAGATCCACACCTGGTCGTCGGCTCATCCGGACCACGAGCCGATCATGGTCATGGTCGAGGCCAAGCAGCAGTCGTTGGCCGACGCCACCGGCGGCCAGCTCGACCTCGCCAGCCTCGACGTCGAGATCACCCCGGTGCTCCCGTTCGACCGGGGCACCTTCGATGCGCTCGAGGCCGAGATCCTCTCCGTGTTCGACCGGCGCGACCTGATCACGCCCGACGACATCCGCGGCGATGCTGCGACCCTCGAGTCCGCGGTCCTCGCCGGCGACGCGTGGCCCACGCTGGACGAGGCCGCCGGCAAGGTGCTGTTCGCGCTGGTGGACACCGGCGCCACCCGTGACGTCTACGTCGGCGACGCCACCAGCCTCGAGGGCCGGCTGCTGTTCACCTCGTCCGAGGAGGGCCGACCCGATGCCGCCTTCATCCGGGTCGACGATCCCGTCACCGAGGGCGATCGGATCCGCAACCTGGTCGAGGCCGGCTACCTGATCCGCACCCGGACCGACACCCCGGGGGTGGATGCCCCCGCCGACGACACCACCCGGCGGGATGCGGCCTTCGCCAGCGGGGCCCAGTACCTGTCGACCGACTACTACGTCGCTGACCCGACGCTGGGCAACGGCTTCGTGGTCGACCTCCCGGGCGATGGTCCCGCCCGCTGCGACCCCGTCAACGCGCCGCCGGACTGCACGCTCGGTTAGGCGGCCTCGGGCTTGACCTTGATCTGGCCGACGTAGGCCCCGCGGAGAAGTCGAATCACCAGCTGCCCGTTGGCCAGCGTCGCCTCGACGCCGGCCCCGAATCCGGACGGGATGTCGATCTCGCGCTCGTAGCCCCCGAAGTCCCACTCGTCGATCAGGTAGTCGCGGGGCGCTGCGCTGCGCAGGTGGGCCCAGAAGCGCAGGGTGGTCTCCCGCAGCTCGATGTGGACGTCGCTGGGCTGGACCGCCGGGAGCGGAGCGATGACCACGAGCGCCTCCGGGGCCTCGTAGACCTTCACGGGAACCTGCTGGGGGCGCATGTTGTCCTCGACCGAGACGGTCGCATCGACGACGGTGTGATGTCCGGGACGGCTCATGGACCCACCGTAACCCCGCCGCCCCCGGGTGTCACCGGGGTCGTACGACGCCGACGTCCCAGAGGTGGTGGAGCGGGTCGTGGATGAAGTAGCGGGCGAAGGAGTCGACCGTGAAGGACGCGCCGTCGCTGCGGAAGCCCGTGCGTTCCCACTGGTCGCCGGCCACCAGGTCGAACCGATCGGCGAGGGCGGAGGCGGCCACCGTGAGCTCGGCCGCCACCTTCGACGGCCGGGCGAGGTGGTACCGCTCGCGAACCGCGGCGGCGTCCTGGTCCCAGTTGTCGTAGTGGGGGCCGTCCTCGGCCAGCATCCGCTCGAGCCGGCCGAGGTAGATGCGGAACACGTCCCGCACGTGGCAGGCGTACTCGAGGGGCGACCAGCGGTCTGGCTGGCTGCGCACCGCGACGTCACTCCTCGCCAGGACGCCCTGCCACGCCGACGCGATCGTGCGGATCATGGCCCCGCACGTCGTCACGTCGAACCCGGTGGTGTCGAATCCGCACTCCGGGCAGGCCCGCTCGAGCACCCAGGTCCAGTCCTTGTCGTCGGGCGGTACGGCGGGCGGGGCGTCGCTCATCTCGTGATGATCCCACGAGTGGCCCGCCACAATGGGCGGACGTGAACGAGATCCGCCGTGCCGTCACCGTCCGGGGCATCGTCCAGGGCGTGTCGTTCCGTTGGTACACGCGGCAGGAGGCCGGTCGCCTCGGCGTCACCGGTTGGGTTCGCAACCATCACGACGGCTCGGTACGGATCGAGGTCCAGGGCCGTCCGGAGGCGGTCGAGTCCCTGCTGGCCTGGGCGCGCCACGGCCCGACCCACGCCCGGGTCACGACGCTCGACGTCGAGGACCGGGACGTGGTGCCGGGCGAGGTCGACTTCACCGTCGAGTACTAGCCCCACCCCCGCCGCCCCCAGGAAATTTGTCGTCAGCGCGTCCGCAACGTCGTGACGCGCTGACGAGATTTTCCGTGTGGAGGGTTCGGAGGGCTACTCGGTGGTGATGGCCTGGAGGACGTCGAGCCGGGAGGCGCGGCGAGCCGGGAAGATGGCGGCCAGGAGGCCGGCCACGATGGCGACCACGATCAACACGACGAGCGAGCCGGTGGGGATGGCGATCTGGTTCAGGAACGAGTCGGGCAGGGCGGACGATGCGGCCAGGCCGAAGCCGATCCCGACCACGACGCCGAGCACGGCCCCGAACAGCGACACGATCGCCGATTCCCACCGGATCATCCGCCGGGTCTGGCGGCGGGACATGCCCACGGCTCGCAGCAGGCCGAGCTCCCGGGTCCGCTCGAACACCGACAGGGCGAGGGTGTTGGCGATGCCCAGCACCGCGATCACCACCGCGAGCAGCAGCAGGGCGTTCACGGTGATCAGCACCTGGTTGATCTGGTCCTCCTGGGAAGCGAGGAACTCCTGGCGGTCCTGGACGTCGACCTGGGGGTAGTCGGCGGTCACGGCTTGGACATCGGCGGACGCTTCCTCCGGGGTGACACCGTCGGCCGTCGTGGCGAACACGAACTGGTCGAGGTTGTCGGTGAAGTTGGCATCCCACGCCGCGGTCGAGATCAGGTAGTTCCCGGCGAAGGTGGCGTCGCCGTAGATCCCCGCGACGGTGACGGTCTGGGTTCCGGTTCGCCCGAAGGTCACCTCGACGGGGTCGCCGGGCTGGAGGCCGAGGTCCCGAGCCGGGTCCTTGTAGACCATGATCTGGTCGGGACCCAGTTTCGAGACCGGCTCGCCGGACAGCAGATTGACGTCGATCACGTCGCCGCCGTCATCGCCGACCGCGACCACCTGCTTGGTTGCGCCCTCGAACTTGAACGTCCCGAACCGGACGCCGCTCACCGCCGAGAAGTCGCCGCTCGCCTTGAGCTGCTGGGCCAGGTCGGGGGAGAAGCCGTTGAACGACGGTTCGCTGATCACGAAGTCGGCGGACACCGCCTGATCGGTGGCGGCGGCGAAGGTCTCCTTGACCGAGGTGCCTACCACCAGCGCCATGGTGACCAGCGCCAGGCCGATGACCAGGGCCGAGGCCGTCGACGCGGTGCGGAAGGGGTTCCGAGTGGCGTTCTCCCGGGCCAGCTTCCCGGGCTCACCGAACACCTTGGCGATCGGCGCGCCGAGCACGTGGGCGACCGGTCCGGCGAAGAGCGGGCTGAGGTTGGCGATGCCGAGGAACACGAGGACGGCGCCTCCGCCGAGACCGAGCAGCAGGGGCGCGGCGCCATCGGCGACGAAGAGGCCGAAGGCGAGCAGCACCGCGCCGACGCCCGCCATGACCCCGCCCACGGCGAGCCGAAGGCGGCGCGAGCCGCTCGTGATCGAGACCCCGTCCCGCAGTGCGGCCACCGGCGAGACCCGCGCCGCCTTCCGGGCCGGCAGGACCGACGCCAGCAGCGTGACGCCCATGCCGACGACGAGGGCCGCGACGACGGTCCACGGCTTCAGCACCAGGGCGTCGGCAGGGAGGCCGAATCCTCCAGCGTTGAGCAGACCACGGATGCCGAGCGCGGTGAGCAACCCGGTGCCGATGCCGATCACCGATGACAGCGCGCCGATCAGGAGCGCCTCGAGGATCACCGTCGTGCGGATCTGGGTCGCGGATGCCCCGATGGCGCGCATCAGGGCCAGCTCCTTGATCCGTTGGCCGAGGATGATCGAGAACGTGTTGTAGATGTAGAACGCCGAGACGAACAGGGCCACCGCGGCGAAGCCGAGCAGGACGTTGCCGAAGACGGTGGCGAACTGTCCGATCGCCTTCGACCCTTCGTCGGCGATCGTCTGACCGGTCACCACCTCGGTGCCCGCTGGGATGATCGTGGCCACCGCGGCCCGCACGGTCTCGACGTCGGCTCCGGGTTCCACCGCCACGTCGATGGCGTCCCACTGGTCCACGCGGTCGAAGATGCGCTGCGCTTCGGCGGGGTCGAACAGGGTGAGTCGGGCGCCGGCCAGGCTGTTCGAGTCGCCGAACTTCGCCGTGCCGACCAGCGTGAAGGTCTCGGTTCCGTGGGGGAGCAGGACATCGACCTTCTGACCCAACTCGAAGCCGCTGTCGTCGAAGGTTCCCTGATCGAGTGCGATCTCGCCCGTCCCGGGCTTGTGCCCTGACTCGAGCGTGACCGCCGACAGTTGGTCGATCGGACCCCAGCTGGTGCCGATCAGCGGGGCCCCGGTCGTGGTGACCGGGTCACCATCGGGTGCGATCGGCTGGGCCGTGCCGGAGACCGTGCCTTGGGCCTCGGCCACCCCGTCGACCGCGGCGATCGTGTCGACGATGCTGGCGGGCAGCGGGTCGCGGTCGGCGTTGCCGGGGTCGTCGGCGAAGGCCGACTCGGAACGGACCTCGAGGTCGATGCCCTGGTTGATCTCGGCGAACAGCGTGTCGAAGCTCTGCCGAACGGTGTCGGTCACCACCAGGGCGCCGACGACGAAGCTCACGCCGAGGACCACGGCGAAGCTCGTCATCACGAAGCGGATCTTGTGCGCGAGGAGGTTGCGCACGCTCAACTTGAACATCAGTGGGCTCCGAACTGCTTCATGCGATCGAGCACGCGGTCGGCGGTGGGTTCGCGCATCTCGTCCACGATGCGGCCGTCGGCCAGGAAGAGGGCCCGATCGGCGTAGCCGGCCGCGGCCGGGTCGTGGGTGACCATCACGATTGTCTGGCCGCGCTCGCGCGCCGCGTTGCGCAGGAAGGAGAGGATCTCCGCCGAGGTGACCGAGTCGAGGTTGCCGGTGGGTTCGTCGGCGAAGACGATCTCCGGCCCGCTGGCCAGCGCCCGGGCGACGGCCACCCGCTGTTGCTGGCCGCCGGAGAGCTCGCTCGGACGATGCGAGAGACGGCTGCTCATCCCGACCGCGGCGACGACGTCGTCGAGCAGGGCCCGATCGACATCGCGGCCGGCCAGGCGCATCGGCAGGGCGATGTTCTCGGCCGCCGTCAATGTCGGCACCAGGTTGAATGCCTGGAAGACGAAACCGATCCGGTCGCGCCGCAGCTGGGTGAGCTTCTTCTCCGACAGGGTCGACAGATCGACGGCAGCATCGCCCGCGCCGATGAGCACCTGTCCGGAGGTCAGGGTGTCGAGGCCGGCGAGGCAGTGCATCAGCGTCGACTTGCCGGAGCCCGACGGGCCCATGATGGCGGTGAACTCACTGGCGGCGAGGTCGACCGAGACGCCGTCGAGGGCGGTGACCTGGGTCGAACCCGATCCGTAGATCTTGACGGCGTCGATGGTGCGGGCGGCCAGGGCGCCGACCGGGCGAGGTGGGGTGATCGTCATGTGGCCACCCTGGCACCGGCAGTCGATGGCGTCGTCCCGCTGGGGAACGATCTGGGGTCCTCCTGCGGTCTGATGACGTCGGTCACAGCCCCGACCCTCACTCCCCGGGACGGACCAGGCCGGATTCGTAGGCGGTCACCACGGCTTGGACGCGGTCGCGCACGTCGAGCTTCATCAGCACGCGTCCGACGTGGGTCTTCACCGTGGTCTCCCCGACGTAGAGCCGTTCGGCGATCTCCCCGTTCGACAGGCCGCGGGCCATCAGCACCAGCACTTCCCGCTCACGCTCGGTGAGCCGCTCCACCCGGGGGTCCGGCTCGGAGGGCGACGACGGGGTGGAGCGGCCGAACTCCTCGATGAGCCGGCGGGTCACGGTGGGGGCGAGGAGCGCGTCGCCGCCGGCCACGACGTGGATGGCTCGGATCAGGTCCTCGGGTGGCGTGTCCTTGAGCAGGAACCCGCTCGCCCCCGCCCGGACGGCGTCGAACACGTACTCGTCGAGGTCGAAGGTGGTCAGCACGAGCACGCGAGCGGTGAGGCCAGCCTCGTGGAGGCGCCGCGTCGCCTCGATGCCGTCGACGTTCGGCATGCGGATGTCCATCAGCACCACGTCGGCGCCGGTGGTGCGTACGAGATCGACCGCATCCGAGCCGTCGCCCGCGACACCGACGACATCGATGTCGTCCTCGGCGTCGAGGATCATCCGGAAACCGGCCCGGACCAGCTCCTGGTCGTCCACGATGGCGACGCGGATCGCGCCGCGGTCCGGTTCGGTCATGGCGCGGCGACCGTCGAGGTGACGGGCAGCGTCGCCCGCACCTGGAATCCGCCGCCGGGTCGCGGCCCCACCGCGAGCTCGCCGCCGAAGAGCTCCACCCGCTCGCGCATGCCGATGAGACCGTGGCCGGTCGAAGGGACCCGATCCACGTCGGCGGCGGGCCCGCGCCCGTCGTCGGTGACGATGATGGTCACTGCGTCCGGCCGGTAGCGGAGATCGACGGTGGCCGTGGCCGGGCCGGCGTGCTTCATCACGTTGGTGAGCGCCTCCTGCACGACGCGGTACATCGTGAGTCCGATGCCGGGGGCCACATCGGTCGGCGTGCCATCGACTCGCAGCTGCACGGGGTGGCCGGCGTCGCGCCACTCTCGGACCAGCTCGGCGATGTCGTCGGCGGTGGGTTGGGGCTCGGTGGAGGCGTGAGCGTGCTCGGAGCGCAGGACTCCGAGCACGCGACGCAACTCGTCGAGCGCGCTGCGCCCCGTTCGTTCGATGATCTCCAGCGACTCCTCGGTCTGGTCGGGGTGGCGGTCGAGGACGCGGCGGGCCGCGCCCGCCTGCACCACCATCACGCTCACCGAATGGGCGACCACGTCGTGGAGCTCGCGGGCGATGCGGTTGCGTTCTTCTTGCACCGCCCGCCGGGCCGCGGACTCTTGCTCGGCCTCGGCCCGTTCGGCGCGGGCCTCGACCTCGGCGAGGTAGGCCCGGCGGTTCCGCATGCTGTCGCCCAGGATCCACGCCGTGGCGAAGATGATCACGTTGCCGACCACCGCGATGGCGGGCAGGTCCTCCTCGGACGCGATGACGCCGGCCACCATCACCCCGACGAGGACGAGGATCACCCCCACCCCGTGCGGGAGCGCGCGGTCACGCTCGCAGTTGGCGGCCGCGGTGTAGAGGAGCAGGAGCATGATGATCGTGGCGCCCGTGTCGACGTAGTCGAGGATCCAGTACGGGACGAGGACCAGCGCGCCGAGCCACAGCACCGGGATCGGCCATCGGCGTCGCACGGCGAGCAGGGCCCCCTGGGCCACGAGGAGGAGCACCCCGAGCGCGTCGGCATCGCGGTTGCTGGCCGACACGGTGTCGGGATCGATGGTGAGCAGGCCGATCACCGCGACGGCGCCCAGCACGGCGCCGAGCAGGGCGTCGGCCGCGATCGGGTGCTGACGCAGCCACTTCACCGGTGCCGGGGCTCCCATCGTCGATGACGGTACCGGGGTCCGGTCCACCGGGCGTCCGACGACGGTGGGATCTGCGGGTCCTCCTCGGGGATGACCCGGTCCCGCATGCGGAGGAGGCCACCGTGCGGTTCAATCATGGGGGTCCAACACCACCAGGGGGCCTCGCACACGTGTCGACCATTTCCACCACTGCCGAACTCATCCGCACCCATGCGGCCGAGCGCGGCGACAAGCCCGCCATCGTCCAGGACGATTTCAGCGAGACCTGGGCCGAGCTCGACGAACGCTCGAACCGCGTCGCCAACGCCCTCGTCGCCGCCGGGGTCGGTGAGAACGACCGCGTCGCGTTCCTCGACAAGAACGGCTACGAGTACCTCGAGGTCTTCTTCGCCTGCGCCAAGCTCAACGCGGTCACCGTGAACATCAACTGGCGGCTGGCACCGCCCGAGGTGGCATGGATCGCCGACAACGCGGAAGCGAAGGTCTTCGTCTTCGGCCGGGAGTTCGCCGACGCCGTCGCCCAGATCCGCGACGACCTCTCTTTCGCCTCCACCTTCGTGTGCCTGGGAGACGACGAACGCTTCGAGTCCTACGAGTCCTGGCTGAGCGACGACACCACCGATCCGGGTGTCGTCCCGGGACCCGACGACATCGCGTTCCAGCTCTACAGCTCCGGTACCACGGGGCTGCCCAAGGGCGTGATGCTCAGCAACCGCAACATGTTCACGCTGATGGACGACGCCGCCGACATCTGGGGCTTCAGCGAGTCGATGGTGTCGATGGCCGCCATGCCGCTGTTCCACATCGGAGGCGGGGGCTGGGCCGTGGCGAGCATGGCCTACGGCGCCACCACCGTGATCGTCCGCGAGATCGATCCCGCGGCGCTCATCGAGCTCATCGGCAAGGAGAAGATCACCCACGCGTTCCTCGTCCCGGCGGTCTTCCAGTTCATGCTGATGATGCCGAACGTGAACGACGGTGACTACTCCAGTCTGGAGCTGCTGGTCTACGGCGCCTCGCCGATCAGCGAGGAGGTCCTGGCCAAGAGCATCGAGACCTTCGGGTGCCAGTTCGCCCAGGCCTACGGTCTCACCGAGACGACGGGCGCCATCGTCACCCTGCCACCCGAGGACCACGATCCGAGCGGACCGAACCGGCACCGCCTGCGCTCCTGTGGCAAGCCGAACGCCAACGTCGAGCTCAAGATCGTCGATCCCGACACCGGGGAGGAGGTCCCCACCGGTGAGGTCGGCGAGATCGTGACCCGTTCCGGCCAGAACCTGGTCGGCTACTGGCGCAACGAAGCGGGCACCGCAGCGGCCTTCACCGCCGACGGGTTCTTCCGCACCGGCGATGCCGGCTACCTCGACGAGGACGGCTACCTCTACATCCACGACCGGATGAAGGACATGATCGTCTCCGGCGGCGAGAACGTGTATCCGGCCGAGATCGAGAACGTCCTGATGAAACATCCCGGCATCGCCGATGTCGCGGTCATCGGGGTGCCGGACGACAAGTGGGGCGAGGTGGGCAAGGCCATGGTGGTCCGAGCCGATGGCGAGGACCCGAACGAGGACGAGATCCTCGCCTACGCCCGCGAGCACCTCGCCGGGTTCAAGGTGCCGAGGTCGGTGAAGTTCATCGACGTGATCCCCCGCAACCCCACCGGCAAGATGCTCAAGAAGGATCTGCGGGCGCCGTACTGGGAGGGTCGCGACCGCCAGGTCAACTGACGCGACGTCCCCCGACGCGCCGGGGCCGGGCCCCAACGGCCCGGCCCCGTTGCGCGATCGGGTTCGTCACCCGGTCAGCGGCTCATCCCACCTCGGGGATCGGCGGCTCCTGCCGGGCGATCTGGGCCCGGGCGGCGCGCTGGTTGCTCCGGCGCTTCCAGAACTTCTGCTTCCAATGTCGGAACTCGCGTCCGCCGGCGGCGATGACGCCCCCGGATCGCTCGTCGGGCTCGACGTCCACACGGGTGTGGTGGGGACGGGGCGGGACGATCTCCTCGCCCATCTCCATGTCGGCCTGGGCCAGGATCTCATGCGTCTTGTGGCGAGCCTTGCGGTTCTCGGCTCGCCGCTGGTCCTTGCTCGGCGCGGGATGAGCCGCTCCGGGAGAGGACTGCTTGGACGAACGATGGCGGTTGGACATTGCGCTCCTCGTCGTTCGAGGCACCGGGATCAGGGGTGCCGGGAGGGTGAAGCTACGGAAGCAGTGACCAGCGCCCAGCGATGGTCGCGATACCCCGCCGATGGCCCCTGGGGGGTCGATTTCGGCGGTTTCGGCCGCACGGCCGTGATCAGCGGTCACTGCACTTGTCAGAGTGGACCAGCGGGTTGGTTTGCGCAACCCTTTCCGCGAGGCCGCGGCGGGTGGGCTCCACTACCGTCGCCCCGTGCTCGACATCCGTCGCATCCGAACCGATCCCGACGGCGTCCGCGCCGGTCTGGCCCGCCGGGGTGCCGATCTCGACGTGCTCGACGCCGTGGTCGACCTCGACGAGCGGCAGCGCACCATCGGCGCCGAGCGCGACGAGTTGCGGGCGCGGATCAACGCCATGTCGAAGGAGGTCGGCGGGCTGTTCCGCGACGGGCGGGGCGACGATGCCGAGGCCCTGAAGGCGGAATCGAAGCGGCTGGGCGACGAGGAGAAGGAACTCGCCGCCCAGGCCGACGCGGCCGCGGAGGAGCTCCACCAGCTCCTGCTGCGCATCCCGAACCTGCCCAGCGACGACGCCCCCGACGGCGACTCCGAGGCGGACAACGTCGTGCTGCGCATCCACGGACCGGGCCCGGAGACCTTCGCCGACCACCAGCGGGTGCCGCACTGGGACATCGGCGAGCAACTGGGGATCATCGACGGCGAGCGGGCGGTGAAGATCAGCGGTTCGATGTTCACCATGTACCGGGGCTGGGGTGCCCGGCTGCTGCGCGCCCTGATCGGCCACAGCCTCGACACCAATGGCGACCTCTGGGAGGAGATCCGGCCGCCCACGCTGGTGCGGACCGAGACCATGATCGGGACCGGGCACCTCCCGAAGTTCGAGGAGGAGGCGTATCACGTCGAGCGCGACGATCTCTGGACGATCCCCACCGCCGAGGTGCCGCTCACCTCGATGGCCAGCGACGAGATCCTCGACCACGCCGACCTGCCGATGCGGTTCATGGCCTACACGTCGTGCTTCCGGCGCGAGGCCGGCGCCGCCGGCCGTGACACCAGAGGGCTGCTGCGGAGCCACGAGTTCGACAAGGTCGAGCTCATGGGATACGCCGACGGAGCCGAGCAGGCCATCGGCCTCCAGGAGGAGGTGCTGGCCCGGAGCGAGGCGATCCTCCAGGACCTCGGCTTGACCTACCGGGTCCTGGATCTGTGCGCCGGCGACCTCGGGGGCTCGGCCGCCCGCACCTGGGACATCGAGGCCTACGCCCCCGGGGTGGGCGATTGGCTCGAGGTGTCGTCGGTCTCGTGGTTCACCGACTACCAGGCCCGACGAGCGAACGTCCGGTACAAGCGGGCGGGCGAGAAGGGCACCGAGATCTGCCACACGGTGAACGGATCGGCCATGGGCTGGCCCCGCACGGTGGCGGCCCTGCTCGAGACCCACCGCCAGCCCGACGGGTCGATCAACATCCCCGAGGTGCTGCGGCCCCGGCTCGGTGGCGCCACCCACATCCCCGCCCCCGCCACCGCCTGACCCACCGTTCTGGGACGCGGGACACGCCGCAGGCGCCGTCGCACGCGGCCCGGAACGGGGAGGCGGTCGTCGGCCTACCATCGGCGTCATGGGGCCGCTGTGGACACCGTCACCCGACCGGGTCGCCCGAACCCGCCTCGCCGGGTTCGGGCGCCGGACGGGCCATGACTCCTACGAGGAGCTCCACCGCTGGTCGATCGAGGACCCGAGTGCGTTCTGGCGGGCGGTGTGGGATTCGTGCCACGTGCTGGGCGAACCGGGCGACGTGGTGTTCGAGCGGGGTCCCACGATGCGAGAGTCGCGTTTCTTCCCCGATGCCCAGCTGAGCATCAGCGACAACGTGCTGCGCCACACCGGCGCCGGATTGGCGATCATCGCCGTCGACGAGCACGGCACCCGGTCCATCACCTGGGACCATCTCGCCGAGGAGGTCGGGGCCATGGCCGCCGCGCTCTCCGATCTGGGGGTGGAGGAGGGAGATCGGGTCGCGGCCTGGCTCCCGAACGGCATCGAATCGGTGGTGGCCATGCTCGGCGCCGCCAGCATCGGCGCGGTGTTCTCCTCGACCAGCCCCGACTTCGGGGTGGCCGGGGTGCTCGACCGGTTCGGTCAGATCGAGCCGTCGGTGCTGTTCGCGGTCGACGGCTACGACTACGGCGGCATCCACCACGATCGCCGGGCGGTGAAGGAGGAGATCGCGTCGGGGCTGCCGACGCTGCGCCGCACCGTCACGCTGGGCGCCGACTGGGACGCCTTCCTCGCCCCGCACCGGGGGACGCCGGCCCCGAGCACTCGCCGCAACTTCCACCACCCGTGGTACGTCCTGTATTCGAGCGGGACCACTGGCCGGCCCAAGTGCATCGTGCACGGCACCGGCCGGGTGCTGCTCACCCACGTGAAGGAGCATCAGCTCCACAGCGATCTCTCACCGGGCGACCGTCTGCTGTACGTCACCACCTGCGGGTGGATGATGTGGAATTGGCTGGTGTCCGCGCTGGCGTCGGGGGTCACCATCGTCACCGTCGACGGCAATGTCATGTATCCCGGGCCGGCCCGGCTGTGGGAGCTGGTCGACGAGCACGGCATCGCCATGCTCGGGGTGGGGGCCAAGTACCTCGACGCGCTGGCCAACCGGGTCGCCGGCGGTGGGGCCTACCGACCTCGAGACCATCACGACCTGTCGTCGCTGCGGACGTTGGCCAGCACGGGTTCACCGTTGAGCCCGGAGCGCTTCGAGTGGGTGTACGACGCGGTGAAGACCGATCTGCACCTGGCGTCGATCAGCGGGGGCACCGATCTGTGCGGCTGCTTCGTCCTCGGTGACCCCACCAGCCCGGTGTACGCCGGCGAGATCCAACGCCCCGGCCTGGGCATGGCGGTCGACGTCTGGTCGAACGACGGCGATCCACTTCCCCCCGGCGAGCGCGGCGAGTTGGTGTGCACCGAGCCGTTCCCCAGTCAGCCACTCGGGTTCTGGGACGACTGGGCCGCCGGCACCGACGATGCCCGCTACCGGGCCGCGTACTACGAGCGATTCCCCGACGCGGCGGGCGGTTTCGGCGTGTGGCACCACGGTGACTTCGCCTCGTGGACGGACCACGGTGGCGTGATCATCCACGGCCGCAGCGACACCACCCTCAATCCGGGTGGCGTTCGGATCGGCACGGCCGAGATCTACCGGGTGGTCGAACAGGTCGACGGGGTGTCGGAGGCACTCGTCTTCGGCCAGGAGGTGGGCGACGACGTCCGGATCGTGCTCCTCGTGGTGCTGGCCGAGGGCGTGGTGCTCGACGATCAGCTCCGCGCCGCGATCGCTGACGCGGTCCGATCGGGATGCTCGCCGCGCCACGTGCCGCGGCTGATCGTGCCGGTCGACGAACTGCCCCGGACCCGCTCCGGGAAGCTGGTCGAACTGGCGGTGTCGGATGCGGTCAACGGCCGCGGGGTCCGCAACGTCGAGGCGTTGGACAATCCCGACGCCTTGTGGGCGATCCGCGACCACCCGGCGCTGTCCTGAACTCGGTTGGAGGATTCGCACCCCCGTCGCCCAGGGACGACGGGGGTGCAGGGTCCGCAGGTACGGGCAGCCTACGAACCCGATGCTGCCGCGGCGATGGCCGATTGCAGGCCAGCCAACGCTTGCTGCGCACGCGATGTGGCGTCGGCGCAGATGCGGGCGAACTTGTCCTCGGCGCCGTGCTCGGCGCAGACGGACGAGGTCTCGGAGAGGATCTTGGCGGTGGCATCGACGAGGGCGCGGGAGCCCTCGACCGTGGGACCGGTGCGGCACAGGACCCGGGCGGTGGCGCCGGCCACGTCGGCCGCGTCGGCACAGGCGAGCACCGCGTCACGACGGTCGGCGCCATTGGAACCGTCGGGGTCGGAGAGGCAGGAGTCGCCGCACGTCGTGGCCGCGATGACCACGTCGTTGAGTGCGTCGATCGCCACCGCGAGCGCGGCGTGGTCCACACCACGGGCGTCGGGTCGAGCCTCGAGCATCTGAGCGGCAATGTTCATGACGGGTACGTAACCGATCGCGGATCGTAATAGAACCGCAATAATCAGAATTTTCGCGAACCACTCAGAACAGGCGGTCGAACACCCCGGTGAGGTCCCGCTCGACGTCCCTGGTCTGGCCGCCGACGGCGAGGAACTGTTCCATCCGCCGGATGGCCTCGGGCTCGGCGAGCAGCCGGCTGAATCGCTGCTCCTCCTGGCGCAGCCCGGGCACGGGATCGGGCAGACCGGCGATGACCGATGCCTTGGCTTCGGCGACGGCCCGGGACGGGAACGAGGCGATTCGTTGCGCGATCCCATTGACGAAGTCGTCGAGCGTGTCGGCGGGCATGGAGCGGTTCACCCATCCCCACGCCGCCGCGGTGGGACCGTCGATGTCGCCGCTACCGAGCACGATCTCGAGCGCCCGGCCCCGACCGACCAGTGCCCCGAGGCGCTGGGTGCCGCTCCCCCCGGGCAGGATGCCGATCGCGACCTCGGGCTGGCCCAGCACGGCCGTGTCGGCGACGAAGCGCATGTCCATCGATGCGGCCAGCTCGGCACCGCCGCCCCGGACCGCCCCGGTGATCTTGGCGATCGTGGCCTTCGGCATCACCCGAAAGCGCTCGACCATGCGATGGAAGAACGAAGGCGACCATGAGGTCGAAGTCGAACAGGTTGATCGGAGGATGGTCGATCACGACGTCGGCCACGCCCCCGACGACCTCCACTCGCAACCCGGGGAGATCGGAGTAGTCGTGCATGGCCGGCACCGTATGCGAGCCGGTAGACATCGGGTTCGATGGACATCGACGAGATCGCCCAGCGCCGAATCCAGTACGAGACCGCGGGTTTCGACGTGGCGGACGCCCTCGCCGATCCCGGTGCCCAGTTCGAGGTGTGGTTCGCCGATGTGGCCGACCACGTCCCGCAACCGAATGCCATGGTGATCGCGCTGGCCGACGGCGATGGGCGCCCCAGCGCCCGCACGGTGCTGCTCAAGGGGGTCGAGGACGGTGGTCTGGTCTTCTACACCAACCAGGAGTCGGCCAAGGCGAAGGCGATCGCCGCCAATCCCCGCGGCGAGGCGCTCTTCGCCTGGATCGAGGTGCACCGCCAGGTCCGGGTGGCCGGGTCGGTCGAGCCGGTGGCGGCCGAGCTGGCGGACGACTACTTCGCCACCCGCCCGCGCGACTCGCAGCTGGCGGCGTGGGCGTCGCCGCAATCGCAGGTGGTGCCGAGCCGGGACGAGCTCGAACGTCGGCTGGCCGCCGCCGCGGCCCGCTTCGAGGGGGTCGAGGTCACCCGCCCGCCGTTCTGGGGTGGCTACCGACTCGATCCCGAGACCTGGGAGTTCTGGCAGGGACGGCCTGGCCGACTCCACGACCGCGTGCGCTACCGGCGAGACGGGACGGGCTGGATCAGGGAGCGGCTGGCGCCGTGACCCAGGAACCGATGCCGGCCACGAGCCCGTCGACCAGCGCCTCGGCATGGGGAGGAGGCCAGGTCCCGTCCCACGCGTTCCAGAACGGGCCGTTTCCCCGCACCCGGGGTGGTAGCTCGATCTGCACGCCGAGCCCCCGGGCCCGGTTCACCGGATTGTCGGCGTGCACGCCGCGGAGTGCCGGCGGGATGTCGTCCAGCTCATCGATCACCTCGTAGCTCGGCAGCGAGGTCCGCAGGTGCCCGGCGAGGTGGCGGGCCAACCGGCGGTGTCGGCCGCCGAGCAGCAGCGTCGTGAACATCGATCGCCGGCCGAAGCCGTGGATGGCGATGACCTCGTGCACGTGATCCAGGAAGGTCGCCAACCGGTCGGACTCCTCGGGCCGGAAGTGGCGCGAGGGGATGTGCCACCGCAAGCCGTCGGGCTGGCGGACGACGTAGCGCGATGCGCCGGTGCGCTCGGCCACCAGATCGGCGATGCGGTCGGTACCGATCTCGAGGTTCCCGCCGTGGAACGCCATGACGCCGAGGCGGTGTCCGAGGGTCACCTCCTCGTCCACGCCCGGGTGGGAGAGCAGCTCGGCCAGCAGGGGGCGAGTCAGGAGACCGCCTCGGGTCGCCCCGGCCGGGAGCCGACGTCGTCCGTGGTCTCGGCGCGGTCCGACGTGGGCTGGGCCCGGGCGGGCCGGGCCGCAGCCACGAGCACGCTGACGCAGACCATCGCCACGGTGATGCCGAGCAGGTAGAGACCGAGCGTGGTGGCCCCGACCCGGTCGACGAACTCCGTGGCCCGGGCCGACCACTCCTCCACGAGATCGACCGGACCGGCCGTGGTGGACGGGTCGTTCCGGACCCGCAGGGAGAAGACGCCGTACCAGGCGACGTAGATCCCCATGACGACCATGAGCCCGGCTGCCACCCGGTTGGCGTGCCGCATCCCCGATCGCAGGAAGCGCACGACCGAGTCACGCGCCAGCGCAATGGCCACGGTGAGCGCGGTGATCACCAACCCCATGCCCGCGGCGTAGACGACCAACACCGACACCCCCGACACGAAGTTGGTCCGGGAGAAGGCGTTGACGATGTTGGCGATGAAGATCCCGATGGTGCACGACAGCGACGCGATCGCGTAGGAGACGCCGTAGAGGAACATCGATCCGAGACCCTGGCTTCGACCCCCCCGATCGAGCTTCGGCACGCGGGCCGACAGCTCGAAGCCGAACAGCATGGCGACGCCCAGCGCGGCGAGGCCGAGGCCGATCACGATGGTGGCCCACGGGGCGTACTCCTGCACCGTGGACGAGATGGGCCGGAGCACGATGCCGACCACGCCGAAGACGGCGACGAAGCCCAGGCTCACCGCCAGCGCCACTGGGATGGCCCGGGCCACCGACTCGCCCCGCGAGGGGACGTGGTCGCCCTCGCGACCGAGGAAGAAGGTCACGTACGCCGGCAGCATGGCGAAGCCACACGGGTTCACCGCGGCCACCATGCCGGAGGCGAAGGCCAAGGCGAGCGGGGCGTCGATCACGGCGCCACTCCGAGCTTGTCCTCGATCAGCTTTCGCAGCCCGGCCTGGTCGAGGGCACCGATGTGGGTGGCGGCGATGGTGCCGTCGGCGGTGATCAACATGGTGGCGGGCAGTGAGGAGAGGTTGGCCGCGTTGGCGATGTCGCCGCGGATGTCGCGCGACCAGTCGTAGGTGATGCCGGTCTGCTCGACGATGCCCTGGGCATCCTCCGGGCGGTCGTTCACGGCCAACCCGAAGAACTGGACCTCGCCGTCGAGGGACCGAGCGACTGCCTCCAGGTCGGGCATCTCGGCGATGCACGGGCTGCACCACGAGGCGAAGAAGTTCACCACCGTCGGCTTGCCGTCCACCACGTCGCGGAGGGTGCCGGTGGTGTCGTCGACATCGGTGAACGCGATGTCGAGCGGATTGCCCTTGGGTACCTGGTCCTCGGGCGTGAGGGTGAACCCGCCGTTGTCGGTCGGTGGGGTGTCGTCGCCACCTCGGTTGCTGGCGTAGAGGAGGACCAGGCCTGACGCGGCGAGCGCGAGGACGGTGGCCGCGATCACGACCTGCCAGGGCAGGCCGGGTCGGTTGGCGGCGGCGGGTGCCTCCTCGGGCGCGGACGTCTCGGACATGGTGATCTGGGTCGCGACGGTATCGCCGGCGGAATCGGATCACCCAGGCACCCGGCCCCCGGGGGGAAACGGGGGCCGGGTGCGGAGAATGGGCCGCCGGCGGGACGGAGCTCGACAGCAGTCGTCACTCCGGCCCGCCGTTCCCGGCGGCGGGGGTCGCGTCGGTGGTCGGTGAGCAGACCGATCGCCTACGCGGTGCGGCGCTCGACCAGCGGACGGAGCGTCGCGGGGACCTCGACGTGGACGAACTCGTCCTCGGGTCGAGGGTGCTTGGGCGGTCGACCCCGCCGGCGCTTGGCCTGCAGGATCCGTCCGTTCTGGAACAGTTGGCCGCCCCAGACGCCCAGTGGCTCCTTGCGGGCCAAGGCGCCCTCGAGGCACTGCTCCATCACCGGGCACTCGGCGCAGATGCGCTTGGCGGCGGCGATGTCCTGGAGTTCCTCGGAGAAGAACAGCCGGGCGAACGCCCCTCCGGCCTGGGCGCATGCCGCATCGGTCCAGAACGACGTGTCGACCTCGATGGCGAGGTCGAGGACCGGATTGGTGGTCACGTCGTCGCCCTGGTGGGTCCGCTCGATGGTTTGGGTGTCGAGTCGAGCGAGCACGGCTCGCTCCCTTCTGTGAGGATTTCGTGCAGGGTTGGGGACAGGGTCAGGTGGGATCGGGTGGGTCGAGGGCCGGGAACGAGAAAGGCCGCCGGGAAGTGATCCCGACGGCCTCTGCGTCCTTGCGTCCTGACGGTGGAGTCAGGATGTGGATTGCAGAGGCCATCGATCAGGGTGGAGGTTGACCTTCGGCATCGGCTTGCGCCCGATGAACGACCACGAACCGTTGGCAAACGTGGAGCCGGCGGTGGCCGGGCACTCGGCCGCGGCGGTGATCTCGAAGGTCGCGAGAGGACGGGCCACGGCGCGCGTCACACCGGTGGTGGGATCGAGCGCTTGCGTGGTTCGCAGGTTGGTCGTGAGCACCGGTGTCACCTCTTTCGTCGTGAGCGGGCGGCCCGCGTGGGATGCGCCCCAGCGGAGTCGTGCGTGGGCAATGCCACCACGGTCACGGACCCACGTCAACCGATTTAGCGAAACTTTCGTCCCCGGTCCGGCACCATGTCGGCATGCACGGCCCGGAGGCGGACGATCCGCTCGACATCGAACCCCCGGAGGAGGGGCGGATCTACGGGCATCGTCGGCGGGTGAACCTGGCCGACGGCTCGCCCCGGGGTCGGACCCGACTCGACGCCCTCGCCCGCATGCTCCAGGACGTCAGCGACGAGGACACCACCGACGCCGGCTTCCCGGCCGACGAGCCCTGGGTGGTGCGCCGGGTGGACATGGGCGTGCGCTCGTTCCCCGAGTTCCGCGACACGGTTTCGGTCGCGACGTGGTGCTCCGGCGTCGGGGCCCGGTGGGCGGAGCGCCGGGTGCGAATCGTCGGCGACGGTGGGGGCGCGGTCGACGCGGCCGTGCTGTGGGTCCACCTCGATGCCGAGGGCCGCCCGGCCCGGCTCCCGGACCGATTCGCGGCGCGGTACGCGGCGGCCGCTCGGGGTCGCAAGGTGCGGGCTCGCCTGCATCACGAGGCGCGACCGGAGGGCATCGCATCGGTGCCGTTCCCGCTGCGCTTCTGCGACTTCGATCTGATGGAGCACGTGAACAACGCCGTCTCCTGGGAGCCGGTGGAGGAGGCGTTGGCCACCCGCCGCGACCTGCGAGCGCCGTTGCGGGTGTCGGTGGAGCATCCAGCCTCGATCGAGATGGACGCCGAGCCGGAGGTCTCGGTCCGGGACCTCGGGCCGGCGGGATTCGATCTGTGGATCAGCGTCGACGGGCGGACGTGCTCGACCGCGCGGGTCCGCCGCTGGGAATGACGCCGCGGCCAGCGGCCGGTGCCGTCAGGGCTGGGACCGCTCCGCGGGCTCCGGCACGAGTGCGTAGTGGAGCTCGTCACCGATGCGTCGCGACGTCATCTCGCCGCCGTGGCGGAGGTGCTCGAGATGGGCGTAGGTCTCGGATTCGGCCATGCGGCCCCAGGAGCGCTCGCGGAACAGCTCGTGGGACAGGTCCACGACGCTGGCCTCCCCGAGGGCGGACGACGCGGCGCGCAACGTGTCGAGCCGATCGGCGTGATGGGCCTTGATCTCACCGCAGCGGCCGGCCAGGTCCTTGAACGGATGGCCGTGGGCCGGAAGGGCCAGGGTGGCGTCGGTGAGCTCGGCGACCCGGTCGAGGCTGGCGAAGAACTGCGCCAGCGGGTCGGCGCCGGCGATCAGGCCCGAGATGTGCGGCGTGATGGTGGGCAGCACGTGGTCGCCGGCCAGGAAGATGCCGTCGGCGGGCGAGTAGAGGCAGAGGTGGTCGTTGGTGTGACCCGGGGTGTGGATGGCCACCCACTCGCGGCGGGCGAGGGTGACCACCTCACCGTCGACGACCCGGCGGCTCGGCTCGGGCGCTCGCATCCACCGTCGGCCGAACGTGCGCATGAGGCGCATCCCGAACCGACGCTTGACCGGTGGCTTGAACTTGCCGCCGCCCCACGGTTGCTCGACGTTCCATGGGCGTCGCGACGTGGTGGTGGGTTCGTCGCCGATCGCCTCGGGCCGATCGTCGACGCCGGCGTCGTCGCCCTCGGAAGGGTCGAGCCAGGTGCGGAACGACTCGTGGGTCACCACGTCGGCGCCCGCCTCGTGGCGCAGCGTGCCGGCTCCACCGAAGTGGTCGGGGTGGCTGTGGGTCACGATGACGGTGTGCACGTCGTCGACGCGATACCCGGCCGATTGCAGCCGGGAGCCGAGCGCATCCCAGGACGCCTTGCCGGGCAGGCCCGGGTCGACCACCGCGAGGCCGTCGTCATCGCACAGCGCATAGGTGTTCACGTGCCCCAGCCCGGGCATCGAGATCGGCAACTGCATGCGAAGGATGTCGGTGGCGACCTCGACGACCTCGCTCGACGCCGCCTCTTGCTCCTCTCGCATGGCCATGGGATTCGAGCGTACTTGACCCATCGGTCAAGAGCGACGTGACGATCGTCGACACCGTCCTCGTCGCCGCCCGCGTCGCCATCGGGTGCTGGTTGCTGTGGTCGGTGCCCCGGGTGGCGGCCCGGTCCGGCGGAGCGGGCGGCATCGGTGACCTCGCCGGTGTCGCCGTGGTCGTGCCGGCGCGTGACGAAGTCGCGTCCATCGGGACCTTGCTCGACTCGCTCCCGGAGGGCATCGACGTGGTCGTGGTCGACGACGAGTCCTCCGACGGCACCGCCGTCGTGGCGCGCGCCGGGGGTGCACGGGTGTTGGTGTCCGAGCCGTTGCCAACCGGCTGGGTCGGCAAGTCGTGGGCCTGCGCGCAGGGGGCGGCGGCCACTGCCGGGGACCCCGTCGTGTTCGTCGACGCCGATGTCCGCTTCGCGCCCGGTGGGCTCGCCGCCGTCGTCGACGAACAGCGCCGTCGCGGTGGCCTGGTCAGTGTCGAACCGTTTCACGAGCCGGGCTCGCCGGTGGAGTCGCTGGCATCGCTCTTCAACATCGTCGGCTTCGCCGCGACCGACGCCGCCTCGCCGCTCGGCCGAGTGCGGGGAGCCCGAGGGGCCTTCGGTCCGGTGCTGGTCACCAGCCGGGCCGATCACGATGCCGTCGGCGGCCACGAAGCCATCCGGGCATCCGTCGTCGACGACGTGGCGCTGGCCGAGCGGTTCCGTTCCGCGGGGCGACCGGTGACCATCCTGGGCGGGGGCGATGCCGTCCGGTTCCGCATGTACCCCGGTGGGTTCCGCGACCTGGTCGAGGGCTTCACCAAGAACCTGGCCGCGGGGGCCGCCAGCGTCCGGCGCTCGACCACCGCGCTCGTCGTGGCGTGGACGACGTTGCTGGTGCAGGGGGCGGCCGCCCCCGCCATCGCCCTGGTCCGCGGCGACGGCCTGGTCGCCGCCGTGGCGCTCTACGTGCTGGTGGCGTCGCAGCTGTGGTGGATGGGGCGGCGCCTCGGGCGCTTCGGCCCGTTGATCGCGCTGGCGTTCCCGGTGTCGGTCGGGCTGTTCCTGGCCGTGTTCGCCCGCTCGGTGTGGGCGACAGCCACCGGTGCGGTCAGCTGGCGGGGTCGGCGGGTGTCGACTCGTCGTCGGTGATCGGCCGGTTGTCGAAGAGGTGCTCGCGGTAGTAGCGCAGTTCGGCCACGGATTCACGGATGTCGTCCAGGGCGCGGTGGCTCCCCGCCTTCGTGGGCGCATTGCGGATCACGTCCGGGGCCCAGCGCCGGCCCAACTCCTTGAGGGTCGACACGTCGACACAGCGGTAGTGCAGGTAGTCCTCGATCTCGGGGAGGTACGCGGCGAGGAACCGGCGGTCGGTGCCGATCGAGTTGCCGCACAGCGGGACCGATCGGGGCTGTGGGATGTGCTCGCGGATGAAGTCGAGGGTCTGGCGTCCGGCATCGGCCAGCTCGAGCGGGGAGCTCCGGATGCGGTCGAGCAGTCCGGACTCGGTGTGCATGCGGACCACGACCTCGTCCATCTCGGCCAGCTGTTCCTCGGTGGCGTGGACCACCAGATCCGGTCCCTCGGCCACGACCTCGAGATCGTCATCGGTGATGATGGTGGCGATCTCGACGATCACATGGCGGGACGGATCGAGGCCCGTCATCTCCAGATCCATCCACGCGAGCATTCGGCGACCGTAACATCGGCCGTCCGTGGCTGCCCTCCAGATCCCCGTCCGTCGTCTCGACCCGGACCTCCCGCTGCCGACCTACGCCCATCCGGGTGATGCCGGCGCCGATCTCGTCGCCCGCGAGGACGCGCTGCTCCGCGCCGGGGGAGGTCGGAGCCTGGTCCCCACCGGGGTGGCGATCGCGCTGCCGCCGGGGTGGGCGGGATTCGTGCAACCGCGATCGGGCCTGGCGCTGCGGCACGGCGTGACCGTGCTCAACAGCCCCGGGTTGATCGACTCCGGCTACCGGGACGAGCTCAAGGTGATCCTGGTCAACACCGATCCGACCGACGACTACCAGGTCCATCGCGGCGATCGCATCGCCCAACTCGTGCTCCGCCCGGTGGCCGAAGCCGACTTCGTCGCCACCGACGAATTGCCCGACAGCGCCCGGGCCACCGGCGGGTTCGGTTCCACCGGACGCTGAGCCGATCCGGTCGCTGAGCCGATCCGGACGCTGAGCCGTGCCGGCCCGGTGTGGGGTCAGTCGGCGTCGAAGATCTGGTCGGCCGCCGTCTTCTCGAACGCGATGCGGCGTCCTTCCTCGGACACCTCGACCCGGCCGACCGTGGCCTGCAGGATCTGCTCGGCCAGGCGCTCGGCGCTGCCGTCGTTGCGGCCGGCCGGTCCGTCCGAGGTGACCTCGACGCCCATCCGCCCGCGCTCCACCGTGAACGCGATGGTGAGAGTGCCATCACGGTCGGCACCGTCGAGGAGCACCTGGCAGACTTCGCCCACCGCGAGGCGGAGGTCCTCGACCTCGTCGTAGCTGAACCCGGAGCGCGTCGCGAGTCCGGCGATGGCGACCCGCGGGAGCCGAACGAAGGCCAGCACCGCGGGGATCGTCAAACGGATGACGTCTCCGCTCACGCTGGTTCCTGTTCCCGCATCAGCTCGTAGCATCGCGCACCCTCAAGGCTCGGCGGTGACTACGCCGGGGTCGACGTCGTTCCGGCGGCCGGCGTAGGAGGGGTGCCGCAGCCGACCGTCGCTCGTCCACTCCGCGAAGGCCACCTCGACCACCAGGGTCGGTTGCACCCAGATGGCGTCGCGGGCGAAGAGTCGAGGGGGCGGGGGATCGAACGGGCATTCGTCGACAGCGGTGCGGGCGAAGTGCTCGCCGAGCAGCTCGATCTCCTGGTCGGAGAGACCGCTGCCGACCCGGCCGGCGTATCGCAGAGGACCCGGAGTCGCGTCAACGGAGGTGGGTTGGTCGTGGTAGCCGACGAGGAGCCCGCCGATCCGGCCCCCGCGCCCGCCCTCGCCCGGCGCCCAGCCGCCGACCACGAACTCCTGGCGTCGCCGCACCTTGACCTTGACCCACTCCTTGGTCCGCGTGCCCGGCCGGTACCGGGACGTACGACGCTTCGAGACCACCCCTTCGAGGTGTCGCTCGGTCGCGGCATCGAGCAGCGCCTGGCCATCGGAGTAGGCGGTGGGGACCTGCCAGTGGGGGCCGGGTTCGACCAGGTCCTCCAGCAGGCGGCGCCGCTCGGTGAGGGGGAGGTCGCACACGTCGGTGCCGTCCAGCGCGAGCAGGTCGAACAGCATGAGCACCGCGGGCACCGCGGCCGCCCGCTCGGCCGCCTGGCGGGGATCGGTGATGTGCATGCGCTGCTGGAGACGTCCGAAGTCGGGGCGGCCCGAGTCGTCGAAGGTGACGACCTCGCCATCGAGGACCGCGGACCGCACGCCGAGCGCGTCGCCGAGCGCGTCCAGTTCGGGGTAGGACGCGGTGGCGTCCTTGCCGTTGGCCGAGGTCAGCCGCACGCGGGGATGTCCGCCGCCGTCGTCCTCCATCGACACGATCAGGCGCATCCCGTCCCACTTGATCTCGTGGAGCCAGTCGTCGCCGGTCGGGAGGTCGCCGGCGGTTGCCTTCATCGGCAGGGGAGGGGTGCGCATGTGGCCGGGCCCGGTCAGCGGGATCGTGGCGGCCGGGACACCAGCGCGCCGGAGGCTTCGAGCTCGTCGATGGCGTCGTCGGTGAGCCCGAGGAGGTCACGACACACCTCGCGGTTGTGCTCACCACGCCACGCGGGTGGGCCGGCGATGCCGGTCGTCGACTCCGAGAATCGCCAGGGACCCTGCGGAATGGCGAACGTCCCACCGGACCGGTCGTCGACCTCGACGATCGAACCCCGGTGAGCCACGTACTCCGATGCGGCCAGCTCGTTCACGCTGCGGACGGTTCCGGCGGCGAGGCCGGCCTCGTCGAGGAGCTGGAGGAGGAGATCGGCGGTGGGGATGGTGGCGGCGAAGGCGCGGAAGTCGTCACGCAGCGCGGGGCCGCGGGCGGTCCGGCCCTCCCAGGTCCGCATCACCGGATCGGCCAGGAGATCGTCGCGGCCCATGACCCGGAGGAAGTTGTCGCAGGCGACGCCGCCCGGGTCGCCGGCCACACTCACTCGCGTGCCGTCCGCCGTCTCCACCACCGGGGACCATCCACTGCCGAGGATGGCGGGATCGCCGATCTCGGTCTCGCCGGCCAAGCGCTCCTGGACGTGTTCGTTGACGAAGAGCATGGCGTCGACCATGGCCACGTCGAGGTGCTGGCCGCGGCCGGTGGCGTGGCGGGCGTGGAGGGCGGCGAGGATGCCCGAGAGCGCCACCAACCCGGTGTAGACGTCAGCGTGCGACCAGGCGTCGTTGGCCAGCACGGTGCGGCCGGCGACCTGTTGCTGGTGTTCGAACTGGTTGGCGGTCAGACCGCCGGCGGCGTGGGCCACGACGGCGTAGGCCCGCTGGTCCGCCCACGGGCCGCTCTGACCGAAACCGGTGATCGAGGCGTAGACCACCCCGGGGTTGACCGCGGCGACCGCGTCGTAGCCGACGCCCAACCGGTCGCACACACCGGGCCGGAAGTTCTCGAGCAGGACGTCGGCGCGGCGGGCGAGCTCGAACAGCAGGCCGCGACCGGCATCGGTGTCGAGATCGATGGACACGTTCTGCTTCCCGCTGTTCTGCTGGGCGTAGTAGCCGCTGATCGCCCCGTGGCGCGGGACGGAGAACCGGCTCAGGTCACCGGCTGGTGGCTCGACCTTGACCACCCGGGCCCCCATGTCGGCCAGCGACCTCCCGCAGATGGGTCCGGACAGGACGCGCGACAGGTCCAGTACCACGAGTCCGTCCAGGGGTCCGCGTCCCTCGCCTTCTGCGATCACCGTCGGGACTCTAGGTTTCCCGGCCATGTCGACTCCCCCGAAGCAGTTTCCGCCCAGCAACGCCCTGGCCGGCTTGGCCGGTCTGGTCACCGGCGGGGGTAGTGGCATCGGCTTCGCCTGCGCGGCTGCCCTCGTCCGCGACGGGGCATCGGTGACCATCGCCGGCCGCACCGAAGACCGTCTGCTGGGCGCGGTCGACGAGCTCCGGGAGCTCGCGGCCGACGGTGCCGTCGTCCGTCACGCCATCTGCGACGTCGCCGACGAGGACCAGGTCGCGTCGGCGGTGGACACGGCCACCGAGGCGACGGGAGCGCTCCAGCTGTGTGTGGCGGCCGCGGGGAACGGCACGCTCGCCCCGGTGGTCGCCATGTCGGCCGAGCAGTGGAACGACATCATCGGCAGCAACCTCACCGGTGCCTTCTTCTCACCCTCAAGCACTCCGCCGCGGCCATGGTGCGGGCCGGTGGCGGCAGCTTCGTGGGCATCTCGTCGATCGCCGCTCCGCTGACCCATCGCTTCATGTCCGTGTACTGCGTCTCGAAGGTGGGCCTGGAGGCGTTGATCAAGACGGCCGCCGACGAGCTGGGGCCGGCCGGCGTCCGGGTGAACGCGGTCCGTCCCGGGCTGGTGCCCACCGAGCTGGCCGCCGCGCTCGACGGCGACCCCGACGTGAAGGCCGACTACCTGGCCCAGATGCCGCTGGGCCGGGTCGGCGCGGTCGACGACGTCGCCAACCTGGTGCGCTTCCTGCTCGGCCCGGAGTCGGCGTGGATCACCGGTGAGGCGATCGGCGTCGACGGTGGCCACCACCTGCGGCGCGGCCCCGACGTGGAAGCGTGGAGCCGGGCCTTCTTCGGCGACGACGTCACCGAGGGCCGCGTCGCTCCGCGGCCCTGAGGGCCTCGTCGCTTCCGGAGTTCTGGCTCGGCCCCTGAGGGCGGTTAGCCGGACTGGAGGGCGGCGGCGACCTGGCCGATGTAGTCGACGTGGGCGGCGGTCGAGTCGAGCCCGAGCCCCATCGTGATCACCGAACCGTGGGTCCCACCGTGGTCGGCCCAGTCGCGCAGCTTCCTCGCCGCGTCCTCGGGCCCCTTCCTGGTCAGGACCAGAGCCTCGAAACCGACCTCGTCCTTCGACCGGCCGTGCTCGTCGAGCAGCTCCAGCAGCCGGCCGTGCATGCCGTGAACGAAGTCGGTCGACCCACCGAAGATGAAGCCGTCGCCGTGCCGGGCGCACCGCCGGAGCGCGGGTTCACCGAAGCCGCCGATCCAGATCGGGATCGGTTGGCTCGGCTGGGGACGCAGTGCGGCGCGTTCGATGGTGTCGAACTCGCCGTCGAAGTCGACCAGTTCCCGGGACCACAGCTGGCGCAGGACCTCGATCTGCTCGTCGGCTCGCCGGCCGCGGGTCGAGAAGTTCTCGCCGAGGGCGTCGTACTCGACCCAGTTCCACCCCACCCCGATGCCCATGCGGAACCGGTCGCCGGACAAGAGCGCGAGGTCGGCGGCCTGGCGGGCGACGAGCACGGTCTGGCGTTGGGGGAGGATCAGGATCCCGGACGTGAAGCGCAGCCGCTCGTGGCGCCCGGCCAGGTAGGCGAAGAGCACGAACGCATCGTGGAACGGGTCGTTCTCGTCGTAGGGCCCGGTGAGCGTTGGCTCGCGATCGCGGTGCACGGCGCCGAGCACGTGGTCGTAGGCGAGGAGGTGGTCGTAGCCGAGGTCCTCGGTGGCCGCGCCGATGGCGCGCGCCGCCTCGGGGTCACCACCGAGCTCGATCTGGGGATACACGACGCCGATCTCGATCTCCGGGTGCAGCATGGCCCCACCCTGGCCGATCGTCGACCGTCTCGCCACCGCACATGGAATCTGTCGTCGTTCCGTCAGTGCAGGGGTGACGGGGCGACGAAATCTTTCGGGTTCGGTGCGGGCACGGGCGCGCTGCGAACATGGCGACGTGTCGTTCGCCGAGCCGGACCGGGCCACCTTCTTCGAGGTCAACCGCACCCGGCTGCGGGCCTGGTGCTGGGGCGACCCGTCCGACCCGCCGGTGGTGCTGGTCCACGGCGCGCACGACCACGGTCGGATGTGGGACGACTTCGCCCCCCGCTTCGCCGCGCTCGGCTTCCACGCGGTGGCGATCGACGTCCGGGGTCACGGCGACAGCGGCCGACTGTCGTCGGGGATGATGTGGTCGACGGCCACCCTCGACCTCTGCGAGCTGGCTCGGGTGCTGTCGCCCTCCGGGGAACCCATCGGGATGATCGGGCACTCGATGGGCGGTGGCCAGGTGGTCACCGCGGCAGGAACGGCTCCCGACCGGGTGGCGTGGATCGTGAACCTCGACGGACTGGGTCCACCCCCCGACGCATTTGCCGAACCCGACCTCGTCGCGGCCGCGACCCGCTCGATCGACCTCATCGTGCGAGCGGCCACCCGGCCGCCGAAGCTGTGGCCCTCGCGGGAGGCGATGGCCGAGCGTCGCGGCTCGATCAACGTGCGCCTGCCCAAGCGCTTCCTCGACCACCTCGTCGAGCACGGGTCGACCGAGACGGAGGACGGCTTCGTCTGGAAGACCGATCGGACCTTCGACCTCGGTCTGCCGGACGGATTCTCCCTCGACATGGTCCTGGCCTCGTACCCCGACGTGGTCGCCCCGGTGCTGGCGCTGGTGTCGTCCGAGGAGGACGCCTGGACCGACGTCCACGACGACGAGGTCGAGGAGCGCGTCGCGCTGTTCGCCGACGGTCGGTGGTGCAGTGTTCCCGACGCCGGGCACTACGTCCACATCGAGCAACCCGAGTTCGTGCTGGCGCAGATCGAGTCGTTCCTGACCGACATCGGCGTGATCGGAGTGCGAGCGTGACCGATCTGCTGGTCATCCACGACGTCGGCGCCAGCGGCGGTGCCGAGTGGGCCGAGGCCTTCGCGGCCTGGCCCGGGACCGTCCACGCCCCCGACCTCCCCGGTCACGGCACCGCGCCCGCCCCCGTGGGCGGGCACTACGAGCTCGGCGATGCCGTGTTCGCCGTGGCCCCGTTGCTCGAGGGCCCGGCCCGCCTCGTCGTCGGCGTGGGCGCCAACGGCCACGCGGCCCGAATGATCGCCCTCGGGGGGCGGGCTGCCGGTCTCGTACTGGTCGACGGCCTCGGGGGGCCGTGGCTCGAGGTGCCGGCACGCCACGCGGCACTGCGCGAGCTCCGCGGGCGGATCCTGGCCACGCCCGCGGCGCTCACCTTGCCCCCGCCCGGGTCCTTGGATGTCCGCGCCACGATGGTGCTGGGGATGTCGGACCGTGACCATGTCGTCCGAGTGAGCTCGCACATCACCGTGCCGACGTTGGTGGTCGAATCGCCGTCGTCGCCGACTCCCGACGCCGAGGACATCGTGGCCGTCTTTCCATCGGCGACGCTGGTGGCCATCGCGGAGTCGACGCCGGCCGCGGTCGCCGAGGTCGTCACCGACTGGTGGTGCCGGTCGACGTCGATCTGAGCGTCCACGCCCGACCGGGATCGGTCACCACCAGATCGACGGTTGCCCGTCGGGGCAGTCGGCGGGAACCTGCTCGGCCTCACCTCGTGCGATGCGCATCGCCGACCACGCCAGGGCGCCGGCGTCGATCAGGTCGTCCGCGGCGACCGATCCCGCCGGCCCGGGATCCACCGGCAGGTCGATGCCGGTCTCGCGCAGGAGCTGGAGCCGGGAGGCCATGCCGGTCCAGGTCCGCTTGGGGTGCGAGAGCGGCTCGTTGGCGTTCATCGCCCGGAAGGCGAGCTCGGGGAACGTCTCGTACAGCGGCAGCTCGCGGCGGGCCGCCAGCTCCCGGACCTCACGGATCTTGGGGACGAGCATCCACGCCTGCTTCGAGATGCCGCGTCCCAGCGTCGCCTTCGACCACGCGTTGGCCGACGCGTAGTCCTCGAAGTCGAGCGCGGCCAGCGCCGGCGGGCTGAACAGGCTCGAGCGCCGGGGCCCGAGCAGGGGACGGGCCTCGTCGTCACAGCGCCGCGACTCGCCCCGGGCCAGCTCGATCGGCATGTCGACGGCGACGGCGGCGAGATCGGCCCCGGCGAGGGTCGTGGCCTCGTCGCACAGGGTGCCGAGCTCGGAGTGGAACACGGGGCGAGGGGTGGTTCCGTCCCACAGAACCCCGACCCAGCCGGCGCGGGCACCGTCGACCCCGAGGACGTTCACCATCCCGCAAGCATGGACCAGCCCTCGATGTCCTCGCCGCGCCCGATGCGCTAGGACTTCGGTCCTGAATCGACGAAGGGGACCGGCGATGACCGACGTACAGGGACAGCTCGACGACGACGCGGTCCGGCAGATGGCGTTCCAGGTGTGGAACTACAAGCAGGGCGAGATGGTGTCGCTGCTCATCCACCTGGGCGATCGGCTCGGTCTGTACGAGGCCATGGCCGGCGCCGGACCGGTGACGTCGGACGAGCTGGCCGAGCGGAGCGGGCTGGCCGAGCGCTGGGTTCGCGAGTGGGTGTCGGCCCAGGCCGCCGCCGGACTGGTGGATCACGGCGTCGCCGGCGGCGTCGACCGCTTCGAACTCACGCCGGCCGGCCGAGCGGTCCTCCTCGACGAGGGGACGTCGCTGTTCTCGGCGGTCGGCGCGTTCACCGGTCCGTTCGATCCCGAGTTCGTGGACGACCTGGCCGACTGCTTCCGCACCGGTGTCGGCCTGCCCTACGAGCGGCTCGGTCCCCGAGGCGCCC
The DNA here is from genome assembly GCA_963730345.1 of uncultured Acidimicrobiaceae bacterium. GTDB lineage: Bacteria > Actinomycetota > Acidimicrobiia > Acidimicrobiales > Salinilacustritrichaceae > Salinilacustrithrix. The sequence goes on from CAVSRP010000011.1 coordinate 173,653, forward strand.
ACCGCACCGAACGGATGCTCGGTCCCTGGGCCAGTCTCGCCCTCGTCCCGGTGATCCTGCCGATGTTGGAGGGCGTGGTCGCCAAGCTGGAGGTCGGCGCCACCGTCGTCGACATCGGTTGCGGTGCGGGGGTGGCGTTGGAGGCCATGGCCCGCGCCTTCCCCAACTCGCACTTCGTTGGGTACGACCCGTCGCGCCACGCGGTCGATCGGGCGCGGACCAAGATGGCCGACGCCGGCCTCGACAACGTGGAGATCGTCAACCGCCGGGGCGAGGATCTTCCCGTCGGGGCGGGCTTCGATCTCGCCCTCACCTTCGACTGTCTCCACGACATGACCCACCCCGACGCCACCCTCGCCGCCGTCCGGGCCGCGCTGGCCGACGACGGCACGCTGCTGGTCAAGGAGATCCGCTGCGCCGACACGCTGACCGAGAACATGCACAATCCGATGCTGGCGATGATGTTCGGGTTCTCGCTGACCGCGTGCATGTCGTCGGCCACCAGCGAGCCGGGGGGCATGGGGCTGGGGACGGTCGGTCTCCCCGAGTCCAAGCTGCGGGACCTGGCCACCGAGGCCGGCTTCTCGTCGGTCGTTCGCCACGATCCCGGTGAACCGTCCAACCTCTACTACGAGGTCCGCCCGTGACTGGTGGGCCATCCGCTGGGAGCCGGGCGTACGAGGGGTTCCGCGGTCGGGTCGGCCGGACGGTCGCCGGCTCCGAACCCGACCACCAGACGCCACCGCTGGCGCCCCGCGGCGCGCCCAACGTCATCGTCGTGCTCGTCGACGACCTCGGCTACTCCGACCTCGGGTGCTTCGGTTCCGAGATCGCCACTCCCCATCTGGACGCGTTGGCCGAGCGCGGGGTGCGGTACACCAACTTCCACGTCACCCCGATGTGCTCGCCGACCCGGGCCGCGTTGCTGACCGGGCTCAACTCGCACCTGGCCGGTGTCGGCCACGTGGCCCACTCCGATCCGGGATTCCCCGGTTACGCCATGGAGCTGACCGAACGGGCGGCCACCGCGGCCGAGATCTTCCGGGACAACGGCTGGGACACGTTCATGGTCGGCAAGTGGCACCTGACCAAGGACTCCAACTGCTCCGACGCCGGGCCACGCGACTCCTGGCCGTGCCAGAAGGGCTTCGACCGCTTCTACGGGATCCTCGACGGGTTCACCAACCTCCACCACCCCCACCGGATCGTGCAGGACAACAGCCCGGTGGAGGTCGACACCTATCCCGAGGGCTACTACTTCACCGACGACATCACCGACCGGGCCATCGACATGATCCGCTCGGCCCGGGCCTCGAACCCCACCAAACCGTTCTTCTGCTACTTCGCCCACGGCGCCGTCCACGCGCCTCTCCACGCCAAGGCGGATGACATCGCCCGCTACGCCGATCGGTACCACGGCGGCTGGGACCTGCTCCGCGAGGAGCGCTTCGCCCGCATGAAGGAGCTGGGCATCGTCGATCCCGACACCGTCCTGCCGCCCCGGAACGCCGAGCTGGGATCCGACGTGGTGGCCTGGGCCGACCTCACCGACGACGAGCGCACGATCTACGCGCGCTACATGGCGGTGTACGCCGCCATGGTCGACAACGTGGACCAGAACTTCGGCCGCCTGGTCGACGAACTGCGGGCCATGGGCGAGCTCGACAACACCATCATCTTCTTCACCTCCGACAACGGGGCGTCGCGCGAAGGCGAGGTCGAGGGCACCACCGGCTACTACGTGCACCTCCTCGGGGAGACCGACACGGCGGCCGACCTCGCCCGCATCGACGAGATCGGCGGTCCGACCACCATCCCCCACTACCCCCGCGGATGGGCGATGGCCTGCAACACCCCGTTCCGGCTGTACAAGATCAACACCCACGCCGGCGGACACCAGGTGTCGACGTTGCTGTCGTGGCCCGCTCGCTTCGCTGGTGACGGCGAGCTGCGGCACCAGTACCTCCACGTCACCGACGTCATGCCCACCCTGCTCGAGCTCGCCGGCATCGAGGCACCCGCCACCCGCGATGGTCAGGAGCTGCTTCCCCTGGCGGGCACCTCGTTCGCGTCCACCGTCGCCGACCCGGCCGCCGGCTCCGGCCACACCGAGCAGTACTACGAGATGCTCGGCCACCGCGGCTACTACCGCGACGGCATGGAGATCGTGTCGCTCCACCTGCCCCTGACCGAGTTCGGGGACCACGAGTTCGAGCTCTACGACCTCACCACCGACCCGACCGAGACGACCGATCTCGCGAGCGAACGACCGCAGCTGGTCGCCGAGCTCGCCGCCGCGTGGCAGCAGGCGGCGTGGGACAACCAGGTCTTCCCCCTCGACGAGGGAAGCGGCTTCAAGTACCTGAACCGGCCGCGGTGGGTGGAGGACGCCTTCGACGGTCCGGTGACGATCCGCCCCGGAACCCCGACCCTCGAGCGGTGGCGATCGCAGCGGCTGGTGCTGATCCGATCCTTCGACCTCGAGGTTCGCTGCTCGTACCAGCTGGGCGACGAGGGCATCTTGGTGGCTCACGGCGACCAGGGTGGTGGCTACCTGGTGTGGGTCGAGGACGGGGCACTGCGGGTGGGCCACAACGACGGCCGGGGGAGGTTCTCGTCCACGCCGCCCTACGCACTGACGCCGGGGGCCCACACGATCACGGCGCAGTTCGCCGCGCCGGGCGGCAACGTGTGGGACGTGTCGCTGTCGATCGACGGCGCGACCGTGCCGGGCGTGACCGCGTCGGGCTGGAGCGTGTTGTTCCCGATGGCGCCGTTCGAAGGGATCGACGTCGGCGCCGACCGCCGGTCACCGGTGTGCTGGCGGCTCTACGAGTCCCACGGGTCGTTCCCCTACACCGGGGCGATCGAGTCGGCCACCTACCGGCCAGGGGAGTCCGCGCCCGACGCCCCGATCAACCTGCTCGACATCCTCCGGGAGATCGGCGCCCGCTACGAGTAGCGGCTCCCGACGATCAGCCCCACCTCGCGGTCACGATCTCGAGGAGCTCCGTCGGGGTGGCCGTTTACGGTAGCGCGAGCGGTCGGCGATGAGCACCCAGACCGGCTCGTTGGTGGGGGTGCCCTCGGCGCGCAGGGTGTCGGTCCGCACCCGGTACCAGGTGGTGCGGGGGATCTCATCGACCACGCGGACGTAGCGGGGACGGTCGTGCAGGGGGAGTGGCATCACCGCCTCGGTCAGGTCGCGGCTACGCAGCGTCGCGCCGTCGAGCAGGGTCACCGCGGCGGCCACGGCCGTGGTTCCGTCGGGTTCCTCCACGCCGTAGGCGACCGAGAGGTGGACACCGTCGACGGAGCTCACGGCATCCTGGACCGGGATCGGCGGGGTGGCACCGTCGGGATGGCGGATGAGCGAGTGGACGCCACCGACCAGCCAGTGATCGCCGTCCTCGTCGACGGTGAACAGGTCGCCGGTGGCCAGCCAGGCGTCGCCGCCGGCGAACATGGCGCGCAGCGACTGGTCGGGGTAGGCGCCGTCTCGTCGGCGCAGCCGGGCGAGGAGCATGCCGACCTCGCCCGGCTGGCATTCGACCGCGAACCCGTCGACTCCTTCGACGAGGCGACCGGCATCGATGTCGTAGCGGGCCACCTTCAGCTCGGCGCTCCCCGGCAGCCGCTGGCCCAGCGAGCCGGTCTTCTTCCCCGACACGTTGACCAGCACGGCGTCGCCCTCCGTGGAGGCGTAGAACTCGACGACCTTGGCCGGGGCGAAGCGCTCCTCGGTGCGCTTCCACAGGCTGGTGGGCATGCCCGACCCGATGAACACCCGCACCGGATGGTGGACGTCGCGACCGGCCGCGGGGGCCAGCAGCATGTCGGCCGCCATCGTCCACGTGTAGGTGATGGCGGTGGCCCCGTACCGGCGGATCTCCGACCAGAAGGTCTCGGGCTCGAAGCCGGTGGTCATGGCCAGACGGGCCCGCCCCGCCAGCGCACCCCCGATGCCCGTGAGCAGGGCCGACGGATGGTGGATCGGGGTGAGGCTCAACACGGTGTCGGCCCGGGTCAGTGACGCGGCCGCGGCGGTGCCGAACGCCGACAGCGCCCATCGCCCGTTCGAGATGCGGTTGACCCGGGTGCCGTCGCCGCTGCCGGTGAACATCACGAAGGCGAGGTCCTGCGCTCGACCGGGATTGGGCTCGTACCAGCCGGGCAGGGCGACCTGGTCGGGGTCGATCGCCTCCATGTCGTCCACGGCCGAACCGAGGTCGCGGGGACCGCCGCCACCGCCCAGGATGTGGACCCGGACGTTGCGCACCGCGGTGGCCTGCGCTCGATGTTCCGGGTCGGCGATGATCCGCGTCACCTTCCCCAGCGGGATCTCGCGCTCGAGCGATCCGTCCGGTCGGAGCAGCACGGCCACCGCGCCCAGCCGGTTGAGCGCGGCCACGATGCCGAGGGCGCTGGGTCGGGTGTCCATGAGGACGCCGACGTGGGCACCGCGCCGCACGCCGATCTTGATCAGGCCCCGTACGACGTTGTCGATGCGTTCGTTGGCCGCGGCGTAGGTGTGGCCGCGGCCCTCGAAGAGGAACGCGGTGTCGCCCGGTGCCGCCTGGGCCTGCTCGGCGAAGAGCGCACCGAGGGAGATCCGTGAGGTGGGCCGGACCTGGTCGAGGCGGTTGACGCGTCCGAGCTGGTCGACGGCGTCGACCGCGAGGTCGCGGGCCATGCGCAGGCCTCGGCGGGTACCGGTCAGCGCCGCCCGCCCCACGCCGGCACCGATGTTGACCGCCAGGTCGATCGATCGCTCCAGGTCGCTCTTGTCGCGCACCGTGTTCTCCTCGTCGGCGAGCAGCCGTTGCACGCCGCGGGGGAGATCGCCACCCTCGCGTCGCCACGACGTCCACTCGATCACCGTGGGCCACGTCGTCTCCACCGACTTGGATCCGACGACCAGGCCGAAGTGTCCGGCATCGATGGTGGCCTCGTAGACCTGGGCGGCGGGGGCGGCCCCGGCCACGGCCCGCACGACCGGCGGCGGTGCGATGTCGTCGCTCGTGCCCACGAAGCACAGGATCGGGCAGGCGATGTCGGCGAGCGTCACCGGGCGACCGTCGATGACGAAGCCGCCGGAGAGCATCCGGTTGGACACGATGAACTGCTTCACCAACTCGGCCAGCGCTGGTCCCGGCCAGGCGACCCAGCCTTCGTCCATGAGGAACCGGCGCTGCCCCTCCCGAGGGAGCAGGGAGTCGCGGTCGTGGAGCTGACGGGCGAACTGGACCTGGTTCCGGAGGGTGCCGATCGGGTCGAGCATCCGGAACCCGGTTCGGCTCGCCCACGCGGGCAGGCTCATGTGGGGGAGGACGTGGTCGGCGACGAAGTCGATGGCATCGACGATGAGCTCGTCGTCGATGCCGAAGGGCACCGCGCCGTGGGTGTCGACCGGGCTGCCGTAGGTGATCAGGCTGGCCAGACCAGCTCCTTCCCGATACGCCGCCGCCTGGTAGCAGAACATCCCGCCCTGGCTGTAGCCGCTGAGGTGGATGGGCTGTCCGGTCACCTCGACGACCTCGTCGACGGCCTGGCTGAGCGCGACGACGTGATCGGTCAGGGTTCGTTCCAGCCCGCCCTTCTCGCGCTCGGGGGCACCGAAGTCCACCACCCAGGGGTCCACCCCACCGGCGGCGAGTTGGGCCACCGCGCTGGACTGGGGTGACACGTCGTAGACATCGGCGGCCAGCATCATCGGTGGCACCAGCACGACGGCCGGCCCGCCGCTGGCGTCGCCGTACCGGCGGAGCTTGTACAGCGGGTGCGACCGGACGACCTCGAACGGTGTCGGCTCCTCGTCGGTCTCCAGACCGCCGAAGCGGGCGACCTCGAGCGCGTTCTGCGCGGCCTGGCCCAGCCGGACGAAGGTCCGGCCCAGCCCTCGCGGAACGATCTCCATGACTCTGCCCTTCGCGACGAGAATCCTCGACCCCGTGAAGGGTACACATCGGTCATCGCGGCACCGGATCGAGCGATCGGGGACACTGTGTCGATGTTCGCGACCCCGATGGACGAGTCACACCCCGATCTCCCTTCGTTCGCGGCGTTCGGGCCGTGCAGCGAATTGGGGATGCCTCCCGTCTCGGTGGTCAACCCGGCGGGCATCAGCATCGGTGCCTTCGTCAAGATCGGTGGGTACGCCGTGCTGGAGGCACTGGTCCCCGAACGGGGGGTCACCCTGCGGGTCGCCGATGGTGCCTACATCGGGAACTTCGCCCGCATCACCGCGGTGGGAGAAGTGGTGATCGGCGAGGAGGCGATGCTGGCCGATCGGGTCTACGTGTCCGACACCGGCCACATCTACGAGGACGTGACCGAGCCGATCAAGCGTCAGGGCCTGCGGGACGGGCGCCGGGTCGAGATCGGCCGCGGCGCCTGGCTCGGCATCGGGGCGGTGGTGTGCGGCAACGTCCGGATCGGCGAGAACGCGGTGGTCGGGGCCAACGCGGTGGTGCGCGACGACGTTCCCGACTTCACCGTGGTCGCCGGGAACCCGGCCCAGGTTGTCCGGCGCCACGACGGTGAACGCTGGGAGTGGGAGGGGCCCCGTCCCGGCCCCCACTGATCCTCAGGTGCGGGGCACGTCGTCGGGGAGGGGGCCGGTCAACGAGGCCCGCTGCGACAGCTCGACCCAGTCGCCGTCGGGCAGCCGGACGAAGGAGACATAGGCCGTGTCCCCGAGGCGCAGCGGTGCCAGCCCCTCGACGAGGCCGTGGTCGAGCGCGTGGGCGTGGGCCGACTCGACGTCTCGCACCTGGATGGTGAGGTAGCGGATCCCGGTGCCCTCCCGGACGGTGGTGGGGGCCCGGTCGGGGACCTCGACCACGTCGATCACCGACTCGCCGATGCGACACTGGTCGTGGGCCCGCCGGGCACCGAGGCCGGACGCGATGGTGGCCGCGGTGCGGGCCGCGTCGGTGGCCTCGAGGCGGATGACGGTCTGGATCCCGGCCTCGATGCTCGACGCCAGCAGCACCGGGGTGCCGTCGGGGGTGGTCAGCTCGACGTCCTCCCGACCCTCGACCACGGTGGTGAGGGCGGTGAATCCCGTCGGCGTGGCGGTCAGGGGCTGGCGGTGGCTGTTGAGCTTGAGCACGGCCCCGTGGAGGTCGTAGCGGTGCTGGTGGATCCCGCCGCCGACTTTGAGCAGGTGGTCGTACCGGAGACCGACCGTGTCGCCCCAGAACGTCTGACTCGCTTCGAGCTGGTTGGTGGCGACGCCGACGTCGATCGCGTCCTTGACGATGGTGATCCCGGGCACCGGGCCACGCTGCCACACGGGATCGCGCCGTCGTCGGCTCGAGGCGGCCGGACCCGGGCGTTGGTACCCCTCAGGTGGTGACGACCACCGCCACCCCGTCCCCTCCGAGGACGAGGTGATCGTCATCGGAGGTGGCGTCGTGGGCGACCACCATCGAGCCTCTCGCGTCCACTTCGGCGGGTTCGTCGCCGAGGTTCGCGACGACCTCGACCGGCCCGCGACGCTGGACCACGACCGAGCCGTCGATCTCCACCTCCACGACACCCGCCGGATCGGTGAGGGCCGGCGTGTCGTGTCGGAGGGCGATCAGCGTCCGGTACCACTCCAGTATCGACGCATGTTCCGGGGCGGCCCGCTCGTCCCACGGCAGCACCGAACGCCGGTGGGTCTCGGGAGCCTGGGGGTCGGGGATCTGCTCGGGATCCCAGTCGAAGGCGGCGAACTCGCGCCGACGCCCTTCGGTGACGGCTCGACCGAGGTCGGGCGCGTGGTCGGTGAAGTACAGGAACGGCGTGCTGGCCGCCCACTCCTCGCCCTGGAAGAGCAGGGGGACGAACGGCGAGGTGAGCAGCAGGGCGGCGGCGATGCGCTGCCGGCCGGGCGACACCAGGTGGCCGAGCCGTTCCCCGGTGGCCCGGTTGCCGATCTGGTCGTGGTTCTGGGCGCACACCACGAACGCGGCGGGCGGAAGCCCGGCGGGGGAGCGACCGTGGGTGCGGAGCCGGTGCGGCGACCACCGTCCGGCGTAGACCCACGCCTGGCGGAGGGCGGTGGCCAGGTCGGCCAGCGAGCCGAAGTCCTCGTAGTACCCGTCGGTCTCGCCGGTGAGGGTGGCGTGGAGGGCGTGGTGCCACTCGTCGGCCCAGGCCGAGTCGAGCCCGTAGCCGCCGAGGTCGGCGGGACGGACGTACCGCGGATCGTTGCGGTCGGACTCGGCGATCAGCCACAGGCGGCGGCCGAGCTCGGATTCCAGCGCGTCGACGGCGGTTGCCAGCTGCTCGAGGACGTGGACGGCCGAGTCGTCGGCGATGGCGTGCACCGCGTCGAGTCGCAGCCCGTCGATGTGGTGGTCGGCGAACCAGTGGCGGGCGTTGTCGACGATCCACGCCCGGACGTCGTCGCTCCACGGTCCGTCGACGTTGACCCCCTGCCCCCAGTTGGTGGGGTGCCGATCGGTGAAGTAGGGACCGAAGCCGGCCAGGTGGTTGCCGGCCGGTCCGAGGTGGTTGTACACGACATCGAGCACCACGCCGAGGCCGCGCCGGTGGCAGGCATCCACGAAGCGCCGGCAACCGTCGGGTCCGCCGTAGGTGTGGTGGGGCGCGAACAGGTCGACGCCGTCGTAGCCCCAGCCCCGTTCGCCGTCGAACTCGGCCACCGGCATCACCTCCACCGCGTCGACGCCGAGATCGACGAGATGGTCGAGATGGGCGATGGCACCGTCGAAGGTGCCCTCGGCGGAGAACGTCCCGATGTGCAGCTCGTAGAGGACCGCGCCGGCGAGATCGAAGCCGCGCCAGGCCTGGTCGGTCCACGGGAACCGGTCGTGGTCGACGACCTCGGAGCGGCCGTCGACGCCATCGGGCTGCGACGGGCTGCGGGGGTCGGGGCGCAACGGACCGCCGTCGACCGAGAACCAGTACCGGCTACCCGGCCCGGCATCGGGAACGTCGACGCCCCACCAGCCCCGGGCGGGTTCGGCCCGCATCCCGTGCCGGTCGCCGTCGACCTCCACCTCGACCGCGGTTGCCTCCGGAGCCCAGACCCGGAACCTCACGAGTCGGCCCGTTCCAGCAGCACCATCCCGTCCACGGCGACCGATCCGGTGGTCCTGGTGCCGGTCAGCACGTCGACCCAGGTCCCGGGGGGCAGTTCCACGGTCACCGCGCCGGCGTTCGGGTGGCGCAGCGCGGCGACGACGACATCGCGCCCGCGCCGGAACGCGAGGCAGTCGGGGCCGAGGTCGATCGGCTCGTAGCGTCCGGCCGCCCCCGGCCCGAAGGCGGCGGGACGGCGGCGGCGCAGGTGTAGCGCTTGGCGGGTCAGCCACAGCTTGTGAACGCCGATCTCGTCGTCGGCCAGCGAACGGTCGGGCCCACCGTCGGCCACCAGCCGGTCGGTGAGCTCGGCTCGCAGGTGGTGATCGACGGGCCTGCGGTTGTCGGGGTCGACCAGCCGGAGATCCCACAGCTCGCTGCCCTGGTAGCAGTCGGGGACCCCGGGGCTGGTGAGCAGCAGGAGCTGTTTGGCGCAACCGATGTGCCGCGCCGCGGCATCGAGGTCGGCGACGAGAGCCCGGACGTCGGCGACGAGGTCGTCGTCGTCGAGCGCGGCCCGGGCCAGCCGGGTGACGGCGTCGTCGAACGCGGTGTCGGGGTCGGTCCAACTGGTCCGTCGCTTGGCCTCCTTGGTGGCCTTCTCCAGATAGGCGGTGAGGCGTTCGGCGGTGATGGGCCAGGCGCCGACCATGGTCTGCACCAGCAGCTGCGTGGTGACCGGATCGGGGTCGACCGACCAGCGGTCGTCGGCCCACGCGGACCATCGCTCGGCGAACGCCGACCAGCGGCCGGGTACGGCGGTGAGGGCGTCGAGCCGGCTCCGCACGTCGGCGCCGCGTTTGGTGTCGTGGGTGGACAGCGTGTTCAGCGTGGCCGGCCAGTCGCGCTGGATGCGGCCGTTGTGGGCGTGGAACTCGGCCACCGACACCACGGGCGTGCCGGGCTCGCCACCGACCTCGTTGGCCCCAGGCACGGCGAGGAAGCGGTAGAACGACGTGTCCTCGACCGACTTGGCCGTGGCCGGGCCGGTGAGTTGCTGGAACCGCTCGACGAACTCCTCGGCCAGGAGGTCGCCGTCGTGCTCGCCGCAGAGCACGGAGTGGAGGAAGGCGTACAGGTCGGAGTCCACGTCGGGGTCCCGCTCGGTCGCGTCTGCCACCGCGGCCCCCACCACCTCCCGATCGACGGCCGTGGCCGGGACGCCGGGCCGGACGTAGGTGCGGTAGACGCCCATGGCCGCCACGATCGCCCGGATGGCGTGGGTGACGTCGTGGCGGGTGTGGTCGCGGTGGCGGCGGTGCTGTTCGCAGAGCCGGAGCCCCACATCGGCCAGCCGGGCCACATCGGCGGCCAGGACGGTGCCGAGGATCTCGGCCTTGGCGGCGGCCACGGTCTCGTCCCAGGTGGTCGGGTCGACGTGGTCGGCCCACCACTCGGTCAGGGCCTCGACCCCCTCGGGGGCGCGGAACACGCCGTCGGCGACCCGGAGGAAGTCGTACCCGGTGGTGCCGGCCACCGGCCAGGACATCGGGAGCGCTTCCCCGGCGGCGAGGATCTTCTCGACCACCGTCCAGGTCCCGTCGGTGCGCTCGGCGAGGCGTTCGAGGTAGCCGGCGGGGTCGGTGAGCCCGTCGGGGTGGTCGATGCGCAGCCCGGTGACCTGGCCGGCGGTCACCAACTCGATCACGAGGGCATGGGTGTCGTCGAAGACGTGGGGGTCCTCGACGCGCAACCCGATGAGGGTGTCGATGTCGAAGAAGCGCCGGTAGTCGAGATCGCGCTGCGCCCGGCGCCAGTGGCACAGCTGGTAGTGCTGCTGCTCGAGCACGGTGTGCAGGGCATCGGGATCGGCGTTCGAGCGCGGCGAGGCGCTCGTCGAGCATCTCGGGACCGTCGGCTGACCCGTGCACGGTCATCAGCGACCGGGGTGACAGGGGCAGCACGTGGTCGCCATAGCGCAGGACGACGTCGTCGCCCTCGCGTTCCAGCACCAGCTCGCCGGCCTCGAGCACGACGCCGTAGTGGTCACCGAGGATCGGCAGCAGCACGGTGTCGAGCTGGCGGGCCTCGGACGAGTCCCAGGTGATGTCGAAGTGGTCGGCGAAGGGCGAGCCCGGCCCGTTCCGGAGCACATCCCACCACCACCGGTTGGCCTTCGCCACTGCGATCGACATGTGGTTGGGGACCACGTCGACGACCAGGCCCATGCCGGCATCGGCGACGGCCGTCGCCAGGCGATCGAAGGCGTCGCGCCCACCGAGCGCTCGGCTGATCCGGCGGTGGTCGACCGTGTCGTAGCCATGGGTGGAGCCGGGCGTGGCCTGCAGGATCGGCGACAGGTAGAGGTGGCTGATGCCGAGGCGGGCGAGCCGCGGAACCAGGGCGCGCGCCGCGTCGAGGTCCAGGTCAGGGCCGAGCTGGAGCCGATAGGTGGAGGTCGGCGGACCGGTGGGAGGATCAGGTGGGCCGAGGGTGTTCACGGGCTCTCCGTCGCCTCCAGCAGGATCAGGGTCCGCGCCGGAACGTCGAGTCGGGTGGTGCGACGGGTGGTCCGGCTGGGGCGACCGTGGGGCGTGTCGGTCCGCAGCACCACCTCCCACGCCGGTGACCACATGCGGGGCAGCTTCCAGTGCACGCTCTCGTGCCCCGCATTGGACAGGAGCAGGAAGCTGTCGTCGGTGATGCGCCGGCCCCGCTCGTCGCGGCTCGGGATCGCTTCGCCGTTGAGGAACAACCCGAGCGCCATCGCATCGGAGAAGTCCCAGTCGTCGTCGCTCATCTCCTCGCCGTCGGGCCGGCACCACCCGATGTCGACCGTGCCCCGGATGGGTCGCCCGAAGAACCACCGGCGCCGGCGGAACACGGGATGGTCGCGGCGGAGATGGACGAGGTGGCGGGTGAACTCGAGCAGGTCGGCGTCGACCGCGCTCCAGTCGAACCAGCTGATCTCGTTGTCCTGGCAGTAGGCGTTGTTGTTGCCCCGCTGGCTGCGACCGATCTCGTCCCCGCCGAGGAGCATCGGGACGCCCTGGGACAGCAGCAATGTGGCGAGCATGTTGCGCTGCTGGCGGGCCCGGAGGGCGAGGATGTCGGGATCGGCGGTGGGGCCCTCGACCCCGCAGTTCCAGGACCGGTTGTGGCTCTCGCCGTCGTTGCCGTCCTCGCCGTTGGCCTCGTTGTGCTTGTCGTTGTAGGAGACGAGGTCGGCGAGGGTGAAACCGTCGTGGGCGGTGACGAAGTTGATGCTGGCCGACGGGGCCCGGGTGCTGTTGTCGTAGAGGTCGGACGAGCCGGTCAGTGACGATGCCAGGTCGGGCACCGTGGCCCGTTCGCCCCGCCAGTAGTCGCGCACCACGTCGCGGTAGCGGCCGTTCCACTCCGACCACACCGGCGGGAAGTTGCCGACCTGGTACCCACCGGCGCCGAGATCCCAGGGTTCGGCGATGAGCTTGACCTGGGACACGATCGGGTCCTGTTGGACCAGGTCGAAGAAGGCGGACAGCTTGTCGACCTCGTAGAACTGGCGGGCGAGGGTGGCGGCGAGGTCGAAGCGGAACCCGTCGACGTGCATCTCCGACACCCAGTACCGCAGCGAGTCCATGATCAGCTGCAGCGTGTGGGGATGCGCCATGTTGAGGCTGTTCCCGGTGCCGGTGGTGTCGTAGTAGAACTGCCGCTCTTCGGGCACGAGGCGGTAGTAGGCCTGGTTGTCGATCCCCTTGAACGACACCTGCGGGCCGAGGTGGTTTCCCTCGGCGGTGTGGTTGTAGACCACATCGAGGATGACCTCGATGCCGGCGTCGTGCATGGCCCGGACCATGGCCTTGAACTCGGGCACCTGCTGGCCGTGTGACCCGCTGGCGCTGTAGCCGTCGTGGGGGGCGAAGAACCCGATGGAGTTGTAGCCCCAGTAGTTCGACAGCCCCCGCTCCACGAGTTGGGAGTCGTGGAGGAACTGGTGCACCGGCAACAGCTCGATGGCGGTGACGCCCAGCGAGAGGAGGTGGTCGATCACCGCGGGATGGGTCATGCCGGCGTAGGTGCCCCGTTCCTGCTCGGGCACGTCGGGGTGGGTGGCGGTGAAGCCCTTGACGTGGACCTCGTAGATGATCGACTCGTGGAGCGGGACCATCGGGGGTCGGTCGTGGCCCCAGTCGAAGTACGAGCTGTGCACGACGGACTTGGGCACGTGGGGAGCGCTGTCGAGATCGTTCCGGCTGTCGGGATCGTCGAAGTCGTAGGGGAAGCAGGCCTGGTCCCAGTCGACCCGGCCGGAGATCGCTTTGGCATAGGGATCGATCAGCAACTTGTTGGGGTTGCAGCGCATCCCGTTGGCCGGGTCCCAGGGGCCGTGCACCCGCAGCCCGTAGAGCTGCCCGGAGTGCACACCGGGCAGGTACTCGTGCCAGCAGAAGGCGTCCACCTCGGTGAGCTCGACTCGTTCCTCGTGCCCGTCGTCGTCGAACAGACACAGCTCGACCCGCTCGGCGACCTCGGAGAAGACGCTGAAGTTGGTGCCGGCTCCGTCGTGGGTGGCGCCGAGGGGATAGGCGCTTCCTGGCCAGGTCTGGCGGTCAGACAACAGAACTCCTGTGTATTTTCCCGGATGAGAGGAATGATTGGGCAGTTGTTCGAGAATGAGTCTGCCTGGAGGGAGGCCCGGTCCGGTCCGGTGTCGCCTGATCCGGAGTCATCACGTGAGGAGCATCATGCTGACCAAGACCTGGAACCCGGAGGCCGAGAACTACGACGTCACCTTCGATCTCCCCGAAGGGCTCGACATAGACCGGGCGTCTGTCTGTGGCGAGTTCAACGACTGGGATCCGAGGATCGATCCGATGGAACGCACCGAGGACGGGCGCTGGACGGCCACCGTCCCACTGACGCCGGGCAAGAGCTACCGCTTCCGCTACCACCTCGGTGACGGCGAGTGGGAGAACGACTGGAGCGCCGACGACTACGTGGGCAACGAGTACGGCGGCGCCGATTCGGTCGTGACCGTCCCCGAGATCCCCGCGCCTCCACCGGCCGCCAAGAAGGGGACCTCCAAGCGGCCGGCGCCGACGAAGGCCGCGCCCAAGAAGGCCGCGCCCAAGAAGGCCGCGCCCAAGAAGGCCGCGCCCAAGAAGGCCGCGCCCAAGAAGGCCGCGCCCAAGAAGGCGGCGCCCAAGAAGGCGGCCAAGAAGAAGGCGGCCGCCAAGAAGAAGGCCGCGCCCAAGAAGGCCGCGCCCAAGAAGGCACAGCCCGAGTAGTCCTCACCCCCGAGAAAGTGTCGTTGGCGCGTCAGCGCAGGGGTGACGCGCCAACGACAAATTCGAGGGGGCGGGGGTCAGCTGCCGCGGCTGCGGGTGGAAGGCTGGCGACTCGGTGTCGACGGCACCGCCGGGGTCGACCAGGTACCGGTCGACCCGAACGAGTCATCCGGCTCGAGGAACTGATCGGTTGCGCTGCCGAACGGCCCGGAACTGCTCGGGCCGCCGAGGGCGGGTGACGTCGGAACGTCGCCGGTGGTCGTCCCGCTGGTCGGGTTGCCGCTCGCGCCCACATCGGTGGTGACGGCGAAGGTGCCGACGAGGCCGATGCCGGTGACCGCGGCGCCGATGGCGATGGCCTTGCGGGCCCGCTGGGCGGGGTGACGGGTGGCCGGGCGCGGTGCCGGACGTCTCGCCGGACCAGTCGAGGCCGCCCTGCCGGACGGTGGTGGGGGCGGTGGTGGTGGAGGCGGGGAGGCCGGCCTGGCGGTCGGTGGCCGGCGGGTCGGGGGCTGTTCAGGGAACACGGGTCAGCTCCGATCGGATCGAGCGCGAGGGAGACGAGGCCGCGGGCGTGTCGACCTGGGCGACGCGCAACACGGTGAGGCCGGCGACGGCGGCGACCGACAACCACATGGCCAGCACGAGGATGCGGTTGCCCGAGTCGGTGCCGGCGGTGAGGCCGTGCACCGTGGCCGAGGCGTAGAGCGGGAACGACGCGAAGTGCACCAGGCGCCAGGTCCGCCGGGAGATGCTGCGCCGGAGCAGCGACGTCACCTCGACGGCGACGAGCAACTGCAGCGCCACGACTCCCCACGCCACCGCGGTGGGCCGGTAGCTGCTGGTGAACGGAACGAGGATCTGGGTGAGGCCGAAGTCGATGTAGTTGTCGAGGACCAGCGCGGCCACGTGGATGCCGGTGAACACCAGCGCGAGCCCGCCGAGGAACCGGTGGAGGTCGAGCAGCCAGTTGGGTCGCGGCCGGCCGCCGAGCGCCTTGGTGCTGAGGGCGAGTCCCCAGAGCACGCTGCCGGCGAGCAGGGCCCACGCAACGATGCCCCCGGCGCGGGCGACGTACCACCAGAGCTGTCCGCTCACGACGCCGCTCCGACCGGCGAGCACACGGCCAGCGCCGCCGGGATCGCGGCGTCGCCCAGGTAGGCGGCGAAGCCGACGGTGGTGGCGACGGAGCCGTCGACCCCGACCGAGAGGGCTTCGGCTCCGGTGCCGCCGACGATGTCGAACTCGTGGGGACGGCCGCGGAGCAGGACCGCCTTGGCCATGATCTCCGCCATCCAGCCTTGGCCGGCGATGGCCACGGCATGGTCGATGTCGGAGGTGGACGGCCGGCCGGTCCGGGGATCGATGAGATGGTGGGCGGGCCCGTCGGGACCGATCCACCGCCGACGCAGCGTGGTGGAGGTGGCCACCGCCCCTCCGGCGAGGCCGACCCGGGCCAGGGGGCCGTCGAGTCGCTCGTGGTCGAGATCGACGGTCCACCCGTCGCCGTCGGGGCCGATGCCCTGGACCCGGAGGTCGCCGCCGAGGTTCACGAGAACGCCGTCGGCGCCGGCTCGCATGAGTTCCTCGGTCACCAGGTCGGCGGCGAAGCCCTTGCCGATCCCGCCCGGGTCGACGGCGAGCCCGGCGGGCAGCCGGACCACGTCCCCGTCGATCTCGATGTCGGTCATTGCCGGCGGGGGCGTCCATCGTGCCCGCCGCCGTGGCGCGGGCGCGGCGTCGCGGTCCAGCTCGTCGAAGGACCGGTCGTAGCCGGCGTCGGTCACCGCAGCCAGCACGCCGGCGTCGACCAGCCCGCCGGTGATCCGCCACGCTTCGATGGACCGGACCACCAGGGCCCTCGTCGGCTCGGACACGGCGCGGGGGACGCCGCCGGCGGCGTTGAGCTCGCAGATCTCGCTGTCCGGTCGGAACCTGCTCCACCGGGCCTCGAGATCGTCGAGACGGTCGACCGCCCGGGAGACGAGGTCCCCGCCGCGGCCGCCGGTGACGATGACGTGGGCATCGGAGCCCATGACCCGGAAGTGGCGCGCGGCGCTCATGGACCCCAGCGTGCGCCGCCAACCTGGGAAAAGGCTCAGAACCGCCCGCGGGATGCCCGGGAACGTCGGACAGCCGCGCTCGGATTCTCGGGTCATCACGTTGCGCTGGCGCAACATTCCAGCCCCGGAGGGTCGGTTCCGCCGTCCCTCGACCCCGACATGGTGTTCCGGGACGGCGGGTCGCGCGTCCCGGAACCGTCCTGGCCCCAGAGCGGGCGGCGGGCGGTGGGCCGAACGGCCCGGTGCCGATGGACCAATCGGGCCGGGTCGAATGGGCCGGTGAAGAAGAGCGACGCTGATCTGCGCCCTGGCCCGATCGGGGCCGATGTCTGGGTCCATGATCGGACAATCACCCCGAAACCGGACGATTCGTCTCCTGGGCTCGGCCTGCGGACTGCTCCTCGGTGCCGGCGTGGTGTCGGCGGTGGACGCCACCGTCGCCCGTGCGGACACCCCACCGGTGCTCTCCGGCGTTCCGGCCGGGGCTCCGGCGACGCTGGCGCCGCCCGCGGTGCCGGTGAGCGCGGCGCCGGGCGTGCCCTCCGACCTCGGGGCCCCGGCGACCACCGTGGCACCGACCACGGTCCCGTCGACGACGCTGCCGCCGACCACCGTGCCGCCGACCACCGTGCCGGTGCCGTCGACGGTTGCACCGACCTTCGTCCCGGTCACGACGATCCCGCCGGTGACCGCTCCCCCCGCAACGTCGCCCCCGCCCCCGCCCCCGCCGACAACGGCGCCGGCGGCCCCGTCCCGGCAGCAGCGGGTCGAGCAGCGCTACGCGGCGTCGGTCCCCGCGGCGTGGCAGGTTGCGTTCACCGTCCGGTCCACCATCGTGGACGGGGACACCTCCTGGGCCCACCCGGACGGACACATCGAGATCGCGACGTCTCATGCCGATTCCGGCGATGCCCATCTCGCCGTGGTGATCACCCACGAGTTCGGACACCTCATCGCCTTCCGCTACGGGTCGGGGGCCTACGCCGGCGCCGCGCCGGCGGGATGGCCCGAGGCCACGTCCAACCCTGCCGAGCACTGGGCCGACTGCGTGCAGCAGGTGTTCACCGGCACCCTCGACCCGTCGCACGGACTGCCGCCGTGCAGGGGCGATCAGCTCTCGTGGGCCCGCCAGTACCTGGCGGCCGGCCCACCGCCCGCGTGAGGGCGGTCGGTCTCAGCCCTCGCCGAGCAGCTGATCGACCGCTTCGATGAGGGCGAGCTCGTCGTCGAGCGGCACCTGCCCGCTCCCGGCGACCGGCCGGTCGCTGACCACCACCGTGGCGACCCCGTCGAGGATCCCGGGTCGGCTCGACGAGGCGAGCAGCGAACGGTCGAGCACCACGAGGTCGATCGGTTCGGTCTCGAGGCTGAACGACATCGCCTCGAGATCGCCCGCCGCGACGAGCTGGTGGTCGAGGTCGCCGAGCGCGGCCAGGAGCCGGTCGCGCCGATCGTCGCCGGCGGCGACGAGGACGCGGGTGCGGCGGGACCGGCGGGGCGATCGGACGCGCTCAGTCGCGGCGCCCGTGCTGGCCGGCAGGAGCAGTGACATGGTGGTGCCGACGTCGGGCTCGCTGGCCACCAGCAGGGCGCCGAGTGACCGGTCGGCGAACCCGCGGGCGTTGGCCAGGCCGATGCCGGAGCCGGACCGAGCGTCCTTGGTGGTGAAGAACGGCTCGAAGATGTGTTCGAGCGTGGTGGCGTCGATGCCGGAGCCGTCGTCGATCACCTGGATCACGCCGTAGGTCCCGGCCGCGACCCGTCCATCGACACACGGGGCATCGGTGGGGTGCAGGTGCCGAGATTCGAAGCGGAGCCGTATCGTCCGGGCGCCGGCGTCGCGGGCGTTCAGGACGAGGTCGATGACCACCTGGTGGAGCTGGTCGACATCGACGAGGATCTCGGTGCCGGAGGCCGCCTCGTCGACCTCGACGTGGAAGTTGACGTCGGCGTCGAGCGTGGGTCGGACGAGTTCACCGATGTCGCCCAGCAGTTGGTCCGGTGCCACCCGGACCGGCCGGAGCTCGTCCTGGCGGCCGAGGGCCATGAGCTTCCGGGTCAAGGTCGAGGCTCGCGACCCCGCCCGGCTGATCGCCTCCAGACTCGGCCGGGCGGGATCGTCGGCATCGGTCTGGGCCAAGAGCACGTCGGCGTGGCCCCGGATCACGAGCAGCACGTTGTTGAAGTCGTGGGCCAATCCGCCGGCGAGCAGGCCGACCGCCCGCACCTGCTGGGCGTGGTGCACCTGCTGTTGGAGGGCGCGGGTCTCAGTGGCATCGATCATCGTGCCGAGCAGGCGGATCGGGCGACCGTCGTCGCCGGCGATCGACTGCATGTGCTGGTCGAGGGTCCGTACCTCGTCGCCCCGCTGGATCCGGTGCGAGACGCGATACGGCCCGGGCTGTTCGAGTGCCCGACTGGTCACGTGCTCCACCACGGGGAGGTCATCGGGGTGGACGATGGCGAAGAACGCGGCGAGGTCGCACTCGTCGATCCCGAGGATCTCGTAGACCTGAGTCGACCAATACACCCGGTTGGTGGCCAGGTCGACCTCCCACACCCCGAGGTTTCCCCACTGCTCGACGCGAGCGAGGGTCTCGGCGATGTCGCCGTGATTGGCCCCGCCGTCCGTCTGACTGCCCGGATCGCTCACCGGATCGCCCTCCCCAGGGGTCACCCTCGACGTCTTGCACTACGCAGAGTAGCGTATTGTTCGCGAAACGTCACGACCGAGAACTTCAGTCGTGAACCGGACGAACCGATGGATATCGGATGATGACGCAATCGAGTTCGACCTTCGATGCCATCGTGCCGGACACCGTCCGGGTGCTGGTCGTCGACGACCACGAGATGGTCGGCGCGGCGCTGACGGCCGCGCTGGCGCTCGAGCCGTCGATCGAGGTGGTCGGGATCGCAGCCGACGGTGCGCATGCCACCGGGTTGGCCCGTCGTCACCAGCCCGATGTCGTCGTCACCGACTTCCAGCTGCGGGACGAGCAGGCCACCGACTTCTTCGACGACTTCCGCGCCGCGGCCGACGGGTGCGCCATCCTCGTGCTCACCGGTTGGCCCACGGAGCGGTCGATGCTGCTGGCGCTCGACGCCGGGGCGACCGGGTTCCTGTCCAAGGACCAGCCGATGGAGGCGCTGGCGGACGGTGTGCGCCGGGTCGCGGCGGGCGAGATGGTGGTCGCCCCCTCGCTGGTCTCGGTGCTGGCTCGCCGGAGCACCGCCACCCGAACCGACCGGCTCCAGCTGTCGCGACGGGAGCTCGAGATCCTCGACCAGCTGTCGGGCGGGGCGGACACCGCGACGGTGGCCGCCGCCCTGGGCATCAGTCCGCACACCGTGCGCAACCACGTGGCGAGGTTGATGGTGCGCCTCGGCACCCACTCCCGGCTGGAGGCGGTGAGCGAGGCGGTGCGGCGGGGGATCATCGCCCCACCGGCCCCGCGCTGACCGTCAGCCCGCGACCGTGCTCACCGCGGTGTAGACGGCCACCACGCCGAGCATGATCGAGAACCAGCGGGTGAGGCGATCGGCATGGATGCGGTGCGCCACGCGGGACCCGATCAGCACGCCTGCGGTGACGGTGCCGAGGAACGGCAGCACCAGCGCCCAGTCGAAGTCGAGCTCGCCGCGACGCATCCCCAGCGCGATGACGGTGTTGATGGCGATGACGACCAGCGACGTGCCGATGGCGTCCTTGGTCTCGAACCCGAGGAGCAACGTGAGGGCCGGGACCACGGCGAAGCCCCCGCCGACCCCGAACAGCCCGGTGAGCAGCCCGACCGCGGTGGCGGCCACGGCGAGCTTCGCCAGGGCCGACGCCGACAGGTCGAGCTCGGCCCGCGCCGGCGTGGCGACGAGCACGTCGACTGGGTGGGCGGCGAACACCGCGTCGTCGGTGACCGGTACCTCGGCCCCGGTGTAGGGGTCGACGCTGCGGTACATCCGCACGGCCACGAACAGGATGAGGGCCGAGAACGCGAGCAGGAGGACGTGGTCGTCGAGCCGCTGGTTGAGCAGCGTCCCGATCCGCGAGCCGACGATGCCGGCCGCGCCGAAGGCCAGGCCGGCGCCGAGGCGCACGTGTCCGTTGCGGAAGTGGCCCCATGCCCCGATCGCTGCGGCCACGCCCACGACCAGCAGGGACGCGCTGGTGGCCTGCTGGGCCCCCATGCCGGCGACGAACACGAGGATGGGAACGGCGAGGGTCGATCCGCCACCCCCCAACGCGCCGAGCGACAACCCGACGGCGAGCCCGAGAGCGATGGCAACGAGTTCAGCGAGCATGGTTCCCCGGAGGTCGTGTGGATCGGAGCTAAATATCCGTACATTCGGATGTTAGCATGTTCGGTCTCGATCGGGGTAGATTCGGCGTCGTGCCGCCGATCGACCGATCCAGCCCGATGCCGTTGTGGGCCCAGGTCCTGGGTGACCTCCGCCACCGGTTGGAGACCGGAGAGTTCACGGCCGAGTTCCCCACCGACAACGAGCTGATCGGTCAGTACCACGTCTCGCGCCACACGGTCCGGGAGGCGGTCCGCCACCTCCAGGACGAGGGGATCGTCAGCCGTGAGCGGGGTCGGGGGACCTTCGTGACCGGTCCCAACGTCGAGCAGGCGACCGGTGCGATCTACAGCCTGTTCCGCTCGGTCGAATCGCGGGGCCTCGAGCAGCGCAGCGAGGTCCTCGATCTGTCCGAGGGCACCGATGGCCGCGTCGCGACCGAGCTCGGGCTGCGATCGAACACCCACCTCGTGCGGCTGGAGCGGCTCCGGTTGGTGGAGTCACACGTGCTCGCCCACGACACGGCGTGGATGCCGGCGACCGTGGCACGACCCCTGCTCGACGTGGACTTCACCCACACCGCCCTCTACGACGAGCTGTCCAGCCGCTGTGGTGTCCGCCCCGCCAGCGGCACCGAGTGGATCACCACCGAACTCCCGTCGACGCGCGAACGCGAGCTCCTGGGCATCGGGGCGCGCCAGCCGGTGTTCCGCATCACCCGGCGGAGCGAGGCAGATGGAAGCCCGATCGAGTGGCGCGAGACCGTGGTGCGGGGAGACCGGTACACCTTGGTGGCCGACTGGTCGCCGACCGAGGGGTACACCACGACGCTGCGACCCAGCGGCGCCGGCCTCACTCGGTGACGACCCGGCGGCGGTGAGATCTCGGGCTCGGGGTCGCACGACGCCGATCATGCTCCGAACGCCTCTCCGGGACGCGGCCAAGACCGGCGCGGCGGCCGGTCAGGCCAGGCCGGGCGTGACGATGCCGGACTCGTAGGCGATCATCACCAACTGGGCGCGGTCCCGGGCATCGAGCTTGGACAGAACCCGACTCACGTGGGTCTTGGCCGTGGCGTGCGACATGAACAACGTTTCGGCGATCTCGGCGTTCGACAGGCCGCGCGCCACCGCGGCCAGGACTTCGGCCTCTCGGGTGGTCAAGGTGTCGAGGGCCGGCGGACGAACCGCCCCGGCCGCGGTGGCTCCGTGGGCGAACTTCTCCATCAACCGTCGGGTCACGCTGGGCGCCAGCAACGCCTCGCCGGCGGCCACCACCCGGACGGCCGCGAGGAGGTCGTCCGGGAGCGTGTCCTTCAGCAAGAACCCGCTGGCGCCGGACCGGATGGCGTCGTAGACGTATTCGTCGAGATCGAAGGTGGTGAGGATCAGCACCTTGGTGCTCTTCAGCGCAGGATCGGCGAGGATCTGCCGGGTCGCCTCGAGGCCGTCGGTGACGGGCATGCGGATGTCCATCAACACGACGTCGGGATGCTCACGCCGTACCAGGGCCACCGCCTCGTCACCGTCGGCGGCCTCGCCGACGACCTCGATGTCGGACGCCGAGCGGAGCAGAACCGAGAACCCGCTGCGCACCAGGGTCTGGTCGTCGGCCACCGCGACGCGGATCATCGGACCGGCTCGGGTTCGTGGGCCCGCCCGTCGAGGGGCAGCACCGCGGCGACGCGGTAGCCCCCGCCGGCGCGAGGCCCGGTCTCGATCGAGCCGCCGTACAGGGCGGTGCGCTCGCGCATGCCGATCAGGCCGTGGCCGTCGTGGCCGGCCGGACCCGAGGGGGCGCGGCCGTCGTCGAGGACCTCGATCACGAGTCCGGTCGGCGTGGCGGCCAGCCGCACCGATGCGTGGACGGCGTGGGCGTGGCGCAGGGTGTTGGTGAGCGACTCCTGGACGATGCGGTAGGCGGCCAGGCTGATGCCGGCGGGGAGATCGCCGAGGTCATCGTCCAGCTCGAGGTCGACGTCGAGCCCGGCATGGCGGACGTCGTCGACCAGGCGGGGGAGATCGGCCAGCCCGGGTGCGGGGCCGTAGCCGGGCGCGCCGTCGCGACCGCGGACGACACCGAGGAGGCGGCGGATCTCTGCCAGGCTCGACCGACTGGTCTGGGCGATGTGGTCGAGGGCGCGGCGAGCCTCCTCCGGATCGGTGTCCAACACGTGGCTGCCGACGCCGGCCTGCACGGCGATCACGCCGAGGGAGTGCGCCACCACGTCGTGCAGCTCCTGGGCGATGCGGAGCCGTTCGTCGGAGGCGGCCCGCCGGGCGGCCTCCTCGTGGCCTCGCTCCAGCGCCTGGAGCCGGAGGCGGCGGGACTGCACGTTCCAGCCCGCCAGGATGGTTGCGCCGAACAGGGCGGCGTTGAACGCGAGGTCGCTGGCGCCGAAGTTGCGGCTATCGCTCAAGAAGAGCGTCACGAGCGAGACCATCATGACCACCGCGGCGATCAATGCCTCGCGCACCGGCCGGTGCGCGCCCACCGTGTACGCCCCGACCAACGCCACCAGTGGCAGCACGCCCTCGGCGTACCCGTTGGCGGACAACACGACGAGCGCGGTGGTGGCCACGATGAACACCGGAAGCGGAGCCCGGCGGCGGGCGGCGTACGGCACGGTGCTCAACACGATGAGCGTGAACGCGAAGGCGTTGCGGGGCTCGTAGGGCACGTCCGGAGTTCCCGCATGGGTCGCCGCCGTGCTGGCCACTGCCGCCGCCAAGAACACGGCGGCCAGGAAGGGATCCATCACCTCGGGTCGGATCCTCCGGATCCGGAGCACGAGCGCTCGCGCTCCTGGCGGAACCTGCATGTGACAACCGTAGGCCCCGAGTCGCCGGTGCACATCGGCCGGGGGATGGTGCTCGCGCTACATCCCGAGATGTAGGCGGCGGGTGCGGAGTGGGCCGTCCGGCGGGTGCGGGATGTACGCGGCGGTACCGCACATGACGACCCGGGGCGTAGTGACCGGCGACTCCAGGCCGACGACGGGAGGGGGCGGGGAGCGGATGGTGGCGGCATGACATCACCCGCCACTCGGCACACCGTCCCCACGACCTGCGCCCCGCGCAGCAACTGACCAAGGAGTCACCCATGAGCACCATCACCTACCCCACCGCCACCTTCTTCCCGCCCGTCGTCAGCGCCCCCGTAGCGGCCGCCCGGGCCGAGCAGGCCACCAAGGTCTACGGCTCCGGCGACAACACCGTGGTCGCCCTCGACCACGTCTCGGTCGACTTCGCAGCCGGCAGCTTCACCGCCATCATGGGCCCGTCCGGGTCCGGCAAGTCGACACTGATGCACACGGTGGCCGGCCTCGACGATCTCAGTTCCGGCCGCGTCTGCATCGGCGACACCGACCTCACCCAGCTCAAGGACAAGGCGCTGACCGCCCTGCGCCGCGACCGGGTCGGGTTCATCTTCCAGGCCTTCAACCTGGTGCCCACCCTGACTGCGCTGGAGAACATCACCCTCCCGATGCGCCTCGCCGGGCGCAAACCCGAATCGGCATGGCTCGACGAGGTGATCGACACCGTGGGGCTGCGTCCCCGCCTGTCACATCGCCCCAGTGAGCTCTCCGGTGGCCAGCAGCAACGCGTTGCTGTGGCTCGCGCGCTCGCCGGCGAACCGGAGATCATCTTCGCCGACGAGCCCACCGGCAACCTCGACAGCACGACGAGCGCGGAGATCCTGGCGTTCATGCGCCGGGCCGTGCACTCGCTCGGCCAGACCATCGTCATGGTCACCCACGACCCGGCGGCCGCGTCCTACGCCGACCGTGTCGTCCTCCTCGCCGACGGTCGCATCGTCGACGAGATCCTCGATCCCACCCCTGGTGCAGTCCTCGATCGCATGAAGAGGTGTGCGAACAGTCGGTCGGGCTCCGTCAGCCGTCCTGCCTCCGTGACCCCGCAGCCGGGTCGCTCTCCCCTGTCCGCGCACCTCTTGAAGCACCTCGGAAGGTGACTGCCATGTTCTCCCTGACCGTCAAGGGCCTGTGGGCCCACAAGTTTCGCTACGCGCTCACCGGCCTCGCCGTCGTACTCGGCGTCGCCTTCATGGCTGGCACTACGGTGCTGACCGACACCATGGAGCAGACCTTCAACGGTGTCTTCGAGTCGGCCAACGCCGGCACCGACGTCATCGTCCGTCACGGCTCGGCCATCGACGGCGACTTCACCGAGGCCCGCGACCGGATCGACGCCTCCGTGGTCGACCAGATCGTCGCCGTCGACGGCGTCGACCACGCCGTCGGCGCCATCCAGGGCTTCACGCAGCTCGTCCACGCCGACGGTGATGCCACCGAGACCGACGGCATCGGCGGCACCATCGGCGCCAACTGGATCGACGACGAGGCACTCAACCCGTTCAGCCTCGCCACCGGCCGTGCGCCGGAGGCGGCCGGTGAGGCCGTGCTGGACCAGTACACCGCCGACCACGAGGGCTGGGCCCTCGGCGACGAGTTCAGCGTGCTGACCAAGGCCGGCCCCGCCACCTTGCGGCTCGTGGGCACCGCCACCTACGGCGACCTCGAGGGCATGCCGGGTGTGACGTTGGTCGGCACCGACGACGCCACGGCGCAGCAGCTGTTCGCCGAACCGGGCCGTTACGACGACGTGCTGGTCTCGGCCGGCACCGGCGTCACCTCGGCCGAGCTCGCCGACCGCATCACGGTGGCCACCGCCGGCAGCGGTGATCTCGAGGTGGTCACGGGAGAGCAGGACACCGCCGACCAGCAGGCTGACTTCGCCTCCGACCTCAGCTTCTTCAACACGTTCCTCATGGCCTTCGCCTACGTGTCGCTGTTCGTCGGCACCTTCATCATCTACAACACCTTCTCGATCGTGGTCGCCCAGCGCATGAAGGACCTCGCCATGTTGCGTGCCATCGGCGCCCGGCGCAGCCAGGTGCTGCGCTCGATCGTGTTCGAGGCCGTCTTGGTGGGTGTGGTGGCGTCCGGGATCGGTCTCGCCGCCGGGATCGGGCTGTCGTTCGGTCTCCGGTCGCTGCTCGCCAGTGTCGGGCTCGAGATCCCGTCCGGTCCGATCGTGGTCGCCGGCAGCACGGTGGTCACCGCCTTCGTCGTCGGCGTCACGGTGAGCGTGCTCTCCGCGGTCATGCCCGCGGTGCGGGCCAGCCGGGTCAAGCCGATCGCCGCCCTGCGCGACGTGGCCCTCGATCGCTCGGGCGTCGCGCTCTCCCGTGCGATCGTCGGTCTCGGCGTCACCGGCCTCGGCGTTGCGGGTTTCGCCGCCGGCGTCGTGGGCAGCGGTTCGTCCGCCCTGTCACTGCTCGGCCTCGGTGCCGTCCTGACCATCCTCGGCGCGTTCACGCTGGGTCCGGTCCTGGTCGGCCCGGCCATGCGGGTGCTCGGCGCCCCGGCTCGCCGGTTCTCCGGCATCACCGGCCGGTATGCCAGCGAGAACGCGCAGCGGTCGCCGAAGCGGACCGCCGCCACGGCCTCGGCGCTGATGATCGGCGTGGCGCTGGTGGGGTTCATCACCATCCTCGCCTCGTCGACCAGCTCGTCGATCAAGGCCAGCGTCGACAACTCGTTCCGGGCCGACTACGTCGTCGAGTCCGGATCGTGGGAGCACGGCTTCGCCCCGACGATCGAGGGCGACCTCGCGGCTGATCCCGCGGTGACGGCCCTGTCCCCGGTCCGGGTGGCGACCTTCGAGATCGACGGCTCCGTCACTGACGTGGTCGCCGTCGACACCGGTTCCATCGACGATCTCTACGACCTCGAGGTCTCCGACGGCGCCATCACCGACGTCCACGGCGACGCCGTCGCCGTCTGGTCGACGACGGCGCAGGACAAGGGCCTGCACGTGGGCAGCCGGATCCCCTTCCGGTTCGCCGACGGCACCGACACCCAGCTGACCGTCGCCGCCGTCTTCGACACCCAGCTCCCCAACCTCGACGGCACCTACCTGGTGGGTCTCGACACCTTCGAGGCGCACGTCGCCGACCAGTACGACCGCGAGGTCTACGTCGGCGTGGCCGACGGCGTGTCGGCCGTCGACTCCCGCGCCTCGATCGAGTCGGCGGTCAGCCAGTGGCCCAACGCCTCGATCCAGGACCAGGCCGAGTTCAAGGAGTCGGTCACGGCCGAGATCGGCCAGATCCTGAACCTGATCTACGGCCTGCTCGCCCTCGCCGTGGTCATCTCGCTGATCGGTATCGCCAACACCCTGGCGCTGTCGATCCACGAGCGGACCCGGGAGCTCGGCCTGCTGCGGGCCATCGGCATGCATCGTCGCCAGCTCCGCAGCGCCGTTCGGTGGGAGTCGCTCCTGATCTCCTCGCTCGGCGCCGTCCTCGGCGTCCTGCTCGCGGTGAGCGGGGCGTGGGGCATCGTCGAGGCGCTGGGCAGCCAGGGCGTCACGGAGTTCACGGTCCCCGTCACCCGCATGGTCGTGATCACGGTGATGGCGGGTCTGGCCGGCGTGCTCGCCGCCACCGGCCCGGCCCGGCGGGCGGCGAAGCTCGACATCCTGGAGGCCATCGCGGCCGAGTGAACGACCCGAGAACCCAGTACCCGGTGGCGGGAGGCTCAGCCTCCCGCCACCGGCGCGCCCGGCCCCCGCCTTCGGGACACCGCCTCCCTCTTGGGAAACTGGACGCGGCTGCGTACCGGATCGGTCCACACCAGCTGTGGTGGTGTCCGTCGAGTAGAACCGACCGGTCGACGAGAGAACGGACGCCACGTGGACCACGACACCCGAACCTTCACCGGACGTGACGGCAACCGGATCGCCGCCGACGTCGCCGGGAGGTCGGGCGACCCGGTCGTCGTGCTGCTGCACGGCGGTGGGCAGACCCGCCACTCGTGGGGCACGACCCTCGACGCGCTGGCCGCCACCGGGTGGCAGGCGTTCAGCCTCGACCTGCGCGGCCACGGCGACAGCGAGTGGGCGTCCGACGGGGACTATTCGCTCGATGCCTTCTCCGGCGACGTGCTCGCCGCCGCCGCCTCCTTCGACCGGCCACCCGTGCTCGTGGGCGCATCACTGGGGGGCATTGCCTCGCTCGCCGCCATCGGCGAGCATCCCGGGGTCGACGTGGCCCGGGGGTTGGTGCTCGTGGACGTGGCGCCGAAGATCGAGGTGCAGGGCCGCGAGCGCATCGGGCAGTTCATGTCCGAGCACGTCGAGGACGGCTTCGGGTCGCTGGAGGAGGTGGCCGACGCGCTCCAGCGGTACAACCCGCATCGTCCCCGCCCCACCGACCTGTCCGGCCTGACCAAGAACCTGCGCCGGCGCGACGACGGCCGCTGGTACTGGCACTGGGACCCGGCCTTCATCACCGGCCGGCTCGGTGCGTCGGACGAGACCCGAACGTCGCTCGTCGACGGTGATCGCCTCGGCCGCGCCGCGCGTGCCATCGAGGTCCCCACCCTCCTGGTGCGCGGCCGGGTGAGCGATCTGCTCAGCGAGGAAGGGGCCCGCGAGCTGCTCGCCCTCGTGCCCCACGCCCGGCTCGTCGACGTCGCGGGCGCCGGTCACATGGTCGCCGGCGACCGCAACGACCTGTTCAACGACGCCGTGGTCGAGTTCCTCCAGGAGCTGCGAGACGCCCCGCCGCCTGGCTGACGGGGAACGCCGCCGCCTGGCTTCAGGCGTGGACGCGAACCGGATGGTGCTCGATGTCCTCGATGTCGTTCTCGGCCGCACCGAGCAACTGGTGCCCGAGGCGGATCAGGGCCCGGGCCGCCGCGACCTCCTCGCCGATCCGGGGGACGTCGACGTCGGTCGGGTTGCGTAGGGCGCGACCCCAGCCGTGCAGGTGCCGGTCGCTCAGGTCGAGCATCGCATCGGCCCGGGTGTCGAAGTCACCTTGTTCGAACTGGATCTCCACTCGCCACACCGGTTCCATCACGCTACCTCCTGACGCACGGCCGAGACCGCGCTCGTCTGCACCTGTTCCCACCATGGCAGGGTCCGGGCGCCATGGCCAGGGTCGTTGGTCGGTCATCGGAGGTCGTCACCGCACGCTCCGAGCCCGCACGAGGACGGCCCCGATGGCGATCACCACGAGCGCGGCCAGCAGCAGGTGGGGGTCCCCTGGCGCGTCGCGTTCCCCGAGCAGAGCCGCCGACGCCCACACGGCGAGGGTGGCGAGCGCGGCGACGGGCACGCCCCGCAGCGACGCGACCAGCCCACGGGGGTGGATGGACGCGGTGGACGGTGTGACCGCCATGAGCGCGAGCAGGTCGTGGATGATGAGGAGATCGAGCGCGACGACGAGCGACCACGGCGTGGTGGGGTCGTCAACGGTCACGAGCCACTGCACTCCGATGCCGCCGATCGCGACCAGACCGGCCAGTGAGTCCGGGATGAATGCCGCGACGACTGCCCAGATCGCGATGACGACGATGAGGAACGTCGCGCCACGGTCCGCCGGGATGGTGGTGAGCAGACTGCCGGTGACGACGGCGATCACGACGCCCGATCCGAGCATCCAGCGCTGACGGCTGGTGGCGGCCAGCTGGTCGAGGAGTTCTTGCAGGTACTCGGTCATCGGCGGACCAGTCGCGGTCTACGGGTCCGGCGGACCAGGTCGCCCAGGAAGCGATCGAGGCTGGTCGGATCGGTCCAGCCGACGACGGGAATGCCCAGCTCCTGGACGCGGCCGATCTCCTGGTCTCGTTGCAGGAGGCGAATCCGCCAGGCGATGGCGGCGACCACTTGATCGTCGGGGGTGAGACCGGCGGGGAGGGTGTCGACCACGACGACCGGATTGCCGGACCGGCCGAGCTCGACCGCGCGATCGAGGGCGGATGGCGCGATGAGCGGCGACAGCATCACGGTGATGCGCCGGTCGAGGGCCGGCGTCTCGGGTCCCCGTCGATCCACGGCCGGTCGGTGGGCGGCCCGGAGCAGCGTGAGCGCTCGGAGCACCCGGCGTAGGTGGCGGCGCCCCGTCCCGGGTGGCACGGACAGGGGTTGCACCGCGCCGAAGCCCTGGACCGACACGCGGTCGCCGCGTCGCGTGTAGTACTCGGCGACGGCGGCCGCGGCGCGGACGGTCTGGTCCAGGCTCGATGCCGATCCATTGACACCGCCGCTGGTGCCGAACTCGTCGGTGGCGTCGATGAGCAGCTGCACGTGGGCGTCCTGGTCGGCCCAGGTTGCGTTGACGACGAGGTCGTTGCCCCGCACCGACCGGGGCCAGTTGATGCGTCGCATGCGGTCACCGACCGTGAAGGGTCTGATCCCGGCGAACTCGTTGCCCTCGCCGCGCCGGATCGATCGGTGCTGGCCGACCAGCCCCTGGCTCGCAGCCGGCTGCTCGACGCCGCGGAACCGGGCGTGGTCCGGCAACACGGTGAGCACGCGGGTCGGCACCGTGGCGGTCCACACGAACGCCCGCCAGACGCTGCTCACGACGACCGTGCCGGCGGGGATCTCGTGGACGCCCCAACGAGTGGCGCGCACGCCGAGGTGCAAGTCGGCGTATCCGTCCGCCGGCGACGTGACCACGGCCCTCGACACCGGGTTGGTGTCGATCCAGGGCGCGTCACCGAGGAGGAGGGAGACCAGGTGGCCTGGCTCCAGTTCACGGACGGAGATGCCCCAGGTGAGGCCGTCGCCTTCGCGGATGACGTGGTGGCTCAACCGATCGTCGACGATCGGATGTCGTTTGGGGCGCCGAAGCGCGGACCAGGTGGCGACGACCACCATCGGCGTGGCGAGGACGAGGGCATCGGGGCGCGTCCCGAGCACCCCGATGATCAGCAGCGCGAGGCCGAGCCCGACCGCACGGGCGTGCGCCGCGGTCGGTCCCCAGG
Organism: uncultured Acidimicrobiaceae bacterium; assembly: GCA_963730345.1. Classification (GTDB taxonomy): domain Bacteria; phylum Actinomycetota; class Acidimicrobiia; order Acidimicrobiales; family Salinilacustritrichaceae; genus Salinilacustrithrix. The sequence goes on from CAVSRP010000011.1 coordinate 204,120, forward strand.
TCCCGGGGTCGTCAGGCGCCGGGGGGCCGTTCACGGCGGCGGTGCCGCTTCGAGTGCGGGCGGTGTCGGGACCGATGCGAGCACGTCGGCGACGACCGTCTCGCCGGAGGCATCGCTCATCCACATCTCGGGTCTCACCGTGATGCGATGGGCGAGCGTGGGGAGCGCGGTGGCTTTGACGTCCTCGGGCGTCACGTAGTCCCGGCCGTCGATCATGGCGAACGCCCGCGCCACGAGGAGCAGTCCCAGCGCGCCGCGGGGCGAAGCCCCCAGCAGCACGTGGGGGTGATCGCGCGTCGCGGCGGCGATCGCAACGCAGTACCGGCCGACCGACTCGTCGACATCGACCCGTTCGACGGCCGCCTGCATCGCGGCGAGGGTGGGGGCATCGGTGACCGGGCGAAGACTCACCTCCTCGCGCTGGCGCTCCGTGCGGCGGCGCAACACCTCCCACTCTTCGTCCGCGGTCGGATAGCCGAAGCTGGTTCGCACCAGGAACCGGTCGAGCTGGGCCTCCGGCAACGGGTAGGTGCCCTCGTACTCCACGGGGTTCGCCGTGGCGAGCACGTGGAACGGCTGTTCGAGCACGAAGGTCTCGCCTTCGACCGTGACCTGGTGTTCCTGCATCGCCTCCAGCAGCGCGGACTGCGTGCGCGGTGGTGTGCGGTTGATCTCGTCGGCTAGGAGGAGGCCGGCGAAGACCGGGCCGCGACGGAACACGAACTCCCGGTCGCGCTGGTCGTACACGAACGAACCCGTGAGGTCAGCGGGCAGCAGGTCGGGCGTGAACTGCGCTCGCGCGAATCGCAGACCGAGCGTCTGCGCGAACGACCGTGCCGCCAGGGTCTTGCCGAGGCCGGGAAAGTCCTCGAGGAGCACGTGTCCCTTGGCCAGGATGGCGGCGAGCACGACGACGAGAGCGGGTCGATTCCCGATCACCGCTCGTTCGACCTCGTCGAGGACCTCGGTCGCGAGCCGCGATGCCGCGGGGCCGTCGATCGTCGGTCCGGGTTCGGTCATGCGGGTCGCTCCTGGGCCATTGATTCGATCTCGGACACGATCCGGTTCAGCTCCGGGACCTGCGTGAGATCGACCTGGGACGGGGATGATGCGACGAACCGCCGCAACGTGTGGGGGAGCACGTCGTTGGCGTCGTCCGGGTGGGCGTGCCGGTCGATGCCGTGGACCGTGAGGAGTTGCCGGTCGACGAGATCGACGAGCGCGTCGTGGAGCCGTTCGGTGGCGTCGGCGTTTCGCCGGCCGTAGAGCAGGAACCGCAACGGTGCCGTGGCCCGCTCCGCGGCCATCGACGAACCGGGCTCGAATCGGCGGGTGGCGAACTGGATCGGGACGACCGCGCCGTCGAGGTCGGCAGTCGTCCACGTCGCCAGGGCCAGCGTCGCGATGAGCCCCGCGACCAGCGGCACGTCAGGCCCCATGTCGGTCACCAGCATGGCCGCCTCCACGAAGGCTCCGCCGACCCCGAGGGCCGCGAGACGCGATGGCCACGGCTTCGTCATGCCGTCGTCCCGGCGCGGCCGCTCCGGCGCAGGCCGTCGTGGATCTCGTCGAGCGAGGCGAGCGCCGCCCGACGCGTCGGTTCGCCCAGCTCGTGTCGGGAGAACCGCGCCTCTCGATACACCGACGACAGATTGCGAATCGCGCCGGCATCGATGTCGTACTGCCCGAGCACGCGCATGGTGAGCTCGGTGGACGTCTCCGCCGGATCGAGCTGCGTCCCGCTCGCAGCGAGCAGCGTCTCCAGCCGCCGCCAGCAGTCGACGATGGCGTTGCGCGCCGCACCGTGTTCGAGGGCCGACCGCTGCGCTGCGGCCTCGGCGGTGACCGATTCCACGAATCGATCGACCGGGTCGAAGTCGGTGGGCTCGGGTGGTCGCCACCTCAGGCGCGGCCGACGGCGCCAGCCTTCGCGGAGGCCGAACGCCACGGCGACGACCAACCCGATGGTGAGCAGGACCTGGAGAACGAGTCCGACGGCGAGGTCGAATCGGCTCGGTGACCGTTGCGTGGCCTGTCGGTCGGGTGCGGTGACCGATCCGGGAAGCGGGTCGACCACCGTCTGATCGAATGGTCGGAACGTCCAGTCCAGCGACGGCGCCCGCTGGGCGAGCGGCACGCTCGCCGCCGTACTGACCGTCACGAGCAGCATCATCGCCAGCACGCCGAATCCGATCCTGAGGAGCACCCCGTCGCTCACCACGTGCAACGTACCGGGCCGCTCCGTCGCCGGGCCGGGAAGCGGCATAGGGTCGCCGCCCGTGACGACAGGACGCCGCCCAGCATGACCGGGGGACGGGTATGACCGGCCCGCAGTTGGTGATGGGGGCCAGCGGCTTCCTCGGCTCCCACGTCACCCGCCAGCTGGTCGAACGAGGCGACGACGTGCGGGTGTGGGTCCGACCATCGAGTTCGACGCGGGCCTTCGAGGAGTTCCCAGTGCAGCGCTGTCTCGGCGAACTGCACGACGACGACGCGCTCAGGGAGGCGATGCGCGGCGTGGACACGGTGTATTACTGCATCGTCGACGCCCGCGCCTGGCTCCGGGACCCGGCGCCGTTGTTCGCCACGAATGTCGAGGGCCTCCGTCACGTCCTCGACGCGGCCGTCGACACGCAGGTCCGGCGGTTCATCTTCTGCAGCACCGTGGGCACCATCGGCGTGCGCGCCGACGGGCCGGCCGACGAGTCGACCGCCCACAACTGGCAGGAGCTCGGCGGTCCCTACATCCGGTCGCGCGTCGAAGCCGAGAACCTCGTCCTCCGCTACTGCGAGGAACGCGGCCTGCCCGCGATCTCGATGTGCGTTTCGACGACGTACGGCGCGCCCGACTACGGCTCTCCGCACGGTCGAATGGTGTCGGCCGCCGCGCTCGGCAAGCTTCCGATCTACTTCGCCAACGCCTCGATGGAAGTCGTCGGCATCGAGGACGCGGCGGGTGCCTTCCTGCTCGCCGCGGAGCACGGTCGCGTGGGCGAGCGCTACATCGTCAGCGAGCGGTTCATGACCTGGAAGGAACTCGTCACGACCGCCGCCGACGCGGTCGGCGTCAAGTCCCCGCGGATCGGGATCCCGCTCACCGTCATGAAGGGCATCGGTCGCATCGGCGATGCCCTCGCCGTCGTACTCCGGCGCGACATCGCCATGACGACCGTCACCGTCCGGCTGATGCACTACATGTCGCCGCTCGACCACGGCAAGGCCAGCCGTGAGCTCGGCTGGCGACCGTCACCCACGCCGGACGCGATCCGCGCGGCCGCCCGGTTCTACGTCGCCCAATGAACGGCATGTCGTGGGCGGCGGGCGAGTCTCGACGCGCGGCCATGAGCGAATGGAGCACCTGAGCCGTGAAGGTCGGCGGGCTGAACAGGTCCTGATCCTGCTCGCCAGCCTCGACAACGTGCACGACGGCGGTGAGTGATCGCCCCGCACGTGCATCGACATGTTGTCGAGGCCGTCCATCACCATTACGCCTTCACCGCCCGGCACTGGGACCGGATCGGCCCGGGGGACCCCGACCCGCGTCGGTTCCGGAGGTCAGTGAGCCTGTGCGGGTAGGTGCGGCGGGAACCCGAAGCGTGCGAAGCACTCGTCGGTGTCGAGGAACGAGTGCACGGCGGCGATCCGGCCACCCTGCAGTTCGAGGACCTGGAGCGCCCAGGGGGCGTGGCCGCCGTCGGGGTCGACGCGGTACTGGGCGAAGGCGGCGCAGCCGTTGGCCCAGCCGGGCAGCAGCCGCGATCCCTCGCAGCCGATGCCGGGTCCCGTGTACCAGGTGAGCAGATCCTGCTTGCCCTGGAGCCACATGGCGTAGGGCGGCATGGTCTGGATGGCGTCCTCGTGGAGCAGGGCGGCGAGGGCGTCCATGTCGTAGCGCTCGAACGCGTCGAGGTACCGGGCGAGCAGCTCCTGCTGCTGGGGCGTGAGGGGCGTGGACGGCGTTGTGGTCGGCGCCGAGGACATCGTGGCTCGGGCCCGTTGCAGGGCGCTGTTGATCGCCGCCGTCGACGTGTCGAGCAGTTCGGCGACGTCTCGTACCGGCCAGGCGAGCACCTCGCAGAGGATGAGCGCGGCGCGCTGGCGGGCGGGGAGCCGTTGGAGCGCGGCGACGAAGGCGAGGCGGATGGTGTCGCGTGTGGCGGCCACCTGGCCGGGATCGCCGTCGAGGTCGAGGACGTGTTCGTCGGCCACCGGGGTGATCCAGCGCTCTTCGGGCAGCACGTCGGTGAGGTGGGCCGCATCGGGCGTGCGGGCCGGGCCCAGGTCGACCGGGCGAGCCCTGCGCTGCGGGCTACGGCTCATGTCGACACACACGTTGGCTGCGATGCGGAACAGCCAGGTGCGCACGCTGCTGCGGCCCTCGAAGCGGCCGGCGGACCGCCACGCCTTGGTCAGGGTCTCCTGGACGGCATCCTCGGCTTCGGAGCCCGATCCCAGCATCCGGTAGCAGAACCCGGTCAGCTCCCGCCGGTGTTGGTCGAACTCCTCGGGCGACGGGGCCGGGGCCGATGTGGTCACAGATGTCATGGTAAATCCTGGGGATCGTTGGGGTCATCGAGCAGGAGCTCATCCACGCCGGCGAGCTCGAGCACCTCTCGCAACGCCGGCTCGACGTCGGCGAGCAGGACGCGGCAGCCGAGCCGACCCGCGCTGAGCGCGAGCCGGCACAGCTCGTCGACCGCGTCCATGTCCAGGCTCGTCTCCGGCTCGGTCATGGTCACGTCGTGCCTTCGACGGCGGCCCTCATGGCGTCGAGGTCGAGCTTGGACATCCCCAGCATCGCCTCCATGGCGCGTGCCGCCCGCTCGGGGTCGGGGTCGCTCAACAGCTCGCCCATCGGCGTCGGCACGATCTGCCACGACACGCCGTACCGGTCCTTCAGCCACCCGCACCTGCCGAATTCGCCGTCCTCGCCGAGGGCTGCCCAGTACCGGTCGACCTCGGCTTGGTCGGCGCAGGCGACGAAGAGCGACATGGCCTCGGTGAACGGGAACTGCGGTCCGCCGTTGATGATGGTGAACGGCGTCCCGTCGAGCGTGAAGTCCACCGTCACGGGTGTGGCGGAATCGTTCGGACCGGGCTGGCCGGCGTACAGGGTGTTGGTGATCGCCGAGTTCGGGAAGATCCCGCAGTAGCACTCGGCGGCGTCGAGGCCGTCGCTGTCGAACCACAGGTTGGTGATGATGTCGGGCACGTTCATTCCCCTCCGAAGTCGGGCACCGCGGGTGTCTCGCCGGGGCGGTAGACGCAGCAGAGGACGCCGCCGTCGGTCGGTGTGGCGCTGACCAGCTCCAGCGGTCGGCGCTCGCCGTCCATGGGGAAGATGGTCTTGCCGCCACCGAGCAGCACGGGCTCGAGCAGCAGCCGGTACTCGTCGACCGACCCCGCGGCGATCAGCGCGGTACTGAGCTGCGACGATCCCATCATCCCGAGCACACCGTCGTGGTCGATCTTCAGCCGGTTGACGGCGGCCACGGCGTCATCACCGGAGAGCAGCGTGGTGTTGTTCCAGGTCAGGTCACCGTCGGACAGCGTGTTCGAGAAGACGTACTTGCGGACGTCGTTCATGTGGGTGGCGAACGGGTCCGTGCCGTCGTCGCGGTCGGGCCACGCCGCGGCCATCGTCTGCCACGTGCGGCGACCGAACAGCAGGGCATCGGTCTCCGCCATGGCCTCCGCGATGAAGCCGCCCATCACCTCGGGATCGAAGTACGGCATCGACCAGCCGCCGTGGGCGAAGCCGCCGTCGGTGTCCTCCTCCGGACCGCCCGGTGCCTGCACGACACCGTCGAGGCTCATGAACTGCGAGACGACGAGCCGCATCACACCTCCTCCGTTCCGACGTTGACCATCCAGTTCGCGCCGAAGCGATCAGCGCACATGCCGAAGCACGGGGAGAAGAAGGTCTGACCCAGCGGCATGGTGACCTCGCCTCCTTCGGCCAGCCCGTCGAAGACGCGGGCCGCTTCCTCGGGGGTGTCGAGGATGAGGCTGACGGCTACGCCCTTCATCCCGCGGGCGTCGCCGGTGGGGTCGTCCGAGGCCATCAACAGTCCGCCGTCTTCCATGGTGAGCGCGGCGTGGATGACGAGGTCGGGGTTCGGCGGTCCCGGTGGCGGATCGGCGCCCTCGGGCATGTCGCCGACGGTCATCACGTCGAGCCGACCACCGAGGACGTCGTGGTAGCGGGTCATCGCCTGGCGACAGGTGCCGCTGAAGAACAGATACGGGTGACAGGACATCGATGCGCTCCAAGGTCTGAGGAAGGGGGACAGAAGGGCAGACGGAAGACCGCCCCGGATCTCATCGGTCAGTGTGTGCTCTCCGTCTACGCCCCCGACGAGGACGCTGTGCGGGCCGCCACGACGCCGCCGTCGGAACCGGCGTCTACGGGCCCGCGCCGCAGGAATGGGACGCCTTCACGGCCCAGGTCCACGACCCCGACGGGCACCTGTGGATGATCCTGGTCCAGCCGCCCGACCGGGCCGACCGACTTCGACCGGCACCTTCGGGACGTGCCACTTCGGGGACGGAACCGGTGCGCGCTGCACGGCGGAGGTCCCGGGAGCGGGATTCCGGTGCCGGTTGCCGTGCGCACTGCACTGCTGCGGTCCCGCGACGACGTGGCGCGAAGGGCATCGCCTGTCTGGGTTCACCGAGCGGCGTCCCTCGCGACATCACAATTGGCGGAGGGGGTGGGATTCGAACCCACGGGACCCGCGAGGGGCCCGACGGTTTTCAAGAGCAAGATCGGCCATTTTGGATGTGGGCCCGACATGAGCGTGAAGATGCAGGTCAGCGGCGCTTTTCTGCGGGCGGGCGATTGACCGCTGCGGACCGAGATTCACCGAAATTTGCCGTTGCCAGTGGTACCACAGTGGTACGGAATCGATTCCCGGCTCCGTGGACCACCGGTACGCTGACCAAGATGACGCGCCTCGATCGGATCACCGCGGACCCGGCCATCTGCCACGGAAAGCCGACCGTACGCGGGTTGCGGTACCCGGTCGAGATGCTGCTCGAGTTGTTGGCGTCTCGCTGGAGTTCGGTGCGCTCACGTCGGGGAATCGGGTCACGCCTCTCGGCGCAGCGTGAAGTTCCTCGTCGACGCACAGCTCCCAGCCCGCCTCGCTCGATTCCTCGTCGAGAGCGGGCACGATGCCTTGCACACTCTCGAGTTTGCCAGCGGCGAACCGCACCTCCGATGACGAGATCGCTCGTCTTGCGGACGCCGACGACCGGGTCGTGATCAGCAAGGCCCTGCGCGTCCACGAGGCCATCGATGCGATGCTCGTCCGGTGACGGTCAGGTATCGGTCCGGAAGCCGACGTAGGCGGCCTCGGGCACGGGGGTGCCAGCGGGGGGTTCCTGGGATCGAACGATGGCGGTCGGCCCGGTGGGGTCACGGTCGGGCGTGCCGGTGCCGACGACGTCGAGGCCGGCGGCGCGGATAGGGGTGATGGCGTCGGTCAGGGGGAGCCCCTCCACGTCGGGAACGTCGACCGTGCGCGGGCCATCGGTCGCACACCGATGCGCCGCGCTGGAGGTCGAGAAACGGAATGTGCACACACCCGTACGGCCACTCGGATACGAAGCCCCCGGTGGACAGTCGCGTTCCGGCACCGGCGGCGTGGAGAAGAAGCAGGTCGATACCCAGGTCAGAGCGCGAGCGCCACCCTCTCGGCGCCGAATCGATTCCTGATTCGCTGCGTCTATTCGTCGGAGAACGGACGCTCGGGCCAGTCGCGTTGGTACACGCGAAGCGCGTCGGAGTCCACGTAGGCGGCAAGGGCGGAGGTTGCTCCCGGGATCACTCGGAGGTGGGCGGGACTTCCCGGGTCTGATGGCGAGAACGGATCTCGCATCGGCTCGCATTCCGACACTGCACCGCTCGACGCGTCGACGGTGAAGAACCCGGCGAGCTGTTGATCGTTCGCGATCCCGTACACGAAGAACAGGAGTCGACCGGACAGGTCCGCTTGGACCTCGAATGCGATGACCTCCGGTTGAGCGCCGGACGCGGTCACGAGATCGACCGTGATCACGCGAGCGGTGTCAGGGAGGCGGACCTCGATGTCCGTGCGGTCGTCGGAGACAACCCGAGCGCCAAATCGCACCCCGTTGGGTGTGCGGAAGGATCCCACGTACTCGGGGGTCAGCGGATGAGACGGATCCAGCGCGCTGTTGCCCTCCGAGTCGTACAGAAGCGTGCCGTCGCTGTAGGTCCACGAACCGTTGACATCGATGCGACGAGCTGACGACCGGTCGGCGATGAGCGCGCCCTGTGAGCCGCCGCTGGCCCAGAGGACCGAGCCAACGACGAAGGGCATCTGGACCCCGGCGTACTGGTCCGGGATCTCGACCGCGTCGAGGAACTGGCCGTGGTGGTCGAAGCGCGCGACGCGATGCTTGTTGGTGTCGAGCACCCACAGGTTTCCGTCGTGGTCGGGGGCTGCGTACTCGGGACCCCACGGGGGTGTCGCGCCGCCGTGCGTGTCGGCAACACCGAGCTCCTCCCCGCCGGGTCCGTATGTGAGCTCGGCTACCAGCGTCCAGTCGGGCGGTGGCGCGTCGGTGGCCACGCCGATCTGCCGGGTCACACGGGTCGTCACCGGCGTGGTGGTCGTCGCCTGTCGCGGCGTGGAGGGCGCTGCCGTCGACGTCCCCGTCTCCAGCGTCGACCCGGGAGGTGCGACGCTCGACGAGCTCCCGGGACTCGCCGAACACGCGGCCAGCAACACGAGCCCGACAATCGGAGCCCACCATGGCGGTGCGGCCTTCGTTACCGGGACGGTCGTCGCCATATCTGTGTGCTCCGAGATACAGGGCGTCCTCCGGCGGTGCCGGTGCCCCGAGCGCGATTGTCGGACAGCTGTTCCCCACGATCATCAGCGTGCAATTTCACGGCCGCCCGGCGGAGCGCGCCAGTGTTGCGACAAGATGTGCCCGTGGTGTTGACGACGAAGACAGCGTCGGCTGCAGCGAGTGCGCAGCGGAACGTCCCGCACGGGTGGCGTCGGTGGGTGTCGCTGCTGACCGCGTTCGTTCTGGCCTCGTTTGCGAGTGGAGGGGCCACCATCGCCATCGGCAGCGGATGGGCGGCTCTCGCTGTGTCGGTCCTGGCTTTCGTCCTGGTGTTCGCGCTGTGCAGCATCGCTCTCGATCTACTTCTCGCGCCGAAGGGACGGGACTGAATTCGGCGCCCTCGGCAGCGGTCGCGGCGCCGGACACTTCCAGTGGCGAACGATGTGTGACCAATTGACACGTGGGGACGGATATGCGGAATGACGTTGTGGCAGGCACTGGCATCGGGGCCATCGTGGGCGGAGCGGTCGGTGCGATTCTCGGCGGCGTTGGTTTCGGGGTGGCGCTGCTCGTGGTGGGCGCAGTGATGGGCGGCATCATCAACGTTCGCCGGCAACATCCGACATCCGGGCCCTGAGCCGTCGACAACGCCCACGACTCCGTTTCGCCGTTCCGCACCACACGAGCGCGCTCGCGCCATCCCTGGAGTCGGTGTCGTGTCGTGTTCAGTGTGCGATCACTTCGATCGCCTGGCCGGTTCGTTCCGTGCGATGGAACGGACCGCGGGAGTGCGTCACGCGAACGCCTTTGACGAGGACTCGGCCGGGTTCGAGCGGTGTGATGACGGCAAGCAGGTACGTCTCTCCGCCGTCGACGAGCTTGTCGAGGGTTTGGCCTGCGGGCCGGTGAATCGACTCGCAGAAGCTGCGGAGGTTGGCGGCGCCCACCCCAGATCCGACCGGTGATCGATCTCCTCGCTGGCAGGCGAGGAGGTCGATGGCCGCAGCGGTGGACCGGTCGTCGAGGATCAGTTCGGCATCGTCGAGTCGAACCGGCGCGTCGGGGCTTGCGATGTACGCGAAGGCTGTGTCGCCAACGGCGATGGTGTGGAAGGTCGTACCGGGTGCTCCGGAGTCGGGAGGGAACCGGTCGGGAGGACGGATCGAGTTGACGATCCCGCCGATGATGCCGGTCGCCGCCAGCAGCACACCCAGCACGACGACGACCACCAGGAGTCGATGCCTCGCATCACGCTGGAGACCCGCCGCCTCGGTCGCTACCGCCACGGGTCCATCGTACGACTGCACATTCCGCGACGTGCCGTGTAGCTGTCATCCTGCAGAGTGGGCAACGTCGCTCGAAGGGAGTGACGGCTCCGGAGGTGGGGATGGCGGAACCGATCGGTTCGGACATCGATGATGATGCGGCGGGCCGTCGCCGGCGGGGTCTGCTGATCGCTCTCGTGGTGTTCGTGGTGGGGACGATCGGGATCGTGTCGACGGAGGTGTCCGATTGGATGGCTGATCGACGTGCCGACCAACTGGGCGACGAGCTGTTGGATGCATCGGCGGCCATCGATCTCGGCGGGCTGAGCGCCGGCGACCAGGTCCTGGCCTGGGAAGACGCCGGACCCAACTCCTACGTCGAGATCCTGGGACACGACGGTTCGTACGCGGGCGGGACCTTCGAGCCAGGGAATCTCCGGTTCTGGTATCGGACGAGCTGGGGTCTGTCGACGCGATGCGTCCGCTTGACGGTGGGAACCGACTACCGGGGCGTGGCCACGACGGACAGTGGCCGCTGTGGACCGACGTTCGGTCCATGAGCAGCGGTTGTGTCCGGACTACCGGCAGGGAGGGGTGGCCGCGCCGGCGATCCGGCACGTCGTGTCGGGCCGGCGATCCTGGAGGATGATGCGACGGTTGTCGAGGACGTCGTCGAGCTCGACGGTGACGACCTTGGTCAGGTAGTTGCTGTGGCAGTTGCCGCGGACGTTCTGGTCGGCCCGGATCACGACCGTGTACCCGTCGCCTTGTATCTCGCGTACTCGGGGGCCTCCGGAGTCGCACCAGCCGTAGCCGACGGCGACAGCGAGTTGGTTGCTGTCGACCGATCCGGTGACATCGGTGATGGGCAGGCGTTTCCAGTCGGGACGGTGGATGACGGCGACGAAGCCGACGACCAGGGCGATGAAGGCGATCATCCACAGGATCCGCGTCCGGACGCTCACTTCATCGATCACGGGCACGCCGGGTCTCCGTCGTGGATGCTGCACGACCGAACGCCTCGGCTCGTGCCCACCGGATCATGCGACCGATGCTCCGCCAGACCATGCTGACCAGTGGGTAGAGGCCGTCACGCAGCGCAACGGACATGGAACCCATGAACTCGCCGGCGGGATCGCGATGCGAGCGCACGAACTCGCGGTCGGGTGAACGGTCCTCGACCATGCGTCTCATGGTGCCGCACGGCTCGGTGCCGGCGCAGTCGATTCCCCTCGCTGTCGAGGATCTCCATCCCCTCACCGAGGACGACCCGGTCATCAAGTTGAACATGCTGCAATCGGTGCGAATCTCCCCGGAACGCGGCGACGACCGGTGCCCTTCGCGCTGGCGGTTGGGCCGAGCGTTGCTCAGCCGGCGCGGTGATGGGCGGGTTCGAGCCCGTCGGGCTGGTAGCTGCCGTCGACCCAGTGCCAGACGAGTGTGGCAGCCACGTCGGGGCAGCAATGAGGGACGTCGGCGGTGGTGTAGCCCGACACGGGCAGGGAGACGGTGTCGTCGATGGGGGAGACGTCGCCGGCGACCCAGTTGTCCTCGGGGGAGACGAGGGTCTGTGTCAGGTGGGGGTCGCCTGATGGCGAGGCGGCACCGTCGTAGACGAGGAGCGCGGCGGGCGGGCTGCCGGCGCCGGCGTCACAGGTGACGAGCACGACCGCCATCTCGACGCCCCCGGCCGGATGGGCGTATTGGACGTCCCAGACGTGCCATCCGACGGGGCCTGCCCCCGGGTAGGTGCCGCAGTCGAAGGGGTAGGTGACCTGGGACCAGTCGACGGAGTCGAGCGGTTGCGTCGTGGTGCTCGATGACGAGTCCGCGCCCGATCCCACGGTCGACGGCGCGGTGGTCGTCGGGTCCGTCAGTGTCGGTCCGGGGGAGCTGGCGCAGGGTCCGATGGCGGCGGCGGCGTCGGATCGGCGCATGACCTCACGGACGACCGAATTGCCGTCGCCACCGAATGAGGTGTCCTGCTCCTTGGCGATCTTCTGGCCGATCACGAAGTCGGTGATGGCCACCTCGCCACCGGTGATGTCGACTTCGAGCAGGGTCGGCAAGATGTCGGGCGTGACGGAAGCGATTACGTCGGGTTGGTCGGCGAAGAGCACCCGAAACTGTTCGTACTGGGTGTCCTGGTCCACCACCACGACGGATCGAACGTCGGGATCGGCCCGCAGCTCGGCGACCTTGTCCGCGATCTGGGCGCTCGTCGCGTCCGGTTGCAGGTAGACGAGCACGTCGGTCGCGGGATCGAGGAGCTCGTCGATCGACATCGCGCAGCCGTCGGCGGGACCGCTCTCGTCGGGGCCGGCGTCGGCCACGCCGGCCTGGACGTGGGGGTCGGATCCCGCGGTCGCCATCAGTGCGGCCACGCCGCCGGCGATCAACACGGCGACGGCCGTGAGACCGACACCGATCCGACGACGACGCCGGCGGTGCCGGGCCAGGTCCCACAAGGCGTCCGGGTCGACTGCTCTCGTCGGCGGCACGGTCGTCTTCCTGATCCGGTCTGGCAGGTCGTCAGTAGGCATGATCCACCTCGTCGTGTTCGTCGCGGAGGAGGTCTTCGAGCTGTTGGCCGGCGCGGTGGGTCAGCGACCGCAGGGCGCCGGAGCTCACCTGCATGGCTGCTGCCGCTTCGGTCACCGACAAGCCGAGGAAGTAGCGCAACACCACCGCCTCGCGTTGGCGGGGACCGAGTCGGCGGATCGCCTCGCGCACCGCCATAACCTCCGCGGTCGCGGCATCGGGGCTGGCGTCGAGCGAGTGCGTGCGGGCCGCCACCCGTCGCTCCAGCGCCCGGCGCCGGAACCGCGACTTGGCCACGTTCATCGCGACCCGGTGCGCCCACGCCCCCGGAGCGTCCATCTCTCGGACCTTGGACCAGCGTTCGCACACCCGTACCAGGGCTTCCTGCGCGATCTCCTCCGCCAGTAGCCGGTCGCCCGTGTACAGCGTCATCGCCCCGACCAGCCGAGGATGTTCCTCGGTGCAGAACACCGCCAGGTCCTGCGGAGCCGCCAACCGTCACTCTCCTTGTCTCGTCCGATACCTCACAGACGCACGACGACCCGACAATGTCGCGCCACCGCATGCAATCGAGGCGAAACGCGGCGTGCCTCATCCGACAGCAGTTTCTCCGAAAGGGCCGTCGCGATGCCGCGCGGCGCGACTGGCACTTCTGAATCCGACGCGTTGTGGTCTGGTCCGCTCTGCGCCTGGCTCCTGATCACGCCTGGGTCAGTCCGGGGGAGCGGAGAGGACTTCGGCGAGTTCCAGCCGAGGTTTGTATGAGGCGGGCAGACGTCTGTGGCATCGGGAGTAGCTCGGAGGCGGAGCGGCGCAGTGGGTCAGCATCCGGAGCCTTGCCACCAATCGACGCTCCAGCCATCCTCGTGCTGAGTGACGCCGACGAGAGCGGCGTACTGGTTGCTCTCGGGTTGGGTCTCCCAGCCGTAGACGAGTTCGGAGCCGGCGCCGAACTCGGTCCATCCGCTGCGTGGTAGCGGTGGTGTGACCGGATCGGTGTCGAGGAACGCCACCAATGCCTCGGCCGATGTCGCAAACGTCGTGTCGCTTGCCATGCCGGATCGTTTGGCGGCGCCGTGGTTGGGGCATCCCACGACCTGCCCCGGTGCAGGTCGGTCGGCTTGGCGGCTGGTGACGACCGGGCCGAGGTCGACCCGCTCCACGGGCGCCGAAGCCTCGCCGGTCAGGCGAATCCCGACGCGGGTGTGTTGGCCGCGCACCCAGTAGTCGATCTGGACGACACGGCACGCGGGGTTGTCCGGTAGGGATGAGTCGGTGAAGACGACATCGGTCTCGCCGGAGACGAGACCGCCGTCGGTGAGATCGATGACGATGCCTTCCTCGGTTCGACCGGCCACGTAGCTCGGCCACGAAACCAACTCGGCGGAGCCGTAGTGCGGTTGGGGGCTGGGCGGCCAGCGCAGCTCGAATCGGGCGGCTCCGCTGGTCCAGTGCACGACTCTCTGCCCGTGCAATGGTGGTTGTGGATCCGTGGGGGCAACTCCTTCGAGCAGGGCGGAGGCACGCGGCGCCTGCAGTCCGGCGGGTAGGCCGGGCCCGCAGTCGACCGTGCTGGCGCGGGGATGGTTGACCTCGAGCAGGCCGTCGGCGTCATTTCGGGCCAGTACCGCACCGGCGGCATCACGGGCGACGAGTTCCTCGACGATGGCAACATCGTCGATGCCGAGCACGGCCACGGTCCCTGTGACTGTGGTGCCAGCCGGGATGCGGATGGCGTCGCCCGAACGGACACCGACGTCGGTGACGGCCTCGATGCTGCTTGCGCCCACTGGAGCGACGACGGCGAGGAAGTCCCCTCCGGGCCCCAAGGTCTTGCCCACCACCGCCGGGACGGTGGTGATGGGCCAGCCACAGTTTGTGGTTCCCGCGATGAACACGACGCAAAGGTCCGGTGTCGTCTCAGCGTCAAGGGTGACGCTGGCGTACACGTCCGCGACCTCGCCGATTGTGCCGTCGGGAAGGGTGCCGTCAAGGCGTAGAAGCGGCGGCGCTCCTGGCCGGGGGCTACCGATGGTGAGGAGCGCGGAAACCGGGCATGGAGACAGATTGAGGTCGGCGGTATCGAAGCTGGTGCCCAGGGTGACGACGATGTCGGCCCCGGCGGCACCCCCGGGGGACGTGTCGGTGCCGGTCGTCGCCATGTCGACATCGACGATGGTGGCGACCGTGGCGCCGAGGTCCGCGTAGGGTTCGGCCGCGGCCACCGCCGTGTCGGCCGGCGAGGATGGGGTTCGCTCGACACCCACGATTGCGAACCCGCAACTACTCAGGGCGTCAACAACGGTGGTCAACGTGTCATCTGTGGCCGCGTTGACCACCCAGACGGCCGGCTCGGGGCCCTGACCCGGCCCGGAAAGCACGGGTGGAGAGACACCGTCGTCTGCCGTCGTGGCCGGAGATCCATCGTCCGAAGTCGAGACCCGGGCGGCGTCGCCGTTCGACACAACGGCGAAAACGACCATGACCCCGGCCAGGACCACGCCGGCGAGGGCGGCCGACAGCGTCACCTGCCGACGACGGCGCCGACGCCGGCGGCGGTCGAAGAGACGACGGGCGGCGGCGTGTTCGATCCGGGGTGCGAGACCGCTGAGCCGCTCCAGTGGATCAGGCATGACGGGTGTCCTCCAGTTCGATCCGCATGCGGCGCCGGCCCTCGTGCAGTTGCGACTTCACCGTTCCCGAGGCGATGTCAAGCGCCTCCGCGATCTCGCTGACCCGCAGCCCGGAGAGGTAGTGGAGGCAAATCACGGTCCTCATCCGTTCCGGTAGTTGGGCCAGCCCGGCTCGCAGGTCGAGAAGGTCATCAGTCAGGTCATCGGCAGCCACGGATCGGACCACGGCGAGGATCTCGGAACGGCGGCGGCGATTCCGTTCACCGTTGAGCAGCCGGTTCAACGCGACGCGACGCACCCAGCCGGCCGGGTCGTCAAGGGCACCGACCTTCGACCACCGGCGATCAGCTGCAATGAACGCCTCCTGCACCGCGTCCTCGGCAGAGACCGGATCGAACGCAACCCCGAGCCCGGACACGAGCCGATCATGCTCAGCCTCGAACAAGGTTTCGACGGACTCGAACGATCGCTCCACCACAGCCATGACACCATGGACACCCGCCACCAGCCCGAATGGTTGGTTCGAACACCGCTCAGTCTCAGCTCAGGTTCTCGGATGTCGTCCGATACGTCACAGACGCACGAACACTCCCAAGCGTCGCGTCGCGTCGAGTGAGGCACGTCCGTCGGATCCGGTCGAGACTCCATCGCACGTGGGAGCGAGGCGGCTGTCAGGCTGTTCGGGTGATGGGGTAAACCGATCCGACGGGATGTTCGTGTTGTAGATGGTGGACGCGGAAGGGCCGGAGGAGTTCTGTGACCGGGTGCGGGCCCGGTTGGTGGGCGCGCTGACGTTGGCGACGGGCCGGCGGGACGTGGCCGAGGAGTTGGCGCAGGAGAGCTTGGTCCGGGCGTGGGAGCGGTGGGACCGGGTGTCGGGGCTGGCGTCGCCTGAGCAGTGGACGATGCGGGTGGGGTTCAATCTGGCCAAGTCGTGGCATCGCCGGCGTTTGGCGGAGTGGCGGGCCAACCGGCGCACGGGCGCGGCCGAAATGGTGGCGTGGGAGGGCGATGGCGCGGATGTGGTGGCGGTGCGGGCCGCGGTGGCGGGTCTGCCGGAGCGGCAGCGGGCTGTGGTCATCGCCCGGTTCTTCTTGGGTTACGACGTCAAGGGTGCGGCGGCGTTGTTGGGGTGCGCGGAGGGGACGGTGAAGGCGGCGACGCATCAGGCGTTGGCCAATCTGCGCCGGTCCGGGCTGGTCGACGACGACGAGGTGGACATCGAGGAGGTGGTACGGCCGTGACGGGTTCGCTCCAGGAACGGTTGGAGGACGCGGCAGGCACCGACGCGGTGTCGTTCGATCACCACGACGTCCGGGCCCGAGCCCAACGCCGGCGACGCCGGCGACGGGTCGTGTTGGTGGCGGTGGTCGTGGTGGCGGTGGTCGGCATCGGCTCGGCCCTGCGGGCGCGGGATGATGATCAGCAGGTCGATTCGGCCGGAACGACCGGCGGAGTGACCCGTGACGAGTTAGTGGCGGACCGGTGGGTGCCGAGCGCGTACAGCGCGGTGCTCGTCGCACCGGACGGGGTCTTCGTCGAGTTCTCCGCGGACGGCGGGCTCTCCGGGATGGATGCGTGTGGCCCGTTCCAGGCCACGTTCGAGCTGCGCGGCGTCACCCTCCACGTCGACGAGTTGACGTCTCCGGTCCCGCCGGGCGGTTCGGGACCGACGGATTGTGTCAGCCGGACCGGTCTGTTGCCGTTGCTGAGTTCGGATCCGGCCGTGGGCCGCTTCGAGGGCGAACCCCGTTCGTTGCTGCTGCGCTCCGGGTCCGAGTTCATCGGCTTCCAGCGTTTCGACCGCCTCGGCGATCCGCCCGAACGCGCCGCGCTCATCGGGACCTGGGCTCAGGGCGACGGGCTGCTCGCGCTCACCGATGACGGGAGGATCTGGATCCGCTACGGGACCTGCGCTGCCGCCGGCAACTGGACACTCGACGGCGACGTGCTGCACGTCACCGGCATCGACGAGAGCGGCGTCGATTGCGCCGACGGCAGCGTCGCCGGCGGCGGCCTGTTCCTGCTCGCCACCCACGACCTGCGCCTTCGGGTGACGCCGAGCTTCCTGTGGGTGTCCTCGCCGCTCGGGGTGACGCGCCTCGACGCCGACCAAGGCGCACGATCGAGCGCCGACGATCTCGCCCCGTACCTGCTCACCGACCCCGAGGTGGCCGGTGTGGTCCCAGACCTCGGCCGCGCCGGCGGATCGACCGGCGACGGCTACGACCGGCTCAGCCGCTTCGACTTCGCCGGACCCACCCAAGGCGCCACCCGCGGCGTCACCAGGCTCTGGGGCAACAACGACTCCCACAGCCCCGGTGACCCGGTCGAAGACCGCATCATCGGTGTCTCCTCGACCGTGGTCGAGTTCCCGACCGCCGCCGCCGCCCGCAACGGCGCCGAGCTCACCGGCATGGTCGCTATCACCGGAGGTGCGACGGCGCTGACCAGCGCGGCACCGTTCCGCGCGTTGTGCGAACCAGCCGGATCCGACCTCGCCAGCTGCGTCGCCGCGGCCACCCGAGACGACCTACTCGTCGTCGTGCAAGTGCACTACGTGGGCACGACCCAGCCGTCGGGGACGTTCCGGGAACTCCTCGCCGACCTCGCATCCCGGCTCTCCTGACCCCGCACCGCCCGACGGCCGGTCCGGTAAACCCGGGGTGCCCTTCACGGGTGTGAGTAAGTGTGGAACCGAGGCGCCGAGGTGGAGACGGGGTGTGAGCGACGATCGAACGCGACTCCGGTGCTTGCTTCGGCGTGCAACTCGTGCGGACCCGGGGAGAGGTCGAGTTCGACGGTCTTCCAGTTGTGTTGGCCTTCCACCGGAAAGTCCTCGTCGACAACCAGAACGCCGTCGATCATCACCGGCCGCCCCAGCCACGTAGGGGAACAGCTACCACCCTCAGCTATCTAGGTATAGGCTGTCGATGTATGGAGGCTGAGTACGTCAGAGGACACCTCGCAACGATGATCCTGGCCGTGCTCGCCGCCGGCCCCGCCCACGGCTACGGAATCGCCGCCGAGCTCAAGCGCCGCAGCGAAGACCAGCTCGAAGTCGTCGAGGGCTCGTTGTACCCGGCGCTCCACCGGCTCGAGGGGGCCGGCTGGGTTGAGAGCAAGTGGGAGACCCAGGAGGGCCGTCGGCGCCGCTCCTACTCCCTGACGGCCGACGGCAAGGACGAGCTTCTCGAACGAGCCGCGCGGTGGACGGCGTTTCGCGCGTTCATGAACTCCCTACTGGAGGCCGTCGATGTGTGACCAGACGTTGATCGACAGATATCTCGAGGACGTCGACTCGTACCTGCAGATCGATGCGGCACATCGCAGGCGTGTCCTCGCCGAGATCGAGGGACACCTGCACGATGCCGTCGAAGCGCACATTGCCGACGGCGTTCAGCCACATGACGCCGCGTGCCGCGCGATCGCCGAGGTCGGCCCGCCACAGGACGTGGCGATGCAGTTCGCACCGGCACCCCCGCCGGCCCGCTCGATACGTGGGTGGCGCCGATGGACACCGATCGCCATGCCACTCGTCGTACTGGCCGGAGGCCTGGCGCTCACCGCGTACTTCGTCTACCTGGGGCGGCACGGCCTCACCCGCGGCACTCTGCTCGCGATGCGGTACAGCCTGCTGTACACCGCAGTAGCGGGAGCGCTCACCGTCGCCACCCTCGCAGCAATCCGCAACGGCGACCGTGATGCTGCGTGGCGCCGAGTCGCCTGGGTGTTCGCTGGCCTCAGCGGTCTCGTCGTGGTGATGAGCTACGCGTTCTGAAGATGAGCAGCCGCCGTACCGAGCAACGATCACTGCAGCAACCAGGCCGCTGCCACGGCGACCGTGGTCGGGGCAAAGCCCTGAATTGGACCGTCGTTGACAGGATGGTCCTCGCGACGGCGGGGACTGGGCCGGGAGGAAGAACTTCTCCCCCTGGGGTGTCTGCATTCGGTACCCCGCCGCGCCTCGTAGAGGCAGGTTCGACAAACTGGGAGGACGGCGGAAATGGTGACATTGACGGACGCGCAGACGATCGACGTGCTCGACCGGCTCGGCGCGCGAGCGTTCCGGGCGTTTCCGGAGGACGCTCCGCCGCTGCGCCGGCGGGGCCCGTCACCGAACCCGGCGGGCACCCGTCCGGGTGGCGCCGGTGACGGTACGGCGGACCTGGTGCCGCCGGCGGTGGTTGTGCCGATCGGGCCGGCGCCACTCGGCGGGCGGCAGCGTCGCCGTGGCCTCCGATGGGGACGCCTGACCGTCGCCGCCGCGGCCGTCGTTGTCGTGTTGGTTGCGGTGGCGGTGCTGCGGTCCGGGGATCAGTCGGTGTCGACGGCGCCGGCCGATGGTGGGCCGCCTCCGACTGGCCCGAACGGGTTCCCGGTGCTGCCGGAGGGGGATCCGGTGACGGTCCCGGATCTCGTCGGACTCGAGGTTCCGGCCGCGTTCGAGGCGGTCGCCGCGACCGGTGCCGGGATCACTGCGTCGATGGTCGCCGACGACACCGGCCAGGCCGCGCAGGTGGTCACGTCGGTGTCGACGCCGGCTCCTGGGACGGCGGAGATCACCACGTTCGATCACGTGGCCTTCGAGTATCCGTATCCGGACGGCTCGGTCGTGGCCGATCCGGCGCGACCCGACCTGGTCGCCTTCGTCCGCGCCCACGCCGACGTCTTCGCCGGCATCTCGATCAACGCAGAAGCCGGCGTCGTCGAGATCTCGGTGCGGCCCGACGCCGACTACACGCCCGTCGCGGCCGGTCTCGCCGAGGCGGCCGGCCTCGTCGCCGGGACCGGCACCGGCACCGACGGCCCGCCCAGCCTGCTCACGGTGACCCGCTGCCTCGTAGCGCCCGCCGTCCTCGACCAGATCGCCGCGGGTTTCGCTGCCGGCGACTACCCGGGGGTCCCTGCTGGGCTCCTCGATCCTGTCGTCGACCCTGGCGCCTGCCGGATCCGCGGCGCCGACCCGGCCCAGGTCTTCGACTCCCTCCCGGGGGGACGCAACGAGTTCCACCGGTTGACCGACACCGCGGTCTCCGTGTCGACTCCGTTCACGGTGTCCGAGTTCGTCGGCGAGCGATGAACGGCATGGACTCTGTGTCCGACGACACCCGCCGGGCCACGGTCGGTTTCGACCAGTGGTACCGCAACGCCTACCGCACGGTCCTTGCCGTGCTACTCGCCGACGGCGTCGACCGTCCGGCCGCGGAGGACGCAGTCGCTGACGCGGCGGTCGCGGTTCTCGACCGCTGGGAGCACGTCGGGAACCCGACCGCGTACGCGATCACCGTCGCCCGGCGGGCATCCCGGCGAACCGCTCGCCGCACAACGGTCCCGGTTCCGGTCGTCGTCGCCGACGACCCCGACGGGGACGTCACGATCCTGTCCACGTCGACGATGGCGTTCTTCGACGCGATCGCCGATCTGCCGCAACGTCAACGTGACGTGCTCACTCTCCGCCATGTCCTCGACCTGACCGAGGAACGCATCGGCGACCTTCTCGACATTCGCCGGGGCACCGTGTCGGTGCTGCTGCGCCGCAGCTACCGCACGCTCGCCCGGACCCTCACGGCTCCGTGACCGGCCCTCCGCCTGAATCGCCCAGATCCAAGGGCCACAACTTGATGCACATCCAAGCGGCACAACCATGAACCACAGCGCCGCCGTCTTTGCCGATCAGTACCTGAACTCCGTCGGAAGACGGCGTCCCGCTCACATTGCCGGCTCGCGCCGGTCGCTGTCGTCCAGATCACCGGCATGACTGGAAATCGCGAGCAGGTGATGTCTTCGGAGCTCCCTCCTTCGCCAACCGTCCCGAGCGAGCACATCGGGACTACCTCGAGAAGCGTGGTTCGCCTCGCCATCCCCTGTCGTCGGATGGCATCGAACCCGTGCCGCTCGGCGGTTCAGGCGACGGCGGTGACGTCGTCGCGTAGTGCGACGACGTTGACCTCCAGGAGTCGGAACAGTCGGCGGTCTGGTGTGACCCATACCTGTTCGCCACCGATCGAGGCGATGTCCAGCGGTGTTTCGTCAAGGGCGATGTTCTGCTCGGTTCCGGCGTCGGTTTCGACTCCGAACTCAGGTCCGGTATCGCTCTGTACCAGTGCGAGTCGGGCCGTGCCGTCAGTGCTGGTGAAGCCGAGGTAGTTCGCGTTACCGAGCGCCAGATCGCTGGACGATCCGGTCACGAGGTCAATCCGTCGGGCTCCGACGCTGTCGACGATCACGTCGAGGGTCTCTGGGTCGGCGAAAGAGAGCGAGGTGACGTACGGGTCGCCGGGCTCGCCCCCACCCGGTCGAGAGCCACCGGGATCCGTGACAAGTCCACCGCCTGCGACGCCGCCGTCTCCGAAGACCGCAAGCGGCTCGGTAGCGCCTCCGACTGGCCAGACAGTGATGGTCTGGAGCCCGTCGCAGTCGTCGTCGGCGGACACTGCGATGGATGTGCCGTCAGGACTTCGGTCGAGCAGGAGTGGGTTCTTGAACTGCGTGTATACGACAGGTTCGCCCGTCCCATCTGCGGCGTATGCCACCAATTCGCCTGTGCATGCGGAAGTTCCCCGGGTGGCGAGGATCGTACGCCGGTCGGCGGAGATCGCGATGTCCAAGATGCCTCCCTCCGATGTGCCGACGGTGTCGAGTGTGCGCACGATCGAGCCGTCGATCGCGGAGATGATCGAGAGTTCGTTCGTTCCCGGTTCCTGGTTGCCAGGGAGAAATCGGGAGACTGCCAGCTCGCCGGGGCCAAGGGCGGCGCCGGTGGGGAGAACGATCGCCCCGGCGGGTGCTGGTGCGGTGGTGGTGGATGTCGTGGATGCCGCGGACGTCGTGGACATCGATGTAACGGCCGCGCCGGTCGAGGTGGTGACGTCGTCGATTACGTCGACCCGAGCGCTGTGGTCGCCGGCGGGCCACAGCGCGATCGAGCAGAGCGCGACGACGACCGTGACGACCGATGCGCCCGCAACACGGCGAGCGCGCCGATGCCGTATCCGTCGTCGTAGCGATTCGACGGCGCCCCCATGTGGAGCGTCCAATCCGCGGAGTGCGCGAAGCCGGTCTTCCAGGTCGGTCATGTTCGAGTCACCTCATCCTGGGTGTCGAGAATCTCCCCGAGGCGTCGCCGTGCTTTCGTGAGGCTCGCCGACACTGCGCCCTCGCTGATCCCGAGGCCGGCGGCGATGTTGGCCTCCGTCAGGTCGTCGACGTAGCGAAGCGCGATCACTTCTCGCTGGCGGAGCGGAAGCGAAGCGACGGCACACCACAGGTCTGGGTCGAACTCCGGCTCTGTGTGTGCGCTGTGTCGTTGCCGGCGCAGAAGACGACGTTCGAGGTCACGGCGCCGCATCGTGCGGCGGAGCCGGTTCACGGCGACGGTTCGGACCCAGCCGCCCGGGGGCACCATCGCAGACACCCGGTCCCAGCGGGCGAGAGCGCGGCTGAACGCTTCGTCGGTGGCATCCGCTGCGGCCTCACGGTCACCGGACATGACCCAGAGCGCGCGGGCAATCTCCGGCTGCTCACGGCGATACCACTGCTCGAATTCCAACACGTCGCCCATCACCAGCCTCAAGTCACATCAAGGCGAGTATCCCTTACCAGGGTGGCGTTCAGGTTCCGGAAGATTGGAGCCTGCAGTTGGTGGACGTCTCACCAGAGCGGTTGCAGACCTCGTCCTCGACGCGTGTCTCGTTCTGATCCGTATCGGCTCACATGGGGCTGCCGACGGGCACAGTGGCGTGGCATGTCGGCAACTCACGTCCGCTACGCAGACGCTGATGCCGGGTGTCGGGCCCATCCGATGCGATGCACCTCTTGTTGTCAAGCGGCGGTTTTGAGGTGCCCTTGCTCGTTCGTGATGTCGCGGATGAGTGGGTAGAGCTCGCGTGCGACGTAACGCTTGAGGCAGCGCATGATCTCCTTCTTTGAGAGGCCCTGGGCGGTGCGTCGCTCGACGTAGTCCTTGGTGCGCTGGTCGGTGCCCATGCGCACGAGCACGATGGTCCACAGCGCCGAGTTCGCCTGCCGGTCACCGCCACGGTTCAGGCGGTGTCGTTTCGTCCGTCCGGTTGATGCCTTCACTGGCGTCGAGGCGCACAGGGCGGCAAAGGACTTCTCGGAGTGAAGGCGTTCGGGGTTGTCACCGGCGGTGACGAGGAGCTGGCCGGCGGTCTCGTAGCCGACCCCGGGCCGGGCGATCAGCTGTGGGGCGATCTCGTTGATGATGCGTTCGGTTTCGCGCCGGAGCTCTTTGGCTTCGTCGTTGAGGAACCGCCACCGTCGAGCGACCGAGCGCATCGCCCGCCTGGCGTTCGCCTCTGGGCTTGAGCTGGTGCCGGGACGGAACTTCTCCGCGACCGCGACCTTCTGTTTGAAGTACGGCACGGCGAGCATCTGGGCGCGCAGCTCTTGGGGTGCGGTGTCGATGAGCGAGTGCAACTGGTTCGCCGCCGCCGTCCGTGCTTTGACGGCGCCCGATCGGGCAACCCGCAGTTGTCGCAACGCTTCCACCGGCCCGTCGCCCGCTTTGGGTGTCGCCGATGCCTCGCCGTTCATGACCGCCCTTGCGGCTGCGACTGCGTCGACGTCGTCGGACTTGCCGCGGCGTCGACGGTTCTGTCGGTTGGGTCGGTTGACCTCGACGACTTTGATGCCGTGCTCGAGGAGATGCCGGCACAAGCCGGCGCCCCAGGAGCCGCATCCCTCGATGCCGACCGAGTCGATCTTGCCATGCTCCTGGAGCCAGCGGCGCAGCTCGTTGAACCCCGACGCGGTTGTCGGGAACGCTTCGATGCCGAGCACTCGGCCGACATGGTCGAGCACGGCGGCGACGTGTTCGTCCTTGTGTGTGTCGACGCCGCCGACCACTCGGCCGGGGTCGACGTGTCGGGGCTGTTGTGGGATCGTGGTCATTGCCACCTCTTCTTTCAAAGGGTTGTTGGTGGCACGCACCCGCCGGGAGAGCGGACAGGACAGTGATGGGGCCTCTTGCACAGGCACCTCTTCGGTCACGAACCTCGACCAGTGCGTGCAGGACAGGGCCTCACCCGACACGGTCGACTGGTCGCTTCAAGGACACCACGAGTGGGCCTGGCCGATCTGAGGGTCAGACCGAACGGGTGAGGCTCCGTCCACTTGCTACACGGGAACCATCAGCACCCGCACCAGCATCATCACTGCCGATCTGTGACATGCGAGGCCCGACAGAGCGCGGTGTTCTCTGATGCGTGATAGGTGGCACTGCTGGCCTGTCGAAGTGTTCAGCGCCTGCGGTGGCCAGGAGCGCGATGATGGCGTCGCTGCGACTGGCGGCCACGAGCGTGGGGTACCACGGGGAGCCTCTGATCGGGGACCGGCCGCCTGGGTTCCCGGGGACCAGGAGGACCCGTGTCCGCGTTCTCGTACGTCGACTCGTCTGCAGACCCCGACCGACTGATCGCATATCTCGAACAGGTCGGTCTGACCGCCATGCGGCACTACATGGCGCAAACCCACGCCCGGCGGGACGCCGTCCGGGCGGTCCTGGACATCGGCTGTGGCGTCGGTCGCGACCTCGCCGCGCTCACCGCAGCCGAAGTCACGGCTGTCGGCGTCGACCCCAGTCGTCACATGCTCGAAGCCGCCAGACCTCGCGTCCATGTCCCGCTCGCCAGTGCCAGCGGTGAACACCTGCCCTTCGCGGACAACGTCTTCGCCGGGTGCTCGATCCAGCGTGTACTCATGCATGTCGAACGCCCGGCGGTGGTGCTCAGCGAAGCGGTGCGGTGTGTACAGGCCAACGGCGTGTTGACCGTCTTCGAGCCGGACTGGTCGATGCTCGCCGTGAACGGATCACCGGTGCCGATGCGGTGGCTCAGCGTGGCTCGGCACCCGTCGATCGGAGGAGCCGTTGGCGACCTGCTCACTTGGGCCGGCTGCCGAATTCGCGATCGGGTGGAGGAGCGATCGTGGTGGACCTTCCGCGAGTTCGAGCGATACACGAACCTCGAGCCGAGCCTCGATCGTGCCGTCACGGCAGGCGTCGTCACCTGCCGTGGGGTCGACACCTGGCTGGCCAAGCAGCGCCAGCGCGCCGCCGACGGCGAGTTCCGAGCCGAGATGGTCAAGGTGCTCGGCGGCTACCGTCCGCTGATGTGGTTGGGCTGTTGTTCGTCGTGCTCGCGGTTGCCGTGATCGGGGTCTTCGCGAGCGCGGCTCGGCGGAGTCCGAGGAGAGGCCAGATCTCGGCGTCGGGGCAAGTGCAGCTCGCTGGCCAGGTCCTGCACTGCCGTCACTGCCAAGGCGATCGATTCCGCCGAGGCACGGCCCAGCTGAATACAGCAGGCCTGACGTTTCTTGGGCTCGACTGGGCCAACCGCACCGCGACCACCTATGCCTGCGAGACCTGCGGACTCATCGAATGGGTTGCCGAGTGACCGACCACGCCAGATAGGCGCCGATCGGGCGGCCTCGACGCCGCCGAGATGCGGGACGATCGGGCGGTCGATAGGTGGCGATCAGCGAGATACTTCTGGACGTCTCGGAAGTTGTCGTCGACGCTGCGGATTGCGTCGATCACGACCTTCGGGCCCGCGAGCGGTTCGTAGAGCTGGCGCCCGCGTTCCACGTGATCCCAGTGGAGCTCGTACCAGCCGGGGATCCGGCGCTCCCGGCCGTTGACACGACTGCGGTGAACGTCGCTCTGCGCCGCGCACCTGTTGGTCCTCGACGCTCAGCTTCTGCCCTACGACCAGCACTTCGGAACCCGGTTCTTCGGAACCGATCTGGGGAGCCATCCATTGTGGGTCTGCCGTCATCCCCGTGCGCACGCGGACGTTGGATGCGCGATGCGTAGTCGAGCACGTGAGCAGCCGTAGCGACCACGCCGACGCCGCCGGCGGCGAACAGTTGGAATCCGGATCCCAGAATCTCGACGCCACCGTCGGGTCGGTTGGCGAGGAAGGCGACCAGGCGGTCGGAGAAGAGGTCGTGCAGCGGGCCGGCTTTAGTCTGTGCCCAGCGCTGGTCGTTCATCCACACGATTGTGGCGATGCGCAGGCAGTCGACCCACTTCTGGGGCACATGCGGCGAGCGGGCATACTGGCACTTCCGGGCGGTGCGCCATCTCGCTGATCGCGGCGGCAAGTTCCCGGGTGCTCCTGTGCGCCGAGGGGAGCCGCCGACCGGGCTTCGCAACGGAGGCGCCACGCGAGAGATGTTGCACCGGGCAGACCGCCGATTCGCACTGTCCCTCTGACGTGATGAGCCGTCCTGCGCGAAACGCGGGGTCGGCGACCTCTACCATCTGTAACTGGCGTGCCGGGAAGTCTGGTCGGCGAACAACCAGTCGCGTCCCGGAGGTTCCGCAATGATCACTCGTCCTGCCCTTGACGGGAAGCCGTCACCATCGTGTGTGTACCTCACCGCCGACGGGCGGCGCCGCTTGGTGGAACGATCCCACCTCTTGGATGCCACCGTTTTGGAGTTGCGGGCCGTGATCGACGACCCCGAACGCAGTGTCGAGAGCGTCGAAGCTCACCAGCGAGCCACGCAGGAGCTCGACCGCCTACGAGCGTTGCTTCGGGAGGCGCATGCCGTGGAGCAGCTTCCGCACGACCCGCACACGGTCGATCTCGGTGACACGGTCACCATCCAACTCGAGTCGGGCAAGACCGAGACCCACATCGTCGTCCACGCCGCTGAGGCACCTTTGGCGGATCGGCGCATCTCGGTGGAGAGCCCGCTGGGTGTTGCGCTCATCGGTCGCCCTGTCGGCGCCGAGGTCGATGTTCGCGTGTCGCGTGCCGCGTATCGGTGCAAGATCCTCACTGTGGAACGCCGCCAGCCCAGCGGCTCCTGAAGCCGTCGAGCCGGCGCAGGATGCTCACCGTCCCCTGCGACGACACGCACGTCATCGTGAACGTGCGTCGTCGGTACCGGTGGTCGTCATGCTCTTGGGCGGCGGCTCCACGACTGGTCACGGACCTGACGCGGAACGGATGCTGCTTCGGTGACCGAGGCGATGGGCGAGCGGGTCAGCGGCGCGGGCGAGCAGAGGCCCGCCGATCGCGAGGATGAGGACGTAGGCAGCGGCGAGGGGTCCCAGGTCGGTCTCGATTCCCTCGGACACGGCGATTCCTGCGATGACGATCGAGAACTCGCCTCGTGCGACCAGCGTTGCGCCGGCTCGGATCCTGCCCGGGGTCCTGACGCCGGCCCGCTTGGCGCTCCACCAGCCCGTTGCGACCTTGGTGCTTGCGGTCACGGCGGCGAGGGCGGCGGCGAGCGCGAGTGCTGGAGGGAGGTCTGCGGGGTTGATCTGCAGCCCGAAGAAGGCGAAGAACATCGCCGCGAACAGATCTTTGAGCGGTCTGAGCAAGGTGCGCGCTGCGTGCTCGGCGGGTCCGCTGATCGCGATGCCGACGAGGAACGCGCCGACCGCGGCGGATGCCTGAAGGTGCTCGGCAACGCCGGCCACGAGCAGGGCGAGCCCGAGAAGGCTGAGCAGGAGGTTCTCGTCTGATCGGTTGAACACGACCGCACTGATTCGATTGCCGTACCTCGCGGCCATGACCAGCGCAGTGAGCACGGCACCGACGGCGACGGCGATCTCGAGGCCGACGTCGAGGGCGTCGCCGCCGATGAGGAGCCCGGCCATGAGCGGCAGGTACAGGGCCATGACCAGGTCCTCGGTGACGAGGATGGCCAGCACGACGGAGGTCTCCCGGTTGCCGGTATTGCCGAGATCGGCGAGCACCTTGGCGATGATGCCCGAGGAGGAGATGTAGGTGATCCCGCCGAGGAGCAACGAGGCGCGGAAGTCCCACCCGAGGAACACGCCCAGAAGGAGTCCGGGCGTGAAGTTGAGGGCGAGGTCGACGGCGCCGGCCGGAGCATGGTTGCGAAGTGCGGTGGTGAGTTCGACGCCGGTGTATTCGAGTCCGAGAAGGAGCAGGAGAAGGATGACGCCGATCTGAGCGCCGCTCTCGATGAAGTCGCGTGCAGTGACGAGTTCGACGATCCCGCCCTCGCCAACGGCGAGTCCGGCCACGAGGTAGAGGGGTATGGACGGGATCCCGACTCGAGCCGCGAGGCGGCCGAGCAGGGCGAGCGCGACCAGGATCGCGCCGAGTTCCACCAGCAGTGTCGCCGCGCCGGGTGCGGCGGCGAGGATCACGGTGCGTTGGTGGCGAGAAGGCCCGCTGCGGCGGCGATGCCTTCAGGGGTCCCCACCACGACGGCCGTGTCGCCGACGAGAAGCGCTTCTTCTGGTCCCGGGGCCGGGAGAGGTTGGTCGCCACGCACGAGGGCGACAATCGATACGCCGGTGCGGGTACGAAGGGCGACGTCGCCGATGGTCTTGCCCTCGTATGCGCTGTGCGGAGAAATCGGGAGCCAGTCGATGGCGAGACCCGTGATGTCTTGGCGGAGATCGTCGAGACGCTCGAGGATCGTCGTGCCACCGAGCAGGTCAGCGAGTACACGGGCCTCGTCTGCGGCCATGGTTGCCGACTCGCTGACCCGGTCGGAGTCGTCGCGGTCGTAGATCACCACTTCTCGGCGGTCGCCATGGTGGGAGATGATGCCGACTCGATCGCCGCTTCGGCACTCGAAGTCGTGAACCGTGCCAACTCCCGGCAGTTTCGTCTCACGGATCTCGGTCATCGCTCCAGGGTCCCACACCCAACACCGCCGGCAGCGCCCGGGCTGGGCGTCTTCAGCACGGAGTACTGCGCCCCAGCTCACCGTCATCTCGTCGGCCTTCACGGACGGCGGAGCCAGGGTCGAGTTACAGGTGCCCCATCGCGCGCTGCTCATACTGATCGAACGACACGGACCAACGTCGTGGCGGCCGGCGCCACCGGCCTGCATGCCCGCGACACCGTCGCCCTGCTCGCCGCCAACGGTCGGCGGCTCCACGGGGTGGCGTCCCCCGGCGCCCGGGGCAAAGCGACCCGTCGCCTCGTCGTCGCTGGCCACGCCACACCGGCGAGTCGCGGCGACATCTCCTGCCACCGACCCGCATCGCGACCCGATCCTTCGGTCTGGTCCAGCTAGTTACGCTCTGAGCATGCTGCTCATCGGCGCCGCGTACCTAGGTGTCAGGCGAGCGATGGCCACGGATCAGCTCCGCCCGCTCCCGTGCCCCGTGCCACTGTGGCGACTTCTCGCTGAAGAGGTAGCTCTCATGGCGCGTCGGATCGGACGCTGGAAGATCTGGTCGATCCTCGGGGTGATCTTTTCCTGCTACCTCGCGGTCGAAGTCGCTCTGTCAACCGCGACCCCCGGCCCGGCGATCGCCGAGGTCTGGGGCTGGGCCGTGGCTGCCGCCCTGACTGCGGTGACACTTTGCGCCTGGACCATCGTCTACGCGCTCCGCAACGCGCGAATGATGGCGAGAACCGGCTGACGCCAAACGTGAGGGTGCACCTACCGCTCGATGCCACCAGTCGAAATTCCTCCACCAAGCGCCGGGTACGCGACGGTCTTCCGGCGGCCAAGGTATCTCCGGACTTCGCCGGCGGCCGTCCCCGAATACGCCGTTCTTCGGCGGTCCCGGGACGCTTCCGGACGGGATTATGTGCCACTCGATCTGTACGGCTCGACCGACAGCCATGCGGCGCGTGGCAACTCGTTTTCGACGTGTCATGGACGATGTCAGATCGTCCCTACGGCACAGGCGGTGAAGGGGGAGGATGGTCGGCGTCCAGTGCGCCGACCATGCGTGACCAATTCGCCGGGTCTGCGACAGCGTCGAGTTCAGCCTCAAGGTCCGCGACCGGGTTCACCGAATGGTCGCGCAACCACAGCAGGATCGGCTCCGCGAGGAAGTGAGCGACCCAGTACTCGGCCTCCTCTGCTCGCTTGTGATCAACGGCCGTTGGGTCGCCGTGCGCGGCACCGGATCGAGCGTCGTACCAGTCCATGACCTGGCGCCACTCCGAGCATCGCCAGATCAAGTGGCTGTTGCCAAGATCGCGAAGAACACCGAGTCGCTTCCGGTCGGCTCCCAACGATGGATTGAGATGTAGGTACGGGCAGATGGGCCGGTCGCGGCCGCAGAGGTCGTCGCTGTGGCGCCCGCATCCGAACCACGCCGCATGCCGTGCGAGGCGCATTGTCTGAGCCGACTGCTCTCTGCGTAGCAGCCATGCTTCGAGCGCTGCCACGACCCCGAGGATCTTCAGGTCCGAGCGTGTCTCCAGAGCCGCTCGTCCAAGGAGTTGTGTCCCAACGACAGCACGCCGCGCGCCCTCGCTTCGATCAGGTTGCGCGAGAGCTGCATCCAGAAAGCCGAATGCGTCCGAATCGTTCCACTCCTGCCGCGCTGCCTCCGAGAACGGCCACCCCGAGCCGTGCCCCAGGAATCGGCCGCCATGAGCGCTCCGTTCCCACACTGCGACGTAGTTGACACGGGACCGCCTGACTTCGCCGGGGAGTCCGAACATCGTGGTCCGGGTCGCTCGAGTCGAGAGCTGGAAGAGTCGCAGAGCGTCCAGGCTCGTTCGGAGCGTGTCAATGGCATCGTCGATATCGGTGTCGCCGACTACCTCGGCGATACAGCCGCCTTCTGCTTCGGCAAGCACCTCCTCGACCCTCCTCGCGATCAGGCCGTGCTCGCTGTCGAAGGGAGGGAAGGCTTCAAGAATCTCGGCCGCTGAAGGGCCAGCGTGAAGGTCACACGGCCGACGTGCCACGTGGCCGGAACACTCAGATTTGCGACCGGGATGAGGAACCGCTCGGGCGGCGGCGGGTCCGTAGTCCCCTCAGCTGTTGTCACGATTCGACTCTGTCATGGCGCCCGCACGGCGTGCTTGCAGTCCGAAGGGACATGCCATGACGACGGTGCCGACCGAAGCGATGCACCTCTTGTTGTCAAGCGGCGGTTTTGAGGTGCCCTTGCTCGTTCGTGATGTCGCGGATGAGTGGGTAGAGCTCGCGTGCGACGTAACGCTTGAGGCAGCGCATGATCTCCTTCTTTGAGAGGCCCTGGGCGGTGCGTCGCTCGACGTAGTCCTTGGTGCGCTGGTCGGTGCCCATGCGCACGAGCACGATGGTCCACAGCGCCGAGTTCGCCTGCCGGTCACCGCCACGGTTCAGGCGGTGTCGTTTCGTCCGTCCGGTTGATGCCTTCACTGGCGTCGAGGCGCACAGGGCGGCAAAGGACTTCTCGGAGTGAAGGCGTTCGGGGTTGTCACCGGCGGTGACGAGGAGCTGGCCGGCGGTCTCGTAGCCGACCCCGGGCCGGGCGATCAGCTGTGGGGCGATCTCGTTGATGATGCGTTCGGTTTCGCGCCGGAGCTCTTTGGCTTCGTCGTTGAGGAACCGCCACCGTCGAGCGACCGAGCGCATCGCCCGCCTGGCGTTCGCCTCTGGGCTTGAGCTGGTGCCGGGACGGAACTTCTCCGCGACCGCGACCTTCTGTTTGAAGTACGGCACGGCGAGCATCTGGGCGCGCAGCTCTTGGGGTGCGGTGTCGATGAGCGAGTGCAACTGGTTCGCCGCCGCCGTCCGTGCTTTGACGGCGCCCGATCGGGCAACCCGCAGTTGTCGCAACGCTTCCACCGGCCCGTCGCCCGCTTTGGGTGTCGCCGATGCCTCGCCGTTCATGACCGCCCTTGCGGCTGCGACTGCGTCGACGTCGTCGGACTTGCCGCGGCGTCGACGGTTCTGTCGGTTGGGTCGGTTGACCTCGACGACTTTGATGCCGTGCTCGAGGAGATGCCGGCACAAGCCGGCGCCCCAGGAGCCGCATCCCTCGATGCCGACCGAGTCGATCTTGCCATGCTCCTGGAGCCAGCGGCGCAGCTCGTTGAACCCCGACGCGGTTGTCGGGAACGCTTCGATGCCGAGCACTCGGCCGACATGGTCGAGCACGGCGGCGACGTGTTCGTCCTTGTGTGTGTCGACGCCGCCGACCACTCGGCCGGGGTCGACGTGTCGGGGCTGTTGTGGGATCGTGGTCATTGCCACCTCTTCTTTCAAAGGGTTGTTGGTGGCACGCACCCGCCGGGAGAGCGGACAGGACAGTGATGGGGCCTCTTGCACAGGCACCTCTTCGGTCACGAACCTCGACCAGTGCGTGCAGGACAGGGCCTCACCCGACACGGTCGACTGGTCGCTTCAAGGACACCACGAGTGGGCCTGGCCGATCTGAGGGTCAGACCGAACGGGTGAGGCTCCGTCCACTTGCTACACGGGAACCATCAGCACCCGCACCAGCATCATCACTGCCGATCTGTGGTGTCCTGAGCGTGGTTGGGGACGCGAATAGGTGACGCGAATATCTAGCGCCGTCGGGCCGGCACCTTGTGGTCGGTGTGGACGAGTGCCCCATGACATCGACGGCCATGGACAGCCCGCGATGGGCACCGGTCTCGCAACGACCTCCGGGATCTCGTCGGCATAACGATTGCCGTTCATAACGAGTGGCGTTATCCTCCGCCGTGTGCTGCAGTCGTTCCGCGACAAGGACACCGAGCGGGTGTGGCAACGCCAACGATCGAAACGACTTGACCAACCGACCCAGCGAGCAGCCCTGCGCAAACTGCTCATTCTCGACGCTGCCGAGCAGATCGGTGATCTCCGGGTTCCGCCGGGCAACCGGCTGGAGAAGCTCAAGGGCGACCGAGCGAACACCTACAGCATCCGCGTCAACGAGCAGTGGCGCATCTGCTCCCGCTGGACGACAGCGGGCCCAGAAGATGTCGAGATCCTGGACTACCACTGAGAGGAGAGGAGATGAGATGACCGCACCAACGATGGACCCGATCCACCCCGGCGAGATCCTCCTACTCGAATACATCGAGCCGCTCGGAATCACCCAGCACCGAGTCGCTGTCGCGATTGGCGTCCCCCCGCGGCGGATCAACGAGATCGTGCACGGCAAGCGGGGCATCACCGCCGACACAGCCCTTCGTCTCGCGCGCTACTTCGGCACGAGCGAGCGGTTCTGGCTCAACCTGCAGAGCCGCTACGAGCTCGAGGTCGAGCGAGACCGCCTCGGCGGCGCCCTCGACGAGATCGAGCCGCTCGCCACTGCGTAGAGGATTCGGCCCTCGAGCCGCTGGCCGAGCGCCACCAAGCGCGCGGCGCCGGATCGGTCCGAGACCATCCCCGAACCGCCGACTACGCGACGGTCTACCAGTGGCGGAGGTCTCCCTAAACCTCGCCGACGGCCATCTCCGATACGCGATGCACCTCTTGTTGTCAAGCGGCGGTTTCGAGGTGTTGTTCGTCGGTGATGTCGCGGATGAGTGGGTAGAGCTCTCGGGCGACGTAGCGCTTGAGGCAGCGCATGATCTCCTTCTTGGAGAGGCCCTCCGTGGTGCGGCGTTCGACGTAGTCCTTGGTGCGCTGATCGGTGCCCATGCGGACCAACACGATGGTCCACAGCGCAGAGTTCGCCTGCCGGTCGCCGCCACGGTTCAGGCGGTGTCGTTTCGTCCGTCCGGTTGATGCCTTGACCGGCGTCGATGCGCACAGCGCGGCGAAGGACTTCTCGGAGTGGAGACGTTCGGGGTTGTCGCCGGCGGTGACGAGGAGCTGGCCGGCAGTCTCGTAGCCGACCCCCCGGGACGGGCAATCAGCTGCGGGGCGATCTCGTCGATGATGCGTTCTGCTTCGCGTCGAAGTTCCTTGGCCTCTGCGTCGAGGAATCGCCAACGCCGTGCCACGGATCGCATCGCACGCTTGGCGGTGGCCTCCGGGCTCGAGTTGTTGGCGGGACGGAACTTCTCCGCGAGTGCGATCTTCTGTTTGAACAACGACACGCTGAGCATCTGGGCGCGCAGCACCTGCGGGGCGGTGTCGATGAGCGAGTGCAGCTGGTTCGCTGCCGCGGTCCGGGCCTTGACCGCGCCGGAGCGGGCAACACGCAGTTGTCGCAAGGCCTCGACCGGTCCGTCGCCGGTCTTGGGTGTCACCGACGCGTCACCGCTCATCACCGCCTTCGCGGCGGCGACCGCGTCCACGTCGTCGGACTTGCCGCGTCGTCGACGGTTCTGACGATTCGGTCGGTTGACCTCCACGACCGGGATGCTGTGTTCGAGAAGGTGCCGGCACAAGCCGGCGCCCCAGGAGCCGCATCCCTCGATGCCGACCGAGTCGATCTCGCCATGCTCCTGGAGCCAGCGGCGCAGCTCGTTGAACCCAGCCGCGGTTGTCGGGAACGCTTCGATGCCGAGTACGCGGCCGACATGGTCGAGCACGGCGGCGACGTGTTCGTCCTTGTGTGTGTCGACGCCGCCGACCACCCGGCCGGGGTCGACGTGTCGAGCAGGTTGTGGAATCGTGGTTGTTGCCACCGCTTCTCCTTCAAGGTTGTTGGTGGCACGCACCCGCCGGGAGAGCGGACAGGACAGTGATGGGGCCTCTTGCACAGGCACCTCTTCGGTCACGAACCTCGACCAGTGCGTGCAGGACAGAGCCTCACCCGACACGGTCGACTGGTCGCTTCAAGGACACCACGAGGGGCCTGGCCGTTCTGAGGGTCAGACCGAGCGGGTGAGGCTCCATCCACTTGCTACACGGGAACCATCCGCACCCGCACCCGCATCATCACTGCCGTTCTGCTGCGTGCGATGCACGCGCGATCTGGGGATCGGTGCCGGCGATATGTCCCCGGCGGGTACGTCGGTGCGGTTGCGCATGCCGCTGTGTCCCGCGACCCGCGGAGGGATCGCTCAGGGTCGGGCGTCTGTGGCGGCGGCCGGTGGGCAGGTCCTGGGTGGTTTCGCCGTGGCGGGTTCGGGTGAGGAGGTGCTCGATCTCGGTAAGTCACTCGGCCGGGACGATGGTGCGGATGTCGCGGCGGATCATCTCGGCCGCGCGCCGGCGGTAAGGGCGTTCGGCGGCGTCATCCAGTCGGATCCAGCGAGCTCCTGGTGTCGTCATGGTTGGGCTCCGATTCGGTCGCGGCGTCGGAGCCTGACGCCACGGGCGGGTGGGTAGCTCGAGTGGTGTGGCGGTGGGCGTGGACGATGGCAGCGTCGAGGTCATCGAAGATGTGGTTCTGATGGGCGAGCTTGTCGAGGGCGCCGACGGATTCGAGGACGCGCAGGTGCCCGGGTCTGGGCCCTTTGAGCAGCACGGTGATGCCCTTGGCTTCGAGTTGTTCGATGATGTCGCCGAGCGCTTGGGCGCCGCTGGCGTCGAGCATGCGGAGCTCGGGGAGACGCAGGATGACAACGCGGACATCGCCGACGTCGGTGAGCTGGGTGAAGAACTGCTGGACCGCCCCGAAGAAGAGAGCGCCGTCGAGCCGGTAGGACACGATGTGGTCGTGGTGCAGGGCTCTCGAGGTCTCGGTGTCGAGCAGTGGGAGCTGCTCGGCCACGGGCACCGAGCTGTCGGCGAGTTGGCGCAGAGCGAGCATCGCGGCTGCGGCCATCCCGACCTCGACCGCCAGGATGAGATCGAACGCGACCGTGACGCACGCGGTGACGCACAGCACGGCGGCGTCGGATCGGGTGCTGCGCAGGATTCGGGCGACATTATGGCGTTCGACCATGCGGACGGCGGTGACCATCAGCACACCGCCGAGCGCGGCGAGTGGGATCTGGCGTACGAGTTCCGCGCCGTAGAGGACCACGAGAAGCAGCACCACGGCGTGCACGGCCGCCGCGACACGGGTCCGTCCACCGGCACGGACGTTTACGGCGGTCCGCGCGATCGCGCCGGTGGCAGGCATTCCCCCGAACAACGCGGACGCCATGTTCGCCAGCCCTTGTCCAACCAGCTCGCGGTTCGGGTCGTGCCGCCCGACGCCGGCCATGCCGTCGGCGACCTTGGCCGAGAGGAGGCTCTCCAGCGCAGCGAGCGCGGCGACGGCCAGCACGGCCCCGAAGAGGTTCGAGACCACATCGAGCGTGACCGCGGGAAGGTGGGGGGTCGGTAGTGAGGACGGGATCTGGCCGATCGTCGCGACCGATGCGTCCACCCTGGCCGTCACCGCGGTCGCCAGCGCGATCGCCACCAGGGATCCGGGGATTGTCTTGTGAACACGGGGAGCGATGACCATCACGACCGTCACCAGGCCGGCGACAGCCACAGCCCACAACGTTCCGTCGCCACTGACGGCGCGGCCGACTGCTCGAATGGCGACGACTGCGGTGTTCTCGCCCTCGGGCTTCGCGACGCCCAGGATGCCGGGTACCTGCTGCAGGAAGATGATCACGGCGATCCCGACGGTGAAACCCTCCACCACCGGCCACGGCACATAGGCAAGAAACCGACCGACGCCGACGATCCCGCCGACGGTGATGACGATCCCGGCGATCAATGCCACGACGAAGACGGCCTCGACGCCGTCTCGGGCGACGATCGGCACCAACACCACGGTCATCGCTCCCGTCGGACCCGAGACCTGGACATTCGACCCGCCGAACACCGCGGCGACCAGGCCGGCCACGATCGCGGTGATCAGCCCGGCCTCGGCACCGACACCGGAGGTGATCCCGAATGCCAGAGCCAATGGCAGCGCCACGACCCCAACCGTGAGTCCTGCCACCAGGTCGGACCGCCACGACGTGGACAGGCCGCGATAGTCGGACCGGGACGGCAGCAGGCGCCGGAGCCGGGTGAGCGGATCGGTCGGGTTCACGCTTCCTCGAGGGTGAGGACCTCGAGCATCTCCCGGCTCTCCTCCAGCGATGAGATGAGCAACGATCGGGCAACCGCCATCAGATCGACCAGCCGGTCGTCCTTGATCGAGTAGAAGACTGTCGTCCCTTCACGCCGGGTCGACACGAGGCCAGCACGGCGGAGTACGCCCAACTGCTGCGAGAGATGCGGGAGCTCGATCCCGACCTCCGGCTGCAGATCGGACACCGAACGCTCGCCTTCGACGAGCACCTCCAACGCCCGAATCCGGGCCGGATGCGCCAACGCCTTGAACATGTCCGACTTGATCTCTGACAACGACACCACAGGATCCATTAGTTGCGAATACTTGCAGATAAGGTGTTCAAGGCGAAATCTGAACCGACGAGCCCGTGCATTCGACGCGACACAGGACGCGAGCGCAGCCAAACCCAGTTGGGTGATGTCACAGAACGCGCAGCCAGACTGCGGCCGACCGCGACTGGTGGAGACGCATGTTCCTGTGCTGCGTATTCCTGTGGAGAAGTGGTCAGGAACGGGCCTTGAGGGAGGCGTAGCGGGCCCAGTCGGTGCCGAGGGTCTGGGCTCGTAGGGCGACGCGCCAGGGTCTGCGGTCGAGGGTCTTGGCGAGCACGGGTGCGGGGACGTCGGCGAGGAGCGCGTTGAGCGCGGCGGTGCGGGCGGCCCGGTTGATTCCGAGGCGGTTGAGGCCTTCGGCGAGTTGTTCGCCTTCGATGGCTTGGCCGGCGCGGCGGCTGGGGAAGAGCCAGTCGGTGTCGGGCCCGGCGCCGGTGGTGCGGCGGTTCTCGGCCAGCTCGGTGATGAGTTCGTCGAGGGGCGGCGGGATCGGGACGGGGTCACCGAGCTGGAGCATGAGCCCGTCGCCGGTGGCGTGGAGGTCGGTGAGTCGGAGGCGGCTGATGCGACTGGAAGGCAGGGCGTAGAGGAGCACGAGGCATCCCGCGACCCGGTAGGCGAGGTCGATGGTGTCGTCGTCGAGAAGCCGGGCGAGCAAGGCGAGACGTTCCGGTTCGGGCATCGGTCGGGGGATGCCTTGCCGCTCGAGCGGCAGCTCGATGGTCGGGCATCGTCGGGTGCGCATGGCCCAGGTCAGGAACGACCGGGCGTGGGTGCGGGTGCTGGGTCCGTCGGCGAACCAGGCGTCGATGTCGGCCTGGGTGCAGCTGGGGAGATCGGTGCCGCGGGCTCGCAGCCATGCGAGGAACCGGACGGCGATGTTGGTCTGGGAGCGGGCCAGCTCGTAGCGGTTCTCGGTGAGCTCGCCCCGCTGGGCGTGGCCTTCGAGGCGAGGCTGGTGGTGCCAACGCAGGTAGGCGGCGATCAGGCGACGCTCCGCGGGTTCGTCGATGCGCTCGAGCCGGTTGGTGGCCCAGCGTTCGTAGGCGGCCAGGGTGCGGTCGCGGTCGGGAAGCACGCCGTGGGCGACGAGCAGATCGCGCAGATGCTCACGCCCGTTCGATTCCGGTAGCTGGTCAAGGCCGTCGTGGGTGAGGGGGACCTGGCCGGTGGCGATGGCCCGGATCCGCTCGGTGGTGGCCGGCGCGTTCACCCAGGACAGCCCGCCGCGAGGAACCTCCATGGCGCCGAGGGCCTTGACCAACGGAACCAGGCGGGGGTCGATGCGGCCGGTGCCGTCATCGAAGACCCGGTCGAGACGTCGGCGCAGTTCGCAGCGTCGACATTGACGAGGGGTGGAGAAGTCGTCAGTGGCTCCGCAGCTGTGGCAGCGGAGGTCCTCGGTGATCCCCGCGCACGTCGTGCACACCCATGCCCCATCGGCGCCGGTGCCGGGCAACGACCTGGTCTGGTCACAGCCCGGGCACTCACCCCGGCGACGAACACGCCGCTGCGCACAGGTCGCGCACAGCGCACCCTCGGGCCAGGCGGGCCGGCGGGTCCGTCGTCCGCACCCATCGGCGCACGCGACGGCGGCCATGTTCAGGCTTGATCCTTGGTGATCCGGGCCCGGCGGGGTCGCCTCCCCGACGGCTTCTTCTTGGCCGTGGGCGTCTTGGCTGGCCCGGTGGTGGCGGTGGTCTCGATCAACTCGGCCGGGGTGCAGTCGAAGATGTCGCACAGCGCGGCGAGGGTGTGCAGCGAGAGCCGTTCGGGGCGGCCGGTGACGAGGCGGTGCGTCTGGGAGTACGACAAGTTCACGCCACGCTGCGCAAGCAGCGGCGCCAGCTCGGGGGTCGTCCACAAGCCGTGGTCGGCCATCACCTCCCGGAGCCGCCATCGGTAGTCGACGTGTCGTCGCCGCGTGCTCATCGCTTCCTGTCTCCTGTGGCCGAGCTGATGCTGCGGTCCAGAGCGTCGCGCAACACCCGGGTGCGGTAGTCCGAGGACACCGACGTGTAGATCGCCGTGGTCGACGCGTACTCATGCCCGACCTGTTGCTGGACGAACAGGGCGTCGAAGCCGTCCTCGATGAGATGGGTCACGTAGCTGTGACGCAGACAGTGCAACGTGAGTTCCTCGGCCAGGCCGACCGTCCGGGCCGTGCGGGTGAACGCGGCGTTGATCCGGTCCTCGCTCACCACCGGCCGGCGTTCCGATGGCCACAGCCCGGCGCCGTCGCTGGCTTCGAGGTTCGGCCACACGTCCTCGACCCACTCGCCGATCACCTCGGGCGACCAGTCCATGACCGTCAACACGCTGCGCCGGCGGGGTGGGCTGCCTTTGGCCGCCTTGCCCCAACGGACCTGGCAGACCCCGTAGGTCCCGAACTCGCCGGCCTTGGGGTTCGACCCGAAGTCGGCCAACTCCAACATTCGCAGTTCCCGGCGGCGCAGCCCCCACGCGTAGGCGACCTTGAGCATCGTCGCGTCCCGGAACGCGCTCACCCATCCTTTGCGGTTCCGTTGGCGGATCACCTCGACTGCGTCGTCGGCGGCATCGAAGAGATCCTGCAAC
This sequence comes from uncultured Acidimicrobiaceae bacterium, assembly GCA_963730345.1. Classification (GTDB taxonomy): domain Bacteria; phylum Actinomycetota; class Acidimicrobiia; order Acidimicrobiales; family Salinilacustritrichaceae; genus Salinilacustrithrix. The sequence continues at coordinate 243,901 of CAVSRP010000011.1, forward strand.
TCGTCCCGGGTCAACGACCGCCGGCCGGGACGGCCCTCGAACTCGCTGCTGTGGGTCGCCGTGTTCTCCGGCCGGCACACCTGCGTCGGAGCGGAGCCGAACTGGGTCGTGCACGTCGACGTCCAGCCGTAGGCCGGGTCGCACACGAACTCGCAGAACCCGCCGATCGCCAGCTGGTAGCTGCGGATCGTCGAGTGCGCCAGATGCTCGACCGACCGCAGCTCACCCACCCACGGCGTCCAGATGGCCAGGCAGCCACTCCCATGGCCACACCCCGGCCTGGGACCGGAACCGGCGCACCACCCGCTCCCGGGCACCGATCGTCGCAGCGTTCAGGTTGCGGGACAGCTGCTGGTCCCGCCAGCCCGACAACATCGCCTCGAACACCTCACCGGTCGCCACCGACGCCGCCGACACCGACGCCAACCGCAGCCGTCCAGAACCGCTCAAACCGACCTCCAACCCCATCGCAACAGATGCGAGATCCAATCATCTGATGCGACCCAGCCCGCGGATGCCCAGGCCACACAACACGCGGGCCGCTCCTCGACCATCCACCAACAGGCGCACCGCACATGCAAACGTGCAGGTCAACGCCGCGATCACGATGCATCCCAGAACATGCATCAGATGGAATATGCGGCGTTAATCACTTACCGCCGGCTCGGCAACAGGTCGGTCGATGTCGAAGCACCCCCGATCGCCGGCGTCGACCGTCTCCGCTACGCGCCTGTTTGTGTCGCGCTTCTGGGACGCTTGCGCTGAACGCTATGAGCGAGCCTTATCCAGCGTCTCGCAACAGGCACATTTGGGGGCGATGCGCGGCAGGGGCAGGATCTCCATCTCTCCGCGCAGGTCTCCCGTGGTTCTTCCGGACGGTCCCCGAAGTCATGGTTCTGGTGGTGTGATGGATGTGAGGGATGCCGCGTCGTCGATCGGGAGGGGTCGTCCGTAGAAGTGGCCTTGAGCGAGGGGGATTCCGAGGCGCTGCACCGTGGCTGCTTCGTCCCCGGTTTCGACGCCTTCGGCAATGACGGTCGTGTCGGTCTCGTTGGCGTAGTGGATGATGCCGACGACCATGGCTTCGCGGGCCTTGTCGTGGTGGATGCCTTGGATCAATGAGATGTCGAGCTTGATGAAGTCCGGGTCGAGTTCGATGATGTGGCGGAGGCTGGCGTAGCCGGCGCCGGCGTCATCGACCGAGAGACGGGTGTTCCTGCCCAATGCGCGAGTCGCGGCTCGTAGCTCGTGGTAGTCGGCGATTGCGGTGTGTTCCGTGACTTCGATCACGACGGGGTTCGCTGTTGTCTGCATGACGTTGCGGAGTTCAGTGCTGTTGCGAACCACGAGTTCGGGTGAGGCGTTGATGGCGATGAAGGCCTCGGCCGGGAGTGCCCTCGCCGCCGTGAGAGCCGCGTCGATACACCCAAGTTCGAGTTGGGTTCCGAGCCCGACGGTGGCGGCGAGCGCGAAGAGTTGGTCGGGCGGTGTGCCATCGTCGAACCGGGTGAGCGCCTCGTAGCCAACGACCCGGCCGGATTCGATGTCGACAATCGGTTGAAAGACGGGGTGGAATGCCCCATCGGCGAGGATCTGAGACAACCTCTCCGTGATCGACTCGACGTCTTCTCGTTCCTGCAACTGGGGACCGAGCAAGGCACTGGCGTAGTTGGCCAATTCGGCCGTGGCTGGGAGTCGTTCTGCGATCCATGACGGTCCATCGGGTCGTGTCGTGCCGCACATGAGGTAGCCGACAACCGTGTCCGCCCACCGCAGCGGGGCGACCGCAGCGGCCCTGAACCCGGAAGCGGTGAGTACTCGCAGCGAGCGATCGTCAGCCAGCACTGGCGTGTACACGAATGGCTGACCGTCGTCGGGTTGCACGGCGCGCATGGTGTCAAACCACTCGGCCGGAATCGGTTCTCCAACGTGCAGGTCCACGCCCAGTGGTAGGTCGAGCGCGAGTGGGACGAGCGAACCATCGCCTCTCAGGTGCGCGATCATCACGAGGTCAATTCGTTCACTGGTGCGGATGGCCTCCGCCGCGATGACCTGGGCGGTTGCCTCCGCGGACTCCCCGCGTGCAACGTGAGAGACGGCGCTGGCGACAGCCATCCGTTCGCGGACTTCCCCTTCGAGGGTGGCCTCGAGCGAACGCTCCCGGGTGAGGTCGCGTTTGACCGCGACATACCCGATCACGTTCGAGTCAGCGCCAATGACCGGGGAGACGGTTGCCGCCTCCTCATACAGGGTGCCGTCCTTGCGCCGGTTGACGAGCGCCCCCGACCAGGGCTGACGTCGGCGGAGTCGTGCCCACATCGCTTCGTAGAACTGCGGTGGTTGTACCCCACTCTTGAAGATGCGGGGATTACGGCCGAGCAGCTCGTCGCGCGAGTACCCACTCGACGACTCGACCGCTGGGTTGACATAGACGATGTCAGCGTTCGCGTCGGTGACGATCACGGCCTCCGACGCCTGACTGATCGCTGTTGCGAGTCGGTCGTGGTCTCGTGTGGTGTTGCGCAACTCGGTCACGTCCTCGACCACCGCCATCGAACCAGTGATCTGGCCGGATGTGTCCCGGATCGGGCTCGAATGCAGCCGGGCCCAGACGCGTCGGCCGTCTCGGGTGACGTACTGGACCTCGGCTCCGTCGACCCTGGCGCCGCGTAGCACCGCTTCGCGACGCGACACGGACTCCGCCTGTTCGTCGGAGGGGATCGTCCTCAGGGGGCCGCCGAGCATCTCTTCGGCTGACCACCCGAACAGCCGCTCGCACGCGGGGTTCCACGCGACCACCCGCAGGTCGGTGTCGATGGCTGAGATAGCCAGCGGGCTGGCGTCGACGAGCGCCCGCACCTCCTCACGGGCCTGTCGTTCCTTCTCGACGACGGACGCGACCAGCAGCGCTCCGAGCGACATCGCAATGGTGAACGCCTGCAGTGGGACGAGGTCGAGCCCGTCTGCCACCGAGCCGCTCGTGCGAGGAACGGACGCGGCGATCGCGCAGACATCTACCGCGAGGGCGACGCCGAGCGCGACCACACGGTCGTACCGTACGGCTGCCCACAGAACTGGCAGCACGACGAGGAACTGGGCGCCGTGTGCGAGGACGCTGCGGCTGAACAATGCGGGCTGGAACGCGACTCCCGCGAGGGCGATCGCCACCACGGCAGGGACCGCCGCATGCCACGGAACGACGCTTCGCATCTCGCCGAGTCGGTCGCGCAACCTTCCGCTCTCGTCGGCAATCCCTACACACAACAACGGCAGGAGGGTCACCAGGCCAGTCAGATCTCCGACGAGCCACAGCTGCCACTGATCCTCCCAGACAAGGCCAGTTGTTGCCTCCGGTCCGATCGCCCGAGTCCACTGCGTCAGCGCTGTCCCGAGCGTCGCGCCCACAGCAGCCCCCGAAAAGCAGCCACCGGCCAGGGCCGCAACGTCGAAGGGACGCCGCAACCGCAGATCGACCCCGGCCCGTCGAAGCACGACCACCACTACCACGGCCTCCATTGACGTCACCCCTGCCACGATCACGTTGACCACCGGATCTGGGTGGTACTGGAGAACCGCCACCACCAAGTCGGCGGCCACGATCAGCGGCCACGCCCTCAGCCCGTGGACAAGCAGCAACCAGACGCCGATCGCCAGAGGCGGGTACCACGGCGATGGCCCCGCATGGGGCTGCAGGACGAAAACCGCCACACCCGCAGCCACATAGGCAGCGAACCAACCGGCCAGCTTCGACCAACCCACGCTCGTCAGCCACGGTGATATGGCAGGTCGATACTGACTGGACGTGTCGGACATCACAGCTCGCGCCCGAGAAGATGGCCCCATCCGCCAACCCGGATGGCTACTGCATCTCGAAGCGTACCCCCTTCCTTCCAACCGAGCGTCGCCGGGCGGCCCCAGGCGGCACCGCCCCGCCCGAGCATCCGATCTCGCGAACGAACCAAGGGCACAGCAACGATGGAACGACATCACCCCGCACGTCGATGACCGACGAGCTGGCCGAGCGATACCCTGCCGGGGGACCAACGAATGGCTGGCAGCGAGCCATCCTTCGGGGCCAGATCCGCCGCCGATCGCGATCCCACTCCCGGGCGCACGTCGTCATTTTCGCTTACGTGTCCCCGACCGCTCGGTGACTACGGCGAGATAGCCAACGTGACCTCGGAGATCGCGGATGAGCGTCCCGAGAGCGCCTCGCGAAGCGCCGATAGCACGGACCTCGGAGGCGCTCTCGGCCGGGATTATGTGGCGCCTGACCTGAGCGGGCATATCGGCACCTTCGGGATGGGCACGTCAGTGCGGGTCTTCCGCGTTATGTGGCGCGTGGCGTCATCGATAACGCCAGCTATGTCCTACTCCAAGCGGTCGTCGGTCCCGGGTCTCGTGACCAGGACGGGGCACAGAGCACGGCGTACGACCTCGCCGGCGACGCTGCCTACTGCGGTGCGGGCGATGCCGGTGCGTCCATGGGCGGCCCAGTGCGGCGGCGGGGATGATCGCGTCGGAGAAGGCCGAGCCATCGGAGCAGACCAGCAGCCGACCGGCCCCTCGTGGCAGCAGCGCCGTCCGGCACCCGGGACCGACCAGCACGAGCGGTTCGGAGGATCTGCAGACGACCTCCTGGGCGACGCTGCCCAGCACCGCGGTGGGCAGTCCGCCGCGGCCGTGGGTGG
>CAVSRP010000012.1:0-353187 GCA_963730345.1 uncultured Acidimicrobiaceae bacterium
AACCGGCCACCTTGTGACCGGTTTGGTGTGGAAGTGTGGCTGGATGCGAGCTGATCGGCTGGTAGCCATCCTTCTCCTGCTGCAGCGGCGTGAACAGGTCACGGCATCCGAGGTCGCCCTGGAGTTGGAGGTATCCGAGCGCACCGCCCGCCGCGACCTCGAGGCGTTGGCCATGGCCGGGGTGCCCGTGTACTCCATGCAGGGCCGAGGGGGCGGGTGGCGTCTCTTGGGCGGCGCTCGCACCGACCTCTCCGGGCTGACCGCGAGCGAGGCCCGGGCCCTGTTCCTGGTAGCCGGACCGGCCTCGACCGCAACCCCGGCCGTGAAGGCCGCGCTCCGCAAGCTCGTACGCGCCCTGCCCGAGCCCTTCCGAGAGCAGGCCGAGGCAGCCGCGACGTCAATCGTCGTCGACCCACGACGTTGGGGATCCAGCCAGCTCGAGCCCCGACCACCCCGGTTTCTCGACGAACTCCAAGAGGCCGTGATCCTCGGCGTCCAGGTGCGGCTCGGCTACGTCGACCGCAAAGGCTCCGAGACCGAGCGGACCGTCCACCCACTCGGCATCGTCGCCAAGGGCTCGACCTGGTACCTGGTGTCCAACACCGAGGCCGGCCGGCGTACATTCCGGATCGACCGTGTCTCGTCGGTCGAGTTGACCGACGATCCCGTCGAACGACCCCAGGGATTCGACCTCGCAGAGAGCTGGCGTGAGATCGCCGACGAGGTCGACCAAAGCGCTCCCCCGTCGAGACCCAGGCGGTGTGCGCTCCCGACGGGCTCAGCCTGCTCCGGATGATGCTCGGGGGCCGCCTCGAAGTTGGCGGTTCCACGCCCGACGGCCGGATCGAGATCGTGATCCGCGGCCACAACGAATACGCCCTCGCAGGCGAACTCGCCGGGCTCACCGAGTGGCTCGAAGTCACCGGCCCGCAGGGCGTGCGCGACCACCTTGCCTCGATCGGCAGTGCGCTCGTGGCGCGGTACGGCTGAGCTCTCACGCGGGCTCGTGGACCCAGCGAAACTCCGATGTGGGACCTCCCGGCCCAGTCCGAACTCCCCATCCTGGACCCCGTCCTGGTTCACCTGGTCATCGAGATCCAGGCCGCCGGTCGGTGTTGACGACGCCCAATCAGCAGATTCGTGGGAGTTGTTCGCTGATTTGGGTGTCCACGATCCGCGAAGTGCCGAGGCTGGTCGTTGCGACCACCATGCCGCGATGTTCCTCCACGACGGTGCCGATGACGGTGGCGCCATGCCCTTGTGGTGTGGCCTGCATGATCTCGCGAGCATGCTCGGCGTCGGCGGGGTACGAAGGCGACGAGTTTTCCTTCGTTGGCGACGTGCATGGGGTCGAGTCCGAGAAGCTCGCAGGCCGACGCGACTGCTCGGCGCACGGGTACATCCGGTTCGCGTATGGCGATGCCGACCTCGGCCGCTGATGCGAATTCGTTGAGGGTCGCGGCCAACCCACCCCGGGTTGGGTCTCGCAGGGCGTGAATGTCGATCCCGGACCTGATCATGTCGAGCACGAGGCCATTGAGGGGTGCGGTATCGGAGGAGATGTCGGACTCGAAGCGGAGTCCTTCGCGGACGCTCATGACGGCCATGCCATGATCGGCGATCGGGCCCGAGACGATGACTGCGTCGCCCGGCTTGACGCGATGGGGTCCGATGTCGACTCCGTGTGGGATCACGCCGATCCCGGTGGTGTTGATGTAGATGCCATCGCCGTGTCCTCGGTCGACCACTTTGGTGTCGCCGGTGACGACGGTGACTCCGGCTCGTCCTGCCGCGGCTGCCATGGATGAGATCACGCTGGCGAGGGTCACGATCTCGAAGCCCTCCTCGAGGATGAGACCGACCGTGAGGAACAGCGGGGTCGCGCCCTGCATGGCAACGTCGTTCACGGTGCCGTTGATGGCGAGCTCGCCGATGTCGCCACCAGGGAAGAACAGGGGCTGCACGACGAACGAGTCGGTTGAGAGGCGATGCGGCCGGGTGGGAGGTCCAAGACGGCGGCGTCGGTCATCGCCCGGAGGTGAGGGTTGTCGAATGCCGGGAGGAAGAGGTGTTCGATGAGCTCGGCCCCCAGCTTGCCGCCCCCGCCGTGGCCCATGACGATGTTGGGCTGGTCGCGCAGTGGCAGCGGGCACGACCACGCGTCGACGGTCATGGCGTCGCCGAGAGCTGGAGCCGGCCGTACTGGTGATAGGCGGCGCAGGCGCCCTCGCTCGAGACCATCGGCGCGCCGAGCGGGGTCCGTGGCGTGCACTCCCTGCCGAACGCTGGGCATTGGTCTGGTTTGAGGGTTCCTTGGAGAACCTCGCCGGCATGGCACCGTGGAGACTCCGTGGTGTTGATGTGTCCAACCGCGAATCGCTCGGCAGCATCGAAGCTCCGGTAGCGGGGCGAGAGCTTCCAACCGCTCTGCGGGATGGGGCCGATGCCACGCCAGTTCCGATCGGTGGTGACGAACACGTCCGCGATCATGCTGCGGGCGTCGAGGTTTCCCTGCTGTGTGACGGCTCTCGGATAGGCGTTCTCGACGGCTGAGCGTCCGACTTCGAGTTGCGCAACGGCCATCTTGATGCCTTGGAGCAGGTCGAGGGGCTCGAATCCCGTGACCACGACGGGTGTGCGGTACTGCTCGGCGATGGCGAAGTACTGCTCGTAACCCATGACAGAGCAGACGTGGCCGGCGGCGAGGAAGGCTTCCACCCGGTTCGTCGGCGAGTCGAGAACGGCGCGCATCGCCGGAGGAACGAGGACATGTGAGACCAGCATCGAGAAGTTCTCGAGTCCTTCTTGGTCTGCTTGGTGGACCGCCATCGCGTTGGCCGGAGCGGTGGTTTCGAATCCGATGGCGAAGAACACGACCTGGCGGTCGGGGTTGTCTCTGGCGATCTGCACGGCGTCGAGTGGCGAGTACACGACACGGACATCGCCGCCATGACTCTTGACCTGAAACAGGTCCTGGTTGGAGCCTGGGACCCGCAGCATGTCGCCGAACGAGCAGAAGATGATGTCGGTGCTCGAGGCGATCGCGAGGGCTTGATCGATGGTGTCAAGTGGCGTGACACAGACCGGGCACCCGGGTCCGTGAACCAGTTCGATCGTGTCGGGTAACAGCCGGTCGATGCCGTTGCGGATGATCGAGTGCGTCTGTCCACCGCAGACTTCCATCAACACCCAGTGTCGGGTCGCCGCCTCGGCGATGTCGTCGATCAGCCGCAACGCCACCTCGGGGTCTCGGAACTCTTCGAGATACTTCACGGATCGACACGACCAGTTCTGGCCTGCTCGGCGACGAGCGCCACCGCGGGGTCGAGTTCTTCGTGGACCACTTCACGTTGATGAAGCAACCGGAGCGTCTCTTGCGCGGACGCTTCGTCGAGTTGGGTGATTGCGAATCCGACGTGAACGATCGCGTAGTCACCGATGCCAACGGCGGGGAGATACGCCAAGCTCACCTGTTTCCTGATGCCGTCGAAATCGACGACGCCGGTGCGGCTGAAACCCTCACCGGTGATCTCCACGATCTTGCCGGGGATACCAAGACACATGTCGCTACCTCGCCTTCATTGCTGCGATCACGGTCTGACCCAACGAGAGGCCTGCATCGTTGGGAGGAACCTGCCGGTGTGTCAGGACGCGGAATCCTCGCTGCTCCAATCGGTGCCGGGCGGCCGTGGTCAGGGTCGCGTTCTGGAACACGCCACCGCTGAGCCCAACGGTACCAATGCCGGTCTCGGTGCGGACCGCTTCGGCACAGGCAACCATCATGTGGGCCACACTGGAATGGAACCGGCTCGAAATCACCGATGCGGCAAGACCACGGTCGAGATCGGCGATGATCGCCTCCAACACCGGTGACGGGTCAAGTACGCCGGCCTCCACGTCGAACTCGTAGCGGCCGATCTCGGAGTCATCGACCACCGCCTCGAGCTCGATGGCTGCCTGGCCCTCGTAGTTCGCTTGTTGCCGGACTCCGATCAAGGACGAGACGGCGTCGAACAGGCGACCCATCGACGACGTGGGCACGGTGTTGACCTCGCGTTCCAGCTGGGTGTGAAGCACGTCGAGTTCTTCCGGCGGGCATGCTCGCACTGGGGCCAGACCCGATGTCCACGGCATGCCTGAAGCATGGAGGTGGGCGAGAGCCATCCGATACGGACGACGGATCGCCGTGTCGCCGCCCGGCAACGGCACCGTCCGGAGATGGAAGGCACGCTCGTAGTCGAGGTAGTCGGCGACGAGGACTTCGCCGCCCCAGATGGTCGCATCGGGGCCGTAGCCGGTGCCATCGAAGGCGAATCCGATGACGGGCTCGATGGCCCCGTGCTCGGCCATGATCGAAGCGATGTGGGCATGGTGATGCTGGACCCTGATCACGGGTCGACCGTCGGCGACACGGTCCGCCCACCTGGCCGACAGGTAGCCAGGGTGGAGATCGGTGACCAACACCTCCGGTTCGATCCGAAACAGTCCCTCGAGGTGTTCGACAGCTCTGGTGAACGCATCGAGGGTCTCGATGTTCTCCATGTCGCCGATGTGTTGACTCAAGAAGCCGTACTTCCCGGAGGCGAGACAGAACGTCGCCTTGAGTTCACCACCGGTGGCCAACAACGGCGGCGCGGCCACAGGGAGCGTCACCGGAAACGGAGCGAAGCCCCGCGAACGACGGACCGGCGAGATTGTGCCGTCGACAACGCGCACGACCGAGTCATCCACGGGCACATGGATGTCGCGATCGTGCAGCAGGATCGCGTCAGCGAGGTCGGTGAGACGACGTGCCCCGGCATTCGTGTAGGTGATCGGCTCTTGCGAGCGGTTTGCGGAGGTCATGACCCACACGTCACCGGGCTCGATGAGTAGGTCATGGAGCGGCGTGTAGGTCAACATGACGCCGATCTGGTCGTTGCCTGGTGCGACCCCGTCAGACACTCCGCTGCCGGCGAGCCGGGGCAGGATGACGATGGGGCGTTGGGCCGAGACGAGCTCCCGTTCGTCGGGGTCGCCCAGCACGACGATCGAACGAGCGGCCGCCAGGTCCGCGACCATCACCGCGAAGGGCTTGTCGACGCGCCCCTTTCGGCTTCGCAGTCGCGCCACTGCCTCGTCGGAGCGGGCATCGCAGGCCAGATGGAACCCACCCAGTCCCTTGATCGCCACAATCCCACCGTTGGCGATGATGCTTCGGGTCTTGTCGATCGCATCGCAACCAATGTGCTCGTGGTCCTGGCGACTCTCCAGCCAGACGTGCGGGCCGCACTCGCTGCACGCGATCGGTTGAGCATGAAAGCGACGATGTGTCGGGTCCTCGTACTCGGCGCGGCACTCGTCACACATCACGAACCGGGCCATCGTCGTGTTCGGACGGTCATATGGGGTGCGCTCCGTGATCGTGAAGCGCGGGCCGCAGTTGGTGCAATTGATGAACGGGTAGCGGTACCTGCGATCGCTGGGAGCGTGGAGCTCGTCGAGGCAATCGTCGCAGGTGCGAAGATCTGGCGACACCAAGGCCGACCCGCCGTCACCGGGTTGACTGGTGACAATCACGAACCCACGTTGACCGGTGAGGGCGGCGGGGACCGAGACGACGCCCTCGATGTGAGCCAGCGGTGGCGGCTCGGCCACCATCCGGGCTCGGAACTCCGCCACTGCGTGGCGGGTGCCTTCGACCTCGATGAACACGCCATGGTCGTTGTTGCCCACGAACCCCGAGAGCTCGAGATCGTTGGCCAGCCGATGGACGAATGGTCGAAATCCGACGCCCTGGACCACGCCCGAAACAGCGATGCGTTCGCGCGCCCGATCCGCGGGCCGGCTCGCGCGGGCTGGACCCGTGGCCATTGCCGGAACATAGCGGTGGCGCAGTCGACCGGTCAGCGGGAGGCACATCAGCCGGTCCGTTCCCGTGCCTCACGCCCCGGGACCGCGGCGGCGAGCTCTGCCAAGACGCCCTCGGCGACCTTCGGGACGGCGGCAGCAACCGTGGCGGTCAGGCCCGGGCCGTGTCCGAAGTCAGCGCCCTCCACGGCATGGACCACGAGTCGGCGGGGCAGCCGACCGAGGGTGCGCCCGAGCTGCAGTGCGTCGGCCAGCGACTGTCCGTGCGTGCTCGTCCTCGGACCCGTCGGGAGGGTGACGTCGGCGTCGACCTCGATCAGCTGCACGTGCCCGGCGTCTGCCCCGGTCCGGGCGGCGTCGACGATCGCGGCCAGGTCGGCACCGTCCCATGCCTCGACCAGTCGAGCCGGTTCGCCGTCGAGCTCCACCAAGTCGACCCCGGTCGGGAGACGCGGCCGCAACCATCGGGCAACCGCGCTGGCCACGCCATCGTCGCGGCGAAATGGGTTGCCGATGCAGATCACGATCGCACCGGTCATCGATCCACCCGCTCGAAGTCGAGGAAGTGGGTGGCGCAGGAGATGCAGGGATCGTGGTTGCGGATCGTCTGTTCGGCCAGGCGGGCCAGGGCGTCGTCGTCCAGATCGAGGTTGTCCTCGACGACGTGCCAGAGGTCGTGTTCGATGGTCGGCTGGTTCTGCGAGGTGGGCGGCACGATCCGGACGTCGACGATCGTCCCGTCGGCGTCCAGCTCGTAGCGGTGGTAGAGAAGGCCACGCGGGGCCTCGGTGACGCCGTGGCCCACTCCGGCGCGTGGGGCGACCTCGATCGCCGGTTGGTCTGGTTCCTCGTACTCGTCCACGATGCGGAGGGCCTCGGCGCAGGCGTGGACCACCTCGACGGCCCGGACGATGATGCTGCGGAACGGGTTCCGCTCCTCGGGCCCCAGACCGGCGTCGGCGGCCGCCCGCGCGGCGACCGGGGCCAGGCGGTCGCGAGCCAGGGTGAAGCGGGCGAGCGGGCCCACCGCGTAGCGTTCGCCGTCGAGGGAAGCGTGAAGCGCGGTGGAGTGCGACACGTGGGTCTCGACGAACCGGTCGAGGAACGCCGACTCGCCGATGTCGAGGCCGGTGTCGGATCGGATCCCGCCCCCCATGACCGGGTAGTGGCCCGGATCGCCGACCGCCACGAACGCCCCCTCGATCTGCCGCTCGGGGAAGGCGAACCCTGCCACCCACTCGACCGTCTGGAGCGCGTCGTCGAGCGCGCGCTGCAACGGGTCGCGAAGCCGACCGACCTCACGGCGGGTCGGCACCCGGTGGAAGCCCCCCACGCGCACGTTGATGGGGTGGATGGCGCGCCCGCCAACGAACGCCATCAGCTCGTTGCCCGCCTTCTTGAGGCGCAGACCGCGCTCGACCGCGGGCCGATCCAGCTCGGCGAGCTGGATCGCGCTCTCCACCCCGAGGAAGTCCGGCGCGTGCAGCAGGTACACGTGCAGGGCGTGGCTCTCGATCCACTCCCCGCAATACAGGAGCCGGCGCAGCGAATCGAGGGGCCCGGTCACCGTCACATCGCAGGCGTCCTCGATCGCCAGGCAGGCACTCATCTGGTAGGCGACGGGGCAGATGCCACAGATACGGGCCGTGATGTCCGGCGGCTCGAGGTAGGAGCGGCCCCGGAGGAACGCCTCGAAGAACCGGGGCGGCTCGTAGAAGCGGAGCTGAACGTCGCGCACGGTGCCGTCGGCCGTCTCCACGTAGAGGCCACCCTCGCCCTCCACCCGAGCCAGCGCCTTCACGTCGATCGTCCGTCCGGCCGGCATCCGATGGGTCATGGCCGTCTCCTCCGGTCGAGGCTCACCGGGACCTCTGTGGGATGGCGTTCGCTCTCGTCACGGAACGGAGCCCGCCATGCGTTGAAGGTCCTCAGCACGCGAACGATGTCGACCTCGCTCCAGCCCATGCTGCCCTGGAAGTGTCGCATCAAGGATCCGACCGCGGGTGTCTCCATCGGCCCGAAGCACCCGTAGCAGCCGCGGTGGTAGGTGGGGCACAGCGCCCCGCAGCCGGCGTGGGTGACCGGACCGAGGCACGGTGTCCCGTGGGCCACCATGACGCACACGTTGCCGCGGAGCTTGCACTCCACGCACACGCTGTGGGCGGGGATCTCGGGCTGTCGGCCGACCAGCAGTGCGGACAGGACCTCGAGCAGCTGGCTCCGATCGATGGGACAACCGTTGAGCTCGAAGTCGACCGGGACGTGGGCGGCGATCGGCGTGCTGTGCTCGAGCGTCGAGATGTAGGCGGGTTGGGCGTAGACGATCGACGTGTACTCGCGGACATCGGCGAAGTTGCGCAGTGCCTGCACGCCTCCGGAGGTCGCACAGGCCCCGATGGTGACCAGTCGGCGCGACTCGGCCCGGACCCGGTGGATCCGCTCGACATCTTCGGCGGTGGTGATGGAGCCCTCCACCAATGACAGGTCGTAGGGGCCCTCGACGGTGGCCCGCGACGCCTCCAGGAAGTAGGCGATCTCCACCTCGCCGGCCAGGTCGAGCAGCTCGTCCTCGCAGTCGAGCAACGTCAGCTGACAGCCGTCGCAGGAGGAGAACTTCCACACGGCCAGGCGGGGTCGGGTCGCCATCACAACGACCGGACGTCGAGGAGCGGGGCGACGGCGTCGCGCGTGTACACGGGACCCTCCCGGCACACGAACGTGGGACCGAGCTGGCAGTGCCCACAGCGGGCGACGGCGCAGATCATGTTGCGTTCGAGCGAGATCTGGATTCGGTCGGGTGGCACGCCCCGGTCGGCGAGCTCGGCACCGGCGAAGCGCATCATGATCTCCGGGCCGCACACGAAGGCGGAGGCCGACGCGGTGTCGACCGGGAGGCGGGGGATGAGGGCGGTCACCACGCCGACGTCGCCGAGCCAGTCTCCGCGAGCGTGGTCCACGGTGATCTCCACGTCGAGGTCGAACCGGGCCCGCCAGGCGGAGAGATCGTCGACGAACACGAGGTCGTCCGGAGATCGAGCGCCGATGAGGACCACCACCCTCCCGAACCGGTCCCGGTGCGCCACGATCTCGTCGACGACGGGACGCAGCGGGGCAAGGCCGAGTCCACCGGCGATCACCAACACGTCGGCACCCTCGGCCGCGGCCACGTCCCAACCGTGCCCGAACGGGCCGCGGATCCCCACCACATCTCCCTCGGACATCGCGCACAGCGCCCGCGTCGTGGCACCGACGGCGCGAACGGTGTGCTCCACGACACCATCGTCGTGGAGCCGGCTCACGGAGATCGGCACCTCGCCGATCCCGAACGCCCACAGCATGTTGAACTGACCCGGCTGCGGATCGCCCACCGCGTCACCCACCGCCTCCACCACCAGCGTGTCGGTGTCGGCGGACTCGGTCCGGCGACCGATGACGCGGTAGGGCAATGGCGTCATCGGCCCTCGTGGGGCCAGATCAGTGAGGGACCGGGTGACCATCGTCGTCTCGGCCGTAGACGTCGAGGAGCTGGAGGCGTGTCTGCTGCAGGCGGTGTTGGATGAGTTGGGCGAACCGTTGCATGAGGCGGTAGCCGAGGGCGGTGTCGTCGTCGCACTTGCCGCGCAGGCACGCACCGTCGAGGGCGATGGCGCTCGTCTCCGCCGTGGCCTGGGCGTCGAACTGCCAGCGGTACGGAGGAAACAGCCACGACCAGCCGAGCACGTCGCCGTCGGCGAGGGTGGCGATGGTGATCTCGTCCCGCTCGGGGCTGTGGACCGAGAGTGCGACGTGGCCGTTGCGGAGCACGTAGAACTCGTCGGCCCTCGCCCCTTCGGTGAAGACCCGCTGGCCGGGCCGGAAGTGCACGTTGCGGCCGCACCCCGCGATGAGTTCGAGGTCCGGCTCGGGCAGGTCAGCGAAGAACGGATGGGCGGACAGCAGGTCACGGATCGAGCTCGGCGTTGTCATCGGAACGCTCCCAGGGTCGGATAGTCCACCGCCACGCCACCGGCCTCGGCCCGGATGGCAGCCACTTCGGCGGTGATGTCGATGCCGACCGGGCACCACGTGATGCAGCGCCCGCAGCCCACGCAGCCCGAGCTGTCGAACTGGTCGATCCAGGTCGCCAGCTTGTGGGTCGCCCACTGCCGGTACCGGACCCGGTGGGTCGAACGCACGGAACCTCCGTGCAGGTAGGAGTGGTCCAAGGTGAAACACGAGTCCCAGCGGCGGGACCGTTCGGCGTGCTGTCCGGTCAGGTCGGTGGCGTCCTCGACGGTGCTGCAGAAGCATGTCGGACACGCCAGCGTGCAGTTCGTGCAGGCGAGGCACCGCTGGGCCACGTCGTCCCACCGAGGGTGCTCGGGGTTGGCGGTGAGCAGATCCCGGATCCCGTCGGTCTCGACCACCCGGGTCATCCGAGCGGCCGCGTCGATGCTGACCTGCTGAGCCAGGACGTGCTCGTCGGCGCCCACCGGCCGGCGCGGCACGTTGGCGAGGATGGCGGCACCCCGCTCGGTGCCCACCTCGACGACGAAGCGGTGGCCGTCGGCGTCGACCAACTCGGTGAGGGCGAGGTCGTACGCCCCCGGCGCCCTCGGTCCGGTGCCCATCGAGGCGCAGAAACACGTAGCGGCCGGGTCCGAGCAGTGCACGGCGACGACGAACACCGAGTCCCGCCTCCGGGCGTAATCGGGATCGGGATAGGACCCACCCACCAGGACCCGGTCCTGGATGGCGATGGCGTGCAGATCGCACGACCGCACACCGATCAGCGCCGTGGGCGCCACCTCCTCCACCACCTCGTCGACCACGAACCCGGTGCCGTCGCCGGCCCGAGTCGCGGACCACAACGTGAGCCGGGGCGGGAACAGAACGGACTTCCACGAGTGGGCGCCGACCGCCCATCCGAAGAGCGCGCCGTCGTCACGGCGTCGGAGCCGATACCTGCCGGGCTCCTGCTCGTCGCCCCACCCGGCAGGCAGCTCGACGAGGGATCCGATGTGGTCGACCACGATGGCGCCGTCTCGGACCGTCGGGCCGACGGTCTCGTAGCCGGCCGACCGCAGGGCCTCGAGGAGCGCACCGAGCCCGGCCAGGTCGACGACCGCCTGGTCGAGGACGGGAGCCTCCGCGATCACTGCCGCGTCTTCCCGGATCGACGTCACCGCCTCAGTGTCGCGGCTCGGCCGGAGGTCCGACAGGGTCGGAGGTCCGTTCTCACTCGTGTCCGCCGCTTCGACATACCTCGGGCGAGAGCGACGCCATCCCGGTGTTCCTGGCCAGCCCGGCCTGACCCCTCGCGACGCGGCTGTCGGTGACCCCAGGAGGATGGCGGGCTGAACGTGTCGCCACGACGTGCGATCATCGGGTCATGAGCGCGATCAGCACCAGCCGAGACGGCGACGTCGTCACCATCACCTTCACCGCCCCCGAGCGGCGCAACCCGCTGTCGACCTCCACCCTGCGCGAGCTGCAGAAGGCCTTCGAGGGGGCCGCCGGCTCCGACGCCCGTGCGGTGGTGCTCGCCTCCACCGGCACGGTGTGGAGCACCGGGCACGACCTCAAGGAGATGTCCCGGCTCGACGGGGATGGCCTGCGGGAGCTGTTCACCACGTGCACCCGGGTGATGCGCACCATCGAGACCATGCCCCAGCCGGTCATCGCCAGGGTCCACGCGCTCGCCACCGCGGCCGGCTGCCAGCTGGTCGCCGCCTGCGATCTGGCCGTGGCCGGCGAGTCGGCGTCGTTCGCCACGCCGGGCGGCAAGGGCGGACTGTTCTGCCACACGCCGATGGTCGCCGTCGCCCGGGCGGTTGGTCGCAAGCACGCCATGGAGCTGGCGCTGTCCGGCGACGCCATCGACGCGCCCACCGCCGAGCGGTGGGGACTGGTCAACCAGGTGGTGCCCGACGACGAGCTGGACGCCGCCGTCGACGAGATGGTGCGACGGGTCACGCGGGGGTCGCGGACCTCCAAGGCCATCGGCAAGCAGACGCTCTACGCCCAGATGGACCTGCCGCTCGAGCAGGCCTACGAGCTGGCGATCGACGTCATGAGCCGCAACGCCGCCACCGGTGACGGCGCCGAAGGCATCGCCGCGTTCGCCGAGAAACGCAAGCCCAACTGGGCAGACTGAAGACGTGCGGGGAGCTCGGGCCGCTCGGAGGCCTGTGGGTGCCGGAAACTCGGTCGTGGCTGTTTGACCTGCGACGGGGCCGGCCGGGTCGACCGCCCACCTCTCTCGAGCTTCGCCGCAACACCATCGCTAGCCTGCGAGCCACGACAATGCAGTCGGGCAGCCGTGGGGAGCAGGTTTCCTCCCGGGTTTCCGACAGCCCCCGCCCTCGTAGCTCAGGGGATAGAGCATCGGTTTCCTAAACCGTGCGTCGCAGGTTCGAATCCTGCCGGGGGCGCCACGAAAATGGGCTCTGATCAGGGAGTATTCCCAGGTCAGAGCCCTTTGGGTTTGTCCGGTAGTGACCGTGAGAATCCACGATCTCGGTCCACAAGCACGGCGGCCACGTCAACAAGTTCCTCGGAGACGGGTTGCAGGTCCGTAGATGTCGCGTTACCTTGACTTTTGGTCAAGGAACAGCGACACGCACTCTGGAGCACCTCGATGAGATCTCAACCCGACGAAACAGACCCGTCGGCCTCTGACGCCGTGCCTCCCGCGGACCGGCGCAACGGTCGACGAGTCATGCTGGCCAGCTTGCTCTGGGCAACAGTCCTCGTCGGCTCGACCCGGTTGCTAGAGCCAGGATCAGGCCCGGCTGGCTTCGCTGCTTGGGTCATCGCCGGGGTCTGCGCAGCACTCGGACTCGTCGCTCTTGCGATGTTCCGCAGATTCCTGCTCGACGCCGACGAACTCACCCGGAGGATCCAACTCGAAGGCCTCGCCTTCGGATTCGGCGCCGGGCTCCTCTTCAGCCTCACCTACGGACTCTTCAACGACGCCGGTGCCCCTGATGTGAGCATGACCGACGCCGGAGCTGTTCTCATCGTCGGGTACATGGCCGGAGTGCTCAGAGCAACCCGCCAATACCGATGAAGAACCGACTCCGGGTCCTCCGAGCCGAACACGACCTCACCCAAGCGGCCCTGGCCGCGGCACTCGGCGTGTCGCGCCAAACCATCAATGCCATCGAAGTCGGCAAGTACGACCCCAGCCTTCCCCTCGCATTCAGCATCGCCGCGGCGTTCGACGAGACGATCGAAGACATCTTTGAACCCGAACCCGAGCACGCCCCCACAATCCTCATCAACCGCGACAGGAAAGCGTGACATGCCGACAGACCAACCGAAGCCAGCAAGCCTGAAGCGCGACCGAAACAGCCGAGCGCGACTCACCACCGCCCTCCCGTGGCTCTGGGTCACGCTCTCGGCCCTCTGGGCCGTGATCATCTTCACCACCGACCAACTGGCCTGGCCACTGGCCCTCTGGATTGCCACCACGCTCGGCCCCTTGACCGCCCTCCGTTCCCGCCTCAACCGCAGCGCCGAGCCCACCGCGTAGAGCGCACGCGACCACGCCCCTGCCCGCACGCCGGAGCTTCCGGTTGAGCCCACCAGCGAGCCCGCCGTAGGCAGCGATCTCCTCCTCGACGTGGAAAGGTGTTGAGGTTCAGCTCCTCGAACCCGGTTCGCTCCCGAGACTGATGCAGGTGCGGAAATCGTTCGTCGGGCGCATCACCAACGGAGGCCGAGAGTTCCCAGCCGTCATTGTCGTCAGTCACGGCCACCTCCTTGCCGGGTACATCGCGCCCTGTCCACTGGAGAACTGGCTGATTGGTGCGGGCCGTTGCCCGATCCAGCAGGGGACAGTATCCTTACCTCTGATCATAGGTAAGGGGAAGCCATGGACGTAGCCGCGAAAGTCACGTCAAAGGGACAAGTCACTGTGCCCAAGGCGGTGCGCGACGCGCTCGGAATCCACGAAGGCGACGACGTGGTCTTTCGTGTCGAAGGAAATCGCGCCGTCATGGCTCGCACCCCCGACTTCCTCGACCTCGCCGGCACGATCTCGGTGCCAGCGTCGAAGCGGAACGCGGCCTGGGACGACATCGTAAGGCGAACACGAGCCGATCGAGCCACAGCCCGCCAGTAGGGCATGTTCATCGACACGAACATCCTTGTACGGCATCTCACCGGCGACCCAGCCGATCTCGCCGCACGGTCGACGAAGTTCCTCGAGACAGAACGCAACCTCCTGCTCACCGATCTCGTGGTCGCCGAAACCCTCTACGTCCTCGAGTCCTTCTACGAGGCGCCTCGCGTTCAGATCGCCGAGGCCATTCGTTCGCTGATCGCATTCGACTCGATTGTGACCGTCGACCCCTCACCCCTGCTCCGAGCCGTCGAGGTCTACGAGACCGACCGGCTCGACTTCGCCGAGGCCTACCTCGTCGCCTGCGCCGAATCAGCGAACGTCGGACGAGTTGCCTCGTTCGACAAAGCGATCGACCGCGTCAAGTCAGTCGAGCGAGTCGAGCCACCTCCGGTCTGAGGCGCAAGGCAAATGCCGGGAAGTTCGACGGCCGTCTCCTCCTACTTGGAAGTCGCGAGCGCTTCGAGCCGCTCACCTCCAACGAGATCGTGCTCGCTCCGCTCCGGACAGCCACTCCTACTGCTGGCTCGCCGCGGGTCCCTGTCACGCCCTCTCAGGCCGATGGGGACTCAGCTCAGGAGACCGTCGGTCGGCTCGGCCGCTGACCGGGCGCGTCCTTCGGCGCGGTCAGCGGGACCTTCGGGCCCGCACCGCGGCCACGAGCGGCGCCCAGGAGCCGGTCGACCACAGGGCGGCGACCACGAGTGGCGGCTGGAACAGCAAGCGCACGCCCCGAGCGGTGTCGGAGTCCAGGCCGAACGCGTCGCGGTGTTCGGTGAACTGGGCGACGTTGCCGGGAAAGACCACCACAAAGAAGGCGGCGACGGCGAGGCCGACGCTCACCCGCCAGCGGGCGAGTGCGGGCAGCAGCACGGCGAGCATCGCCGCCCCGAGGAGGATCTCGACGACACCAGACACCACGACGACCAGGTCCTTTCCGACGGGGAACCAGTCAGGCACCTGGGCCTGGAACGTCTCCCGCGCCGTCGTGAGGTGGGCGCCGCCTGCGAAGGCGAGCCCGGCGCCGAGCACCGCCTCGAGGATCGTCCGCGGTGCCGTGGATCGGGCGCCCGGCTCGGCGTTCGTTGTGCTGGCCATCACCGGAGTCTGGCCGCGGCGCGGGGGCAGCGGCGGGAGTACGGCTGTGGTCGAGTCAACCCGCCAGGCGGCGGCCACCTTGTCGACCGAAGACAACCGCTACCGGCTCGTCGGTACGGGTGCCGACTCCTGGGACCGAAGCTGTGCACTGTGCACAGCTCCTATCACCAGAGTCTCGTCGCCCGAGTCTCGTGACCGCGGGTGTGCGCGAGGCACCCCAATGGGTCACCGAAATTGACCTCGTCACCCTCTCGGCTGATGAGCACGACGAGTTCGAGGAGGTTGCTGGCCGGGGTCGACGCGTCAGCGGACCGTCGATCCTCTTCGTCGTCTTCGAGGGCACCGACGTAGGTGGACACGAGGGTCTCGACGCTGTGGCCGAGACGCCGCGCCGTCTCGCCGAGCGGGACGCCGGCGCGGTGAGGTCGTTCTCCTCGATCCAGTGTCGGAGGATCGCCACGAGCACGGGCGGGATCGGGACCCGACGAGGACCGGTCTTGGGTTCACCGGGCTCGTCCCAGGAAATGTCCGCTTCGGTGACGTGGATCCGCCCCCACCCTTCCTCGGGAAGGGTCAGCGCCCGGAGGCGGAGCATGACGACCTCGAGGGCCGCAGGCCGGCGTGGTACGCCACGGCGGTCATGACCCGATAGCGGGCCACCTTCGGTCTGGCCTGACCGGCGACGTCACCCAGCGGCGCTGCGGGTCACCGCCACCCGGAGGGAGCCGGAGTCGTCGTCGTAGGTGCCCGGGGAGCCGCTGAAGTTCGGGGCGTCGGCGAACCCGACGAGGAGCCGGGTGGCACCATCGGGGACGACGAAGCCCTGCACCACACCGTCGGCGGTGCGCCCGTCGCCGATGAAGAACGGCTGATCCAGGCCCGGGGTCGAGGTGAGCTCGTCGTGGCGACCGGTGAAGTCGAGGGTCTCCGGCGGCGGGTCCTGCGGCTCACGGCCGGACAGGAACACGCCGACGAGGGCAAGGGCGCGGTCGTCGCGGTAGCCGGCGAGACCGTCGGTCGGTTGGACGTCGGACACCCGCGTATCGCCGTCGGCGCCGAAGCTCGGCCGGCCACCGCAGCAGTCGGTGCGGCCGGTCACCGACGTGAAGTGGATGCGATCACCCGAGGCCAGCGTGCCGAGGTCGACCAACACTGGCGTCGTCCCACCGTGGGCAGTGGCCGCATCGGCCGCGTGCCCGGCGGCGTAGATGTCGGCGGTCGCGGGCACGGCGAACACGCGGCCGGCGCCGCCACCCGTGGCTGTCAGCGCGGCGTCGTCGATCCAGCCGGGGTCACCGGTGGCCAGGACATCGAACGCGCATGACTCGGCAGCCGGCCCGGCCGGTACCCCGGCGGCGACGCAGGCGGCGATCGCGTCCGTCCGTGCCACGGCGTCGAAGTCGTCGAGTGCCCGCGGCACCGGGGCCTCGAGGTCCTCGGGCCGGTGGTGATCGGCCCACGTCCCATCGGTGAACAGGCGCTCGTCCTCGGTGACCCGCCACGACTCGCCGAAGCGGCCGTACAGACCCTCGGGCGTCGCCGCCTCGGCAGGGCTCAACGTCTCGCCAGTCCGCAACGTGAAGCCTCGGAGCAACCCGGAACCGGTGCCTTGGACGGCCCCGGCCTCGACGCCGAGCGTGTGCGGGAGCAGGCGGACCCGCAGGAAGGAGTGGTCGGGGGCGACGACGACCACCGACGATGCGGTGGTCGCTTCGACGGCGACGATGCCGCCGTCGTCGAACGTGACGCCGGACCGGTCGAGCAGCACGTCCTCGCCGTCGATGGTGACGGGAATCCGGCCGTCGCTGTCCGACATGGCGTCGGCGAGGACGGAGACCACGTGGCCACCCACCTTGGCAGCGACGCCCGTGGCGTACGAGATGGAAGGCTCCTCGGCGTGCTCGAACCGCGTCTGCACGGTCAGCGCATCCGAGGTGAAGGCGACGAACTCTCCCGACGCCTGGAAGTCGTATCGCTGTCCATCGAAGGTCACGAGGTGTGCATCGCCACCCATCAGCGAGCTCGCCAGGCATGCCGCCGTCGTCACGGCGAGGACGAGGATGGTCGCCGCGACCAGCCCCTCGATGATCGGGCCGGCGGCGATGATCGGCGCGATCAACGCCGACCCGTACCCGGACGACGCGATGCCGCCGATCGCCAGCGCCATGCCGGGCTCGATGAGCGGCTCGTAGTCGCTGTAGGTGTCGAACCAGCCGAACACCGTGTTGGCGGCGTCGCAGGCCGCGTTCTCGGTCGGCACAGCGGCGATCCCCCGGCGGATCCCGTGTGGCTTCGAGGGCGAACCGCCGATCGGATCAGCGATGGCGGCGACCTCCAGCGGATCCCGGTCGGGGCACGTCAGCCGCCACGTCTCGTCGGCGGCCGCCACAGCGCATCCGGCCACGGCGTCGGTGATGCTGGATGCCAACTGCGGGACGGGCGCCGGGAACGGCGGCGCCGCGGCAAGGCGCGCGGGTTCGGCGGTGCGCGTCAGCGTCGCGGTGATGGTCGCCGTGGCCGTTCCCGTCGAGGCGACCGTACGGAGCACGTAACGCGCCACGTCGCCGGAGTCGGGGTCGGCCCACGCTTCGGCGACGACGAGGGACGAGCCGGTCTGCACCGCAGCAGCGCCGAGCACCTGGGAGGTCACGTCGTAGGTCGCGCCATCGGTGCGCTGGGTTTGGATGGGGTCGCTCGGCGGGACGATGGCCGGACCACCAGCCGCGCTCTCGTCGGCGCGGAAGTCGACGCCCGGCGAGGTGCCGCCGAATCCGGCCGCCACCTGACCCGGAGACGACAGCGCGGCGATCGGGCGCCCGTCGCTCGTGGTGCCCAGGAAGTTGGCGAGACTGTCGCCGGTCGTTTCGACGACTCCCGACGCGATCTCGGTCTGAGATCCTCCCGAGTCGACGACGACGGACTCCTGCCAGACGATGGTCTCGACCGGTGCCGACGCCTCGGGGACCGTGGTGACCGTCGTCGATGTCGAGGAGGTGGTCGTCGTCGTCGGCGTCGCGGCCCGGTCGCTCGAACACGCCGACGCAACGAGGCTGGCGACCGTGAGGACCGCGGTGAGCAGATGCACCCGTCGTCGCCGAGTGGGAGACGTTGCCATCGAACAGTCCTCCTGAGGAGTGTGGGGGCGGTGGCTCGAGGCCCGGTGAAGGGCTCAGCGCCGGTTGACGTTCCCCGCGTCCACGGGCACCACGGTGCCGGTGATGTAGCGGGCCTCGTCGGAGGCGAGCCACGCAACCGCGTGTGCCACGTCCATGGCGTCGACGGCCTCCACCGGCATCGCGTTGGTCAGCGAGTTGGCCAGTTCGGGGACGTGCTGGACGATCATGGACACGTCGCCGTTGTTCGCCATCGGCGTGCGGACCGTGGTGGGAGCGACGCTGTTGACGCGAATGCTGTGTGGCGCCAGGAAGTTGGCCCAGGAGCGCATCAGGCCGATCACCCCGTGCTTCGCCGCGGTGTAGCCAAGCATGCCGGGCACGTCGGAGGGTGCGCCGATCAACCCGCCGGTCGAACTGGTGAGGACGATGGCCCCGCCCTGGCCGTGCTCGATCATCGACGGAATGGCGACGCGGCCGGTGTTCCAGACCCCCTTGAGGTTCACGTCGATGACCTCCTCCCACTGCTGCTCGGCGGAGGCGAGCCCGCCGGGTCCGATGCCGGCGTTGGCCACGACGATGGTTGCCGGCCCGAGCTCGGCGACCCCTCGATCGAACGCCTCCTGCAGCGCCGCGGCGTCGCGGACGTCCGCCTCGCTGGCGACGATCCGTCGTCCCAGATCCTTGACCTGGCGAACGGTCTCGTCGAGGTCGTCGCGGGTCGACATCGGATAGACCACCGATTCGATCTGGCTGCAGATGTCGATCGCGATGACATCCGCGCCTTCCTGGGCCAAGCGGATTGCGTGCGCGCGCCCCTGGCCGCGTGCCGCGCCGGTGATGAAGGCAACCCGGCCGTCGAGCTTTCCCATGCGTGTCCCCTGCGTACGTTGTGATTCGTCGAACCGTCAGCGGTGGTCCCGCCGACGTCGGTGGGAGAGCCTGCCAGCCGGGCTGAGCACTCGCACATCGTCGTCCGACCCCGTGACAGACCCGAACAGGTACCAAGCCACCTCAGTGACAATTGAGTCGATAGTTCCTGAGTGATATGCTCGCCGCCGTGGCCGATGATCTCCTGCGCCGGGCGGCGATCCATGCCGCGCTCGGGGAGCCCGTCCGCCTCGCCATGGTCGACGAGCTCACCGTCACCGACCGTTCGCCGAAGGAGCTGTGCGAGGTCTTCGACCTTCCCACCAACCTCCTGGCCCATCACCTCGATGTGCTCGAGCACGCCGGCCTCATCGAACGCTTCCCGTCCGAGGGCGATCGCCGCCGACGGTACGTCCGGTTGGTGCACGACGCGATCCATGCGATCGGTCCCACCGCGACGCGGCCCGCCGGACGTGTGCTCTTCGTGTGCTCCCACAACTCGGCCCGCTCCCAGCTCGCCGCCGCCCTGTGGCGGGCCCGCACGGGCGGTGCCGCCGCGTCTGCCGGCACCCACCCGGCCGATGCGTTGCACCCCGGCGCCATCGCCGCCGCCCGCCGGGCCGGCGTCGATCTCGGGAGCGCCGTCCCCCGGCACCTCGACGACGCCGAGCCGGCCGAGCTGATGGTGACCGTGTGCGACCGGGCCCACGAGGAGCTCCATCCGGATTCCTCCTGGTGGCACTGGTCGATCAACGACCCGGTGGCGGCCGGGACCGACGACGCGTTCGACGCCGCCCTCTCCTACCTGGATGCACGTATCGGCACGCTCACCGAGGAGACCTCGCCAACATGAACATCGACAAGCGGCGAGCGCCGGGCCGCGGCGAGCTCGACCGACCTGCCGTGCTGTTCCTGTGCGTGCACAACGCCGGCCGGTCGCAGATGGCCGCCGGCTGGCTCCGCCACCTCGCCGGCGATCGGATCGACGCCTTCAGCGGCGGATCCGACCCGGGCTCGGAGACCAACCCCGCCGCCGTCGAGGCGATGGCCGAGGTCGGCATCGACATCGCCGGGGAGCACCCCAAGCCATGGACGAACGAGATCGCCCGAGCGGCGGACGTGATCGTGACCATGGGTTGTGGCGATGCCTGCCCGGTCCTTCCGGGGAAGCGCTACGAGGACTGGGAGCTGACCGACCCGGCCGGCCAGCCGATCGAAGTGGTCCGCGCGGTGCGCGACGACATCCGGAGCCGGGTCGAGTCGCTGATCGCCAGCCTGGCACCGGCCCTCCCGTGAACCGCACGAGCCGCCTCGCCGCCGAGTTCGTGGGGACCGCCTTCCTCCTCGCGACCGTGGTCGGCTCCGGGATCATGGCCGAGAACCTCACCGACGACGTCGGGCTGCAGCTGCTGCAGAACGCCTTTGCCACCGCCGGAGTGCTCACCGCGCTGATCCTGGCTCTCGGGCCGGCGTCCGGTGCCCACTTCAACCCGGCGGTGACCATCGCCGACCGGATCTTCGGCGGCATCGACACCCCGACCGCCGCGGGCTACATCCTTGCCCAGCTCAGCGGAGCGATCGTCGGGGTCGTGACCGCCAACGCCATGTTCGGACTGTCGCTCGTGGACTGGTCGACCAAGGGTCGCGCCGCGGGCCACCTCGCGTTCGCCGACGGCGTCGCCACGCTCGGGCTCCTGCTGGTGATCTTCGGTGTGGTGCGATCGGGGAAGGCCCATCTCGCGGCGTTCAGCGTCGGGGGCTACATCGCCGGCGCCTACTACTTCGCCTCGTCGACGAGCTTCGCCAATCCGGCCGTGACCATCGCCCGCATGTTCTCGGACACCTTTGCCGGCATCGCCCCCGGATCCGCGCCCGCGTTCGTCGTCGCCCAGCTGATCGCCACGGCACTCGCCGTCGCGGTCATCCGTCTCGTCTACCCCGACATCGAGGATGTCGCCGACCAGGTCGTGGTCCCCCACGCCGAGGCGCGCTGATCACCAGTCGAGCTCGTCACAGCCTTCGTGGTCGGCGGGCTCGACCTGCAGGGTGGCGTGCGCGATCCGATAACGACCCTGCAGCAGCGCCCGGGCCTGGTCGAGCACGGCATGGCTGTCGACCCCCTCGTCGACGACGAGGTGCACGGAGGCGTTCTCCATGTCGGAGGTCAGGGTCCAGACGTGGAGGTCGTGGACGTCGACGACCCCGACCAGGTCGGCCAGATCGGCGGTCATCGCCCCGAGGTCGGTGCCCGGTGGAGCTGCCTGGAGCAGGACCCGCACCGCCTGGCCCCCCAACCGCCACGTGCGGGGCAGGATCCACAGGCCGATCGCTGCACCCACCACGGGGTCGACCCAGGTCCACCCGAACACCTCGAGCAGGACGGCGGCCACGATGACCCCCACCGAGCCGAGGGTGTCGGCCACCACCTCGAGGTACGCGCCCTCCACGTTGAGGCTCTCCTTGGCCCCCTCCCGCAACAGGAAGAACGACACCACGTTGACCACCAGCCCGAGCGACGCCACGATCAGCATCGGCAGGCCGAGGACCTCGTGGTCGCCGGTGAGGCGGTTCACCGCCTCGTAGAGGACGTAGATCGCCACGCCGAAGAGCAACAGCGCGTTGACGAACGCGGCCAGGATCTCGAGGCGGTACAGCCCGAAGGTGTTCTGGCCAGCGTCGTCACGACGGGCGTGGCGGGATGCGAGCTGGATGGCGGCCAGCGACATGCCGAGACCGACCACGTCGGTCAGCATGTGGCCGGCGTCGGAGAGCAGGGCCAGGGAGTTGGTGAGCACGCCGCCCACCGCCTCGACCACGAAGTACACGAGGACCAATCCGAAGGACCAGGCCAACCGCTGCTGGTGGCGAGCACCGGCCCGCAGAGCGCCGGCGCCGTGGCTGTGGTCGTGGCCCATCAGTCGTCGTCCGCCAGGTGAGCGAGGTGCTGACGTGACAGCTCGAGCAGCATCCGGACGTGATCGTCGTCGAGCCGGTAGTAGATCATCCGGCCGTCCCGGCGGTTGCGGACGATGCCGGCCGATCGCAACAAGCGCATGGCGTGAGACACCGTCGTCTCCGACACGTCGACCACCGCCGCCAGGTCACCGACGCACAGCTCTCCCGCTTCGAGCAGGGCGAAGAGGATGCGGACCCGATTCGGTTCGCCGAGGAGCTTGAACCCATCGGCGAGCTCGGATGCCTCGTCCTCGCTGAGGAGTTGGCGGCGTGCTCGGGCGGCGGCGTCGTCGAGCTTCATCTGCACATCTGTGAAGATGTCACAACAATGGGCGCGAGCACAAGCCCCCCGCCAAAGGTGGCCGCTGGTCCTAGTCGGGGGCGACCTCGTGGACGAGCCCGTCGGTCACGTCGTAGACGAAGCCGCGCACGTGGTCCTTGTGGGGCACGAAGGGCGACACCATGATCCGTTGCACCGACTGGCGAACGTCGGCGTAGGGATCGGAGAACGCCTCGAACGACCACGCCGGCTTCACCCCGAGTTCGGCCTCGAGCTCGGCCTTCAACTCGTCGGGATTCACCTTCTGCAGCCCGCAATCGGTGTGGTGGAGCAGGATGATCTCGCGGGTCCCGAGCAGGCGCTGCGACAGGCACAGCGATCGGATCACGTCATCGGTGATCACACCCCCGGCGTTGCGGATGATGTGCGCCTCGCCGTTGCCGAGTCCCAACAGCTGGAACGTGTCCATCCGCGAGTCCATGCAAGCCACCACCGCGAGGTGGCGGGTCGGCGCCACCTGCAGGTCGGCGTCGTGGAAGTCGGCAGCGTACGTGGCGTTCTTCGCCACCAGTTCGTCGGCGTTGGGCGAGAAGCCGTCCTCGTGATCGGTCATGGCGGTCCTGACGGGTGAGCGGGCGGGCAGGGGGTCTTCCGGAAATCGTGACATACCCGACGCGGCGAGAAACAATTGTCACTTCGACCACAAATGGTGGTCAGCAGGACTACCGTGAGCCCGTGACGACCGCCCTGTTCACCGACCACTACGAGTTCACCATGGTGTGGGCGGCGCTGGTCGAGGGGCGGGCCGAGCAACCGTGCACCTTCTCGGCCTTCGCCCGCGACCTTCCCGGCCAAGCGCCATACGGCGTGGTCGCCGGCGTCGACAAGGCGCTCGAGGCGATCGAGGCGTTCCGGTTCTCGGCGGACGACATCGAGACCCTGCGAGCCGTGGTCGACGACACCACGGTGGACCGACTGCGCGACTACCGCTTCGGCGGGACGATCGAGGTGGTCGACGACGGCGAGCTGTACTTCCCCGACGAGCCCGTGTTCACCGTGACGGCGCCGTTCACCGACGCCATCGTGCTCGAGACCGTCATCCTCGCCCACCTCAACGGGGCGTCCGGCGTCGCCACCGAAGCGGCTCGGATGCGGACTGCGGCCGGGGCACGGGGCCTGTCGGAGCAGGGCAGCCGGCGGATCGATCCCCACGCCGCGGTCGAAGCGGCGCGGGCCGCGTGGATCGCGGGGTTCGACTCCTCGTCCAATCTGGCGGCCCGAGCGCGCTACGGCGTCCCCACCGCCGGCACGGCTGCCCATTCGTGGACCCTCCTGCACGCCGACGACGAGCAGGCCGCGTTCGAGGCCCAGCTCCGGGCGCTCGGCGCCGGCACCACGCTGCTGGTCGACACCTTCGACATCACCGCGGGCATCGACCGGGCCATGGCCGCCGCCCGCTCGGTGTGCGATGTCCCGGGTCCCGGAGCGATCCGCATCGACAGCGGCGACCTGTGGGGCGAGAGCCGTGCCGCCCGGCGCCAGCTCGACGCCGGCGGGGCGACCGACACCCGCATCATGGCATCGGGCGAGATCGACGAACCGGAGATCCGACGGCTGTCCGATGCGCCCGTCGACGCGTTCGGCGTGGGCACAAACGTGGTGGGCGCCCCGTCACCCGGGTTCGTCTACAAGCTGGTCGCGACCGACCCCGGCCCGGGTTGGAACGCGGTGGCCAAGACCTCCCCCGGCAAGGAGATGACCGGTGGTCGACGGGTCGTCGTCCGGCGCGACGGTCGTCCGGAGACGGTCGACCTGCCCCCCGGCCGCGCCGCGGAGACCCTGGTGGCACCCGAGCTCCGGGTCGTGACCCGCTCCGCGGTGACGAACGGGCAACCGACGCGCCATCTGGACCCGGTACGAGACACGGCACGAGCCAGGGAACGCCATCAGGTCGCGCGGATCGAACACGAACGCCGCGCCGGAACCTCGGCGCAGCCCACGGAAGGGAGCACACGATGACCACCGACACCGGATCCGCTCGACGCACCGCCCTCGTGGTGGTCGATGCCCAGCACGACTTCACCGAGGGCTGGCAGCTGCCGGTCGATGGTGGGCGAGCCGTCTGCCGCGAGATCGCCGAGGTGCTCCGCACGGGCGGCGGCCGGTTCGACGCCGTCTACGCCACCTACGACTGGCACCCCGACGACGCTCCCTTCCACTTCGTCGACGACGGCGAGACCCCTGACTTCGTCGACCGATGGCCGCGCCACTGCGTGGCCGGCACCGAGGGCGCGGCGAACCCGGCCGAGCTCGACGAGGCGCTGGACGCCGTCGGAGCCATCCGCGTGTACAAGGGCCAACGGAGCGCCGCCTTCTCCGGCTTCGAGGCCCACGCTGCTCCTGACGGGTCGGGCGCCGGCCTCGCCGAGCTCCTCGACGACGCCGCCATCACCGACGTCGTGGTGTGCGGTCTGGCGCTCGACTTCTGCGTCCGCGCCACCGCGCTCGACGCCGTCGGATGGGCCGCCGATCGCGACCGGACGGTCACGGTGCGGCGGGACCTGACCGCCGCCGTGGACCCATCCAGGACCGCGGCCGTGATCGACGAGCTCACCGCGGCGGGAATCGAGGTCGCCGGGTGGCCGGCCGAACCCGGGTCGTGAGCGGCGACCGGACCTCGGCGCGGGCCGACGTCACGGTCGAGGTGGCCATGCTCACCGTTCGATCGGGCCGGCTGCACACCCTGCTGGTGCCGCGAACCGCCGACCCCCAGCGAGGGCGCTGGGCGCTCCCCGGCCGGGCCAAGACCGAGAACGAGACGCTCGATCGCGCCGCGACGCTGGCGATCGAGGATGGCCTCGGGCTCGACCTCGATGCCGGTCATCTCGAACAGCTGGCCAGCTTCGGCGACCCGCATCGGGACCCGCGGGGCCACGTGGTGTCGGTCGCCTACCTCGCCTTCGTACCCGACGTCGTCCTCCCGACGCGCGGCCGTGCGGCCTCTGCCCGGTTCTGGGCCATCGAGGATCTGGCCGACGGCTACGGTCCGCGGCTCGCCTTCGACCACGATCGCATCCTGGAAACAGCGGTC
The DNA here is from genome assembly GCA_963730345.1 of uncultured Acidimicrobiaceae bacterium. Lineage (GTDB taxonomy): Bacteria > Actinomycetota > Acidimicrobiia > Acidimicrobiales > Salinilacustritrichaceae > Salinilacustrithrix. The sequence goes on from CAVSRP010000012.1 coordinate 25,365, forward strand.
GAGCGGGCCCGGGCCAAGCTCGAGTACACCACGCTGGCCACCCGGTTCGTCCCCCAACCGTTCACCATCGGCGACCTCTACGACGTCTACCGGGCCGTCTGGGGAGTCGATCCGGGCGACAAGGCCAACTTCGCCCGCAAGGTCAAGGGGACCGAGGGGTTCCTGACCGAGACCGACCGCACCGCCCCCAACGTCGGTCGGGGCCGGCCATCGATGCTGTTCACCTCGGGGCCGGCCACCCACCTGCACCCACCGATCCTGCGACCGGCTCCGGTCCCGTCCTGAGCCGCCCGGCGCGCGCCGCGGTGCCTACTCGATGGGCATGCGCGCCATCAGATCGGCCTTCTGCTCCTCGAAGTCCTCGAATTCGATCTTGTTGTCATCGAATGCCTCATGGAGCTTCGCCAGCTTCTCCATGATGGCCTCGGCCGACTCGTTGGACTGGACGACGTCTTCTTCCTCGTCGTCCTCGTCGTCGTTGCCCTTCTCGAGACGGGCTTCCCGCTTGGCCGCCGCCTTCGCCTTCTTGGCGCGGTCTCGTTCTCGCTTGGCGAAACTCGATCGTTGTGTAGCCATGGCTGGTATCCCTGAACGTTCCCACCGCACCCGAGTGGTACGGCGAAGGGGTGAGTGTACGGGGCCGGCCCCCGCCAACGCAGACCGGGGGCGAGCTCCGACCGCCTTCTCTGGCGGAACATCGGCGGTCCAGGCAGCGTTCCGGACAGGGAACACCATCGGATGGAGCACAGGTGAAGGACTTCGACCTCGTCATCGTGGGCACCGGATCGGGCAACTCGATCCCGGCCGAACTGGATGAGCTGAACATCGCCCTCGTCGAGCGGGGCGTCTTCGGCGGCACCTGCATCAACCGGGGTTGCGTCCCGTCCAAGATGTTCGTCTACGCCGCCGACACGGCGGTCCACGTCCGCGAGTCGTCGCGCTACCAGGTGCGGTCATCGTTCGATGGCGTGGACTGGCCCGCGCTGGTGGACCGCGTCTTCGGGCGCATCGATCCGATCTCCGTCGACGGCAAGCGCTACCGCATCGAGGAGTGCGACAACATCACGGTGTTCCCCGACCACGGCTCGTTCGTCGACCACAAGGTGCTGGAGGTCGCCGGGGAGAGGATCCGCGCCGACCGCTTCGTCCTGGGCGCCGGTGCCCGGCCCTACATCCCGGACATCCCCGGGCTGGCCGACGTCGGGTTCCACACCTCCGACACCGTGATGCGCCTGCCCGAGCTGCCCGCCCGCATGGCGATCATCGGCGGCGGCTACATCGCCACCGAGCTGGGGCACGTGTTCGACGCCTTCGGTACCAAGGTCACGATCGTCAACCGCGGGCCACGCCTGTTGCGCTCCGAGGACGGCGAGATCTCACGCGCCTACACCGCGCTGGCCGGGCAGCGCTTCGAGCTGTTGATGGAGACCGCCATCGACCGGGTGGAGCGCGACGCCGACGGCACCATCCGGTTGCACGTCCGGGTTCAGGGCCAGGAGCAGGTGGTGGAGTGCGACGAACTGCTGGTGGCCACCGGCCGGATCCCCAACAGCGACGGCCTCGCACTCGACGCCACCGGAGTCCGGACCGATGCCGCCGGGCGGGTCATCGTCCACGACGACCTCCAGACCGACGTGAAGGGGATCTGGGCCTTCGGCGACCTCGCCAACCACTACCAGCTCAAGCATGTCGCCAATGCCGAGGCCAAGGTGGTGTTCCACAACGTGGTGCACCCCGATGATCCCTGGCTGATGGACTACTCGATCATCCCCCATGCCGTGTTCGGGAACCCCCAGGTGGCCTCGGTGGGCCTCACCGAGGAGGAGGCGGCCACCGACGGCGTGCCGTTCGTGTGCAGCGTGAAGCCCTACGGATCCACCGCCTACGGCTGGGCGATGGAGGACACCACCTCGTTCGTGAAGCTGGTGGCCCACGCCCAGACCCGCCGGCTGCTCGGCGCCCACATCCTCGGTCCCCAGGCGTCGACCCTGCTCCAGACGCTGATCCAGGGCATGCGCTTCGGTCAGACGGTCGACGAGATGGCCAAGGAGCAGATGTGGATCCACCCCGCCCTCACCGAGGTACTGGAGAACGCCCTCCTCGACCTGTGACGTTCAGACCCCCGGAGCCTCCGTCACGAAGTCCAAGAGCCGCTCCACCGCGCCGACCAGTGGTGGGAACAGGTCCGCGTACGAGCTGACCCGGCCCAGGAGCTGGCGCCAGAACTCCCCCGGATGCTGGTCCGCCCGGCCGATGCGGGCCAGGACCCCCTCCTTCCACGGCTCGCCGACCGGGACGTCGGGCCAGCGATCGAGACCGATCACCCCCGGGCGGATCCCCTCCCACACGTCGATGTACGGCGTCCCGGTGATCAACACGTTCGGGTCGTTGATCCGGGCGGCGACTCGGGACTCCTTGGAGCCCTCGACCAGGTGGTCGAGCAACACACCGAGGCGGCGAGTGGGGCCGGGCCGGAATCGGCTGACCACCGCGACGAGATCGTCCATGCCGTCGAGGCGCTCGACCACGATGCCCTCGTGACGGAGGTCGTCGCCCCAGATCTTCTCGATCAGTTCGGCGTCGTGCACCCCCTCGACGACGATGCGGCTGGCCCTGGCCACCCGCGCGTCGTGGTCGATGGTGACGGAACCGGACGCCGAGATCCGGGGTCGGTCCGCCGGGGTGGCCGATCCGAACACGGGATGGCAGACGACACCGTCGATCACGAACTCCCCGGGCCGGACGGTGAAGCTGTACAGGTGTCCGGTCCGGTCACGGACCCGGATCTCGGAGTTGGCGAACTTCTCGACCGTCCCCACGGTGCCGGTCGGGACGTGGGTGATGGGGGTGCCGTGGACCGCGCCGATCACGGGGAACCGGCGAGGTCGCGGGTCGAGGTCGATCGGGTCCATCGTGCGGCGGGCCGGACGTCTCACCCCGCTCAGGTTACGAGCGCCGCGGGTTCGGGGCCGGGAGGGGACGGCTCAGGGCAACAGGAGCGCAGAGGTCGTGGCCGGGAGGAGACCGTCGGCGACGGCGCGATCGAGCATGGCGTCGACGAACGGGCCCAGGGCCGGCGCCGCGGCCCCGATGGGGGCCAGCACCTCACGGACACGATCGGCGCCCACGCGCCACCGGCGCCACGCCAACCCACCCGCACCGAGGTTGAGCAGGAACGGGGAGAGCCGATCGAAGACCCGCGCGAAGTGGGCCTCGGGCGTGTCGCCGGACTCGTACTCCTCCCAGGCCGTCCGCAGGCCGTCACCGACATCGTCGGGCAGCAGACCGAACAGCCGGTCGGCGGCGGCCTGCTCGCGCCCGGCCTTGGTCTGGGTGGCATCGGCGTCGTAGATCCCGGTGTCGCCGGCGTCGATCTCGACGATGTCGTGCACGAGCAGCAGGAGGATCACCCGGGCCAGGTCGACCGCCACATCGGCCTGATCGGCGAGGACGGCGGCCAGCATCGCCACGTGCCAGGAGTGTTCGGCGGTGTTCTCCCGCCGGAGACCGTCGAGGATGAACGACTGGCGCTCCACGGTCTTGAGGCGGTCCAGCTCCTGGATGAAGCCGATCTGGGCCGCGAACCGTTCGCCGACGGTCTCGCCCGCCACCTCGAGGATCGTCTCGGTGTACTCGGCGGGCTCGGCTACCGGGCGGCCGGGCCGGAACTCGAGCCGGTTGCCGAACGGGTCGTCGACGTAGACCTGCGGGCCTTCGGGGCCGTCCTCCCGGCGGGGGTTCACGCCGGCCGACTCGAGCGAGGTGGCCAGGCGGTCGAGGTCGCTCACCGCGAACGCGGGGTGGGCCTTGGTCGCCGGTACGAAGTCGTCCTGCACACCGAGGTGGATGCGTAGGGCCCCGCGCTCGAACCAGCACCCACCCCGGATGGCCAGCTCCACCGGCTTGGGCACCCGCGGGACGCCGAGCACCTCGCTGTAGAACCACGTGGCGAGCTCCTCACCTCCGGGCGGCATCGCCAGTTGGACGTGATCGATGGCGTCGAGCAACACGACGTCGAGTCTCCCATGATCGAAACCGGCGGCGGCGCCTCACACGCCGTCAGGTCCGTGGCAGGCTGCCGCCGTGGCGCTGTTCATCGCTCGATACGACCTCCGCTGCCCGGCGGGGGGACCAGCCGATCGGGGGGACCTCTACCGCACCTCCCTCGACCAGGCCGCGTGGTGCGAGCGGCACGAGTTCGACATGCTCGTTCTCTCCGAGCACCACGGGGTCGACGACGGGTACCTCCCATCACCCGTCGTGCTGGCCTCGGCGATGGCGGCCGCCACCACGACCATCCCGATCATGATCTCCGCGCTCCTCGTGCCCCTGCACGATCCGGTTCGGCTGGCCGAGGACATCGCCGTGCTCGACGTCATCTCCGGCGGTCGTGTGCAGTACACGGCCGGCCTCGGCTACCGCCGCGAGGAGTACGAACAGGCCGGCCTCGACTGGTCGTCCCGCGGCGCACGCATGGAGCACTGCCTCGACACGCTGTTCCGGGCCTGGACCGGCGAGCCGTTCACCTACGAGGGTCGTACCATCCGGGTCACCCCCACGCCGGTCTCGCAACCCCGGCCCGTGATGTTCTACGGCGGGGGTTCCACGGCCGCCGCCAAGCGAGCCGCCCGGCTCGACATGCCCCTGTTCGCCCAGCACGGCGATCCCCGTGTTGCCCAGGCGTACCACGACGAACGGGCGAGGCTCGGCCTCGATCCCGGCCTGGCCATGGCTCCTCCCCAACACGGCCCGGGCACCATCTTCGTGTCCCGGGATCCTGATCGCACCTGGGACCGCATCGGCGACCAGCTGCTGTACGAGGCCACCGTGTACCACTCGTGGCAGCAGGGCGTGACCTCGGCGGTCCACGACACGTCGACCACGGTGGCCGAGATGCGCGAGGCGGGGATCTACGCCGTGATGACCCCGGACGAGTGCGTCGACTACGCCACCTCGATCGGCCCGCTGGATCCGGTGACGACCCACCCGCTGTGCGGCGGCATCCCACCCGAGGTGTCCTGGGAGCATCTCGAGCTGCTGGGCAACGAGGTCATCCCGCGGGTCAAGAACGCCCGCTGACCCGGGGACGGGACCTCGAGCTGAACGGAGCGGCGCGGCACCATCTACGTTCGACGTGGTGAGCATCGATCTCCCTGGGGTCCGCCAGCACGTCGCCGGAGCCTGGACCACCGACGTCGTCGACCGGTTGAGGGACTTCATCACGATTCCCGACGTGTCACCGGCGTTCGACGCCGACTGGAAGGCCAACGGCCACATCGACCGGGCCGTCGAGCTGGTCCGCTCGTGGTGTGCGTCTCGGGCAATCGAGGCCATGACCGTCGAGGTCCACGAGCTCGACGACCGCACCCCGGTCGTCCTGTGCGAGATCCCGCCCCGGGGTGAGCGCACCGACACGGTCGTGCTCTACGGCCACCTCGACAAGCAACCCGAGATGAGCGGTTGGCGGGACGGACGAGGCCCCTGGGCCCCGGTCCTCGAGGGCGATCGGCTCTACGGCCGCGGCGGTGCGGACGACGGCTATGCCGTGTTCGCGGCGCTCACCGGCATCGAAGCCCTCCGGGACGCCGGCGGCGAGCACGCCCGGCTGGTGGTGCTCATCGAGGCCAGCGAGGAATCCGGCAGTCCCGATCTGCCCGCCCACCTCGACGCGCTCGGCGATCGCCTCGGCGACGTCACGCTGGTGGTCGGCCTCGATTCCGGAGCCGCCACCTTCGACCGGCTGTGGGTGACCACATCGCTGCGCGGCGTGCTCGTCGGCCGGCTCCGGGTCGACGTCCTCACCGAGGGGGTGCACAGCGGCTCGGCGGGTGGCGTCGTCCCCTCGTCGTTCCGGATCCTGCGTCGGCTGCTCGACCGGATCGAGGACCCCGACACCGGTCGGGTCCTCGTCGACGAGCTGTGGGGCCCGATCCCCGACGAGCGCCTGGCGGAGATCGACGCCAGCGCCCGCGAGATCGCCGGTGATCTCCTGTTCCCCTACGCCGGCGCCACCACTCCCGGCGATCACACCCCCGCCGAGCTGCTCCGGGCCCGCAACTGGGAGCCGGCCATCGCCAACATCGCGGTCGACGGCTTCCCGCCAGCCGATCGGGCCGGCAACGTCCTGCGCCCGTTCACCGAGCTCACCATCGCGGCCCGGCTCGCCCCCACCGCCGATCCGGCGGCGGCTGCCCGGGCCCTGACCGAACGGCTGACCACCGATCCTCCTCACGGCGCCTCGGTGACCTTCGAAGTGACCGGAGCCGAGGCGGGGTGGAACGCCCCGCCCGCCGCGACGTGGTTGCAGGCCGCCGTCGACGAGGCCTCGGAGGCGTTCTGGGGTCGCCCGTCCGCCACCATGGGCGAGGGCGGGACCATTCCGTTCATGGCCATGCTCGGCGAGCGCTTCCCCGACGCCCAGTTCCTCATCACCGGGGTCCTTGGCCCGGAATCGAACGCCCACGGCCCGAACGAGTTCCTCCACCTCCCGATGGCCCGGAACATCGCGGCATCGGTCGCCCACGTCCTCGACGCCCACGCCCGCCGCGGGTGAGCGCCCCGTGACGACTCCGGAGTGGGTCGACGAGGCGGCACGCCTCCCGATCGCCGATGCGATCGAGCCACTCCGAGACGCGCTCCGCTCGGGCACCCGGGCGGTGCTCCATGCCCCGCCCGGCGCCGGCAAGACGACCATCGTCCCCCTGGCGCTGCTCGACGAACCGTGGCGATCGGGAACCATCGTCGTGCTCGAACCCCGCCGGCTCGCCGTCCGGTCGGCCGCCCAGCGCCTCGCCGGTCTCCTCGGCGAGCAACCCGGTGGGCGGGTCGGGTGGCGGATGCGCCAGGACACCAACGTCTCGGCCCGCACCGACATCGAGGTGATCACCGAAGGCGTCCTCACCCGGCGGCTCCAGCGGGACCCGGGCCTGGACGGCGTCTCCGCCGTGGTCTTCGACGAGTTCCACGAACGGAGCCTCGATGCCGATCTGGGACTCGCCCTGACGCTGGAGGTGGCCGACGCGCTCCGACCCGACCTCCGCGTCCTGGTCATGTCGGCCACGCTCGACACCGAGCCGGTGGCAGCGTTGCTCAATGCACCGGTGATCCGATCGGAAGGGCGGACCCATCCGGTCGAGATCGTCCACGTCGACACCGATCGGCGGGCACGGATGGAGGGGCCGGTGAGCACCGCGGTGCGCCGGGCGCTGTCGATGCACACCGGCGACGTGCTCGTGTTCCTGCCCGGCGCCGCGGAGATCGATCGCACCCGTCGAGCGCTCGGTGACCCCGGCCCCGACATCGACGTCCGGCCGCTGTACGGCGCCCTGTCGAACGCGGAGCAGGATGCGGCCATCGCGCCGTCGCCGGCCGGCCGGCGCAAGGTCGTGCTCGCCACGTCCATCGCCGAGACGAGCCTGACGATCGAAGGGGTGACCGTGGTGGTCGATGCCGGCTGGCGCCGGAGCCCCCGCCTCGATCCGGGCAGCGGCATGACCCGGCTGGTCACCCTCCCCGTGACCAAGGCCGAGGCCGAACAACGCTCGGGGCGTGCCGGCCGCCTCTCGCCCGGCACGGCGTACCGACTCTGGAGCCGCGCCGAGGACGCCACCCTGCGAGCCCACCCGGAGCCGGAGATCGAGGTCGCCGATCTCACGCCGCTGGCGCTGGAGCTGGCCGCCTGGGGAGCCGATGAACACGAGCTCGCGTTCCTGACCCCGCCGCCCGCCGGCCACCTGGCCGCAGCACGTGACCTCCTGCGGGAGCTCGGAGCCATCGACGGCTCGGACACCATCACCAACCGGGGCCGCCAGATGGCCGAGCTCCCGCTCCACCCTCGACTGGCCCACGTGCTGCTGCGGGGTGCCGAGCTCGGTCACGGCGGGCTGGCCGCCGACGTGGCCGCCGCGCTCCACGAGTCGGGACTGCGCAGCCGCCGGACCGACATCGCGTCCCGACTCTCGGCGCTGCGCCGCCCGTCGGATCGCCAGCGCGTCGCAGCCCAGCGAGCCCGCACCGACGCGACCCGCTGGCGTGGCCTCGTCGACGCCGGCGGTCGTCCGGGCGACGCCGACGACGCCCCACTCGGGCTGGTGGTGGCCCTGGGCTACCCCGATCGCATCGGCATGGCGCGGGCCGGCCAGCGAGGCGAGTTCCTCCTCTCCGGCGGGCGAGGCGCGTTCGTCGACGAGACCGACCCGCTGGCCGCCAGCCCCTTCCTGGCCGTCGCCGAGCTCGACGGCCGGGCCACCCGATCACGGATCCGCCTCGCCGCACCGTTGACCGAGGACGAGGTGCGGCTCGCAGCTGGCGACCGGATCGTCACCGACACCGAGGTCCGGTGGGACGAGCGGGGTGGCGGCGTGGTGGCGCGGCGCATCGAGCAACTCGGCGCGCTGGAGCTCTCGACCGCCCGGTTGGACGACCCCCCGTCGGGCGCCCTGCGGGCTGCGGTGCTCGACGGGATCCGCGCCGAGGGCGTCGACGTACTCGGGTGGGACGACGACCTGCGGAACCTGCAGGCCCGGTTGCAGTTCCTCCACCGACAGCGGCCGCAGGACTGGCCCGCCGTCGACGACGACACCCTGGTGGACGAGGCCGAGGAGCGCATCGGCCCGTTCCTCGCCGGGATGCGCCGCCGGCGGGACCTTTCCCGGGTGGACGTGCGCGAGGTCCTGCTGCGAGGGTTGTCGTGGCAACAGCGCCGCGAGCTGGATCGTCTGGCGCCGCTCCGGCTCGAGGTCCCGAGTGGGAACCACCATCGGGTCGACTACTCCGGTGACCGGCCCGTGCTGGCCGTGAAGCTCCAGGAGATGTTCGGTTCGACCGAGACGCCCCGGGTGGTCGGGGGTGCGGTGCCCGTGGTGCTCCACCTGCTCTCCCCTGCCGGCCGGCCCTTGCAGGTGACCCAGGACCTGGCCAGTTTCTGGGCCGGGGCCTACGCGGAGGTACGAGCCGACATGCGGGGTCGGTACCCGAAGCACCCCTGGCCCGAGGATCCGCGCGCCGCCGCGGCCACCGCTCGGACGAAACCCCGGGCCTGAGCCCGGCGCGGCAGCGTCCGTGGTCGCGCCGAGGGGTCGTGATCGGGCACCATGTCGCGATGTCGGGCGCCCCAGAACACGGAACCGCCGAGCACGGGGTGACCGCCATCCTGGCCGCGCTGTTCGCCAACCTCGGGACCGCCATCGCCAAGTTCATCGGCTTCCTGCTCACGAGGTCGTCGTCGTTGCTGGCCGAATCGGTGCACTCGCTGGCCGACACCTCGAACCAGGGGTTGCTCCTCCTCGGCGGGAAGCGGGCGAAGATGGCGCCGACGCCGACCCATCCCTTCGGCTTCGGCCGCGAGCGGTACTTCTGGTCGTTCGTCGTCGCGCTCGTGTTGTTCGCGCTGGGCTCGGCCTTCGCCATCATCGAGGGAATCTCGAAGATCCGCCATCCGCACGAGGTCGACTCGCTCGGCATCGCGGTCGGCATCCTCGTTCTCGCCATCGCGCTCGAGGGGTACTCGTTCCGCACCGCGGCGAAGGCGGCGCGCATCGACAAGGGCACGGCCGGTTGGTGGACCTACATCCGTCGATCCCGCTCACCCGAGGTTCCGGTCGTGCTGCTGGAGGACTCCGGCGCGCTCGTGGGGCTCGGGCTCGCCCTGGCCGGCGTGACCCTGTCGCAGATCACCGGCGACCCGGTCTGGGACGGCATCGGAACGGTCGGCATCGGCGTGCTGCTCGGGGTGATCGCCATCGTCCTGGCCGTGGAGATGAAGAGCCTGTTGATCGGCGAGTCGGCCACCGACGCCACGCAGGCGGCGATCCGGGCCGCCATCGAGGGCGACGCCCGGGTCGAGGGACTGATCCACATGCGCACCATGCACCTCGGACCCGACGAGCTCCTGGTGGGCGCCAAGATCGACTTCGGCCACTCCCTCGACCTGGGGGCGCTCTCGGTGGCGGTCGACGGGGTGGAAGCGGCGATCCGCGCTGCGGTTCCGGCCGCCCGGGTGATCTACATCGAGCCGGACGTCCGGCGGCCGTCCTGAGCATGCGGCGACGAGCCCAGAACCACTGTCGGCGGATCGGTGGATACCATGCGGTCGATCATGGATCTGGACGAAGCCGCCAGGAAGCAGCTGCAGTCGCTGGGTGAGTTCATTCGCGAGCGTCGGAAGGCCGCGGAGTACTCCTTGCGCGACCTGGCCGACAAGGCCAACGTCTCGAATCCGTACCTGAGCCAGATCGAGCGCGGCCTCCACACCCCGTCGGTGCGGGTCATCAAAGCGATCGCCACCGCCCTGAACGTGTCGGCGGAGTCGTTGCTCGTCCAGGCCGGGCTGCTCGAGGGGGCGGTCGAGGACGGTGATCGACCCAGCGTCGAAGACGCCATCCGGGCCGACAAGCGCCTCAGCGACGACCAGAAGTCCGCCATCCTGGCCGTGTACCGCAGCTACATCGCCCAGAACGTCGCCAACGACTGAACGCGAAGCGGCGGCGCCAATGGGCGCCGCCGACTTCACGGATTCATTCGGTTGCCGCGAGTTGCGATGCTCGCCTGCGGCGAGTTGTGAGGCAAAGCCGAACAACTCGGGGAATCGAGCTCCCGAAGGGGAGCGAGATTCACGCAGCCTTCACGGATTCATTCGGTTGCCGCGAGTTGCGAGGCTCGCCTGCGGCGAGTTGTGAGGCAAAGCCGAACAACTCGGGGAATCGAGCTCCCGAAGGGGAGCGAGATTCACGCAGCCTTCGTGGTGGTCTTCGCCTTGGGCTTGGACGCGTCACGGGTGAGGGGCTTGACGGCCTTCACGACGTTCTTGGCGAACTTCTCCTGGTTGGTCAGGAGCTTCTTCGAGAAGGCGAACTGGGTGTCGACGAACTCGGACAGGGTGGGCACCTCGTCGAGGATCTCGATCTTCGGCAGTTCGAAGGGCAGCTCGACGTCGGACACGCGACCGTCGACGTAGTCGACTGCCTGCTTGACGTAGTCGAGGACCTGGCCCTGGACCTTGGTGAGGAGCTCGAGGACCTTTTCCTCGTACTCGGTGACGGTGGTGATGACCTTGGTCATTGGGGGGTTCCTTTGTTGATTGCTGGGTTGCGACTGGCTGACGCTGTCGTTCTGTGCTGCTAACTGTATCAAGCAACTGCTAGATCCGCCATGTGGCATGGGTCACCCGTCGCGGACATTCACGAAACCCGATGAATTGGGTCGGGATTTGGGCCTCGCTCGTTATGCTCGCTTCGTCCAACCACCCACGTACATCAAGGGGAATCCTCATGGCCATCCGACTCGGAGACGAGGCGCCCGACTTCACCGCCGACAGCACTGACGGCACGATCCACTTCCACGACTGGAAGGGCGATTCCTGGGCGATCCTGTTCTCGCACCCGAAGGACTTCACCCCGGTCTGCACCACCGAGCTCGGCCGCGTCGCCGGACTCAAGCCCGAGTTCGACAAGCGCAACGTGAAGGTGCTCGGCCTGTCGGTCGATCCGGTCGATTCCCACAACCAGTGGAAGGGCGACATCGCCGACGTCACCGGCAACGCGCTCAACTACCCGCTGTTGGCCGATCCCGATCACAAGGTCGCCGATCTCTACGACATGATCCACCCCAATGCCAACGACACCCTGACGGTGCGGTCGGTGTTCGTGATCGGCCCGGACAACAAGGTCAAGCTCACCCTGACCTACCCGGCGTCCACCGGGCGGAACTTCGACGAGGTCCTGCGGGTCATCGACAGCCTCCAGCTGACCGCCAATCACTCGGTGGCCACGCCGGCCGACTGGAAGCAAGGTGAGGACGTGATCATCGCTCCCGCCGTCTCCGACGAGGACGCCAAGGAGCGCTTCGGCGCCTACGACGCCAAGAAGCCCTACCTCCGGCTCACCAAGCAGCCTTCGTAGCGAACGGCTCAGGCCGACGCGGCGGCGACCCCGAGGGCATCGGACAGCAACGTCCGCCAGCCCTCGGCGGTCACGCCGAGGTCGGCCAGGCGTTGCTCGGCGATGCGCCGCACCCCGCTGGCGTCGGGCTGACCGCCCGACTCGGCGATGGCCGCGTCGGCGAGACGGACGATGGCCTGGGCCAGGCGGTCGTCGGTGGCATCGAGCACGGACGTCGTCTGAGCCAGGGCGGCGCGGGCGTCGTCGACCGCGCCGGACCGACCGCAGGCGATCGCGCGCGCGATCCCGGCGTAGGCCCGGTCGAGATAGGTGTTGGTGTGGCTCTCGACCAGGTCGGCATGGCGGAACGCGCCGTCGGAGTCGCCGGCGACTGCGGCCACCAGCGCCCGACCCGCATCGGCGTAGCCCCGCTCCTCGGTGACGAGATCGATGGTCTCGGCCGCGGATCCGTGGTCACCCGACTGCAGCAGGAACAGGGCCAGGGCGACGAGACGGTCGGCACCGCCCAGCAAGTCGCCCCGCCACACGTCGGCCGACTCCTCGACGATCTCCCGACCGAGGGCGAGGTCCCCGAGTTGGACGGCGGCCGTCAACGCGGTGATGCGGGCGAAGCCCACCCGGTCGAAGGGCGTGGCGTTGGCGGAAGTGGAGGCGCGCACCTCGTCCAGCTCGGCGAACCCGGCGTCGATCTCTCCGGCCATGAACAGGGCCCGGGCCAGCCCGCAGCGGGCCTGCAGCGCCCCGAACGCGTCGTCGATCCCCTGGAACAGGTCCACCGCCCGGCGCAGGGTCTCCACCGCTTCGTCGACCCGTCCCGACCACAACGCGATGGCGCCCGTGAGCACGACCATCATCGCCTCCCCCCACACCTCGCCGCGGTCGTGCGCGTCGCGACCCACGGTGCGGGCCAGCGTCTCGGCTTCGTCGTTGTGGCCCTGGTGGAAGCGGACCCAGGCGAGCAGCCCCCGGGACCACGTGATGCCGCCGGGGTCGCCCAGGTCCTCGAAGGTGGCGATCGCCTGCATGATCCGGTCGTCGGCCTCGTCGACCCGGCCCGAGGTGTAGGCCGACCACGACAGGTTCTGGTGGGCCCAGGCCGAGCCACGGGCGTCGCCGATGCGATCGAAGCGCTCGAGCGCGGCCTCGAAATCCTGGTCGGCGGACAGGTAATCGCCGGCGAAGAGATGGGTCAGCCCCTTCTGACGCAGCGACTCGGCCACCCCGGACTCGTCGCCGACGCCGGCGAAGCGGCGTTGCGCGTCCGACAGGACGTCGAGCGCGGTGGTGAAGTCGGTCCGTTGCTGGTGCACCTCGCCGAGCACCAGCTGGGCGCGGGCGACACCGACCTCGTCGTCGGCTTCGGCCGCGAGAGTCAGCGACTCGGTGGCGTCGTGCTCGGCGTCGTCGAGCTCGTGCCGGTCGGTACGAGCCACGGCTCGGAGGTGGAGGAGCGCGTGGCGACGGACGTCGGCCTCCGCCAGCAGGTCGAGCGCCCGGCTGGTGAGTGCGACGGCCGGCGCCGGCAACGAGTCGGCGATGGCCCGCTCCGCGGCGAGCGTCAACCAGTTGATGGCCCGTTCGGCCACGTCGCCTGGCACCCCGCCCACCCGACCGATCTCGGCCGCCAGCTCGGCCGCCGCCGCGTAGTGACTGGCGATCTGATCGATGACGTACTCGTGTTCGGTGTTCTCGTTCTGCTCGATCCACGCCGCGATCCCGGCGTGCGACCGGGCGCGATCCGCCTTGGTGAGGGTCGAGTAGGCCACCTCGCGGATGACGTCGGACCGGAAGGTGTAGGTGTCTCCATCGACGACGAGGAACTCACGGGCCGCCAGGTTCTCGACGTGGGCCCGCGCCGTCTCGGAATCGATGTTCCACTTCACCCCGGCCATGGTGACCAGCGCGCCGATCTTGCTGCGCTGACCGAGCACGGCCGCGTCGTCGAGGATGTGGCGGTCGTCGGGTGAGAGGGCATCCAGGCGGGCGGCGACGAGGCCGCGCAACGTGGACGGCAGTTCTCCCGCGTCGGTGTCGAGCAGGGCATCGACGGTGTCGACACCGGCCTCGCTGACCAGGGCGACCAGCTCCTCGAGGTAGAAGGGATTGCCACCGGCCCGGTCGACCAGCATCGACGCGAGCGACGGGTGGAGGCTGCCCTCCGTGAGGCTGTAGAGCAGGCGCTGGCTGGCGTCCGGCGAGAGCGGGTCGAGGTGGAGGACCACCGAGTTGGCGGCCTCGGGCGTGGGATGCCAGTGGTCCCGCAGCGCACGTCGTGCCGTGGCGAGCAGGACGAAGGGACGACGGGCGAGTCGTACCAGCAGGGTGTCGGCGAGGTCGAGGACCTCCTGGTCGGCCCAGTGCAGATCGGAGAGCACGACCACGAGTGGCTGGCGGTGGGTGAACCCCTCGGCCAGGGCCACCACCGACCGGATGGCCTCGTCGCGCGCCCGGGTGGCGTCGATGCCGCGCAGCGCCCCGTCGTGACCGAGGAGGTGGTGCAGGCCGGCCACCACCCGCTCCAGCTCGTCGAGGCGGTCGGATTCGACCAGCGACGCCCGGGCGGCCCGACGGAGCTTGGCATCGATGTCGCCCAGGGGAGCATCGGCCGGGATGGACGCCGAGGTGCGGATCGCATCGGCCACCGGCCACCACACGTTGGCCTCGCCGTACGGCACGCACCGGCCCTCGAGCACCCGCGCGCCCAGTTCGTCGGCGGCGAAGTTCGACGTCTCGGCCGCGAGCCGGGACTTGCCCATCCCGGCCTCACCGTGGACGATCAGCAGCGCGGCCCGGCTCCGATCGATCGCGGTGGCCGTCACGCTGGTCAGCAGGGCCAGTTCGGTCTCGCGCCCGACCAGCGGCGCTCCGGTCCGTCGGGGACGATGCCCCGGGGGAACGACCGCACCGAGTGCGACCCAGGCCGCCACCGGGAGCTCCTTGCCCTTCGCCACCACCGCGTCGATCTCGCGGTAGGACACGACATCTCGGGTGGCGGCGTGCGTCTCGGGTCCGACCAGCACGGTCCCGGGTTCGGCCGCGGTCTGCAGCCGGCTGGCCGTGTTCACCACGTCACCCATGGCGGTGTACTCGCGGCCGGCACGCACCGCGCCGACCAGTACCTCGCCGGTGTTGATGCCGACCCGCATCTGCACGACGTGGCCCACTTCGGCCGCGACCGCCGCGATCGTCTGCTGCATGCGGAGGCCGGCACGGACGGCGCGCTCGGCATCGTCCTCGTGGGCGATCGGCGCGCCGAACAGCGCGACGATGGCGTCGCCGACCACCTTGTCGACTCGCCCTCCGAAAGCCTCGATGTCGCGGGCCAGACGGTCGAAGCACCGGTCGACCAGGGCCTTGACCTGCTCGGGGTCCATGCGCTCGGTGAGGGCAGTGAAGCCGACCAGATCGGCGAAGAGCACGGTGGCGATGCGGCGTTGGTCGCCGACCACCACGAGCTCGTGCCCGCACGACGGACAGAACCGCGCCGTTGCCGGCACCTCTGCTCGGCACTGCGGACACTTCACGGAGCCCAGTCTACGAGCGGACCGGATCGGACCGGCCCGACATTCCGGCCAGAACCACAATTGGCCAACCATCCGTCGGCGATCCTCCTAGCCTCCCGGCATGGCCGGCCTCCCCTCCCCCTCACCCCTCATCGCGGCCCGCACCATCGCGGCCACGAAGACGTACGGATCGGGTTCCACCGAGGTCACCGCACTGCGTGACGTCGATGTCGCCTTCGCCGCCGGTCGCTTCACCGCCATCATGGGGCCGTCGGGCTCGGGGAAGTCGACGTTGATGCACTGCGTCGCCGGTCTGGACACCCTGACGAGCGGGACGGTGCTCATCGGCGACGGTGCCGATGCGATCGACCTCACCACCCTGTCCGAGAAGGAGCTCACCCGACTGCGCCGGGACCGCATCGGGTTCGTCTTCCAGGCGTTCAACCTGATCCCGACCCTGTCCGCCATCGAGAACATCACGTTGCCGCTCGCGCTGGCCGGTCGCGATCCGGACCAGGCGTGGGTCGACCACGTCGTGGCCATCGTGGGATTGGGCGATCGTCTCCGCCACCGGCCCTCCGAGCTGTCGGGCGGGCAGCAGCAGCGCGTCGCGGTGGCTCGAGCCCTGGCCAGCCGGCCCGAGATCGTGTTCGCCGACGAGCCCACCGGCAACCTCGATTCATCGACCTCATCGGAGATCCTCACGTTCATGCGCCATGCGGTCGACGACCTCGACCAGACGATCGTGATGGTCACCCACGATCCGAACACGGCGTCGTACGCCCAACGGGTGTTGTTCCTCGAGGACGGGGAGATCGTCGACGAGATGGCCGACCCGTCAGCGGAGCGCGTCCTCGACCGCATGAAGCAGTTCGGCGACCACTGATGTCGCGGTCGCCGCGGGGCGCTGCCTGATGCTCCGCGTCACCCTGCGCTCGATCTGGGAGCACAAGCGACGGCTGGTCTCCACCGTCGTGGCCATCGTCCTCGGCGTGGCATTCATGTCGGGCACGCTGGTGTTCGCCGACACGATCGACAGGGTCTTCGACGACCTCTTCGCCAACGTGAACGCCCGCATCGACGTGCGCGTCCAGGGCGAGAAGCTCTTCGACGGTGGCTTCGGCGGGAGCGATGCCCGCCAGGAGCTGAGCACCGACCTCGTCGACGTGGTCGCCGGCGTGGAGGGCGTCGCACGGGCGGCTCCGTTCGTCCAGACCGTCGGCTTCGGTGCCATCAACCGGGTGGTCGGCCCCGACGGCGACGCCCTCGGCTCCAACCAGGGCCCACCCACCCTGCTCGAGAGTTGGGTCGAGGACGACGTGCTCAACCCGTACCGGATGGCGGACGGCCGGCCACCGAAGGCCAGCGACGAGGTGGCCCTGAACATCGGGGCGGTCGAGGACGCCGGCTTGTCGATCGGTGACACCGTCACCGTGGTGTCCCAACTCGGGGCGTCACCCCACACCCTCGTGGGCACCTTCACCTTCGGCGAGGCCAAGTCCGCCGCCGGTTCGGTGTCGGCCGACTTCACCTTCGCCGAGGCCCAACGCATTGCCGGCCTCGAGGGCGCCACCCAGGTGATCGTGGCGGCCGGGGACGGTTCCGTGGACGACACCACCCTCGCGGCCAGGGTCGGCGCCGCCCTGCCCGACGGGGCCGAGGCCCTCACCGGCGCCCAGGCCGCGGCGCAGACGGCCAGCGACGTGCAGGACGGCTTCGCCTTCTTCCGGATCCTGCTCGTGGTCTTCGGGGTGATCGCGGTGATCGTCGGGGCCTTCATCATCTTCAACACCTTCTCGATCCTCGTCGCCCAGCGGACCCGGGAGCTGGCCCTGCTCCGGGCGATCGGCGCCAGCCGACGACAGGTCCTCGGCTCGGTCATCGTCGAGGCTGCCGTTCTCGGGCTGGTGGCATCGGTCGTGGGGCTGCTCGCCGGCGTCGGACTCGCCACGGGTGTCACCGCCGCGTTCTCGGCCGCCGGCGCCGATCTCCCGACCACCGGGCTGGTGATCAGTTCGGCCACCGTGCTGATCGCCTTCGCGGTCGGCCTCGGGGTCACCCTCCTCGCCGCCGTCCTCCCCGCCATCCAGGCCACCCGCGTCGCCCCGCTCGCCGCGCTCCGCGACGTCGCCATCGACCGCTCCGAAGCCTCCCGCCCCCGGATCGCGATCGGCGCCGTCGTCTTGTTGGTGGCCGGGTTCGGCCTGTCCGCGGCGTGGCGCCAGCGCGACACCGACGCCATCCCCACCGTCGGGCTCGGCGCGTTCGCCCTGGTCGTGGGAGCCATCGTGGTCGGACCCGCGTTGGCCGCCCCGACCGTCCGCGCCATCGCCGGCTGGCTGCCGCGCCTCAAGGGGATCACCGGCCGCCTCGCCACCGAGAACGCGGCCCGCAGCCCCAAGCGCACCTCGGCCACCGCGTCCGCCTTGCTGATCGGGGTCGCCCTGATCGGGTTCATCACCATCTTCGCCGCGTCGGCCCGGCTGTCGGTCCGCAACGAGGTCGAGCGCGGGTTCAGCGGCGACCTCATCGTCCAGGGCGAGACCGGTTTCGGTCCCCCCACCGGCTTCCCGCCCACGGTCGCCGACGAGCTGGCCCGGGTCGACGGGGTGAAGACGATCTCCCGGCTGGGGTTCACCCAGGCGCAGTTCCGCTTCCCGAACGGTGACACGAGCACCCAGTTCCTCCAGTCGTTCGACCCCGACACGGTCACCCAGGTCTTCGATGCCCGCATGGCCCAGGGCGCCATCAGCGACCTCACCCCGGGCGGCATCGTCGTCGATGTCGGCATCGCCGACGACCGGGGGCTGGACATCGGCGATCTCGTCGAGGTGACCGGGCCCGGGGGTTCGAGCCAGGTGCTCACCATTCAGGCCATCTCCGACGACCTCACGCTGCTCGGATTCGCCTCGGTGGACAACGACACCTACGACCAGCTGGTCAGCGAACGCCAACTGGTGCAGGTGATCGCGGTGCTCGACGACAATGCCGACCTGGCGACGGTCAAGACCCGGATGGAGGCGGTCGTGGCCGATCTGCCCGGCATCGTCGTGCTCGACCGCGAGGGCTTCATCGGCGACCTGGCCGACCAGATCACCAGCTTCCTCACCCTCGTCAATGCCCTGCTGGCCCTGTCGGTGGTGATCGCCATGATCGGAATCGCCAACACGTTGTCGCTGTCGATCCACGAGCGGACGCGGGAGCTGGGCCTGCTGCGGGCCGTCGGGATGAGCCGGTCGCAGTTGCGGTCGTCGGTCCGGTGGGAAGCGGTGATCATCTCGCTCCTCGGCACCGTCGTCGGGCTGGTGATCGGCCTCGTCGCCAGCTGGGCGCTGGTCACCTCACTCGGGAGCTTCGGGCTCTCCTCGTTCAGCCTGCCCGTGCGCAGTCTGGTCGTGGTGGTGCTGGCCGCCGCGGTGCTCGGCGTCGTCGCCTCCATCCGCCCGGCGCGCCGGGCCGCCCGGCTCGACGTCCTGGACGCGATCGGAACCGAGTAGCCCCGGCCGGTAGACACGGCCCATGGCCCTGCTCCCCGATCAGCTCGACGACGCCGCCCTCTCGTTCCTGCGCGAGCGCCACCTCGCCACCCTCACGACCCTGCGCCGCGATGGCTCGCCGCACGTCGTCGCGGTGGGCTTCACGTGGGACGACGAGGCCGGTCTGGCCCGGGTGATCACCTGGTCGGCGTCCCAGAAGGTCCACAACGTCCTGGCGTCACCCCGGAACCGGGCCGTCGTCAGCCAGGTCGACGGCGGTCGCTGGCTGAGCCTCGAGGGACCGGCCACGGTCACCACCGGGCCCGACCGTTGCCGCGACGCCGAACGTCGCTACGCCGCCCGCTACTCCGAGCCCAAGGAGCGCCCCGACCGCGCCGTCATCGAGATCGCGGTCGACCGGATCCTCGGCCGCGCCTGACCCGGTCGACACGCGGCGGAGTTGACGAGCCGGCCGGCCGAAGGACGGCGGGCGAGCAACTCCAGCAGCGAAGTCAGCGGGCGGAGTCTGTCCGCGTCCGACAGGCGGCGGAGTTGACGAGCCGGCCGGCCGAAGGACGGCGGGCGAGCAACTCCAGCAGCGAAGTCAGCGGACGGAGTCTGTCCGCGTCCGACAGGCGGCGGAGTTGACGAGCCGGCCGGCCGAAGGACGGCGGGCGAGCAACTCCAGCAGCGAAGTCAGCGGACGGAGTCTGTCCGCGTCCGACAGGCGGCGGAGTTGACGAGCCGGCCGGCCGAAGGACGGCGGGCGAGCAACTCCAGCAGCGAAGTCAGCGGACGGAGTCCGCTGACGAAGCGGCGGGGCCGATGTCGGCGAAGTCCCAGAACGCCCGCTGCGACGTGATCTTGGCATCGTCGTCGAAGGTCATCACGTCGATGATCGCCATGCCGTTGACGTCGTCGCCGACCTCCATGCGAGCGTCCATGGCGAAGGCGGCCTCGTTGCCGGCCACCTTCACGTAGGACGACAGCGAGAGCGTCACCTGGTCGGCCAGGCCGTGGCTCGTGTCCCAGAACGCACCGATGGCCTCCTTGCCCTTCAATACGTCGGACCCGACCGGGTCCTCCACGGTGGCGTCGTCGGCGAACAGATCGAGCCAGCCATCCCGATCGTCGGAGAAACGGGCGCAGTAGTCGGCGATGACGGAGCGGATCGTGTCGGCGTCGGGCATGGCGGGACGCTAGCTCGCGTCCTCGTCGGGCGGTGGCGGTGAACCCTCCGGCCGGCGGGACGGCTCGGGCTTGCGGGTCTGCAGGATGATGCGGGGCCCGCGGTCCCAGGTCAGGTAGTTCCACGCCCAGTTCACCAGCACCGAGACCCGGTTCCGGAACCCGATCAGCATCCAGAGGTGGAGGAACAGCCACGACAGCCAGGCCACCGAGCCGACCAGCGCCGGCAGGTGCGGCAGCTCGGCCACGGCGGAGCGCCGGCCGATGGTGGCCATGGTGCCCTTGTTCCGGTACGAGAACGTCTCCGTCGGGCGGCCGTCGATGGTGTGGAGGATGTTCTCCGCCACGACCGCACCGGACTGCATCGCCACCGGGGCGAGCTGGGGGAGCGCCGTGCCGGCCAGGTCGCCCTGCGACGTCACGATGTGAGCCACGTCGCCGATGGCCCATCCGCCCGCGTGTCCGGGAATGGCGAGGTCCTCGCCGACGACGATCCGCCCGCCCGGACCCAGCTCGACGTCCAACGCCGCGGTCAGCGAGTTCGCACTCACTCCCGCGGTCCAGATCAGGGTTCGAGTCGGCACCTGCTCGCCACCCTCGAGGACGACGTGGCCCGGGTGGACGGCCTCGACCGTGGTGGCGAGCCGGACGTCGACGCCCCGCCGGCGCAGGGCGTCGAGGGCGTGGCGGCGGCTGCGTTGCTGGAACGGCGTGAGCAGGGAGTCGGCCATCTCGACCAGGACGACGCGGGCCCGGTCGACCCGCAGGTGGGCGAAGTCCTTGCGAAGCACCTTGTCGAACAGCTCGGCCAGCGCGCCGGACAGCTCGACCCCGGTGGGTCCACCGCCCACCAGCACGAAGGTGAGGGCGCCGTCGTCGATGATCGACGGATCGCGGTCGGCGGCCTCGAACTGCTCGAGGATGCGGTTGCGGAGCCGCACCGCGTCGTCGAGCGAGTACAGGGGGAAGGCGTGCTGCTCGGCGCCGTCGACGCCGAAGTAGTGGGTGGAGGAGCCGGCTGCCACCACGAGGTGGTCGAAGGGCATCGGCTCCTGGTCCTCGATCACCAGCTGCTTCGCCTCCCAGTCCACCCCGGTGACGGTGCCGAGGTGGGCGTGCACGTTCTGGGCGCGCTGGAAGACGGCCCGGACCGAGTGGGCCACGTCGGCGGCGTTCAGGCCGCTGGTGGCCACCTGGTAGAGCAGGGGCAGGAAGGTGTGGAAGTTGTTGCGGTCGACGACGGTCACGTCGACGTCGGTGTCGCGGAGGTGGCGGGCCACGGCCAGCCCGCCGAAGCCGGCCCCGACGACCACGACGTGGGAGCGGTCTCCGGACGGGCTGGGCGATCCGACGTGCTCCACGGCTTCCTCCACGGTTCTTCTCATGTGAAACTAATCACGAGGAGCGGAATCGACAACCGCCTCGGATGGTCGCACTTGGCACACCGGGCACCAGTACGTCGACCGGGCCAGGGGGCCCTGACGGCAGGCGCGGACCGGGGTGCCACAGCGGGGGCAGGGCTGGCCCGGCCGGCCGTAGACCGCCACCCCGCCCCGGTAGGTGGTCCGACGGGCCCGGCCGAGGTTGGCCCGGAGCAGGTCGTGGGCCGTGCGGTACAGGCCCCGCAGCCGTCCGTCGTCGAGTTCGGCCACGGGGGTGAACGGATCCACCCCGTGCAGGAACAGCACCTCGGACTTGTAGACGTTGCCGATGCCGCTGGCGAGACGCTGGTCGAGCAGCACGTCGGCGATCTCGGTCTCGGCCGGGGCGAACCGGGCGACCCGCTGCACCGCCACGTCGAGGTCGGGCTCGGCCGCGGTGAGGTCGGGGCCCAGGGAGGCCAGCGCGGGTGGCTCACCGGCGGCGCGGTGGAACGTCTCCACGACGGGCGCCTGGAAGCACACCGCGGTCCATCCGTTGTCGGCCTCGATCACGACCCGGGCCAGGTGGGCGCCCTTGCGCCACCGAGCGCCCGTCTCGTAGAGGTGCCACGAACCGGTCATCTTCATGTGGGTGCGCAGGGTGAGGCCGCCCTCGAAGGCCACCAGCAGGTACTTGCCCCGCGCCACCACCGACTCGATCCGCTCCCCCGGTTGGGGCCGATCACCGACCAGACGAGGGGCCTCGAAGCGGGTGAGGCAATGGCCTTCCAGCGCGGTGCGCATCCGAGCCGCAGCCCGGTGGATGGTGTCGCCCTCCGGCACCGCGTCAGGCCCCGACGTCGGCGGGGTCGTCGGCGGTGTCGGCGGCGGGGTCGTCGCTGCCCTCCTCGGCGTCGAACAGCCCGACGATCCGCCAGCCCCGATCGGGGAAGCCGGCGGCATCGGCGGTGCGCGCCGAGGCGAGGTTGTCGGGCGCGTGCAGGTAGACGGGGACCGCGCCGTCGTCGAGGATGCGGCGGGCCGCCTGGGTCACCAGCTCCCGGGCATGACCCCGACCCCGGAAGCCGTCCTCGGTCACCACGGCGATCTCGTGCCCGTGGCGATCGTGCAGCTTCCGACCCACGCCCGCCGCCACCTCGGGTCCGTGGGCACCGGCCTCGAAGGCCACCAGCACGTCGCCGTTGAACGGGTGGAGCCACTCGGGGACCCGCGGATCGTCGGTAGGCAGCCACGCTCCCGGATCGTCTCCGGGCGTGGGGTCGATGGACCACCGGAAGATGCCGCTGCCGAACACCGCGCCGGGTCGTCCCAGGATGCGGGCCAAATGCTCGGCGATGGTGGCGAGGTCCTCGCCGGCCGCGACCACCTCGTCGACCGCGTCGGGCGGGACCGACAGCACCGTGCCCTGCGGTGTCACCACCCCGTTCACCGCTCGCACCTTGCCGTTCCAGCCCGGCTCGACCCGGCGGTCGGATCCCACCACCTGCAACCCGCCCGCCGGCGGCCAGGCACCGAGCCAGTCCCGCAGGTGTGCGGTCAACCGGGAATCGACGTCGGCCGGGTGCACCATCGACGGCACGCTACCCACACCCCCACCCCACTCGTTCTGGATGTCAG
The DNA here is from genome assembly GCA_963730345.1 of uncultured Acidimicrobiaceae bacterium. GTDB lineage: Bacteria > Actinomycetota > Acidimicrobiia > Acidimicrobiales > Salinilacustritrichaceae > Salinilacustrithrix. The sequence goes on from CAVSRP010000012.1 coordinate 48,428, forward strand.
ATTCGTCGCTCAGCTCACGCGTTCGGCTAGCAGAACCAGGAGGAAGGGGGGGCGCGGTCGGTCAGGAGCGGCGGGGTGGGCGATGGACGAAGCCCTTGTAGCCGTCGCGGTAGCCGGCGTTCTCGAGGGCTTCGCGCCAGACCGACTCGCCGGCCGGAGCGCCGTCGATCTTGCGGATCTCGAGGCTGCGGTAGCGACCGGAGTCGGCCAGCGCCTTGAGGGCCTCGGGCCAGTCGGGGTGGTCGGCCGTGGCCTCGAAGGTGGCGATGCTGTGCCCGCCCCGCTCGACGTGGACCACGAGCGCTCCGTCGACCAGCAGCACGTGGGTGCCGGCCTGGCGAGCGGGCCGGCCGGGCGAGTCGGGCCAGGGCAGGGCGGCGCCGTAGGGCTGAGCCGGATCGGTGGCCGCCAGCACGACCGGACCGGCGGCGACGTCCGGATCGCGGGCGCGCGCGGAGGCGGTCGACCGCGCCGGGGAGGGCGAACTGGGCCGCGCCCAAACCGGCGACGAAGTAGCCCCGCCGGACCTCGCCCCGCTCCTCCAGCGCCTTGAGCACCGGGTACACGCCGGCGAATCCGCCTTCGCTCCCCTCCCCCAGCGCCGCCTCGCGGGTGAGCACGCCGTAGCGCTCGAGCAGCTGGCGGGCCTTGGCGTGGGCGGCCTCGGTGGGCGAGGGCGAAGGCTCCAGCAGCGGGGCCACCAGCGACCACCGGCCCGCTCCCGCCGGCGGCCCGAGCCGGGAGAGCCGGCCGGGCCGGGGCCGTCCCCGGCCCCGTGACGACGTCGAGCGGCGGGGCGTACCCCGCAGGAACGCCCGCAGCGGAACCAGCGAGTCGTTGGTGACGTAGCCCGCCCAGACCAGGTCCCACAGCGCGGCCAGCACGGTCGTGTCGTCGTAGGACGCGCCCGCGACCTGTGTCGCACCCACGAGGTCGGACCAGAACGACGCGCCCCGGCGGCCAAGGTGGTCGAGCAGGGCGGCGTGGGTGTCGCCGCCGGGCGCCGCGTCGAGTGTCGGCACCAGCAGCGCGGCCGAGTCCCGGAACAGGAGGCGCACGCGGCCGTCCCTCGCCCCGAGCGAGCCGGCACCCGACCCAGACCACCTCGCCCGCGGTGCAGAGTTGGTCGAGGTCGGCAGCCCGGTACTCGCCCAGGCGGGCGGGCAGCACGTCGGCCTCCAGCACCGAGGCGGGAATGGGCGCGCCCTGGAGCTGGGCCACCACGTCGACCAGGGCATCGAGGCCCTTCCGGCGACTCCCCACGTGATGCCACTCGGGCAGGAAGCGGCCGAGTGCGTCGCCGTCGACCGGCTCGACCTCCCGGCGCAGCGCGGCGAGCGACCGCCGCCGCAGGGTGCGGAGCACCTCGGGGTCGGTCCACTCGCGGTCGTGACCGCCGGGGCGGAACTCGCCCCGGATGACCCGGCCGTCGGCCTCGAGCCGTTCGAGCGCGGGGACGACCCGGTCGACCACCACGCCGTAGCGGGCCGCCACGCCGGCCGAGGTGAAGGGCCCGTGCGTGCGGGCGTAGCGGGCGACGAGGTCGGCCAGCGGGTCGTCGACCGGATCGGTGAACGCCGCGGGCAGGCCGACGGGGACGGCCACGCCGAGGGCGTCGCGCAGGCGGGCGGCGTCGGCGGTGGCCGCCCATCGTTCCTCACCCGCCACCCCGACGGCGTAGGCCCGGCGGGCATCGGCCAGTTCGTCGAGCCACGCCTTCGCGCCGCCGGCCTCGGGCGCGTCGCAGCGGGCGTCGATCTCCTCGAGGGTCAGTGGACCGAGGAGCCGCAGCAGGTCGTGGCACTCGTCGACGTCACGCGCCCGTCGCCCGTCGGTCAGACGCTGCAGCTCCATCTCCAGCTCGGCCAGCACGTCGGGGTCGATCAGCTCGCGCAACTCCTCGGAGCCGAGCAACTCGCGCAGCAGGTCGCGGTCGAGGGCCAGGGCCGCGGCCCGCCGCTCGGCCAGCGGGGCGTCGCCCTCGTACATGTAGACCGCGATCCAGCCGAACACCAGGGACTGGGCCATCGGTGACGACTGGTCGGTGTCGACCGGCACGACCCGGATGCGCCGGCTGCGGATGTCGCCCAGCACCTCCTTCAGGGCCGGCACGTCGAACACGTCGTTGACGCACTCCCGGGTCGTCTCCAGCAGGATCGGGAACGTCGGGTACTTGCCCGCCACCTTGAGCAGGTCGGCGGCCCGCTGGCGCTGCTGCCACAGGGGTTGGCGCCGGTCCGGACGCCGGCGGGGCAGGAGCAGGGCCCGGCCGGCGCACTCCCGGAACCGGGAGGCGAACATGGCCGTGTTGGGCAGCTGACCGAGGATGATCTCCTCGATCTCCTCCGGCGGGATGGCCAGCTCCTCCAGGGGGAAGTCGTCGACAGCCTCGGGCAGGCGGAGCACGATGCCGTCGTCGGACCAGATCATCTCGACCTCGACGCCCCACCGCCCTTCCAGGACGACCTGCAACGCCATGGCCCACGGGGCGTGGACCTGGGCGCCGAACGGCGAGAGGATGCAGACCCGCCAGTCGCCGATCTCGTCCCGGAACCGCTCGACCACGATGGTTCGGTCGTCGGGCACCACCCCGGTGGCCTCGGCCTGCTCGTCGAGGAACGCGACCAGGTTGCGAGCAGCCCGCTCGTCGAGCCCGTGAGCCTGGCGGAGGGTGGCCACGGGGTCGGGATGGACGTCGGGGTCGCGGATCTGGCGGGTGAACTCGCCGATGGCCCGGCCCAGCTCCAGCGGGCGGCCCGGACCGTCACCGTGCCAGAACGGCATCTTGCCGGGGACACCCGGGGCCGGCGTGACGATGACCCGCTCGAATGTGATCTCCTCGATCCGCCACGTGGACGCGCCGAGCAGGAACGTCTCGCCCGCCCGCGACTCGTAGACCATCTCCTCGTCGAGCTCCCCCACCCGCGTGCCGTCGGGGAGGAACACGCCGAACAGGCCGCGGTCGGGGATGGTGCCCGGGTTGGTGACCGCCAGCCGCTGCGCCCCGGCCCGACCCCGCACGATGCCGCCGCCCCCGTCGGGCCCGGCTCGGTCCCACACGATGCGGGGCCGGAGCTCGCTGAACTCCTCCGACGGGTACCGGCCGGCGAGCAGGTCGAGGCAGGCGTGCAGCACGTCGTCGGTGAGCGTGGCGAACGGCGCCGCCCGGCGGATCATGGCGGCGAGCTCGTCCACCGGCCACTCGTCGAGGGCGCAGGCCGCCACGATCTGCTGGCACAGCACGTCGAGGGGGTTGCGCGGGTAATGGGTGGTCTCGATCAGACCTTCGTGCATCCGCTGCACCACCACCGCGGCCTCGAGCAGATCCTGGCGGTGCTTCGGGAACAGCTTGCCCCGGCTCGGCTCGCCGACCTGGTGGCCGGCCCGACCGATGCGCTGCAGCCCGGACGACACGCTCCCCGGCGACTCGACCTGGATGACGAGGTCGACCGCGCCCATGTCGATGCCCAGCTCCAGGGACGAGGTCGCCACCAGGCCCTTCAACCGACCCGACTTCAGCTCGTCCTCGATCTGGAGCCGCCGCTCCCGCGAGATCGAACCGTGGTGCGCCTTGACGAGCTCATGGCTCAGTCCGCCTCGGTCCCCTGCGGGACCTTCGGGCGTCGTTTCGCTGTCGCCTGCTCGCTGGTGCTCCCAACGGCGACCTGGTTCGTCATCGTCACGTCCATCCACGCCCTTTCCCGGCGCATACCGCACATGGCCGGTGCCCATGGCAGCGGCGCCGACGTCCTCCTCGTCGTGAGCCAGCTCGTTGAGCCGGGTGGCCAGCCGCTCGGCCAGGCGCCGGGCGTTGACGAAGATGAGGGTGGAGTTGTGCTGCTGCACCAGCTCCAGCAGGCGGGGGTGCATCGACGGCCAGATGCTGCGCCGCACCGGGCCCGCGGCGGCCGGACCGCTCACCGGCTCGTCGATGACCTGGCCCAGCTCGCCCATGTCGTCGACCGGGACCACCACCTCCACGTCGAGCTGCTTGCGCACGCCGGCGTCGACGATGGTCACCGGCCGCCACGAGCCGTCTCGCTTGCCGCCCTCTCCCCCCGACCGCCCACCCAGGAAGGCGGCGATCTCGTCCAGCGGCCGTTGGGTGGCCGACAGGCCGATGCGCTGGGGTGGGGCCCCGCCGTTGGCCCCGATCCACTCCACCAGCCGCTCCAGCGAGAGGGCGAGGTGGGAACCCCGCTTGGTGCGGGCCACCGAGTGGATCTCGTCGACGATGACGGCCTCGACGCCTTGCAGGGTCTCGCGCGCCGCCGAGGTGAGCATCAGGTACAGCGACTCGGGCGTCGTGATCAGGATGTCGGGCGGGTGACGCACCAGGCGGCGGCGCTCGTCGGCCGGCGTGTCGCCCGTGCGCAACCCGACCACCGGCTCGTGGTAGTCGAGGCCGAGGCGGTCGGCGGCGAGGCGGATGCCCTGGATGGGGGCCCGCAAGTTCTTCTCCACGTCGACGGCCAGCGCCCGGAGCGGGGAGATGTACAGCACCCGGGTCCGATGGGTGCGCTCGGCCGGTGGGGGCGAGGAGGTGAGCCGATCGATGGCCCACAGGAACGCCGACAGCGTCTTGCCGCTGCCGGTGGGGGCCAGGATGAGCGTGTGGTGGCCGCCGGCGATGGCGGGCCACCCCTGCTCCTGGGGTGGGGTCGGCACCGGGAACGACGTCTCGAACCAGGCGCGCACCGCCGGCGAGAACTGCTCGAGCGCGGCGGAGCCTGCCATCGGGGGAACGGTATCGGGACACCGTGACCACCGGCCCGGCTCGGTTCCTGGCGACCGTCACCGTTCCGCTACGGTACTGAACGATCGTTCATTCACTCACCGGAGGCTCCCCCATGCCCTGGACCCAATCCGACATCCCCGACCTCGACGGCCGCGTCGCGGTCGTCACCGGCGCCAACGGTGGTCTCGGGCTCGAGACCGCCGAGGCCCTGGCCGGTCACGGCGCCCATGTGGTCATGGCCGTCCGCAACCAGGACAAGGCAGCCGAAGCCGAGGCCCGGATCCGCTCGACGTACCCCGAGGCCTCGCTGGAGCTGGTCCCCCTCGATCTCGGCGACCAGGCGTCGGTGAAGGCGGCCGCGGCCGCCATCGTCGAGGCCCACCCGGTGATGGACCTGCTGGTGAACAACGCCGGGCTGATGGCGATGCCCGAGCGCGAGACCGCCGACGGCTACGAGATGCAGTTCGGGGTCAACCACCTGGGCCACTGGACGTTCACCGCCATGCTGCTGCCGGCGCTGTTGCGGGCCGATGCCGAGGGCCGCGACGCCCGGATCGTCACGATCACGAGCGTGGCCCGGTTCCTGGGGCGCACCGTGGACCCCGACAATCCCCACCTGCGGGGTCGCTACAAGCCCTGGGGCTCCTACGGCCAGGCCAAACTGGCCAACTACCACTTCGGGCTCGGGCTCCAGCGACACTTCGAGGCGGCCGGGGTCGGCGTGAAGAGCCTGCTCGCCCACCCCGGGCTGACCCACACCGAACTGCAGTCCCGCACGGTCCACGAGGGCGGGGGCGGTCTCCTGGGCGCGATCTCCGACAAGGTGGCGGCCATCGGCGGCATGACGCCGCGAGTCGGCGCCCGCATGCAGCTGCGAGCGGCCACCGATCCGGGGGCCGAAGGTGGCGAGCTGTACGGACCGGCCTTCGTCAGCAACGGCCCGGCAGTCAAGCGACCGGTGCTGCGGTTCTACGGCATGGACGAGGCGATCGAGACGCTGTGGACCGTGTCCGAGCGGGAGACGGGTGTGGCCATCGACGTGGGCGCGGCCAAGGCGGCGCTCGACGGGTGAGCCCCGTGCGCGACGACGTGGATCGGGCCGCGGCGGTCCGCGAGGCGCTGCGACGCCTCGTGGCCCGGCGCGGCTTCCACGGCGCCTCGATGAGTGCCGTCGCGGCCGAGGCCCACGTGGCCACCGGCACGGCCTACGTCCACTACCAGTCCAAGGACGACCTCGTCCTCGCGGCCTACGTCGAGGCCAAGCGAGAGCTCGGACTGGCCGCGTTCCGCGGGATCGACCCGGCTGCTCCGCCCGCGACGCGGTTCCGGCAACTCTGGCTCGGCGTGTTCGACCACCTCCGGGACGATCCCGATCGCGCTCGCTTCCTCCTCCAGGTCGACTCCTCGCCCTATGCCGAGCCGGCCCACGACCTGGCGATGGCCACCGATGGCGATCCCCTGATGGCCGAGGCGGTCGCCCCCGATCTGGACGACGTGCTCGTGCCCCTGCCGCCGATGGTCCTCTACGACCTGGCGGTCGGACCGATCCTGCGCATCGTGGCGTCGGGTCGCCGGCTCAGCGACGACGAGCGGGAGGCGATGGCCGAGGCGTGCTGGCGGGCGATCACCCGCGGCGACGGCACTCCGACCGAGCCACGCTGAACCCACCGGGTCGTGCGGGGATGCCCGTGGCGGGGACTCAGGCGAGCAGAGACTCGATGACCTGGGCCACCCCGTCCTCGGCGTGGTGGGGTGCCTCGCTGTCGGCCACCGCGGTCAGCGCCGGGTTGGCGTTGGCCATCGCGTAGCCGGTGCCTGCCCACTCGAGCATGGCGATGTCGTTGCGGTTGTCCCCGAACGCCACCACGTCGGCCGCCTCGACGCCGAGGTCGTCGCACAGGGCGCGGAGGGCCTTGGCCTTATGTACTCCGGCACCGGTGACCTCGACGAACGAGATGCCCGAGGCGGTGGTCTCGACGTCGGTGGGCATCTGGGGGTGGAGGTACTCGTAGAGCTCCTCCTCGCCGAAGCCCCGGGCGCTCACCAGCAACTTGAGCACCTCGGCCGGCGGGTCGTGCACCGGTAGCTCGTGGAACCGCTCGTGACCGTCCCGCAACTCGACCGCCCGGTTGTGGGCGAGGAACCGTTCGTCCCAGCCGAAACGGCCGTCGACCAACTCCCATCCCAGCCCCACGTCGTCGATGGCGGCCCGGATCGCCCCGGCGGCGCGAGCGAGCGCGCCGCGATCGATGGCGTCGCAGCGCAGGGCCACCCCCGCCGCCCGATCGAAGGTCAGCGCGCCGTTCGAGCACACCGCGTGCTCGATCACCGGGGTCGGCGCCAGGACCTCGGTGGCGGACCGCCACCCGCGCCCCGTGGCAGCCACCACGAGCACGCCGGCGGAGCGGGCCAGGCGCAGCGCGGCGAGCGTCCGCTCCGACAGGACCGCGCCCGGACCGAGGAGCGTGCCATCGAGATCCGTGGCGATGAGGCGGACCACTCCGTCAGATCGAGGCCAGCAGTGCCCGGGTGGTGGCGATCTCGTCGGGGTTGCCGCCCATCACCACCGCGGTGAAGTCGGTGGCCCCCGACGATTCGACCGCGGCGATCCCGTCGCGCACCTCGGCCTCGCTCCCGACGAGCGAGAGGTCCTCGAGCCCGTGGAGGCCCTCGATGTCGAGCATGGCTCGGTAGCTGGGCAGCTCGGCGTAGGTGGCGAGTACGGCGCCGATGAACTCCCGGGCCTTGGCCGGTTCGTCGGTGACCCAGCACGGAATGCTGCACACGATCGACGGTGCCGGCCGCCCGGCCGCGGACGCGGCCTCGTTGATCCGGGGCGCGATGTGCTGCTCGATCGTCTTGGGACCGACGCACCACAGGATCGTGCCGTCGGTACGGCGGCCGGCGATCCGCAGCATCTGGTCACCCAACGCGGCGAGCATCACCTTCGGCGGTGCTTCGGTGGGCCGTCGCATGTCGGCGTCGAGGCTCCACACCTCACCCTGGTACGAGACCGAGCCCTCGGTGAGCAGCGGGCTCAGGACCTCGAGGTAGTCGAGCATGTGCCGGATCGGCTTCTCCCACTTCATGTGGAGCCGGTCCTCGACCGCGGGCTGGTGCGACAGCCCGATGCCGAGCACCAACCGACCCCCGACCTGCTGCTGGGTGGTCAAGGCCCGAGCGGCGAGCGCCATCGGGTGTTGCGTCCACGTGGGCACCACCGCGGTGCCGAACTCGATGGCCGAGGTCGACGGCCCGGCCGCGGCGAGCACCCCGAGGGCGTCGACCAGGCCGGTCTGGGCCAGCCAGTAGGACGAGAAGCCCTCCGACTCCGCGGCGGTGATGTCGGTCGTGACGGCCCCGATGTCGGCGCTCACGAGCACGCCCGATCCGTTGATGCCGATGCGCATGGGATGACCCTAGGGCGCGGCGCGATCGATGCGTCGGGTGACGGCGCTCCGGATCGTTCAGACCAGCGCCTCGACCACGTAGGGCCCGTCGGTGGCCAGCCCCCGTTCGAACCCGATCCGCACGTCGTCGAGTGTGGTGGCCTGCATGCCGTCGACGCCGAAGCCACGGGCGAGCGAGACCCAGTCCAGGTCGGGGTTCCCCAGGTCGGTGAGCGACATCGCCTGCGCTCCGGGGTGGTCGTTGCCGGTGCGGTGCATCTCCATCTGCAGGATCCGGTAGGCGCGGTTGGCGCACACGACGACCGTGACGTCCAGACCTTCACGAGCCATGGTCCACAGCGACTGCACCGTGTACAGCCCGGAGCCGTCGGCCTGGAGCGCGATCACCTTGCGGTCGGGGGCGGCCACGGCCGCGCCCACCGCGCCGGGCAGGCCCTGTCCGATGGCGCCGCCGGTCAGTGCGAACGCCTCGTGCGGTGCGGCGCCGCCCGACGCCATCGCCCAACCGAGTCCGGAGGTGGCGGCCTCGTTGACGACGATTGCGCCCTCCGGCTGGAGTGCGGCGACCATCGCCCCCATGGTGAACATGTCGAGGTCGCCAGTGGGCATCTCGGCCGCGTCGACGTCCGGGACCGAGGGGGTGGGCTCGAGATCGAGGGCGTCGGCGATGGCATCGAGACCGAGGTGACCGCGCACCCCCGGCCCGGCCACCACGATGACCTCGCAGTCGTCGGCGACGAGCGAGCTGCGCCCGACGCGCTGGTAGCCGAAGAACGCCACCGGCGACCGCGTGCCGGCCACGATCAGGGTCCGGACGCCGGCGAGGGCCTCGATGCCCTGCTCGGGAAAGTACGGCACGGCGTCGAAGCGGGGACGACCCCGACCCTGTTCGACCACCGCGGGGAAGGTGTCGATCCACACCGCGCAGCCGGTGGCCGCCGCGATCCGGTGGGCGGCGTCGAGCTCGGGGCCACGCACCGTGCCGCCGAGGAGCAGCGCGACGCCGTCCGCGTGTTGCAGGGCCGCGGCCGCTGCGCCGATGGCGTCGGCGTCGATCGGGTCTTCCTCGGCATCGATCGAGCCCACATCGTGCAGGTCGGCCTGACCCCACGCCGCATCCTGCGGGATGATCATCGTGGCCACGCCCGACGGCGGGCCCATCGACGCCACGATGGCGTCCTGCATGCTCGAGCCCATGTGGGCCGACGACGGCACCGTCTCCACGTGACGAGAGACCACCCTGGCCAACGACTCGATGTCAGAGCTGAGGGGCGCGTCGGCGTGGCGGTGCCAGCTGGCGTGATCACCGATCATGTTGACCACCGGCGTGTGCGCCCGGCGAGCGTTGTGGAGGTTGGCCAGCCCGTTCCCGAAGCCGGGGCCGAGATGGAGCAGGGTGAGGGCAGGGCGCCCGGTGACGCGGCCATGACCGTCGGCCGCGCCGGTGACCACGCCCTCGAACAGGCCGAGGATGCCGCGCATCCCCGGCACGGTGTCGAGGGCGGCCACCAGCTCCATCTCGGTGGTTCCCGGGTTGGCGAAGCACACGTCGACCCCCATGCCGACTGCGGTGCGCAGTGCGAGTTCAGCTCCGTTCACGATCCCTCCCGGTGTGTCATCAGGCTCACTTCATTCGTCGGGGCGCGTCGTCGACGTCGTAGCCGCCCGCCTCGAGCTCGGCTCGGAGACGATCTGCAGCCTCTTGGTCCCTGGTCTCGATCAGGAGCTCGATCTCGGTGACCCGCGCCGACTGCACGCCGAACTCACGGTGGTGCCAGAGATCGACGATGTTCCCGCCGGCGCGGCCGACGGCTGCGGTGAGCGCACCGAGCGCCCCCGGTGCGTCGGGTACGTCGATCACCAGCCGGCACAACCGGCCGGTTCGGGCCAGACCGCGCATGATCACCGATGACAGCAGCCGCAGATCGATGTTGGCGCCGGACAGGACCAACCCGACCGTGCGACCGGCGAAGCGGTCGGGATCGGTCAACAGCGCGGCCAGCGGCGCGGCGCCGGCACCCTCGCTGACGATCTTCTCGACCTCCAGGTACCAGACCACGGCCTCCTCGATGGCCCGCTCGGGGACGGCGACGATGTCGGTGGCCAGCGCGGCGATGATCTCGGTGGTGAGGACGCCGGGGGCCTTGACCGCGATGCCCTCGGCGATGGTCGGTCCCCATTTCTGTGGGGGATCGGTGACCGGACGGCCGGTGGCCCGGATCATCTCGGGATACAGCTCCGACTGCACGCCGATGAGCTCGGTCTCCGGGGCGAGCGCTCGGGCCGCCACGCAGCATCCGGCGAACAGCCCTCCGCCCCCCACCGGGACGACGAGGGCGTCGAGCGGCGGGCCATCGGCCAGCACCTCGAGCGCGCAGGTGCCCTGGCCGGCGATGATCGCGACATCGTCGTAGGGAGGGATGAACGTGGATCCCTCCTCGGCAGCGATGCGACGCGCCACGATGGCTGCGTCCTCCAGCGTGGCGCCCTCGACCACCACGGTGGCGCCGTTGTCCTCGGTTCGGCTGATCTTGTTGTCCGGGGTCCCCTCGGGCATCACGACGGTGGAGGCGATCGACAGCAACGTGGCGTGGTGGGCCACCGCCTGGGCGTGGTTGCCGGCCGACATGGCGACCACCCCGAGCCGGCGCTCGTCCTCGTCGAGGGTGAGTAACCGGTTGCGCGCCCCCCGCTCCTTGAACGACGCGGTGTACTGCAGGTTCTCGAACTTGACCCACACCTCGGCACCGGTGATGGCCGACAGGGTGTGCGAGCGGGTGGTCGGCGTGCGCAGCACCGCGCCCGCGATGGCCGACGCGGCGGCGTGCACATCGTCGATCGTCACCGGGAGGCGGGCGTGCTGCACGGTCGCATCGTGACACGCCCGGGCCAGGTCGACACGGACGACTGCATCTGCCGGGGCGCTCCTAGGATGGTGGCGTGACGGCCTACCAGACCCCGGAATGGCATCCTGCCTTCGAGGAGTACTGCGAGGCGATCTGGGAGTTGGCCGAGGACGACATCGCCGTCATCCAGGCCCGGATCGCCGATCGGCTCGACGTGTCCCGTCCCGCGGTGTCCGAGATGATGCGCAAGCTCGAGGCCGAAGGCCTGGTGAGCACCAACGGCACCAAGATCGCCCTCACCACCGGGGGCCAGCGGCTCGCCGAGCGGACCGTCCGACGACACCGGCTCGCCGAACGCTTCCTCACCGACATCCTCGACCTGTCGTGGGCCGACGCCCACCAGGAAGCCGGCAAGTGGGAGCACGTGATCTCCGACAAGGTCGAGGACGCGATCGACCGGCTCCTCGGCTCGCCCACCACCTGCCCCCACGGCAACCCGATCCCGGGGTCGAACTACGACCAGCCCAGCACCGTCCCGCTCGCCGCCCTCGACGTCGGCAACGGGTTCGTGGTCAGCCGGATCCCCGAGGAGCTCGAGTTCACTCCCGGGTTGCTGGAGTTCCTCGAGGACGCCTCGCTGGTGCCGGGTTCACGAGGCCAGGTCACGGCCTCCTCCCCCGACGGCACCACCACCGTCGAGATCGACGGCCAGACCATCGGCATCGGCGCCTTCGCCAGCGAACGCATCCTCGTCAGCTCTCGCTGACGAAGCGGCTCAAGTGACGGCCCGGATCGGCCGATGTGGGTGAGAACGATGAGCGACCGTGGAGGGGCGACGTCATGGAGAACGAGAACGACTGCGAGATCGCAGCGCCGCGCATCCGCGTGGTGGTGGTCGACGATTCGAGCGATGTCCGCTACCTGCTCGCCACCATCCTGGAGAAGGACGGCCGATTCGAGGTCGTCGGTGAGGCGTGCGATGCCGCCGAGGCGATCACCGTGGTGGCCGTGGTCCAGCCCGAGCTCGTGCTGGTGGACCTGCAACTCGACGGTCCGGACGGCACGTGGCTCATCTCCGAGCTCCGCAACGCCGGCGTCGATGCCGCCCTCGCCGTCGTCACCGGCTCGGCCCTCCAGCGCGAGCACGATGCCGCCATGGCGGCCGGCGCCGATTCGGTGCACGGCAAGATGTCGATGACCACCACGATGACCGATGACCTGGCCGCGATCGTCGCTCGCCGGGCCGCGACGGTCTCTGCCTGATCGACGCCGACGGCTCAATCCTGGACGACGAAGCCGCGGAAGTCGTCGCGCGCCTGCCGCCACGCCGACCGGTCGAAGCTCCCGTCGTCGCCGACGCATCGCGCCGCCCGTAGGCCCATCTCGATGACCTGATCGGAGTTGTCGGGCGTGAACAGCCCCTGGCGGCCCAGCACGGTGACGCGCCGGACCTCCTCCAGCGCCCGGTCGGCCCGGGCCAACGCCTCGATCGCGTCCGAGGTCATCACCGGATAGACCGAGGGCAGCCGCTTGGTCTCGACTGCCACCGTCCGTGGCGCCGGGAGGCCGGATCGCACCAGGTCGTCGGCGACCCGCAGGCCGAGGTCGGCATCGCTCGCGCGCCAGACCGAGTCCCCCTCCCAGCACGGGATCTCGGCGCAGAGCACGGTCCGGTCCCGCGGATCGTCGGGGCGGTCGCGGTAGTTCATCGGCTCGGACAGCCGGGTGGGCAGGACGTGGCGGTCGGGGAGGTAGTGGGCGTCGTACGGGGTGTAGGGCCGCCGGTCGATGGTGAGATACACCAGCACCACCGCCCGCATGCGCACCGTCGCGAGGTCGGTCAGACCGAGCCAGCCCGCGGTCCGGGTGATCGGCGCGGTGGAGAACACGTGCGTCGCGGTGATGATGCGGCCATCGGCGAGCCCGACGATGACCCGGTCGTCGCGAGCGATCAACCCGGTGACCTTGGTGCCGAGCTGGACATCGGGGAGCGGGGCGGCGAGAGCCTCGGCCAGGGCGCCGAACCCCTGGCGCGGGTACAAGAACGAGGGACGATGACGGACCCCGGCGACCAGTCGCCGGGCGACGACCCCGGGGGACGATGCCGACACGCGTCGGCGGGCCAGCTCACCGTCGAGCTGGGCCGGCTCGACGCCCCACACCTTCCAGGCGTACGGCTCGTGGAAGTGCCGCCACACGGTGGGGCCGAGCCCGGCGCGCACCACGTCGGCGTAGCTGTCGGACCTCGGCCGCCGGAGCGGGCCGCACACCGCGTCGAGCGCCGCCCGGCCGGCGACCCCCGGGGGAAGCCCCCTGACCAACCCGCGCACCGTGAGCGGGAAGGGCATCCAGCGCTCACCCAGCCGGATCCGGCCGTTGCGCCGCCGGACCTGCAGGTCGACGAGATCGTCGAGCACGGCTCGGACGGCAGGCGCCATCGCGGGGTGCAGCCGGTGGCTCCCGAGGTCGACAGGGACGCCCGAGATCACGGGGGAGGCCGTCATGCCACCGACGTGATCGGCGGCATCGAGCACCACGACGGATCGACCGTTGCGATGCAGCTCCCACGCCAGGGCCAGGCCGGCGGGGCCGGCCCCGATGACCACGATCACCGCGCGCCCACCCGAGGGTTCACGTCGGCCGCGAGACGGAGGCCGGCCGGGCCATCAGACCGCCCGGTCGATGTCCAGCGAGAGCTGGTCGAGCTCGACCGGTTCCTCGAGGAAGTCGGGAAGCGGCCGCTCGTGGACGATGGCCAAGCGCTTGGTCGACCGGGTGAGCGCCACGTAGAGGGCTCGCAGCCCCTGGGCCTCCTCGTCGACGATGGCGGCCGGTTCGACCACCACCGAGGCGTCGAGCTCGAGGCCCTTCACCATGCCGACCGGGACCACGGTCACCGGCTCGTTGAGCCCCTGGCGGGTGGCGCTCCCGTGGGCGATCCCCGCGGCGTCGAGCGCGGCCGACACCGAATCGAGCAGCGTGGCCGGGACGATGACTGCCAGCGAGCCGGGATCGACCGCGTCGCGCTCGACCCGGGTGACCTCGGCGACCAGATCGTGCAGATCACCGAACGCCGCCCGTTCCGTCACCGGCGGATCGCCCCCCTCGCGCACCGACCGGGGTGGGCTGAGCTGAGGCGCGGCCACGCGGAGGACACGGGCCGCCATCTCCATGTTGGCCGCCGGGATGCGGTAGCCCACGGTGAGCTCGGCTCGGCGCACGCCCCGCTTGGTGGGCAGGTGCTCGAGGATCTCGTCCCAGTTCTCGTGCGCCCACGCCCCGGTGGCCTGGGCGATGTCCCCCACGATGGTCATCGATCCGTTCAGCGACCGGCGACCGATCATCCGCAGCTGCATCGGGGACATGTCCTGGATCTCGTCCACGACGACGTGGCCGTAGGTCCGGATGCTGTCGTCGACGCCCTTGCGCTTGCGCCGGGGCCCGAGCAGCTCACGGGCCTCGTCGAGCAGCGGCACGTCGTGCACGGTGAAGGTGACCTGCTCGCCCGCCGGCGTGCGGGGGCGATACAGCGCGGCCTGTTCGGTTTCGGACAGCCACTTGCGGCTGGCGAGACCGATGAGCGCCCGGGATCCGAACAGGTCGTTGAGCAGCTGGGCGGGGGTCAGCACCGGCCACATCCACTCGAGCGCCTCGACCAACGGCAGGGCACGCCGCAGCTGATCCCGCACGTCATCGACCCGCACGGGGTTCCGGGCCGACTCGGCCAGGGCCTCGAACACCTGCTGCTCGACGTACTTCCGCCCCGCGTTGTGCTGGCGGTAGCGGCGGTGCGCGTCCCGGACGATCTCGTTGCTGGCCGCCACCGTGAGGGTGAGGGTCTGCGCGCCCATGCCGATGCGCAGGTCCGAGCGGAGCCGGCGCTCCCGGTCGGCGACCGCCTTGCGGATCACCCGACTCATGCGGGCATCACCCTTGACCCGGGCGACGGCCGGCTGGTCCTCGCCCCGGATGATCTCCCGGTCGACGAGGTCGGCGAGCACGGCGAGCTCGACACCGGCCTCACCGAGTGACGGCAGCACCTGGTCGATGTAGCCGAGGAAGAGCCGGTTCGGGCCCAGGACCAGCACGCCCTGGCCATCGAGTGGGAACCGGTGGGTGTAGAGCAGGTAGGCGGCCCGGTGCAGCGCCACCACCGTCTTGCCCGTCCCGGGGCCGCCCTGGACCACCAGGATCCCGGGCAGCGAGGACCGGATGATCTCGTCCTGCTCGCCCTGGATGGTGCCGACGATGTCGCCGAGCTTCCCGGACCGGGCGGTCTCGAGGGCGTTGAGCAGGGCGCCGTGCCCCTGGATCCGATCGTCGGTCGACAGCACGATGCCGCCCTCGTCGGCGTGGACGGCATCGCCGAACAGCTCGTCTTCGAGGTTGAGCAGGGTCCGGCCGCGCGACGTGAAGTGCCGGCGGCGGACCAGGCCCATCGGCTGGGGACCGGTGGCGCGGTAGAACGCCTCGGCCACCGGGGCCCGCCAGTCGACGACGACCGGTTCCTGTTCGTCGTCCGCCACGCTCATCCGGCCGATGTAGTACGAATCGCCGCCCCGCTCCTCTTCGGTGTCGAGCCGGCCGAACACCAACGAGTGGTCGCCGAGGTCGAGCTGGTGGAGACGGCTGGCGATGTTCCCCTCGATCATCTCCCGTTCCCAGCGGGCCTGCTCGGTGCCCCCCTTGCCCACCTCGACCATCGAGCGCAGTGCCTTGGCCCGGTCACGGGACGCGCCGAGACACTCGTAGGCATGATCGACGTAGGCCTGCTCGGCGGCCAGTTCGGGATGGGACGTCAACGACGCGACACCTTCGGACTGCTTCGGAGGGTTGGAGAAACGAGGGATCGGACAGCCTACCGCGGTGCTCGGCGAGGCCGCCTCACGGAGCGATCGAGCCCGCCGCGACCTCGATCAGGAAGGCGTAGACCAGGGCCTCGTCCCGCCACGCGTCGTAGCGGCCGGACGGTCCTCCGTGCCCAGCCCCCATCTCGGTCTTGAGCAGGAACGGACCGGCACCGGCGATGCCCTCGGTGACGTCACGCAGCCGGGCGACCCACTTCGCCGGTTCCCAGTAGCCCACGCGGGGATCGTGCAGGCCGGTGGTGGCCAGGACCGGCGGTAGTGCCGTGGCCGGGATGTTCTCGTACGGGGTGTAGGACCCCATCACGTCGAAGATCTCCACCGACTCGACCGGATTGCCCCATTCCTCCCACTCGATCACCGTCAGGGGCAGCGAGGGGTCGAGGATCGTGTCCAGGGCATCGACGAAGGGCACCTCGGCGACCACGGCGGACCACAGGTGCGGTGCCCGGTTCAGAGCCGCGCCCATCAGCAACCCGCCGGCCGAGCCGCCGCGGATGGAGATCCCGCCGGCAGACGCCACGCCATCGGCCACCAGCGCGGTGCCGCAGGCCACGAAGTCATCGAAGGTGTTCGGCTTGGCGGCCAGCTTGCCGTCCTCGTACCACCGCCGACCCATCTCCCCGCCGCCGCGCACGTGCCCGATGGCGAACGCCCATCCCCGGTCGAGGAGCGACAGGCGCAACGACGAGAACGTGGGATCGATGGAGATCTCGTAGGAGCCGTATCCGTAGAGCAGGGTCGGTCCGCCGGGGACCCGGTCGCGCCGGTGCACCAGGCTGATCGGCACCTCGGTCCCGTCGGGGGCGGTGGCCCACAACCGCCGCGACACGTACTCGGTCGGGTCGTAGCCACCGAGCACCGGCTGCACCTTGCGAACGTGCCGGGTACCGGTAACCAGGTCGAGGTCGACCACGGTGGCCGGCGTGGTCAGCGACGTGTACGTGAACCGGACCTGGTGCCAGTCCATGTCGTCGTTGCCGGTCAGGGTCACGGTGGACACCACCTCGGGCTGGTCGACGAGGAACTCGTCGCCGTTCGACAGGCGGCGGATCCGCAGGCGCGTGGTGGCCTCGGTCCGCTCCTCCACCAGCAGATGGTCGCGGAGCACGTCGAGACCCTCGATCCGCACGCCCGGCGTGTGGGCCACCACGTCGGTCCACGCCGCCGGATCGGGCGCGGCGTCGGCCGGGATCGAGACGATGCGGAAGTCGAGGGCGTCGTCGTTGGTCAGCACGTGGAACGTGCCGGCGACGTGCTCGAGCTCGGCCTGGACGCCCTGGCGACGGGGCACCACCACCCGGAAGCCGGCGTCGACGGCATCCGCCGGACAGACCCGGATCTCGTCGGTCACCTGCGACCCCATCGACAGGGCGATCCACTGCCGATCCTTGGTCGTGGCGATCTGGCAGAAGAAGCGCTCGTCGTCCTCGCGGTGGACGAGGACGTCGGTGTCCGGAGGTGTGCCGAGGACGTGCCGCCAGACCTCGAACGGTCGCATCGCCTCGTCCGGGCGGGTGTAGAAGAACGACGCGCCGTCCGCGGACCATGCCGACGAGTAGTAGGCGCCCTCGATCACGTCGGTCCCGTCGGTGCCGTCCGCGAGGTCGCGGATGCGGACCGTGTACCGCTCCGAGCCGTTGCGGTCGCAGCCCCAGGCCAGGAGTGTCCCGTCGGGCGAGAGGTCGAACACGCCGAGTGCGAAGTAGTCGCCGGCGCCGGCCTCGACGTTGGCGTCGAGCAGGATCTGCTCCCGGGCGGCGATGTCGGTCGAATCGGGATCGGGCGGATCGGTCTCGTCGGGGAGGGCCGGCACCCGGCAGTACACCGCGTACTGCTGCCCCTCGATCGAGCGGGAGTAGTACCAGTACCCGTCCCGGTGGGTCGGCACCGACAGATCGGTCTCCTGGATGCGCCCCCGCATCTCCTCGAACAGCCGCCCCTGCAGGTCGTCGGTGTGGCCGAGGACCTCGGCGACGTACGCGTTCTCGGCCTCGAGGTGGACGATCACGGCGGGATCGGTGCGGGTGACGTCGCACAGCCAGGCGTAGTCGTCGACCGCGGTCCGGCCGTGGCGGATGCGAGTCGTCGGGCGCTTCTCGGGGCGGGGTGCCGGCATCGGGCGGACGCTACCGGGACTCCACAGCGACCAGAATCGACAGATGTTCCAGGAGCTCGACCGCCGTCCGACTCCGATGGGTGACATCAGCCTGCGGCGCCGTCTGATCCCCACCCTCGACGTGGAGGTGTACGAAGTGATGCTCGGAGACGAGCACCTCATGTCGAGCCTGTTCACCGCCGCTGAGATCGCGCTGGCCGAGCTCGGCCTGGACGCGCTCCCCGCCGACGACACCGATCTCGACGTCGTCGTCGGCGGCCTCGGTCTCGGCTACACCGCCGGCGCGGTGCTCGCCGACGAGCGGGTCCGACGAGTGCGGGTCGTCGAGGCCCTCGGCGAGGTCATCGAGTGGCACCGGGCCGGCGTGCTCCTGGCGTCGCCACCGCTGCTCGACGACCCACGGTGCGAGATCGTCCACGGCGACTTCTTCGCCATCCTCCGCGACCAGACCGACTTCGGCACGTCCGCCACACCGCCCCGCGGCCTCGACGCGATCCTGGTCGACATCGACCACACCCCCCGGCACGTCCTCGATGCCTCCCACGCCTCGTTCTACGAGCCCGAGGGTCTCACCAGGGTTCGGGACCGCTTGCGGCCCGGGGGCGTTTTCGCACTGTGGTCCGACACGACGCCCGACGACCGATATCTGAGCGATGTCGAATCGGTCTTCGGGTCATGCGTCGTCCACGAGGTCACGTTCGCCAACCCGCACACCGGCGGTGAAGCGGCCAACGCGGTCGTGGTCGCGGTGTCGGACTGAATGGTCCTGAAGGTGCCGGAAACCCGTCGGTGGGCACGGAGCGGTTGCCCGACCCAGGGCGCGTAGTGGGGGAGATGGCCTCCGCCGCCGTACTGTGAAGACCTCCGAACACTCCGCGAACGAGAGCGACATCCCCATGGCGAAGGCAAAGAAGGTCGGCTCCCGATGGTCCGAGGGTTCGGTCAGCGTCGATGACCTCGCGCCCCGCGAACGCCTGGCCCACGAGATCGTCTCGACGTACGGCGACCTGCTCCCCTCGGTCGAGCGGATCATGGACGCCGAACTCACCGAGGAACAAGGCCTCGCCGCGCTCACCGCGTTCCACGAGTCGATCGGCACTGCGGGCGACCCCAACCGGGACCCGCGCGTTGCGATCGCCAATGCCGCGGGCTGAACGGCGCGTCTTCGGATCCGGGAGTGCAAGGATGCGCCTCGTGAGCGAACAGCGCATCGAAGTCAGCCGGGCCATCGCAGCCACCCCCGCGGAGGTGTTCGCCGTGGTGTCGAGTCCCGAGGGGCACGTGGCGATCGACGCGTCCGGCATGCTGATGTCGGCATCCGGCGAACGGGCGACGGCGGTCGGAGACACCTTCACGGTGCACATGGACCGGGAAGCCCTGAACGACTACCCGCTGGGGCTCTACGACGTCGGCGTACGGATCACCGAGTTCGAGCCCGATCGGCGCATCGCGTGGACGATCGAGAGCGAGTTCCTCCAGCCGTCGATCGGGCACGTGTACGGCTACGAGATCGAGGAGATCCCCGAGGGCTGCATCGTGACCCAGTTCTACGACTGGTCGGACATCCACGAGCAGTACCGGGAGTCGATCCCGTTTCCGATCGTTCCCGAATCGGCGCTGCGCGCCACGCTCGGGATCCTGGCCAGGACCGTGGCCCCGGGGAAGCCTCGACCGGTTCTCGACGGGGGCGATTGAGTCACCGGTAGCGTCGTCGATTGCATGGCGCCCCGTCCCGACCACCCCTTCCTGGCCGCCTGCCGGGGTGTGCCCACCACACGAGTACCAGTGTGGTTCATGCGCCAGGCCGGCCGGTCCCTGCCCGAGTACAACCAGCGCAAGGGTGATCTGTCGATCCTCGATGCCGTCGAGCGTCCCGAGCTGGCCGCCGAGCTCACGATGCAGCCCGTGCGGCGCTACGGCGTCGACGCCGCCATCTTCTACAGCGACATCGTGGTGCCGGCCCGCGCCGTGGGGTTCGGCATCGAGATCGAGCCGGGGGTCGGCCCGGTGGCCGAGCGTCCGTTCCGCTCCGTCGCCGACCTCGATCGACTGCCGGTGCTCGAACCGGCGGAGCACTCGCCCTACATCGCCGAGACCATCCGGCTGCTGGTGGCCGAGCTGGGCGAGACGCCCCTGATCGGCTTCGCCGGCGCCCCCTTCACCGTGGCCAGCTACCTCATCGAGGGCCATCCCAGCCGCACCTACGAGCACACCAAGGCGATGATGTTCGCTGAGCCCGAGCTCTTCGCCACGCTGCTGGACCGGCTGGCCGACATCGCCATCGCCAGCCTCCGCGATCAGGTCGAGGCCGGGGCCAGCGCGGTGCAGCTGTTCGACTCCTGGGCCGGCGCCCTGGCGCCACCCGACTACGAGCGGTTCGTGCTCCCCCACTCCCGCAGGGTGCTCGAGGGTGTGGCCGATCTCGGGGTCCCGCGGATCCACTTCGGGGTGGGTACCGGCGAGTTGCTCACCCTCATGGGCGACGCCGGTGCCGACGTGGTCGGGGTCGACTGGCGGGTGCCCCTCGATGCCGCTCGGGACCGAGTGCCCGGGAAGGCCGTCCAGGGCAATCTCGACCCCGCGGTGGTCTTCGCCGGCTGGGACGCCACCCGCCGGGCCGTCGACGACGTGCTCGCCCGCAACGCCGGACGACCGGGGCACGTGTTCAACCTCGGCCACGGCGTGCTGCCCGGCTCCGACCCCGGAATCCTGCGCCAGATCGTCGACCACGTCCACGAGACGGGCCGGGTCGAAGCGTGATGGACCGATCCATGAGCGCGACGCGCTGATGGGCCGCTTCGCCGTGCTCGGCGGCGGCATCACCGGGCTGGCCGCGGCGTGGGAGCTCGAAAGGTCGGGCGCCGACACGGTGGTGTTCGAGGCCGCCGCCCGGGTCGGCGGCAAGGTCCGGGCATCCGAGGTCCCGGGCGTGCCGTTCGTGCTCGACGAGGGGGCTGACGCCTTCCTCGCCCGGGTCCCCGACGCGCTCGAGTTGTGTGCCGAGATCGGGATCGACCAGCTCGTCCACCCCGCCACCGGTCAGGCCTGGGTCTACGCCCGCGGAGCGCTTCGTCCGCTGCCGAAGGGTCAGTTGCTCGGCGTACCCACCGACCTCGAGGAGCTGGCCGGAACCGGGCTGGTGTCCGACGCCGGTCTCGCCATCGTGCGCGCCGACCAGGACTCCGACTGGGCGCCACCGGCCGAGGACCTGTCGGTCGGGGCGCTCGTGCGTGCCCGGCTCGGCGACGAGGTCTGCGACCACCTCGTCGAGCCGCTGCTCGGCGGGATCAACGCCGGGGAGGCCGACCGGCTGTCGGCTGCGTCCACCGCGCCGCAGATCTGGGCGTGTGCGCAGCAGGGCGGCTCGATCGTCGCGGCCGCGGCCCGGACTCGCGCCGCCGCCACCTCGAACGGGCCGGTCTTCGCCGCACCGGCCGATGGCATGGCCGCCCTCCCCGGTCGCCTGGCCGAACGGCTGCGATCCGAGATCCGCTGCGATCACGCCGTGGCCTCCCTCGCGGTCGACTCGGGATCCGTCACCGTCGACGACGAATCCTTCGACGGAGCCGTCGTCGCCCTCCCGGCCCACGCCGCCCACCCGCTCCTGACCCATGCCGCGCCCGAGACGGCTGCGCTGTTGGCCCGGATCGAGTTCGCATCGGTCGTCATGGTCACCGTGGTGGCCGAGGCCGCGGCTGTGGATCATCCGCTCGACGGCAGCGGCTTCGTGGTCGCCCGGACGGCCGGAACCTCCATCACGGCCTGCTCGTGGGGATCGTCCAAGTGGGCCCACTGGAACGACGGCGAGCACGTCGTCTTCCGGGCGTCACTCGGCCACGACGCCGACCCGACACCTTGGTGCGATCTGGACGACCGCGCTCTGATCGACACCGTGCTGACCGATCTGCGGTCGGTCATGGGAATCGCCATCGAGCCGGTGGGCACGCGGGTCGGCCGTTGGCCCCGGTCGTTCCCGCAGTACCGGCCCGGTCACCTCGCGCTGGTGGCCGACATCCAGGGCGCGATGGCGGCCGCCGGACCGCTCGCGGTGGCGGGTGCCTCGCTCGGCGGCATCGGCGTCCCCGCCTGCATCCGCCAGGGCCGGGCCGCGGCCCGGGCGCTGATGGAATGACATCCGACCGGCCGCTGACTCGGTCCCGTCACCGTGGTACAAGTGGACTGGTGCGCTCGATCCCTCCCGCTCGGCGCGGTCGGGCGGTCCGACATCCGGCTCGTGCCATCGCGGCCATGGCCGTGCTGGTGCTGGGCGCCAACGTGCTCGTCCTCGGCGCGGGATGGGTACCCCGGGGCCACGGGAGCGTCGCAGCCGCGGCGACGCCGACACCCACGCCTCGAGTCGCACCGGGAGCCGAGCGCGACCCGGTGCGCGGTCTGGTCGTGCAGATCCCCGTCCTGGCGCCGAGCGATCCCAACGCCGCGCTGCCGGTGCCCGAGAACGCGCCCGCCAACCCGCGCGCCGCCACCCCCGAGATCCGTCACGGGCTGCTCGAGATCCCCAAGATCGGCCTGTCGCAGACGCTCTTCGAGGGGGTCACGCTCACCGCCATCGACCGGGGACCGAGCCACTGGCCGGGCACCGCCCTCCCCGGCCAGATCGGCAACGTCGTGGTGGCCGGCCACCGAACCACCCACACCAGGCCCTTCTACCGGCTCAACGAGCTCGTGCCCGGCGACGAGCTGATCTTCACCGTCGACGGCCAGCGCTTCGTGTACGTGCTCGACCGACTCGAGATCGTCTCGCCCACCGACGTCCACATCGTCGACCAGACCCGGGCCCGCACCGCGACGTTGTTCGGTTGTCATCCGCGCGGTTCGGCCCGGCAACGGATCGTCGCCCACTTCCGGATGAAGCCCGACACCGTCTCGGTCGTGCTTCCCGACGTCGGCGGCCGCGCCCGAACCCTGCTCGGCTCCTGAGCACGACCGAGGCCGGGTCGCGACCTGTTCCGGGCGACCTCGCCCCAGCACGCGGTCGATGCCAGACTCGCCGCCGCCCATGACCCGACTGCCCCCCGTCCTCGTCGCAATCCTCGGTGGTCTGTGCCTCGCGGCATCCACCCCGCCCTGGGGGTTTTGGCCGTTCGCGTTCATCGGGATCGCGTTGCTCCACCACGTGCTCGACGACGCCCACGGCATCGTCCGTCTCGGACGGGCCTGGTTCGTGTGGGCGGCGCTGTTCTTCCCGAGCCTGTGGTGGATGAAGGACCTCACCGCCCCCGGCTACGTCATCGCCTGCATCGCCTACGCCGGGTTCCTGGCCACCGGCACCATGCTGATCCCGAAGGGGCCGGGACGCTTCATCGCCCTACCCGGGGGGGTGATCCTGGCCGAGTGGCTGCGCTGGCACTGGCCCTTCGGTGGCGTACCCCTCTCGAACCTCGCCATCGGACAGGTCAGCGGGCCGCTGGCGCCGATGTTGCGGCTCGGCGGTGCGTTGTTCGTGGTCGGCATGACCGTGGTGGTCGGCTCGGCCCTGGCCGCGCTGTGGAAGCGCTGCCCCGGGGTCGCCGCCGGCCTGGCCGCGCTGAGCCTCGTCGGCCTGCTCGCTGGGGTGGCGGCGCCCGCCGGCCACGGCACCGGGCAGTTCCTGCGCGTCGCGCTCGTCCAGGGCGGCGGACCGCAGGGCACCCGTTCGTCGGACACCGACCCCGAAGTCGTCACCCAGCGCCACCTCGACGCCTCCGCCGATCTGCCCTCCGGTCTCGATCTGGTGGTGTGGCCGGAGGACGTCGTCGACGTCACCACTCTGACCGGCAGCCGGGACGAGGCCGAGCTGCAGGCACTGGCTCGTCGTACCGACGCCACGCTGGTCGTCGGGGTGATCGAGGACGACGGCACCGACCGCTTCCACAACTGGGCCGTGGTCTACGGCCCCGACGGCACCGAGCTCGACCGGTACGAGAAGATCGAACGGGTGCCGTTCGGTGAATGGGTCCCCATGCGCGGCCTGCTCGAGCAGGTCGCCGGTGATTCGCTGCCCGAGCGCGACGCCGACATCGGCACCGAGCCCGCCGTGGTCGACACGCCGGTGGGCCGGTTGGGGGTGTCGATCTCGTGGGAGATCTTCTTCGGCGATCGTGCGCGGGACGCGGTGAACCACGGGGGCGAGGTGCTCCTCAACCCGACCAACGGCTCGTCGTTCACTGGCACCCAGGTCCAGACCCAGCAGGTGGCCAGCTCACGGATGCGGGCCATCGAGAACGGCCGCTGGGTCGCCCAGGTCGCCCCCACCGGCTTCAGCGCGATCGTGACCCCGGAGGGCCGGGTCCTCCAACGCACGTCGGTGTCCGAGCGCAAGGTGCTCTACGACACCATCGAGCGGCGGACCGGCCGCACCCTCTACGACCACGTCGGCGACGGTCTGGCGTTGGGCTTCGCCCTGGCGATGCTGGCCGCCGGTTGGACCGTGGAACGTCGCGGGTGGTGGAGCGAGCCCCGGCCGGTCACACGTCGATGATCACCGTCGCGGGACCGTCGTTGACCAGCGCCACCGCCATCTCCGCCCGGAAGCGACCGGTCGCCACCGCTACCCCGAGGTCGCGCAGTTCCGCGACCAGCTGCTCGACGAGCGGTTCGGCGTGTTCCGGTGGGGCCGCGGCCATCCACGATGGCCGGTTGCCCTTCGCGGTGTCGCCGTAGAGGGTGAACTGGCTGACGACGAGCACCGAGGCTCCCTCGTCGAGCACCGATCGGTTCATCACGCCACCGGCGTCGTCGAGCAACCGCAACTTGGCCACCTTGGCCGCCATCCGGCTGGACTCCGCCGGACCGTCACCGTGGGTCACGCCGACCAGAACGAGCAGTCCGGCGCCGATGGCGCCGACGACCTCGTCGCCGACCGTGACCGCCGCCTCCGCCACCCGTTGGATCACCGCGCGCATGTGGGGCAACGTAGGGCGCCATGACCGAGACCCTCACGACGGACGGCGCCACCGTGGGCATCGATCCCGATGCCGGTGGTCGCATCTCGTCCCTCGTGATCGGCGGGCACGAGCTGCTGGTCGGCGCCGGCGAGGGCATCGAGGGCCCCATGGGGTGGGGCTGCTTCCCGATGATCCCGTGGGCCGGTCGCATCCGCCACGGCCGGTTCGACCACGACGGTCGGACCGTCCAGCTGCCCCTCGGTCTTCCGCCCCATGCCATCCACGGCACCACCTTCCTCGAGCCATGGCAGGTCACCGGGCCAGGCACCCTCGAAACGGGACTGGGCGACGACTGGCCGTGGCCCGGCCGGGCACGACAGGTCGTGGACCTGGCCGGCAACCGGCTGTCGCTCACCATCTCCGTGGAGTGCGGCGAGGACGCCACCGATGCCATGCCGGTCACCGCGGGATGGCACCCGTGGTTCCGCCGATCCGTGGGGGGCGTCGACGCCGTTCTCACCCTGCCCGCGGAGCGGATGTGGCGCCGCGACGAGGAGGGCATCCCCGACGGCTCCCTCGTCGAGCCACCGCCGGGACCGTGGGACGACTGCTTCACCGCCCTGGTCGGTCCGGTCGAGTTGCGGTGGCCGGGCCTCCTGCACCTCTACGTCGAGTCCGATTGCGACCACGTCGTCGTCTACGACGAGCTCGACGTGGCGGTGTGCGTCGAGCCCCAGTCGGCCCCACCGGATGCCCACAACTCGGGCGAGGATCTCGTCCTGATCGAACCCGGGGAGTCGTGGTCGATCACCACGACGTGGCTCTGGACGCTCGAGTGAACCCAGCGATGACCGTCGCCACCGGCGGTCACACTTGACCGTCCGGTCAACGACCGGCGACGATTGTCCGCTATGCGTGCTGCCCCCGGTCAGGGAATCCCTGACGATCGCCCACTCCGCATCGCCCTGTTGGCGTATCGGGGCAAACCCCACGTCGGCGGGCAAGGCGTCTACGTCCGGCAGCTGGCGAAGGCGTTGGTCGACCTCGGCCACCACGTCGAGGTCCTCGGTGGCCAGCCCTACCCCGAGCTGCCCGACGAGGTGCCCCTCGTCAAGCTCCCCAGCCTCGACATCTACAACGACCACTTCCCGGCCCGGATGCCCGGCCTCTGGGAGCTGAAGAACTGGAAGGACTGGATCGAGGTCACCTCCTTCTCGGCCGGTCAGTTCCCCGAGCCACTCGCGTTCTCCCTCCGAGCGTGGGACCACCTCCGGCACCGCAAGGGCGAGTTCGACATCGTCCACGACAACCAGACGCTCGGCTACGGACTGCTCCTCATCGAACGCATGGGTCTGCCGGTCCTGGCCACCATCCACCATCCCATCACCGTCGACCGCAGGCTCGAGATGAGCCACGCGCCCAACCGGTACAAGCGGTGGAGCCTGGGTCGCTGGTACGGCTTCACCAAGATGCAGACCCGGGTCGCCAAGCGGCTGCAGCGTGTCGTCACGGTGTCGGAGAACTCGTTCAAGGACATCGTCGCCGATCACGAGGTCCCGGCGGAGAACATGGCCGTCGTGCCCGTCGGCGTCGACCCGGACGTGTTCAAGCCGCTCCCCGAGGTCGATCGCGTGCCCGGCCGTTTGGTCACCACCGCGAGCGCCGACGTGACCATGAAGGGCCTCAAGTACCTGCTCGAGGCGCTGGCCAAGCTGCGCACCGAACGCAGCGACGTCCACCTCGTGGTGATCGGGCGCGAGAAGCCCGGGGGGGCGTCGAGCCAGGCGATCGACGCGCTCGGGCTGCGGGACCATGTCGAGTTCGTCACCGGCGTTCCCGAGCGACGGATCATCGAGCTGTACTCCGAAGCCGAGGTCGCGGTGGTCCCCTCGCTGTACGAGGGTTTCTCCCTGCCCGCCATCGAGGCGATGTCCAGTGGCTGCCCGCTGGTCGCCACCACCGGCGGCGCCATCCCCGAGGTCGTCGGCCCCGACAACGAGACCGCCATGCTCGTCCCACCCGGCGACAGCGAGGCGCTGGCTGCCCGCATCCGCCAGGCCCTCGACGACCCCGAGACCGCCCGCCGGATCGGTCTCGCCGGACGCGATCGGGTGGTGAGCAACTGGAGCTGGCGCCACACAGCCGAACGGACCGTCGAGCAGTACCGCATTCGCCTCGCCGCCGACCGAGACGCGGGGCAGGCCGGCTAGTGCTCACCGTCGATTACGAGCGCCTCGGCCTGCGGCCCGGTGAGCTGGTCCTCGACCTCGGGTGCGGTGCCGGGCGACACGTGTTCCAGTCGCTGCGCAACGGCGCCCGCGTGGTCGCCTTCGACTACGACGAGTCCGAGCTGCGCCAGGTCGCCGACCTGTGCGGCGCCATGGCCGTCGAGGGCGAGATCGAGCGAGCCGGGAACGGCGCCCCGTGCCGCGGCGACGCCGTGCACCTGCCCTTCGCCGACGACACGTTCGACCGCATCATCGCGGCCGAGGTGCTCGAACACATCCCCGACGACGAGGCTGCGATCGCGGAGCTGGTGCGGGTGCTCAAGCCCGGTGGGACGATCGCGGTCACCGTCCCGGCCTGGCTGGCCGAGCAGGTGTGCTGGGCGCTGTCGGACGAGTACCACGCCCCGTTCGTCGAGGGCGGCCACGTCCGGATCTACACCGAGTCCGAGCTGCGCCGGAAGCTTCGGGCCGTCGGGCTGCGGCCGGGCGACGCCCACCACGCCCACGCCCTGCACTCGCCGTACTGGTGGCTGCGCTGCGCCATCGATCCGCAGCATTCCGACGATCACCCGCTGGTCAAGGCGTACCACCGCCTCCTGGTGTGGGACATCACCGACCGACCCCTGGTCACCCGCTTGACCGAGGCGCTGCTCAACCCGGTCATCGGCAAGAGCCTGGTCGTGTACGCCACCAAGCCCTCGAACAGCACCGCAACCGGTCCCGCCCGGCGCCGGGCTGCATCCGCGGCATGATCCCCGCCGTCGACGGCTTGCTGTCGGACGCCGAGGTCACCGCCACCGCGGACGCCATCGCCGAGTGGCAGCTGCCGTCGGGCATGATCCCGTGGTTCCCGGGCGGGCACGCCGACGCGTGGAACCACGTGGAGGCGGCCATCGCCCTCGACATCGGCGGGCGGCGCGCCGAGTCCGAACGGGCCTACGAATGGCTCATGGGGCTGCAACGGCCCGACGGCGCCTGGCACCAGTACTACATCGCGGCCGACGACGGGACGACCCGGGTCGAGCAGGACAAGCTCGACGCCAACGTGTGCGCCTACGTCGCCTGCGGCGTGTACCACCACTTCCTGCGCCACAAGGACACGGCGTTCCTCGAGGCGCTCTGGCCCACCGTCGAGGCCGCCATCGAGTTCGTCCTCGACCTGCAGACGCCGCGCGGCGAGATCCTCTGGGCCCGCCACGCCGATGGCACGCCGTGGTCGTTCGCCCTGCTCACCGGGTCATCGAGCATCTGCCACTCGCTGCGCTGCGCGCTGGCCATCGCCACCGAGCTCGGCCACCCCAAGCCGGACTGGGAGATCTCCGCCGCCGCGCTCTCCCACGTCGTCGGCCACGTCCCCGATGCGTTCGCGCCGAAGCACCGCTGGGCGATGGACTGGTACTACCCGGTGCTCTGCGGTGTGGTGGGCGGCGACATCGGTCGGGCCCATCTCGACGATCGGTACGAGACGTTCGCGGTCGAGGGCAAGGGCATCCGGTGCGTCTCCGACCGGCCGTGGATCACCACGGCCGAGACCTGCGAGTGCGCCATGGCGTTCCTCGCGGTCGGCCGGCGAGACCGCGCCCTGGAGCTGTTCGCCCACGCCCAGACCCAGCGTCTCGACAACGGCCACTACTGGACCGGCATCGTGTACCCGCAGGAGGTGCACTTCCCGGCCGACGAGACCTCGACCTACTCGGCGGCCGCCGTCGTCCTCGCCGCCGAAGCGCTCAACGGCGATTCACCGGCCGCCGCCCTCTTCGTCGACCACGACGCCGTCCTGCCCCCGCTCCCGGTCCTCGACTGACCAGGAAATCTCGTCGTTCCGTCAACACAGGGTTGACGCAGCAACGCAATTTCAGGTGCGGCGCAGGACCCGAAGCGAGCCGGTGGCCGACACCGGTTCGAAATCCCCGGCGACCGCCCGCAGGTACAGCTCGTACGGCGGTTGTCCGCCGTCGGCCGGATCGGGGAAGACGTCGTGGATGGCCAGCGTGCCCCCCGCCCGCACGTGAGGCACCCACCGGTCGAAGTCGGCATGCGCCGGTTCGCGACCATGACCCCCGTCGATGAAGAGGAAAGCGAGCGGAGTCGTCCAGTACCGGCCGACGGTGGGTGAATCGCCGACCACCGCGATCACGTGCGGCTCGAGGCCGGCGTCGTGGACCGCCCGCCGGAACCGGGGAAGGGTGTCGATGCGGCCGACCTCGGGATCGACGAGGTCGGGCTCGTGGAACTCCCAGCCGGGCTGGTTCTCCTCCGACCCCCGGTGGTGGTCGATGGCGAACAGGAGCGTGTCCCGCTCACGGGCCGCGGCGCCGAGGTAGATGCTCGACTTGCCGCAGTAGCTGCCGACCTCGAGCAGCGGGCCCTCGACGGCCACCGTGCTGGCTGCGTCGAACAGGGCCAGGCCCTCGTCCGGTGGCATGAAGCCGCGGGCGCCCTCGGCGGCCGAGCGAACGGTGGGATCCATGGTCGGCACGGTGGCCGACGGTAGACGGTGTCAGGCCGCGATCAGGTCCTCGCCGTCGGCCCCGGCGAACACGATGCTGTCGAGCACGAAGAACTTGACCAGCCACAGCACACCGAACGCTCCGAGGTTGGCGGCCGCCAGCGCGGCGGTGGAATCGGTCATCGACGCCGCGGTCCCCACCGCGAAGGTGGAGAGCATGAGGCCGGCGATGGTGAAGGCCCAGAACGGGGCGATCTCCCGCTGTACGGAGCTGGGTCCGGCCACCTGCCACACCCAGGACCGGTTGACGAGGAACACCGGGACGGACGCGCCCAGCACCGCCACGGTGTTCGCCGTCGCCGGGCCGAGCCCGACGACGGCGTGCCCCACCACCAGGAGCACCTGGGTGATGGCCACCCCCATCACCGAGACCATCGAGTAGCGGACGAGCTTCACCACTCGACCCCACCGATGTGTTCGACCCGACCATTGATCCCGTGCCGCCGCTCCTTCATGCCTGGGCTTTCGGCTGGATGCGAGGCGAACTGGAGCCGGTTGAGCCGTGCGACCTACTCGGAGACCGTGGGCCGAGAGGTCATGGGCCAAGATGAGGACATGGACCAACCCGCCCTCGACGCCGTCGTGGCCCTGCTCGACCTCGAGCCGATCGAGGTCAACATCTTCCGGGGCCAGTCGCCCGCCGAGGACCGGCAACGCACGTTCGGGGGACAGGTCGCGGGGCAGTCACTGGTCGCTGCCAGCCGAACGGTCGACGACTCGGTGGTGATCCACTCGCTGCACGCCTACTTCCTGCGCGCCGGCGATCCCACCACCCCGATCCTCTACGAGGTCGACCGCATCCGGGACGGCCGGTCGTTCACCACCCGCAGGGTCGTGGCCATCCAGCACGGCAAGGCCATCTTCAACATGTCGGTCAGCTTCCACGTGCCAGAGGACGGCTTCGAGCACCAGTTCGACTCCCCCCTGGCCGAGACGCCGTCACCGGAGTCGCTGCCCGACTTCCGCGAGCGATACGCACCCTGGGCCGAACAGTTGGGCGACTGGTACGAGCGTCCCCGGCCGATCGACATGCGCTACGTGGACTGGGAGCCCCCGGACCGGCGCCAGCCACTCCCCCCGCGCCAGCGGGTGTGGATGCGGGCCGCCGGCGTCCTGCCCGACGACCCGGTGCTGCACGCGTGCGTCGTCACCTATGCCTCGGACATGTCGCTGCTCGACACGACGCTGCTACCCCACGGCAGCTGGCACGACCCCGACGTCTTCATGGCCAGCCTCGACCACGCCATGTGGTTCCACCGCTCGTTCCGCGCCGACGAGTGGTGGCTCTACGATCAGGACACCCCGAGCGCCTCCGGCGGCCGTGGCCTGGCCCGAGGACTGATCTGGGACCAGCACGGCAATCTCACCGTGTCCGTCGTGCAGGAAGGTCTCCTGCGCCGGATGCGCCACTGATCACCGCGGTCAGGTGGCGCGAGCCCGG
Source organism: uncultured Acidimicrobiaceae bacterium (assembly GCA_963730345.1). Lineage (GTDB taxonomy): Bacteria > Actinomycetota > Acidimicrobiia > Acidimicrobiales > Salinilacustritrichaceae > Salinilacustrithrix. The sequence continues at coordinate 79,468 of CAVSRP010000012.1, forward strand.
CGGGGTTGCCAGATCGCGGTGTGGAACGCGCTCCACACCGGTCGACCGTCGGCCGCGACCTCCACGTCGAGGTCGACGAAGCGATGCCCCTTGTGCTCGCGCTCGTCGGCGACGCGCCCCCGGACCTCGACCTCCTCGCCGTCGTGCACCACGCCCCGATGGTGCGCCCGGGTGCTGACGTGGATCCACGGGCCGAGCCGGACGGTCGACGAGAGCACGTAGTTGGCCTGGCGGGCGAGGAAGCCGGGATGGCTGACCGCACCATCGACGTAGAGCGGGCTGGTCTCGCGCACGTCGGCGAGGTACTGCGCCGCGGGCGGCTGCCGGTACCGGAAGCGCAACGTTCCCAGCGCGGTGCCGGGCGCGAGCCGATCCGGCGCGGCCGGAGGCACGGGATCGGGCACCGCCGCGATCTCGAGGTGCTCCACCGGCGGTGGCTGCTCGATACGGGCCGCGCCCGAAGCCCGCACCGTTCCGTCCGGACCGATGGCGGTGAGCGACCCGTCATCGTCCAACCGGGCGACCACCTCCTCCCCGTCGTAGACCGGCAGGTGGAAGCGAGCCTCCATCATCCCTCGTTCGAGGAACTCGAGACCCCAGCGGTCGACGCACGGCCGGGTCAGGTACGCCCACACGTCGACGCCGGGTACGAGTCCACCCCGGAACCCGAAGGTGGCGGCCACGGTGTCGTCGTGCATCCGGTTGGTCGATTCCGTGGCCGTGTTGAACGCCACGACCGTGTGCTCCCAGGGCATCGCCCGGACCGTAGCGGCCGGTCAGGCGACGGCGAGGGAGTCGACGAAGCGGAGCACGTGGACCGCGCCGGCGACCGATCGCACGACCGTTCCCGAGGCATCGACCTCGAGCAGCGTCGGCGCGGTGCGGACCGAGTAGGTGTCCGCCAGCCCGGGATCATCCTCGACGAGCACCTTGTGCACGGTCTCGTCGGGATGCAGGCGGGACAGCCGATCGGCGACCGGGCCGCAGGTGGCGCAGAACTGGGTGGCGAACACGACCCACGTCCGCCCGGGGCCGCGGAGATGATGGGGCAGCGCGGGATGATCGATGCGGGAACGATCGGCGAGGGCGGCGGATCGACGTTCGTAGAGCAGCCTCGCCAGGACGAAGACCGCCCCGAGAGCGACGACGACCGCGACACGGGTCATCGGGCCACCTCGGCCACGTCGGCCACGTCGAGCACCGAGATGCCGCGGCGGCGGGCGAAGAACAGCCACATCTCGCAGCCGACGCAGAGGCCGGTGGTGGCCGCCAGACCGGCGAGCGCGGCGACCACCAGGGCGAGGCCCCAAGCCAGCCCGGGGGCGCCGGCCACGAACGACACCGTGGCCGCGGACAGGAACACGACTCCCACCGCGGCGGCGAACCGGGGCGGGCGCGGATCTTCGAGGTGGACGGGCGGCCCGAGCCGAGGCTTGATCACCTCGGCGTAGAAGCGGAGGAACGGTCCGTAGCGGGGCCCGAACGCGGCGCCGAGGAGGAGAACAGCGCCGAAGACCGGCACGATCACGCGCTGGTCTGCGGCGAAGCCGGCCAGCACGGCAACGGTGAGCACGGCTTGGTTGAAGCGGGGTCCGCGGGGGTCGATCGGTCGGGGGGCCATCACCACAGCATAAACCTGACCAGCTGGGTCGACTATTCCCGAGACCGTGCAATTCGTACCATGGGGAAGTGCCCCGGTCTGCCCCTTCGATCCCGTTCCGGTCGTGCTACGCCGCGATCGGCGCGGGCCTGATGCTCCTGGGGTGCGTCGCCAGCTCGGATGCCGACACGCTCCAGCGCGCCGCCACCGTCGAGACGACCACGACGACCAGCACCACCACCCCGCCCGCGTCCACCGCATCCAGCACGTCGACGACGACCACGACCACCGCCCCCGAGCCGGTGCCGTTGCGACCCACACCGGTCGCCACCAGCCCGTCCGAGCTGGCCCACCGGGTGGTGGCCGCCGAGCAGCTGGTGCGCGATCCGGCCACCGCCCCCGATCGCGTCGCGGCCGCCGCGTTCGAGCTCCAGCTGCTCTACCGCCAGCTGGGCCGGGAGCCAGGTTGGGATGCCGAGGTCCTCGCCAACACGCCACAGGAGCTGCAACTCACGGTCCGCAACAACGCCGACGCCCGGCGTCAGTTCCGGAGCATGCACACCAAGCTCTCCGACACCCTTCCCGCGTGGCGCATCGTCGATCCCGCGCCGGCCGACGAGTTGTTGGCCGACTTCCACGAGGCCGAGGCCACCTTCGGCGTCCCCTGGTCGGTGCTGGCCGCGGTCAACCTGGTCGAGACCGGTATGGGCCGCATCCGGGGCACGTCGATCGCCGGAGCCCAGGGGCCGATGCAGTTCATGCCGTCGACCTGGGACGCGTTCGGGGAGGGCGACATCAACGACCCCCACGACGCCATCATGGGCGCGGCCCGTTACCTCGCCCACAACGGCGGGGGCAGGGGCAACGTCGCCGGCGCGCTGTGGAACTACAACCACAGCGACCAGTACGTCCAAGGGGTCCAGCGCTACGCCGCCATCATGGCCGAGAACCCGCAGGCGTTCTTCGGCTTCTACAACTGGCAGATCATCTACGTGTCCACCGCGGGAGACATCTGGCTCCCCACCGGGTTCGACCAGGACGACCGCATCGCGGTCGCCGACTACCTCACCACGAACCCCGGCCAGCACCTCGGAACGGCCACCGGCTGACCAAGCGTCGTCGTGGCCGCCGGTCAGCCGGCCGAGTCAGCGAGCCGGGTCAGCGAGCCAGGCGGTCGAAGAGGTTCCGGGTGATCTGCTCGACCTGCGGATCCCGGCCGGCGAGGCCGTGGGCCCAGTCGGTGGACCCGGACGTGACCACCGTGCCGCCGGCCTCGGACGTCCACGTACCGAGGACCGCGTGACCGTGGGCGATCGCCTCCACCCCGGCAGCGTCGCGGGCCCCGAAGAGCCGGGAGGCGATGAACTCGATCTCGGACGGCTCGTCGGGCTTCGGCGGGCGAGCCGCCGTGGTCCGGGTGAAATGCGCCGCCGGCGCCGTGCCGAGGATGGTGAAGGACTCCGGGGTGCCGTCGGAGTGCGTCGGGTAGGGAAGGCCGTCACGGAACGTGAAGTCGCAGCCGTCGCACTCGTAGCCGACCACGGTGGCTCCGGCTCCGAGCACGTCGCCGTAACCGATGCCGGTGCCCTCGAAGAGCCAGTGATCCGCCCGGTGGATCGTGTAGCCACCCGCGCCGTTGGTGACCCGCTTTCCGATGCGGTGGTAGCCGCCCCGGCTGAAGCTCACGCCGGTCATGTGGTTCTCCGGCCGGCCGATGAGGTGGTCGGACCAGATGCTGGTGAGCTCACCCTGCCGTTCGGTGCCGTACACCGGATCGTCGTGGAAGCGGCCCTTGTAGCCGACCATCACGCCGGCCGGGCCTGCCTCGGTCGGCCGCTCCATGCGGACCTGCCAGAAGGCGGTGTTGCCGGAGAGGAAGGCCACGTTCCCGCCGCCGGCGACGAAGGCTTCGACCGTGTCGCGCATCGGCCCCGACCAGTACTCGTCGTGGCCCACGGACAGGAGCAACGGATACCCATCGACCAGCTCGGGGTGGTCCTCGAGGTCGGCGTTGGTACAGACGTCGACGGCGTAGCCCTCGCGCTCGGCCCAAGCCAGGAAGGGCTGCTCCCAGTCGGGCCAACCCGCCGAGCCCGCCCAGGGCGAGAGGTGGTTCAACCGCAGGTACCCGACGTGGGCGGCCATGTCGGGGTCGGGGGGGTTCGTGGTGGTCACCCGCCGGCCGGCGCCCGGCGGCTTGTACAGGTAGCCGGGCGCCATCGGCCGCTGCAACGAGACCGTGGTGCCGCCGGTGTAGAGGTTGCGGCCGCCGAAGTCGTTGTAGGCGTGCCAGGTGTTGGTCGCCAGGGGGAGCAGCGCCACGCCCGTCGGATCGGTGGGCCGGACCACGAAGAAGGCGTGGCTGCGGCGCACCTTGGGCCCGTCGTCGATCTCGAGCAGGATCTCGTGGTAGCCCGACCGCCAACCCGGGTCGACGGTGAGCTCGAGAGCGATCGGCCAGTCGCAACCGGACTCGTGGGCGCCGGCCGGCGTCGGGTGGTCGCCGACCCCGACGGTGGCGGTGTGGACCACCTCCCTGGCGGCTCCTACGCGCGCCACCTCGATCCGCACCTGGCGGTCGCGGCCACCGTCGGCGCTGGCAGAGAGGTGGAGGCCGACCCGCTGGCCGGCCACCGCCGACTGGGGCCAGCAGTATCCGTTGACCGTGGCGCGTGGCATGGCGGCGGACCCTACGTCACCACCGTCGGCGAACGTGTGGGTGGGTACGGAGCCGCGTCCAGTTTCGACAGGGGTGGACGTGTGGGCTGATTCGCCCGTTCGCCCCCGGGGAACTGGACGCGCCTGCGTACCGTGGATTCACCAGGTGTCGATGTTCGGACGCTTCTTGCCGGCGCGGGCGGCGGCGGTGGAGCCGACCGGAGGCCGGTGCTGATCCAGCGACGGGTGTCGACCGGGTCGATCACGTCGTCGATCTCGAACGCCTCGGCCATCGACACCCCCTTGCCGATCTCGTACATGCGGTTGACCATCTCGTCGAAGGTCCGCTTGCGCTCTTGGGGATCGTCGATGGCTGCCAGCTCGTTGCGGTAGCCGAGCTTCACCGCGCCCTCGAGACCCATGCCGCCGAACTCGCTGGTCGGCCAACCCACGATGAACAGCGGGGCGTGGAAGGACCCGCCGGCCATCGCCTGGGCACCGAGCCCGTAGCCCTTGCGGAGCACGATGGTCATGTACGGGACCGTGAGCCCGGCGCCGGTGACGAAGAGGCGGCTGGCGTGGCGGACGAGACCGGTGCGTTCGGCGTCCGGGCCGACCATGATCCCGGGGGTGTCGCAGAGGAACACGATCGGGATGTCGTGGGCATCGCACAACTGCATGAACCGGGCGGCCTTGTCGGCGCCGTCGGAGTCGATGGCGCCCGCCAGGTACTGGGGGTCGTTGGCGATGACCCCGACCGAGCGTCCCTCCATCCGGGCCAGCGCGGTCACCATGCCCGGCCCGAAGCCCCGACGCAGCTCCAGCACCGAGCCGGTGTCGAACAGGGTCTCGATGACGGTCCGGACCTCGTACACGCGCAGCCGGTTCTCCGGGATCGCGCGCCGGAGGAGCCGCTGGTCGGCACAGTCCCACTCACCGTCGCTGGCGGGCGAGGTGAAGTAGGCGAGATACCGCTTGGCCACGGCCACGGCCTCGATCTCGTCCGCCACCGCGATGTCGACCACGCCGCTGGCGATCTGGTCGTCGATGGGGCCGACCTCCTCGGGCCGGTAGACACCGAGGCCCCCGCCCTCGATCATGGCCGGGCCACCCATGCCGATGTTGGCGTCGGCGGTGGCGATCACCACGTCGCAGCAACCCAGCAGGGCGGCGTTACCGGCGAAGCAGCGGCCGCTGACCACCCCGACGAGCGGGACGAGTCCCGACAGGCCACCCCAGTACGCGAACGCGAGGCAGTCGAGACCGGCCACGCCGGTGCCATCGGTGTCGCCGGGGCGGCCGCCACCGCCCTCGGTGAAGAACACGAACGGGAGCCGCTGGCGCTCGGCGACCTCGAAGAGGCGGTCCTTCTTGCGATGGTTGTGGAGGCCCTGGGTACCGGCGAGCACGGTGTAGTCGTAGGAGGCCACCGCCACCGGAATGCCGCCGACCGTGCCGATGCCACCCACGAGACCGTCGGCCGGCGTCTTCTCGCGCAGCTCGTCGGCACTGCGGCGCTTTCGCTGGGCGGCCACCATCAGCGGGCCGTACTCGATGAAGGACCCGTCGTCGAGGAGGTCGGCGACGTTCTCCCGAGCCGTTCGCTTCCCGAGCTTGCGCCGCTTCGCCACCGCGTCCGGGCGGTTCTCGTCGAGGCCGTGGCCATGGCGTTCGAACACCTCGGCGAGGTCGGGACGGATGTCGTCGAGATCGACGTCGTCGGCGACCGCGACGGCGGTGGCGGACACCTCGGCCGGCTCGAGGAGGACCAGGGCGTGCCCGGCGAACACGGCATCGCCCGGTTCGACCTCCACCGACCGGACGATCCCGGAGCGCGCCGCGGTGACGACGTGCTCCATCTTCATCGCCTCCATGATCGCCACGGTCGATCCGGCGGCGACCTCGTCTCCCACCCCGACATCGATGCGCACCACGGTGCCCTGCAACGGTGAGCGGACCTCGACGGCGCCGTCCGCCCGTTCGGCCGGCGCCTCGGCACGAGGTTCCTGCTTGCCGTGGACCAGCACCGCGAGCGGGTCGGACGAATCCAGCTTGGCGCCGGCCAGACCCGACCGGGCCGATGGGGACATCCGCCCGAGCCGGGACTCGAGCCAGGTGGTGTCGAACCGTCCGGCGGCGATGTCCGGGTCGCGGAGCACCTCGGCCAGCATCGATCGGTTGGTCTCGACTCCTTCGATCACGAACTGGTCGAGCGCGTCCGCCGCCTCCGTCAACATCGCCCCGGGATCATCGCCGTGGACGATCAGCTTGGCGAGGAGGGAGTCGTAGCGGGGGCTGGTCTCGTAGCCGACCGCGCCGAAGGTGTCGACGCGATGCCCGGTGGGCCGATCGAACCGGGTGATGGTCCCGCCCGTGGGCACGATCCGGCCATCGGGCCCGAGCGTCTCCATGGTGATGCGGGCCTGTACGGCGACCCCCTGGGCCCGGGGTGGGGCGAACAGGTCGAGCGAAGAGAGGTTGGCGCCGGCAGCGAGCTGGAGCTGGAACCGCACGAGGTCCACGCCGCAGATCGCCTCGGTGACGGTGTGCTCGACCTGCAGGCGGGCGTTGAGCTCGATGAACGCGAAGCGGTCATCGGCGACGAGGAACTCGACCGTGCCGATCGAGTCGTACCCGACGTGCTCGCCGAGTCGCACTGCGGCGTCGTGGAGCCGGTGACGCAGACCGGGGTCGAGCCACCACGCCGGCGCGAACTCGATCAGCTTCTGACGGGACCGCTGCAGCGAGCATTCGCGCTCGTGGCAGTGCTCGACCCGCACGCCGTCGCCGACGATCTGCACCTCGACGTGGCGGGCGCCGGTGAGCAGCTCCTCGGCGAAGAGCGAACCGTCACCGAAGGCCACCGCGGCCTCCCGCTCACAGGCGGCAAATGCCTCGTCGAGCTCTGACGGATCGCTGACCCGGCGCATCCCTCGCCCGCCGCCACCGGCCACCGCCTTGAGCATGACGGTGCCGTGTTCGGCGAGGAAGGCCCGGGCGGTCTCGATGTCGATGCCGGCCTCGGTTGCGTCCAGGACGGGGACACCGGCGTCGGTGGCCGCCCGACGGGCCGCCACCTTGTGACCGAATCGCTCGAGCTGCCCCGTTCCGGGCCCGACGAAGACGATGCCCGCGTCCCGGCAGGCCTGGGCGAAGGTGGCGTTCTCGCTCAAGAAGCCGTAGCCCGGGTGGACGGCGTCGCACCCCGCCTCGCGGGCCGCCCCGACCACCGCCTCCATGTCGAGGTAGCCGGCCGGTCCGCTCCCCGGAAGCGCCGCCGACTCGTCGCCGGCACCGACGTGGGGCGAACCACCGTCGTCGGTCGTGTGCACGGTGACCGCGGTCAGCCCTTCGGCGTGGACTGCTCTGGCGACGCGGATGGCGATCTCGCCGCGGTTGGCGATCAGGACCTTGGAGAAGCTCGGCACTCCGCCATCGTGCCAGCCCGCGGCCACCCCCGACGTCGCGTCCGGACCGATGCTCAGCGGGTGAGGGCCCGCACCACGTCGGCCAGCGAGGCCAGGTCGTGAGCGGGCAGCACGTCGTCGCAGTGGGGCCAGGCCGCCGCCATGGACGCCACCAGGGGCTCGAAGCCCTCGGCCGCGACCCGCGGGTTGAGCCAGATGACGCGGTGGGCGCGGCGGGCGACGGCGGCCATCACCCGATCGAGCCGATCGGGCGGGTCGCTGTCCCATCCGTCGGATGCGATCACCACGAGCGCGCCGCGGGTCGCCGACCCCTGGTGCGAGTGCAGCAGCGCCCCGAGGTTGGTGGCGATGCGGGTACCGCCGTACCGGTCGACCACCTTGGCCGATGCCTGCGCCAACGCGACTTCGGGTGAGCGGTGCGAGAGCACCGATGTCAGCCGGGTCAAGGTGGTGGAGAAGGCGAACACCTCGGCCGGCGCGCTGACCGCGGCGGCCCGCATGAGGTGCAGGTACACCGCGACGTACGCCTGCATGGACTGGCTGACGTCGCACACCATCACCAGCCGCCGGGGCTTGGGCACCGGCCGGCTGCGGACCAGCTCCACCGCCTCCCAACCGGTCCGCCGGGCGCGGTGCAGGGTGGCGCGGAGCGCGACATCGGCGCCCGAGCTCGACGCCCGGCGCCGGCGGGAGCGACGCATCGGCCAGTCGACGAGCGCCTCGTCCAACCACGATCCGACCAGCGCGAGCTGCTGGGGATCGAGCTCCTCGAAGGGCACGTCGGCCAGCGCCGCCATCGCGCTCGGAAGCCGTTCGGGCAGGAACACGTCGGCGATGTCATCGTCGTCGGTTCCGGCCGTCACCGACGGCAGGGTGGCCCACGGCAGCGTGCTGCTCTCGGCGTCCTCCGGGCCCGGGGCGCCGATCGGGGCCAACCGGTCGTCGTCGGGCGACTCGACTCGGCCTGCGTTGCGTCGAGCCGCGGGATCGAGGGCGAGCACCGCGTCGTCGAACACGGCGGCGAAGACGGCGTCGAAGGTCGCGAGGTCGTGTCGGTCGTCCACCAGCGTGGTCCGGGCCGTCCAGTACACCCGGCCGCGGGATCGCGGCGGCACGACCTCGAGGGCCCGGGCGAACAGCTCCGAACGCGACAAGCCCACCTGCACGCCGGCGTCCCGCAGGGTGGTGGTGAGGGCGGTGACGAAGCCGGCGCGGTCGACCGCGGCGAGAACGGTGGCCGGCGGCTTCCGCTCGCCCGCCGGCTCAGGCCGACGCGGCATCACCGGCGCCGAGCTCGTCGAGGGCCTCGACCACCATGCGCAGATCGTCCGGGGTCTTGACCACCGCGCCGAGCGTGCGCACGAGATCGCGACGAGCCAACTCGTGGACACCGAGGGCGGCCAGGGCCGAGACCCAGTCGATCGCCTCGGCCAGTCCGGGCGCCTTGTCGAGGTCGAGCTCCCGCACCCGTCCCACGAAGGTCGTGGTGTCGGCGACCAACGATTCGGACGCGCTCGGGACCGATCGGCGCACGATCTCCGCCGCCCGGGTGGCGGTCGGGTACTCGATCCAGTGGTACAGGCAGCGGCGCTTCAACGCGTCGTGCAGCTCGCGGCTGCGATTGGACGTGAGGATCACGATCGGCGGCACGGTGGCGCGCAGCGTGCCGACCTCCGGGATGGTCAGCGACGCCTCGCCGAGGAATTCGAACAGCAGCGCTTCGAACTCGTCGTCGGCCCGGTCGATCTCGTCGATCAACAACACGGGCGGCGTGTCGCCCCGGTGCCGCACGCAGCGCAGGATCGGCCGCTCGAGGAGGTAGGCCTCGTCGAACAGGTCGGTGTCGGTGAGCGCCTCGCCTCGCGATTCCGCCAGTCGGATGGCCAGCAGCTGGCGCTGGTAGTTCCATTCGTAGAGCGCTTCGTTGGCGGCCAGGCCCTCGTAGCACTGCAGGCGGATGAGGGGGGTGCCGAGCGCCTCGGCCATCGATCGGGCGGCCGAGGTCTTGCCCACCCCGGGCTCACCCTCGAGCAACAGGGGCTGGCGGAGCTCCGCGGCCAGGAACAGTGCGGTCGCCAGGCCGTCGTCGACGAGGTGGTCAACGGCATCCAACCGGATCCGGACGTCGTCGGGATCGGTGAACGAACCCGCGAAGGACCCGGGTGTCACAGGTTGAGCCCGGCGTCTTCGGCGAACCGGGTGCGGCACCCGGGGTTGCAGAACCAGTGATCCTCGTCGCCCACCCGCAGGTGGGGTGTGTCGGGTCCGATGACGACGGTCATGCCACACACCGGATCGACCGCTTCGACGGGACGCTCGACGGGGGCCGCGGCCACCGGCTCGATCCCGTCGACCCTGATGGCCCGGACGACCGCGGCCATGATCGACAGCGCGATCTCCTCGGCGGTTCGGGCGCCGATCTCGATGCCCACCGGGGTGTGGACGCGCCCGCGCTCCTCGGCGCCGAGCTCCATGGCGTCGAGCACCGCGGTGCCGCGGACCCTGGACGCCACCAGGCCGATGAACGGTACGCCGGCGTCGAGCGCGGCCCGGATGGCCGGTTCCTCGTCACGGCCGTGGCTGGCCACGATCAGCGCGGCGACACCGTCGGGGTCGGAGGGCATCCCGCTGTCGATCGAGACCATGAAGCCCAGGGGCTGGGCGAGCGCGGCCACCGCGTGGGCGATCGGGGTGTTCCCCGCCACGACGACCATGGGAGCGGGCAGCATCGGCTCGAGGAAGATCTCCAGCGCGCCACCCGACAGGCAGGGGTTGACGACCTGGCGGGAACCCGGCGTGTCGGGGAAGCTCTCGGCACCGTCGGGCAGGATGCGCAGCAGCATCGATTCGCCGGAGTCGAGGACCTCGAGCGCCGCCGTGCGGACCGACCCCTCGGCGCACTGCCCGCCGATGAAGCCGTCGATGGTGCCGTCGCCGAGGACGACAGCGCCGTCGCCGGGCCGGGTCGATGTCGGGCACTGGGCCCGGACCACCGTGGCCTGCACGAACGGCACCCGGCGGGCGATGAGGTCCGTCGTGCGCTCCGTCATCCGGTTCATGGCACGTCCTGGCTCCTGCGGTCAGATCGGCGGGGTGTGGTTGCCCCGCATCGTCTCCCACACCCTGGAGGGGGTGAGCGGCATGTCAGCGTGGCGGACCCCGAACGGTGCGAGCGCGTCGACCACCGCGTTGACGATGGCCGGCGGCGACCCGACCGTGGCCGACTCGCCCACGCCCTTGGCCCCGATCGGGTGGTGTGGGGACGGAGTGACGGTCTCGCCCGTCTCCCAGTCGGGGACCTCGAGCGCGGTGGGGATGAGGTAGTCCATCAGCGACGCACCCAGGCAGTTGCCGTCCTCGTCGAAGGCGATCATCTCCATCAGCGCCATGCCCACACCGTCGGTGAGGCCGCCGTGGATCTGGCCCTCGACGATCATGGGATTGATCCGTGGCCCGCAGTCGTCGACCGCCACGAACCGGCGGACCTTGACGTGGCCGGTGCCGGGATCGACGTCGACCACGCAGATGTAGGCGCCGAACGGATACGTCAGGTTCGACGGGTTGTAACAGATCTGGGCCTCGAGCCCACCCTCCACTCCTTCGGGCAGGTCGTTCGGGCCGTGGGCCGCCATGGCGATGTCCTGGATGGTGACCGACTTCGACGGATCGCCCTTGACGTTGAACGAACCCTTGTTCCACTCCAGGTCGGTGACGTTCACCTCGAGCATGCCCGATGCGATGATCTGGGCCTTGTCGCGGACCTTGCGGGCCACGAGCGCCGCCGCGGCGCCCGACACCGGTGTCGACCGGCTCCCGTAGGTACCCAGGCCGAACGGCGTGTTCTCGGTGTCGCCGTTGAGCACCTGGATGTCGGCCGGCGGGATCCCCAGCTCCTCGGCCACGATCTGGGCGTAGGTGGTCTCGTGGCCCTGGCCCTGACTCATGCACGACACCCGCAGGATCCCCTTGCCGGTGGGGTGGATGCGCAGCTCGCTCCCGTCGGCCATGCCGAGACCGAGGATGTCCATGTCCTTGCGTGGCCCGGCACCGACCGCCTCGGTGAAGAACGACACTCCGATGCCCATGAGCTCGCCACGTTCCCGCTTCTCGCGCTGCTCCCGGCGGAGGTCGTCGTAGCCGATCATCTCCATCGCCTTGCGCATCGCCGGCTCGTAGTTGCCCGAGTCGTAGACCCAGCCCGTCTTGGTCTCGTACGGAAACTGGTCGGGTTGGATGAAGTTCTTGATCCGCAGCTCGGTGGGGTCCATCTCGAGCTCGTGGGCCAGGCAGTCGACGATCCGTTCCACCAGGTACACGGCCTCGGTGATCCGGAAGGAACACGCGTAGGCCACCCCACCGGGCGCCTTGTTGGTGTAGACCGCGGTCATCTTGCAGTAGGCGGCCTCGAGGTCGTAGCTGCCGGTGAACACGCCGAAGAAGCCGGCCGGGTACTTCGTGGGGGCCGCCACGCCGTTGAACGCGCCGTGGTCGGCCAGCACGTGGGTGCGAACGGCGAGGATCTTGCCCTCTTTGGTGGCGGCGATCTCGCCCCGCATCACGTAGTCGCGGGCGAAGCCGGTGCTGACCAGATTCTCGGTGCGGTCCTCGGTCCACTTCACTGGCTTGCGCAGGATGAGCGAAGCGACGATGGCGCACACGTAGCCCGGGTAGATCGGCACCTTGTTGCCGAAGCCCCCACCGATGTCCGGAGAGATGACCCGGATCTGGTGCTCGGGCAGACCGGCCACCAGGGCATACACGGTGCGGTGGGCGTGGGGAGCCTGCGAGGTGCACCACAGCGTGAGCTTGCCGTAGATCTTGTCCACGTCGGCGACGCAGCCGCAGGTCTCCATGGGTGCGGGGTGCACCCGTGGGTACACGATGTCCTGCTCGACAACGACGTCGGCGGCGTCGAAGACCGCTTGGGTGGCGGCCTCGTCGCCGGTCTCCCAGTCGAAGATGTGGTTGTTGGTCTTGCCCTCGAGGTCGTCGCGGATCACGGCGGCATCGGGTTCGAGCGCCTTGCGGACGTCGATGACGACCGGCAACGACTCGTACTCCACCTCGATCAGCTCGAGGGCGTCGCGCGCCGAGTACCGGTCCTCGGCGACGACGAAGGCGACCTCTTGACCCTGGAAGCGCACCTTGTCGGTGGCCAGCACGGCTTGGACGTCGTTGGACAGCGTCGGCATCCAGGCCAGGCCCTGCTCGGCGAGATCGGCTCCAGTGACAACGGCGATCACCTTGGGGTGGGCCTGGGCCGCGCTGACGTCGATGGACACGATCCGGGCGTGCGCCATCGGCGAGCGGAGGATGGCCAGGTGCAACATGCCGGGCAGCTGGATGTCGTCGACGTAGTGCCCCGCGCCACGGATGAAGCGCGGGTCCTCCTTGCGGAGCATGCGGCCGTGGCCGACCGGATGCTGATCGTTGTCGGTGTTCGGGTTGGCTTCGACGGTGGTCATGATCAGCTCCCCACCTTCACCGCGGATTCGTGGGCTGCGGCCCACTTGATGGAACGAACGATGGTCGCGTAGCCGGTGCAGCGACAGATCTGGCCGGAGATGGCCTCTCGGATCTCGGCGTCGGATGGGTCCGGGTTGCGGTCGAGCAGGGCCCGGGCGGTGATCATCATGCCCGGGGTGCAGAAGCCGCACTGCAGGCCGTGACACTGCATGAAGCCCTCCTGCACCGGGTCGAGCCCGTCCGCGGTCTCCAGCCCCTCGACGGTGCGGACCTCGTGCCCACCGGCCATCGCGGCCAGCACGGTGCACGACTTCACCGGCTCCCCGTCCATCAACACCACACAGGTGCCGCAGTTGGTGGTGTCGCAGCCCCAGTGGGTCCCGGTGAGACCGAGGTCGTCACGCAGGAAGTGCACGAGGAGCGTCCGACCCTCGATCTCCCGGGTGACCTCGTCACCGTTGACCGTCATCGTGACCTGCATCTCAGGAACCTCCGTTGCTCTGGGCGTGGACGCGAGCCACGGCCCGGCGCAGTGCTCGCCGGGTGAGCTCGTCGGCGAGGTGACGCTTGTAGTCGGCGCTCCCCCGCATGTCAGTGACCGGGTCGCAGGACTGCGACGCGATGGCGCCGGCCTCGGCATAGAGCTCCTCCGACGGCTCCCTGCCGCGGAGGGCGTCGGAGATGGCAGGGATGCCGGTGGTGTTGGGCCCGACGGCGGCGAGACCGACCCGGGCGTCGGCGATGGTCTCGCCGTCCAACCAGACCGCGGCGCCCGAGGAGACGATGGCCCAGTCGCCCGCCCGGCGCTCGACCTTCTCGTAGGCGCTCGACCCGTTGGGGACGACCGGGATGCGGATCTCGGTGAGGATCTGGCCGTCCTCGACCGCGGTCTCGTAGGGGCCCCGGTGGAACTCGTGCATGTCGACCACCCGTTCCCCGTCGCGGCCCCGGATGACGCAGCTGGCGTTGAGCGTGGTGCACACCGCGGACAGGTCCTCGGACGGGTCCGCCTGGCACAACGATCCACCGAGCGTCCCCCGGTTGCGGACCACGGGGTCGGCGATGACCTTCTCGGCGTCCCGGAAGATCGGGAACACGGCCGTCAGCTCATCGGACTCGAGCAGCTCACGGTGACGGGTCATCGCCCCGAGGCGGACCTCGTCACTGTCGACGCGGATGTACGACAGCTCGTCGTGAAGGTCGTTGATGTCGATGAGGTACTCGGGATTGGCGAGCCGGAGCTTCATCATCGGCAGGAGGCTGTGACCTCCCGCCACGAGGCGAGCTTCGCTCCCGAGGCGTTCCAACAGACCGATCGCATCGTCGACGCTGGTGGCCCGTTGGTACTCGAAGGGTGCAGGTACCTGCATGTGACTTCCCCCTGATCCTGGGGCCCCGCCGTGCGGTCGCGGCCCATGGTGACCACCTGCGCACGTTCCCCTCGGGCCGGTCAACCGCGACCTAAGCAATTGCTTAGGTCGCGCCGAGCCGCCACTCGCTCGCTGTCTACGATGCCGTCGTGACCCCGGCCCAGCTGCGTGCCTTCGCCACCGTGGTGCGCCACGGCTCGGTCAAGGACGCGAGCGCCGAGCTCGGGGTGACCGAGGCAGCGGTGTCGGGCCACGTCGCCCAGCTGCGCAAGGAGCTCGGCGACCAGCTCTTCTCCCGCACGGGATCGGGGCTGGCGTTCACGCCGGGCGGGCTCCGCCTCGCCACCCGCGCCGCCGAGATGCTCGGCCTGCAGGACCAGACCATGCGCGAGGTGCGGGAGGCCAGGGCGGGTCATCGGGTGCTGCGCCTCGGGGTGTCGAGCCTGTTCGCCGAGTACGCCGCTCCCGGGCTGATCGACCTGTTCTCGACCCGGGCCGACGACCTCGAGGTGGAACTGAGCGTCCACCCCGCCGACCGCTTCGTGTCCCTGCTCGACGGCCGGGTCGCCGACGTCGCCGTGGGGCCCGAGCCCAAGGGGCTGCCGATCAGCATCGTCCAGCATCCGTTCCTGAAGTACCAGATCGTCGCGGTGTGCGGATCGAACCACCCGGCGGCGCGGCGCCCGTTGCAGGCCGCGGAGCTCCGCGACCAGGTCTGGCTCCTGGGCCCGGCCGCGACCGAGGCGGGCGGCGTGGTGTCCCGGCTCCTGGCCGAGATGGGGGTGGCCGACGAGAACCAGCGCATCTTCCAGAGCCACGCCGCCGCGGTCCAGGAGGCCAAACGGGACAACGGGCTGGCCCTCGCCGTCGCCTTCAGCGTGGCCGGCGACATCGACCGGGGCAGCCTGGCACAGGTCGCCGGGCCGGGCACCCAGGCCGGCGGCGCCTGGAGCGCGATGACGTTGACGCCGGCGGCGCGGTCGTCGGCCGCCTCCGAGCTCGTCCGGTTCATCACCACCCCCCGCGCCACGCAGGCGATGCTCCACGGCGAGGCAACCCGGGTCACCCGCTTCAAGCCCGCGGTGCACGTCACGCTCTGGAGCTGACTCGCTCAGTCAGGCCGCGGCGCGGGTCTTGCGGAGCAGGGGGTCGGCGGCGGCGAGGGCCCGATCGGCGATGCGCAGGACCCGGCCCGCGGCTCCGGGAGTGTCGTTGTCGACCAGGTTGCCCATCACCGCGAGCGTGATGTTGGCGATCGACTGGGTCCCCACCGCCAGCCGGAGTCCGTTGCGGAGGATCCATGGGTGGCCGATGAGGAACGAGAAGCGCCGTCCCGTGCGGAGGAACGCGTCGAACCGCTCGCCGATCTCGACGTCGTAGCGGGCTGCGGCGTGGGCCGGGTCGCCGAGGAACAGATCGGCCGCCAGCATGCCGGACTCGAGGCCGTAGTCGATGCCCTCGCCGTTCATCGGGTTGATGAGGCCGGCTGCGTCGCCGATGGCCACCCAGCCCGGGCCGTGCCGCTTCACCGAGCTCATCGGCAGCCGCCATGCCCGGGGGCGTTCGACGTAGTCACCGAGGTCCCATTCGTCGCGGACGAGGGCGCGGTAGTCGTCGAGGAGGGTGTTGAGGTTGAGGTCGCTGAACCGCTTCATCGTCGACAGCGCCCCGACGCCGATGTTCACCGTCCCGTCGCCGCAGGGGAACATCCACCCATAGCCGGGCACCGCCGTGCCGTGGCGGTCGCGGAGGGTCAAGCACGCCTCGAGGTGGCGATCGTCGTGGCGGGGGGAGGGGATGTACGAGCGGATGGCGAGACCGAACGGCTCGTCGGGATCGCGCTCGGCGCCGATCATCCGGGCCGCCTTGCCCTGGGCGCCGGCGGCGATGACGGTCAGGCCGGCCTCGATGCGTCGGCCGGCGCCGGTACCGGTACCGGTGGCCTCCACTCCGGTGACCCGATCGCCGTCGAGGACGGGCAGGGCCTCGGTCTCGTACACCAGCTCGGCCCCGGCCTTGTCGGCGGCATCGATGAGGCTGGCATCGAGGCGTCGGCGAGGCCAGACCGCGCCGTGGGAAGGGAACCGGCCGTGTTCGGGCCAGGGCAGCTGGCGGCGCTGGCGGCCGGCGATCATGCGCAGGCCGTCGATGCGGTGCGCGTCGGTGAGGGCGACATCGAGCTCTTGGAGAGCGGCGACCGCCCGCGGGGTGAGCCCGTCGCCACAGACCTTGTCGCGGCCGAACGCCCCCTTCTCGAAGACGATGACCTTGGCCCCGCCGCGCGCCGCCCGGATGGCGGCTGCGGCGCCCGCGGGACCGCCGCCGATCACCGCGAGGTCGAAGCGTTCGGTCGCTGCTGGCATCGAACCATTCTCGCCGGGACCGCCCCGGTTCCCACACTCGGCGCGGGCGGGAGGGACTCAAGGCAGCAGCTTCTCGACCATGGCGACGCGCTCGTCCCCGCCGTAGGGCGCGAGCTCGGCGACGACCGTGAAGCCGCGGCGCTGGTGGAAGCGCAGCGACCGCGGGTTGGGCGGCACCGTGTTGACCTCGGCGCAAACCACACGCCGACCCGACGTCGCCGCCCAGTCCTCGAAATCGTCGTAGAGCGCATCGGCGACACCCAGCCCCCGTACCTCGGGCTGCAGGGCGATGCGATCCACGTAGGCGAAGCGCGGATGACGCTCCGCGAACCAGCGGTAGTTGGGGCTGGCGTAGTCGATCCGCTCGCCCAGCCCGACGAAGAGACCGACCGTCGTCCCATCGGTCTCCACCACCTGGAACCGGGCAGCTGCCGCGGTGAACAGCTCGATCCGCCCGTCGTCGAGCGGTCCGACCTCGGGTTCGTTGTTGGCGTTGACCTCCCGGAGGGCGGCGAGGTCGGCCGGGTCCACCGGGCGGATCGTCCAGGGCGTCACGCCCGGCCGGTCAACCATCGTCGCCGAGTCCCTGCTCGTCGGCGATCCCCGCGTGTTCCCGGTCGACCTGGTCGCTGAAGGACCGACGGATCGCCCGGTCGAGCAACCCGACCTGGTTGTCGAGCGCAGCCGCTCCCCGGGGTCCGGCCACGACGTAGAGATCTTCGAGCGCGGCCCGGATCCGCCGCACGACCTGGAGCGAGTTCGAGCCGTAGATGCGGATCTCGTCGAAGGCGAGCCCGAGCAGCTCGTCCCAGCTGATGGCGGAGTGCACGACCCGAACCCGGCCGTCGTCGTCGCGGTGCACCCGGGCGATCGGCGGGCGCGTCGCCTCGACCCGCAACAGGTCGTGCAGGCGATCCACACACTGGACCGCGGTGGTGGGATCGTTCAGCGCAGGCGACAGCGCCTTGGCCCCGATGTCGGCGAGTTGCCGGTACCCGAAGGCCAGATCGCTGGTCATCGTCCGCTCGGGCCCGAACCCGAGCGTCTCGTCGACGTCCTCCCACCGCAGGTGGACGTCCTGATCGGGCGAGCCCCAGGCCTCGACCACGGTGGCGCCCTCGGGCACGTAATCACCGGTCTCGGGAACGACCCGCACGACGATGTCGAGCCGCGCCCCCACCCGAGCCAGGCGGTCGACATCCACGTGCTGGAGCACCCCGCCGGGCCGATGCCGGGCCACGGTGGCCACGATGGCCAGCGATCGGAGGACCTCGCTCGGGGCGGGATCGTCCTCGTCCTGTCGGGCCAGCGCGGCCGCGGTGTGGCGGGCCTCGGCCGCCACGGACTCGATGATCCGTACCACGCGGATCGACTGCATGATGTGGGCCACGAATCCGATGAACGTGAACACCGCCGTCGCCCCGGCCAGCAAGGCGAAGTCGACCGCCAGCGACGGCACGAAGGCGTCGTCGCCACTGGTGATCCGCATCAGGACGAGCAGGGCGTAGAGGAAGATGCCGGCGAAGGTCCCGAGCGCGAGCTGGTTGGGCCGATCGCGGAGGAACTGACGCAGGGCCCGGGGCGAGAACTGGCTCGAGGTGAGCTGGAGGGCGAGGATCGTGATGGAGAACACGAGACCGGCGAAGGTCACGGTCGCGGTGGCCACCGTGGCCAGCAGCTGGCGAGCGGTGTCGGGGTCGGCCGTGATCGAGGCCACGTCGTAGCGCCGATCGACGAACGGCAGCAGCACGGCGAGGCCGACGGAGGCCGCGACGATCATGCTCGGGAGGAACCACAGCCCGGAACGCAGCCGTTCCCCGATGCGGGCGAGAGTCACGGGCTGCATCCTGCCCGCTGCGAGGGCGACGTGTCCGGGACGGGACGGCCGGCCACCCTCCCGTCGTACGCTCGGGCCCTCATCGACGACCGAGGACCCACCCATGACCGCCACCCACGCGATACGGATCGAGGACGACGGCCCGGTGCGCCACCTGGTGCTGTGCCGCCCGGACGAGTTCAACACCATCACTCCCCAGCTCCGCGACGAGCTGGGCGCCGCGCTCGACGACGCCGACGGGGACTCCTCGGTGCGCGTCGTGCTGGTCAGGGCCGAGGGGCGGGCGTTCTGCGCCGGCTTCGGCCTCGACTGGTCGACGCTCTCGCAGGCCGAGAACGACGGGACACGCGGCCGGGTGTGGGACTCGGTCGCCGACGTGCAGATGATCGGGACGTTCGGCAAGACCTTCGCCAAGCTCCACTCGATCTCGAAGCCGACCATCGCCGCGGTCCAGGGGTGGTGCGTCGCCGGCGGCACCGACATGATCCTCAACGCCGATCTCATCGTCGCCGGCGAGTCGGCCAGCTTCGGGTATCCGCCGGCCCGGGTGTGGGGCATCCCCGAGGCCCCGTGGGTGTGGGTCGCCCGCCTCGGCCTCGAGCGGACCAAGCGGTACCTGTTCACCGGCGACGAGATCCCCGCCCCAGAGGCAGCCGCGGTCGGGATGATCCTCGAATGCGTGCCCGACGGCGAGCTCCAGGACCATGCCCGCGCCCTGGCCCAACGGATGGCGCTCCTCCCCCTGAACCAGCTCCAGATGCTGAAGTGGTCGCTGAACGACGTCGCCCGGCATCAATACGCTCCCGACACCAGCCGGCTGTTCGGGTTCCTCTTCGACGGCGTGGCCCGCCACACGCAGGAGGGCGTCGACTTCGTGGAGCGGGCTCAGGAGATCGGTTGGCGCGAGGCGGTCCGCGAACGAGACCGTCCGTTCGGGGACTACGGAGAACGGGGACGATCATGACCGCTGCGGTGCGCACCGAACGCCACGACCGGATCATGGTCGTGACCATCGACCGTCCCCATCGTCGCAACGCCATCGACGGCCCGACCGCGGCCGAGCTGCACGGGATCTTCACCGCGTTCGACGCCGACGACGAGGCCGACATCGCCGTCCTGACCGGTGCCGGCGGCACCTTCTGTGCCGGTGCCGACCTGAAGGCGATCAGCGAGGGCACGGGCAACCGAGTCGACGAGGACGTGAGCCGGCCCGGGCCACTCGGCTGCACGCGGATGATGCTCGACAAGCCGGTGATCGCCGCCGTCGAGGGCCATGCCGTCGCCGGCGGACTCGAACTGTCGTTGTGGTGCGATCTGCGGGTGGCCGCCCGGGACGCCACCTTCGGCGTGTACTGCCGGCGGTGGGGCGTCCCGCTGGTGGACGGCGGGACCATCCGCCTCCCGCGGCTCATCGGTCACAGTCGTGCGCTCGACATGATCCTCAGCGGCCGCGGCGTGAGCGGCGAGGAGGCCGGGCAGTGGGGACTCGCCAACCGGGTCACCGAGCCGGGCGGCGCGCTCGACGGAGCACTCGAGTTGGCCCGGGCCCTGGCGGCGTTCCCCCAGACCTGCCTGCGCACCGACCGGCGATCGAGCTACCAGCAATGGGACCTGACCTTCGAGGACGCGCTGGCCAACGAGACCCGACTCGGCCTGGTGCCCATCCGCTCCGGCGAGACCCTGGAAGGCGCCACCCGCTTCGCCGGAGGGGAGGGCCGTCACGGCGCAGGGGTGTGAGCGATGTGGGAGAGTCATCCCATGACTGAGCACAACGAGGTCGATCTCGGTCTCGGCCGCATGATCGGCCGCCGGGCATCGCTGACCCCACGCCGCAAGGCCCTCACCTTCGAAGGGACGACGTGGACCTATGCCGAGTTCCTCGACCGCATCGACCGGTTCGCCACCGTGCTCGCCAATGGTGGCGTCGGGGTCGGTGATCGGGTCGCGTACCTCGGGCTGAACCACCCGAACTTCTTCGTGACGCTGTTCGCCACCGTGCGCATCGGCGCCACGTTCGTCCCGCTCAACTTCCGCCTCACCGGGCCGGAGCTGGCCTTCATCGTCGGCGATGCCGGCGCGCGGACGATCGTGGTCGACGACGCCCACCGGGCGGTGATCGATGCCATTCGTGACGACCTGCCGTGCGACCGGTACTTCTCGTCGGAGTCGGCGGCCGACGGCTGGCCCGTGATGGACGAGGCCCTCGCCGCCGCCACCCCGCTCGCCGAGTGGGCGCAGGTGGCCTCTGACGACGTCGCCGTCATCATGTACACCTCGGGCACCACCGGTCGTCCCAAGGGCGCCATGCTCACCCACGGCAACATCGCCTGGAACAACGTGAACGCCCTCCACGCCATCGACATGGCGAGCGACGAGGTCGGTCTCGTGGTGGCCCCGCTGTTCCACATCGGCGGCCTCAACGTCACGACGCTGTTGGTCTGGCAGAAGGGCGGTGAGATCGTGCTCCACCGCGGCTTCGACCCCGCCGAGACGATCCGGGCCATCGAGGAGCACGGGATCACCAACATGTTCGGGGTCCCGGCCATGTTCCTGTTCATGAGCCAGGTGCCGGCGTTCGAGTCGGCCGACTTCTCCAGTGTGCGGGTGTTCGTGGTGGGCGGGGCCCCCTGCCCGGAGCCGCTCACCAAGCTCTACCTGTCGAAGGGGGTGCCCTTCGCCCAGGGCTACGGCCTCACCGAGACGGCCCCGATGTGCTCGTTCCTGCTCCCGCCGGATGCACTGGCCAAGGTGGGCTCGGCGGGCCAGGCACCCATGTACACCGAGGTGCGCTGCGTCGACGAGGAGAATCGCCCGGTCGCCGCCCATCAGACCGGTGAGATCTGCATCAAGGGGCCCAACGTGATGGCCGGGTACTGGAACCGACCCGATGCCACCACTGAGGCCATCGACACCGAGGGCTGGTTCCACTCGGGCGACATCGGCTACTTCGACGACGAGGGATTCCTCTACGTGGTCGATCGGGTCAAGGACATGGTCATCTCCGGAGGCGAGAACGTCTACCCGGCCGAGGTCGAATCCGTGCTGCAGGGTCACCAGGCGATCGCCGACGTGGCCGTCATCGGCCTGCCGGACGATCGCTGGGGCGAGGCCGTGACCGCGGTGGTGGTGCCGGCGAGCGGCCGCGACGCGCCGACGCTCGAGGATCTGCGAGCTTTCGCCGGCGAGCAGCTGGCCCGCTACAAGCTCCCCAGCCGCCTGCACGTGGTCGACGAACTGCCCCGCAACCCGGCCGGCAAGATCCTCAAGTTCGAACTGCGGGAACAGTTCGATTCCTAGCGGGCGATCTGTCCAGCAGTATTCGGTGCGACTGACCGATCTGACGACAGTTCTGGAGAAATGCTGATCACTTCGGTCGACATGTGACCGATTTCACGGCATGATGGACCCATGTACGACGCGGCCGTGGCCCTGCCCGCCGATCACCCGGGCGTCAGCGACGAGGACTATCTCGCCCGCCGCGCCCACATCGCCGAGGTGGGTCGGCGACACCAGGCCGGCGAGCCCATCCCCGACGTCCACTACACAGCTGACGAGGACCTCGTCTGGTCCACCGTGTCGACCGAGCTGGCCGGGCTCCACGCCCGTTACGCGTGCGCCGAGATGCAGGCCAGCATCGCCCGGCTCGCCCTGCCCCGGCACCGGGTCCCCCAGTTGCGCGAGGTCGATGCCCGCACCCGAGAGTTGACCGGGTTCCGCATCCGGCCGGTGCCCGGGCTGGTGCCGACCAGGACGTTCTACGGCTCACTGGCCGAGCGCACGTTCATGTCGACCCAGTACATCCGCCACCACTCGGTGCCGTTCTACACGCCCGAGCCCGACATCGTGCACGAGATCATCGGGCACGCCACCATGCTCTCGTCGCCCCGTCTCGCCGACCTCTACGAAGCCGCCGGACACGCCTCCCAGCGAGCGACCTCCGACGAGGCGCTCGAGTTCTTCAGCCGCGTCTTCTGGTTCACGCTCGAGTTCGGCGTGGTCCACGAGGACGGTGAGGTCCGCGCCTACGGCGCCGGCCTGCTGTCGTCCTACGGCGAGATCCAGGTGTTCCGCGAGGCCGAGATCCGGCCGTGGGACATCGCCGAGATGGGGACGACCTCCTACGACATCACGACGTACCAGTCGGTGCTGTTCGCCGCGGAGAGCACCGACGCCATGGTCGCCGACCTGACCACCTTCTTCGATTCCTACGACGACGACACGTTCCAACAGGAGTACGCATGACCACGACATCCCCGCTGCCCACGCCCTCCGAGGCCCCCGCCGCTCGCCTCCAGGGGTGGGACTGCATCGAGTTCTGGGTCGGCAACGCCCGCAGCACCGCCGGATTCCTGATGTCGGCGTTCGGCTTCGTCTGCACCGGTTACGCCGGCCCCGAGTCCGGGGTCGACGACCGGGTGAGCTACGTGCTCGAGCAGGGTGACATCCGCTTCGTGATCACGGGTGCGTTGTCGGCCGAGTCCCCCATCGCCGACCACGTACGCATCCACGGCGACGGGGTCCACGACCTGGCCTGGATCGTCGACGACGCGGCCGCCGCGTACACCGATGCCGTCGCCCGCGGCGCACGGGCGGTGCGTGCGCCGTGGGAGGAGACCGACGACCTGGGAACCCTCCGCCTGGCCCAGATCGGCACCTACGGAGAGACGGTGCACACCTTCGTCGAACGCGGTCGCTACGTGGGCGGCGGGGGCACCCGGGCCCGACTCGAGCCCGGCTTCGACGACGAAGGCCTTCCCCCCACCCCCGTGGGGCCGACCGTGGGCCTGAGCGGGCTCGATCACGTGGTCGGCAACGTCGAGAAGGGCCGGCTCGACGAGTGGGTCGACTTCTACGCCCAGGTCATGGGGTTCGACCAGCTCGTGCACTTCGACGATGCCCAGATCGCCACCGAGTACTCCGCGCTGATGTCCACCGTGGTGTGGGACGGCTCGAAGATCGTCATGCCGCTCAACGAGCCGGCCGACGGGCGCAAGAAGAGCCAGATCCAGGAGTACCTCGAGTGCTACGACGGCCCCGGCGTGCAGCACATCGCCATGCGGACCGACGACATCGTCGCAACCGTGGACGCGCTGCGTGAACGCGGCGTGCGGTTCATGACGGTGCCGGACACCTACTACGCCGAGGCCAAGGCCCGGCTGGCCGACTTCGATCTCCCCTGGAGCGAACTGCAGCGGCTCAACATCCTCGCCGACCGCGACCACGACGGATACCTGCTGCAGATCTTCACCGAGACGATCACCGATCGGCCCACGGTCTTCTTCGAGATCATCGAACGGCGAGGTGCCAAGGGCTTCGGCGAAGGCAACTTCAAGGCACTGTTCGAAGCGATCGAGCGCGACCAGGCCCGCCGCGGCCACCTCTGATCGACACCGTGCGTCATGCCTACGGGGTCGTGCGCCCCCACCCCGGTGGCCACCCCCACCTCGCCGCCCGCGTCGACGACCGGGCGTTCGACCTGCGGGGCGTGCCCGGGGTCCCCGATGGAGTCACGGACGCCGATTCCCTCGATCCGTTGCTCGCGCTCGGCCGATCCGGCTGGGACGACATCGACGGTGCCGTCGCCGACCACCTGGAAACCGACCCGCCCGGCGCGCCGGTCGACGCGCTCGAGCTCCTCCTTCCCGTCACGCCCGGCGACTACGTCGACTTCTACGCGTCGGAGCATCACGCCCGCCGCCTGGGTGAGATCCTGCGACCCGGCGACGAACCGTTGCCGGCGAGCTGGCATCACCTCCCCATCGGCTACCACGGGCGGGCCGGATCGATCGTGGTGTCGGGCACGCCGGTCCACCGACCGGTGGGTCTGGTCGGTGCCGGCGAGCGGGTGGCCAGCCGGCGCCTCGACCTCGAGCTCGAGCTCGGGTTCGTGGTGGGCACCGGCGTACCCATGGGCGAGGTGGTCGAACCGGACGCCGCCGCCGATCATGTCTTCGGCGTGGTCCTGGTCAACGACTGGTCGGCCCGCGATCTGCAGGCGTTCGAGTACCGGCCGCTCGGACCGTTCGCGGGCAAGAGCTTCGCCACCACCATCGCGGGGTGGGTCACGCCGCTGGCCGCGCTCCCGATGGTCCCGGCGCCCGCGCAGGACCCGCCCCCGGACCCCGGGCTCGTCGCCGAGCGGGACTGGGGGCTCGATCTCGACCTCACCTGGTCGATCAACGGCACCACCGTCGGGCGCAGCAACGCCCGCCACCTGGGGTGGACCTTCGCCCAGATGCTCACCCACCTCACGGCCAACGGCGCCGGCCTGCGCCGCGGCGACCTGTTCGCCTCGGGCACGATCTCCGGCCCGGATCACGGCCAGGAGGGGTCGATGATCGAGGCGACCCGGAACGGCGACCGACCCATCGTCCTCGACGACGGTTCGCCCCGCGGCTGGCTCGAGGACGGTGACACCGTGGCCCTCGCCGGCTCGTGGTCGGCAGGCGCTCGCTCCGGCACCCTCGCCGAGGCCACCGGTACCGTTGTCCCCGCCCGGGAGGTCCCCTGATGCCCCACTACCGATCCGCTGGAGTCGTGCCCCGCAAGCGGCACACCAAGGCATTCGATCGCGACGGCCACCGCCTGGCCGAGGAACTGGTCGGCACCGAAGGGTTCTCCCGCGAGTCGGCGCTGCTCTACCACCGCCGCTCGCCCTCGGCGATCCTCGGCGTCGAGCCCGTCGTCGTCCCCGATCCGGCGCCTGCCGGCGGAGTCGGGCCCCGACACTTCCGGACCAGCACGCTCGGCGCCGCCGACGACCTCGTGACCGGCCGGCACCACCTGTTGGGCAACGACGACGTGACCATCGCCTTCGTCACCGCCCATGGCCCCTCGCCGCTGTACCGCTCCACCGTGGGCGACGAGCTCACCTACCTGCACGACGGTTCTGCGGTCCTCGAATCGGTGTTCGGCACCTTGCCGGTCGAGCCGGGCGACTACGTCGTCGTGCCCGCCGGCGTCATCCACCGCTGGGTCCCGGGTGACGACGGTGTCGGCGCGCTGGTGATCGAATCCAGCGGCCACGTGCGGATCCCCGACAAGTACCTCTCACCGCACGGTCAGCTGCTGGAGGGCGCGCCGTTCTCCGAGCGCGACCTGCGGGCTCCCGCCGAGCTGGTGGCCGACGACGCCACCGACGTCCCGGTGCTCGTTCGCACCCGCGCCGGGTGGGTGCGCTACCGGCACGCCACCCATCCCTTCGACGTGGTCGGCTGGGACGGGTACCTGTACCCCCACGCCCTGAGCATCCACGACTTCGAGCCGATCGTCGGCCGCATCCACCAGCCACCACCCGTCCACCAGACGTGGGCGTTGCCCGGTGCCGTCGTGTGCTCGTTCGTGCCCCGACCGTACGACTTCGACCCCGACGCCGTGCGGGTCCCCTACCACCACCACAACGTCGACAGCGACGAGGTGCTGTTCTACGCCGAGGGCGAGTTCATGAGCCGAGCCGGATCGGGCATCGGACGAGGATCGATCTCGCTGCACCCGGCCGGGTTCACCCACGGCCCCCAGCCCGGGTCCTCGGATGCTGCCGACGCGGCCGATGGCACCAGCGAGATCGCGGTGATGGTCGACACCTTCCGCCCCTTGCGGGTGCTGGCCGACGCTGCCGCCGTCGAGGATCCCGACTACTGGACCTCGTGGACCTGAGGCGATCCGGCGTCGGTCATCCGTCGAGATCCTTGTTCGGGTCGATCAGGTACTTCTCGCCCGTGGCCTGCTTGCCGTAGCTGGCGATCGCGTCGAGTGTGAGCGCCTCCGCCAGGGACACGACCGCGGTGTAGCTGCTCGCGAACGTGGTGGTGATCTCCGATGCCACGCGCTCCCGGAGCTGCTGGGCCCGCTCGGGTCCGACCCGCTCGAGGAAGTACGGCAGCAGCCAGCCACCCACGCTCCAGGCCATCCCGAAGCTCCGGTTCAGCTCGGTGGGTGAGCGGTCAAGGCCGCCGTAGATGTAGACCTGCTTGTGCCGGCTCGATCCGTAGCGACCCACAGCCCCCTCCTTCGCTGCCTGGGCGGCCTCCATGGCAGTGAGGATCCGGCTGGCGAGCGTCCCGCCTCCGGTGGCGTCGAATCCGATGGTGGCATCGGTGGTGGTCACGGCGTCGATCAGCGATGCCATGAAGTCGTCGTCGCTGGAGTTGCACACGATGCTGGCCCCCAGGTCGTGCAGCAGGTCGACCTGCTCCTGGCGGCGGACGATGTTCACCAGCGGGACCTCATCGGCCTGGCAGAGCTTGACCAGCATCTGCCCGAGGTTGGACGCGGCCGCAGTGTGGACCAGCGCGGTGTGGCCCTCGAGCCGCATCGTCTCGACCATGCCGAGCGTGGTCAGCGGGTTGACGAAGCACGAGGCGCCCTCCACCGCGGTGACGCCATCGGGGAGAGGCAGACAGGCAGCGGCCAGAGCCAGGCGGAACTGCGAGTACATGCCGCCGCCGATGGTGGCGACCGTCCGGCCGAGCAACGCCTGGGCGGCTTCGGAGGACCCCGCGTCGACCACCACACCCGACCCCTCGTTGCCCATGGGCATGGGCGTGCCGACCCGAGCCTCGACCATGCGGCGCAGACCGGGAGGGATGTCGGCGACGACCTTCGCGTCGGCACCGGAGCCGACGACCCGCGCCGTGCTCATGTCCGCCGGGCCGAACATCGGTCCCAGATCCGACGGGTTGATCGGCGCCGCCTCGACCCGGATGACGACCTCGTCCTCCTTCGGCGTCGGGACCGCCACATCCGCGACCTCGAGCTCGAGCGTGCCCTCATCCGTCACCGTCGAGCGGAGCTGTCGTGCCATGGGTGTCCTGTCCTTTGATCGTGCGGGAATGATCGTGCGGGAGGTTCGAGTCTCGCGCTCCGCCGGCCTCCGGCGCGTCCGCCCAGCGTGCGGATCACCCGGGTTCGGGTGGTTGGCGCTGGTTGTCCGATCTGGTTGATCTGGGTAATGATCCGCCCATGACGCTCGACGGCCAACCCACCGTGCTCATCGTCGACGACGAGATCGACATGCGGCTGCTGGTGCGCGTGATCCTCGAGTCGGCCCGCGGCGGAGTCGAAGTGGTCGGCGAGGCGGCCGACGGACTCGACGCCCTGGTGGCCTTCGACCAGCTCGACCCGCCGTCCATCCCCGATGTCGTCATCCTCGACAACCGGATGCCGGGACGGACCGGGGTCGAGGTGGCCGCCGAGATGCTGGCCCGGGAACCCAAGCAGCACATCATCCTGTTCAGTGGATTCATCACCCCGGAGCTGGAGACCCAGGCTCGGGAGATCGGCATCGACGCCTGCGTGAGCAAGTCGGACTACGAATCGCTCCCGCAGCTGGTGGCCGATCTCGTGGCCCCTGCCGCCTGACCCTGCGCGCCGGCCCCGCGCGGCACCGGCTCAGCGCACCTCGAAGGTGCCGTGCATGCCGAGGGCCTCGTGTCCGTCGATCCCGCACACGTAGCGGTACGTCCCGGGCACCTCGAGCGCGAGTACGACGGTGCCGTCGTCGCCCGGCTCGGTGGGGCCGATCTCGCCGAGCGGTTTCCCGTCGGGCCCGAACACCTCGAACTCGTGCGGCACGGAGCCGTCGTTGCGCATGTCGAACTCCGCCGAGGTGCCGGCATCGAAGGAGACGTCGTCGAGCCCGGTGTAGTCGTAGTCGTGCGCCACGAACTGCACCCGCACGTCGCCCGATTCCGCAAGCGCGGCGCCTCCGTCCCCGGTGACCGTGATCGTCTGGCGGATGCCGTCGCCGGTCTGGCCCGGCTTACAGGTGACCTCGTAGGTACCGGCGGCGAGGTTGGCGGTGAAGTCCGCGCTGGTTCCCGGTCCGATGTTCTCGCGCTCGGTGACGACGCGATCACCCTCGGCGTAGACGTAGACCTCGGTCACCTGCTTGCCGGTGTTCTCGACCCGGAACGTCGTCTTGCCCGCGGTGAGCTCCGTCCGAGCGGGCATACAGCTGTCCTCGGATGCCTTGATCCCGACCACGTCACCGCCGGCACCGGAACACGCGCTCACGGTGGCACCCACCGCGACGAGCGCGACGGCCAGCGGCAACGATCGGATACGCATGGTGGTGGCCTCGGAGGTCAGCGGGAGGCTGCGGCCGGCTCGGGGGCTCGGGCAGGCTCGTCGGGGGCAGCGGGACGGTGGGGACGGAAGAACAGCGTCATGACGACGCTCAGGTAGGTGGCCCAGACGATCACCTCGGCCCACGAGGGATCAGGCCGGAAGTTGACGGTGCCGCGCAGCAGGGTGCCGTACCAGCTGCTGGGCGGGATGGCCGAGGAGACATCGAAGGCGGGCTCGCCGAAGAGCGACCCGGTCAGCACGCCACCTTCCCAGAGGTCGTGGATGCCATAGGCCAGCACGCCGGCCGCCACCACGATG
The DNA here is from genome assembly GCA_963730345.1 of uncultured Acidimicrobiaceae bacterium. Taxonomy (GTDB): domain Bacteria; phylum Actinomycetota; class Acidimicrobiia; order Acidimicrobiales; family Salinilacustritrichaceae; genus Salinilacustrithrix. The sequence continues at coordinate 108,576 of CAVSRP010000012.1, forward strand.
AGTCCGGCACCGGTCCAGGTGAAGAACTTGCCCAGGTCGAGGTGCACGGCCCGGCGGTAGAGCAGCCAGCCGAGGACGGCCGCCAGGGCGATGCCGAGCGTGGCACCGATCATCGGTGCGGTGGTGGTCTCGGTGGCCTTGGCCGCCGACCACACGAACAGGGCGGTCTCGAGTCCTTCACGGATGACGGCGACGAAGGCGGTGACGATCACGCCCCCGGCGCCGCCGGTGACGACGGCGTCGAGACGATGGTGGAGCTCGGTCTTCATCTGCCGCGAGGTGCGCTGCATCCAGAAGATCATCCAGGTGACGAAGCCGACCGCGACCAACGACATCACGCCACCGAAGACCTCCTGGGCCCGGAACGTGTCCAGGCCGTGCTGGGCGAAGGTCAACAGCGCGCCCACGCCGAGCGACAGTCCGACCGCCAAGCCGACACCGAGCCACAACGGCCGCAACCGATCGGTCCGGCCGGTCTTGACCAGATAGGCCACGAGGATTCCGACGACCAGCGCGGCCTCGAGTCCCTCGCGGAGACCGATCAGGAAGTTGGCGAGCACGCCACCATGTTAGGCAGCCTTATCAAAGATCGTGCAACCCCCCTGTTACCGGCGACTCTGGCCCCATCGGTGACGACGGCCGCTACCGTGCGGAGATGGATGCTCCCGACCTCGAGCCACTACCCGAGGACTGGGAGCGTGCCCTGGCCGTCGTCGCGCATCCCGACGACATGGAATACGGCGCCGCGAGCGCAGTCGCCCGCTGGACGCGGAGGGGCAAGGACGTCCGCTACGTGCTGGTGACGAGGGGCGAGGCCGGCATCGCCGACCTCGCGCCCGACGTTGTCGGCCCGGAGCGGGAGGCGGAACAGCGGAGGAGCTGCGCTGCCGTGGGCGTCACCGAGGTCGAGTTCCTCGACCACCCCGACGGGCTGGTCGTCGAGAACATCGACCTCCGCCGGGACCTGGCCGCCGCCATCCGCCACCACCGACCGGAGCTGGTGCTGAGCATCAACTTTCGGGATTCATGGGGCGGACCGTCGTGGAACCACGTCGACCACCGTGCGGTGGGCCGGGCGCTGCTCGACGCTGTCCGCGATGCCGCCAACCCCCACGTCTTCACGAACGCCGGCGAACCCTGGCGCGGCGTTCGGTTCGTGGCGTTCAACGGGTCACCGCAACCGACCCACGCCGTGGACATCACCGACAGCCTCGACGCCGGTATCGCCTCGCTGCGCTGCCACGAGCTCTATCTGACCCACCTGGGCGGCGACCTGGCCGATCCGGGCCAGTTCCTCCGCCAGGCAGCCGAAGCCACGGGTCCCCGCCTCGGCGTGGCGCTGGCGGCAGCCTTCGAGGTCGTCACGCCATAGGTGCCGGGCTGGTCGGTCCCCAGTGGCTCGTTGCGGTGGGCGTCGATCTGTTCTTCAACGCTGGCCAACAGCGTCGGTCACGCTCAACCCATCAGCGCGGCGAAGTCGGAGGCATCGATCGAGGAGCCGGGGTCGGGCGGTCGGCTGCCGCTCGTCGTGTGCCACGACACCTCACCTCGTGCGAAGCCGTCGACGCCGTCGGGCTCGTAGATCTGTTGCGTTGTGACGTGGGCGCCGTAGCGACACTCGTCCCGCGTCAGTTCTCCCGGCCGGTGAAGCTCTTCTTGGTCTTCTTCTCCTGCTTCTCCAGGCGCTTCTCCTTGGCGGTCTTGGCAGCGGGAGTCTTGGCGCTCCGCCCGCCCTTGTCCTTGCTGGCCATAGCGGCCTTTCCCGGTCCGGCAACTTGCCGACCAGATGTCACCCTCCCACAACTCGGTGTCGAGCGCCCGTGGTATCGCTCTGATCCATTCGCCTTGGCGTCCAGGACAGCCAACGTGCCATCACAATCACGTCAAGCCGCAACTCGCGTGGGCCGGTATCGCAGGGCGACCGCCCCCGACCGGAACGCATGGCGATCCACGAGCTCGAGCTGGATGCGCTCGCGCAGACCGGCGAGCAACGTCGGCCCGTGTCCGGCAAGGACCGGCTGTACAAGGAACTCGTACTCGTCGATCAGTCCCAGATCTGCCAACGCCAGAGGGAGCGTCACGCCACCCACGAACAGGCCCTCGCCCGGCTCCTGCTTGAGCCGCTGAACCGCTTGGCCCAGGTCACCTCGCACCAGCTCGGCATTCCAATCGACCCCGCTCAGCGTGCTCGACACGACGTACTTCTTCGCCCGGTCGATGGTCTCGGCGAACGGGATCTCCCACTCATCCATCCAGTCAGGCCACGCGCCCGTGGCCGGCCGCCGCCACGCCGACTCCATCATCTCGTAGGTCACCCGGCCGAACAGCAGGGCATCGGCTCGTTCCATCGCAGCGGTCCAGTAGCGCATCGACTCCTCGTCCGGGGGGAGCCCTGCCTCGTGATGGCAGCAGCCATCGAGCGTGAGGTTGATCGAGTATCGAAGTGGTCTCATCTCGTAGCTCTCCCTTGATGCGCAGCGCGCGTGGACCGGACCGTACGCAGACGCCTGCCGGCGCCATTTCCGCGATGCTTCTTGTCTCGTCTATCGGTCGTCCGCGAGGTCCGCTTTGATGTGAGGACGGCAGTCAGCGCGCCGGCGCCCGCCGGTCGACCTCGAGGTGTCCGGCGAGCACGAGATCGACGAGTCGATCCCGCAGGTGATTCGCCGCATGCGCCTCCAACCCGGCCACGAGCTCGCCGACGGGACGGGCGGCACCGTCGATCAGTGACAGGACGCGACCGGCGATCGATGCGTCCAATTCGATGAGCTGTCCCTGTGAACGGATGCGTGTGGTTCCACCTTCGTCGCTGTCGACCTGAAGGTCGCGCAGGCCGAGCCATCGCACGGTGACGTCCTCGGGGACGACCGCCCGAGTGGCCGACCACGGAAGGCTCAGCGTGGCCCGGCTCGGAATCGCCGACTCGTCGGCGTGTCGGAGGAACCGGTCGACGAGATCGACGCCGGACCACGCGTCGAGCACCGCGGCCCGGAGCCGGGACACGTAGTCCGCCTGCTCGTCGGCATCGGCGAACCGGGGCACGGGGACATCGCCCAGCGCAGCGCAGACCTCGTCGCGAACGTAGGACAACAGGTCGCCGCCGGTCGGTGTGTGGATGTCGAAGGAGAGGTGGAGGGACGGGTCCTGTTCCGGCGTCACCTGGTGCCACCACCCGCGGGGCACGTAGAGCACGTCGCCGGGAGCGAGCATCTCGTCGAATGACGGGGCAGCCGAGGGAGGGGTGGCGTCCTCCGCACCGTCGGGAAGGGTCAGTGGCTCGTCCGGCGGGGTCAGCTGCCATCGCTTCGACCCGTCGAGCTGGCAGACGATCACGTCGTGCCGGTCCCGATGGGTGCCGATGGCGGGCCGGTCGCGCACGGTCGCGAAGACGCGGACGGTGACCAACGCGCCGAGTGTCCGCTCGATGTCCTCGGCCAAGGCCCGCACGGCAGGGGCGTGACGGTCAACTCGTCGGGCGACGACCGTGGCCCCGGCACGCAACTCGTGGTTGAGCGCCACCGGGTCGAACTGCTTCACGGGTCGCCGGGTCTGTCCGATCACGGTGCGCGAGAACTCCGGGGCCTGTTTGAGAATCCCGCCTCGTGCGATGGTCAAGGCGTCGACGCCGTCCGGGTCCCCGGACCGGTCCGGGTCCACCCAGTCTCGGTTGCGGGTCTCCAGGAGTCGGTTCAAGGCAGACCAGTTGAACAAGGCCGACAGGCCCCGGGGATCGTCGCCTCGCACGAGCACGGGCCGGCGGCCCCGTCCGCTGAGCAGGTCGGGGAGCGATCCCTGGAGGAGATCGTCTAGTGAGGTCACGTCGGTCATGGGTCGATCCAGAGGTGTCCGGCGAGCACCAGGTCGACGATGGTGCGGCGAGCCCGCTCCCGGTCGGCGTCCCCCACGCCCGCCAACAGGTCGTCGAGCGCCATCACCCCGCCGTCGCGCACCGGTGCGAGTGCGTCCCACAGCCAGGCATCGACGGTGAACCGCTGGCGCTGGGCGTGCACCTCGACGCGACCATCGTGGCTGCGGCGGTTCGGCACCTCACGCGTCCCCAACCATTGCAGCCGGGGATCGGCGTTCGCGGGCAGCACGGCCCGCGTGGCGCTGAGGGGCAGCGGCGGCACTGCCTCGCGGGCCGTCTTCGTTCCGTCGTGGGCCCAGAGGAACCGGTCCAGCAGGTCCGGGGACAGCTGGCCCCGCACCTCGGCGCGCATCTCGTCGAGCTGGGCCTGGTCGGAGAGCCGGAGATCCTCCCGGAACGGACCGGTGCGTCGCAGTTCCTCGTCGAGCCACCGGAGGAGGTCGCTCGTCCGGCGGCGAGGGAGCGAGAACCGGACGTGGACCGACTGCTCGTCGCGAGGTACCGCGACGTGCAGCCACCCCCGCGGAAGGTAGAGCACATCGCCCGGACACAGCTCCCCCGACCAGACGGGGTCGGCGACCTTCGTGGGGTCCCCGGGCGGGTAGACGTCCCAGTGCTTGCGGCCTTCGACCTGGAGGATCAACACATCGGCCTTGTCGGCATGGACGTTGAAGACGAACTCGGTACCGAAGGTGGCGAACGCGTAGAGCTGGGCGCGCTCGCCGACCACCCGTTCCACATCGGCGGCGAGTCGACCGAGAGGTACGTGCGCCACGTCGATGCCCGAGACGAGCAGGGTCGCTCCCCGCCGCAGTGTGTCCCGCAGCGCGGCGGCGTCGAGGCCACCGTCGTGAAGCGCCGTGGTGGGCGGGAGAATCGCTCCTCGCCTCGCCAGGTCGATGGTCCACCGGGGCAGTCCCCCGGGCTCCGTGTTGCCCCAATCGTCCGGGTGCTCGACGAGCATCCGGTCGAGTACCTCCCAGGGAAGCAGGGACCGGAACCGGTCGTCGGTGCCCGCGACGTACAGGGGCGCCTGGTCGAGGTAATCGGACCGGAAGGTCGCCTCGTCCACGGGCGCCAACACCTCGGCGAGCGTGGTCGGGACGGCGACCGCGTCGCTGGGCTCCGAGTCGAGGCCCACGAACCCGTGATCCGCCAGTTCGGTGACGACAGCCTCGGCCCCGACGGCACGCACGTCGGCGACCGTGATGACCTCGCCGGCGACGAGGGACCGGATCACCGGCAGGGCCGCGGCACAGACGGGGATCGACGCGCCCCCGTGCTCGAGCGTCGCCGAGCCGTCGGGTCGCTCCGAGAGCCGGGGTCGTCGAGGAAGCAGCAGGTGGACGCGCCGCGAGGCGGCACCGGTCAGCGGGTCGTCACGCGCCATGGAGGGAAGCCCGAACCAAACGCAACGGGATCTGCTGCGGGAGTCGTCGGCTGCCAGGTAGCGCGCCACCAGATCGGGCTCGCGCCAGGCGTCGGCGACGGCCTCCCGCATCGATCGCGCGTCATCGCCGCACCGGAAGTCGGCGAATGCGGCTTGGCCAGCGAGGGACTCATCGACCCAGCCGATCAGCTCCGACGCAGAAGGGGCGGCGACGTCGACGGTGACAACGGACCAGGGGACGTCGCCACCGACGATGGTGAGGTCTCGGGCGCCGGGGAACCAGCCGCCTGCACCGGTGCCGAGCTCACAGGAGCCGACCGACACCGTGCCTGTCGTGGTCACCACGAACCGACCGGTGCGCGGGCCCTCCAGCGTCAGCGTCGCCGGCGAGAACCCGACGGCTGCCGCGACCGTCAGATCGACGCCGAGCGTCCGCTCGGCCTCGAGGGCGAACCGGGCGACGCCAGCGTGGAGCCGGTGGAGGGACCCGAGCCGAAGGACCGCACCGGCACGCAGCCGGTGGTTCACGGCGACAGGGTCGATCTCGTCGACGACCACCCCGTCGGCCCGCGGGTGTGGCCGCACGAGCGTCTCCAGCCGCACGGGCCGTCCGCGCTCCTCGAGGATGAACGCAGCCGTGCGGTTCAGCCCCCACGCTCGGGGATGCGCGCCGAGCACATCCCGCAGCTCGGCCACCGCCATGGCTCGCAGCACCGGTGGGGCCGGAACCGACGCAGCGACGTCGGACCGGAGCGCAGCTCGCCATGCGTCGTAGGGGGCGGGCCCCCGCGCCGGCGACGAGCCATCTGTCGCCGCGGACGCGGTGGCCGGGTTCACCAGTGGCCGACCGGCTTCGCCATCAGCACCTCGCCCTGGTAGTCGATGCTGGGGAAGGTCTTGATCGAGATGCCGGGCGTGTACCGGATGTCCGACGTGGAGATCGCCATCTGGGTTGCGAGCGGGGTGCTGAAGGAAAAGCCGGACACCTCCGGCTCCTCGCCTCCGGCCTGCTGGATCACGGTGGCCAGCACATCGCGCTCGCGATCGCTGAGCGTCGCGGCGAACGCTTCGAGCTTCTCGGCAACGCCCTCGATGTCTTCTCTCGTGAACTGGTCATCGGCCATATCGACACTCCTCGGATCGTGACTGGGTCGGGAACGGGGCGATCGGTGTGGATCATCGACCCGCTAGCGTTCCTGTCGAAGCATCGGCCTCTCGGTTACAACGGCAGGACAAGGGCTGGAGAACGTCATTTCACGACACGACACCGCGCCGCGCTCGATCGTCCTGCTCTCCGGCGGGCTCGATTCCGCAGTGTGCCTGCACCTCGCCGCCGCATCCGGGACGACCCTGGGACTGAGCTTCGACTACGGGCAGCGCAATCGTCGCGAACTGCGTTCTGCGTCGGCGATCGCCGACCATCTCGGATGCGAGCATCTGGTCGTCAATCTCGACATGCGTCGCTGGGGTGGCTCCGCCCTCACCAGCGACGAGACGGTCCCTGCGCCGGATACCGGAGCCTATGTCCCGGCGAGGAACCTCGTCTTCACCTCGGTGGCGTTCTCGATCGCCGAGGCCAGGGGTGCCGATTTCGTCTACCTCGGCGTGGGCGCCCACGACCTTCATCACCCCGACACCCGACCCGCGTTCCTCCGCGCCATGCAGAACGTGGCCGACGTCGCCCTGCTCCGATCGGCCGAGCACGGCCGGCCGGTCTGTCTCCGAGCTCCCCTGGCCGGGTTCGATCGTCCCGACATCGTCCGCATCGGCCGCCGGCTCGGCGCGCCCCTCGGACTGACCTGGTCGTGCTACGAGGACGGTCCCCGTCCCTGCCAGACCTGCGGACCCTGTCGGGTCCGTCGGGTGGCCTTCGACGCGCTCGGGTTGGTCGACCCGGCCAGCTCGGATGGGTAGAGCTGGTCCATCAGTGAGAACCGGCGAGCGGCGTCGAGCACCCGGGTGAGTTCGACGTCGACGAGCTCGGCTCGCCACGCGTCGACGACCTGGGTGGCGCGGCGGACGGGCACGTAGGGGTGCGCCGGGTCGGCGTCGCGGTCATGGTCCGCGATGAATTTGGCGAGCGCGTCGTGGTCGGCATCAGCGAGCCCGAGCGCCAGCAGGAGCTCGGACCAGCCGGCAGGGTCACCGACGAGGTCCTGGTGGCGGACCCACACGACCCCCGGGTCCCCATCGCAGACCCGCTGGACGAGCGCATGACCGAGCCCCCAGTAGGTGCCGGCGTCGGTGAAGTGGTCCCCCGTGATCGACACCTCGTACGGCAAGCGGCTGCCCCACCGATCCACGAGTCGCCGCAAGGGGTCCGCCGGGTGGGCGAATCCCAGCCGCCGCCAACTCACGGCCATCGCAGCGGGATGCCGCACCACGATGGCGATCGGCGCCCCGAAGCGGCAGCGGAGGTAGCCGGCGGCGGTCAGGACGTGGACGTCCTTGACCACAGTCCGGCCCGTCGGGGAGCCCGGTCCGGGTCGCCGCCGCAGCAGGGCGGCGTCGAAGTCGGGTTGGGGGTCGGACGAGGGCAGGTGAGGCATCTGCCATCGCAGCATCGCCTCGGTCTCGGGCCTCCACGGCTCGTGCACGTAGCGCCCTCCGAGAGCCGTCGCCAGCGCCCGGCCCACCCAGGTCGTCCCGGACCGCGGGAGACCGAGCACGAAGACCGGGGACCGGAGATCAACGTCCACGCACATCGCCCCAGAGCGCCACGTGGAGCCGACTCGTGAAGTTCCAACCTCGTGCCAGTGTGGCCTCGGCCAGCTGGGGGGAGATCCGGGCCAACGCCTCGGCGGTGGTCGCCTGGGGAGCGATCCACACGTCGTCGTCGGACAGACCGACCAACGTGACGATGGCCGCGACCTCGTCGAGTTCCTCCGGGTCGCCGCAGACGAACTTGAACCGCGCCGCGCCCGTCTCGCGCAGCGCGACCAGCACGTCAGGACGGATGCGTCGCTCCTCCGGATCGCCGCTCGACGACAGCTTCGGCGAGACGTTGTAGGCCGGACCGCGCGTAGCGAGCGGACCATGGCGCCCGTTCGTCTCGATCTCGACGTCTCGACCCGCCGCCACGCAGGCCGCCGCGATCATGTCGACCGCGCGGCGCTGCAGGAGCGGCTCGCCGCCCGTGATCACCACGAGCGGCGCAGCCCGGTGCAACAACTCCTGCACGACATCGCCGACGTCACGGCGCCGGAGCTCTTCACCGACCGAGTACTCGACTCCGTTGCGGCCGGTCCAGTCCCACGTGTACGGGGTGTCACACCACGAGCAATGCAGATCGCACCGTCCGAGCCGGAGAAACGTCGCCAGCCGGCCGATGGAGGGTCCTTCGCCCTGGAACGTGGGACCGAAGAGCTCGCTGACCACCACGGGATCGGCTCGCTCGAGCCGGTTCTGAGCATCAACTCGAGACATGGGCTCGTGCCGTGACGGCGTTCTTCCGGCTCTCTCGGGCTTCGACCGCCGTGACCCGGACACGGCCAGCCGTGCGCTCGCACACCAGCTGGCCGACGCGTTCGAGCACCCAGCGCGCCGCGCCCTCCATACCGGGGTGGTGCATCAGCCGCAGGTCGAGGATGCCGGCGTCGTGGAGTGCTTGGAACCGAACCACCTCGGGATCGTCGATGGCGACGACGGTCGTGTGATCGAACTGCTCGGCCAGCAAGGCCCGGACATCCTTCAACCCTCCGAAGTCGATCACGAAGCCGGTATCGGCCTCGAGCTCGCTAGCGACGAACGTGACGGTGAACGACCGCTCGTAGCCGTGCAGGAACCGGCAACGGCCGTCGTGGGCCCAGGAACGATGCGCGCACGGGTAGTCGTCGAACACCTTGGTCATCTCGTAGCTCACTGACACATGCGCCCCCTTTCGCAATACCGGTCGTGCCCATGTCGTGCCGGTTACACGTTGACGCCACCACCACCCCGCCCCAGGCCAGCCGCGAGGAGCCCGACGAGCATCGCATTCGGGTGCGAACCGACATCCGGCCACGCTCTGCGGAGAACCGACGGGGTCACCTCCGGCGCTTGCGCAGGTCGAATCGGTACACGTTGGTGTCGCGGATCTCGAAACCCTCGCGCTGGTAGAGGCGGTTGGCCGCGGCCCGTGACGGCCGAGAGGTGAGATCGACGGTGGTGCAGCCCAACTCGGCGGCGCGGTCGATCATGGCCTGGGTGAGCAGACCACCGATCCCCTGACCGGTGGCAGCCTCGTCGACCACCACGTCCTCGATCCAGGCCCGCCGTCCGGTGGGGATCCGGAACACGACCAGCGTGGAGGTCCCCAGGATCGTGCCGTCGTCGTCGGTGGCCACGAACACGTCGGTGGCCGTCGCCGCCACGATGTCCTCGAGCGCCTCGCGAGACGGCGGCGGGTTCGAGGTCGACAGCTGGGGGGTGAGCCGCTCATAGGCCTCGATCAGCTCGTCGGTGACCGCGGCGACGATCTCGATGAACACGGCGCGGAACCTACTCGGCGGCCACCGGCTCCCGGAGCGGTAGCTCGAAGGTGAACGTCGCCCCACCCCCGGTCGGCTCGCTCACCGAGATCGTCCCGTCGTGGGCCTCGAGGATCTGGCGGGAGATGTACAGACCGAGCCCGGTTCCGGTGACGCTGGACGCACGACCCCGGACGAACTTGTCGAACACCCGGCCGCGCATCTCCGGTGAGAGACCCTGGCCCTGATCGGTCACCGACACGAGGGCACGCCCGTCCGCGGTCCACATCCGCACCGCGATGGTGCCATCGGGTGGCGACGCCTTCGCCGCGTTGTCCAACAGGTTGGTCAGTACCTGCTGGATCCGGTCGACGTCGACGTGCACCGGGGCTCGGTCGGCCCCGATGTCGGCCTCGAGATGCAGGCGCGGGTACAGCGCGGAGGCGGCCTCCACTGCCACGGTCACCTCCTCGCCGAGATCGGCATCGCCCATGGCGTACGACATCCGACCCGACTCCACCGCCTGGGAATCGAGCACGTCGCGGGTCAGACCCTGCAGTCGGCGGGCGTTGCTCGCCGACCGGCGCAGCGCGTTGAAGCGCTCGGTCTCGGTCATCGACTCCCAGTGGTCCATGGTCGTCTGCAGGAATCCGAGCACCCCGGCGACCGGCGTGCGCAGCTCATGGGACACGATGCTGATGAACTCCTCCTGACTCTCGGTCAAGCGTTGCAGCCGGGCCTGTTCGTCGCGGGCGGCGCGGAGCCGGCGGCTCAGCGACACGAAGGCGATCAACCCGAAGACCAGGAAGGCGACCACGACGACCTGGCCGGCCCGCTGCAGGGGACCGGCCAGGCCCTTCTCGAACTCGTCGCTGTCCTGCACGAACGCGATCCGCCAACCTGCGGTTCGGATGTCGGCGAAGACCAGGACCTCGCCGTGTCGCCGGTGGAAGCCCGGCGTGTCGGTGAGGTACTCGTCGTCGGGCACGTGCTGGGCGACGAGCGAAGGGTTGGTGGCGGCGATGACGGTGCCGGAGGAATCGAAGATGAGGTACTTGCCGGTGTCGCCGTGGCGCAGCGGCGCGATCTGGGTGTTCAGGCCGCTGTCGCCGGCAACGTCCGACTCGAACACGAGCGTCCCACGCAACGCTGAGGTCTTGTCGTCGCGGACGGCGGCGACCAGCGCGTAGGTAGGTGCCTCGGTGGTGAGACCTGGTGCGACCGGGAGGTAAGTACCGGGCAGCACCTGACCATCGGCCGGCACCTGGGCGAGCGCGGCCAGCGCGTCGGAGAAGCCGGGGCGATCCAGCGGTCGTCCGAGGACCGACCGATCACGGAGCTGGAAACCCTGGGTCACCACGCCGTTGGGATCGGTGAAGAAGAACCCCGTCCGAGCGCCCGCGTCCTCGAGCAGCGACGCGATGTCGGAGAACTCCGCACGGTCGTTCTCGCTGTTCACCTCGAAGTCCAAGGTTCGGCCGGCGAGGAAGGTCCCGACACTGGCGAACTGGCCGCCGAGCGACGCGTCCTGGCTGCGGGCCAGAGCGTCCACCTCGTTGACCAGGGAATCCTCCAACGCGCCGCGACCGTGGTCGACCGCGTTGTTGAGCAGCGCCAGGATCAGGATCCCCACCACGGCCAGGGCCACGAACGCCACGAGGGGCACCAGCCGATCACGTCGACGCGACATCTCGTTCCTCCTGTGCTGCTGCGGGCTCGACGGCGTCGAGCCCGACGACGAAGCGGGCCCCGCCGGCCGGGCTGGTCTCGACTCGGATGTCGCCCGCCATCTGCTGGACGAAGTCCTGCACGACCGACAGGCCGATGCCGACTCCTCGGGTGCGGACCACGGCGTCGCCGGCGCCCCGGTAGAAACGGACGAAGATCCGCTCGCGCTCTTCCTCGGGCACGCCCGGACCGGCATCGTCCACCACCAGGCGAACCCGACCGTGATGACGCTCGACCGTCACCTCCACCGCCGAACCCTCAGGCGAGAACTTCACTGCGTTGGACACCAGGTTGGTGACGATCCGATCCACCGCGCTGGCATCGCCCCGGACCAGGACATCAGGCTCGATCGACCGGTCGACGTGATGCGAGGACCACACCGGCTCGAGCCGGTCGAGGACCCGTTCGACCGTGTCGGAGAGGTCGATCGTCTCGAGGGCGAGCTCGAAGTCACCCCGCTCGAGCCGAGCGAAGTCGAGCAGGTCCTGGACCAGCCCGTTCAGCGCGTTCCCGTTGGTGGCGATCCGCTGGGCGAACACCTGCCGCTCCTCGTCGGAGAACGCGTCCCATCGCCCGGACAGCATCGACGCCAGACCGGAGATGGCGGTGGCGGGGGTGCGCAGCTCGTGCGACGCCACCCCGAGGAACGCCGTCTTGAGCTCGTCGAGTGCTTCGAGCCGGGACACCGCCTCCTGCTGCTGCTCGAGGCTGCGAGCCGAGACGATGGTCGACGCGATCATCTCCCCAGCGACGTGGATCAGGTCGATCTCGCTCGGGCCGAGCGGCGCACCAGCGACGACCCGCATCACCGCGATCGAACGATCGGAGCGGTGGAGGTCGACGGCCATCGAGGTGCCGGGCGCGAGCACCTCGGGGCGCCCGGCCGTGGGGACGACGGCCGCGTCGGGAACGACCCCGTGCACGAACAGGAGCCTCGGGGCGCCGGAACCGGCAAGGGACAGTGAGAACCCGGCCAGGTCGAGCTCGTCCGAGAGCTGCACGGCCAGCGCGGGCAGGATCTCGGCCAGGTCCTGGCCCTGCTGGATGTTCCCGGTGAGCGATTGGATCGCCGCCGCCCGCTCCTCGGCCAGTTGGGTCTGCTCCGACCGACGCCGCAGGGCTCGGCGGTCGGACCAGATCGCGCCACCGAGCAAGGCGACGCCGAGCAGCCCGAGGCCACCCAGCGTCCACGGTGCGGTGTCCTGACGGTTGCCGCCGGGCACGACCGTGGTCAGGGTGAGCTGGCGACCCAGGACCGTCGCCGCGGACTGCACGGTGGTTCCGGAGAGCGACTCCGCGCCCGCCAAGCGGACGCTGCCATCGGTGAGCTGCCACGGCGTGGTGAGCTCGACGAGCGCGCCGGCGTCGAGCGCACCCACGGCGATGCCGATCTCGGCATCGCGGCGGGTGACCGTCGACAGGGCCGGCGCCACGATGGTCGCCATCCCATCGGCCGTGGCATAGACCGGCGCGGCGATCACGCTCTGGGTGCCGTCGCCCCCGACCGGCCCACTGAGCACGGTGGTGCCACCGTCGCGCGCCCGGGCCAACGCGGTCGCGACCTCCGGCGCATCCAGCACCTCCTGGACCCGGGGGCTTCGTGGTCGCAGGGATCCGTCGGGACGTATGCAGGTGAGTTCGCTCAGGACGGTCGGGTCGGTGCTCGGTGATTCCCCTTCGCACACCGACACGGCCGTTCGCTCGAGCGTGACCGCCGCCCCGGAGATCCCCACGACGACCTGGTCGATCGCCCGCTCGGCCGTCGCCGTCGCCTCGGCTCGATCGACGTCGTCGTTGCGGTCGGCCACCACCGAGACGGTGAAGACGATCGTGGCCACGATGGCGAGGAACCCGAGTCCGGTCATCCAGGCGACGGGCCCGCGACGCATCTCGTCCGGTGCCGTCACGGGAACGGCACCGATTCGGCCGATCCCCCGTACGCGACGGAATCTGGCAGGCTGCCCGGCGGATTGCATTGACCCCCCACTGGTCATCAGACTGCCACGTAGAGTGAGGTCAGCGTGGTACGGGCCCGCCGCCGCAGACAGAGATGGACACCCCATGACGACGATGGAAGACACCGTTCGGGTGCTGATCGCGGATGACGATTTCGACATGCGGCTGCTGCTCCGGGCCACGCTGGGTGGCGAACTCGGCATCGACGTCGTCGCCGAGGCCGAGGACGGGCCGGGCGCCCTGGAGGCCTTCCGCAGTTCTCGGCCCGACGTCTGCGTGCTCGACTACCGGATGCCGGGCCTCACCGGCCTCGAAGCGGCGGAGCAGATCCTCGCGGAGCAGCCCGGTGCGAAGGTGCTGCTCTTCTCCGCCTACCTCACCCCGGAGATCACCGATTCCGCCGAGCTCCTGGGCCTGCGCTGTCTGCGCAAGGACCTGTTCATGGACCTACCGACCACGCTGCTGGCCCTGGCCGGCGAGCGCTGACTCAACGCCGGGCGACCGCCCGCCGAAGGGTGCGGAGGTTTCCCTTCGGGACGAATTGGGCCCCGAGCGCTCTCGATCGGGCGATGAGGTCGGCGGACTGGTAGTTGCTGTAGAGCACGACGCAGATCTCCGGGTGTTCGCGACGCACCTGCTCGGTGACCTCGATGCCCCACGGTCCAGGCGGCATGCGGTGGTCGACGACGAGCACGTCGGGTCGGAGCTCGTCCACCAGCTCCAGCGCGGTGACGCCATCGAGGGCCGAGCCGACGATGTCGTGACCCTCGAGCGCGAGATCGAGGCCGACCAGCTCCAACGCGTCGGGATCGTTGTCGACGACCACGATCCGGCGACGCCCGGCGTCGTTCCCCAGCTCCGATGTCACGGCAGCGGCTGCGGCGGCGGCGGGCCCACGTAGCGCGCAGACGGGCGAATGATCCGGTTGTCGCTGGCCTGTTCGAGGATGTTGGCGCACCAGCCGATGACCCGTGACGACGCGAATGTCGGCGTGAACAGCTCACGGGGCAATCCGCAGTGGTCCATCACGACGCCGGCGTAGAACTCGACGTTGGCGTACAGGTTTCGACCCGGCTTGAGCTCGGCCAACACGTCGACGACTGTCTGCTCGACGACCTTGGCGAAGTCGATCTTCTCGGCACCGATCCGCTCGGCGACACCTCGGAGGAACACCGAGCGGGGATCGTCGGTCTTGTAGACACGGTGGCCGAAACCCATGATCTTCTCGCCGTGGGTCACCTCGTCGACCAGGTACGGACGGGCGTTCTCCTCCGTGCCGATGGCATCGAGCAGATCGAGGGCCCGCGACGGCGCACCGCCGTGGAGCGGTCCGGAGAGCGCCCCGATCCCTCCGACCACCGCGGCACCGACATCGGCACCGGTGGAGCAGATCACCCGGGCAGTGAACGTCGAGGCGTTGAAGCCGTGATCGATGGTGGTCATCTGGTACTGCTCGACGGCCCGGCCGACCTCGGCCTCGTGATCCTGGCCATCCATCATCCACAGGTAGTTGGCGCCATACCCGAGATCGTCACGGGGGGCCACCGGTTCGTCGCCGGTGCGCAACCGGTACATCGCCATGATCAACGTGGGTACGACGGCGCAGATGCGGAGCGCGTCTGCCCGACGCTGATCGTGATCGATGTCGAGCGTCGCCTGCATCCCGGAGGTGGCCCCGACGAAGGAGACCGCGGTGCGCAGGCCCTCCATGATGGAGCTGGACGCCTGGGCGATGGCGGGCAGGATCTCCAGCACCGGGTCGGGGATGACGCGCAACGGCCGGATCTCGTCGAGGAACGCATCCCGCTGGGCGGCCGTCGGGAGCGCGCCCTCGAACAACAGGTACCAGGCGTCCTCGAGCGACACAGCGGCCGCCAGATCGACGGCCGAGTACTGGCGGTAGTGGTAGAAGCCCTCGAGGCCCCGCACGTCGCCGACGGTGGTCTCGGCCACGATCACTCCCTCGAGACCGGGGGGCGCCTCGATCTGGCCCGGATCGGTGACCGGCTGGATCGAGGCCACCGAAAGCAGATCGCGCAGCGACACCACGCCGACCAGGGTCCCGCCGTCGACCACGGGGAAATGGCGGTAACCCTTGTCCGACAATCGGTTGTACGCCTCGGCCACGCCGAGCTCGGGAGTCACGGTGTCGGGCTCGGCCGTCATCCACTCCCCCACCGTGGTGTCGGCCGCGGCACGGCCGGAGGCGGTGAACCGGATGAGGTCACGCTCGGTCAGGATTCCGACGGGGCGGTCGCGATCGACGACGATCACCGAGCCGACGCCGGCCCCGTCCATCCGGCCACCGACGGTTTCGAGCGAATCGCCCGGCTCTGCGGTGAGCACCGGGGCACTCATGACGTCGGACACGGATCGAGTCTCGGCGACCATACGGCGAGACTACCCGGGACCCCCGGCTCCGGAACCACGGCCTTCACCAGTTCTGCGATCGCATTCCGGCACCCGCCGACACCCTCCTCGAGCGCCGCGCCTCCGCGTAGGCGGCCCGCGGACCGCCGATAGCCTCGGAGGGGTGGAACGTCTCCGTTGGTCCTACCGCCCCACGCTCGATCGCCCCGTGGTGATCGCCGCGTTCGAAGGCTGGAACGACGCCGGCGACGCCGCCTCTTCGGCCCTCAAGTGGTTCGGCGACCGCTGGGACGCCACGCCCTTCGCCGACATCGACCCCGAGGAGTTCTTCGACTTCACCTCGACGCGACCCGAGGTCCGCACCGAGGGCGGCCACCGCGTGGTCGACTGGCCCGCGAACCAGTTCCTGGCCGGCACTCTGCCCGGCACCGACCGCGACGTGATCCTGCTCCAGGGCGTCGAACCGCAACTGCGGTGGCGCACGTTCACCGATCTGGTGCTCGAGATCGCCACCACCTACGACGCATCGATGGTGGTCACGCTCGGGGCCCTGCTCGCCGAGGTGCCCCACAGCCGCCCCGTCAGCGTGGCCGGCACCGCCTACGACCCCGACGTGGTCGAGCGCCTCGCCCTCGAGCAGTCCACCTACGAGGGACCCACCGGCATCGTGGGCGTGCTGCACAGCCGGTGCCGCGAGGTCGAGATCCCCTCCGCCTCGCTGTGGGCGGCGGTACCCACCTATGTCCCGGGGGCACCGTCGCCGAAGGCCACGCTGGCATTGGTCGACAAGACCGCTGCGCTGCTCGACGTCAGCGTGATCACCACCGACCTCGAGATCGCCTCGGCCTCCTACGAGCGGCAGATCAACGATCTCGTCGACGACGACGAGGAGACGAGGGACTACGTGTCGGCGCTCGAGCAACGCCACGACGAGGCGGTGGCGAACGGCGAGCCCGGAGACCTCATCGAGGAGGTCGAGCGGTTCCTCCGCGAGCGCGGTGACTGAGTCGCTGCGCCCTCGGACTTCGTCCGCCGGCTCCGCTTCTGGAGTTGATCACGGCAGACCGGCCTCGGCCAGCGTCGGCCGCCAGTCGGTGAACACCTCGTCGAGGGCCCGGGCCAGGTCATCGGGGGCCGCGATGCGGTAGGCGTTCTCGTCCACGTACCGGGCCAGGGCGCAGTCCACCCGGTCGAGGTCGCCGAGGCGGGCCAACGCGGCCGCCGTCTGGACGTAGACGCTGCGGTAATAGGCCGGCGCTCGATGCTCCCAGTACGTCATCGGTTCACCCGCGTGGCCCCGACCGTCGACCGGGATCGACCGGGTCAGCATCGAATCGAGCGTTCCGAGTACGCGCCCCTCGGCGTAGGTGGCGAGCCCCTCGTCGAGATAGGGGTGCAGCGCCTGGTTGTTGCCGACCAGCCCGTAGAACCACATGTGCGCCACTTCGTGGGGTGTCGTTCGGTCGTTGGTCCCGGGTCCCTGCAGTACGTGCATCGGGAACTCGATCCCCCCGCGGAGATCCGGGGTGATCGACACGGAGTAGGCCGGCCAGGGATACGGGCCGAACCGGGCCGCCAGGTCCTTGAGGTGGCCGACCACCTGCCCGAGGTAGCGATTCGCCTCGTCGACGTGATCGTGCACGGCGACCGTGACCACCACCGGGTTGGGGGCGTTCGTCGTGGCCGAGATCACCGTGAATCGACCCACGGAAACGGCGATGTCACGCACCGCCTGCGCCACGTAGGTCCCGTCCGTGAGCGCCAGCCCCGAGGCGACCACCGAGAAGCCTGCCGGGACGCTGACCGAGTAGCGCCAGTTCGCGGTGGGCGAGGTGGCCGCCTCCGCGAAACCCGACGTCGGCGATTCGGTGGCCCACCCCACGCCCGGCTGCCATGCCAGTAGCGGGACGAAGGAACCGAGGCGCAGGGAATCCTGCTGGCGCGAGATGCGATCGTTCACGGGACCTTCCACCTGCAGCTCCCAACGCACGCGCAACCGAAGGGAGGTGCCCGGGTCCACGGTCCGTCCCAGCCCGATGACCGCGGTGGTCGGATCGGGCAGGTGCAGGGCCCGTGCCGCACCAGCCTCGGACGCGTCGGTGATGACGATGTTGGTCCCGACCGAGGCCGGCCGTGGACCGTTGGCCCAGAGTCGCAGGACGATCGACTGCACCGGAAGGTCGGGCGTGAACACGATGTCCTCGATGCCACGGACGTGGCCGCTCACCGGGTCGGCCTCGATCTCGATCCGGTAGTGCGGACGGTCGGGCGCAGGCTGCACGCGCATCGTCGGTGCCGGGCACGGGACCGTGGTCGTGGTCGTGGTCGAGGGCGGGGCCCTCACCGTGGTGGGGGCAGCGGACACCGGCGGTGTCGGGACGGGCGTGAACGGCACCGTCACCGGCGGATCCGTGGACCGCTCGAGGTCCTCGGTTCCGCCATTGCAGGCCGTGAACGCGACGCAGACGGCCACCAGCACCATCGCGACCGCAGCGGGCGATGGCGCGGTTGGCTTCACGAACGCCAGGTCTCGGTTCTGGGCGGGTCGAACCAGACGTCGACGTCCTCGCCGTGGATGGCGCGGAACACGTGATCGCCCCAGTGGTCGAAGCCGGCCAGCGGCGTGGGGAGCGCATCCTCCGCGAAGAAGCCGACATCGGTGGTCTCGAGCTCGTGGCGCCGGAGCTCACCACCGACTGCGCGGCACAGGAAGACGATCGAGTACAGCGGGACGGTGGTGAAGCCGAGTCGCATCCCGTCGAGCACCATCAGCACCCGCTCGACCACGCAGTCGATGCCTGTCTCCTCGCCGACCTCCTTCACCGCGACCTCGGCGGCCGAGTAGCCGATGTCGGCCCAACCGGTCGGGTAGAGCCAGATGCCCGAATCGGCCCGTTGCACGAGGAGGATCTCCCGGGCTTGGTTGGAGACGACGGCACCGATGGCCACCTTGGGGGTCTGGTACCCGGGCACCCCGTCACCGACGCCCTTCATCCACTCGGCCACGTAGTGATCGGCGTCGAAGGCGGTGCCGGCTGCGACACGGATGTCGGACGCCACCGCGAGAACTTCCTCGAAGCGCTCCCGCTCGTAGAGGCTGTCGGTGAACCCCAATCCCGTCTTGGCGATGCCGGCGAGGGCCTCGGCCCACCGGAGCAGGTCCTGACCGGTGGGCGCCGCCGGCGTGCCGGATGGTTGCTCGGTTCCGGATGCGGCCATGGCCGCGACGCTACGGGGTTCAGCGGACCGGCGTCACTGCGTGGAGGATCGCCTTGCGCAGCTCCGAGAGCATCGACTCGTGGAGCTTGGCACCGGTAGCGTCCTGCACGTAGAAGGAGTCGACCACCTCGTCGGCCATGGTGTGCACCCGGGCTCGGACGATGTCGAGGTCGAGATCGGCGATGGCCGCGGTGATGCGATGGAGCACTCCCACCGAATCCGGCGCGTGGACCTCGACGACCGTGGCCGTGCTGGAGTCGTCGAGGTGGAACTCCACCTTTGGCTCGGTGCCGAGCACCGGGCGGGCGCTCCGGTAGGCCTTGGCCCGTTCGGCGAGCCGGGCCTTGACCGCCAGACGGCCGTCGAGGGCGAGTTCGACGTCGGCGAGCACTTTCTCCCACGAGAAGGTGGGTCCGAAGCTGGACTGCACCGTGAGCACCTCGAGGGCCCGACCGTCGATGGTGGCGATGTTGGCCTCGAGAACACCGAGGCCGTGAAGGGCCAGTACCCCTGCGACCCGGCTGAACAACCCCGGGCGATCGACGTCGACAACGGTCAGGGTCTCGCCCTCGCCCTCGACGACCCGGACCCCCTGCGCCAGCCTCGCCAGCTGCGCGTCGGTGGGGAACTCGTCGGTGACATCGTCGACCGCTCCGCCGCCGAGCACGTGCTCCACCCGCCGTACCAGGGTGTCGACCAACTCCGCCTTCCACGGACCCCACGCCGCGGGTCCGGTGGCGAGCGAGTCGGCCTCGGTCAAGGCGTGGAGCAGGCGAAGCTTCTCGACCGTGCCCAGCTGGGCCGCCACCCGGTCGATGACCTCGGGGTCGTCGAGATCCCGCCGCGTCGCCACGTCCGGGAGCAGCAGGTGGTGCTCGACCATGGTGACCAGCACCCTGACGTCGTCAGCGTCGAAGCCCATGCGGCGGCCGATGTCGGCGACCATTTCCATGCCGACGACGGTGTGATCGCCGGGGTACCCCTTGCCGATGTCGTGAAGCCAGGTCCCGATGAGCAGCAGGTCGGGCCGGCCCACCCGGGGGGCGAGGGCCGCCGCGTTGGATGCCGCCTCGCAGAGGTGCCGATCGACCGTGAAGGTGTGGTACGCGTTCCGCTGCGGCTTCGACCGCACCGCCTCCCATTCGGGGAGCACCTTGGTCAGCAGGCCGTGCTGGTCCATCGATTCGAGATGGGCGATGATGGCCCTCCCCGCGCCGAGGGCTCGGACCAGGGCGGCGCGCCCCTCGTCGGGCCAGGGCTCGGGCATCGGGGGCGCTGCCTCCAGCGCGTCGAGCGCCGACCGGTGCACGGACGCGTCCTCGGCCGCGGCATGGCCGACCACGCGCAGGGGGAGCACCGGATCGGACGTGTCGGCCCCGGCCGCCAGGTAGACCTCGCCGTCGCGGAGGACGATGCCCGGTGCCAACTCGCGGTCCCGGCGGGCGATGCGACCGATGGGGCCCCGCAGGGAGGACTCGACCCGCCGCCAGGTGTCGTCGCTGCGGAAGGCGATGGTCCGCGCCGCCGAGGCCACCGCCTGCATCAGGTCGTCGGCGCTGGCGTAGCCGAGGGCGTCGGCCACGCCATCCTGCTCCTGCAGGAGCAGAACGTCGCCGGGCCGACCGGTGCGCCGGTGCAGCTCGACGCGGGCGTCGAGCAGGACACGGTACGCCTCGTCGAGCGCGGCGTCGTCGCCTTCCCACAACAGCGCCTTGGCTTCGGAGGCCCAGTGGAGTGATTGCACGTCGCGCAGACCGCCCCGCCCCTCCTTGAGGTCGGGTTCGAGCAGGAACGCCACCTCGCCGGCCCGTTCGTGTCGCTCGCGGACCCGGTCGGCCAACTCGGGCAGCAAGCGCTTCGAACGCTTCACCCACAACTCCCGCAGCTTCGTGATGAGCCCCTCGGTGAGGGCGGCGTCGCCGGCCAGGTGCCGGGCCTGGAGGAGCGCGGTCGCCGAATCGAGATCGTCCCCGGCCAGGGCGAGCGCCTCCTTCGGGGTCCGTACCGCGTGGCCCAGCTTCACGCCCGTGTCCCAGATCGGGTACCAGATGCGGTCGGCGATGGTGGCGATGTCACCCAGTCCGTCGTGGAGCAACAGCACGTCGAGGTCGGACTGCAAGCTGAGTTCTCGCCGGCCGTAGCCGCCGAGCGCGACCAGCGAAACGCCGTCGCGGCCGCCCGCCGCGGTGCCGAAGAGCGACCGCAGGAACGAATCGGCTCGATCGGCGTAGGCCTCGCACAACGTGTGACCGACCTTGGAGCGGTCGGCAGCCAGCGCATCCCGTCCGAGATCGGCCGGAGCGGTGGCGTCGGAGTCCATCACGGTCGAGCCTATGGTCCCGGGCTGAACGCCGTGCCCGGGTCAGGACCGGTGGATCGAGCCCAGGTCGGCAAAGCCATACCCCGTCTCGGCATGTTCGCTCTGGTCGAGACCGCCGGCCTCGCTGCGAGGGTCGACCCGCAACCCGATCGTCGCATCGAGGACCCGGGCGATGACGGTGGTGACCACGAACGAGAAGATCAGCACCACGACGATGGAGAAGACCTGCTCGACCAGCAGGTGGGTACCGCCCCCGAAGAACACGCCGTTGTCGAACACCGCGGGGTCGCCCCGTCCGAGGATCCCGGTGTCGGCGAAGAACCCGATGAGCACCCCGCCCACGATGCCGCCCACCATGTGAACGCCCACGACGTCGAGGCTGTCGTCGTAGCGAAGCCGGTACTTCATCTGGATGGCGAAATAGCAGACGATGCCGGCGACGGCCCCGAACACGATGCCGGCCAGGCCACCGACATACGCCGACGCCGGCGTGATGGCCACCAGTCCCGCCACCACACCCGATGCCGCCCCGAGCGTGGTGAAGTGCCCGTCGCGCACCCGCTCGACGACGAGCCACCCGATCATCCCCGCCGATGCCGCCAGGAACGTGTTCATGAGGGCGGTGGCGGTGAGGGCAGTGTTGCCGGCCGCCCCGCCGGAGTTGAACCCGAACCAGCCGAACCACAGGATCCCGGTACCCAGCAGCACGAGCGGCAGGTTGTGCGGAGGCATGGCCTCACGGGGCCAGCCGGTGCGGCGGCCGAGCACCAGGACCATGGCGAGGGCTGCCACGCCGGCGTTGACGTGGATCGCGGTACCACCCGCGAAATCCAGCGATCCGCGAGCGCCCAACCAGCCGATCAGGTCGCCGTTGCGGTTGTCGGTCCCGTAGATCCAGTACGTCACGGGGACGTAGACCAGCAGGCTCCACAGCGGCACGAAGATCGCCCACGCCGAGAACTTGATGCGGTCGGCGACCGCGCCGCTGATGAGCGCCGGTGTGATGGCGGCGAACGTCATCAAGAAGGCCACGATCAGCAGGCCGTTGCCGTCGAGACCCGACAGGCCGAAGGCATCGAAGTTGCCGATCACCGAGGACGTGCCGCCGAGCGCCAGGGTGGCGCCGACCGTCACCCACAGCAGCGGGACGATCCCGGCGCAGTACATGTTCATCAGCAACATGTTCAGCACGTTCTTGGAACGCACCATGCCGCCGTAGAACAGGGCCAGTCCCGGGATCATGAACAGCACCAGTGCGGTCGACACCAGCAGCCAGACGTCGCCTGCTTCCACGCTTCCTCCATCAGTCGCGAACGCATCAGCGACAGGTGCCGCTGATGCACGTGTCACATTCGCGTCAGCGTGTGTCGGGCGCGGGTCTCCCTTGTTTCAGGAGTGTGAACGACGCTCGCCCGGCGAGTGACTCCAGACCTGCGTGCAGCGAACCGCTACGCGTTGGCCAGTTCGCGGGCTTCGTCGCGCTCGCGGCGGGCGGTCATCTTCTGGGCCGCCGACTCGAGCCGATCCAGGTACTTGAGCACGGCGGCCCGGGCCTGCTCGGCCTCGGGCGAGAGGCCCTCGAGCTCGGGCAGCTTCCAGACGTCGATCACCATCGGTCGCAGGATCTGGTCGTGATGGATCTGGAAGTCGTAGATCTGCGCCTTGGCGATCCGCTTGGCGTGGGCGGCGAAGTCGGGGATCCCCGTACCGGGCATGGCGAAGTTGCGCACCTGCCGGTCGATGGCCAGGACCATGCCGTTGGGGTCGGCCTCGAGGGCAGCGCACGCCGCGTCGCGGTAGAAGACGTGGTGGAGCTGCTCGTCGCCGGCGACGGTGGCCATCACCTGGTAGCCGACCTTGTCCTCGAGGAGGCGGCCGGTGTTGCGGTGGCTGATCTTGGTGGCCAGCTCCTGCATGGTCACGTAGGCGAGGCCGTCGCACACGGTCTCCGGATGGGGCACCTCGCCCCGGGAAACCTGCGCCATGCGCCCCCGCTCGAGCTCGTCGAGGTCGACGGCGCGGGTCACGTGCAGGTAGTCACGGATGACGATCGAGTGGCGGCCCTCCTCGGCCGTCCACCGCCGGGCCCAGACGCCCCAGGGCTCGTGCTTGCCGAAGAGGTTGTAGATCGTCTCGAAGTAGTACGGCAGGTTGTCCTCGGTGAGCAGATCGACGATCAGCGCCGACCGGACCTCTTCGGAGATCGTGGTCTGCGACGGATCCCACTCGTAGTCGGCATCCAGGTCCTCACCCCGGCTCCACGGCACCAGCCGATGAGGGAACCATTCCTTGGTGTTGTCGAGGTGGCGGTCGACCAACCCCCCGACGACCGGGGCGAGCTCTTCGGTGAGGGCGGCATCGGAGAGAGGCGCGGCGCGAGAAGACATGGCGCCAGCCTACCGACCGGTCGGTCAGCCGCCAATCCCCGGCGAGCAACTCACACCGCATCAGCGTCGCGCTCGCCGGTGCGGATCCGGATGAGCCCGTCGAGATCGGCGACCCAGATCTTGCCGTCGCCGATGGTCCCGGTCTTGGCCGCCGCACTGATCGCATCGGCGACCCGCAGCTCGTCGCCGTGGTCGACGACCACCTCGACCTTGACCTTGGGGACGAACTCGACGGTGTACTCGGCCCCGCGGTACACCTCGGTGTGGCCGGCCTGGCGGCCGAATCCCTGCACCTCACTGACGGTCATGCCCTGCACGCCGGCGGCCTTGAGGGCCTCCTTCACGTCGTCGAGCTTGAACGGCTTGATGATGGCGGTGATCAGCTTCACGGTGGGTCTCTCTTCTCTGCGGTCGACGGGCCGAGCTTTGCAGCTCAGTGGCGGCGCATCTGCGCACTCACGGCGGCATCGAGGGCCTCGGCCCCCTTGCGGGCCGCGATGTGGACGGCGTCCCACACCCCGGAGAACGGCGGTGCGTAGCCGAGGTCGAGATCGATGACGTCGTCGACCGACATGCGGGCGGTGATCGCGGTGGCGAGCACATCGATGCGCTTGGCCGCCCCCTCCTCACCCACGATCTGCGCGCCGATGACCCGGCGGCTGCCGTGTTCGGCCAACAACTTGATCGACAGGGGCTTGGTGTCGGGGAAGTATCCGGCCCGGGTGGTCGATTGGATGGTGACCGCTTCGAAGGCGAAGCCGTCGCGGGCCGCCTCGTTCTCGTTCAGTCCCGTGCGCGCCATCTCGAGCTGGCACACCTTGCTGACCGCGGTACCGACGACGCCGGGGAAGGAGGCATAGCCGCCACCGATGTTGATGCCGGCCACGCGCCCCTGCTTGTTGGCCACGGTGCCGAGCGCGACGTGGATGGGGCGCCCGCTCACGCGGTGGAACGTCTCGGCGCAGTCGCCGGCGGCGTAGACGGCGTCGTGGGAGGTCCGCTGCCGTCGGTCGACGTGGATCGAGTTCCGGACGCCCAGTTCCAGCCCGGCGTCGGCCGCCAGCTTCGAGTTGGGCACCACGCCGAGGCCGAGCAGGACGAGGTCGGCGGCGATCGGGCCGGCATCGGTGTCGACCCGACCGGGGGCGAATCCCTGCGCGGTGACGCCGAGGCGAACGTCGACGCCGTGACGCCGCATGGCGGTGGCGATGGGCGCGGCCATGTCGGCGTCGAAGGTGCGCATGAGTTGGTCGGACCCCTCGATGAGGGTGACCGATGCGCCCCAGCGGATGAAGGCTTCCGCCATCTCGATGCCGATGTAGCCACCGCCGACGATCACCACCTTCTGGCAGTTGCCGCGCCGGGCGGCGTCGAGGAGGCGGATGCCGTCGTCGAGCGTCTGGACGCCGTGCACCATCGGGAGGTCGATGCCGGGGAGATCGGGACGGATGGGATCGGCGCCCGTGCCGATGTGGAGCACATCGAAGCCGAGCTGGAACGTACGCTCGCGACCGCGGTCGTGCACCTCCACCTTGCCGGCGTCGAGGTCGATGGCCATGGCTTCGTGGCCCATGCGGACATCGATGCGATGGTTGTCGCGGAACTCCTCCGGACTGCGGGCGACGAGTTGGTCGGGTCGTTCGATGTCGCCCGCCACCAGATAGGGGATGCCGCAGGCCGAGTAGCTGGTCCAGTTCCCGCGCTCGAGGGCGACGATCTCCATGTACGGCTCGCGCCGGCGAGCCTGGGACGCCGCGGCCATGCCGCCGGCATCGCCGCCGATCACGAGGAGACGTTCCGTCATGGCTCGGGACCCTACCGGCGGCCCGGAGTGTGGGTCGTCGTCGGCACAGGCGCGACACTGGGCCCATGGCCGTGAGAGAGGACTGCAGGCACTACTCCACGAGATCCGCGCCCACCGGCGACGTGCTCCAGCGCTGTCGGCTCGGCGCGAACGAGGAGATGCCCTTCGCCTGCCCCGAGGACTGCCTGTTCTTCGAGCCCCGGACCATCACCGACACCGGCTGGAGCCGGATCGACCGCCCGGACGACTGAGTCGCTGCGCCAGCGGACTTCGTCCGCCGGCTCCGCTTCTGGAGTTGCTGTCGAACCCGAAGGGTTCGCCCCGCCGTCCTCCGGCCGGCCGGCTCGTCAACTCCGCCGCACGTTTTGACGTCAGGGAGTGAAGGTGGGGCCGTCGAAGCGATCGACGACCGCGAAGTCCTCGACCGGTTGGCGCCGGAGCCGGGTGACCACCTCGACGGGATGGCCGAGGGCGATGAGCGACGCCACCACGTGGGTGTCGGGGATGCCGAGCAACTCGACCACGGCGGGTTCCTGGCGGCAGATGGCGGTGGTCATCACGCCGCCGAGTCCCTCGTTGCGGGCCTCGAGCATGATGTTGTGGCAGAACGGATAGATCGAGGCGCCCCCGACGATCGACTGCCGGTCCAGGCCGTGGTCGAGCACCGACAGCGCATCGAGCGCCACGCAGACGATGAGCAACACGGGGTGCTGATCCAGCTGATCGGCGAAGGGGTTCGGCGCCTCGGTGGCGCGCGCCTCGTCGAGATCGACCCAGGGCTGGGAGAACCGGCTCGGCCCGGGCGAGAAGGCCACCTTGCCGGTGCGCACGTGGGCCATGTACTCGCGCCACGACGCCTGGTACAGCTCCTTGATGCGCGTCCGAGTGGCGGGGTCCTTCACCACCACGACGTGCCAGCCCTGGCGGTTCCCGCCGCTGGGCGCGAACCGGGCGTGATCGAGGATGCGGTACAGCACCTCGTCGGGCACCCCCTCGTCGGTGAACGAGCGAGTGGCGGGCGTGGTGCGCATGACCTCGGCGAGCTCCATGTGCCCACCCTGCCACTACGACAGGAGCGAACCGTCCCGGAGGCGGCGGAAGAACAGCGATCGGGGCATGGCGGTGGCCCCCAGGCCCCGGGCCGCGGCGAGGGCCTCCTCGGCCACATGGCTGCCGTAGGCGATCACCGGGGCGCCGGTCCCGAGCGCGGCTTCGAGGGCGCCGGGCACGGCCAGATCCACCAGCACCAGCTCGGGATCACCGAGATCGTCGGCCGAGCGGAGGAACCGGACGTCGTCGAGCGCGGCGCCGATCTTGGATCGATCCATCAGCTCACGGGTGATGGCCGTGACCCGCACGGTCACGGGGTTCCCTCGGCCCGCCGACGAGCCTTGTGGACGTAGGCCTTCGCCGCGCCCCACGTGATGCCGATCTCGTGCAGCGACGGGTCCACGTCGGCCCAGCTGGCCGGCACCAGGTCGTAGGTGTCGCGGGGGAAGGCACGCTCCGCGAACGAGTCGCGAGGTCGCGCAGGCACGCCCTCGTCGGCGAGCACCTCGTGGGCGAACCGGGTGGCGTGGCGCAGGATGACGAGGGGCGTGGTTCGCTGGGCGTCGACGTCGGTGGCGAGCAGTTCCCGGAGGTCGGGCATCACCTCGGTGCGGGCCGCGATGCCCGCGGCCACGGCGGCGTCGGCGACCTCGGTACTGACGTGTCCGCGCCACTCACGGACCCGCGCCTCGACCAGCCCCTCGATCCATCCGGGCAGCACGGCGTCGACGGCGTCGGCGAGCTGGCGGGAGATCTGGGCGAACCGGGTGTCGTCCGGATCGGGATCGGAGTTGGCATCGGCCGCCATCGCCGTCAAGCTTCGGACATGCGCACCCGCCGCGTCGAACCCGGACTCGCCACTGCTCCGCCCGGACGGCGATGAGGATCAAGGCCATGTCGGTGTTCGAGGGCATCGTGTACCACTCGGTGTGCCTCGACCCGTCGAATCCGCAGCGACCCACGCTCGAGATCGAGGCGGTCGTGCGCGACGGCGACGTCGACGACGGCCCGGTGCTGCTGCCCTGGGCCGACTTCGTCTACATGGTCGGGGAGCCGACGGCCCGCCGGTGCTTCGCGGCGTTCGCCGCCGACGAACGCATCGTCGAGCACCTCGGGGTCAAGCACCTCGCGTTCCCGCTGTGGACCGCGGGCGACATGACGGTCCGCTGAGCCACCCCGACGCCCGATCGTCAGCGCGCCGCGGAGGCGGCCTCGGCCCGGAGATCAGAGCGAACGGCCGGTGTCCGCCCAGTAGGGGTCACGCAGGAGGCGCTTGTACAACTTCCCGGTGGGATGGCGCGGGAGCGTGGCCTCGAAGTCGACCGACCGGGGCGCCTTGTAGCCGGCGAGGTGGTCGCGGACGTGACGGATGAGATCGCGCTCGAGCGCCTCGGACGGTTCGGTCCCCGGCGTGAGCTCGACGGCGGCCTTGACCTCCTCCCCCATCTCGTCGTGGGGAATGCCGAACACGGCGGCGTCACGCACCGCGGGGTGGGTGACGAGCACGCCCTCGATCTCGGCCGGGTAGATGTTCACCCCGCCGCTGATGATCATGTCGATCTTGCGGTCGGACAGGAACAGGTACCCCGCATCGTCGAGATAGCCGATGTCCCCGAGGGTTCCGTACCCGCCGGCCCGGTGCGCACTGGCCGTCTTCTCCGGCGCGTTGTGATACTCGAAGTCGGTGCCCATCAGGTTCTTGAACCAGATCTGGCCCGACGCACCGGTGGGGACCTCGTTGCCGTCGTCGTCGAGGATCACCACCTCGTAGCTGGGGAGGACCTTGCCCACGCTGCCCGGCCGCTCCAGCCACTCCTCCGACGAGATCACGCTGATGATCCCGCCCTCGGTACCGCCGTAGTACTCCCAGATCTTCGGACCGAGCCAGTCGATCATCTCCCGCTTGACCTGGGGGGAGCAGGGGGCGGCGCCGTGCCACACGCACGCCAGCGACGACCCGTCGAAGGCGGCCCGCCGTTCGTCGTCGAGCTTGAGGAGCCGAATGAACTGCGTCGGAACGAGGTGGACGTTGGTGACGCCGTGAGTGTCGATGAGATCGAGCGCCTCACCGGCGTCGAACTTGTGTTGCATGACGCAGCGGCTCCCCCCGAGGAGCGGCAGCAACGACCAGGCCCATTGCGCCGAGTGATACAGCGGCCCGCACAGCAGCGTCGTGCCCCCTTCGGGCAGGTGCAGGGCCGACAGCAACCCGGCCGCCACCAGCTCCATCAGGTTGGCCGGCATTCCGGGCTGGATGGTCGACGTGCGCACGCCCTTGGGGAATCCCGTGGTCCCCGATGTGTAGAACATCGGTCCGCCGAGGCTCTGGTCGTCGGGCTCGTCGGGCGAGGACGACGCCAGCAGTTCGGCGTAGGAGGTGAACCCCTCCACCTCCCCGCCGATCACCGTCTGGAGGAGGAGGCGCTTCTCCAGACGGCTGACGGCGTCGACCGCGATGGCCGCATACCGCTCGTCCACGAACAACGCCTTGGAGTCGGAATCGTCGAGGACGTAGGCGAGCTCCTCCGCGGTCCAGTGCCAGTTGACCGGGACCATGAACAGTCCGGCATGCCCGCCGGCGGCCTGGATCTCGAAGTTCTCGATGCGATTCCCGCACAGGATGGCGATGGTGTCGCCCGCGCCGAGACCCGCCTCGCGGAGCCCGTTGACCAGCCGGTTGGTGGCGTCGTCGAGCTCGGCCCAGGTCTCGGACCGGAACTCGTCGATGACGGCGGTCTCCGATCCCTTGGCGGCGGCGTGCTTCTTGGTGATTTCGGCCATCGATCCCTCTGCCTCGGCCTGCGGTGGTCGCCAGCGCGCGCTGGCGGCGGCGAAGCTAGCCCGTGCCGCCGGTCACGCTCCCGGCGGGTTGAGGTTGCCGGAGCGGAGGCCGGCAAGATCGAGCGTGACCCAGCGGTAGCCCGCCCCCTCGACCGCCTTCATCACCTGTGTTCGGGTCCGGATGACATCGTCGAGCCGGTGGGTCGGCACCTCGACCCGGGCCAGTTCGCCGTGGTGGCGGACGCGGAGCGTGTCGAAGCCCAGGGCGCGCAACGCCGACTCGGCGTGCTCGACCGACCGCAACCGGCCGAGCGTCACCGACGTCCCGTACGGGAGCCGGGACGCGAGGCACGGCGCCGCCGGCTTGTCCCACGTCCGCAGGCCGAGGGCGCGGGACGCCGATCGCACGTCGTCCTTGGAGAACCCGGCCTCCACCAGTGGGAAGATCGCGCCTCGTTCGGCCGCGGCTCGTTGCCCCGGGCGATGGTCGCCGAGATCGTCGAGGTTGACGCCGAGGGCGATGGTGGCGGCCGTGGCGAGCGGGTCGAGCGCGTCCATGAGCGCGTCCTTGCACCAGAAGCAGCGATCGACGTCGTTGCGGCGGTAGGCGGCGTTGTCCATCTCCACGGTGTGGACCTCACGCCAGGTGAGCCCCCATTCCGACGCGAGGGCCCGGCAGTCCTCGTGCTCGAGGTCGGCGAGCGACGGGGAGACCGCGGTGACCGCGGTGGCCCGGTCGGGGCCGAGCGTGTCGTGCGCGACCCACGCCAGGAAGGCGGAGTCGGCGCCACCGGAGAACGCCACCACCACCTCGTCGAGCGAGGCGAGGCGTTCACGCAGCGAGGCCAGGTCACCCATCCCCACCATTGTCGCATCACCACGGACCTTTGCCCCTGGTCAGGGCGCCCACACGAGCGCATCGTGGAATCGATGACCCGGCGCGTCGAGGCCACGGCTCCCCTGCGGGCGACACGACAGCGGGCATCCGACGTCCTGCGTACCGACCCGGGAACGGTCGTCGCCGAGGTGGTCACCGCCGAGGAGCGCCGGGACCGGACGTTCCACACCAAGCTCGGCGCCGAGATCGCCGCCAAGGCGGCCGTGCACCACGAGGTGCGCATCGAGCTCGGTCGGCTGCACCAGGACGCCGATGGCGCCGTGCATCTCGACCTCAGCTGGTACCCGACCGTCCACCAGCGGTGGTTCCCCACCTTCGAGGGTGAGTTCGTCGCCACCGGCGAGCATCCGCACGAGTCGCGCCTCGTCCTCCGTGGGACCTGCCGGCCACCGTTCGGGCTCCTCGGCCGCTTCCTCCATCGAGTGATCGGTCACACGATCGCCGAGCGGTCGCTGGACCGATTCGTCCGCCGCAGCGCGAACCGGCTCGACGCCGAAGTCGATCGCCGGGCTGGCGCGGTGCCCCGGGGGCCAGCGCCGTATCCGGCCGATCTCCGGGGGAGCGAACGCTCCGGCCGTCGCGACCCACACGACTGAGCCCGGCGCGAAACATCCAGTTCGGTCCGTTCTGGGCCGGGTCCCCACGTACCGGTGCGTGTCACGGGGGCCCTGACGATGGGACTTTGGTCCCATCTGCAGAGGACCCTCGGCCGGTTCGGAGCGAACGGGACACTGGCCAGGATGCGTCACCGGGCCGCGACCCACACCCGCCCATTTTTTCGCGGCCAGGAGACAGGAGAACTGATCCCCATGGTGCCGGCCCCGACCGACAACCCCACGCCCCCGCCGACCGACACCGGTTCATCCCTCGATCTCGGGATGATCGCGGTGACGATCATCGCTGCGATGGGCCTGATCTTCAGCTTCGTGACCTTCGCCCTCCGCGACGACAACACCGGCGGCGCGGCTGCCGTCGCCGCAGACGGGGGTTCGGCAGTGGTCGGGCTGAGCGAGTTCGCTCTCGGACCGGCGTCGGTGAGCACGCCCGGGGGAAGCGCCCTGACGGTCAACAACGACGGAACCCAGACCCACAATCTCCGCATCGGTGGCACCGACCTGATCACCCCGGACCTGCAGGCGGGTGAGTCCGGCGAACTCGACCTCTCCTCGCTCGCGCCGGGCGAGTACGAGATCTTCTGCGAGATTCCCGGCCACAAGGAAGCCGGCATGAAGGGCACCCTCACGATCGGGGCGGACGGCGGGACCACAGCGGGCGGCGATTCCATGGCGATGGGATCAGGATCGTCGACCCCCGACTGGCAGGCCCTCGACAAGGCGATGACCGACTCGATGCTGAAGTTCCCCGCCAAGACGGTGGGCACCGGCAACCAGCGCCTCGAGCCCACGGTCCTGGCTGACGGCACCAAGCACTTCGAACTGACCGCCTCGATCGTCAAGTGGGAGGTCGAGCCAGGCAAGCTCGTCGACGCCTGGGCCTACAACGGCATGGTGCCGGGCCCGTGGATGAAGGTCGAGGTCGGCGACAAGGTCGAGATCCACATCCAGAACGACCTGCCGATGGGCACGGACATCCACTGGCACGGCGTCCAGACCCCGAACAACATGGACGGCGTCGCTCCGATCACCCAGGAGCTCATCCACTCGGGTGAGGACTTCACCTACGCCTTCACCGCTCGGCGCAAGGCGGTCGGCATGTACCACGCCCACCACCATGGGCAGATGCAGATCCCGAACGGACTGGCCGGCGTGTTCCAGATCGGCGATGTCGACCTGCCGTTGGGACGCACCATCAGCGGCGTCACCATCCCGACCGATCTCACCGTGGCCCAGGAGCTCCCGATGGTCCTCAACGACGCCGGCACCATCGGGTTGTCGCTGAACGGCAAGAGCTTCCCGGCCACCGAGCCGATCTCGGTGAAGGCCGGCGACTGGATGCTCGTGCACTACCTGAACGAGGGGCTGATGAGCCACCCGATGCACATGCACCAGTTCCCGCAACTGGTGGTGGCCAAGGACGGCATCCCCCTCGACAACCCGTACTTCGCCGACACCATCAACGTCGCCCCCGGCGAGCGCTACTCGGTGCTCGTGCACCCGGACGAGGCCGGGACCTGGGTCTGGCACTGCCACATCCTCAACCACGTCGAGCGTGAGGACGGCATGTTCGGCATGGTGACGGCACTCGTCGTCAGCTGACCAACGCCGTCGCTGCCCGCGGCCGGCCGGTCCCACTCGGACGGGGCGGCCGCTGGCGCGTCCACCACCCGTGGGCGGTTCATCCTTTGAAGTGGTTTCGCGGCGATTTCGGGCGTTGTGTCGCTTCGGCAACATGCCCTTCATGCGGATTCGACACATCAGGTCATTACCAGGACTTACACTCGCGACTCCTGTTGGAAACCAAAGGGGTAACAAGACTCATGCGTACGCCAGGCAAGTTCCGCTTGCTGGTTGGTCTGCTCATGGCATTCGCTCTCTTCGCCGCAGCCTGTGGCGACGATGACTCGACTGCCAGCAGCGACACCACCCAGCCGAGCGACTCGAGCAGCACGACCGCACCCGACAGCGGATCCTCGGCAGGTGAGCTCTCCGGCATGCGGGGCACCACGCCACTCGCGCCGCTGAGCGACGACTTCAAGAACCGCCTCCTCGAGGTCAACCCCGACCTGAAGGACTTCAACTACGGGCCCGAGACCTACGACGCCATCATCGTGTCGGCGCTGGCGGTCGAGGTGGCCGGCACCGACGGGGCCGAGTACGCCAACGAGATCAACGGTGTCACCCGTGACGGCACCAAGTGCACCTCGTTCAAGGAGTGCAGCGACCTGATCGCCGCCGGCACCGACATCGACTACGACGGCGTCTCCGGCCCGCTCGAGTTCTCCGGCAACGGCGAGCCAACGGTCGCCAGCTACGCCGTGCTGCAGTTCGGCGACGACAACCGCCTCGACGACAGCCTCACCGAGTTCGTGACCGCCAACGCCCCGGCGGAGGCCGACGTGCCCCAGGTGCCGGTCTCCGCGACCCGCAAGGGCGACGGTGTCTTCAAGGTCGGCACCCTGCTCCCCGAGACGGGTTCACTTGCCTTCCTCGGCCCGCCCGAATTCGCCGGTGCTGACCTCGCCGTCAAGGAGATCAACGACGCCGGTGGTGTGCTCGGCAAGCCCGTCGAGCTCACCCAGGGCGACTCCGGCGACACCAGCAGCGACCTGGCCAACACCACCACCGACCGCCTCCTGGCCGAGAACGTCGACCTCATCGTCGGCGCCGCGTCGTCGTCGGTGAGCCTGACGGTGATCGACAAGATCACCACTGCCGGCGTGGTCCAGTTCTCGCCGGCGAACACGTCGAAGAAGTTCAGCAGCTACGACGACAAGGGGCTCTACTTCCGTGACGCCCCGTCCGACATCCTGCAGGGCTCCACGCTCGCCGACGTGATCGTGGCCGACGGCAACTCGACGGTGGGCATCCTCGCCCTCGACGACGACTACGGCACCGGCCTGGCTGACGACCTCGAGAAGGCCCTCAACGCGGCTGGCGCCCAGGTCGTCAAGAAGATCATCTACGACCCGCAGGCGCAGACCTTCGACGCCGAGGTCGGGCAGATCAAGACCGCCGATCCGGAGGCCATCGTGGTCATCGGGTTCGACGAGTCGAGCCGGATCCTGTCCCTGATGGTCGAGCAGGGCATCGGCCCCCGCGACAAGGCCGTCTACGGCACCGACGGCAACATGGGCAACGCGCTCGGCGAGAACTTCGACGCCGGGAAGTGACCCCACGCGCCGTCAGCGCTGACTGACGCACGACACAATGCTTCGAGGCCCCGGCGAGAGCCGGGGCCTCGTCGCGTGGCTACTTGGCGCGGGCGAGGGTGCCCAGGTACAGCTCGATCACCTTGGGATCGTTGAGCAGCTGCTTGCCGGTGCCGGTGTAGGCGTTCTTGCCCTGGTCGAGGACGTAGGCGCGGTCGCAGATCTGCAGGCAGCGGCGGGCGTTCTGCTCGACCATGATGATCGACACGCCGGCGGCCTGGATGCGCTTGCACCGGACGAAGACCTCGTCCTGGAACAGCGGTGAGAGTCCCGCCGAGGGCTCGTCGAGCAGCAGCACCGACGGATCGGCCATGAGGGCGCGGCCCGAGGCCACCATCTGGCGCTCGCCACCGGAGAGCGACCCCGCCCGCTGCTTGCGTCGCTCGAAGAGGCGGGGGAACAGCTCGAAGACCCACTCGAAGCGTTCGTCCACCCGTTTGGGTTCGAGGTAGATGCCCATCTCGAGGTTCTCCTCGACGGTGAGCGAAGGGAAGACGTTGTTGGTCTGCGGGACGAACCCGACGCCCATCGCCACCAACTTCGACGCCTTGAAGCTGGTGATGTCCTCGCCGCGCAGGGTGACCGAACCCGAACGCACGGGGATCAGCCCGAACAGCGCTTTGAGCAGCGTGGATTTGCCGGCGCCGTTGGGCCCGATGATGCCGATCAGCTCACCCTCCTCGAGGGTGAG
Source organism: uncultured Acidimicrobiaceae bacterium (assembly GCA_963730345.1). GTDB lineage: Bacteria > Actinomycetota > Acidimicrobiia > Acidimicrobiales > Salinilacustritrichaceae > Salinilacustrithrix. The sequence continues at coordinate 143,315 of CAVSRP010000012.1, forward strand.
CTCGCAGCCGGTGAGGATGTCGACCCCGGGCACGTAGCCGGCCACGACGGCCTCGGCCGAGATCAGGCTCATGTGTCCTCCTCCCAATCGCTCAGGTCGGTGTCGTGATGGGCGCCGAGATAGGCGTCGATGACCTGCTGGTTCGAGCCGATGGAGTCGGGTGGGCCCTCGGCGATGATCCGCCCCTCGGCCATCACCACCACCCAGTCGGAGATGTCGAAGACGACGTCCATGTCGTGCTCGACGAAGACGACCGTCATCCCCATGCCGCGGAGGTCCTTGACGTGGTTGAGCAGCGACTGGGTCAAGGCAGGGTTCACGCCGGCCATCGGCTCGTCGAGCATCACCAATTCGGGCTCGGCCATCAGGGCCCGGGCCATCTCGAGCAGCTTGCGTTGCCCACCCGAGAGCGAGCCGGCGAACTCCCCCCGCATGTGGTCGAGCTTGAACCGGGCGAGCAGCTCGTCGGCCCGGGCCTCGATCGCCGTTTCCTGGTCTCGCCACAGCGCAGGGATCAATGACGAGAAGAACCGCTCGCCACGTTGGCCGGTGGCGCCGAGCTTCATGTTCTCGATCACCGTCATCTTGGCCAGCGACTTGGTCAGCTGGAAGGTACGAATCATGCCCTTGCGGGCCACCTGGTGAGACGACAGGTTGTCCATCGATTCGCCGTTGAAGTGCCACGCCCCCTGATCGGGCTGGTCGAAGCCGGTGATGAGGTTGAAGAACGTGGTCTTGCCCGCACCGTTGGGGCCGATCAGCGCGGTGATGACGCCGCGCTGGAACTCGATGTGAGCGGCGTCGACAGCCACCAGACCGCCGAACTGACGTCGGATCCCATCGACGACGAGGATCGGGTCGGGCTTGGGGACGCCGGGGACACGCTCGACGCCGGCCAGGGGCGCGGCCGCGGTGGTCGTGGGTTCAGCGGGCATCGAGCTCGATCTCCCTCCGGTCGCCGAAGATCCCTTGCGGTCGGAAGATGATCAGCGCGCCGAGGAGCAACCCGACCACCATGAAGCGGACCGCGCCGATCTGGGTGCCCTCCATGATCGAGGTCGGGATCAGGTCGTTGGCCGACGCCTGGCGGAGGAACGCATCGGTGAAGGCCAGCAGCATCCAGAACAGCATCGCCCCGATGATCGGGCCGATGATCCGCGCTGCGCCGCCGAGCAGCAGCGATGTGAGGATGAAGAAGGTCAATGGCGTGCCGAAGTTGTCGGGCTGCACCGACTGGGTCGCAATGGCGTTGATGAACCCGCCCAGCGCGCCGATGACACCGCCGAGCACCAGGGCCTGCATCTTGTAGGAGAACACGTTCTTGCCCAGGCTGCGGGCGGCGTCCTCGTCCTCGCGGATGGACTTGAGCACGCGGCCCCACGGGCTGCGCATGAGCAGGAACACGAAGATCGCCACCACGATCACCATGATCCAGCCGACGGTCATCGGCCACAGGTCGGTGTGGCGGAAGCGCAGGGGACCGAAGCCGTAGCGGCCCGGGTTGTACGGGTTGACGTCGTAGAAGGCGCCGGCGAAGTTGTTGATGCCCGACGATCCACCGAAGATGTCGGCGAAGGTGACCGAGCGGAAGATGAGGCGGAGGGACTCGGCTGCGGCGATGGTCACGATGGCGAGGTAGTCGGCGCGCAGCCGCAGGGTCGGGACGCCCAGCAGCAGGGCGAACACGGCGGCGGCAACCATGCCGGCCACGAACCCCAGCCACAGCGACTGGTTGAAGTACTCGACCGTCACCCCGGCCCCGTAGGCCCCCAGAGCCACGAAGGCGGCCTGGCCGAAGTTGAGCAATCCGGTGTAGCCGAAGTGGATGTTCAGCCCGATGCCCGCCAGGGCGTAGACGATGGCGTCCTTGGTGAACGCGGCGCGAATCGTGGTGTCGAAGATCAGGCCCCAGTCCACGGACGCTCCCTTCCTCCCTGTCGGCGCGAGGTGGTCATCCGACCCGCTCCGCCCGGCCGAGAATGCCCTGCGGACGCACCAGCAGGATGACGATGAGGATGGCGAACGCACCGACGTTCTTCAGCTCGGTGGACACCCACATGGTGGACACCTGCACGAACATGCCGATCACGAACGAGCCGAGCAGCGCTCCGTAGGCGGTGCCGAGGCCGCCCAGCGTCACGCCAGCGAACATCAGGAGCAGGAGCTGGAAGCCGAACTGGAAGCTGACCTGCTCGCCGAGGCCGTAGAGCACGCCACCGAGGCAGGCCAGGGCGCTGCCGGCGATCCACACCGTGAGCACGACTCGATCGACGTCGATCCCAGACGACTCGGCCAGGTCGGGGTTGTCGGACACGGCCCGCATGGCCTTGCCGATCCGGGTGTACTGCAACGCGACGCCGATGCCCATCAGCACCACGATCGACAGGATGATGCTGTAGATGTCCTTCGGCGCGATGGCGATCGGACCGATGTCGACGGCGTGCTGGAGGTTGTAGTCGCCGTACGGTCGGGTCCGACCGCCGAACTGGTAGAGGAAGAAGTACCGGGCCAGGATCGACAGGCCGATGGAGACCACCATCATGGCGATCAGCCCGGTCTTGTGGTGGCGCAGGGGACGCCACAGCCCGATGTCGAGCAACCCGCCGGTGGCGCCCGCGACCACCATGGCCAAGATGGTGGCTGGGATGAGCTGGATGCCGATGGTCTGGTTGAAGAAGTAGGCGATGAGGGCCCCGTAGGTCACCAACTCACCATGGGCGAAGTTGACCAACCCCGTCGTGCCGAAGATCAGCGAGAGCCCGATGGCCGCCATGGCGATGATCAGCCCGAACTTGATGCCTTCGACCACCAGTTGGAGGAACTGGTCCCACCGGCTCCCGATGTTGCGAGGATCGTTCCCCAGGGCGAAGAGAACGGGACGTGTCTGTCCGGGCCGGACCGACACGTCCAGCGACGCTCGGTCGACGTTGCGGAGCTCGACACCGTCGGGCAGCGTGCTCGGGTCGATGGTGACGATGTAGTCGCCGGGCTGGGGCAGATCGATCGACCAGCTCCCGTCGTCGGCGGTCTCGGTCTGGGCGACCTCGTTGCCATCGGCCGTGGTCACGATGATGACCGCTCCCTGGACGAGGAGGTCCTCGTCGTTCTGGCCCTGCCCCTTGGCCACCAAGGTGCCGCCGACGGATTCACCGGGCGCGTCCGATCCGGCATCCTGCGCGCCAGCCGGTGTCGCCAGGGTCGAGAGCGACACGAGGACGGCCAACGCGCTGAGCACAGCGGCGACCACGGTCTTCTGCAGGCGATTCCTCACGAGGGCGGGACTATACGGAACGAGACCGACTCGTGCGCTCCAGAGGTGTTTCCACCGCGTTTCTTTTCGCCTCGCCGCCCCGTTGGCGACGAATTGTCGGGTTGACGACGGCCCCTCAGCGGGCGAGGCCCACCGCGGCGAGCACCGACTCCAGGGAACCGGTCATGCCGGTGATGAACGCTCCGAACTCGGCGTAGACCGCGGAGGCCTCGTCGTAACGCATCGTGTAGACGACCTCCTTGAGGTCGTCGGGCTTCTGGGCGAAGAGCGTGACGCCCCATTCGAAGTCATCGATCCCGGTGGACCCGGTGACCACCTGCAGGATCCGGCCGGCGAAGGTCCGCCCAGACTTGCCGTGCTCCATCATGAGCTCGAGTCGATCCTCGTACGGGAGGGTGAACCAGTTCTGGTCGACGTTGCGTCGCTTCGACATCGGGTAGAAGCAGAACGCCGGCTTGCCCTCCGGTGGGAGCTGGGGGTGCAGCCGGGCCTGCTTCATCGGCTCGGGGACGCCCTGGGCGTACTCGGACAACTCCGTGAGCGAGACGTAGCTGTCCACCAGCTCGAGTCCGGCGGCGCCCAGCTCGGTCTGGAGCCGCCGCAGCCGCCACTGGTCGGCACCGATGGCCATGAACCCGAGATCCGCCTTGTGGCCCAGTACGGCGACGGGGACGACCTGGTAGCCGTCGGCTTCGGCGGACTTGACCGCCTGGGTCACCGCCTCGGCATCGGCGAGGGGTCCGATGGCGTAGAACAGGTGGAGGACGGCCTCGCCCTGCGCAGGGGCGGACGGCTCGTTGGTCGGGTGCTCACTCACCGCGCCAGCCTATGGCCCGCTCAGCCGGGCTGTTGCGAGCCGCTCCGCCAGCGGACTTCGTCCGCCTGGCTCCGCTTCTGGACCTTCGCCAGCGTCTCCCCGAGGAGGGTGACCCGGCCCGGCACGTGGCCGTTGACGACCGCGTTCACGGTGAAGCCGTCGATCCCCAGCGCCAGCCACTCGCTGAACTGCTCGCCGAGCTCGTCGGGGCCGCCGTGGTTGATCATCGACCGCATGGCGTTGGCGTCGTCCTCGGACATCGAGTCGAGATCGACACCCCGGCGGGCAAAGAACGCGTCCAGTTCGGCGATGGCCTCGTCGTGGCTGGGCGCGATGCAGGCGTTGCGCTGCATCGTCACCGTGATCTCGGAGCGGTCGCGGCCGAGCTCCTCGCAGTGACGGTCCAGGGCCTCGAGCTTGCGAGGGATCTCGTCCGGGCCGGCGGTCATGTTCGAGTGGTCGGCGTACTGGGCCACCATGCGCAACGTCTTGCGCTCGCCCGATCCTCCGATCATCACCGGGATCCGCGAGATGGGCGCGGGCTCGTTGATGGCCTCACGGACCACGTAGTGCTTGCCCTCGAGGCTGGGGCGCTCGCCCCGGAGCATGGGCAGGACGATCTGCAGGGACTCCTCGAGCTTCTCGAACCGGTCGGTGAAGGTGCCGAACTCGATGCCGAACGCGTCGTGCTCCAGCTCGAACCACCCCGCGCCGATGCCGAGCTGGGCCCGTCCGCCAGACACGATGTCGAGCGCGGTGACGATCTTGGCCAGCACGGCCGGGTTCCGATAGGTGTTGCCCGTGACCAGGGCCGACAGGCGCACGTTCGAGGTGTGCTGCGCCAGGGCGGACAGCATCGTGTAGCACTCGAGCATGTTGTCGTCGGGCGCTCCCAGCATCGGCAACTGGTAGAAGTGATCCATCACCATCAACGTGTCGAACCCGGAGGCATCGGCCTCCTCGGCCTGCTGCACGACGAGGTCGAAGAGACCAGCGGAGCTGGTGTCGGGATAGGTGAAGTTCGGGATCTGGTAGCCGAGACGGGTCATGACCCGACGCTAACGGCCGGTTCGCGTCATCCGACCGTGTCGCTGACGTAGAGACGGGCGCGGCCGCCGCCGGCCCACCCGATCAACGTGATGCGGGCGATCCGGGCCGCCTCGACCGCCAGCGACGTCGGTGCGCCCTTGGCCACGACCGCCGTGATGCCGCCAGCCCACGCCTTCTGCACGATCTCGAAGCCGACCCGGCCACTGACCGCGAGCCCGTGGCCGACGAGACCGGGGCCGCCGGGCGAGATCGCTCTGGCCAGGAGCCGTTCACCGAGGACTTTGTCGACGGTGTTGTGCCGACCGACGTCCTCCCGGATGACGATGGTGTCGCCGCGGCGATCGAAGAGCGCGGCGGCGTGGACGGCACCGGTGGACGCGAACAGCGGGGTCGAGTCGAGCAGCCGGCTCGGCGCATCGACGAGGATCTGCGGGTCGATCGGCGTGTCCGAGGGGAGGGGGTGCAGCCGGGCACGCAGTTCGTCGACCGCGGTGGTGCCGCACATCCCGCACACGCTGGAGGTCACGCCGAGGCGGGGCTCGGGAACGGGCGCCCGTCCCCCGGTGCTGACCGTGACCACGTTGAACTCGGACTCCACCACCGCGCCGGGGCCGCCGTCGCGGCAGTACTTCACGGACCGAATCGGCGCATCACCGAGCAGACCGTCGCTGAAGCAGAGACCGGCGGCCAGCTCGAAGTCGTGACCGGGGGTGCGCATCGTGGTCCCGACGATGTTGCCGTCGAGACGGATCTCGAGTGGCTCCTCCACGGCCAGCTCGTCGGGCTCGCGCGAGCGCTCGCCGGCACCGATGTCGAGCTGGGTGGTGAGGATGCGATTGGTCAGCCCTCGGGTCACGGACCCACCCTACGAGCAGTCCTCCGCTCAGCGGCCCCGTCGCAGCTCGCCGGAGAGGTGGTGCTGGTGGGCGACCCCTACCGCCGCCATCGACAGCCGGTACCGGAGGATGTCGCCGTCGATCTCGTACCACCGTTCCAGGCGCTGCACCTCCTTGGCCGAGGCACTGCAACCGACCACGGTGGACGTCACGTGCACCTGATCAGCCGACACCGTGCCCTCGCACAGCTCCGTCACGCCGGTGGGATGGGCGACCACCAACTCGACCCGACCGGGCCCGGGAGCGCGCCAGTAGCCGACCTCGGCGTGGAGCGGGCGGCCGTCGTCCACGGCGCGGGTCCGCTGCTGGTGCACGAGGAAACCCTTCGGGTGGACGGCGATGTCGAGCTCTTCCTGGTAGTCGAACGGCTCGATCGTGGGATAGACGCCGTGGCCGGTACCGCGCCACGAGCCGACGAGCAGTCCCAGCGGATGGTTCTCGGCCGACGGAGTGGTCACCTCGACGGAGCGTACCGGGCGCTTCGGCCGGCCGGCCGGAGGCAGGACTGGGTCCCGGCGGCCCCGAACCATTGGGGGACCGCCGGAGGGAACCAGCGCAATGCAGCACCGTTCTGGGCGCTCAGGCCTGCTCATCGCAGCCATCGTCCTGTTGTCAGTCCTCATCGCCACCGCACCGACCGCCCGCGCCGACCAGCGCGCGGCCGCCGTTCCCATCGTGCATCTCGAGGGAAAGGGCCACGGCCACGGCGTGGGCATGTCGCAATGGGGCGCGTTCACCATGGCGCAGGGCGGCGAATCCGCCGCCGACATCATCGGCGCCTTCTATCCGGGAACGCAGCTGGCACACCTCGGCGGCGAGGTCGTCGTCGTGGTCGACCAGCGCGGTCGCGTCCGCATCCAGTTCCCCGGCGGCGGCGAGATCCGTTCGGCGCGATCCGGTCCGCAGGAAGCCGGGTTCCCCGTCACCGTCGCGCCCGGGGGCACGGTCGAGATCGTCCGCGATGGTGGCGGCTACCACGTCACCGGCGGATCCGTGGCCGCGCTCGGCGCCGGCCACGCCACGCCCTATGCCACCGCCTCGGACTGCGTCCTGGTGGTGTGCGATCCCACGCCGACCCCGACCACCACCACACCACCCCCCACCGTGCCCACCACCACCACCACGACGACACCGACCAGTGGCGACGGCCCCGACGGTGACACCGATCCTGGGACATCGGACCCCGGGGCCGAGCCCGCACCGTCCACCACACAGCCCCCCGCCGACCCGGTCTCGTCGACGCCCCTGTGGGCCGTCCCGGCCGGCGGCTCGGTGGTCCGTTCCGTGAACCGGGGCCGCTCGTACCGGGGCAGCTTCGAGGTCGCCGGGCCCGCGGGTGCCCTCCGGGTCCGGAACCACGTCGACGTCGAGGACTACCTCAAGGGCATGGCCGAGGTGCCGGGCAACTGGCCAGCCGCCGCCGTGCAGGCCCAGGCGATCGCGGCTCGGACCTACGCCCTGCGGGCCATGGCCGCGGGCGGCGAGCTGTGCGACACCGATTCCTGCCAGGTGTACGCCGGCACGGCGCGAGAGTCGGCCGGGCAGGTCGCGGCAGTGGATGCCACTCGCGGCGTCGTCGTCACCTACGGCGGCCGCCTGGCCGCGACCTACTACTCGGCCTCGGCCGGGGGATTCACCGCCACGGTGGCCGAGGGCTTCGGATCCCCGTTCGACGTGCCCTACCTGCAGGCCCATCCGACGCCCACGGTGCATCCCGATGACTGGTCGCTCGACATCGCCCTCACCGACATCGCCCGCCGGCTCGGCTACCGCGGCGGCCTGCGAGCCGTACGCATCGACCAGATGGGACCGTCGGGCCGGCCGTTGCAGATGACCCTCGACGGTGACGCCGGGCCGATGCGTGTCGACCCGCAGGTGTTCCGCCGCCGCCTCGGCCTGCGGTCGACCCTGTTCACGATCATCGCCGCCCAGGCCGAGACCGCGCCTCCTCCCCCGCCTGACACGCCCGATCCCGGGGTGGTGGGCTCGACCCCCGACGCGGTGCAGGCCGTCCGCCAGGAGGCACCGCGCCCGGACGTGGTCGCCGCTCCGGCTCGCACGTGGATGATCGCCACGCCCGCCCCGAACCGGGAGAGCCCCCATCCACTGGCCCCGGTCGCCGCCGCGACCGGGCTGGTCGCCCTGGCCTGGGTCGCCGTCGCCCGATGGGCGATGGCCAGCGGCACCATCACGGCCCGATCGTTGTCGCTGCGGTCTCTCCGGGCTGCAACCATGGCGAGGTGGACGACCCGCTTCCGTTGACTCCCACCCGCGTCGTGCTGCGTGGGTTGCGCCGGCGGTGCCCGCTCTGCGGTGACCCCCGGGTGTTCGAGAGCTGGTTCCGGCAGCGGGACCGGTGCCCGACGTGCAACTTCCCGACCACCCGGGTCGAGGACCAGTGGCTCGGCGCCTACGGCATGAATGTCCTGGTCAGCTTCTCCCTGCTCGCCATCTCGATCGGGATCGGGTTCGCGGTCACCTATCCCGATCCGCCGATCGTCCTGCTGTTGGTGATCTGTCTGACGATCGCCGCTCTGTTCCCGGTGGCCTTCTATCCCATCTCGAAGTCGCTGTGGGCCTCCATCGACCTCGCCATGCGCCCCCCCGATCCAGACGACGACATCGACCCCCGCTACCTCCCACCCACCGGCCGCCAGGAGTGACGCAACTCGGTTAGCGAGCGAAGCGAGCGACGTCCAACATGCGAGTTGTGAGGCCCTGCCGAACAACTCGGTTAGCGAGCGAAGCGAGCGACGTCCAACATGCGAGTTGTGAGGCCCTGCCGAACAACTCGGTTAGCGAGCGAAGCGAGCGACGTGTGCCGCATCGTTGAAGCGTTCGATCCCCCACCGCCCGGAGCGCCAGTCGTCCAGTGACGGGTCGTGGACGAACTCGGTGAGCGAGGTGTTCGCCGCCACCAACCACGCGGCGTCGTCAGCCAGGCCGATGCCCAGTCGGTGTTGCATGGCGTGGGCGATCACGCCGCCGTGGCAGACGATCACCACCGTCTCCCCCCGATGGGTCTCGGCCAGCCGGTCCATGGTGCGGCTGACGCGGGCGTGCATCTCCTGCCAGGTCTCGGCATTGTCGATGCGATGGGCGTCGGGATCCCATCCGGTGCCGAAGCGGGTTGGCCAGCGGGCCTCGATCTCGGCCCAGGTGAGACCGTCGGCATCGCCGGGATGGAGCTCGCAGAGATCGCACTCGGTGACGGGCCGCTCAAACCCGATGGCCGGTCCGATGATCGCCGCGGTCTCGATCGCCCGGGCCATCTCCGAGGCGTAGAGCGCATCGACCCGGCCCAGCTCGCCACCGCCGAGCCGCGCCGCCAGCGCGGCGGCCTGGTGACGGCCGGTGTCGGAGAGCCCACGGCAAGCGTCGTGCCCGGCCAGGAAGCCCTCGGCCTGGGCCACGGACTCGCCGTGGCGGACGAGCACGAGTCGGGTGGCACCCACGCTCGGAGCATATGGCCCGACCGTGACCGACCGGCCGTCGACCAGAGAGGGCATATCTGACAATCAGTACGCTCTGGACATGCCGCGCTCCATCGTCCGACTCGTCCCCGTCGTCGCTGTCCTCGCCGTCCTCGGCATCGCGCCGACCGCGTTCGCCTCGCCGGTCCGGTCCGACTCGGGCGACCCCGCCTACTCGGTGGATCTCGCCACCCTCGATGCCGCGCTCGACTGCGACCCGTTCACCCATCCCGACACCGAACCCGTGCTGCTGGTCCACGGCACGTTCACCAAGGGCCACGAGCAGTTCGACTGGAACTACGGCATCCTGCTGCGGGCCACCGGCCACGACGTCTGCGTCGTCACCTATCCCGACCGGGGGCTCAACGATCAACAGATCAGCGCCGAGTACATCAGCCGAGCCGTCCAGCGCATCGCCGCCGAGTCGGGTCGCAAGGTCGACATGATCGGCCACAGCCAGGGAGCGTCGATGCCTCGGTGGTCGATCAAGTGGTGGCCGTCGGTCCGCGCCGCGCTCGACGACTTCGTCCTGCTCGCCGGCCCCAATCACGGCACGACGGTGGCGGCTGGGGCGCTCCCCACCGGCGAGCCCGGGGCGTTCTTCCAGTTCGCCCCGGACTCCAACTTCGTGCGGGCGATGAACGCGGGAGACGAGACGCCGGGTGACATCGACTACACCTCGATCTACACCCGCTTCGACGAGCTGGTGCAACCGGTCGCACCGGTGCCGACCGCGGCGCTCGACTTCGGCCAGGGCAACCCCCACGTGAGCAACATCCTGCTCCAGGATCTGTGCCCGGCGCGGGTGGTCGACCACCTCAGCATCGGCACCACCGATGCCCTCACCCAGGCGCTGACCCTCGATGCGCTCGATCACGACGGACCGGCGGATGTCGACCGTGTCGGCGCCGACCCGGCGCGGTGCAGCCTGCCCGACCAGTTCGTGGTTCCGGAGACGTTCCCGAACCTGGTGTCCCAGCTCCAACCCGGTCTCGGTGGCGGGATGCCCGACGTGGTGTGGCGGAACCAGGAACCGCCGCTGCGCGACTACGCCGTCCACGACGCACCGCGGTAGGGCGGGGGTACGGACGCGAGTGGGGCCGGTCCGTTGCGGACCGGCCCCAGCTGCGACGTCACATACTTCTGATCCGGTGGGATCAGAAGTCGTCCATACCGCCCATGCCGTGGTCGTGGCCGTTGCCCTCGGGCTTGTCGGCGATGACGGCCTCGGTGGTGAGGAAGAGGGCGGCGATCGAGGCCGCGTTCTGCAACGCCGACCGAGTCACCTTGGCGGCATCGATGATGCCCGCCTTGGTCAGGTCCTCGTAGTTGCCGGTGGCGGCGTTGAGGCCTTCGGTGTCGCTGCTCATGGCCAGCACCCGATCGACGACCACGCCACCCTCGAGCCCGGCGTTGCGGGCGATCTGCTTCAGCGGCTCGGAGAGGGCGTAGGCCACGATCCGGGCGCCGGTGGCCTCGTCGCCGACCAGATCGGCGGCGAGTGCGTCGACCTTGGCCTTGCTGCGCAGCAGGGTGGTGCCGCCCCCGGCCACGACGCCTTCCTCGATGGCCGCCTTGGTGGTGCTGACCGCGTCCTCGATGCGGTGCTTCTTCTCCTTGAGCTCCACCTCGGTGGCGGCGCCGACCTTGAGCACCGCGACGCCACCGGACAGCTTGGCCAGGCGCTCCTGGAGCTTCTCCCGGTCGTAGTCGGAGTCGGTGTTCTCGATCTCCTGCTTGATCTGGGCGATGCGGCCCTGCAGGTCGTCGTCGGAGCCGCCGCCGTCGACGATGGTGGTCTCGTCCTTGGTGACGACCACCTTGGCGGCGGTGCCGAGCAGATCGAGGGTGGTGTTCTCGAGCTTGAGACCGATCTCCTCGGAGATCACCTGGCCGCCGGTGAGGATGGCCATGTCCTGGAGCATCGCCTTGCGGCGCTCACCGAAGCCGGGAGCCTTGACGGCCACGGCCTTGAACGTGCCACGGATCTTGTTCACCACGAGCGTGGCGAGGGCCTCGCCCTCGATGTCCTCGGCGATGATCACGAGCGGCTTGCCCGACTGCATGACCTTCTCGAGCACGGGGAGCATGTCGCGGACCGCGGTGATCTTGGACGACACCAGGAGGATATAGGGATCCTCCATGGTGGCTTCCATGCGATCGGGGTCGGTGACGAAGTAAGGCGAGATGTAGCCCTTGTCGAAGCGCATGCCCTCGACCAGGTCCATCTCCATGCCGAAGGTCTGGCTCTCCTCGACGGTGATCACACCATCCTTGCCGACCTTGTCGATGGCCTCGGAGATCATCTTGCCGATCTCGTCGTCAGCGGCCGAGATGCCGGCGACCTGGGCGATCTGCTCCTTGCCCTCGACCTCGACGGCCTGGTCCCGGATGGACGACACCGCGGTCTCGACCGCAGCTTCGATGCCCTTCTTCAGCGACATCGGGTTGGCACCGGCGGCCACGTTGCGCAGGCCCTCGCGGACCATCGACCAGGCGAGCACGGTGGCGGTGGTGGTTCCGTCGCCGGCGACGTCGTCGGTCTTCTTGGCGACCTCCTTGACCAGCTCCGCACCGATCTTCTCGTAGGGGTCCTCGAGCTCGATCTCCTTGGCGATGGAGACGCCGTCGTTGGTGATCGTGGGAGCGCCCCACTTCTTGTCGAGAACGACGTTGCGGCCCTTCGGGCCGAGGGTGACACGAACGGCGTCGGCCAGCTTGTTCATGCCGGCTTCGAGCGCCCGGCGGGCTTCACTGTCGAACGCGATCATCTTGGCCATCGGTTGTCTGCCTCCTGAGGTGCAGAGACGGTGCGGTTAGCAGTCGTCGAATGAGACTGCCAACAGCCAACCACCTTCTGCTAGCACTCGCAACCCGCGACTGCTAAAGAGCGGTCCCGGTGCTCAGGCCCCGCCGGCGACGGCGGGGATGATGGCGACGGTCTCGCCGACGGGAACCTTGGTGTCGAGGCCGTCGAGGAAGCGGACGTCGTCGTCGGCCACGAACACGTTCACGAACTTGCGCAGGTTGCCGTCGTCGTCGAGGAGGCGGGCGCGGAACCCGGGATGGGCGGCGTCGAGCGCGGCGAGCACCTCGCCGACGGTCCCAGGCTCGACCGAGACCTCGGAGTTGCCCCCTGCCAGGGGGCGCAGGGTGGTCGGGATGCGAATGGTCACGCTCATGGCGAACGACTACCTCGAGGATCGGGGGACAGGTTCCACGGAGACGGTGGACGGCGGATACGGCCGCTGCCCGATGGTAACTGGATCGACCCCGCAGACATTCCTCCCGGCCCGCGCCGGGGCCCCTCCGCCCGACCGAGGTTGCCGCGACACGCTGGATCCGGCGACACTTCCTCCGTGGCGTTCCACCGCAGCTCCCACCGGTCGTACCGGCCGATGGACCTCGCCGACGCGAAGGGAGAGCACACCATCTCGGTGTGCCTGCCGGCGCGCAACGAGGCAGCCACGGTCGGCGCCATCGTGGACACGATCCGGGCCGAGTTGATCGACGCCGTGCCGCTGGTCGACGAGATCATCGTCGTGGACGACCACTCCACCGACGCCACCGCCGCGGTCGCCGCGGGCGCCGGCGCGCGGGTGATCGACGCCCGGACCACGCTCCCCGACGCCAGCGGCCCGGGCAAGGGCCAGGCGCTGTGGAAGTCGCTCCACGAGAGCTCGGGCGACATCGTGCTGTGGTGCGACGCCGACATCGACCACTTCGGCGCCCACTTCATCACCGGCCTCGCCGGGCCCCTGGTGACCCATCCGGAGATCTCCTTCGTGAAGGGGACCTACCACCGACCGCTCATCGACGGCGACGGGGGCGGGCGCGTCACCGAGCTGGTCGCCCGACCCGTCCTGGCCAACCTGTTCCCCGAGGTGGCGGCCATCGGTCAGCCGCTGTCGGGCGAGTACGGCGGCCGGCGCCGGCTGCTCGAACGCCTGCCGTTCATCGACGGCTACGGCGTCGACATCGCCCTGCTGATCGACGCGGCCCACGTCGTCGGGACCCACGGCATCGCCGAGGTCGATCTCGGCGAGCGCCGCCATCGCAACCGTTCACTCGACGAGCTCGGGCCGCAGGCAACCGCGGTCCTGCGGGCCGCGCTGAGCCGGGCGGGGATCGCCGCCGACGTACCGGTCGCCCTTCGCCGTCCGGGTCTGGAGCCGCTGCTGATCACCCAGCACGAGCTTGCGCCCCTGATCGAGCTGACGAGCTATCGCCGCCAGACGGCCTGACTACTCGGCGGCAGCCGGGCCTGCGGACGACGTCGCCACGGAATCGCCGGCGGCCTCGTCGTCGCTCCGGCCGATGATCCGCTTCAGCGGGGTCACCAGTCCGGCACTCATCTCTCGCTCCGGCGGTGGTTCGGCCAGGGCGGCCACCTCCTCGAAGGGCTGGTCGAGGACATAGACGTGCCAGACGTGACCGAGGACCACCTTGAGGGTGGCGGTCACCGGCACGGCGAGGAGGAGGCCGAAGAAGCCGCCGAGCGTGCCGCCGGCGAGGAGGGCGAGCATCACCACGGCCGGATGCAGGCTGGTGGTCCGGTGCATCACCAGCGGCGAGATGAAGTGGTTGTCGATCTGTTGGGCGATGGCCATGATCGCCACCACCCAGAGGGCCGTTCCGAGGTCGCGCGTGGTGAGGGCGATGACGACGCCGGGCACGGCACCGACCCACGGCCCGATGAGGGGGACCATGTTGAACACCCCGGCGATCATGCCGACGATGAGCCAGAACGGGAGCCCGAGAATGGCCAACCCGATGCTGACCATCAACCCCACGATCAGGGCCACCGCGAGCTGGCCCCGGAAGTAGCCGCCGATCGTGTGGTTCAGGCGGGTGCCGAGGTGGAGGACCTGGGGCCGGGCCCGCTCGGGGATGAGGTTGCGGGTCACCGACGCGATGTGGGGCAGGTCGACCAACAGGTAGAAGCCGAGGATGGGGCCGAGCACGAAGATCAACCCGATGGCGAACACCCGGGTCCCGATGTCCCGCGCCCGCTGCAGCTGCTCGATCACTCCGGTCTCTCCCGGGAACTGGCTCCGGGCATCGGCTGCGACCCGGTCGAGGTCGGCGGCGAGCCTGGAGTCACCGTTGCGTTCGAGCGAGTTGGATGCCGACTCGACCACTCGGTCGAATTCGTCCTTCTGGGCGGTCGAGGTTCCCCCGCCGAGCTGGTTCTGGAGCTGGTCGACGTTGGGGATCTCGACGAACCAGTTGTTGTCCTTCGATCGCTGCGACAAGTCGTTGATGCTGTTCTCGAACTTGGTCCGGATCTCCGGCCACTGGTCGGCCAGCTCCTGGCCCTGGCGTTGCACGAGCGGCGCGACGAGGAACCCGATCAGCACCACCAGAGCGATGAACGCCACGTAGGTGAGGGCGGTACCGGCCGCCCGGGGTACGCCCCGTCGCGACAGGCGGGTGACGATCGGGTTGAGGATGAACACGATGGCGCCGGCCAGGACCAGCGGCGGGAAGATGACGCGGATCTGCCAGCCGAGCCAGAACAGCACGGCGACCGCGGCGCCCACGCCGAGCAGCGCCCACGCCGCCCGCCCCGCCACCGCGAACCGATCGAACATCAACGCAACGGTACCGGACCGGTCACGGCCTACCCTGGGCACATGTCCGGTGGCTCCCCCGACGGATCCCGTCCCGGTATCCTCCCGACGCTGATCATCGGAGGCCTGGCGGTCATCATCGCCCTCACCCTCATCGGATGGGTGATCGGCGCCATCTTGTCGATCCTGCGCCTCGTGGTGATCGTGGTGGTGGCCGCAGCCGTGATCTTCGCCATCGGCTCCGCTCGGTCCGACCGCTGACCGTCGGCGACATCGCTCAGCCGGACCGGGCCGCCAGAACCTCCGCCGCCGCGGTCTCGATGCACGCCGTCGTGTCGGCCATCGACCGCTCTCGACCGAATCGCTCGACGAGCGACACCGTCTCGATGTGGTGGCCGACCCGCTCGTCGACACCGTCGAGCACCTCGCCGACGATGGCGACGACCGGGACCCCGAACGCAGCTGCCAGCTCGGCGACGCCGCCGACCACCTTGCCGTCGAAGGACTCGTCGTCGAGGAACCCCTCCCCGGTGATGACGAGATCGGCCCCCTCCACCAGTTCGTCGAGCTCGACCTCCTCCACGATCAGGGAGAAGCCGTCCTGGAGCTGGGCACCGAGCGCGGCAAGCCCGCCGCCGAGACCGCCAGCTGCTCCCGTGCCCGGGATGTCGCGCACGTCGATCCCATGATCCTGCTCGTACACGTCGGCCAGGCGGGCCAGGCGATTGGTGAGCAGCCGGATCTGCGCGGCGGAGGCCCCCTTCTGCGCTCCGAACCGCTCCGCGGCGTGGAGGAAGGTGGTGCGCACGTCGCACGCGACGCGCAGGTCGACGGCGCGGTACCGCTGGTGGGGGTGCATGGCCCGGAGCGCGCCGAGACCGCCGTCGACGGTGGCCGAGCCGCCGAGCCCCACGATCACCCGCCGGGCGCCTGACTCGACCGCGATCTGGATCAGCTCCCCGGTGCCGACGGTGTCGGCCGCGATGGGATCGTTCCCGGCTGCTCCGCCGACCAGCTCGAGTCCGGACGCCTGCGCCATCTCGATGATCGCGGTTCGACCAGCGAGCCGCCATCGGGCTTCGACCGGTTCACCGAGCGGCCCGGTGACCGTGGCGGTGCGGTTGGCGCCGCCGAGCGCCTCCAGCGTGCCCTCGCCACCGTCGGCCACGGGGACCTCGTCGCACTTCCAACCGGCGATTGCCGCGGCCCGTCCGACCGCGGCCGCCACCTCGGCGGCCGTGGCGGTGCCACGGAACTTGTCGGGGGCGGCAACGACACGCACAGCGTCAATGCTGGCAGCAACCGGCGGGCGAACCGCGGTCGGCTCGCTTCACCGGGTCACGAGCGGATCGAACATCGCCATCACGGCATCGGGCCCGTGGACCACGAGATCGGCCGCCGCCGCCACCTCGTCCGGGAGTTCGGCACCCCCGCTGGCGACCTTGATCGTCCGCACACCCACCGCACCCAACTCGTCGAGCGCGGCGAAGGCCGGGAGATCACCGACGTCGTCCCCCACGTAGACGACGGTCGCACAGCCCTCGGCCAGAGCGTGGACCGACGTGCCCTTGTCGACCCGGACCGGCGGGTGCAGCTCGATCGATGCCTTGGCCGGCCGCAACTCCAGACCCGTCTCGGCCGCCACCCTTGTCGCCCACGCCACGACGGACGCTTCCGCATCGGGGGCCCGGCGGTAGTGCACCGTCATCGACAGTCCCTTGGCCTCGACCGTCACGCCCGTGGGCAGATCCGCGGCCGCGGCCACCGCGGCGATCCGCGGGCGCCACGGCTCGGCGTCCGGGTGGTCGGAGTCCACGCCGTCCACGCGGAGCTCGAGCCCGTAGAGGCACGAGAGGTCGACGGCCGACGGGAGCCACCCGGCGAGGAACGAGCGGGGACGACCACTGACCACGGCGACCCGACCGAATCGCTCCGCCAGCCGGACGAGCAGATCCGCCACGCCGGCCACCGGTTCGGCCCGGGCCGGGTCATCGACGATGGGCGACAGGGTGCCGTCGAAGTCGAAGAGCAACGCGGTCCCCGGGGGGTCCGTGAGCACGGTCTCGCGAAGCTGTGCAGGGGTCATCGCCGCCAGAACCTACGCACGCGCCAGCGGCGACGACGAGGACGGCCGCCTGCCACACTGCGACCAGTGCGCTGCCACCCTCGCACCATCGTCGGCGTCCTCGTGGTCGTGACCGCCCTGGCGGGGTGCCGCGCGTCGACGGTCACCATCGCGTTCGATCCCGCCGCCGGCGACCGCTATCACGTCGAGTCGCAGGTCGACACCGAGATCGCCCGCAGCGTGTCCGGCACCGTGGACCGGAACCGAGCCACCTCGCACCTCGACGCCACCGAACGGGTGGTCAGCGTGCACGACCACGAGGTCAGCATCGAGGTGACGGTCGTGCGCGACGGCGGCGCGCCCCGCACGTACGAGGCCAGCTTCGATCCGACCGGCCGGCTCTCCTCGATCGACCTCGTCGAGGGCGTGCCCGTCCAGGCCCTCGGGCTGGATCTGGCCACCGATCTCCCGGCCGACATCTCGAGTCCTCCGGCCCGTCCCCTGGCACCCGGGGAGACCTGGACGATCGAGCGGGACATCCCCGATCCCAACGGTGGCCGCCCGTTCGCGGTGCGCGGTTCCGGCCGACTCGCCTCCCTGGGCGTGGTCGACGGTGACGAGGTCGCCGTGGTGGTCGTCCAGCTCGAGGTACCGGTGCGATCGGTGACCGACACCGAGGACGGTCGGGTCACCGTACGGGGAAGCCAGACGGTGGTGTCGCGCACGACCTATGCCCTCTCCGACGGTGCCGCCCGCTCGGATCGCACCCGTATCGAGGGGCGGGCGAAGGTCACCGTCGACCCGCCGGCGGGGATCGTCGCTCCGCCGGTGAGCGGCTCGATCCGGTACTCGGTCGCCACCGAGACCCACCGGACCCGGGCGAGCTGACGGCCAGGCCTAACCCTGGCCTAACCCCAATGCCGTTCAGTTAGAACTACAATGGTGTAGTTTGGGGTATGGCCCGTGCTGGATGGAAGAAGCCTGAAACCGAGACTCGCCTGTCGGATCTGGTGTCGGTGGGCTTGTTGGCCCGGGTGTTCCCGGCAGCGGTTGTCGATGAGGTGATCGCTGAGTGCGACCGGACCGAGAAGCGGCACCGTGCGTTGCCGGCCCGGACGATGGCGTACTTCGCGATGGGCTTGGCGCTGCACTCGGAGGGCTCGTATGAGGACGTGATCGCTCTGATGACCGATGGGCTTGCGTGGGCGGAGTCGAAGCCCTCGGAGTTGGTGAAGCTGCCGTCGAAGTCGGCGATCTTCCAGGCCCGCGACCGCCTGGGTGCCGAACCGGTCAAGGCGTTGTTCGACCGGGTCGCGCAACCGTTGGCCACCGAGTCGACACCAGGGTCGTGGTTGGCGGGTCGGCGGTTGGTGGCCATCGACGGCACCACGTTGGATGTGGCCGACACGCCGGTCAACGACGAGTTCTTCGGTCGGCCCGGCGTGAACAAGGGCGAGCGCTCGGCGTTCCCCCAGGCCCGGCTGGTGGCGTTGGCCGAGTGCGGAACCCATGCCGTCTTCGATGCCGAACTCGGCCCGTACACCAGCTCGGAACTCGCTTTGTCGAAGGTGTTGGTCAATCGGCTCGAGCCGGGAATGGTGTTGCTCGCCGACCGGGCGTTCACCGGGTTTGCCTTGTGGAAACAGGCATCCGCGACCGGCGCCGACTTGGTGTGGCGGGCCAAGAACAACGTGAAGCCCCGCCACATCGAGACCTTCGCCGACGGGTCCTGGCTCGGCGAGCTCCGAGCCGTGAACGCCGACGTGAAGACCGAACACGTCGTGGTCCGGGTCGTCGACTACACCATCGGCGACGGCCGCGACGCCCCGATGGGCCCGTTCCGGTTGTTCACGACCATGGTCGACCCCGACGAGGTCACCGCCACCGAACTGGCCGCCGCCTACGCGCAGCGATGGGAGATCGAGTCGGTCTTCGACGAACTCAAGACCCACCAACGCGGCGCCAAGATCGTGCTGCGTTCCAAGTCACCAGCACTCGTCGAACAAGAGATCTGGGGTCACCTGTGCTGCCACTACGCCATCCGGACCCTCATGTTCGAAGCCGCCCACGACGCCGACGTCGACCCCGACCGGGTCTCCTTCGTCGCAGCACTACGCATCACCCGCCGTTCGCTCTCACAGGCGCGCGATTTTCCCCCCTCTGGGCTCTGACCATGGCTGGGCCTATGCCCTCGCCCTTCTCTGCCGCCGGCTGAACCCGAAGCGACGACTCCGATCCAGCCCACGCCTCATCAAGCGCAAGATGCCCAAGTGGCACGTCAAACGCGCCCGACACGCCGACTGGCCTCAGCCCACCGGACCACCCGTCCCCATCATCGCCAAGGCACCTAACTAAACGGCATTGGGCCTAACCCTTGCTGGCCAGGTCGGGGCCGATGACCACCAAGATGTTCGCCAGCTGCATGTCGGCGACGGGTGCCGGGGTGGGAAGCGGCGTCACCGAGGTGGGCGGGGCGCCGATGGCGGCGGCCAGGGCCTCGGCCTCGGCCTGGTAACCAACCGTGTAGTACACGACGGTGGCGGGGACGACCTCGGCGTTGGTGGGATTGGCGGCGACGTAACCGAGGGCCTCGAGGGCGCCGGTCTCGGCGCCGGCCGCGCCGTTGACGTCGGACCCGTTGGCGACGAGCACCTTCACCTCGGCAGGCGCGCGGGGTGGCGCCGTGGTGGTGGTCGTGGACGTGGCCGAGGCGTCGCCGTCGGTCACGGTGGGCGCATCGGAGGCGCCCACGTTGACCTGCGCGGTGCTGGCACCCTCGTCGCGGAGCAGCGCGATCCCGACGAGCACGGCCACCAAGACCAGCACGATGCCCTTCGCGGGCGAGCCCTGGGCCTGCGGGGCCGGTGGTGGCTGGCGCCGGCGGCGGCGGGGTGGGTCTGCGGGCTGGTCGCTCATGGGTGGCTCCGCTTCCGGTTGGGGCCGATGTGGCGGGTACGGCGGCGATCGGACCGGGCCCGACGCAGCCGCCGGACCAACAAGGGGTCGGCTTCGTCTGCTTCCGGGCGATCGATCAGGGCGGTCAAGCGCCGATAGTAGGCGGAAGGGGACATCGAGAGCTGCGTCCGGATGGCCTCGGCCTTCGATCCTGGCGACAGCCACCACGCCCGCTCGAAGTCGAGGATCGCCTGATCCGTAGGGGTGAGGGCCACGACTCAATGCTGCTCGGGCGGGTGTCGCAGATCAAGGACCCCACCGGCGCGGATACGATCCCGCTCTTCGCCCGAGTAGCTCAGTTGGCCAGAGCAGCTGTCTTGTAAACAGCAGGTCGTCGGTTCGAGTCCGACCTCGGGCTCCGTCGGCGGGGGCGAGCCACCGCTTCCGCCGCTCGTCACCGGTCGCCGAGGACCCGCTCGTAGACGTCGACGTAGCGTCTGGCCATCGTCGCCCGATCGAACCGTTGACGGGCGGACGACCGGATCGCGATGCGATCGAACGTACCGACCTCGTCGACCGCGGCGACGGCCCCGGTCACATCCGACACCAGCGCTCCGTCCCGCCCGGCGCGGATGAGTTCTCGCATCGAACCGCGGTCGTAGGCGATGACAGGCGTGCCACTGGCCAGGGCCTCGACCACGCTGAAGCCGAATGGCTCGTCGAAGTCGATCAGGTGCAGCAGCGCGTGCGCCCCGCCGAGGAAGTCGGATCGACCGGCGACATCGATCGGACCGAGGTACCGGACGCGGTGGTCATCGAGGTGCGGGGCGACCTGGTCCCGGAAGTACGCCCGATCCTGGATGATGCCGGCGATGTCGAGTCGACGACCGCTGCGACGGGCGACCTCGATCGCGTGAGCGGTGCCCTTGTCCGGGTGGATGCGACCGAAGAACGCGAGGTGGTCTCCCGGGTGTGGGTGGAGGTCGAAGGCATCGACATCGATGCCGTGGTGGATGGTGGCGGCGTAGTGCAGGCGTGGGTGGCGGTCGGCATCGCTGATCGCCACGTAGTGGGTGCGGCGGTCGTACCGCTCGTAGACGGGCACGATCGAGGGCGACGAGAACCCGTGGATCGTCGTCACCACCGGCGTGTCGACGAGGGCGCTGTAGGTGAGCGGGAGGAAGTCGAACCCGTTGTGGAGGATGTCGAACGCGTCCGCCCGTTCGAACGCGGCCGCGATGTGGAGGCACTCGACCACCTTGGGGTCGATGCTGTCGTCCTCGGACCACCCGGTGGCGACGACGGAATGAAGGGATGCGTTCGTGATCGAGTCAGCGGTGGCGAACAGGGTGACGTCGTGGCCGAGGCCGACCAGCCCTTCGGTCAGCAGCGAGGCGAACAGCTCCCAGGGCCCGTAGTGACGTGGTGGGGTGCGCCAGGCGATCGGGGCCAGTACGGCGATCCGCAGCGGAGATCCCGATCGGCCCGCACCTCCAGGCGGCGAGATGGTGATGAATTCAGCGTATCCGTACTCCAACCCGGCACGACGGGCCTAGGCTTCAGCACATCATCCTCGGGCGGGTCGCCCGCTTGGGCTGGACGGCCATCGAGGCTCCGTCGCCCTCCGCAGGCTCGACGCCTCGACCGGGCCGACCGCAGGAGTTCTCGTGCCAGGTCCTACCTCGACGGAGGCATCCGTCCCATCCTTCGATCGTGCCACGCGGTCGTTCGGCATCGTGTCGACGTTCCCGCCGACCGCGTGTGGCATCGCCAGCTTCTCGGCTGCGCTCTCGGCCGGATTGATCGCCGGCGGCGACTCCGTGGACGTGGTCCGAGTCGGCCCGCTCGGGGACGTGGACGACCCGCTCGTCGTGGAATCTCTCGTCGGTCCACCAACCTCGTGGGGCGACAGCGCCGCAGCGCTCAATCGGACCGACCTCGTGATCGTGCAGCACGAATACGGCATCTACTCCGGTCCAGACGGCGTGGACGTCATCGAGTTGTTGGAGGCTCTTCGGGTTCCGACGGTGGTAGTGGCCCACACCGTCCGAAGTGCACCGAGCGCGAGCCAGCGGCGGGTGCTCACCGACGTCTGTGCGTTGGCCGATGCGGTGGTGGTGATGACGTCGAGCGGCCGCGACGGCTTGATCCACGAATTCGGGGTCCAGCCGTCCAAGATCCATGTCATCGCCCACGGCGCGGCGACGCCCTCCACGCCATGGGGCGCACCGCGCCACGACGCGCCACCCCGCCTGCTGACGTGGGGTCTGCTCGGACCTGGCAAAGGAATCGAGTGGGCCATCGACGCCCTGGGCGAGCTGTCCGACCTGCGGCCCCAACCCCACTACGTGATCGCCGGCGCCACCCATCCGCGAGTCCGAGCCACCTCGGGCGAGGCCTACCGGAACATGCTCATCGAGCGGGCGGCTGGTTCACGCGTCGCCGCCCACATCGAATTCGACGACGGCTACCGCGACCTCCAGGCACTGACCGAGCTGATCACGACCGCAGACCTCGTCGTCCTCCCCTACGACTCGGCCGAACAGGTCACGTCCGGCGTGTTGGTCGATGCGGTCGCGGCCGGACGGCCCGTGATCTCGACGTCGTTCCCTCATGCCGTCGAGCTGTTGGGGTCGGGCGCCGGCCTGGTCGTCCCGCAGCGGGATCCGGTGGCGATGGCGGCCGCGATCCGGGCCGTGCTGACCGACCCCGGCCTCGCGGCCGGGATGGCTGAAGAGGCTCGTCGACTGGCCCCGAGCCTGTCCTGGAGCGCGGTGGCGGCCCAATACGACGACCTCGCCGATGCCCTACTCACCGGCGCATCGACCGTCGCGACATGACGGCGGCCAGAGTCGCCGCCGTACCCGAGCCGTCGTTCGCACACCTCTTGGCCCTCAGCGACGACATCGGGACCTTCGAGCACGCTGACCACGACCAAAAACGTCGCCACCACGGCTACTGCACCGACGACATGGCCCGGGTCCTCATCGTCACCGCGAGGCAGCCGAACCCGAGCCGTGCCGTGGAGGAGCTCGGCCGGACCGCGATGCGGTTCCTGGTCGCGGCGCAAGGAGTGACCGGTCGGAGTCGGAATCGACGGAGCGCCAGCGGACGGTGGCACGGCCGCCACGGCGTCGAGGACTGTTGGGGGCGAAGCGTGGCCGCGTTCGGCATCGCCGGACGCTGGAGCAGCGATCCGTCGATGCGCCAGGTGGGCACGGCGTCGTTCGGCCGCGCCGTCGAACAGCGGTCGCCGTGGCCTCGAGCGATGGCCTTCGCCGCGCTCGGCGCGGCCGCGGTGCTCGAGACCGATCCCCAGCACTACGGCGCGCGGGACCTGCTGGTCGACGCCATCGACACCATTGGTCCGAATGCCGTCGACCCCGGCTGGCCATGGCCCGAGGACCGGCTCTCCTATGCCAACGCGACGCTGCCCGAGGCCCTCATCGCCGCCGGGCATGCCCTCGGCCGCCCCGAGGTGGTCGAGCGCGGCATCGACCTGCTCACCTGGCTCCTCGCCCGCGAGACCCTCAACGGGCATCTGTCCCCGACACCGGCAGGGGGTGCAGGGCGAGACGACACCGCACCGGGATTCGACCAGCAACCGATCGAGGTCGCGGCGATGGCCGACGCCTGCGCCCGGGCCGAGATGGTCACCGGTGACCGCACCTGGGCTCTCGGCGTGGACCTCGCCATCGGCTGGTTCCTCGGCGACAACGACGTCGACGCAGCGGTGTGGGACCCATCGACAGGGGGCGGCTACGACGGGCTGCATGATTCCGGTCCCAACCTGAATCAGGGCGCGGAGTCCACCATTGCCCTGATCTCGACGCTGCAACATGCTCGCCGCCCGGCGATGTCTTCGTGATCGACCAGGACCTGGCGGTACGCCAATCGGTGACGATACGGGCCGATCCGACCCGGGTGATCGTCAAGCTGTTCGTACCCGGTCGCCCCGAGAACGACAGCGGGCACCACGTCGTCGACGCCGTCAGCCACATCCTCGCCCTCGACGACGACGAGGTCTCGGCCGGCCTCGCTGAGGTGGTCGATCGCTTCGGTGGCCGGCACCGCGACCTGCTCACGACCTTCGGCCGCCACGCGGAGCGAGTCTCGGATCGCATCTCGGCTGATCGAGCGCTCAGCGAGGACCGTCGGCTCCTGTTGGGCGCAGCCTTCACACACGAGTACAGCGTCGAGGCCGCCGCAGTGTGCAACCCCTCGCTCGTCGTCGCCCCGAACCAACCTCAGGGCCGGGGCGCCGGTGTGAACCTGATCATGAGCACCCGTGGCATCGGCGAGGGGCACCGGTCCTCCGTGGGGTTCCGCGGGGTGTCGCTGGACGGGCGCGGTCAGGTCTCCGTCGACGCCGTCGGTGCATACGCCGACGCCGGAACCGTTTCGGCCGGCCTCCTGCACGCCGACATGTTCCGAGAGCCCACGGGACGCGTCCGCGACGACACCGACTCGACGCGTTGGGTCCTCGACCGCCTGGGCGAGGAGTTCACCCACGAGCAGCTGCAGGGATGTCTCGCCGAACTCGAGGCGCACGGCGACACCCGCCCGGACGTGGAACAGACGGTGCGCCGCCTCCGCGCGCTGGCGGCACGCGCCTACCGGGTCGACTTCGACCCGACCTCCGGGCTCAGTGAACGCGTGCTCCACCCGTCGGCCGCCATCGAACGCAACGGCATCGAGGACGCCCGATTCGTCCGCTTCGTCGATGAGACAGACACTCGCTACTACGCGACCTACACCGCCTACGACGGCGCCGACATCCGACAGCAACTCCTCGAGACCACCGACTTCTGCCGGTTCGAGAGCTCGCCTCTCCAGGGCCCCGGCGCGGGGAACAAGGGACTCGCACTGTTTCCCCGGCGGATCGGCGGTCGCTTCGCCGCTCTCTCCCGCCACGACGGCGCCACGAACGCTGTCGCGTTCACCGACGATCTTCGACACTGGCCGTCCCCCCACCCCATCGGCGAGCGACCGAACCTGCGGAACTCGATCCAGGTCGGCAACTGCGGATCGCCCATCGAGACCGACGCCGGCTGGCTCGCGCTGACCCACGGAGTCGGACCGATGCGGACCTACTCGATCTCGGCGTGCCTGCTCGACCTCGACGACCCGACACGGGTCATCGCCGAACTCCCCCGACCGCTGCTGAGTCCCCAGCCCAACGAGCAGGACGGCTACGTCCCCAACGTGGTGTACTCCTGCGGCGCCGTGCGACACGGAGCCCATCTGGTCATCCCGTTCGGAGTCGGTGACGCGTCGATCAGCTTCGCGAGCGTTCCCGTGGAGACGGTGCTCGACGCGATGGCCCTTCGCTGACCCGGCTCTCGATCCATCGTCCGCGGCGATACCCGGGGCTGCCAAACCAGGGATGTGACATTTGGCCCTGCTCCGGGGCCTGGCCGCTGGGCGAGGATGCCTGTCGTGGAAGTGGACCGCAACGGCCTCCAGGTGCTCGAGCGCGACGAGTGCATGCAGTTACTGGCCACGGCGACGCTCGGTCGCATCGGGGTGAGTTCCGGCGCCCTGCCGGTGGTGCTCCCGGTGAACTTCTGCCTGGACGCCGACCACATCCTGATCCGCACCAGCGCCGGCACCAAGCTCGATGCCGCGCTGCATGACTCCGTGGTGGCGTTCGAGGTCGATGACTTCGATTCGATGTACCACTCGGGTTGGAGCGTCGTGGTGACGGGCGTGGCCCACGTCGTCGACGACCCCGATCGACTCCGGGCCCTGGAGCACGCGCCGCTGACCAGGTGGGCACCGCTGAACGAGGACGACCACATCGTGTCGATCTCGACCGAGCTCGTGTCCGGGCGACGGCTGGCGCCGTCACCCCACTGGAATGGTCCAGGCCAGGACCGTCCCGCGCAACGAACCCGCTGACAGCTCGAACGAACCCCCGTGGCCGCGGGCACGCGCCGCCATGTTGAGCAAGCCATGCCCGGATGCCGACGCGGTCGAGGGCGGACCGACGCCGTCGTCGGCTACCTGGAGCGTCAGTTGGCCATCGTCCACGATGATCGAGACGTGGACCTCGGTGGCCTCGGCGTGCTTGGCGACGTTGCTGAGCGCTTCGCGCAGCGTGGCCAGCAGGTCGGACTCGACCTCGGAACTGGCCACGGCGTCGATGGACCCGTCGAACAGGACGCGAGGTTCGAAACCGAGCGCTCCGGCGGCCTCCCGACACAGGCTCAACACGCGATCGCGGATGCCCTCCCGACGAGTGCGGGTGGTGGATTCGAGGGCGAAGATCGTCGTGCGGATCTGCTTCACCGTTTCGTCGAGGTCGTCGACCGCGCCTTCGACCCGAGTCCGCACCAGATCCGGATTCTGGCCGATCATGGGGACGGCGCCCTGCAGGGACAAGCCGGTGGCGAAGAGGCGTTGGATGACGGTGTCGTGCAGGTCGCGGGCGATGCGCTCGCGGTCGGCGAACAGGGCGAGCTCGGACACGCGGGAGTGCAAGCGCGCGTTCTCGATGGCCACGCCCGCCGCGGCGGCGAGGCCGACCACCAGCTCTTCGTCGACGTCCGTGAACACGTCGGCCGTGGTCTTCTCGGTGAGGTAGAGGTTGCCGAACACCTCATCGCGCACCCGGATGGGAACGCCCAGGAACGAGCGCATGCCCGGGTGGTTGGGGGGGAATCCGTAGCTGTCGGGATGCTGGTTCAGATCGGGGAGCCGCAGTGGCTCGGCGTCGAGGATGAGCAATCCGAGGATGCCGTGGCCCTTCGGGAGGTGGCCGATGGCGGCATGGGTCTCGTCGTCGATCCCCACGGTGATGAACTCACTGAGCTGGTTCTTGGACTCGTCGAGCACACCCAGGGCGGCATAGCGGGCATCCACGAGGTCGGCGGCCAGCTCGGTGATCCGAAGCAACATCGTCGGGAGATCGAGACCTGAGCCCACCGAGACGACCGCATCCAGGAGCTGGTGCAGGCGGCGCGGACCGGCGCTTGACATGGGCGTCACCCTACGCAATGGCCACCGATGCACACGCCCACGTGATCCGGCGAGCAGAATGGGTCCATGGCTGTTCGCGTGTTCCTGCTCGACGACCACGAGGTGGTGCGTCGTGGCCTCCGCGAGCTGCTCGAGGCCGAGGACGATCTCGAGGTCGTCGGCGAGGCCGACACCGCCGAGACCGCGCTCTCCCGCATCCCCGCCACCACCCCGGACATCGCCGTGCTCGATGTCCGGCTCCCCGACGGCGACGGAGTGGAGGTCTGCCGGGAGATCCGCTCGAAGCACCCGGAGATCGCCTGTCTCATGCTGACGTCGTACGCCGACGACGAGGCCCTCTTCGCCGCCATCATGGCGGGCGCCTCGGGATTCGTCCTCAAGCAGGTCCGGGGCAGCGATCTGGTCGACGCTGTCCGTCGGGTGGCCGCCGGAGAGTCACTGCTGGACCCCACCGTCACCGCCCGAGTCCTCGAGCGGCTGCGGGCCACCCCGGAAGACGACGAGTTGGCCGGCCTCACCGCCCAGGAGCAACGGATCCTGAACCTCATCGGCGAGGGGTTCACCAACCGGCAGATCGGGGACGAGATGTTCCTGGCCGAGAAGACGGTGAAGAACTACGTGTCCAACCTGCTGTCCAAGCTGGGCATGAGCCGCCGGACCGAGGCGGCGGCGTACGCGGCCCGCCTCGATGAGCGCCGTAAGCACAACGATCGCTGATCGTTATGTGACCAAGGTCCCGATCGAGACCGACCAAGGTCCCGATCCGGTCTGACGGAGGACCCTGCTCGGGCTGCGGCGTGGTCCGGATCATCGGGACCATGACCAGTCTGGACGTCCTCGTCGTGGAGAGCCATCCCGGTGCATCCCAGCACCAGGCGGAGCAGCTCGAGGCCGCCGGTCACCGCGTGCACCGCTGCAACGAGCCCGGATCGGACGCGTTTCCGTGCCGCGAGATCACGGAACCGGGATCCTGCCCGGTGGACGCGGGCGTGGATGTCGCCCTGTTGGTACGCCGGCACGTCGCGCCCCGGCCCACCGACCGCGAACAGGGCATCAGCTGCGTCATCCGGGCCCAGGTGCCGGTGGTCGAGGACGGTCCGGCGGTGCTCGACCCCTACGCGAACTACGTCGCGACGCGGATCACCGGTGACGTGGTCGCGTCGTGCGAGGCCGCGGCGGCGAGCGGCTACGACCCGATGCGGTCGGCCGTGCTGGAGCGGATGGCGCCATTGCTGCGATCGGCCGGCCACGAGGTCGACGACGTGGAGTGCTCGTTCGTCCGGGTCGGCACCGATCTCCGGGTCCACCTCCGCGGGCCGGCGATGAGCGCCGATCAGGAACAGGCCTTGGCCGTGCGGGCGATGGACGCCATCAACACGATGGGACGTTCCTACGGGCGGATCGACGTCGGGTACCGCGCGGTCCGGTGACCGGGACGGTTCGGGTCAGCCTCCGGCCAGACGCCGACCGCTGATCTCCTCCACCCTGATCCGCACCCAGGTGCCCGAGACGGCCGAGTCGAGCCAGGGCTCGACGCCCAGCGCGTCGAGTTCACCGATCTCGTCGTCGTCGTACACGGTCTCGCCGATACCCCGGACCAGCACGCTCCAGCCCCGGCGGGTCTCCACATCCCATCCGTCGACCTCGAACGCGAGAACCTGGTCCATCTCGGCCGCGCCCAGCTTGGTGCCCGAACCGGTACGAAACACGATCTGATGGTTCCGGACGCCGTGGGTGACCGGGAAGACGAGGGGCTCGCCGCCTTCGACCAAGGCGACGCGCCCCACCGGGCTGGCGGCCAGCAGCTTCCAACACTCGTCAGGAGGAAGGATCTCGAGTCCCATGCGGTCGAGCGATGGTGGGTTCACGTCATCCATGCCTTCAGGATGGGCGCCACGAGGCGCCGGAGTCCAGCGCCACCGGTCATGCCGATCACCCTTCGGGATGCGGGCCGGGGACGATCACCACGGGACACGGGGCGTGGGCGGCGACCTGGTTGCTGACCGAACCGAGGAGCAGGCCGAGGAACCCACCGTGGCCCCGGCTGCCCACCACGAGGAGCGACGCGTCGTGACCGGCGTCGATCAGCCCCTGCGCCGGGCTGCCCTCGATGAGGATCGGCTCGACCATGCCGTCCGGGTCGACCCCGGCGACGAAGGTGTCGAGCTCCTCGCGGTAGGCCTTCTCCATCTCGGTGATGTCGATCGGCATCGGCATCGCCCACGCGTCACCCATGTAGGGCCGGTGCCAGGCCATGATCGCCTGGACCGAGGCACCGTGGGCCTTCGCCTCGGTGATGGCGAACCGCAACGCGGCCCGCGAGTTCTCCGATCCATCCACTCCCACGACGATTCGTTCCATGACACCATCGTGGCACCCGGGGGTCGGCCAGGGCAGGGCCCAAGGTCCTGGGTCGTCACCGCGAGCCACCGGGCCGGCACCCACGGTGCGGGCGTCGGGCGTCACCCCGAAGCACCCACCGGTGCCCCGGCGGCCGCTTTCCACGTCGTCGTCCAGCAGGTACGTTCTCTGTAACCGTTTTCATCGATCAGGGGGGAACCTGATGGCCGAGGTCGCACTCGAGAAGGTCACCAAGCGGTATCCGAACGGCGTCCAAGCCGTCACGGATCTCGACCTGAACATCGCCGATGGCGAGTTCCTCGTCTTGGTCGGCCCATCCGGTTGTGGCAAATCCACCGCGCTGCGCATGATCGCCGGTCTCGAAGAGATCACCGATGGCGAACTCCGCATCGGCGGCGAACGGATGAACGAGGTCCAACCCAAGGACCGCGACATCGCCATGGTGTTCCAGAACTACGCCCTGTATCCCCACATGACCGTCTACGACAACGTGGCGTTCGCGCTCAAGCTGGCGAAGACACCCAAGGACGAGATCGACCGACGGGTCCAGGAGGCAGCCAAGATCCTCGAGCTCGAGCCACTCCTCGACCGCAAACCCGGCCAGCTCTCCGGCGGCCAGCGCCAGCGGGTGGCCATGGGCCGGGCCATCGTCCGCAAGCCCAAGGCGTTCCTGATGGACGAGCCACTGTCGAACCTCGACGCCAAGCTGCGGGTGCAGATGCGAGCCGAGATCGCCCGCATCCAGCGCGACCTCGGTGTCACCACGTTCTACGTGACCCATGACCAGGTCGAGGCCATGACGATGGGCGACCGGGTCGCGGTGATCAAGGACGGCAGACTCCAGCAGGTCGATACTCCACAGAACCTCTACGACGATCCCGACAACATCTTCGTGGGTGCGTTCATCGGCTCACCATCGATGAACCTGTTCGAATCGGCCTTGGGCGCGATCGACGACAACGGTCTGACGGTTTCGCTCGGCTCCCAACAGATCCACATGCCGCGACGGGTGCTGGACGCCAAGCCGGCATTGCAGGCGTACGCCGGCAAGCCGGTCACGCTCGGCATGCGTCCGGAGGACCTCGAGGATGCCACCCTCGCTTCCGACACCCCGGCCGACCAACGGTTCAAGGCCGACGTCGAGCTGGTCGAGGCGCTGGGATCCGAACTCATGGTCCATGGCTCGATCGACGCCCGGGTGGCGACATCGGGCGACCCCGATGCCGTGGAGACCGAGGAAGCCCGCGCCACCGACACCGGTGCGCTGTGCGTGGGCCGCTTCAGTCCCCGCAGTCGAGTCAACCGGGGCGAAACCATCGACATCGCCGTCACCGTCGACCGCATGTACTTCTTCGATCCCGAGACCGGCGACGCCATCCGCCACTGACGCCCCTCCGGGGCCGACGAGCGGCCGAGCCCCGGACGGGATCCGACGAAGAGCCTAGCCCTTGACGGAGCCGGCCAGAAGGCCTCGCACGAAGTAGCGCTGGAGCGAGAAGAACACCAGCAGGGGCAGCGCCATGGAGACGAACGCCGCCGCGGTGAGGATGTGCCAATCCTGACCTCGACCACCCGAGAGGTTGGCGAGTCGGACGGTCAACGGCATGGCATCGACGTTGCCTCCGATGAAGGTCAACGCGACCAGGTAGTCGTTCCAGGTCCACAGGAACTGGAAGATGCCGAAGGCGGCGACCGCCGGCACGGAGAGGGGCAGCACCAAGCGCCAGAAGATGGTGTAGTGGTCGGCCCCGTCGATCCGGGCCGCTTCGAAGATGTCCTTCGGGAGCCCGGACACATAGTTGTAGAGCAGGAAGATCGCCAACGGGAGCCCGAATCCGGTGTGGGTGAGCCACACACTGACCGTTGTGCCCTGCAGGTTGAGGTCGGGGAAGATCGTGAGCGAGCCGATGTGGGCACCGCCGTTGTAGAGCTGCAACAGGGGGATCAGGGCCATCTGCAGCGGCACGGCCATCAGCGACACGACCAGGACGAACAGCAGCCGGCGGCCGGGGAAGTCCATCCAGGCGAAGGCGTACGCCGCGAACAGCGCGATGGCAATGGGGATCACCGTGGCCGGTAGGACGATGGCCAGCGAGTTGAGGAAGTGCCCCCACATGTTCGGTGCATCGAAGCCTTGGGCGTGCAGGACCTCGGTGTAGTTGTTGAAGGTGGTCTGGGGGTCGGTGAAGATCGTCCACCATCCCTCGGTCTTCACCGCGACCTCGGTTCGGAACGAGGCGAGCAGCAGACCGAGGGTGGGAAGCGACCACAACGCCACGATCGACCACAGCACGACCGCCGAACCGGTGCGGCGGCCGCCTTCACCCACCCCGAGATCGCGCTTGGCGTCCTCGGTTCGCAGCAGGATCGGCACCGACAGGAACACCATGATCACGACGAGCGAGGCGAGATAGGCACCGAAGGCGGCGCCACTGGCCATGGCCGAGACGAGCCCCAAGAGGAACGCCGCTGCGGTATGGGTCACGAACAGCGCGGTCGCCGCACCCCAGGACCACGGTCGCTTGCCGAACAGGCCGGCACCGGCCACGGTGGTCGCCGCCGCGAGCACCATCGTCACCGCGCCGCCCGCCACGAGTGGCCACGCGTCGCGGTCGAGCCCCACCATCAGCCACGTCAACCCCCAGGCGAAGCCCAGGACCCCGCTGGCGAGGGCGATGGCCGCGGCGATCGTGGTGGCGCGGGATCGGCCCGAGGTGGGAATGGCCCGCCGAGGCCCCAAGGGCTCCTGGCCGTCCAGCTCGACGTCGCCTGGTGAGGTCTCGACGGACATCAGCTCATCCCTCCTCGCCGACCTGGCGCACGTTGTAGACGATGATCGGCAGTACCGAGACCAGCAGCACGACGGCGAGGCCGGCGCCGAGGCCCTGATTGTTGAAGATGAATGCCTGGTCGTACATCTCGTTGGCGATCACGTTGGTGCCGAACTCGCCGTTCGTCATGACCTTCACGATGTCGAACACCTTCATGACCAGGATGACCAGCGTGGTGACCACGACCAGGACGGTGGTGCGGATCTGTGGCAGCGTCACCCGCCAGAACACCTGACTCTCGCTGGCACCGTCGATGCGAGCGGCCTCGATCAAGTCGTCCGGCACGGCTTTGATCGACGCCGACAGGACAACCATGGCGAAGCCGGTCTGGCCCCAGATCAACACGATGATGAGGAAGAACGTGTTCCACGGTTGGGCCTGCAGCACCGCTTGGGGAACGCCACCGAGGCCGACCCACACCGCGTTGAGCAGGCCGAACTGGTCAGTGCTCGGCGGCGAGAACGCGTACACGAAGCGCCAGATCACCGAAGCGCCCACGAACGAGATCGCCATCGGCAGGAAGATGAGCGACTTGGCGACGGATTCGCCCTTCATCCGGTCGGCCAGGACCGCGACGGCCAAGCCGATGCCGGTGGACAGACCGGTGACGGCCACGACCCACCAGAGGTTGTTCCAGATCACCCCGTTGAGCGAGGTGAACACCGCGAACAGACCGAGGATCCCGCCACCGACGAGGGCGAGCAACGGGACCTGGTCGGAGAAATCGAGCGTGGTGCCGATCTTGCGCCCCGAGCGGCGGGCCAGGACCAACGACGCGATCACCAGAATGGCCCCGACGATGAACAACCGGCTGGTGACGATGTCGCCGAGGCCCTTGAGGCTGAAGATGGAGTCGTCGGTGAAGATGTTCTTGTAGTTGCGGCCGCCGACGAATTCACCCTTGTTGTTCTGCAGGCTGAGGTAGACGGTCCGCACCGTGGGGATCACCAGCGCGATGAACAGGAACAACAGCGCGGGCCCGATGAAGACCCACGGTCTCACTCTGCGCCCGATCCGCTCCGGGAGGGCGTCGGTGGCCTTGTTCAGGGCGATGAAGATGATCGCGCTGACGCCGATCGAGACCACAACGCCGACGACCATCTGGATGAGCTTGTCCATCGTCCCCCCTGTGACCGGTTGTCCGGCAACCCGGTGGCCAACTGCTGATGAGTGTGCAGATCGCGCCCCGGCGGTCCCGGGGCGCGATCCCGATCAGATCACTCGATCGCTTGCCACGACTTCTCGACGTCGGTGAACGCCTCCTTCACCGTCTTCGACCCGGTCGTGATGTCAACCGCGGCGCTCCAGAAGCTGCCGGAGCCGACGGCCCCGGGCATCAGGTCGCTGGCATCGAATCGGACCGGATCGGCCTTGTCGAGAATGTCGAGGAACAACGCGGCGGCCTTGTTCTGGTAGGCCGATGC
Source organism: uncultured Acidimicrobiaceae bacterium (assembly GCA_963730345.1). Classification (GTDB taxonomy): domain Bacteria; phylum Actinomycetota; class Acidimicrobiia; order Acidimicrobiales; family Salinilacustritrichaceae; genus Salinilacustrithrix. Next base: position 176,952 of record CAVSRP010000012.1, read on the forward strand.
GTCGACGTTGATGTTCGGCGACAGGAAGCCGATCTGTGCCTTGGCCCGCTCCGTCGGGTAGTCCGTGCTGGCCGCGTAGAGCAGGGCGTCCTGCGTGGCCTGGCTGTCGGAGAAGGCGGCGAGGATGGTTCCGGCGGACAGCAACGGCTGACCACCGACGCCACCTTCGGCTTCGGAGACCGGCGGCAGGTAGAAGGCCCAGATCTTTCCGTTCTCGGAGATGTCGGTGCCCTCGGGGAAGTTGGCCTCGTAGAAGTTGGCCTGGCGGTGCATCATGCAGCTGCCGTCGAGGAGACCGAGACCCGACTCGGCGAAGGGCGTGTTGGCGATGGTCTGCAGACCGCCGTAGACGTAGTCCGGCTTGCTCCACAGGTCGTACACGTACTGGCCGACCTCGACGACGTCAGGATCGTCGAAGGGGATCTCGTGGGCCACCCACTTGTCGTAGATCTCCGGGCCCTTGAGGCGCAGCATGTAGTCCTCGACCCAGTCGGTGAACGGCCAGCCGGTGGCGGCGTCGGAACCGATACCGATGCAGAATGGCGTGTTGCCGTCGGCGACCATCTGGTCGGCGAGGTCGAGGAGTTCCTTGTTCGTCGTCGGGATGTCGTAACCGGCGGCCGTGAACGCCTCGGGCGAGAACCAGACCAGACTCTTGACGTCGGCCTTGTTGGGAACCCCGTAGAGCTTCCCGTCGACCTCGGCGAGCTTCCAGAACGGCTCGGGGAAGTTCTCCTTCACCTTGGCGACGACGTCGTCACGCAGGGGCTGGAGGTCGCCACTCTTGGCGAACTCCTGGAGTCGTCCCGGCTGGGGGAACACGAAGATGTCGGGCGGGCTGCCACCTTGGACCTGCACGCCGAGCTGCTGCTCGGCCGAGCGGTCGCCGGAGATCTGCACGTCGACCCCGGACTGGTCTTCGAAGGGGACCATCGCCTGGGCGAAGCCGGCGAGCTCGCCCTCGACCTCGGGCCCGAGGATGGTGACCGTGCCACCGCCTGACGCGGATCCTCCACTGTCGTCGTCGCCGCACGCGGCGGCGACCAACATGAGTGCGAAGAGCGCGGCGAGAACCCGCACAGTGCGTGATCGCATGAATTGTCCCCCTTGGTGGTTACAGGAACCGACCCAGCTCCCGCCGGGACGACTCAGTGTGTAAACGTTTACAGACCCGACCGTGCCGCGGTCAAGGGTTGACCGAGAATTTTCCTCGCCCGATCCCCCGTCACCCCACCGGCCCCGAGCTGTCGCGGATCACGAGAGAAGTGGCCTCGACGACGTGCTGGGAGCCAGCACCGCTGTCGGCGACCAGGGCCAGGAACAACGCTGCCCCTGCGCTTCCCTGGGCGTGGGGATCCTGACGGGCGGTGGTGAGACCGGTGACCGACGCCATCGGATGATCATCGAAGCCGACCACACTCAACGCGCCCGGCACGTCGATCCCCCGCCTCCGAGCCTCGGCGACGGCGCCGCACGCGATCTCGTCCGCTCCGGCCACCAGCGCGGTGAACGACTCGCCACCGTCGAGCAGCTGCGCCATGGCGCGCGCGCCGGACTCGATCGTCACGTCGGCGTCGACCAGCAGACCCGGGGTGATCGCGTTGCCCGCGGCGCGCTGGGCCTCGACGAAGCCGTCACGGCGCTCGACAGGCACCGAGTACGGCAGTCCATCCGTCAGGGCGCCGCTGATCTGGGCCATGTCACGGTGCCCGAGACCGATGAGGTGTTCGGTGATCGCCCGCGCCGCGCCGCGGTTGTCGATGGTGACCGACGAGAACTCGCTGGTGCGCTGCCCGATCGTGACCACGTGCAATCCGGACCGATCGAGCTCGTCGACCTCGTCGGCGTCGAGCAGGATGTCGACGAAGACGAGCCCGTCGACCCGCTTGCTGAGTGGGGCGCTGCCGGCGATGAGCTGCGTCCGCGTCTCGACGTCGTCGACGCAGACGAGGAGGAGGTCGTCGATGGGACCCAGCACCGATTCGACGCCGGCCAACACGGTCGAGAAGTACCAGGTGTCGATGCGGGGCACGACCAGCCCGACCGTCTCGTGGCGACCGGTGGCCAGCCTCGATGCTCGCCGATCGATGTGGTAGGCGAGGTCGTCGGCGGCACGCCGGACCTTGGCACTCGTCGACTCGGACACGTTCTCGAATCCACGGAGCGCCCGCGACACCGTGGCGACCGACACGCCGGCGCGAACCGCGACGTCGTTGATCGTGGGAGCTCGGGGCCCACTGGTCGGACGCCGACGTTTCACCACCGTCGAATCACCGCCGCGTGGTCGGAGGGGATCGTGCAGCGAGCACCATCGGAGGTGACCGAGGGATCGGTGGCATAGACGAGTTCGCCGGGCCGATCGGGTGTGATCGTCACGGGGCCGCAGTTGACGGTGACGTGCAGCCTCCCCCGACGGTACGAGAGCCCGTCGTCGTCCCACTCGACATCGGGCGGCTCGTCCTGCCACCGGCGACGGTGGGCGAGCAATGCCCGATGGCGAGCCAGGAAGGAGTCGCTGCGATCCCGCTGATCGGCCACGGTGTCGGCGAGCACGCGACCGCCGTTGGGGAGCCACGGTTTCCCGGTCGTGAACCCCAGCCCGGGACCGGGCTCCCACGGGAACGGGGTCCGCACCGCGTCGCGGCCCTGCGCCGGATCCCGGTTGCGCACCGCCACGGGATCGCGGGCGTCCTCGAGCGGGACGACGGCATCGGTGAGGCCGAGCTCGTCACCCTGGTACAGGAACAGGACTCCGGGGAGGAAGGCCACCGCGGTGGTGAACGCCAGCGCTCGACGCCGGCCCACCACCCCGCCACCGAATCGCGTCGGCGCCCGGTGGTCGTCGTGGCTCGAGATCGGCCACGCCGCTCCGACCCCCACGTGTTCGACGCAGGAGGCGAGGGCGGCCCGCAGGGCATCGGCACCCCAGGGAGCGTGCAGGATCGAGAAGCAGAACGACAGATCGAGGGCCCCGTCGACGTAGCGACTGAGCCGAGCAGAATCGTCGAGGTAGACCTCACCGAGCAGCAGGGCGTCATGGACCCGGGTCAGCGTCCGCCACCGAGCGTAGATGTCGGTGACGCCCGGCTGATCGAGGTCGTGACGGTGGTCGAAGGAGTCGAACACCTCCTGGGCGGTCGTTGCAGGTCCGACCGCGGGGCGGCGCGGGTTGTCAGCCAAGTCCGGGTCCTTGACCAGGGCATGGGCGACGTCGACGCGGAAGCCGTCGATGCCTCGATCGAGCCAGAAGCGGAGCACCTCGTCGAACGCGGCCACCACCGCAGGGTTCGCCCAGTTCAGGTCGGGCTGTTCGGGGAGGAACAGATGGAGGTAGTACTGCCCGCTCGGGCGGTCCAAGGTCCATGCCGGCCCACCGAAGTAGCTCACCCAGTTGTTCGGGACACCGCCGTCGGGCGCGGGATCGCGCCAGTGGTAGAAGCCTCGGTGGGGATCGTCGATCGAGGACCTCGCGGCCCGGAACCACGGGTGTTGGTCACTGGTGTGGTTGGGGACCAGGTCGATGATGACGCGGATGCCCGACCGATGGGCCCGATCCACCAGTTCGTCGACGTCGGCGAGCGTGCCGAAGAGGGGATCGACATCGCAGTAGTCGGCCACGTCGTAGCCGAAGTCGGCCATCGGGCTGGGATAGAACGGCGTCACCCACAGCAGATCGATGCCGAGATCGGCCAGGTACCCGAGCCGCGAGATCAGCCCGGGCAGGTCGCCGGTACCGTCCCCATCGCGGTCGGCGAACGACCGCAGGTACACCTCGTAGCCGGTCGCGCCGCGCCACCACGTGGCGTTGTGCCGACCTCCATTCGCGCCCACACGTCCTCCATCCCCCACTCCCTGGGCGATGTAAGCGGTTTCACCACCGACATGTCAATGTTCCTCGTGGAGGAGGACCTGCTCGGCCGGGTGCGAAGGCAGGACAGTGCGGAGATAGTCGACCAAGGCGTCGGCGTTCACGACCTCCCGCCCCAGTCGTTCGGCCATCAGGTAGCGGTGCTCGAGTAGCTGGTGGAAGAATTCCGCCGGTTCGAGCCGGCTCCGCAGGTCGGCGGGGATGGCGTCGATGATCGGCTCGTAGACCTCGGCGAGCCAGCGCGCCGCCGCCACCGCCGAGGGCACCGGCTTGCCAGCGTCGTGTTCGACGCGGGCCCGGAAGTTCTCGATGTCGGCCAGCAGCCGTCGAGCCTGGTTCTCCTGCACCTCGAGCCCTGTCCGGCGTCGCAGGTCGCGAGCGTGGTGACCCTCCTCGATGATGGTCGGGGTGATGCGTAGGCGCCCACGGCCCTCGGTGGCGCCGATGACCAGTTCCTCCACGTCGAAGCCCATGTCGTTCAATCGGCGGATGCGGGCATCGATCCGCCAACGCTCGTCGGCGTCGAATTCGTCGGTGCGGGTCAACTCGTCCCAGAGCCGGCGGTAGCGAGTCTGGACCTCGTCTCCGATGGTCACGGGGTCGAGGTCGGGTCGAACCCGGCCGGCCGCCTGGAGGTCCATGAGCCCACCGACCACGTTCTCGTAGGCGATGGCCACGTCCTCTTCTCGGAGCTGGTCGCTGATGCTCGGCCGACGCTCGGTGGTCTCGGCGTCGACCAGATAGGCCATCATCGCTCCCGCGTCACGCCGGAACAGGATGTTCGACAGCGAGCAGTCTCCCCAGAAGATGCCGTTGAGGTGGAGGCGGACGAGGAGCACCACGCCGGCGTCGATGAGGGTGTTGGTCCGAGCGTCGTCCTGGTTGCGCCCGATCACGTACCAGTACGGCAGCGAGTAGTCGAGGTACCGAGTCACGAGGACCGCGCCCCATTCGGTGCGACGACCGCTGACCACCCCCACGGGTTCGACCACAGGGAGGCGGTCGTCGCGCATCGCCCGCAGCGTCCGGTACTCGTGGTCGGCCGCCGACGGCTCGGTGGCCTTGAGGGCGTAGACCCGATCGTCGTAGCGGACGAAGCGGACCACGTGCCGGCTGATGCCATGGGCCATCTTCACCAACCGCTCATGACGCCACTCCTCGAGCGGCTCGGTCCACGGCAGGTCGAGGAAATCGGGATGGCCACCGCGGGTGACGAGCTGGAACTCGATCGATCCCTCGCCGGTCATGGCGAGATCGTCGCACGTCCGGCGCCCGGCGTGCGCTGCTGCTGTCAGGGTCCCGGTTCGGCGACCGTCCCGGTCGACCGTGCCGGAAGGGATGTTGCTCGCCCGGCGAGCAACTCCAGAAGTGAGCGAAGCGAACGGCTCAGGCCACGCTGGCGGCGATGGCGACCGGTGCCGACGCGTCGTCGTCGAGCTGGCCGTCGAGCTTGCGCTTGATGCGCTGGAGGGCGTTGTCGATCGACTTGGTGTGGCGGCCCAGGCGATCGCCGATCTCCTGGTAGCTCTGCCCCTCGAGGTAGAGCCCGAGCACCTCGACTTCGAGGTCGGACAGCAGATCGGCCATGGAACGCCGCATCGATGCGCGCCGCTCGTCGGCGACCACCGCATCGCACGGGTCGGCCGCGGTCTCGCTCACCAGGATCTCGTCCACGGGGGCCTCGGCGCCGTCGTCTCCCGGTCGAGTCCCGGAGATCGACAGGTAGGAGTTGAGGGGTTGGTGCTTCTGGCGGGTCGCGGTCTTGATCGCGGTGATGATCTGGCGCTTGATGCACAGCTCGGCGAAGGCCCGGAAGCTGGACTGATGCTCGGGACGGAAGTCACGCACCGCCTTGTAGAGGCCGATCAGCGCCTCCTGCTCGACGTCGTCGCTGTCGCCGCCGATGAGGAAGTACCCCCGGGCCTTGGCCCGGGCAAAGCGCCGGTAGCGCCCGATCAGCGCCTCGAGGACGTCCGCGTCACCCTCGTTGTGGTACCGAGCGATCAGCTCGACGTCATCGCGGTCGGCGTGGATGGTGCGGTGATTCCCCACGTCGTGGAGCTCCCTGGTGCGTTCGGTCCGGTGAAGTGCAGGTGTGACGGTTCCACTCGTCCGCCCGGCCCCATGCCCCACGACATGACCATGTGCGAAATGGCCCGTTCGAACTAGTCAAGTGTGACGGATGTTACGATTGGCTGTCAACACTGACTGAGCGTGGGTTACCGGGAGTCCTACCGGAGGTAACGACAGCACCTCCCGGAGGCGGGCTCAGCTGGCCCGCATCCGCACCACCTCGTAGAGCGCGATCGCGCCCGCCACGCTGACGTTGAGCGACTCGATGGCGCCGGCCATCGGCACGCTGGCGACCACCTCGCACCGCTCGCGGGCGAGGCGGCCGAGGCCCCGTCCCTCCGCTCCGACCACGATCACCACCGCCCGGTCGACCGGTGGGAGCTGGTGGATCGACACGTCGCCGCCCATGTCGAGGCCGATGACCAGGGCACCGGCCGCCTCGGCCCGGGCCAGCGCGGCCGGCAACCCGCCGACGATGGCGAACCGGAGGTGCTCGATGGCACCGGCCGCCGCCTTGGTCACCGCGGGGGTCACGTGGGCGGCCCGATGGCGGGGCAGCAGGACGCCGGTGACCCCGGCGCACTCGGCGGTGCGGAGCAGGGCACCGAGGTTGCCCGGGTCGGTGACCCCGTCGCACGCGAGCAGGAACGGCGCCGGACCGGCGCCCGCCACCAACAGGTCGTCGAAGGGCACCTCGCGCAGCGGAGCCGCCCGGGCGACGACACCCTGATGCGCGGTGGTCCGCGCCGCGGCCGCCAGCTTGGTCCGGCCGAGCTCGGTGATGGCGATGTTCATCTGACCGGCCAGGAGTCGGATGTCCTCGACGTCGGGGGAATCGTCTCGATCGGTGGCAACGAGCAGCTCGTGCGTCCGACGCCGACCGGCGAGCAACAGTTCCCGAACCGCGTGGATGCCCTCGACCTGGTCGCCGCCCAGCCCGCCCTTCTCGGCGCGAGACCGCCCTCCACCCACCGCGCCGGTTCGGCCGCGCGAGCGCTTGGCCGGCGCCCGCCCCGGGGTGGACGACCGGCGGGTGGGCGGCGGCTTGCGGCGCCCACCGCCCTTGCCGGAACCCTGGCGCGGACTCATGCCGCTGGTCCCGGCTCGAGCAGGGCAACCGCCCAGCACGCCACGCCCTCGCCCCGACCGAGGGCGCCGAGGCCCTCCGGCCGCTTCCCCTTGACGGTGACCGGGCCGCCCGCCGCGTCTGACAGGCGGCGCTGCATCGCGTCGCGGTGGGGGCCGATCTTCGGCTCGTCGCAGACCACCGCGCAGTCGACGTTGGCCACCGCCCAGCCCGCCGCGTGCACCTCGTCGCCGACGGCGCGCAGCAGCTCGATGCTGTCGGCGCCTCCGAACCGGACGTCGGTGTCCGGGAAGTGGGAGCCGATGTCGCCGAGTCCCGCCGCGCCGAGCAGCGCATCGGCACAGGCGTGGGCGATGACGTCGGCGTCGGAGTGGCCGACGAGCCCCGGACCGGGAAATGCGACCCCACCGAGGACCATGGGCCGAGCCGGATCGTCACTGCAAGGATGGACGTCGAAGCCCATGCCGACCCGGCCGGTCACGCCGGTTCCCCCGCATCGGCACGCTTCGCGGCCAGGATGGCATCGAGGAGGGCGCGGTCGTGCGGGTGGGTCAACTTGGCATTGGTGACTTCTCCGTCCACGATCACGATGGTGCCACCTGATTGCTCGACGAGCGTGGCGTCGTCGGTGGCGTCGCCGCCACGGTCGTGGGCCGATCGCAGCGCCGTGGCCCGGAATCCCTGCGGCGTCTGCACCGCCACGAGGGCATCGCGGTCGACGGCCCCGCCGCCACGGGTGCGCAGCGAATCGGTCACCGGTACCGCGGGCACCACCCCGTCGGCGCCGGCGATCACCGCCGCGATGACGCGCCGGAACAGGACGGCCGACGCCGCCGGTCGGGCGGCGTCGTGGACGAGGACAACCGCGGCGTCGGCGGGAACCGCCGCCAGGCCGCAGCGCACCGAGTCGGCCCGGGACGGCCCACCGGCCACCACCCGATCGGCACCCGGCAGCCTGGCGTCGGCATCTCCGGCCGGTACGACGGCGACGACTCCGTCGGATACGGCGGCGGCCACCGCCAACGACCACTCGATCACCCGACGCCCGGCCAGCGCTTCGTACTGCTTGGCCGCGCCGAAGCGGCGCCCTCCACCGCCGGCGACGACGACGGTCCACACCGGACCCGGATCGGACACAGCCATCGGCCGAGCGTAGGTGCGCGGGAGGGACATCGGTCACATCACCAGCGGCGGTCGCCTAGATTCTCGCCGTGGCCGATCGGGAACTGCTGGCAGCATCTGACCTGTTCTCTGATCTGACCGAGGTCGAGCTCGACTCGATCCTCGGTGCCGCGGAGCAACGCGACCTGCGGCGGGGCGACGTCTTGTTCACCGAGGACGACGAGTCGACCGAGCTGTTCATGGTCGAGGATGGCCGCATCGCCATGACCCAGCGCTCCATCGATGGACGCGAATCGGTCATTGCCCTGATGGAGCGGGGCGACATGTTCGGGGAGATGCCCCTGTTCGACGGGTTGGGCCGGTCCACCGAGGCTCGGGCCCTCGAGACGTCGACGGTCACCTCCATCGCCTACGAGCCGGTCAGGGTCCTCTACGAGGCTCGGCCGCAGCTGCTGTGGAACGTGGTGGCCATGCTCTCCCAACGCCTGCGGTCCACCGACGCCGCCCTGGCCGATTCCGTGTTCCTCGATGTCACCGGACGGACCGCCAAGCGGCTGCTCGAGTTGGCCGGCGAGCTGGACAGCTTCGTCCTCCCGGTGACCCAGGAGGAGCTGGCCGGCATGGTCGGAGCGTCGCGGGAACGGGTCAACAAGGCGATCGCCAGCTTCGTCCGGCTCGGTTGGATCGAGCAGCGGGACCGGCGCTACGAGATCACCAACCGCGAGGAACTCACCCGCCGAGCCACGTGATCACCCGCCGCCAGGCGTCGGCGGCGTAGTCGGCGCGGTGCCCGGGACGCTCGGGATCGTGGATGAAGCCGTGCTCGGCCCCGGCGTAGCGGATGACGTCGGCACCGGCCTCCTCCAACGCCTCGACGTCGTCAGGCGGGGTGTAGACGTCGTTGGTGCCGATGATGGCGAGCACCGGTGCCGCCCCCTCGGCCCGCACGGCGTCGAGGGGCTCGCTCTGGGTCGGGCTCCGCCACGCCTCCGGGAGCCGGATCATCCCGTAGAAGGCCGCGGCCCGGTCGAAGCGCCCGATGGCCGACGCCTTGAGCGTGTACATGCCGCCCATGCAGAACCCGATGATGGCGACCGGCTCCACGCCGGTGGCATCGGCGGCGGCCACCAGATCGCCGAGGACGTCGTCGTCGACCAGGGTGCCGACCGCCCCGAGGCGTTCCTCCAACGAGAGGCCCTCGCGGCCCGGCCACGGTTCGGGAGCGCACACCGCCCACCCGTTGTCGTCGGCCAGCCGCTGACACATGTCGGCGAACAACGGGCGGAGCCCGCCGATGTCCGGCGCGACCACCAGGCCGCGGCTGGGGGCCCGACCGTCGGCCGGCACCGCGAGCACCGCCGGCGTACCGGACGGGAGCCCGATCTGCTCAGCCACGGAGCCAATCCCGTACGGCGGCCCGGACCCTCGAACTGCCCGGAGCGGAGCGCCAGCGAGCGGTCGAACGGACGGCGGGCCGCGGCTCCGTGCAACGTGGAGGCTCCCCGGACCGGAGGCGCAGCCGAAGGGAGGAAGCCTCAAGCATAACGATCGAGGATGCTGGATTCGGCCAGGCGGGCGAGCCCGTCCTTGATCGCCCGGGCCCGTGTCTCGCCGACGCCACCGACATCGTCGAGATCGTCGATGGTGGCTCGCATGATCTTCTGGAGAGACCCGAACCGGTCGACGATGGCGTCGATGATGGTCTCGGGCAACCGAGGGATGCGGGCGAGGAGGCGGTAGCCGCGCGGCTGGACCGACGCATCGAGATCGATGCCTCCGGGGATGTGCAGCATCGAACCGATGGTCCGCAGGTCGAGCAGATCCTCGGTGGTGAGCTCGGCCAGCGCCTCCAGCGCCTCGTCGAGGTTCCACGTCTGCTCTTCGTGGAAGTAGTCGCGCAGCACGAGGGTGCGATCGTCGTCGACGCCGCCCATGAGCTCGTCGAGCTGCAGCTTGATGAGCCGGCCGTCGGTTCCCAGCTCGACGATGTCGGAGGACAGCTCCTCGGCGATGCGGCTGACCATCTCGGTGCGCTGCAGGACGGTGACGACGTCGCGCACCGTGACCAGGTCCTCGACCTCGAGGGCCGAGAGGGCGGCGGCCACGTCATCGAGCCGGTTCCGGTAGCGCTCGAGGGTCTGCAACGCCTGGTTGGCCCGGCTGAGCAGGATCGGAATGGGCTGGAGCGGGTGCTTCTCGTCGCCCACGTAGACCGCGATGACCTGCTGGTCCTCGGAGACCGACACCACGGTCACGTCGATGGATCGGGCCACCCGCTCGGCCGTTCGGTGGCGGGTGCCGGTCTCGGACGTGGGCACGTTGGGGTTGGGGACGAGGTGGACGTTGGCCCGGGCGATCCGGGTCGCGTCGGGAGCGAGGATGATGGCTCCGTCCATCTTAGCCAGTTCGGAGAGGCGCTGCGGGCTGAATGCGGCATCGAGCAGGAAGCCGCCGGAGCAGATGTTGAGCACGTCGGGACCGTCGCCCACCACCACGAGGGCACCCATCTCGGCCTGCAGGATGCGGTCGAGCCCTTCCCGAAGGGGAGCACCCGGAGCGACGAACCGCAGCGCGGCCAGCATCTCGGGGGAGTTCTTGGGTGCCACTCCTGCAGCTTAGATGTTTTGTCCGGCTCGCTCTGGGTGGCCGATTCGGTTCACGAGGACAGACCCACGGCGGCGATGGCCTGCGCCAGCCCCGCGGCCCGCAACGCCCGACACCCGGATGGAGGTTCGGGCGCAGTGGTGGGAACGACGACGCGATCGAATCCGAGGCGGGCGGCCTCGGCCATGCGCCGGTCGAGCCGGCCGACCTGGCGGAGCTCTCCGGCCAGGCCCACCTCGCCGCACACGACCACGTCGGCGGGGACGGCGATGTCGGCGCCGGCCGAGGCGACGGCGAGGGCGATACCGAGGTCGACCGCTGGTTCGGTGGCCCGCACGCCCCCGGCCACGGTGACCCAGACGTCCATCCCGGTGACCGAGAGCCCGACCCGCTGCTCGAGCACGGCGAGGAGCATGCCGAGCCGGCCACTGTCGACCCCCTGGGCCTGGCGGCGGGGGGTCGGCAGCGGTGAGGAGGCCAGGAGGGCTTGGACCTCGACCATGAGCGGCCGACCACCGTCGAGGACCGGGACGACGACCGATCCGGCCTCGCCCGCCCGCCGGTCGGCCAGGAACATGGCACTGGGGTCATCGACGCCGACCAGGCCCCGGTCGGTCATCTCGAACACGCCCAACTCGCCGGTGCCGCCGTACCGGTGCTTCACCGCCCGCAGCAGCCGCAGGGCGTGGTGGCGGTCGCCGTCGAAGGAGAGGACGGTGTCGACGAGGTGCTCGAGCACGCGCGGCCCGGCGAGACCACCGTCCTTGGTGACGTGTCCGACCAGCACGACCGCGACGTTGCGCGCCCTGGCCTCGGCGACCAGCCGGTGGGCGCACTCTCGTACCTGCGCGACCGAGCCCGGCGCCGACGACAGCGACGGGTCGTGCAGCGTCTGGATCGAGTCGATCACCACCAGCGACGGACCGACCTGGTCGAGGTGACCGATCACGGTCGGTAGGTCGGTCTCCGACGCCAGCCACAGGGACCGGGGCAGCGCGCCGATCCGGGCCGCCCGGCCCCGCACCTGGGCGGCGGACTCCTCGGCGGTGAGATACAGCGTGGTGGCCCCGGCACCGGCGGCGCCCGCCGCGGCCTGGAGCAGCAGCGTGGACTTCCCGATGCCCGGCTCACCCCCGACAAGCGTGACCGAGCCGGGAACCAGCCCGCCAGCCAGCACGCGGTCGAGCTCGCCCACCGCGGTGGGCACCGGGCGCACGTCGTCGACCCCGACCTCGGTGATGGGCCGAGCGGCGTCGCGCGGCGCGTGGACGGGACGAGGGCCGGAATCGGCCCGTTCCTCGACCAGGGTGTTCCATTGGTCGCATCCGGGGCATCGGCCCGCCCATCGGGGGGTGGATGCCCCGCACTCCGAGCAGCGGTGGACGGTGCGTGATCGGGGCTGGTGAGCGGATCTCGACGAGGTGGCGTTGGGCACGACGCCCATTGTCCTCAGCGGGGGTGTCAGGAACTCCCGACCGCCCGGCGCGAGCGCCGCCACAGCACGATGCGGATGATCACGAACAGGACCAGCGCGAACCCGGCGGCCACCGCCACCCCCAGCCAGACGAAGCGGCTCGTCCGGCGGATGGTGGAGGTGGCATGGAGCTGGACCGCCTGGTGCTCGAGCACCGATGGGCGCCACACGGCCCCGTTGGAGGCCTTGGTGGGGGCGTTGGAGTCGACCTCACCCGGGAGGCGAACGGCGACCTGGAAGCGCAGGACCTGGTCGATCGCGCCGCCGAGGCGCTCCTCGATCAGGGAGACGGGATCGGCCTCGAGGGCGGCGGCGAGCTCGGGGTCCTCGGTCAGACCGCTCACCCCATCGGTGAAGTCGACCGTACCGTCGAAGCGATAGCGGGTCTGGGCGAAGCCGTCGGTCCGAGTGACCCGGAAGTCCCGGAACGGGCCGTGGTCGCCATCGACCTCGTCGAGCAGGCCCGCCACCTCCTCGGGCGTCCCGAACGGGTGACGGATGCTGACCCGGGTGAACCCGTCGTCACCGGCGTCGGGTCCGGTGACCGTCCATCCCGTGGCTTCGAGGTCGCTGAAGTCGAGTTGGTCGAGGAGATCCGGGTTCTGGGCGACGCCGTCCTCGTCGAGCGCGATGACCACCTCGACCTCGCCGGAGCCGTCGGCCTCGATCGTGACGTTCACGTCGGTGCGGAGCTGACAGGCCGCGACCAGCAGTACGGCGATGACCAGGAGGCCAGCTCGCCCCACCTGCCGGATGCCCTGCCCCGGGCGGCCCCGCCGCGCTCGACACGGCCTCCGAGCCGGCACTCAGGTGGTCCGGACGATGAGCAGGCTCGACGGCAGGTGGTGGGAGAGCTTGTTCGGGACCCCACCGAGGCGGAAGAACCGCGACACCCCGGTCATCCCCTTGTTGCCCACCACGACGAGGTCGAAGCCGCCGGCCTTCGCGGTGTCGATGAGCGCGGAAACGGGGTCGTCGTCGACCACCGTGGTGTCGATCTCGACGCCGGACTCGGCGTGGACCGCCTTGGCCGCGTCGACCACCGACTGTCCCCGGTCGGGGCGAGCCGCGGTCATGATCGTGAGGCGGGCCCCGGTGGACCGGGCCACCTCCACGGCGCGTGCGACCGCTCGACCGGCCGTCTCGGAGCCGTCGGTGCCGACGAGGATGCGCTGGTACACGGTGCGCACACTAGGCAATTCCGACGGGTGGCCACAGTCCGGGACCCGGTGCCGATCGGCGCCGCCCCCGCCCGCGTGTGAGGATGGGTTCATGGCGACCGATCCGACCCGGGCCATACGCGACATCGCCCTCGGCTTCCCCGACGCGACCGAGCGCGAGACGTGGGGCAACCCCACATTCCGCGTCCGCGACAAGATCTTCGTGTCCACCGGCACCGACGACGAGGGCCGGGCCTTCCTCACCATGAAGGCTGCGCCAGGCGAGCAGGAGAGCCTGCTGGCCGAGGGCGAGCCGTTCTTCCTGCCCAAGTACGTCGGCGTGAAGGGCTGGATCGGCATCCACGTGGGCGAGGACACCGACTGGCGGGAGATCGCCGAGCTGGTGGCCGACTCCTATCGGGAGATCGCGCCCCGCTCGCTGTCGGAGCGGATCGGGCTCCGTCCGCCCGGCCCGTCGATGTCGGCACGCGCCGTCGTCGCGGTGGGCAACGTCATCGGGGAGCTGGTCGAGGGCAAGCCCCCGAAGGACGAGGTCGTCGCCGAACAACAGGCCGACGACAGCCTCGATGACGGTGAGCTCGACCTCGACTTCAGCCCGCTCGAAGACCCACCGGGCGCCTAGACCACCCTGCGGACGAGCACATGGTTCGACGGCCCCCAGGGAGGCGCCAGCCGACCGGGCGCGCCGACGGGTCCGGTCGGCTCCGTGCAACGTGGGGGCGCCCGCAGCGAAGCGAGGACGCTCCGATCTATTCCGTCCCGGCGGCCTCGAGCTCTTCCACCGACGGGGGCTCGAAGCCCTCGGCCGAGCGGAAGACGATGACGTCCTCGTTGGTCTCCGGATCGTGCTCGACGTCGACGGTGACGATCTCGCCGGCCCGGAACTCCTTGTAGAGGAGCTTCTCCGACAGCGGGTCCTCGACGAAGCGCTGGATGGCGCGACGCAGGGGCCGGGCACCGAGGGTGGGGTCGTAGCCCTTGTCGGCGACGTAGAGCTTGGCGGCCCGGGTGAGCTCGATGCCCATGCCCTGGGCTTCCATCTGGATGGCGAGCTTGGCCACGAAGTTGTCGACGATCTGGATGACCTCGTCCTTGCTGAGCTCGTGGAACACGATCGTCTCGTCGATGCGGTTCAGGAACTCGGGGCGGAAGTGGGCCTTGAGCGCGTCGTTGACCTTCTCCTTCATCTTCTCGTAGGAGACGGCCTCGTCGGATTTGCCGAAGCCCACCGACTGCTTGCGCAGATCGGCGGTGCCCAGGTTGGAGGTCATGATCAGCACGGTGTTGCGGAAGTCGACCGAACGGCCCTGGGCGTCGGTGAGCCGCCCCTCCTCGAGGATCTGCAGCAACGTGTTGAACACGTCGGTGTGGGCCTTTTCGACCTCGTCGAAGAGCACGACGGAGAACGGCTTGCGGCGCACCGCTTCGGTGAGCTGGCCGCCCTCCTCGTAGCCGACGTAGCCGGGAGGTGAACCGACCAGGCGCGAGACGGTGTGCTTCTCCATGTACTCGGACATGTCGAGGCTGATCATCGCCGACTCGTCGCCGAAGAGGAACTCGGCCAGGGTCTTGGCCAGCTCGGTCTTGCCGACGCCGGACGGGCCGAGGAAGATGAACGACCCGCTGGGCCGCTTGGGGTCCTTGAGGCCGGCCCGGGTGCGGCGGATGGCCTGGCTGACCGCCTTGATGGCGTCCTCCTGGCCGATGACCCGCTTGTGGAGCTCGTCCTCCATGTGGAGCAGCTTCTGGGTCTCCTCTTCGGTGAGCTTGTAGACGGGGATGCCGGTCCAGACGGAGAGGACCTCGGCCACGGCTTCCTCGTCGACCTCGTCGAAGAGGTCGACACCGGAATCCTTGATCTCGGCCTCCTTGGCCTCCTTGCGACCGAGCAGCTCCTTCTCCTTGTCACGGAGGCGTCCAGCTTCTTCGAAGTCCTGGCTCTCGACGGCCTGCTTCTTCTGCTCGACGACCCCGGCGAGCTCGTTCTCGAGCTCCTTGTAGTCGGGCGGGGTCTGCATCCGCTTGATCCGCAGGCGCGAGCCGGCCTCGTCGATGAGGTCGATGGCCTTGTCGGGCAGGTGGCGGTCGGAGATGTAACGGTCCGCGAGATTGGCCGCGGCAACCAGGGCCTGGTCGGTGATGGTGACCCGGTGGTGGGTCTCGTAGCGGTCGCGCAGGCCCTTGAGGATCTCGATGGTGTGGGCCACCGACGGCTCCTCGACCACGATCTTCTGGAAGCGGCGCTCGAGGGCGGCGTCCTTCTCGAGGTGCTTGCGGTACTCGTCGAGCGTGGTGGCGCCGATGGTCTGCAGCTCGCCGCGGGCCAACATCGGCTTGAGGATGCTGGCGGCGTCGATGGCCCCCTCGGCGGCGCCGGCACCCACCAGGGTGTGGAGCTCGTCGATGAACAGAATGATGTCGCCCCGGGTGCGGATCTCCTTGAGCACCTTCTTGAGGCGCTCCTCGAAGTCGCCGCGGTAGCGGGACCCAGCGACCAGGGCGCCGAGGTCGAGCGTGTAGAGCTGCTTGTTGTGGAGCGTCTCGGGGACGTCGTCGGCCACGATCTTCTGGGCCAGGCCCTCGACGATGGCGGTCTTGCCGACGCCGGGCTCGCCCACGAGGACGGGGTTGTTCTTGGTCCGCCGGGACAGCACCTGCATGACCCGCTCGATCTCGCGGGAGCGACCGATGACCGGGTCGACCTCCTTGTCGCGGGCGAGCTGGGTGAGGTTGCGTCCGAACTGGTCGAGCACGAGCGAACCCGATGGAGTCTCGCCGGTGGTGGAACCGGCCGCCGCACCCGCCTTCTCGCTGCCCCGGCCGCTGCCGGGACCGGCGGTACCCGAGCCCTGGTAGCCGGAGAGGAGCTGGATGACCTGCTGGCGGACGCGAGACAGATCAGCGCCCAGCTTCACCAGGACCTGGGCGGCCACGCCCTCGCCTTCACGGATGAGGCCGAGGAGGATGTGCTCGGTGCCGATGTAGTTGTGACCGAGCTGGAGCGCCTCGCGCAGCGACAGCTCGAGCACCTTCTTCGCCCGGGGCGTGAAGGGAATGTGACCCGACGGGGACGAGCCCCCTTGGCCGATGATCTCCTCGACCTGGCTGCGCACCGCTTCGAGGCTGATACCCAGGGACTCGAGCGCCTTGGCCGCCACGCCCTCGCCCTCGTGGATCAGGCCGAGCAGGATGTGCTCGGTGCCGATGTAGTTGTGGTTGAGCAGCCGTGCTTCCTCCTGCGCGAGTACGACGACTCGGCGGGCACGGTCGGTGAAACGTTCGAACAAGGTGCTGCCTCCCACCCGAGAACCGGGAGTGACGTGATCGGGGGCTCCGTGGGGGAAGTGTATCCCTGGCCGCCGGCGAACCATCGCCCCAACCCAGACCGATCCGGCCCTCCAGGGCCTCGACGGAGACGGGCGCATGGTGGATGACGCCAGGTGCCCAGTAGCCTCACCACGCTGTGCGTGCGCCCCGGGCGGGCGCATCCGTTGCCGTTCCCACACACGCCATGGCCTCTGACTCCAACTCCGATCTGCGGAGCATTCCTGGCGCCCGGTCCGGGCCACGCGCCGGCCGGCGGTCCCGGTCGCGGAGCAGCCGGCAGTTCAGCCCGGCGCTGCTCAGCGACCCGCGCGGCCGCGGGCGCCCGAGCAAGAAGCGCTGGCGGCGTCGACCCAAGGCGCCCAAGACGTGGACACCGCGACGCCACCGCCGCAGCATCCCGTGGTCCAGCCTGCTGATCGCTCTCGGCTTCGTGGCCCTCGGGGCGTTCATCGGGCAGAAGTTCTGGGCGGCCACCCGGGTCGACGTGCACATCACGGGCATCGAGAACCACGCCCAGCTCACCCTGGACGAGGCGTCGGCCCTCGACGTGCGCATCGACATCGCCCAGCTGGATCTGGCGGCCGGGGTCCGCCCCACGTTGTTCTTCGACGGCATCGAGGCCAACGCCGACACCTACGAGGTCAGCGACACCGGCATCCGCTGGCGGCCCAAACCACTCGACGAGGGTGTGCACACGCTGGCGATGTCGATCGGTCGACCCCTGCTGGACGACGCCAAGTTCAGCTGGACCTTTGCCGTCGACGGCACGCCTCCGGTCATCGACGTCGTCTCGCCGCAGCCCGCCGTGCCCATCTGCTCGCCGGTCACGGTGCACGGCCACGTCGAACCTGGCCTCGCCAGCTTCCAGGTCGACGGCCAGGACTACGCGGTGGGCGACGACGGCTCCTTCGACCTCTCGTTCGACAACGCCCCGACCGGTCCCATCCTGCTGACCGCCGACGACCAGGCCGGCAACCACGCCGCCGCCGAGATCGTGATCCCGGTGCAGTACCCGTCCACACAGGGCATCCACGTCACTGCCGCGGCGTGGGGCTACACCCCGCTCCGCGAACACGTGCTCAGCCTCGTCGACGCCGGCAAGGTCTCCGCCGTCGAGATCGACATCAAGGACGAGGGGGGCATCGTCGGCTACGACTCCGACGTCCCCCTGGCGAAGAAGATCGGCGCCGTTCGCCAGGAGTTCGTCCTGCGCGACGCGGTCGATCTGCTCCATGCCAAAGGCGTCCGGGTCATCGGCCGGGTCGTTGCCTTCCGCGACGCGCCCCTCGCCCGCTGGGCGGCCGAGAACGACCACATGGACTGGGTGATCCAGGACACCCAGGGTGGCGTGCTGTCGAAGTACGGCGGCTTCACCAACGTCGCCAACCCCGAGGTGCGCCAGTACAACATCGACCTGGCCATGGAAGCCGTCCACCGCGGCGTCGACGAGATCCTGTGGGACTACGTCCGGCGGCCCGAGGGTGACATCGACAACATGGTGTTCCCCGGCCTCCAGGTACCGCCGGGCGGAAACACCAAGTCATCGGTCAACGACACCGTCGTCTCCTTCCTCGCCGAGGCGGCCCGACCGCTTCGCCAGGCGTGCGTGTACCAGGGCGCCTCGCTGTTCGGCATCGCCGCCCGCAACCCCGACGCCGTCGGCCAGCCGGTGCCCGGCATCGCCCGCCACGTCGACTACATCGCCCCGATGCTCTATCCGTCGCACTGGGTGCGCGGCGAGTACCGGGTCGACCACCCCAACGCCCAGCCCTACGACATCGTCACCAAGGCACTGTCGGACTTCCAGCGCAAGGCGGCCGGGTCCGGCGTCGCGTTCAACCTGTGGACCCAGGACTTCTCGATCGGGATCCCCTACGGCCCCGAGGAGGTCCGGGCCCAGATCCAGGCGGCGCACGACCTCGGGGTCGACAACTTCCTCCTGTGGAACGCCACGGTTCGCTACACGCCGGACGCCATCACCCCCGACATGGTCCACCGCCCGGACGGCTCGGCCCGCCCCGGCGAGTAACCGACGGTCGATCGTCACAGACTGCGGGTGGCCCGCGGGCCACCGGTAGCCTCCCGGCATGCAGAACCCGCTGCTCGCGTTCCCGGGGGTCGACGCCCACCTCGCCACGGTCGACGAACGCCTGCTCGCCAGCGTCACCACCGACGACCCCCACCTGACCGAGATGACCTCGCACCTCATCCGGGCGGGTGGCAAGCGGCTCCGTCCCCTGCTCGGCGTGCTGTCCGCGTCCACCGGCAGCGAGGTCACCCTCGACGTGATCGACGGCGGCGTCGCGGTCGAACTGGTCCAGGTCGGGTCGCTGTACCACGACGACGTGATCGACGAGGCCGACTCCCGCCGGGGCGTCGAGTCGGTGAACGTGCGGTGGAACAACCTCACCGCCATCCTCGCCGGTGACTTCCTGCTCGCCAAGGCGTCCGAGATCGCGGCCCGGCTCGGCACCGAGGTCGCCGAGTTGCTGGCCCGGACCATCGGCCGGCTCTGCGAGGGCGAGATCCTCGAGCTGCGGCACGCCTACTCCACCAGCCGCCCCGAGGACGCCTACTTCGCGGCCATCGAGGGCAAGACCGCCTCGCTCTACGCCACCGCGTGCCGGATCGGCGCCATCGTCGGCGGGCTCCCCCGCCCCGACATCGACGCCCTCACCGAGTACGGCCGATCCTTCGGCATGGCGTTCCAGCTGGTCGACGACGTCCTCGACCTCGTCGCCACCGAGGAGGAACTGGGCAAGCCCGCAGCCCACGACCTCACCGAAGGCGTCTACAACCTGCCCGTGCTGCGGGCGCTGGCCGGCGCGACGGGCGACGAGTTGCGAGCCCTGCTCGGATCGCCGATCGAGGGTGCCGAGCGCGACCGGGCCCGCGACCTGGTCCTCGCCTCCGGAGCCATCGAGGCGACCATCACCGAGGCGCAGTGCTACGTCACCAGCGCCAAGGAGGCGCTCACGACGCTCGACAGCTCACCCGCCGCCATCGCCCTCTCGGACGGCGCCGATCACCTGCTCACCATGGTCTCGGCCGCCGCGGGCTGAGTCGGGACTTGCTGTCGAACCCGAAGGGTTCGCCCCGCCGTCCTCCGGCCGGCCGGCTCGTCAACTCCCCGCGTGTCTCGAATCGCCGGGTCAGCCGGGCAGTTCGGGGCGAAGCGTGGGGAACAGCACCACGTCGCGGATCGACGTTGCACCGGTGAGCAGCATCACCAACCGGTCGACGCCGATACCGAGACCGCCGGTGGGCGGCAAGCCGTACTCCATCGCCCGGAGGTAGTCCTCGTCGAGCGCCATCGCCTCCTGGTCGCCGGCGGATCGCTGGCGAGCCTGCTCCTCGAATCGGGCCCGCTGAATGTCGGGGTCGGTGAGCTCGGAGAACGCGTTGCACAACTCCCGGCCGGCGACGATGGCCTCGAAGCGCTCGGTCACCCCCGGGTTCTCGCGATGCGAACGAGACAGCGGCGAGACCTCCTCGGGGTAGTCGGTGACGAAGATCGGGCCCCACAGATCGTGCTCAGTGGTCTTCTCGTAGATCTCGAGGATGAGCTTGCCCGTGCCCCAGGCGTCCTCGACGTCGACCCCGTGCTCGACCGCCACGGCGCGCACCTCGTCGATGCTCTGGCGGACGTCGAGGCGAACCCCGATGGCATCCTCGATCAGCTCGGTCATCGTGGCCCGCCGCCACGGCGTGGCGAGGTCCAACGCCCGACCGTCGTAGGTCAAGGTGGTGGTGCCGTGGAGCTCGACGGCCAAGTGAGCGACGAGCTCCTCGGTCAGCGCCATGATGTCGGCGTAGTCGGCGTAGGCCTGGTACAGCTCGAGCATGGTGAACTCGGGGTTGTGCCGGGTCGAGATGCCCTCGTTGCGGAACACCCGGCCGATCTCGAACACCCGGTCGAAGCCCCCGACCACCAGCCGCTTCAGGAACAGCTCGGGTGCGATGCGCAGCTTCAGGTCGACGTCGAGGGCGTTGTGGTGGGTGACGAAGGGCGTGGCTGCCGCGCCGCTGGCGACATGCTGGAGAACAGGGGTCTCGACCTCGACGAAGTCACGATCCTCGAGCCACCGTCGGGTGAGACTCACGATGCGCGAGCGGTCACGGAGGACCTGGGCCGCGTCGGGATTGGCCCACAGATCGGCATAGCGCTGGCGATACCGGGTGTCCGTGTCGGTGATGCCGTGGAACTTGTCCCCGAAGCCACGGCGGGCCTCGGCCAACGGCACGAAGGAGCGGACCTTGATCGACAGCTCACCGCGGCGGGTGCGGACGACCTCGCCGGTGGCGCCGATCCAGTCGCCCAGGTTCAGCTTCACGAACTCGTCGAAGCCCTCGAGCACCTTGGCGAGGGCGAACAACTGGATCTCGGCGCCGCCGCCCTCACGGAGGGTGGCGAAGGCCAGCTTTCCCTGGTCGCGCAGCAGCATGATCCGCCCGGCGACCGACACGGTGCGGTCGGTCTCCTCGCCATCGGCCAGACCGGCGAACTCCTCGGCGATCTCGGTGACGTGGCCGGTGACGTCGAATCGGTACGGCGGTTCGAATGCGGCAGGGGGCGACGTCATGCGGTGTTCTTCTCGTGGACGATGCGCAGGCCGTGCAGGGTGAGCCACGGCTCGTGGTGATCGATGGTCTCCGACAGCGGGGCGATCAGCCCCGACAGCCCGCCGGTGGCGACCACCGTGGCCGCCGCGCCCAGCTCGTCCTCGAAGCGGGTCACCATGCCGTCGACGACGGCGGTGTAGCCGTACACCGCGCCGGATTGCATCGACTCCACCGTGGAACGACCGATCACGCTGGCCGGTTCGACCAGCTCCACCCGGCGCAGGGCCGCGGCCCGACCGAACAGGGCGTCGAGGCTGATGTCGATGCCGGGGAAGATGGCGCCGCCCAGGTACTCGCCCTTGGCCGAGACGGCTTCGAAGGTGGTGGCGGTACCGAAGTCGACGACGATGGTGGGCCCACCGTAGAGGTCCCACGCCGCCACCGCGTCGGCGATGCGATCCGATCCCACCTCACGGGGGTTGTCGTACAAGATCGGCATACCGGTCTTCACGCCCGGTTCGACGACGAGCGCTTCGTGGCCCAGGTACCGGGAGCTGAAGCTGCGCAGTGACCCGGTCACCCGCGGGACCGACGAGCACACCGCGAAGCCACGGACGTCCTCGGGCCACCCGAAACCGTGGAAGGCGAGAAACTCCTGGAACAGCAGCGCGTACTCGTCGGCCGTCCGCTCGACGTTGGTCGAGATGCGCCAGTGGTCGAGCAGATCGGAATCGGCGAGGCGATTGGCGGGGTCGGTGTCGGTCTCGAGCGCGTAGAGCCCGATGACGGTCTGGGTGTTCCCGACGTCGATGGCCAGCAGGTGCACGCCGAACGAAGTTACGCGACCGCCGACGGCCGCGAGGCATCCGATCGGAGACCCGCGCTCGGCTACGCCCGCGAGTCCCGGACGTCCAGGCCGATGTCGAGGGCAGGTGCCGACTGGGTGAGCTGGCTGCTGGAGAGCAGGTCGACGCCGCTGGCGCTGTAGGCGGCCGCGGTCTCGACCGTGATGCCGCCCGAGCACTCGAGCCAGGCCCGCCGGGTGCCGCTCTCCGCCGCCCACTCCTCGGCGCGCCGCACCGCGGCGGCGGCCTCGTCGGGCGTGAAGTTGTCGAGCAGGATGGCGTCGGCGCCGGCCTCGAGGGCCAGGACCATCGAGGCGAGGTCGTCGACCTCGACGTGGATGGTGCGTGCCGGCCAGGCGAGCCGGGCGCGACGGACGGCCTCGGCGATGCCGATGGCGGCCAGGTGGTTGTCCTTGAACATGACCCAGTCGGACAGGTTCCCGCGGTGGCTGGCGCCGCCGCCGGCGCGGACCGCCGCCTTCTCGAGGCTCCGCAGCCCGGGGGTGGTCTTGCGGGTGTCCCAGATGCGAGCCCCGCCTCCGGACGCCGCCGCCTCGGCGAACGCCCGGGTGATGGTGGCGACGCCACTGAGGTGGCACAGGAAGTTGAGGGCAGTGCGCTCGCCGGTCAGTACCGGCGCAAGCGGACCCCGCACGATGCCGATGACCTGGCCCGATGCCAGATCGTCGCCGTCACGGATCGACCACTCCACCGACACCCGGTCATCGAGCTGGGCGAAGGTCTCGGAGACGCACGCGGTGCCGGCGACCACGCCCGGGAAACGCGGGACGAAGGCCGCCTCGACGGTGGCTTCCCGGGGGACGAGCGCGGCCGACAGATCGCCCAGCGGCGTCAGGTCCTCGGCCAGCGCGGCGGTCACCGCGGCCCGAACCGCGTGGATCGGCGGGTCCGAGGGGACGTCGGGGGTTGCGTCACTCGGCATGACCGCAGCCTGCCACGGGCGCCCCCCTCCCGAAACTGGACGCGCCTCCGTACCGGCGTCGGCGGATGGACGGTTCAGCCGGGCGGAGGCGCCAGCACGAGCCGGACGGCGAGGTCGTCGTCGGCCTCGGGATGATCGGTGCGGGTGTGCGAGCCACGCGTCTCGGTGCGGACCCGGGCCGCGGTCGCCACGGCTTCGCCGAGCGTCGCCAGGTTGTGCAGCTCGGCCGATGCCACATCGGTGACCGGACGGAGCGCCACGGCCCGGGCGGCGTCGACGGCCCGACCCAGGGAGGCGTCGTCGCGCAACACGCCGGCCTCGGCGGTCATCACGCGCTGGAAGCGGTCTCGGGCCGCCGTCGGGTCGGGCTCGTCGTCGGCCTTCACCGGCGCCGAACCGAGGGTGAGGGGGCGCCCACCGACCCCGTGCTCACCGTCGAGCACGCAGCGCATCGCTCCGGTGGCCTCGGCCCCGTCCTTCCCGGCATCGATGGCCTCCACCACCCGCGGACCGAACACCATGCCATCGAGCAGCGAGTTCGATGCGAGCCGGTTGGCACCGTGGACACCGTTGCAGGCCACCTCACCCGCCACCCACAGCCCCGGCAGCGTCGTGGCCCCGTCGAGATCGGCCACCACTCCCCCGCAGCAGTAGTGCGCCGCCGGTGCCACGGGCAGCCAGTCGACGGCCGGGTCGAGGCCCACCTTGTCGAGCGCGGCGCGGATCGTGGGGAAGCGCTCGTCGAAGTTGTCGAGGACGGTGGCGTCGAGCCAGACGTGGTCGGTGCCGTCGGCCTGGAGCCGGGCGGTGATGGCGCGGGAGACGATGTCGCGGGGCTGGAGCTCGTCGACGAAGCGGTTGCCGGCGGCGTCGCGCAGCAGAGCGCCGTGTCCTCGCAGCGCCTCGGACAGCAGCGGCCGAGGCATGGATGCGTGGTGGAGCGCGGTGGGATGGAACTGCACGAACTCCACGTCGGCGACCGCCGCCCCCACCCGCAGTGCCATCGCCATGCCGTCGCCGGTGGCCTCGAGCGGGTTGGTCGTCACCGAGTAGAGCTGGCCCCCGCCGCCGGTGGCGACCAGGACGTTGCGCGCCCGGACCTCGATGCGCTCGCCGTGCTCGTCGAGGGCCACCACGCCGGCACAGCGACCGGCGTCGACCAGCAGGTCGAGCGCGAAGGTCCGCTCGAGGAGCACCGCGGCCGTCTTGCGGACGGCCACGACCAGGGCCCGCTCGACTTCGACGCCGGTGGCGGCCCCGCCGGCGTGAAGGATGCGAGGGTGGCTGTGGCCCCCCTCCCGAGCCAGCAGGTACTGGCCCTGGTCGTCCTGGTCGAACATCGCCCCCATGGCGATGAGCTCGTTCACCCGGGCCGGGCCCTCGTCGACGAGTACGCGGACGGCGTCGAGATCGCACAGCCCTGCCCCGGCCGCCAACGTGTCGGCGAGGTGGAGGTCGGTGGAATCGGGATCCCCGCCCAGCACCGCAGCGACCCCACCCTGGGCCCAGCGCGTCGTGGCCTGGGCCAGTTCGGCCTTGGTGAGCACCCCGACCCGCATGCGGTGGACGTCGGCGGCGCGCACGGCCGCCGACAGGCCAGCCACGCCGGAACCGAGCACGAGGAGATCGAGCATGTCCACGGCGCCAGTCTGCCCCACCCCCCTCGGAACTGGACGCGCCTGCGTACCACCCCCGCCCCTCCTCGCCCCCGGGGAAAGGGGAAACTGGACGCGCCTCCGTACCACCGCGAGGCCCCGTCGGCCGCCACACTGCAGAGATGACACCGACCTGGGACGGGGAGGAGTACCAGCGGCGCTTCGACGTCCTGGCCGCGTCCGGCCAGGACATGCACGGCGAGGCGCGCTTCGTGCTCTCGTACTCGCCGTCCCGCGTGTTGGACGCCGGCTGCGGCACGGGGCGCGTCGCCATCGAGTTGCACCGCCGGGGAGTGGGGGTCGTGGGCGTCGATCAGGACCCGTCGATGCTACGGACGGCACGCGATCGAGCACCGGGCATCGAGTGGGTCGAGGCGGATCTGACCGAACTCGACCTGGGGCGCACGTTCGACGTCGTGGTCATGGCCGGAAATGTGCCGCTCTTCGCCGCGCCCGGGACCCAACCCGCCCTGATCGAGCGCACGGCCGTGCACATCGCCCCTGGAGGCGTGTTCGTGGCCGGCTTCTCCACGGACTGGAGCGACCGGCCGTACCGCGCCGACGAGCACGAAGAGCACTGTGCCGAGGCAGGTTTGATCCCCGTCGAGCGGTACGGCACCTGGGAGCGGGGCGAGTGGACGGGCACATCGACCTACGCCGTGTGCGTGGCGCACCGCCCCGACTGACCGCTCAGGGCGTCATCGCCGATTCTGGCCACGCGCCGAGCCGCTCGAGCGCCTGGCGCAACCCGTACAACACCGCGGTGGGGGCGAACATCACGGTGTCTTCGTCGAAGCGCAGGATCTCCCAGCCCAGAGACCGCAGGTATGCGTCTCGGCGCTGGTCGCGCGCCTGGACCTCGGGATCGCGGTGGTGCGGACCGTCGATCTCGACGCCGAGATGAACCTCGACGTACGCGAAGTCGATCCGGAACGGCCGATCGCCCGGGCTCGCCACCGGATACTGGCACTCGGGCAGCGGGTAGCCGCTGTCGATCAGGTCGTCGAGGAACTGCTGCTCCAGCGTTGACTCGGGGATGCCGGCGACGCCGTAATAGCGCTCGAGCTGCCGGCGGAGCGGACCACAGCCGTTCCGGCCACGCCGTGAGTGGAGGTCGAGCACGGCAGCGAGCTGCTTCCAGGTCACGCCGTGCTCCCGCCGGAGATCACGGATGACCGTCGTGTACGCGGTCTCGCCCAGCACGGCACCGATGTCCACCGCCAGCCTCCGGGGCGGAGTGCACGGAATGCCGTCGACGATCATCGGCGGCAGGTACTGGAGGTCGCGACTCTGGTGCGCGATGACGCCGGGCACGTCGAAGTGGCGCTTCGACGGAATGGTGATCTCCACCGGCGCGCACTCGTAGGTGGGGATGCCGAGCATCCGGGCTGCGGCACGGTGCGACGCCCGAGCATGCGGCCCGGCTCGGAGCAGGACGGCGAGAAGCCGCCGCTCCCAGGTGAAGGGCACGCCGACCCGTCCGTAGACGGTCGGTAGCACCGGTTCGAGCACGCCACCGCGCACGAGACGGGCGATCGAGGACCGGTGGACGCCGGCAGCCTTGGCCTGAGCCGGGGTGAGCAGGTGGTGATGGTGCGCCAACAAATTGTCGATGACGCGGGATGCGGACGAAGACACGATCCCTCCTCCGATTCGCATTGGAGGGGGAAGTCATGTCGACGATACGCACGGGGTCCGACAGCGGGTGAGTGGTACGGAGACGCGTCCAGTTTCCCCCGGGGGAAGCGGCGCAAGCGGTACGGAGGCGCGTCCAGTTTCTCCGTGTGTCCGCTCTTCTCCCCTCGCTCGGGGGGGTCAGCGGGGGGAGGGGACCTCGACGTAGCGGTGGGGGGCGGGGCCCCGCTGCTGCTCGGCGAGGAGCTCGGCGGTGACCTCGTCGATCTCCCGGTTGTCGCCGTCGACGTGCACCACGGTGGGCTCGTAGCTGGCGAGCTCGGCCTGCTCGTAGTCGGCGTAGGAGATGAGGATGACCTTGTCGCCGGGGCTGACCAGCCGAGCGGCGGCGCCGTTGAGGCACACGACTCCCGAGCCGCGCGGCCCGGCGATGGTGTAGGTCTCGAGCCGGGCGCCGTTGTCGACGTCGACGATGGCCACCTGCTCGAACTCCATGATGTCGGCGGCGTCGAGGAGGTCCTCGTCGACGGTGACGGAGCCCACGTAGTGCAGATTGGCGTCGGTGACGGTGGCGCGATGGATCTTCGACTTCATCATGCGGCGACGCATGCGGATCACCTCTCCTGGGTGGGTGCCGTCGTGACGGTCACCCCCACGTTGTCGATGAGACGGGTAGTACCGAAGCGTACGGCGGCGACGAGACGCAAATCGCCGGCCAGCGGGGTGGACGGGGTCGTGAGGCTGGCGGCATCGACGACGTCGGCGTAGTCAAGCTCCGCTTCGGGTTCGTCGGCCACGATGCGGGCCATCAGAGCGCGGATCTCGGCCGGGTCTTCCTCGCCGGCGAGGATGGCCGCGACCCCCGACCGCAACGCCCGGTGCACCACCGGTGCGGCGGCCCGCTGGGTGTCGGAGAGATACGCGTTCCGGCTCGACATGGCCAATCCGTCGGCCTCGCGCACCGTCTCGCACCCGACCACGTCGACGGGCATCGACAGGTCGCTCACCATGCGGCGCACCACTGCGAGCTGCTGGAAGTCCTTCTCGCCGAAGTACGCCCGGCACGGACCGACGATCGAGAACAGCTTGGCCACCACGGTGGCGACGCCCGCGAAGTGGGTCGGCCGGCTCGCGCCCTCGAATCCCTCGGACACCCCGGCGACGCTGACCGTGGTCTGTACCGGCTGGGGATACATCTCCGCGACCGGCGGGACGAACAACACGTCGACACCGGCCTCGGACGCCAAGGCTGCATCCCGCTCGAGGTCGCGCGGGTAGTCGTCGAGGTCCTCGTGGGCGGCGAACTGCAACGGGTTCACGAAGACGGATGCCACCACGACGTCGGTCTCGATCCGCGCCGCCCGCATCAACGACACGTGGCCTTCGTGGAGGTACCCCATCGTGGGGACGAAGCCCACGCTCCGGCCCGCGGCGCGGTCGCCGGCGAGCCGGCTGCGGAGTTCGGCGATGGTGGCGATCCGGATCACGCTGCGTCGTCCCCGAGGCGTCGGGCGGCGTCGGCGAGCAGGGCGTAGGCGGCTCGCTCCGGCTGCGGGATGGCGGCGAGGTGGCGGCTCACCGTTCCCCAGTCGCCCCGGGAGACCGGCCCGGTCAGCGCGTCGGCGGGACCCATCGCCGCGACGTCGGCGAGCGCTCCCCGGGCCAGGTCCAGGTAGGCGTCGAGCGGGACCCCGATGCCCACCGCGATCCGCTCGACCTGACCCAGCAGGGCCACCAGGTGGTTCGAGGCGATGGCCGCGGCCGCGTGGTACGCGACCCGGTCGGCGTCGGTCACCACGACGGATCGACCGCCGAGGGCGACGACGATCTCGGCGGCCGCGTCGTCCCCGGCCGTGGCGAACCACGCGCCGTGGAGCCGCGTCGCCCCGATCGCCGCGTTGGGGAGCGCGACCAAGGGGTGGACCGACGCCCGGCGGGGGTGAGCCGCCAGCACGTCGAGCCCGAGCGAGCCGGCGAGGTGCACGACCACGGCGTCACCGGGCTCGATCGCGGCGGCGACCGGACCGACGGCGACGTCGGGTACCGCCAGCACCAGGAACCGGGCGCCGGACGCGACCGCCGCCGGCTCGTGGTCGCGGCCGAGCGGACCGTCCACCGACCAGCCGGCCTCGGTCAGCGCGCCCGCGAGCGCCCGGCCAGCCCGGCCGGCACCGATCACGCGCACGTCGTAGGTGGTCACGGGAGCGTTTCCTTCCAGATCAGACCCTGCAGTGGTGTCTGTCCGCCGCCGATCCTATCCGGGGCCGAGGGGGCCGAGTCGATCGACCCGTCCGTCGACGTGGACGTCCCACCCCTCCGGGAGCAGGTCGGGCGCCAGCTCCGACAGGGGCGCCAGCACGAAGCGGCGTTCCCACATGCGGGGATGCGGGATCTGCAGGTCGGGTTCGTCGATCGTCACCCCGTCCATCCACAGGATGTCGACGTCGAGGGTGCGTGGTCCCCAGCGGACATCGCGCACCCGGCCGGCGGCCGACTCGATCCGGTGGCACACCCCGAGGAGGGCGTGGGGATCGAGGTCGGTGTCGAGCTCGACCACGATGTTGAAGTAGCGACCCTGCTCGGGGCCCCCGATCGGGTCGGTCTCGTAGACATCGGACACCGCCCGGACACCGGGAAGGCTGGCAACCGCGGTGCGGAGGTGGTCCTGGCGATCACCGACGTTCGACCCGAGACCGAGCAGGGTCCGGCTCATCGGACGTGATGGATGCGGACGCCGGTGGAGGCGACGTGTTCCGGGACCGGTGGACGGAGCTTGCGCACCGTGGCCGTGACGGCGGTCGTCCGCTGGTCGACGGCGAGTGCGGCATCGATGGCGAGCAGCGCCAGCCGTTCGAGCAGCGCATGCTCACCGCTGGTGAGGGCATCGGCCACCGCGGTGGCCACCGCCCCGTAGTCCACGGTGTCGGTGACGCGGTCGGAGGCGGCCGCCGGGGCCAGATCCACGAAGAGATCGATGTCAACCTCGACGGGTTGGGCCACAGCCCGCTCCTCGGGGCCGACCCCGACGCGGCACAGGAGCCGGAGGCCCCGGATCTGGATGTCGCCGGGACCGGGCGTGGATCGGTCCATCAGGCGGTGGTGTCGGAGTCGTCGGGGCCGTCCGCCGGCGCGGTGTCGTCGTCGGCCGGCGGGCTCTCGTCGACCGGTGGCGGAGCGAGCACTCCGGGTTCGGGAAGCTTGGGGACCAGACCGACCAGGCTGCGGGCCCCGGGTCCGAGCTGGCGGTGCAGGAGCTGCTCGACGATGGAGATCGCCTGGGGACCGGCGGGGACCAGCTTGTTCCACAGGATGTAGGCCGCCATGAGCCCGCCGACCCGGTCGCCCAGCTCGTCCTGGTGCACGACGACCTTGCCGCCATCGAGGAGGAGCTGGCGGAGCTCCGGGAACAGGCGGTTCAGGAACGCCTCCTGATCATCGCTGGACGACAGCGGACGATGCCGCCACGGGAGGTCGTACTCGTCGTAGTTGTGGAGGTTGTGGGTCGACGGGACGAGTGAGATCACCATGGTGAAGCCCTGCTCCCGCAGCCAGATGATCTCCTCCTGGCGCCGCACCTTCCGGTGGTTCTGGCCGTAGCCGCCGGGCCGCTCGCAGACGGCCAGGCGATCCTGGAGGATCCAGGTGAAGTTCCGTGGCGTGATGCCCTGCGCCCACTTGCCGCGCATCGCCATCAGCGGACTCCGCTCACAACGGCATCGGGACGGGGCGGCCCGGTCACCGTGACGGCGTGGACCGTGGCTCGGACGTCGTGGACCCGGATCATGGCGGCTCCCATGGTGGCAGCCCAGACCGCAGTCGACATCGTCCCCTCGAGGCGATCGGCGGGCGGGGTCGGGCCGTCGGCGCCGTCGGATGCACCGATCACCGCGCCGAGGAAGCCCTTGCGGCTGGT
Source organism: uncultured Acidimicrobiaceae bacterium (assembly GCA_963730345.1). Lineage (GTDB taxonomy): Bacteria > Actinomycetota > Acidimicrobiia > Acidimicrobiales > Salinilacustritrichaceae > Salinilacustrithrix. The sequence goes on from CAVSRP010000012.1 coordinate 207,242, forward strand.
CCCCACCACCACGGGGAATCCGGTGGCCACGAAACGGTCGAGCGCGGCCAGCAGGGACCAGTTGTGGGCGTGGGTCTTGCCGAACCCGATACCGGGATCGATCCAGATCTCCTCCACACCGGCCGAGCGTCCCCGCTCCGCCGCGGCGACGAGGGCCTCGAGCACCTCGGCGACCACGTCGTCGTAGCGCGGGTCGACCTGCATCGTGGTCGGCTCTCCCCGCATGTGCATCGCGATCCAACCGACACCGTGCCGAGCGGCCACCTCGTGGAGCGACGCCGAGACGTCGTTGACGATGGTCGCGCCGGCCGCGACGGCCGCGACGGCGACGTCGACCCGCCTGGTGTCGATCGAGATCCGTGCCCCCGCGGCCTCGACCGGGGCCACCAGCCCCTCGATGACGGGGACGACCCGCTCGAGCTCCTCCTGGACGGAGACGGGCGTGGCACCAGGACGCGTCGATTCGCCGCCCACGTCGATCACCGCGGCACCGTCGGCCAGCATGGCGCGACCGTGGTCCAGCGCGTCGTCCAACGCGATCCACGCCCCACCGTCGGAGAAGGAGTCGGGCGTGACGTTCAGCACCCCCATGACCTGCGCGTTCATCGGGCTCTCATCGTAGCTCCCGGATCGCCGCGGATTTCCTGACATCTCGAGGTGTTCCCGTATTTCTCACGGCGGGCGACCCGACACCGGGGCAGCCCGTGGGGCACGATCCACCGATCACGGCTACGGTGACGCCACCTCAGTGGTGAGACGAAGTCCGGTGTGAATCCGGCACTGTCCCGCAACGGTGATGCCCGCCGGTCTCCGGCGAGCGAGTCCGGTCGCGCTCCTCGCTGAACGAACCAGATGACCCTCGAGGTAGGGGTTGGTTCGGCCGGCAGATCCTGTCGATCGAGCAGCCGTCCTCGACGACAGGAGGTCCCCCGTATGCCGCAGCCCATTCGAGCCACGCTGGTCGCGCTGCTCGCCGCGTTGGCGATCTGTGCCGCCGCGTGTGGAGACGACGCCGCCGCGCCCGCCGCCAGTGGCGACGCGGTCACCAGCACCACGACGACGAACCCCGGTGCCGATGTCGCGTTCCCCGTCACCGTGACCTACCAGGGGGTGGACACCGTCATCGGCGCCCGGCCCGAGGCCATCATCTCCCTCTCGCCCACCGCCACCGAGATGCTGTTCGCCATCGGCGCCGGCGATCAGGTGGTGGCCGCCGACGAGTACTCCGACTACCCCGCCGACGCGCCGACCACCGCCCTCTCCGGATTCGACCCGAACCTGGAGGCCATCGTCGCCCACGAACCCGACCTCGTGGTCCTGTCGGGCGACGCCAACGACGTCGTGGCTGGGCTGGCCGCAGTGGACGTCCCGACCCTCGTACTGCCGGCCGCGGAGCAGTTGGACGACACCTACGCCGAGATCGAGCTGCTCGGAACCGCCACCGGGCACGAGACGGAGGCGGCGGCGACCGTCAGCACCATGAAGTCCGACATCGCCGACCTCGTCGCCCGGGTACCGGCCCGGAAGGCACCGCTCACCTACTACCACGAGCTCGACGACACGCTCTACACCGTGACGTCGCAGACGTTCATCGGCCAGATCTACGCCCTCGCCGGTCTCGAGAACGTGGCCGACCCGGCCGACGCCGACGGCGGCAGCGGTGGTTACCCCCAGCTCTCGGCCGAGTTCCTGGTCGACGCCGATCCGGATCTGATCTTCCTCGCCGACACCAAGTGCTGCGCCCAGACGGCGGCGACGCTGGCCCAGCGCCCCGGCTTCGCCACGTTGTCCGCGGTGCAGTCCGGCAACGTGATCGAGCTCGACGACGACATCGCGTCCCGCTGGGGTCCCCGAGTGGTGGACTTCCTCCGGGCGATCGTCGACGCCACCACGAAGGTGGAGTCGACCACGTGACCGCGCCGGTGTTCGGACGGGCGGCGGTCGACGATCTCGTCGCGCCCGTCCCGGACACGGCCCGGTTGACCGTGCCCTGGGTCCTCGCCGGGATCGGGGCAGTTGCGGTCGCGGCGCTCGTCGGCTTGGCCAACGGGCCCATCGACCTACCGATGGGTCGGGCGATCGTCGAGCTGGCCGATCATCTCCCGTTCGTTCACACCGACTCGGGCCTGTCGGCGACCCAACGAGCGATCCTGTGGGACATCCGGACGCCGCGGGTCGTGCTCGGGCTCCTGGTGGGCGGCCTGCTCGCCGGCTCGGGCGCCGGATACCAGGGCGTCTTCCGCAACCCCCTGGCCGACCCCTACCTGCTCGGCATCGCGGCCGGCGCCGGGCTGGGCGCCACCGTGGCCATCGTCGTCGGCGCGGGCGACGGTGTCGGGTTCGTCGACCCGGTGCCGGTGGCCGCCTTCGTCGGCGCCCTGCTCGCGGTGGCGGCGGCGGTGTCGCTGAGCGTGCGCCGCGACGGGTCCGGATCGCCGGCCACGCTCATCCTGGCCGGCGTCGCGGTCGCCGCGTTCTTCACCGCCATGCAGACCTACCTCCAGCAGCGCAACAGCGACACCCTGCGCCAGGTCTACGCCTGGATCCTCGGCCGGCTGTCGACCAGCGGGTGGGACGAGGTACTGCTCCTGGTCCCCTACGCGCTCGTCTGCTGCACCGTGCTCGTCTCCACGGTCGGTGCGCTCGACGTGCTGGCCGTCGGCGACGAGGAGGCCCGCTCGCTCGGCCTCCACCCCCGGAGGATCCGCGGCATCGTGCTCGTGGCCGCCTCGCTCGCCACCGCCGCCGCGGTGGCGGTCAGCGGACTCATCGGCTTCGTCGGCCTCATCGTCCCGCATGGCATCCGGTTACTGGCCGGTGCCTCGAATCGCCGGGTGGTACCCCTCTCGATCTTGTTCGGCGCGGCGTTCCTCGCGCTGACCGACGTGGCGGCCCGCACCATCCAGGCGCCGGCCGAGCTCCCCATCGGCGTGATCACCGCGTTCGTCGGGGCCCCGTTCTTCCTCGGCATCCTCCGATCGCAGCGGCTGACATGACCACCGAACCCACGGCCATCGCATGGGACCACGTGTCGGTCGACCTCGACGGCACGCTCGCCCTGGACGACGTCAGCCTCCACGTGCCCTCCGGGGCGTGGCTGTCCCTCGTCGGACCCAACGGAGCCGGCAAGACGACCCTGGTCCGCACACTGGGCGGCGGCCTCCCCCACACCGGCGACATCGCCCTGGCCGGCGCGGACGCCGCCCACCTCGGTGTCCGCGAACGGGCCCGGATGCTCGCGGTCGTCCCCCAGCACCCCGTCATCCCGCCCGGTGTGACCGTGTTCGACTACGTGATCCTCGGTCGGACGCCCCACCAGGGGCTGTGGTGCTCGCCGTCGATCCACGACCGGCGCCGGACGATCGCCGTGCTCCAACGTCTGGACCTCGACGAGCTGGCCGGACGACGCGTCGACACGCTCTCGGGTGGGGAACGGCAACGCGTCGTCCTGGCCCGGGCCCTGGTGCAGGAGACACCCCTCCTGGTCCTCGACGAGCCGACGGCGGCGCTCGACATCGGCCACCAGCTCGAGGTGCTGGAGCTGATCGCCGACCTGCGCACCGAACGCGGCCTCACCGTCGTGACCACGGTCCACGACCTGAGCATCGCGGGCCAGTTCGCCGACACGGTCGTCGTGCTCGCCGGCGGCCGCCTCGTCGCCCACGGGGCACCGGCCGACGTGCTCACGCCCGACATCGTCGGCACGCACTGGGGCGTGGACGCCGTTTGCGACGTCGACGACGAGGGCGCGGTCGTCGTGACGGTGCGTCGCCGCCGTGAGCGGAGATCGACCCGCCCCGCCCCGGCCACTCCCGCGAGCGGCGCAACCGGCCCCGCAGGGCCCACCGCCGAGGAACGACCATGACCGGCATCGATTATTGAGGGGCGGCCTCCTGGTCTGCGGCGCCACCAGCGGCGCCGGCAAGTCCACCGTCGTCGCCGGTCTCGGCCGGCTGCTGGCCCGACGGGGGATTCATGTCGCGCCGTTCAAGGCCCAGAACATGTCCAACCACTCCGCGGTGACCGCCGACGGCGGCGAGGTCGGCAGAGCCCAGGCCATGCAGGCCGCGGCGTGCGGGGTCGAGGTCGAACGGGCGATGAACCCCGTCCTGCTCAAGCCGTCGAGCGAGCGCGGCAGCCACGTGGTGATCGATGGAACCGAGGTCGGCACCACCGACGGCGGTTCGTGGGGTGACCGGACGCGGGATCTCCGGACCACGGTCCTCGCCGCGCTCGAGTCACTCCGTCGTCGCTTCGACGTGGTGGTCGCCGAGGGCGCGGGCGGAGCGGCCGAGATCAACCTGCTCGAGCGCGACATCGTCAACCTCCCTCTCGCCCTGGCCGCCGGTCTCCGAGCGCTGCTCGTGGTGGACATCGAGCGGGGCGGAGCGTTCGCCGCCGCTCACGGCAGCCTCGACCTGCTCCCCGCATCGCTGCGCGCCACGGTGGACGGCATCGTCTTCAACCGCTTCCGGGGCGACGTCGGCCTCCTCGACCCCGGTATCGACGAGCTCGAACGGCGCAGCGGCGTGCCGGTGCTGGGCGTCCTCCCCCACCTCGGGCCCGAGCCCCTGCTCGGGGTGGAGGACGGCCTCGATGTCGGGGCTGCGCCGGCGGACACCAGGTCCATGGACCCGCTGCGGGTCGCCGTCGTCCGGTTCCCGCACCTGGCCAACCCGTCCGACCTCGACCCGCTCGTGGTCGAACCCGACGTCGAGGTGGCCGACGGCCGGCCGTGGGTGCGCTTCGACGACGAGCACGGCTCGACGCCCGACGGCGCGGTGGACGCCACCGGCCGGATCCGAGGGACGAGCCTGCACGGGCTCTTCGACACCGATGCGTTCCGCGCCGCGCTGCTCACCGATCTCGCCCGGCGCCGGCGCAAGGAGGTGCAACCGTCGGACGTGACCTTTGCCGACCGGGTCGCGGCCCAGCACGATCGCCTGGCCGACTGGCTGGAGGCGGACCTCGACCTGGCCCGCGTCCTGGCGTCGATCGAGGCCGCCGCACCACCGGGGAGCGGACCCGGATGGCTGTGATCTGATGGTGGCTGCGGAACCCCGGGTCAGGAGTCGATGAGACGCATGGCCTCGAACCGGGTCGCGTCGTTGGTACGGAACAGGCCCCGCACCGCCGAGGTCACCGTGGTGGTTCCCGCCTTGCGTACGCCGCGCATCGACATGCACAGATGCTCGGCCTGGACCACGACCAGCACGCCCTTGGGCTCGAGCGAGCGCTCGAGGGCATCGGCGATCTGCACGGTGAGTCGCTCCTGCACCTGCGGACGCCGGGCGTAGACGTCGGCGAGCCGCGCCAGCTTCGACAGGCCGGTGATGCGGCCGTTCTCGTTCGGGATGTAGGCGATGTGGGCCTTGCCGATGAACGGGATCAGGTGGTGCTCGCAGGCCGAGTAGATGGGGATGTCACGCACCATGACCATCTCGTCGTGATCGGCCTCGAACGTGGTCTTGAGGTGACGGTCCGGCGTGTCGTGGAGGCCGGCGAAGATCTCGGCGTACATGCGGGCCACCCGCCCGGGGGTCTCCAGCAGGCCGTCGCGGTCGGGGTCCTCGCCGATGGCGGCGAGGATCTCGCGGACCGCCGCCGCGATGCGGGGCTGGTCGATCTCACGGGCGAGCTCGGTGCGCTCGTCCGAATCGGAGGGAACGATGCTCATGTGCCGGACGCACCGGGTCGTAGCCGCCACCAGAACTTGGGCCGGGGCGAACGCACGGGAGCGGGGTCCACCTCGGCCGGAGCGGCGTCGTCGCTGCGCTCCGACGCCACGACCGGGGTCTGCTCGCGGGCGGGGGCCAGCTCGGGCTCGACCGGCGCCGGGCCGGCCTCGTCGAGCGACGACGGGTCGGGATCGACCCAGGTGTCGAGGTCACCGAAGATCCGCTCGAGGTCCTTGTCGTTCAGCGTCTCCTTCTCGAGCATCTCCGCCGCGAGGTGGTCGAGGGTGGCGCGATAGGTGGTGAGAATGGCCTCGGCCCGCTGGTGGGCGCCGCTCACCAGGATGCGGATCTCCTCGTCGATCACCGAGGCCACGTTGTCGGAGTAGTTGGCCTCGTGGCCGTATTCCTTGCCGAGGAAGATCTCGCCCTGCTTGGCCCCCAGCGCCAGCGGGCCCACCGACTCGCTCATGCCGTAGGCGGTGACCATCGCCCGGGCGATGTCGGTGGCCTTCTCGATGTCGTCCGCCGCGCCGGTGGTGATGTCGCCGAACACCACCTCTTCGGCCGTGCGGCCACCGAGCAGCATGGCGAGGCGATCGACCAGCTCGGAACGGGTGTGGGTATAGCGGTCCTCGGTGGGCAGAGCCAGGGTCCACCCCAGGGCGCGGCCCCGGGCGACGATCGACACCTTGTGGATCGGGTCGCAATGCTCGAGCACGTGGCCGACGAGGGCGTGGCCGGCCTCGTGGTAGGCGGTGACCTTGCGTTCGCGCTCGGACATGACCCGCGTCTTGCGTTCCGGGCCGGCCAGCACGCGGTCGATCGCCGCCTCGACGGTGTGCATGTCGATCGTCTGGGCCGAGGCGCGGGCCGCCATCAGCGCCGACTCGTTCATGAGGTTGGCGAGATCGGCGCCGGTGAAACCCGGGGTCCGACGAGCGATGACGAGGTTGTCGACGTCGTCGGCGAGCGGCTTGCCCTTGGAATGGACGTCGAGGATGGCCTTGCGGCCCTCGAGGTCCGGGCGATCGACGACGATCTGGCGATCGAACCGGCCAGGACGCAGCAGCGCGGGATCGAGGATGTCGGGCCGGTTGGTGGCGGCGATGAGGATGACCCCGGTGTTGCCGTCGAAGCCGTCCATCTCCACCAGGAGCTGGTTGAGCGTCTGCTCGCGCTCGTCGTGGCCGCCCCCCATGCCTGCGCCCCGGTGGCGTCCGACGGCGTCGATCTCGTCGACGAAGACGATGGCGGGCGCCTGCTCCTTGGCCTGGTTGAACAGGTCCCGCACCCGCGAGGCGCCGACACCGACGAACATCTCGACGAAGTCGGAACCGGAGATCGAGAAGAACGGGGCACCGGCCTCACCGGCGACGGCGCGGGCCAGCAGGGTCTTGCCCGTGCCGGGAGGCCCGACGAGCAACACCCCCTTGGGGATCTTGGCGCCGATGGCCGCGAACTTGGCCGGGTTCTGGAGGAACTCCTTGATCTCGCGCAGCTCCTCCACGGCCTCGTCGGCCCCCGCCACGTCGTCGAAGGTGACCTTGGGCTCGTCCTTGTTGAACTGCTTGGCCTTGGCCTTGCCGAACTGCATCACCCGACTGCCGCCGCCCTGCATGGCGTTGATCACGAACAGGAAGAGGCCGAAGATGATGAGCAGGGGCAGGAAGCTGAACAGCAGCGAGACCCAGATCGAGTCCTGCTGCTGGTCGGTCTGGATGTCGATGGAGGGAGTGGCGTCGGTCAGCAGGCCAGTGAGTTCGTCGGCGTACTCCGCCGGGTAGGACACCTTGTACTTGGTGCCGTCCTGGAGCTCGCCGGCGACCTCGTGGCTGCGGTCCTTGATGGTGGCCGTGTCGACCTGACCATCGGCCACGTAGGACCGGAACTGGTTCAAGTCGAGGTCCTTGACGTCGGATCCGCTGCGCAGGAACGACGTGGCGACGATGGCCGCGACCAAGGCGATGATGATGTAGATGACGGTGGAGCGACGCAGGCGTTTCATCACGATGCGGGAAAGGTTACCGGGGTCGCCATTGATTGACCCCGACGGTCACTCCGGTGCGAGGTAGGTCCTGATCTCGGGAAGGTTGCGATAGCGCTCGGCCACGTCGAGCCCGTAGCCGATGACGAACGCCGGCGGGATCCGAAATCCGACGTAGCGCAGGTCGACGTCGGCGCGGGCGTTGCCCTCACGCACGAACAGCGCGCAGATCTCGAGCGACGCCGGGCCTCGGGCCTGAAGCGTCTTGCGCAGGTAGCGCAGGGTCAGACCGGAATCGATGATGTCCTCGACGAGGATCACGTGGCGATCGGCCAGGTCGATGTCGAGATCCTTCACGATCCGCACGACGCCGGACGAGCGGGTGCTGGCGCCGTAGGACGAGACCGCCATGAAGTCGACCTCGAGCGGGATGTCGATGGCCCGCGACAGGTCGGCCATGAAGATGAACGCCCCCTTGAGCACGGCCACCAGCAGCGGATGCCGACCGGCGTAGTCGCTGGCGATGTCCTTGCCCAGCTCGGCGATGCGGGCGTGCAGCGTCTCGGCGTCGACCAGGACATCGCCGATCAGTTCGTCGTCATGGGGGGCTGCCACGCGGGGCGAACCTAGCCGGACAGGCGGCTGGCCACGAGATGCTGGCGCGACCGGCGGATCTCGATGCCGCCCGACACCTGGGCGGCCCGAGTCTCGCCGCGGGCCACGGCCAGAACCCTCTCGACCGCGGCGGCGTCGGGCGGATGGCACTCGGCATCGAAGGCGCGCAGCCACCGCCGCAACGCCCGCCGTGCGACCGGCACCGGTGCGGCGGACAGGGCCAGGGCGTCGGTGGGGTCCAACCCGGCAGCGAGCTCGTCGAGCAGCTCGACGTCGTCGAGCACCAGACGAGCCATCCGGGCCAGCAACGGCGTCACGTCTCGTTCGGCGATGGCGTCGAGGAGCGGGACCAGCTCGTGCCGGACCCGGTTGCGCCGGAACCGGTGGTCGTCGTTGCTGGGATCCCGGAGCGGCACCACGCCGGCCTCGTCGCAGATCGCGGCCGTCTCGGAGCGGCGGACATCGAGCAGTGGATGGCCTTCCAGGGGCATTCCTCGTAGCCCGTCGAGCCCGGCACCGCGCAGCAGGGCGAGGAGCACGGTCTCGGCCTGGTCATCCGCCGTGTGGCCGAACAGGGTCCCGGAGGGCAGGACGGCGCGACGCGCCGACCGCGCCCGCGCCTCCAGGTTTCCACCAGGTGGGACCTCGACCCGTTCGGATCGAAACCGGGCCCCGACCCGGGCCGCCACCTGCTCGACCAGCCCGGCCTCCGCCGCGCTCCCCGGCCGCAACCCGTGATCGACGTGGATTGCGGTCACGTCGAGGCCGGCGTCGACCGCCAGGAGCAGCAGGGCGAGCGAGTCGGCCCCACCCGAGACCGCACACGTCACCGCCGACCCCGGCCGCGGGAACCGGCAGCGGGGCAGGACCCGCGCTCGCACCAGCTCGGACCCAGCAGTGGTGGCCCGCCCCATCGGCTCGGGCCGGTCCGTCACTCCTCGACGACCCGCAGGTCACCGGAGCGCAACGACCGCAGCAGATCGGGGACGGAGTCGGCGTCGATCTTGCGGGCGATGCGTCGGAGGCTGGCGTAGACGTTCGAGCGGCTCACCCCGAGCTGGTTGGCGGCGTCGCTGACCGATGGCGTCGAGCTCAGCACCACGAGCAGGTGCCGTTGCTTGTCGGTGAGGGTCTCACCCACGACGGTGGCGTCGCCCTCACCGCTCCCGTGCATCCGTCGCGGCCGGAGGTGCTCGAGGCGGGCCAGCCGGGGACGGGGTTCGGACGTCCCGCCCCGTGGGGACCCCGATTCGATCTGCGCCAGCTCCACCAGGGCGCCGGTCTGGGCCTGGCGCCGCTGATCCGGCTCGGGGTCGCCCTCGAGCACGTCGCGGATGGCGGCGCGCAAGTCGTCGGGGTCGACCGGCTTGACCAGGTAGCGGACCGCGCCTTCGATCCCGCCGCGAAGCCGATCCTGGTCGGCGCCGAGCGCGGTCATCATCAACACCCGCACCGACGAGATGCGGTCGTCGAGATGGCTCTTGAGCTGCTGCAGCACGGCCCATCCGTCGACCTCGGGCATCATCACGTCGAGCAGCACGACGTCGGGCACCTCCGCCTGCACGGCCGCGAGCGCCTCGGTGCCGTTGGCCGCGGTCATGACCCGATGGCCGTCCATCTGGAGGTTCACCTGGGCGAGATACCGCAGATCGGGTTCGTCGTCGACGACGAGGACCGAGGCCATCAGCTGCTACCCCACCAGCTCCTCGGAGAGCCGCACGCGGTCGAGCCACTCCTGCGGGTCGCGGATCTCGGCCAGCGTCGGAAGCCACGTTGGGCCCCGCCACACCGGTTCCAGGGCCCCCTTGCCGTTGCCGATCCGCTCGACCTCGGTGATGAAGTCCTCGCCCAGCTGGTACTGGTGCAGCTTGGCTTCGAGTCCGAGGAGCCGCTGCACCGTCCGTTGCACGAGGTTGGCGGTGGCGCGGCGCTGCTGGAGAACCCGGGCGAACCGCTCGGCCGAGGGGACGTGAACCACACCGGCTCGATTCATCGTGATGTCGCCGTGTCCTTCGAGCAGGCTCATCAGGCCCCCGATCTGGTCGAGGATCTTGCGCTGCTCCGGGCTGGCCAGGAGGTGGGCGACGCCGCCCTCGAGCGGGCTGCGTCCCGCCCGGACCTCGTCCACCGCCCGCTTGAGCGCGCCGAGCAACATCACCGGATCGATGTCGGCGGAGGCCAGCATCTTGTCGATCAGCGACAGGTAGTGCTCGCGCATCCACGGCACACCGGTGAACTGCGCCCGATGGGTGAGTTCGTGGAGCGCCAGCCACAGCCGGAACTCGCGGGGTGGGAAACCGAAGCGCTTCTCGATGCCCAAGACGTTGGGGCCGACGTAGTAGACGACGTCCTGATCGTCGGGGTTCTCGTCGGCGGCCACCAGCAGGTCGTACTGGCCGAGCACACGACCCGACATCCAGCCCAGCAGCAGTCCGACCTCGAGCGCGCCGGCGCTGCGCATCACGACGGCCGACGGTCCTCCCACGCGCTTGCCGAGACGATCGGTGACCGGCCCGAGGATGCGCTGGAACGACGCGATGTTCGCCCGGACCCAGCCGGCCCGGTCGGTCACCCGTGCTCGAGCGGGCCCGGCGAGGGATCGCAGCCCGGTCTCCGCGGTGACCAGCTCCTCTGCGAAGGCGGTCAGCTCGGCGAAGTCGGGCTCGAGGGAATCGGCCAGGTACGAATCCGCGAACGGCTCTCGACCAGCCGACCGAATCGCGATGCGCTCGGCCAGGTCCCAGTCGACCAGGTCAGCCACGCTCCTGATCGACCCCCGGGTACTGGGGCTTGACGACCTTGCGCAGGTAGAGCGCGACAACTGCGACGACGGCCGGGATCACGAGGGTGACCATGAGGACGACGGCGATCCAGAAGTGCCAGACAGGAGCGGCGAACATGCCAGCGATCCTAGGAGGTCGTCCAGCGCAGATGTAGTTGGGCACCCGTCACGGTTGCTCGTGACCGATGGCCTCGGCGATGCGGGCCCGGAGCTCGTCAGGTGAGCGCTCGCGGCACTTGCTGGCGATGTACTCCTTGATCTCGGCTTCGAAGTCGAACGCCTCGTAGCAGGGAGGACACTCCTCGAGGTGCTGCTGGATGTGGGCCCGCTTGGCATCGGTGAGCTCGCCGTCGAGGAAGTGGTACAGCTCATGGAGCGTCTCGGCACAGTTGCCGGGTGTCTCGGTGCCAGGTGTCGGGTCAGCAGTCATGGGTCGGTCTCACGATCGATCGGCTGCGGCGGTTGCCGGGGCCGGTTCGTCGACGTCGCCGTCGGCGTGGTCGTCGTCCACGGGCTCGGCGAGCCCCCGGGCGACGGCGAACTCGTACAACTTCTTCTGCAGCCCTTTTCTTCCCCGGTGCAGCCGTGACATCACGGTACCGATCGGAATGTCGAGGATGTCGGCGATCTCCTTGTAGGCAAACCCTTCGACATCGGCGAGCAGCACCGCGATGCGGAAGTTCTCCGGCAACGCCTCGAGCGCGCCCTTGATCTCGGACTCGGTGAACGTGTCGAGCAGCTCGTCCTCGGCCGAGCGACCGGCCACCGCACCCTCCAGGCCGCCCAGCCGACGGTAGAGGTACAGGTCTTCGACCTCGGCCAGGTCCGTCTCGTCCGGGCGGCGCTTCTTGGCCCGGTAGATGTTGATGTAGGTGTTGGTCAGGATGCGGTACATCCAGGCCTTGAGGTTCGTGCCCTCCTGGAACCCACCGAAGCCGCGGTACGCCTTCAGGTAGGCCTCCTGCACCAGGTCCTCGGCGTCCGCCTTGTTGCGGGTCATCCGAAGCGCGGCGCCGTAGAGCGAGTCCATGAGCGGCATCGCTTGCTCGGAGAACGTCGCCTGGTCGGCCATGCCGGGGACACTATCCGACCCGATCGTCGGTACTCCCTGGGCCATCGGCCGTCGAGCGTCAGCGATATGCCGTGAGCGCGCCCTGTGCCGGGTCGGCGAAGTCCGAGACGACGACCCCGCCGTCGAACAACGACCACAGCCGGCCCTGCACCACGAGGGCCCGCAGGGGGTAGCGACCATCTGCGGTCACCGTCGCCCGCCGGGTGATGCCCGAATCGTCGACGTCGAGGACGGTCATGCCCACCTCGTAGCCGTCGGGCCGCTCCTGGGGCGCTTGTGCGTACCGCTCGATCGGGACGATGACCGACGACTCCGGCGCCCACCACAGGAACGCCTTCGGATCGTTCCCGGCCGGCGAATAGGCGTCGCGCTCCGTGTAGGTCTGGAGCTGCTTCGGCGCGGTGGGATCGGACACGTCGAACAACGACAGCAGCAGACCCTGGTCCTGGCCCTCGGCGGTGGCGTCCCGGCCGATGCCCACCAGGCGGTCCGCCCCGATGGGATGGAGGTAGGAGGAGAACCCGGGGATCTTCAGCTCGCCGACCGCCTGGGGCGAGCGGGGATCCGACAGGTCGATCACGTAGAGGGGATCGGTCTGGCGGAACGTCACGACGTAGCCCACCGGGCCCATGAACCGGACCGACTGGATCGTCTCGCCCTGCCCGAGACCGCCGACGACGCCGACCTCGACCAGCTGATCACCGTCGAGGTGCAGGACATGGACCGCGGACTCGCTGTCGCCCGTTCCACCCCAGGGCGTGCCATCGGTGGTGGCGATGCGGAGGTAGCCGTCGTACTCGGAGAGCGAGTACTGGTTCAAGGTGCTGCCCGGCACCTCCCCCGCCGCGATGTGGGACGCCGCGCCGTCACCGCGCAGATCGAAGGCGTGGATCGCGGTCGACCAGTCCTCGGCGGCCACATCGGCCTGGGCGGCGACACTCACGTAACGCGTGGCGGCCACGTACAGCGTGGCGGCCGAGGCGTAGACGGTCCCCGCTTCGGCCACGACCGTCGTGGTGTCGGCCGGGTCGAAGCCGTTGGTGAAGTCGACCCGGAGGATCGAGGTCTCGGCCAGACCGGCGTTGACCTCGGGGACGAGTACGTCGCCGCAACTGACGATCGGACCCTCGACCGGATCCGCACCGGTTGCCCCGCTCGACATGCGATACGACGGCAACCAGTCGTCGATCGTGGTGGACGCGACCCGGTCGGCGATGGCCGCGTCGAACTGCTCTTGGGTCTCGACCCCGGGGCCCTGGTAGGGCAGGTCCATCAGGGGCTGCGGCTGTGGGTAGCTGGTGACGACCACCCGGGCGACGCCGTCGACCACCCGGGTCGACACGTGCTGGCCCTCGATCTCGGTGGTCTGCACGATGGCCGGGGCCGTCCGGTCACCGACGTCGATGAGCTGGATCACCGTGCCGGCCGGGAACGACGGTGGATCCACCGGCATGGGCTCGGGCTCGGATGGGATCGTGGTCTGCGGCGGCCCGCCGGGAAGTGGCTGGACCGGTGGGGCGTCGGGGTCGGAGGTCGGTTCGCCGGGAGCGACGCCCGGCGAGGACTCCGATGCGTCGCCGCCACCCGTGGCCGGGGCGGTGACTGTCGGCGATGGTGGGGCCGACTGGCCGACACCGACCGAGCCGCCGCCGACGCTGTCGATGGCCACGTCGTCGACCGCCATGTCCGGCGAGACCACGCCCGGCATGGCGACGCCGTAGCCGTAGCCACCGGTGATGGCCAGGAGGCGATCGCCGGAGAGCAGCAGCTGGGCCCCGTAGCCGGAGAGCGGCGTCCGGCTCAGCACCTGGGCAGTGACGCCGTCGAGGATGACGAGCTGGTCCTGGTCGACCAGGTAGACGAACGAGCCATCGGTCTCGACGACGTCGGGTTCGTCGATCCCCTCCTCCTGGGTATTGGTGTCGGAGGTCGCACCGGTGGCGGCTGGCGCTGGCGCGGCCGTGTCGGCCGTGTCGGGTGCCGTGGTCGGGGCCGCGCCGGCTTCGTCCACGCCCACCGCGTTCGGGAGCAGCTCGCGTTCGGCGAACCCGAAAGAGTCGTGCAACACGCTCGGCGCGAAGGTCTGGAAGTCCTCGAGCACCTGGTCGCAAGACTGGCCCGCTCGCAGCATCGTCGGGGCCGATCTGCTGAGACCCACCACGACGTCGTTGCCCGACGCGACCGGGTCGGTGTCGGGCGAGGAGCAGGCCGCCGCCCCCACCGAGAGCGCCGCCAGTGCGACGAGTGATCGAACTGCCCAGGTCCGTCGAAGTGATCGCATGGTGGTCCGACGCTCCCGGGCGCCCGTCTGGTTCCCGGTGCGGCACAATTCGCACCGAACCTGGTCCGGCGTCGCCGACGAGGAATGTCCGGAATGGAGCCCGAAGTGGGAATTGAACCCACGACCTACGCTTTACGAGAGCGTCGCTCTGCCGACTGAGCTATTCGGGCGTGGCGGGCGAGCGTAGCGCGAGGGCCGGGCGGTCCGACCATCCCGATCGGATCAGGGGGTGACCACGATCTTGCCGGTGGCCCGACGCTCGGCGAGCTCGTCGATGGCTGCCGCGGCCTCGTCGAGCGGGTACGTGGCGGACACGTGGGGGGCGAGCTTTCCCTCCGCCATCCAGCGCAGCAGCTGCGCCAGGTTGGCCGCGTTGTGCTCGGGTTCACGGCCGGTGAAGGCCCCCCAGAACACGCCGACCACCGAGCAACCCTTGAGCAGTGGCAGGTTGAGCGGGATCTTCGGGATGTCGCCGGCGGCGAAGCCCACCACCAGGAACCGACCGTTCCACGCCATGGAACGCAGGGCCGGCTCGCTGTACGCACCACCCACCGGGTCGTAGCAGACGTCGACCCCTTGACCGCCGGTGAGCTCCTTGATCCGACCCCGCAGATCCTCGGTCTGGTAGTTGATCGTCTCCGTCGCCCCCTGCCGTCGGCACAGGTCGAGCTTGTCGTCGGTGGAAGCCGCCGCGATGACCCGGGCCCCGAGCAGGGCGCCGAGCTCGACCGCGGCCAGGCCGACGCCGCCGGCCGCACCCAGCACGAGCAGGGTCTCGCCCGGCTGCAGCTGGGCTCGATCGACGAGCGCGTAGTGGGACGTGCCGTGCGCGAGCAGGAACCCGGCCGCCTGGACGAGGTCGACCCCGTCGGGCACCGGGACCACCGACGACGCCCGCACCACGACCTTCTCGGCCATGCCACCCCAGCCGAGGGTGGCGATCACCCGATCACCCACCGAGACGCCGTCGACGCCGTCGCCCAGCGCGCTCACCGTGCCGGCGATCTCCCCACCCGGCGAGAACGGCAGCTCGGGCTTGAACTGGTACTTGTCCTGGATGATCAACACGTCGGGGAAGTTGACGCCACAGCCGGCGACGTCGACCACCACCTCGCCGTCGCCAGGATCCGGATCGGGAACGTCCCTCACCACCAGGGACTCCGGGGGTCCGAACTGTTCGCAGAGCACGGCGCGCATGCCGGGACACTAGGCAACGGCCACCCCCTCCGGTTCTGGACGCGCCCACGTACCACCCGCGCCCCCGTTCTGGACGCGGTCCCGTACCCGTCGGCATCTCCACGTCGTGGTCCGGGACGCCGAGGGCTTCGCCCCGGTGGTCGCGGCACTTGCCGGCCGCTGATCCTCACGGTACGCAGGCGCGTCCAGAACGAGGAAGTGGGAAGTGCCTTTCGGCTCAGGCGGGGTCGAGGTTGGCGACCAGGGCCTGGAGCAGGAGGAGCTCGTTCGGGTTGCGGACCCACGCCTCGGCCGAGGCCTGGATGGCGGCGATGGCCGCCAGGTGCGGTCGGGGATCGGCCGCTGTGGCCAGGCGGGCCCGGTAGACGCCGGCCATGGTGGCCAGACCGAACCGGAGCTCGGCCGTGCGGTGACGGCGCACCTCACGCTTCTGGCGGGTCTCGAGCTCCTTGAGCAGCGACTTGGGTTGGCCGTAGGCCTCGATCTGGGCGACCAGTTCATCGCGTTCGACCGCGTGACGCTGGTCGAGCGGTTCCTGGGCGGTGTCGATGTGGGCCACCACCTCGTCGACGAGCTGAGTGGCGGTGTAGCCGGTGCCGTCCACCCGGGTGGGGATCGATGCCCAGGCGTCGCGACGGACGCCGAGCGACGAGTCCCCGACCAGGAGCCGGGCTCGTCGGAGGTCGCCACCCGCCGCCGCGGCTGCTGCACGTGCCACCGACTCGCCGGCGCCTTCCGAGATCAGCCGCTCGACGAGCGCGGCCTCGGGCACGGGGCCGAGGTCGATGCGCGCCGTCCGGCTGGCGATCGCGATCAACTCCGGCGGCACCTCCTCGGCGAGCACGACGAAGACCGTCGAGGGCGGGGGCTCCTCGATGGTCTTGAGCAGCGCGGGGCCCGCCTGGGCGACCTTCTCGAACTCGGTCAGGACGAGGACCTTGCGGCCGCCCTCGACCGGGCTCCGGCTGGCGGCACGGGTGATGGCCTCGGCATCACCGACCAGCAGCGAGGCACCGCCGGGTTCGAAGATCGCCAGATCTGGGTGGTTCTCGTCGAGGGCCAGGGTGAGCGCCCGCTCAGGATCGGCGCCCCGTCCGGCCGCGTCGACAGCGAGGAGGACGGCGGCGAACGCGGTGGCGGCGGCGCGCTTGCCGGAACCGGCCGGGCCGACCAGGAGATAGGCGTGCACGGGGCTGACCGCCGCGGCCTTGAGTTGGGCGACGGCCGCGTCCTGGCCCACGATGCCTGCCCACGCCTCGGGGCGATCGATGAGCGATGCGGGCTCGACAGCGGTCACGCCCCCATCCTGCCCGACGTCGGGTCGCGGGGCCGCCGGACCGGTGCTCAGCGCTCCAGCTCGGGGAGCCGCCGGCGCACCTGGGCCCAGACGAGCGACCAGACATCGTCGGGCGAGCCCGACGCGTCGACCACCACCCACCGATCCGGGTCGGCGGCGGCCTGGGCGTGGAACCCGGCTCGGACCCGTTCGTGGAACGCGGCCGTCTCCGACTCGAGCCGATCCGGCGCCACGTGGGCGACCCGGTCACGAGCCACTTCGACCGGCAGGTCCAGGAACACGACGACATCGGGCTCGAGTCCCTGGGTGGCCCACAGCGACAGGTCCCGCACCTCGGCGGCATCGAGGCCGCGAGCGTGGGCCTGGTAGGCGACCGAGGAGTAGAGGTACCGGTCGGTGACGACGTGGTGGCCGCCCTCGAGGTTGGGTCGGATGACCTCGGCGGCGTGCTGGGCCCGGTCGGCCGCCATGAGCAGCGCTTCGGTCCGGGGATCGAGGTCGCCGGTGGCGGGATCGAGGAACAAGGCACGGATCGCGGCACCGGCGGCTGTGCCACCCGGCTCGCGCGTGCGGACCCCAGCGATCCGCTCGACCAGCCGCTCGGCCTGGGTCGACTTGCCGGCCGCGTCACCTCCCTCGAACGCGATGAACCGGGCGGTCACGACGGCTCGATGACTTCGGACCTGGGCTGACCGACCGCGCTCGGGCTGTCGACGAGGTCCTTGCGGGCGGCGTCCCGCATCGAGGCGGCGGCGATGAACCCGGCACCGATGATGATCAGGGCTGCGGTCCACAGCGTCAGCCGGACGCCGGGGACGGCGACCGCCATCCCGAAGAGCCGGACGTGACCGTCGGGGAACACACTCTTGGACAACTCGCCGAGCAGCTCGGACAGGAATGGGCCGACCGCGAACGAGATGAGAACGCACAAGCGCACCAGGGTGTAGAGGGCTGAGAAGATCCGGCCGCGGAGCTCGTCCTCGACGTGCTGGTGCAGCATGGTGAAGCCCAGCACATAGACGGTGCCGGCACAGATCCCCAGGATGAAGACGAACAACGCCGCAGTCTCGAGCGCCGGCATGGATGCTCCGGCCAGGAGCGATGCACCCGCGACGAAGACCGCTGCGACGAAGACCCACTCCTTCGGCAGCCGGCGTTGCAGCACGGAGACACCCACGACTCCGCCGGCGACTCCCAGGCCGAGGGCGAAGATGAGCACGCCGAACCCGGACTGATCGGAGCCCAGCACCTGGGTGGCGAAGACCGGACCGAGGGGGACGAGCATGCCGCCGCCGATCAGGCCGGTGGCGAGGCCGAGGTTCACCGCCCGCACGACGGGGTTGATGAACACGAACTCCCAGCCCTCGCGGAGCTCGCGCAGGGCGAGCCCGAACTCGACCCGGCGTCGCGAACCGACGGTCCGCTCCTCCTTGCGGCGGCGCGGCAGCGGCAACGACCAGATCATCAGCGCCGACAGGCCGAAGGTGGCGGCGTCGAAATAGAACGCGAGCCCTTCCTGCGTCCCCCGCACCAACGAGAGGAACTGGTAGTCGCCGATCGTCTCCGACAGCTTGGCCAGCAGGGAGAACAGGGCGGCGGCGATCGGGATCGTGCCGTAGGCGGCCGCCAGGGACAGCGAATTGGCGGTAGCGAGATGGTCGGAAGGCACCAGGTGCGGAACCGACGCCTCCTTCGCCGGCGTCCACAGCAGCGTGAACACCTCGAGCACGAGCGATGCGAAGATGAGTCCGGGGACGGTGTCGACGAACGGCAGCGAGGCCAGGACCGCCGCCCGGCCGATGTCACAGCTCACCATGAGCTTCTTGCGGTCGAAGCGATCGGCGAAGACACCGGCCGCGGGTCCGAGGAAGAAGCCGGGCACGATCCGGGCCGACATGACCAACCCCACGGCGGCTTCGGGCCGGTCGCTGATCCTGGTCGCCAACGCGGCGATGGCCAGGAAACCGAGCCAATCGCCCGTGGCCGACACCACCTGGGTTCCCCACAGCCGGAAGAAGGCGTCGGAGCCGAAGAGCCGGACGTGCATCCGTGCCGGCTCCTGCCGGCTCTCGACCGCGGCCAGCGGCTCGGTGGGCGCTGGATCCGGCGCCGCGCCCTGCCCGCCCGACTCGGAGTCGGGCGGCGTCGATCGAGCGTCGCGGGGCTCCGCCATCACCGGAGACGTTAGAGACTGGCGATCCGGAAGCGGTCGACCGACCGCGCCGGCATCAGGAATCGCCCGGCGCGCGCTTCTTGGCGGCCGCCGACTTCTTGGCACCGGATGTCTTCTTCTTGGCCGTCTTCTTCTTGCTCGTGGCGGACTTGCTCCGGGACTTCTTCTTGGCCGGCGCCGTCTCCCGGCGGATCTGGAGCAGCTCCGACGCCCGCTCGATGGTGATCTCCTCGACCAGGTCGCCCTTGCGGAGGCTGGCATTCGTCTCGCCGTCGGTCACGTAGGGACCGAACCGGCCGTCCTTGACGACGACCGGTGACTCGCTGATCGGATCGATGCCCAGCTCGCGCAGGGGCGGCTTCGGGGCCGCCTGACCCCGACGGCGCTTGGGTTCGGCGAAGAGCGCCTTCGCCCGGTCCAGGTCGACGGTGAACAGCTCCTCCTCGGACTCGAGGCTGCGGGTGTCGGCCCCCTTCTCCTCGCCCTTGGAGATGAACGGGCCGTAGCGGCCGTTGCGGGCGAGGATCGGCGAACCGGTCTCCTCGTCGGTCCCGACCACCCGGGGCAGCGACAGCAGGCGCAGGGCGTCGTCGAGCGTGACATCCTCGGGCTTCATGTCCTTGAACAGCGACTCCATCTTCGGCTTGGTGTCCTCGGGCAGCGTGTCGGCGTCGCCGAGCTGCACGTAGGGCCCGTACCGCCCGGTCTTGACGTAGACCGGGAGACCGCTGTCGGGGTCCTCGCCGATGGGGGTGTCGCCCTTGGGTGCCGCCAGCAACTCGAGCGCCTTCTCCAGCGTCAGCTCGTCGGGCGGGAGGCCCTCGGGGATCGAGGCGGTGTCGTTCTCCCCGCGCTTGACGTAGGGGCCGTACCGGCCGGGCTTGGCCACCACCATCTCGCCGTTCTCGTCCATGCCGAGCGGGAAGGTGTTGACCTCGGCGGCGTCGACCTTCTCGAGCGCCTCCTCGACGGTGACGCCCAGGCCCTTGCGCCCACCGCCATCGCTCCCATCCTCACCGAACCAGAAGCGGTGCAACCACGGGACGCGCTCCTCCTCACCGATGGCGATGAGGTCGAGGTCGTCCTCCATCTTGGCCGTGAACTCGTAGTCGACGTACTCACCGAACTGCCGCTCGAGCACGTTGACCACCGCGAAGGCGGTCCAGGTCGGCACCAGGGCGGTGCCCTTCTTGAACACGTACCCGCGATCCTGGATGGTGCCCATGATCGAGGCATAGGTCGATGGACGGCCGATCCCCAGTTCCTCCATCCGCTTCACCAACGACGCCTCGGTGAAGCGGGCCGGCGGTGTGGTGCTGTGGCCGTCGGCGGTGAGATCCGGAGACGGGAGCGAGTCGCCCTCGGTCACCGGCGGCAGGACGCGCTCCTCTTCGTCGCGTTCGGCACTCGTCGTCGTCATCGTCTTCGACATAGGCCTTCAGGTGCCCCTGGAAGGTGACGACCCGCCCGGACGCCCCGAACGTGCACTCCGTGGACCCGTCGCCGTCGGTGGCGGGAGCGGGAGCCACGATGCGCATCGAGATCGTGCGGCCGACCGCGTCTTCCATCTGCGATGCCACCGTGCGCTTCCAGATGAGGTCGTAGAGGGCGAGCTCGTCCTTGCGCAGCTCGCCCTTCACCTCGTCGGGTGTGCGGAAGGTCTCCCCCGCCGGACGGATGGCCTCGTGGGCCTCCTGGGCGTTCTTCGACTTGCTGGCATACGTGCGCGGCTCGGCCGGCACGTACTCCTCGCCGTAGAGCTGGCGAGCCTGGGCGCGGGCCGCGTCCAGCGCGGTCTGTGACAGCGTCGTGCTGTCGGTCCGCATGTAGGTGATGTAGCCCTTCTCGTAGAGACCCTGGGCGATGCGCATCACCTGGCTGGCCGACATCCGCAGCTTGCGGCCCCCCTCCTGCTGGAGGGTCGAGGTCATGAACGGCGGCTTGGGCCGGCTGCGCCACGGCTTCTCCTCCACCGAGCGCACCGTGAAGGGTTGGCCGTCCAGGCGGCTTCGCAGGTCGCTGGCCGTGGCCTCGTCGACCACGGCGACGTCGGCCCGGGCGACCCGGCCGTCCTGGCCGAAGTCGCGACCCGACGCGACGCGGTCGCCGTCGAGCGCCACCAGCTTGGCGGTGAAGCGCGGGTCGGTGGGGAACGCGGCGCTCAGGTCCCAGTAGTCGGCCGAGACGAAGGCGATGCGCTCTCGCTCACGCTCGACCACCAGGCGCACGGCCGGCGACTGGACCCGCCCGGCCGACAGGCCCCGGTTCACTTTGCGCCACATGATCTGGCTGACCGGGTAGCCGTACAGGCGATCGACGATGCGGCGGGTTTCCTGGGCGTCGACCCGCTTGTAGTCGATGTCGCGGGAGTTCTCGACCGCGTGTTCGATGGCCGAGCGAGTGATCTCGTGGAACACCATGCGCTTGACCGGCACGGTGGGCTTGAGCACCTCCCGCAGGTGCCAGGCGATGGCCTCGCCCTCGCGATCCTCGTCGGTCGCGAGATAGAGCTCGTCGGCGTCCTTGAGCAGCGCCTTCAGCCGTTTGATGACGTCGCGCTTGTCGGGGTTGATCTCGTACTCGGTCTTGAAGTCCGAGTCGACATCGATCGACAAGCCCTTCGACGGGAGGTCGCGGATGTGCCCCACCGATGCCTCGACGACGTAGTCGTTCCCGAGGAACTGACCGATCGTCTTGGCCTTGGCCGGTGACTCGACGATGACGAGGGGCCGCGACGCGGGGGCATCAGACACGGCAGCAGGGTATGAACGACCCCGCTCGACATGTCAAAAAGGGTGGTTACAACCCGCGGACGATGAGGGCGTCGCCCTGGCCGCCGCCACCGCAGAGGGCAGCTGCGCCGTACTCGACGCCGCGGCGCTTCATCTCGAGCAGCAGCGTGAGGGCGAGCCGGTTGCCGGACATGCCCAGCGGGTGGCCGACGGCGATCGCGCCACCGTTGACGTTGACGATGTCGTCGGTGACGCCGAGGTCGCTCATCGAGGACAGGGCGACGGCCGCGAACGCCTCGTTGAGCTCGTAGAGGCCGATCTGGTCCTGCGTGATGGGGGCGTTCTCGAGCGCGTTCTTGATGGCGTTGCTCGGCTGGGTGAGCAGCGAAGCATCGGGGCCCGCGACCTGGCCGTACCCGACGACCTCGCCGATGCCACCGAGACCGAGCTCGTCGGCCTTGGCCCGCGACATGATGATGGTGGCCGACCCGCCGTCGGAGATCTGGCTCGCGTTGCCGGCGGTGATGTTGCCGGCCTTGTCGAACGCGGGACGCAACTGGCCGAGGCTCTCGGCCGTGGTGTCGCCCCGAACGCCTTCGTCGGTGGTGACCATGACCGGGTCGCCCTTGCGCTGGGGCACGGCCACTGGGACGATCTCGTCGTCGAAGATGCCGTCCTTGATCGCCTTGGCGGCACGCTCGTGGCTCTGGGCACTGAACGCGTCCTGCGGCTCGCGGGCGAGGCCGGCCGACGCCGCGTACTTCTCGGTGCCGGCGCCCATGGCGCACTGGTCGAAGGCGCAGAACAAGCCGTCGTACATCATCGAGTCGACGACGGTCTTGTCGCCGGCGCGGTAACCGGCCCGGGCGCCCGGCAGCAGGTACGGCGCGTTGGTCATCGACTCCATGCCGCCGGCGACCACGATGTCGGCGTGGCCGGCTTGGATCATGAGGTCGGCGAGGTAGATGGCGTTGAGGCCCGACAGGCACACCTTGTTGACGGTGGTGGCCGGCACGCTCATGGGGATACCGGCGTTGGTGGCCGCCTGGCGGGCGGTGATCTGGCCTGCGCCGGCCCCGATGACGTGGCCCATGATCACGTAGTCGACCTGGTCGCCGCTCAGGCCGGCCTTGTCGAGGGCGCCCTTGATGGCGACGCCGCCGAGGTCGGTGGCGGCCATCGAGGCGAAGGCACCTGACAGCTTTCCGATCGGCGTACGGGCGCCGGTGACGATCACGGAACCAGGCATTGGGTCTACTCCCCCGGGTCGAAACGATGTGGTGGTGTCCGATTGTAGGGAGCGCCCCCTACCGACCGGTAATGGGCGGGTGACCTCGCCGGCGTTCAGGGATAGGACCGGTTGAAGGTGCGACGCACCACCTGGCGCACGACGTCGTTGAGCTTGGTGTCGATGCTGGTCTCCACCGGCGGACGCGGCCGACCCACGACGTAGGTCCCGCCCATGGCTCGCTGCGGGTCGTAGGCGCCGACATCGAGCTCGTCATGGTCGAGATCGTCGATGTCGGGGTCTTCGATGTCGGGGTCTTCGACGGGCGGGCTCGCGCCCCGGCGGGCCCCGACCGCCCGGCGCAGATCGATCACGTCCCCGTCGGTGTCGGGCCCGTCGTCTTCCGGGCGGTCGCCGGCGGCCGGGTAACCCGGGCGCCGCAGCTCGTCGAGCTCGGCCAGGATGCGGTCGCGATGGTGCTCGGCCTCCCGCCGGGTGGCCGAGGCCCACTCGGCCGCGTCGCGACGCAACTCGTTGGCGTCGCGCTCCGCCCGGCGGCGGATGTCCTCGGCCATCCGTCGCGCCTCGGCCAGGATCGCGTCGGGGCTCCGGTACGGAGAGAGCCGATCACGAGATTCGTACGCCACCGCCCTGCACGGTACCCGGGTCAGACCAGGTCGGAGACCGAGTCGGGCAGCTCGCGGGCGACCCGGATGATCGGGATGCCGGTCTGGGTGTTGTCGTGCATCTCCTGGAAGCAGCGGGGCACCTGATCGAACGGATAGACCTCGTGGTGGATCGTGGGCTTGAACACCGAGCCGTACAGCTCGGTGGCTGCCTCACACCCGATCGGCGTCTCGTAGTGCGTGTGGTCGATGGTGACCTGCTTCACCGATTGCACGGTCGAGTTGTACGAGACCTTCTGCGACAGCTGCCAACCGGCGCTGACGTTCACCCCGCAGCGGGCGGCCACGGCCAGGCCGGCCTCGAACACCGGCCCACGGAGCATGTCGCAGACGATGTGCATGCCGACGCCGTCGGTCAGCGACTTGACCTCTTTGTTGAACGCCTTCACGTCGTCACGGGAGGCGAAGCGGTTGAACGCCTTCTGGTCGATGCCGACGATGCCCTGCTGCTCGAGCGCGGCCCGCCGCTCGGCGCTGCCGGCACAGAAGAACGCGTTGTGACCCTCGGCCTTGGCCAGCATGAGGAACAGCTCGCCCACGCCGCCACCGAAGCTCATCACGTTGAGCCGGGCCTGGTGCTCGAAGGGGACCTTGACCCGGAAGATGCCGATGGCCCGCCGCCAGAGGTGGTAGGCGGTCGGGGCCCGCAGCGGGAGGGCGGCCATCTCCCACAGGCTCAGCCCGCAGTCGAGGGGGGCCGGGATGATCTGCCAGTCCTCGACCACCGCTTCCTCGGAGTACCAGCCGATCGATTCGGGCTGGTCGTAGGCCCAGATGCGGAGCGGGAAGCCGTTGGCGTCGGGCTCACCGTTGCAGTGGGTGACGACGATGTCGCCGGGCGAGAAGCGGGTGACGTCACGACCGACCTCGAGCACCTCGCCGAGGGCCGAGTTGCCGGGGAAGATCTTGCCGCCCCGCGCCTCGGCGATGTTGACCGTGTCGGCGGTGGCGGCATGGTCGATGTTGTGCTCGGCGGAGGCGGCCAGGATCTTCATGCGGACGTCGTGCGGTCCGACGTCACGGAGCTCGAGGTCGTCGAGCGCCACGACCTTGGAGACGTCGATGCCCGAGGGGTCACCGCCGCTCGCCTCGGTCTCGGCAGCCAGGCGTTCGGCCGTGATCGAATAGGCGCGGGTCATGGTGGTCATGGGACATCGTCCTCCAGCGGTACGGGCGATCGGTGACCCGGAATCCTGTCCGATTCGACGCGGTCGATGGGAATCCGCAGCCCGCCCCGCGTAGATTCGTGCACCGTGCTGCTGACCGAAATCGACCACATCGCCATCGCCGTCAACGACCTCGATGCCGCCGTCGCCTACTACGCCGAGGCCTTCGGGGCCGAGGTCCACCACCGCGAGGTGGTCGAATCCGACGGCGTCGAGGAAGCCCTGCTCAAGGTGGCCGACTCCTACATCCAGCTCACCGCCGCCACCAACGACGAGTCCCCGATCGCCAAGTACCTGGCCAAGCGCGGTGAGGGGCTCCATCACGTCGGCTACCGGGTCGACGACTGCGCCGAGGCGCTCCAGTCGATGATCGACGCCGGCGCCACCCCGATCGACAAGGCGCCGCGACTGGGATCGCGGGGCACGACGGTGGCCTTCGTCCATCCCAAGGGATCGTTCGGAACCCTGATCGAGCTCGTCCAGGAATAGGCCGCACACGGCCTCTCATCTTCGGGTCGATACCGTGGGTACGGTGACGGAGGCCCTACAAGCGCGCCTGGACGCGCTCGACACGCTGCGCGCGGTCCGGTTCCGGAAGCGCACCGCCAAGATCGAACCGTTCGACGCGTTCTACCAGGCCTACGTCACCGCCCTGATCGTGGGCATCGCAGTGCTCGTCCTGTCCGGCGCGGTCGGTGGCGACCAGCTCACGTCGTCGCAGATCAGCCACCTCCTCGACGACGTCCCGGTCGGACTCGGCATCCTGGCCGCGCTCGCCGGTGGGTTGGGCCTGCGTTCCGGCAGCCGGGGCGGCCCGGTGGCGCTCGAGGCTCCGGATGTGCGCCACGTCCTGCTCGCGCCCGTCGACATCGGCCACGCCATGCGCCGACCGATCCTGCGCCAGGCTCGGTTCGGGCTGTTCGTCTCCGTCGTCGTCGGCGGTGTGGCCGGCCAGCTGCTCGCCCGCCGGACCGAGGGCAACGCCCTGGCCTGGACGCTGTCGGGATCGTTGTGGGCGATGATCGTCGCCGTCTTCGCCCTCGGGTGCGCATGGAACGCCTGCGGCCGGCGCATGAGCCGGCCAGCCGCCAGCGGGCTCGCCGTCGGGCTGCTCGTGTGGCCGGTGGCCGAGGCCCTCGGATACGCCCCGACGTCGCCGTTCTCCCTGCTCGGGCGCATCCCGGTCTGGATGGCCGGGACGGCGTCGTACAACCTGCTCGCTCTCGTACCGATCCCGTTCGTCCTCGTCGTCGCCGTGATCGGCGTCCGGGCGATCGGCGGCGTGTCCATCGAGGAGATGGCCCGGCGCTCGGCGCTGGTCGGCCAGATGCGCTTCGCCGCCACCATGCGGGATCTCCGGACCGTGCTGGTCCTGCGCCGGCAGCTGCTCCAGGAGCGGCCCCGTTCCCGTCCCTGGATTCCCCATCGCCGGCGCCGCGGGGCGCGAGGTGGCCTCGTCGCCCGAGGCTGGTGGTCGTTGCTCCGCACTCCGGGTACCCGGCTGCTGCGGATGGTCCTGCTCGCCGGTGTGGCCGGCATCGCCGCCCGGGCGGCATGGAACGGCGCGCTGCCGCTCATCGTCGTGTCCGGGCTGTGTGCCTTCCTGATCGGCCTCGACGCGGTGGAGCCCCTCGCCCAGGAGCTCGACCACGAGACCATCCTGGAGCTGGTCCCGGTGGGCATCGGCAGCATCCACGCCACCCTGCTGGTCGTCCCCACGCTCACCGCGGTGGCCGTGTCCATCGTGGGTGTCGCGGGGGCCGCCCTCGGGGGCCTCGACGCCCACGGTCTCGCGGTGGCGGCCACGGTCGCCTTCACCGCCGCGCTCACCGGTGTGGCCGGCGCCGCGGTCAGCACCGTCCGCGGCGCGCCCGACCCCAACGACATGTCGATGCTCATGTTGCCGCCCGAAGCGGCCAGCTCACGCGTCGTCTACGAGGCGGCCCTGCCACCGGTGGTGGCGTGCCTGGGTCTGGTGCCGTTCCTGCTGGCGCAGAACGCGGCCGACCACGGGAACGATCCCACGGCCGTGCTGCAACCGGGGATCTTCATCGGTGGACTGGTGTTCGCCCTGACCGTGGCCTGGGTTCGCGCTCGGCCCGCGTTCAAGGAGCAGATGGCCGAGGCGTTCAACGCCAGCGAAGCCCGCAAGCGGGCCAAGCGGCTCGCGGCCGAACGTGACGACGACGAGGACTGACATGGCCAAGAAGAAACGAACGAACTCGGCGCCGAAGCCGCCCGCCGCCATCTCCATCGATGGGCTCACCAAGGAGTACGGCTCACTGGTGGCGCTGGCCCCCACCGACCTGAGCATCCCCGAGGGTTCGTTCATCGCCCTCATCGGCCACAACGGCTCCGGCAAGTCGACCCTGCTCAAGATGACCGCCGGCCTGCTCGACTCCACCGACGGCTCGATCACCATCCACGACGCCGAGGCCGGTTCGGACGACGCCCGTGCCGACCTCAGCTACATCGGTGACGACCCCGTGCTCTACGACGATCTCTCGGTGCAGGAGCACATCGACTACCTGATGCCCCTCCACGGCCTCACCGACTGGTCCGAGCGATCCGAGGAGGTCATCCGCCGCCTCGGGCTCGAGGAGCGCATCGACGACCTCCCCAGCCGGTTCAGCCGCGGCCTCCGGCAGAAGACCGCGCTGGCCCTCGGCTTCATCCGTCCGTTCCGGGTGCTGCTGATCGACGAGCCGTTCGTGGGCCTCGACCAGTCGGGCCGCCACGGCCTGCTCGACCTGCTCGACGAGCACCACGCGGCCGGCGACACCATCATCGTCGCCACGCACGACCTCGACGTGGTCGAGCGCGTCGACCGATGCATCGCCCTGCACAACGGTGAGGTCGTCCACGACGGCCACGCCGAGCCGAGCGACATCCCCCGCCTCGCCGGCTGAGCCGTTCGCCGGTCCCCTTCGGGACCGCTCACTTCTGGAGTTCCTCGGCTGCGCCTCGCAACTCCCGGCCGTTCACCGCCTCTCCCGGGCCACACCCGCCGCGGAATCCCGTCGACACGAGCGCCGGCGGTTGGGAAGGCTGGCCCGATGCCAGTCACGGTTCACTACGAGCTCTACGACGTGTTCACCGACACGCCCTTCGCCGGCAATCCCCTCGCGGTGAGCATCGACCCGCCCGAGCTGTCGACAGAGCAGTGCCACGCCGTGGCCCGGGAACTCAACCTGTCCGAGACGGTGTTCCTGTGGCCGGGCAGCACCGACGGATCCGTTCCTGGCGTGCGGACACGGATCTTCACCCCGGCCGCCGAGTTGCCCTTCGCCGGTCACCCCACGGTGGGCGCCGCCCTCGCCCTCGTCGACGCCGGCTTGGCCGCTGAGTCGGTCACCCTGCTCGAAGGGGTCGGACCGGTGGCGGTCACCGTCGACGGCGGTGTCGCCACGCTCACCACGGCCGGACCGCCTCGGTCGATGCCCACCGCCGACCCCGGCGACGTGGTCCGCTGCCTGGGACTGACCCTGGCCGATCTCCATCCCACGCTCGGCCCCAGGGGGTGGAGCGCCGGCGTGCCGTTCACCATCGTGGCTCTCCGTGACGTCGAGACCCTCGGCCGCATCGAGGTGGACGTCGGCTGCTGGCGCGAGACGGTCGCGCTCGTCGAACCCGATCAGCTCTACGCCGTCGCACCGGTCGACGACGGGTCGGGTCACCGGGCCCTCGATGGTCCGCAGTGGCGGGCCAGGATGTTCGCGCCCGGGTTCGGCATCCCCGAGGACCCGGCCACCGGGTCGGCCGCAGCCGCCCTGTGCGGCTACCTGGCCGGTCACGTCTCGAACCGACGGCTGGCCGAGGGATGGATCGTCGACCAGGGCGTGGAGATGGGCCGGGCCAGCCAGATCCACGCCGGCGCGGTGCGTCGCGGCGCGGAACTGGTCGCGGCCACCGTCGGCGGCCGCGCCGTGCGCGTCGGCCGCGGCGAGCTCCAGGTGTGACCTGGTTCGACCTGCCAACATCGCCCCATGCGCGTGCACCTCGTCGACGGGACCTACGAGTTGTTCCGGTACCACTACTCCCCCAACAACCGTGATCCGGACCGGGGCGCGGTCCGCGGCGTGGTGAACTCGATGCTGCAACTGGTCGACGACGGCGCCACCCACCTCGGGATCGCCACCGACCAGGTGATCGAGAGCTTCCGGAACGAGCTGTGGGCCACCTACAAGGACGGCTCGGGCGTCGACCCCCAGCTGAAGGCGCAGTTCCCCCTGGTCGAGGAGGCGCTCGAGGCGGCCGGGTTCACCGTGTGGCCCCAGACCACCTTCGAGGCCGACGACGGTCTCGCCGCCGGCGCCGCCCTCGGTGTCGCCGACGAGCGGGTCGAGCAGGTGATCGTGTGCACGCCGGACAAGGACATGGCCCAACTGGTCGGCGGCAAGGTCGTGCAATGGGACCGGCGCCAGGACCGCTGGTTCGACGTCGAAGGGGTGCGGGAGAAGTTCGGCGTGCTCCCCGAGTCGATCCCCGACTACCTCGCCCTCGTCGGCGACTCGGCCGACGGGTTCCCGGGGGTACCCGGGTGGGGCGCGAAGTCGACCGCCACCGTTCTCGCCCGGTACCTGCACATCGAGGACATCCCCCCGGCGGCTGGCCAGTGGGAGGTGACCGTACGCGGTGGGGCGAAGCTCGCCGTCGCCCTCCAGGACAACCTCGACGACGCGCTCCTGTTCCGCACGCTGGCCACGCTGCAGCCGGATGCGCCCGTGAGTCGGAGCATCGACGACCTCGAGTGGACCGGCCCGACCGAAGACTTCGTCACCATCGCCGACGGACTCGATGGCTCTGCGCTGGTCGAACGGGCGAATCGCCTCGCTGCCCGATGACCGGCCCCGTCGGGTGGTGAGCCGGGAGCCCCGGACGCCCCGCCCGGGCGCCCGAGTAGCTCTCGGCCTGGTCCGGCGCTGAAGCGCCGGACCAGCATCTGGCACACCTGCAGTTGCCCTGCAGGTGGCAGGTTCCCGCCGCTGGATTCATTCTCTCCTGACGCGTGGGCGTCCTCCATGGGCTATCCGACCCATTTGCCATGCGTCGAAGGTCCCAAACGCTGCTATCTGGTGCGAAAGGGATCGCCCCTCGGGGTCAGCGCAGGACCTCGCTGAACCCCATCGGCGGCACGACGTCGAGCTGGTCGTAGGTGCACTCCGCCGGGGTCTTGTCCGGTCGCCACCGCACGAACCGGGTGGTGCCCCGGAAGCGACCGTTGGTCATGATCGTGTAGCCGACCTCGACGACTCGGCCCGACGACGGACCGACGCGCAGCGGCACCCAGGACTGGTCGCGCTGGTTGTTCCAGCGGCTCGGCGCCCCGGGCATCTGCCCGTCCTCGTGGGCCTCGGCATCCATCCAGCTGCTCCAGGGATGGCGGGAGAAGTCGTCCTCCACCAACGGCTCCAGTTCGGTGATCAGCTCCCGCCGGAACTTCGCGGTGAAGCTGGCGGCCACGCCGACGTGGCGGAGGTCGCCGTCCGGCCCGTGGATCCCGAGGATGATCGAGCCGACCCCGGCGCCGTCCTTGTGCCAGCGGAACCCGGCGGCCACGCAGTCGGCGGTGCGCTGGTGCTTGACCTTGCGCAGCACCCGCTTGTCGGGCTGGTAGACGCTGGCGGGATCCTTGGCGATGAGTCCGTCGAGGCCAGCCCCCTCGACCCGGCGGAACCACTCGGCCGCCACCTCGGCGTCGTCGGTGATCGGGGTGAGGTGCACCTGGGATCCGGGGACGATCGCGTCCTCGAGCAAGCGCCGGCGCTCGGCAAAGGGCTCGTCCAGCAGGGTGCGGTCGCCGAGCGCGACGAGGTCGAAGGCCACGAATGCCGCCGGCGTCTGCTCGGCCAGCATGGTGACGCGCGACTCGGCCGGGTGGATGCGCTGGCCGAGGGCATCGAAGTCGAGTCGGTCGTCGACGGCCACGACGAGCTCGCCGTCGACGACGCACCGATCGGGGAGCGCAGCCCGCAGGGGGTCGAGCATCTCGGGGAAGTACCGGGTGAGCGGGCGCTCGTTGCGACTGCCGAGCTCGATCTCGTCACCGTCTCGGAAGACCAGGCAGCGGAACCCGTCCCACTTGGGCTCGAACAACCAGTCGCCCTCGGGAATGCCGTCGTTCGGCTTGGCCAGCATCGGCTTGAGCGGGAACGGGACGGGCAGGTCCATGGGCCGAGGCTACGAGCCGGCGCCGGGGTGGGGCTCCCCCGATGCGGATCCCCCGAGGAAGGCCTCGACATCCCGGGCCAGGAACCGGTCCAGATCCCAGGCGCCGTCGACGACGAGGCGCCGGGACGATCCGGTCAACAGCCAGGCGTCGCACTCGACGTCCTCGTCGCGGTCGTCGAACGCCACGACCCGCACCCGCTCGTACTCCGTGCCCTCGAAGCGGTCGAGGACATCGACCTCGGTCTCCGTGATGTCCAGCAGCCGGCCAGGGGCGACCGCGGCGTCGTCCACCACCAGGCCGGGGTAGGGCCGGCCGGACAGCGGAGCCGCCCGATGGCCCGGCAGCCGCGCCGGCCGCGAGGCGGGCACCCGGCCGAGGAGGCGGTCGAGGAGGGGAGCGTGCTGCAGCGTTCCGTAGACGAAGATGACGGCCACCGGGCCATGGTGCCCGATGATCGCGTCAGCCGGTCTCCGTCGTGGTGCGGATCGAGACGGGCTGGCCGGCCATCGTGGCCGCCGCGGCGCGGATGGCGTCACGGATGCGGGGATAGGTGCCGCAGCGACAGATGTTGTGGAGCCCGTCGAGGTCCTCGTCGGTGATGGTCTTCCGGCCAGAGGCGAACACCTCCTGGATGAGGGCGCTGGCCGCCATGATCTGGCCCGGCTGGCAGTAGCCGCACTGGGCGACGTCGTGCTCGATCCATGCCTCCTGGACGGGATGCAGCTCGGTGTCCACGGTGCCGGCGAGGCCTTCGATGGTGGTGACCTCGTCGGTGGGCAACAGCTCGCCGACCGGCGTGGCGCAGGGATTGAACGCCTTGCCGTTGAGATGGCTGGTGCATGCCTTGCAGACGTCGAGGCCGCAGCCGTACTTGGGTCCGGTGATCCCGAGCAGGTCGCGCAGGACCCAGAGGAGGCGGACGTCGTCCTCCACCTCGACCGACACCTCGGTGCCGTTCACGACGAAGGTCTGGGTGGGAATCTCGGTGGGCATCGTTCCTCCTCAGCGTCCGAACTTCGCCAGACCGTCCGTGGGCGACTGGGGCACGGTGCCTCTCGGCGAGATCGTGTCGGGAAGTGGCTGGTCGTGGTTGATGGGGAAGTGGGTGGGCATGGTCCCGGTGGCGCGGGCGTAGGCACAGGCCGTGGCCGCCATCGATGCGGCGACACCCAACTCGCCGGCGCCGCCGGGTTGGCTCGAGGTCTGCAGGATGACGACCTGCACGTCGAACGGAACGTTCCACTGGCGGGTGTAGTAGGCGTGCTCCCAGGAGTCCTCTGCGAACATCCCGCGGTCGAGGTGGAGCGAGTAGGTCAGCGCATTGGCGATCCCGTCCATGGTCCCGCCGATCATCTGCGCCTCCAACCCACGCGGGTTGACGGCCAGACCGACATCGACGACGAAGGTGGCCTTGGTGACCCGGGGTCCGGTGTAGGCACCGGCGACCTCGCGACCCACCGTGGCCGGCGTGGTGTCGATCTCGACCACGCAGGCGGCCCGGCCCTTGTATTCGTTGTGGAAGCCGATGCCCTGGGCGGTGCCCGGTGCCATCGACTTGCCCCACCCACCGACCTCGGCGGCCTTGCGCAGCACCGCCTTGCCCCGCTCGTCCTTCACGGTGGCGAGGCGGAACTCGTAGGGATCGGCACCCATGTCGGCCACGATCCGGTCGATGACCAGCTCGCGGGCCGTCACCACGTTCGGGCTGTAGATGTTGCGCATGCTGCTGGTGCGGAACAGGTTCGTCTCGACCTGACCGGGAGCGGGCAGCGTCTCGTTGAGGAGCTGCTCGACCACCCCGAAGTCGTAGGGGATGAACTGGGTCAGCATGAAGACCGACTGGGAGAAGCCCATCCCGCCCAGGCCACCGGGCAGCTCGTCGAACTTGCGGGTGAGGATCTCGCCCAGCCCGTGGCCGAAGTCGGTGTTGACGCTGGTGTGGTGCTGGGTGAAGGCGACGATGGTGTCGCCGGTGTAGGTGGCGCGGATCGAGGACCGGCTCGCGGGATGGGTACGGCCCTGGCGGAAGTCGTCGGTGCGATGCCACAGCAACTTCACCGGCTTGCCCATCGCCTGGGAGATCAACGCCGCCTCGCGGGCGCCGTCCCAGAACAGGTCGCGGCCGAACGATCCACCGCCCTGGACGACGTGGCACGTCACCGCGTCCTGCGGGAGACCCAGTGCCTCGGCGATGTCCTGCTGGGCGGTGATGGGCGTCTTCATCGGCGCCCAGATCTCGGCCTTTCCATCGGCCACCGATGCGATCGCCGGGTTCGCCTCCAGCGGGCAGTTGGGTTGGAAGGCGAAGGTGAACGTCGCGTCGAGGGTCTTGGGTACGAGCTTGGACAGCCCGAGCGCGCCGAGGCCGCCACCCGATCCGAGCGCGCCCAGGTCGGGTGCGACCTGGGGGAGCTCGGCGTCGGCCAGGGCGGACTGCACGTCGTCGTCGGAGAGGCCGTCGACCGTGCCGGGGCCCCAGGTGACGTCGAGGGTCCGCACGGCGTCGATGCACTGCCCGAAGGTGCGGGCCCGGACCGCGACGCCGGTGGCGACCATGGCGATGTCGGTGACCCCGGGCATCGCCCGCACCTGGTCCTCGTTGCGGATCGAGCGGGGTGTGCCGTTGATGGTCGGGGGGCGGCAGACCATCGTGGGCAGGGCATCGGGCACCTGGAGGTCGAGCACGTACTGCTGGCGCCCGGTGACCATGGCCCACGAATCGATCCGGTTGCGGGGTGTACCGACGACGGCGAAGTCGCCGCCCTTGGGCTCGGCGTCGACCGGCTCGGTGACGTCGGATGCGGCGTCGCGGGCCAGTTCGCCGAAGCCCACCGTCGAACCATCCGGGGCGCGGATCACGCCGTCGAGGATCGAGAGCGAGGATCCGGCGGAGCCGAGCGCGATGGCGGCGGCGTCGAGGAGGCGCTGGCGGGCGACCGCGGCGGCGAGCCGAACCGGGTCGTAGATGGTGAACATCGAGTTGGAGCCACCGGTGAGCTGGTTGAAGAGCAGCTCGGGCCGGGCGTCGGCCTGGCTGATCCGCACCCGTTCGACCGGGAGGTCCAGCTCCTCGGCGATGACCATGGCGACGGCCGTGCTGATGCCCTGGCCGACCTCGGTGCGGTGGAGCGCGAAGCTCGCCGTGCCGTCCTCGTTGACGGTGATGGTGATGAGGTTGGCGGTCGGCCGGGCCGCGTCGCGCAAGAAGTCGAGCAGGTCGTAGGACTCGGCGATCTGCCCGACGGACGGCACCGTCTCTGCGCGGGCATCCCCACCGTTGAGCCACTGGACACCGGTGACCAGCGTCGGTCCGGCGATGACGTAGCCCAGGAAGTGGCGCCGGGTGAGACCCTTCGGCTCTGGCGCAGTCGATTGCGGCACGGCAGATTCCCCCTTCGATCGCCCGGATCGGGACGAAGTTCGCGTATCACCCAGAGAACGTACCGCGCCCCGACTTCCTTGCGCGATCGAGCCAGCCATTGCGAACTGTGAGCCCCGACGAGCCCGTCGGTAACCTCCGGCGCCATGGCCCAGCACTCCATGTCCGAGCGGATCGCCGACCTCGAGGAGAAGAAGGCCGCCGCCCGCCAGCCCGGTTCGGAGCGTTCGATCGCCCGCCAGCACGACCGCGGCAAGATGCTGGCCCGCGAGCGGATCGAGTATCTGCTCGACGAGGGCAGCTTCCACGAGATCGACCTCCTCGCTCGCCGGCCGATGGAATCGAGCTTCGATGACCGGCCCTACACCGATGGGGTGATCACCGGATGGGGCACCGTGGACGGCAAGAAGGTGTTCGTCTTCAGCCAGGACTTCACCGTCTACGGCGGCGCCCTCGGTGAGACCTACGCCCGCAAGATCCACAAGCTCATGGACATGGCGCTGAAGGTCGGGGCCCCGTTGATCGGACTCAACGACGGCGCCGGCGCCCGCATCCAGGAGGGGGTCGTGAGCCTCGACTCCTACGGCGGGATCTTCTTCCGCAACGTGAAGGCATCCGGGGTGACGCCCCAGATCTCGGTGATCATGGGACCGTGCGCGGGTGGCGCGGTCTACTCCCCCGCCATGACCGACTTCGTGTTCATGGTCGAGGACACCTCGTACATGTTCATCACCGGCCCCGACGTGGTGAAGACGGTCACCGGTGAGGACGTGACCCAGCAGGAGCTCGGGGGTGCCGATGCCCACTCCGCCAAGTCCGGGGTCGCGCAGTTCTCGGCCGGCGACGACAAGGCCGTGCTCGACGACGTCAAGTACCTCCTGTCGTTCCTGCCGCCGAACAACCTCGAGGAGCCGCCGGTGCTCGACACCGGCGACGACCCCGACCGTCGGTGCGAGGCCCTGCACGACCTGGTGCCCACCAACCCCAACCAGCCCTACGACATGAAGGCGGTCATCGCCGACGTGGTCGACGACGGCGACTACTTCGAGTACGCGCCGAAGTGGGCGCCCCAGATCACGTGCGGCTTCGCCCGGATGGCCGGTCGACCGGTCGGCATCGTCGGCAACCAACCGATGGCCATGGCCGGCGTCCTCGACATCGAGTCGTCGGAGAAGGCGGGCCGATTCGTGCGGACCTGCGACGCCTTCAACGTGCCGCTGCTCACCTTCGTCGACGTTCCCGGTTTCATGCCCGGCGTCGACCAGGAGCACAACGGCATCATCCGCCACGGCGCGAAGCTGCTCTACGCCTACTGCGAGTCGACCGTGCCTCGCATCCAGATCATCACCCGCAAGGCTTACGGCGGCGCCTACGTGGTCATGAACTCCAAGTCGATCGGGGCCGACGTCTCGTTCGCGTGGCCCTCCGCCGAGCTGGCCGTCATGGGCGCCGCCGGCGCGGTCGAGATCGTCAACCGGCGCGAGATCGCCGACGCCGACGATCCCGACGCCCGCAAGGCCGAGCTGGTGGACGAGTACTCCGAGAAGTTCCTCAACCCGTACGCCGCGGCCGATCGGGGCTACGTCGACGACGTGATCGACCCGGCCGACACCCGCAGCAAGGTGAACGCCGCCCTCGACATGCTCCAGTCCAAGCGGGAGGAGCTCCCGGCGCGCAAGCACGGGAACATGCCCCTCTGATCTGAGCTGAGGGTCATCGCCGGGCCGGGCCGGGCGACCCCGTCGGTAGGGTCACGCCGTGCAGGCTCCCGTCCGCGCTCTCGCGGCCATCCGACCGCGAGAGCACCCGGGGCTCCTGCTCAGCACCGCCTACGCCACCGCGGTCCTCTCCGTCGGTCCGTTCCTGCTCCCGGCGGTCGCCGACGACTACGACATCGGCCTCGGGCTGGCGTCGATCTCCACCGCCACGTTGCTCGCCGGCTTCGTCGCCGGGTCCTTCGGCTCCGGACGTCTGCTCCATGCCCGGGGGCGGGTGCTCGGCCTCGCCCTCATCGCCTGCGCCGTGGCCAATGCCGCCTGCATCCCGCTCCCCCCGTATGCGGTCCTCGTCGCCCTCCGCTTCGCGGTCGGCGTCGCCACCGGCGTCATGACGTGGTTCGCGTGGTCCCAAGTGTTCGGGGACGGTGGACGGATGAGCGAGATCGCCGTGGTCGGGCCGCTCGTCGGACTGACGGTCGCCCCGGTGGCCGCCGCGGTCGCCGACCACCGCGGCGCGGCGGGCGTCTACGCCATCCTCGCCGTGACCGCCGTCGCTCCGCTCGCGTTCAGCCGGGGCAGCGGGAGCCCGGGCGAGCAGCTGCTGGCCCGGAACCGGTCCGTCGAACGCCACGGTGCCGCGCCCGACGCGCTCAAGGTGCTGGCCTGCCTCGGATTGCTCACCCTCGGCGGTTCCAGCGTGTTCACCTACGGGGCGGTCATCGGGACCGACTCGGCCGGGCTGTCGACCCACGCCGTCGCGCTGGCGTTCAGCGCCAACGCCGTCGCCGCGATCCCGAGCGCCCGCTGGACCGGCGCCCGCGGACCGGCCGGACTGTGGCTGCTGGGGTGTGGCGCGGCCGCCGTCGCCGTGGGCGCGGTCCCGGTCGGCACGGTGTTCGTGGCCGCCATCACGTTCTGGGGCTTCGCGTTCTGGATGGGCGTGCCGGGCGCCTTCGCCCTCCTGGCCGAGCGCAGCCGCCATCCCGAGGAGCGAGCCGGGGATGCCCAGTCGGTGATGGCCGCCGGTCGGGTGATCGGCCCGTTGGTGGGCGGGGTGTTGCTCGACCTCAGCGGGCCCGCGCTCCTGGGCTTGCTCGGTGGGGCCGTGATGGGTCTGGGCGGCATCGGCCTCCTCCACGTCGGGCGCCGCAGCGCTGGTGTCGCCCACCACCACCCCGAGTAGGTTCGTGGCGTGGAGATCACGCCGAGCCCCACGCCCGAAGAGGCCGCGGCCATCGTGGCCGCAGCCCAGGTCGCCTGGCCGGTCGTCGAGCCGGCACCGGCCTCGTCGACCCCTCGCTGGCGTTTCTCCGGACGGTGGTGGGCCCAACCGATCCCGCTGCGTCGAAACCGTCCATGGTGACGGCGGAGGCGCCGGTCGAGGTCACCACGGTGGGCGTCGACCGGGCGGTGTTCCATCGGGGTGCCGAGGTGCGCCGCTACGACGAACTCCGACCGGGCACCGATCACGACCTCGACGGTGTCCCGGTGCGGACGCTCGACCGCCCCGGCGGTGAGCTGCTCTGCCGGTTCGCCACCGTGAACGATGTCCACTTCGGCGAGATCCAGTGCGGTCTGATCGAGGGAAGCGACCTCGGCCCGGTCCTGTCGTCGGCGCCCGGTGAACCGCCGTACCCGATCACCATGAACACCGCAGCCGTGGCCGAGATCGCCGCCGCCGACCCGGCCCTCGTCATCGCCAAGGGCGACCTCACCACCCACGGCACGCTCGACGAATACCAGGCGTTCCTCGACTGCTACCACGACGCGTTCGGCGACCGCCTCGTCCACGTGCGCGGCAACCACGACGCCAAGGACGTCGCCTTCGCCGCCACCCCGACCCAGCGGATCGACCTCCCCGGTGTCACGGTCGTCGTGCTCGACACCGCCATCCCGCACGCCGCCAACGGCCGCCTGACCACCGAGCAGCTCGACTGGCTCGACGACGTCGCGGCATCGGCCGATCGGCCCGTGCTGGTGTTCGGGCACCACCACCCGTGGGATCCCGACTCCCACCACCGGGCCGGCGACTACTTCGGCATCAACCCCGACGACTCCGAAGCCCTCGTGGCCGTGGTGGCCCGGCGACCGTCGATCCGCGGCTACTTCGCCGGCCACACGCATCGGAACCGGGTGCGCCGGTTCGCCGCCACCGGCGACGTGCCGTTCGTGGAGGTGGCGTGCGTGAAGGACTTCCCCGGCGCCTGGGCCGAGTACGAGGTCCACGAAGGCGGCATCGTCCAGCTCCACCACCGCATCTCGACACCGGAGGCGCTGGCGTGGACGGAACGGACCCGGGCGATGTTCCTCGGCGCGTACGCCGACTACTCCTTCGGGTCCATCCACGACCGTTGCCTCCTCGTCCCGAGCTCGCCTCGCGACTGAGTGGTGGACCCCACCCCGCCCACGGCTCTGGACGGATTGCGGGTCGTCGACGCGTCCACGGTGCTGGCCGGGCCGTCGTGCGCCCGCTACCTGGCCGACTTCGGCGCCGACGTCATCAAGGTCGAGCGGCCGGGGACCGGTGACGGGACGCGGGCCATGTTCCGGCGCCACCCGGACGACGGCGTCACCTACTTCTGGAAGCTGCTGGGCCGGGGCAAGCGATCGATCGTGCTCGACCTCAAGTCCGACGAGGGCCGCGACCACATGCTGGCGCTGTGCGCTTCCGCCGACGTGCTGGTGGAGAACTTCCGACCTGGAACGCTCGAGCGACTCGGGCTGGGTCCCGACGTGCTCCTCGCCGCGAACCCCGATCTGGTGATCACCCGGGTGACGGGCTTCGGGCAGACCGGTCCCTACGCCGGCCGAGCCGGGTTCGCGACTCTGGCCGAGGCGATGTCGGGCTTCGCCGCGCTGTCGGGTGAACCCGACGGCGCCCCGCTGCTGCCCCCGATCGCCCTGACCGACGAGATCACCGGCCTCGCCGCCGCGTTCGCCACCATGGTCGCTCTCCACTCTGGCGTCGGCCAGGTGGTCGACGTCAACCTGCTCGAATCGCTCCTGCAGTTCATGGGGCCGCTGGTGTCGGCCGCGGCCGTCGAAGGCTACGAGCAACCCCGCCTCGGGTCCGGCGTGCCCTACACCGTCCCCCGCGGCACGTGGCAGTGCTCGGACGGCACCTGGGTGGCGGTGTCCACCTCGGCCGAATCGGTGGCCCGGCGGGTCCTCGACCTCATCGGTCTCGGCGACGACGAGGACCTGTGGTCCTTCGAGGGACGGGTCGAGGACCGTGATCGCATCGACGAACGCATGGCGGCCTGGATCGGCGCCCGCACGCGCGCCGAGGTGCTCGCCGCGTTCGAGGAAGCCGAAGCCGCCGCCGCGCCCGTCTACTCCATGAACGAGGTGATCGCCGACCCCCACGTCCGGGCCCGCGGAACCGTCACCACCGTCGACGGGACGCCGATGCAGGGCTTGATCGCCCACCTCTCGGCGACGCCGGGTCGGATCCGCTGGGCCGGACGGCCGCTGGGCGCCGACACGTCCGACGTGCTCGCCGAACTCGACGGGACCGACGGGGGCCACCGGACCGACTGACCGAGCGCTGCCGGTCGATCGGGCAACGCGCCGATGGCCCCGGTTCAGGGGCCCTCGGCGACCTCGATCCGATCGCGGTGCCACTGGCGGGCCACGTCGAGCGCGGATGCCGCCTTGGCATCGAGCGCCGCGGCCACCAGGCCGTGGCTCGGGTAGGAAGCGATGCCGGCGCACAACCGGATCCCCTCGGTCGACGCCGCCATGTTCCGCCGGAGCCGCTCGGCGGTCCACACCGCCCCGTCCTCGCCTGTGTCCTCGAGGATGAAGACGTAGACCCCGTCGGCCCGGCGCCCGCACACGTCGGATTCGCGCAGGGTGACGTCGAGCATCTGCTCGAACCGCTGGGCGATCTCGACCCGGCGCCCATCGCCCGCCACGACCTCGAGGTGGATCAACGACAGGGGACGCAGGGCACGACGGGCCATGGCCACCCGGCTGAAGAGGGCCCGGGTCAGCGTCACCTCGTCGAGGATCCTCGGCGGCTCGGTGTCGAGGCTCGGCGCCACCTCCCGGACCTCACCGGCCACCTCGGCCTCGGTGACCCCGATGGCGTCAGCGCGCGGCGCCGGTGGGGGAGGCGGATCGATCGGCGGGGCGACGGGAGGGCGTCGGTCGAACGACTGCACCGCCACCGCGATCGCGCCGACCCCGGCCAGCGCGGCAGCCCACCTCGACGGGGCCACGACCGCGATCGTTCCCAGGCCCGCCGTCCCCAGGGCGGTGACCACGAGTGCAGACCGGCCCCTCACGTGATCGCCGGTCAGTCGCCGATCAGGTCGAGGATCTCGCCCATGATCCTGGTGAGGTCGAAGTCCTTCGGCGTGTAGACCGCGGCCACCCCCATGGCCAGCAACGGATCGCGGTCGTCCTCGGGGATGATGCCGCCGGCGATCACGGGGACGTCGACGCCCCGGTCCCGGAGCAACTGCACCGTGTCGGGGATCAGCTCCATGTGGCTGCCCGACAGGATCGACAGACCGACCGCATCCACGTCCTCGTCGGCCGCCACCGAGGCGATCTGCTCCGGCGTGAGACGGATGCCCTGGTAGACGACCTCGAAGCCCGCGTCGCGTGCCGCCACCGCGATCTGCTCGGCCCCGTTGGAGTGACCGTCGAGTCCGGGTTTGGCCACGAGCAGGCGGGGCGGACCCCCGGCTCGGGCCTTGACCCGCTCGGCCACGGCTCGAAGACCGTCGCTGGTGGGACCGAACCCCGACGCCG
This sequence comes from uncultured Acidimicrobiaceae bacterium, assembly GCA_963730345.1. Classification (GTDB taxonomy): domain Bacteria; phylum Actinomycetota; class Acidimicrobiia; order Acidimicrobiales; family Salinilacustritrichaceae; genus Salinilacustrithrix. Next base: position 248,163 of record CAVSRP010000012.1, read on the forward strand.
CCGCCACGCCGGTGGGCGCCCGGTACTCGCCGAACACCTCACGCAGCAGTCCCGCCCACTCGCCGGTGGTGCCGCCGGCGTGGGCCAGGTCGATGGTGGCGGGCATGATGTTCTCGCCCGACTCGGCCACCCGCCGGAGCTCGTCGAGGCTGCGCTTCACCGCGTCGGAGTCCCGCTCGGAACGCCAGCGCTGGACGTCGGCGATCAGCTCCTCCTGGACGGCGGGATCGACCTTCAAGATCGAGTCCTCGCCACCGAGCGGTGACTCGGCCGTCTCCGTGAGCATGTTGACGCCCACCACGGCCTGCTCGCCCGACTCGATCCGGCGCATGCGCTCGGCGTGGCTGCGGACCAGCCGACCCTTCATCTCGTCGATGGCCTCGAACGCACCGCCGAGGTCCAGGATGTCGGACATCTCGGCCCACGATGCCTCAGCCAGCTCGTCGGTCAGCCCTTCCATGACGTGCGAGCCGTCGAAGATGTCGCCGTACTCGAGCAGGTCGGTCTCGTAGGCGAGCACCTGCTGGATCCGCAGCGACCACTGCTGGTCCCACGGTCGGGGCAGCCCGAGCGCCTCGTTCCACGCCGGCAACTGGATGGACCGGGCGCGGGCGTTCTTGGACAGGGTGACGCCGAGGGCCTCGAGCACGATCCGCGGCACGTTGTTCTCCGCCTGCTGCTCGGTCAGGCCCAGGCTGTTCACCTGCACGCCGTAGCGGAAGCGGAGCGCCTTGTCGTCGGTCACGCCGTAGCGCTCGCGGCCGATCCGCTTCCAGAGCCGGTCGAACGCCCGCATCTTGGCGGTCTCCTCGACGAACCGAATGCCGGCGTTGACGAAGAAGCTGATCGAGCCGAACACCTGCGGGAAGCGGTCCTCGGCGACCTGACCCGACTCCCTCACCGCGTCCAGGACGCCGATGGCATTGGCGAGGCTGTAGGCAATCTCCTGGACGGGGGTGGCACCAGCCTCCTGGAGGTGGTAGCTGCACACGTTCATCGGGTTCCACTTCGGGATCCACTCGGCGCAGAACGCGATCATGTCGACGATGAGGCGACGGCTGGGCAGGGGCGGGAAGATGTAGGTCCCGCGGCTGAGGTACTCCTTCACGATGTCGTTCTGGGTCGTGCCTCGCAGCGCCGTGGACTCGACACCGTGGTTCTCGGCGTTGGCGACGTAGAGGCCAAGCATCCACGCTGCGGGGGCGTTGATGGTCATCGACGTGTTCATCTCGCCCTGGGGGATGCCGTCGAGCAGTTCGCCCATGTGACCGAGGTGGACCACCGGCACGCCGACCTTGCCGACCTCGCCGCGAGCGAGCACGTGATCGGGGTCGTAGCCGGTCTGGGTGGGGAGGTCGAAGGCGATGGACAGGCCGGTCTGCCCCTTGGCGAGGTTGGTGCGGTAGAGCTCGTTCGACGCCTTCGCGGTGGAGTGGCCGGAGTAGGTCCTCATCAGCCACGGGCGGTCCTTGGACGCCGGTTCGCGGTGGTCGGTGCTACGTCCGGTCATGGCCACATTGTCCGTCACCGGACCGACCCGGGGCCACCTGGGCACCTCGAGAGACCGGCGAGAGACCGGCGAGAGACCGGTGGGTTCAGCTCCGCAGCAACCGGCTGATGGCCGCCATCACCTCTTCCACCTTGGCGTCGAACGGTTCGTCGCCCGGCTCGTCGGCCGCCTCCTTGACGCAGTGGCGGATGTGGTCGTCGAGCAAGCCCATCCCCACGCCCTGGAGCGCCTTGGTGACCGAGGCGATCTGGGTGAGTACGTCGATGCAGTAGGTGTCCTCGTCGACCATCCGCTGCAGCCCCCGCACCTGGCCCTCGATGCGCCGCAGGCGGGTGAGGAACTGCTCCTTCTCGAACGTGTAACCCGGCATGTGACCAAGTCTACACGATATAGGGGTTGGGGGTATAGCTATCGAGTGTTACCCTTGGAGCCATGAGGACACGAGTCGATCTCCCCGTCGAAGGCATGACCTGTGCGTCGTGCTCGGCCCGGATCGCTCGGGGGCTCAACAAACTCGACGGGGTCGAGGCCGCCAACGTGAGCCTCGCCGGAGCCCGGGCCACCGTCATCTTCGACGACGCCACCCTCGATACCGACGACTTCGAGGCGGTCATCGAGCGGCTCGGATACTCCGTCCCCGAGATCGATGACCATGCGGCCGCCGAGGAGCGGTGGATCCGGACGCTCGGCCGGCGCCTCGTCCTCGCCGGGGCGCTCGCCGTGCCCACCGTGGTGATCTCCATGGTCGGGGCGCTGCACTTCTCGAACTGGGAGTGGGTGGCGTTCGCGCTGACGACGCCCGTGGTCGCGGTCAGCGCCATCGGGTTCCACCAGGCGGCGTGGACCAACCTCCGCCACGGCACCGCAACCATGGACACGCTGGTGTCGATCGGTTCGCTCGCTGCCTACCTGTGGTCGGTCGTGGCGCTCGTCTTCGTGGACGGCGGTCACGTCTACTTCGAGACCGCGGCCGTGATCATCACGCTCATCCTCCTCGGCAAGTGGTTCGAGGCCCGCGCCAAGCGGCGCAGTGGTGACGCCATCCGCGCCCTGGCCGAGCTGGGCGCGCAGACGGCGCGGCTCGAGGACGGCACGGAGATCAGTGCCGACGACCTCGCGGTCGGCATGCGCTTCGTGGTGCGCCCCGGCGAGAAGGTGGCCACCGACGGCGTGGTGGTCGAGGGCCGCTCCGCGGTCGACGAGTCGATGCTCACGGGCGAGCCGGTGCCAGTCGACAAGGACGTCGGTGACGAGGTCATCGGCGCCACGGTGAACGCCGACGGCCGCCTGGTGGTCGAGGCCAGCCGGGTGGGAGCCGACACCGCGTTGGCCCAGATCGTGCGGATGGTCGACGAGGCCCAGGGATCGTCGGCGCCGGTGCAGCGACTGGCCGACCGCGTCGCCGCGGTCTTCGTGCCGGCCGTGCTGGCCATCGCCCTCATCACGCTCACCGGCTGGTTCCTCACCGGCCACAGCGCCGAGGACGCGTTCACCGCCGCGGTGGCGGTCCTGATCATTGCCTGTCCGTGCGCACTCGGGCTCGCCACCCCGACGGCGATCATGGTCGGCACCGGCCGCGGCGCCCAGCTCGGCATCCTGATCAAGGGCGGCGAGGTGCTCGAACGCTCCCGCCAGATCGACACGGTCGTCTTCGACAAGACCGGCACCCTCACCGAGGGTCGCATGCAGTTGGTCGATGCGCAGGCGTCCACCGGCGATCACTCGATGCTGCTACGTCGGGCGGCCTCGCTCGAAGCGATGAGCGAGCATCCCATCGCCGCCGCGATCACGAAGGGGTCGGTCAGCCTCGATCCGGTCCAGGACTTCACCAATCTCCCCGGGAGGGGGGTGCGTGGCACCGTGGCCGGCGTCGATGTGCTCGTCGGCCGGCGGCTCCTGTTCGATGAGGTGCCCTCGGCCGTCGACGCGCTGGCGCTCGCCCAGGAGGAGCGCGGTCGCACCGCCGTCCTCGTCGGCTGGGACGGCGTCGCCCAGGGCGTGCTCGCGGTGGCCGACACGGTGAAGCCGGGTGCCGTCGACGCGGTGGCTGCTCTGACCGCCATGGGTCTCGAGACGGTGCTGCTGACCGGCGACAATCGACGCACCGCCGATGCGGTGGCGGCCGAGGTCGGGATCACCAGCGTGCGGGCCGAGGTCCTGCCCGACGACAAGCTCGACGAGATCCGCCGGCTGCAGGAAGACGGCCGCGTCGTCGCCATGGTGGGCGACGGAGTCAACGACGCCCCGGCCCTGGCCGCCGCCGACCTGGGGATCGCCATCGGGACCGGAACCGACGTCGCCATCGAGGCGTCCGATCTGACCCTGGTCGGCGGCGACCCCCGCGGGGTGGCCGACGCCATCGCGCTCTCCCGCCGGACCTTCGCCACCATCAAGGGCAACCTGTTCTGGGCCTTCGCCTACAACGTGGCCGCCATCCCGCTGGCCGCCTTCGGCCTGCTGGTCCCCATGATCGCCGCCGGCGCCATGGGGTTCTCGAGCGTGTTCGTGGTGTCCAACTCCCTCCGGTTGCGGCGATTCCGCAGCCATCACCCCTCCCGAGAGGAACCTTCCGGTGCAGACCATCTATCGCGTCCCCGCCATCTCGTGTGACCACTGCGTCCACGCCATCTCCGGTGCGGTGTCGCCGCTCGACGGCGTCGAAACCGTCGACGTCGACATCGACGCCAAGACGGTGACGGTGGAGGGTGAGTTCGACGACGACGCCGTGCGCCAGGCCATCGACGACGCCGGCTACGACGTGGTCGCCTAGGCACGTCGCCATCGCGGGCCCAGAACGAGCTCGGGAGAGGTTCTGGCCCCACGACAGGCGGTCACGGAGCGACGAACGCGCGACCAGAAGCGTTTCCCCGTGCGGCATCCGCGGGTGTCGCCGGTTCCTCTGGGTCGGGAGGCCCAATTCCGACATCGGCGGCTCAAGGCACCGAATCCACATGTCGATGGTCAGGTCATGTTGACCTCCATCGCAGCCCACGCCGCCAAGAAGACCGCCGCCATCGTCCTGACCGGGACCGTCGTGATCGGAGGCGCCACCTTCGCCTTCGCCGCCACCACCGACGACCCGCCCCCCAGCGAGGCGCCGGCCGTCCAGACCACCGACGTCCAGTGTCCCGACCTCGACGCCGCGACCGAGACCACCGAGGACACCTCCGCCACCGAGAGCACCACCCCCGACGGGTGCGAGGACGAGTCCGCCGACGACACCACGACCACCACCGAGGACACGACGACCACCACCGAGGTCGACGACCAGACGACGGAGGGTCCCGAGGCCGACCCGGCTGCCACCACCGACCCGGCTGCCACCACCGACCCGGCGGCCACCACCGACGCAGTCCAGCCCGACAACCACGGCGCCGCGGTTTCCGAGGCGGCCCACTCGTGCACCAAGGGTGACGAGACCTACGGCAACCACGGCGAGTGCGTCCGAGCGGTCGCCCACGACCACGGTGATGCCACCGAGACGGTCGACCCGAGCGCCACGTCCGACACCGAGACCGAGAGCGACGTCGAGGACGGCTCGGAGACCGACGAGAGCGACGACACCGTCGCTCCGGGTGCGAGCACCTCCGACCAGGCTCCGACCGCCACCCACGGCCGGGGCCACGGCAAGGGCCACGGCAAGAAGAGCTGAGCGGTCTCCAGCCCGCCGGCGCTTCAGGCGGAGAACGCCGGCGGGCTCGGACGGTCGAGGGCGACCCCGAGCCGGGTGAGGTACTCCGATCGCCCGATGTCCACCGCGCCGAGCGAGCGGAGGTGGTCGGTCGTCCACTGGACGTCGAGGAGACGATCGACACCCTGGTCCCGGAGGATCTCCACCAGCGCGACCAGGGCCACCTTGGATGCGTCCCGACGCCGGTGGAACATCGACTCGCCGGCGAAGAGCCCACCGATGGACACGCCGTAGAGACCGCCGGCGAGGCTGCCGTTGTCGACCGACCACGCCTCCACGCTGTGGGCCCAGCCCAGCTCGTGCAGCCGGCGGTAGGCGGCCCGGATGCCATCGGTGATCCATCCGTGCGGCCGCCGGGGGTCGGCGCAGGCGTCCACCACCTCGTCGAAGGCGCCATCCACCCGGATCTCGAAGCGCCGGCACGAGGCCCGCAGGGACCGGCTCACCCGTAGGCCGTCGAGGGGCAACACCCCCCGGGGGTCGGGCGACCACCACGCCAGCGTGCGGCCGCCCTCGATGTGCATGGGGAACAGCCCGGACCGGTAGGCCTCGAGGAGCGTGCCCGGCTCGAGGTCACCGCCGACCGCGACCACGTCGGAGTCAACGGCCGTCCGCGGGTCGGGGAACGACCACGGAGTGGGGTCCGGCTCGATCCTCACGGAGCAGCGAGGGTCACGAGCCGGCGCCGCGATCAGTACTCGTAGAAGCCGTTGCCGGACTTGCGGCCGAGGTGACCGGCCGCCACCATGCGCCGCAGCAGCGGCACCGCGGCGTAGTTGGGGTCACGGAACTCGTTGTAGAGGGCGTCGAGGATCGACAGCGAGGTGTCGAGGCCCACCAGGTCGAGCAGGGCGAGCGGGCCCATCGGGAAGTTGCAGCCGCCCTTCATCGCGGTGTCGATGTCGTCGCGGCTGGCCGTGCCGTTCTCCAGCATCCGGACCGCGTTGTTCAGGTACGGGAACAGCAGGTGGTTGACGATGAAGCCGGCCCGGTCCTTGACCAGCACGGGCCCCTTGCCGCACGCCTCCACGAACTCACGGACGTCGGCAATGGTCTCGTCGGAAGTCACCAGCGTCTGGACCACCTCGACCAGGCTCATCATCGGGGCCGGATTGAAGAAGTGGACCCCGCACACCCGCTCGGGCCTGCGGGTCTCGACCGACATCTCGATGACCGGCAGCGTGGACGTGTTGGTGGCGAGGATCGCCCCGTCCTTGCAGTGGTGGTCGAGCTCGTTGAACAGGTGGAGCTTGGTGGGGAGGTCCTCGACCACCGATTCGATGACCAGGTCGCACTCCGCCAGGTCGTCGAGCTTGGAGGTCGCCGTGACCCGGCCGACCGCGGCCTCGGCATCGTCGGCGGCCATGCGGTCCTTGGCCACCAGCTTCTCGAGCGACTTCTGCATGGCGGCCACCGTGGCCTCGGCGGTCTCCTGCTTGCGGGACCGCAGCACGACGCTGAAGCCCGATGTCGCCGCGACCTGGGCGATGCCCGAACCCATGATCCCCGAACCGATGATGCCCACGCTCTTGATCGTCATGGGCCAACACGGTACCCACCGGTAACTCCAGCCTCGAAGTCCGGGATCGGGGCGGCGGCTCCGTCCGGGCGCCGGCCGCCGGCGTCCGTCTGTGAGACTGGCCCCATCGTCGACTCGCTCCTCATCCCGACCGGCTACGAACGAACGCTCCCCCCGGGCGTCCAGCTCACCGTGCGCGCCCGCCGGCGAGCGTTGGCCCGGCGGGGGCGTGGCCGGGTCCTCGACCTGGGCGGGGCCGACGCCCATGCGTCCCTGTGGCCTCCCGTCCCGGACGTGTCCGAGGTGGTGACCGTCGACGGACCGCTCACGCCGCGACTCGCCGATCTGGCCCGCGATGGCGATCGGTTCCACACCGTCTTCTCCGTGTTCCGCATGGCCGCCGTCGACGACATCACCCGCATGCTGGCCCTCCTGAAGCAACTACTCGCCGACGATGGGGTGGTGCTGTTCCTCGAACCGGGCCGGGCCACCGGCCTGCCCGGCCGGGCGCAGCGGTGGGTGGCGCCGAGCATCGCGGCAACCACGGGGTGGCGGGTCGACCGCGACATCCCGGTCGAGCTGCGCCGCGGCGGTCTGTCGGTCATCGACATCGAGCGCCACCGCACCGGCACGCTCCAGTGGTGGTTGCGCACCCTGGTCGAGGGCACCGCGCATCATGCGCTCGACACCCGTGGCGGCGTCTCCGGCCGCTGATCCGCCGGTTCGGCGCCGAAACGCCGAAACCTGCTGATCGCGCCACAAATGACCCGATCGGGTCATGGCGCGATGTCGCTTCGGCATCCGACAATGCGGACAGCGCCGGGCGCACGGGACGTTCGCGCCCGCACGGAGCCCAGAGAGGAGCCCGGAGGGAAGGATGCACCGACACGGCGATCAGCGAGACGGGATCGTTCTCGTGGTGGCCGCGGTGGTGTCGGGTGTCGTGGCGGTGGCGTGCGCGGTCATCGACGCACCGGTGCTCGCCGCCCTCGCCCTCGTGGTGGCGGGTGCGGTCCTCGTGGTGATCCGTCGATCGGGGCACATCATGCTGACCGAGGGCGAACTGGACCAGCTGCGAGCCGCCGAGCTGGCTCTCGGCCGGGCCACCGACCCCCACGAAGCCGCCACCGAGTTGGCCGAGCACGCCATCGACCTGCTCGGCGCCCGGTCGGCGGTCGTGCTCGTCGAGGGCATCGGGGACACGGTCCGGGTCTCGGCCGGCCCGTCGGCCGTCGAGGACGTGTACGGCTCCGGCTCACGGATGCGCCTGCTGGCCGATGCCGGGGTGCCGTGTGGTTCGATCGCGGTCTCGGCCCGCGCCGACGGCCGCCCGTACACCCCCCGCCACGAACGCATCCTCGACGCGCTGGCCGAGCGGGTGTCGACCACCTTGCACCAGGTCTCGCTGCTGGCCGAGGTGGGTGACGAGCGCAAGAAGCTCGCTGACCTGATCGGGTCGTCGTCCGACGGCATCTTCTCGGTGGGCTCCGATCTCCGGGTCCGCTCGTGGAACCCGGCGATGGAGCGCATCACCGGGGTGGCGGCCGCGGAGGCGCTGACCCGGCACGTCTCCGAATCGTTCCGGCCCTCCGGCGCCGACGGCGAGCCGCGCCACGGCTCGAACGATCCCGGCCGGTCCGGCGAACCGGTCGAAGCGGTCCTGGTCTCGATCGACGTCGGTGACGAGCAACGTTGGCTCACCTGCTCGTACGCACCGCTCTCCGACGGGGGCTACGTGGTCATCGCCCGCGACGACACGGAGCGCAAGAAGCTGCAGGACGACAAGGACGGCTGGATCGCCCAGGTCTCCCACGAGCTGCGCACCCCCCTGACGCCGATCAAGGGGTTCCTGCACACGCTCGCACGCCGCGACGCCGAACTCAGCACCGCGGACCGCAGCAAGATCTACGACATCATGATCCGCGAGGAGCGACGGCTCGAGGACCTGGTCAACTCGCTGCTGCGGTCCACACAGCTGGACCAGGGCGGGCTCGCGGTCGAGGTCGCGCCGCTCGACTGGGTCGAGACCGTGCGGAACCAGGTCGAGCTGTACCAACGGCAGGATCCGAGCCGCACCATCACGCTCGAGGTGCTCGGCGGGCCATCCGGCGTGCTCGCCGACGAGGGCGTCGCGGCCAGCATCCTCGCCAACGTGGTCTCCAACGCACTGAAGTACACCGAGGTCGGATCACCCATCGAGGTGACGATCGACGAGGACGCCGGCGCGGTGCGGACGAGCGTCGTCGACCACGGACCAGGCATCCCTCGTTCGGACCAGGACCGGATCTTCGACAAGTTCACCCGGCTCGGTGATCACCTCACCCGCCGGCAGCAAGGGGTCGGTCTCGGGCTCCACATCGCCAAGCAGTCCGTGCTGGCGCTCGACGGGAAGATCTGGGTGGAACCCACCGCCGGGGGCGGAGCGACGTTCCGATTCACGCTGCCCGCGGCCGAGGCGCCCACCGCGTCCGGACACGGCGAGACCGCGAGCGAGTCGGTCAGGACTCGATGATCTCGACCTTGTTCACCGTGACATCGCGGCTCGGGGCGCCGCCGAGACCAGTCGACGGATCGTCCTGGTGCAGGGCGATGATCGACTTGAGCACGTCCAGACCCTCGACGACATCACCCACCGGCAGGTAGGTGCCCTGGCCGTCGAGGAGGGACACGTTCGGACCGGTCGAGAAGAAGTACTGGGCCGAGGAGGAGTCCGGCCCCGAGGAGCGGGCCATGATGAGCTCGCCCTCGTGGTACGAGAACGGGCCCGTGTACTGGCCGGACGCCGGGTCGGTGCCGAACTGCCCGCCCATGTCCGGGATGGTGTAGCCGGGGCCGGGATCGGTGTTGTCCTGAGTGTGCGGGGAGCCGCCCTGGATGATGTCGATCGACGGATCGGTCCGGAACATCAACGTGTCGTCGTAGTAGCCGTACCGGGCCAAGGCGACGAAGTTGTTGACCGTGTTGGGCATCGTGTCCTGGGCGAGATCGACCACCACGTCGCCCTCGGAGGTGACGAAACGCGCCTGGTAGTTGACGCCGTCCTGGAGGCAGTTCTCGAACGGGCCGGCGAAGTCGAGCGTACGGGGCGAGGAACCGTCGGCCGCGGGACACGGCGTCGGGCCCGGAATGACCTCGGCCACCGTCGACGACGTCGTGCCGTTGGGCGCCGTCGTGTCGGTCGAGCCGGTGTCCCCCACCGATGTCGAGGTGGTGTCGTTGCCGGCGGCGACCGTGTCGTTGCTGTCGTCCTTGGTCAGCACGGAGAAGGCGATGGCGAAGGCCACGAAGGCCACCACCGCGACCGCGATCATCACCCCCCGCCGGCGGACCGATTCCCGCTTCTCGACCTGGCGAAGTTGCTGGATCTTCTCCTGCCGGGCCTGCTTCTGTCGTTCGCGCTTTTCCGTACCCACAGTCGGCGGACCGTACTCGGTCGCGCCACGCGTCACGGAGTCGCGACCGGAGCCAGGATCGCCGTCGCAGCTCCCCGATCGCACGCCTCGAAGTGACGAGACCACCAGGCGGAGCGAGAACGTGGACGCAGGCCGTTCATGTCGCTACGCTTCGTAGCTCGGGAGCACGCGGACGGACCCCGATTCACATGGGCGCCGGGATCCGGCAGCAACGGAACCAGGCGGGGAGGGACGAAGCACACATGGCCAGTGAAAACGAGGGTGGTCCATCGTCGTTCTCGGTCGAGGTCGGCCAGCGACTCCGAGGCGTTCGGCGCCTCCGGAAGCTTTCGCTCGACGACGTCGAGCGGGAGAGCGGCGGGCAGTGGAGCGCGTCGGCCATCGGTGCCTACGAGCGCGGCTTCCGCAACCTGAGCCTGCCCCGGCTGCGGGAACTGGCCGAGTTCTACGACGTCCCCATGTCGGTGCTGCTGGGCGAGTCCGACGACGACGACAGCTCGGACCGGCCCTCCAAGGTGATCCTCGATCTGGTGGCGTTGTCCGCCATCCCCGAGGCCGAGGCCGTGCACCGCTACGCCCGCTCGATCATCCTCGAGCGCGGCGACTTCAACGGTCGTGTGCTGTCGATCCGGCGCGACGATCTCCGGGCAATCTGCTCGCTCCTGCACGCCACCGAGACCCAGACGCTGCAGCAGCTGCGCAACTGGGACGCGCTGGTCGAACTGGGCTGAGCCGGGCACGGCGCGGCCGGCACCCGCGGTGTGGCGCCCCGGCCGCTCGCTTGGGCACCGCGCGATCCTCGCCGTAACGTCGATCCGGTGATCACTGTCCAGAAGTTCGGCGGCACGTCGGTCGCGGATCCCGACCGGATCCGCGAGGTTGCCGAGCACGCCGTGCGGACGCAGCGCCGAGGCTCCGAGGTCGTCCTCGTCGTCTCGGCCATGGGCAAAGAGACCGACCAGCTCCTCCGGCTGGCCGCCGACGTGTCCACGTCCCAGCCCGGTCGCGAGATGGACATGCTGATCACGGCCGGCGAACGCAAGGCGATGTCGCTGGTGGCGATGGCCATCTGCGACCTCGGCGTGCCCGCCCAGTCGTTCACCGGCAGCCAGGCCGGGTTCATCACCGACACCACCCACAAGGACGCCAAGATCGTCGAGCTCCGGCCCGATCGCATCGTCGAGGCCCTCGATGCCGGTGTCATCCCCGTGATCGGCGGGAGCCAGGGTGTCTCCACCGACCGCAACGTCACCTTCCTCGGTCGGGGCGGCTCCGACACCACCGCCGTCGCCATCGCCCATGCCCTCGGCGCCGACGTGTGCGAGCTGTACACCGACGTGGCCGGCGTGTACTCCGCCGACCCGCGGATCGTGTCACGAGCCCGCCGCATGCCCGAGATCAGCTTCGACGAACTGCTGGAGATGACCGCATCGGGCTGCCCGAAGCCCGCCATGCGCTCGGTCGAGTTCGCCCGCCGCCACGGGGTCAAGCTGCACGTCCGGTCTGCCTTCACCTGGGAACCCGGAACCATCGTCACCCTGGAGCCCGACAACACGGAGACCACCATGGAACAGGCCGTCGTCAACGCCGTCACCCACGACACCTCCGAGGCCAAGGTCACGGTGTCCGGGGTCGCCGATCAGCCGGGCATCGCCGCGAAGATGTTCACCACGCTGGCCGAGGCCGGCATCAACGTCGACATGATCGTCCAGAACATCTCCGAGCACGGACGAACCGACATCTCCTTCACCGTCCCCCACTCCGAGGCGGAACAGGCCACCGAGCTCATCAACGGGCTGTCGGGCGAGGTGGGCGCGGCGGGCTGCGGCTTCGACCACGACGTCGGGCGCGTCTCGGTCGTGGGCGCCGGGATGAAGTCGAACCCCGGTGTGGCAGCGAAGATGTTCCAGGTTCTGGCCGACAACGAGATCAACATCGAGATGATCTCGACCTCGGCCATCCGCATCTCGTGCGTCGTGCAGGAGTCGCAGGTCGAGCGGGCCGTGGAGCTGCTCCACACCGCCTTCGAACTCGACCTGTAGACGTGCTCAGGGCCTGCGGCTCCGCCGCAGTCGTGCCGGCTGCTCGCTGGCGCTCCCGACGCCGGCCGTGCGCAGGACCTGACCCCCGTTCTGGAATGTCATCTCGGAGATCGGGGCGGAGTCCCGTACCCTTGACGTCATGCGTGTCGGAATCCTCGGAGCCACCGGTCAGGTCGGCGGCGTCATGCGACGCCTGCTGGCCGAACGAGACTTTCCCGTCGACGAGCTGCGGTGCTTCGCGTCGGCGCGCTCCGCGGGCCGCACCCTGAGCTGGGCCGACACCGAGGTCACCGTCGAGGATTCCGAGCACGCCGACTACCGCGGCCTCGACGTGGTGCTGGCCTCGGCCGGCGCCACCGCCTCACGGGCCCTGTCCGAGCGGATCGCCTCGGCGGGAGCGGTGGTCATCGACAACTCGTCGGCTTACCGCATGGACGATCGGGTGCCGCTGGTGGTCCCCGAGGTCAACCCCCAGGACCTCGACGAGTTGCCCATCGGCATCGTCGCCAACCCGAACTGCACCACCATGGTCGCCATGCCGGTGCTCAAGCCCTTGGCCGATGCCGCGGGGCTCGAGGCGCTGATCATCGCCACTTACCAGGCGGTGTCGGGCGCGGGATTGTCCGGGGTCGAGGAGCTCGACGGCCAGATCCGCAAGGTCGGTGACAAGGCGCCGGCCCTGACCCACGATGGCCGAGCCGCCGACTTCGGCGAGCCCGACAACTTCGTCAAGCCGATCGCCTACAACGTCCTGCCGTTCGCGGGGTCGCTCGTCGACGACGGGCTCGAGGAGACCAACGAGGAGCAGAAGTTGCGCAACGAGTCGCGCAAGATCCTCGGGCTCCCCGACCTCCTCGTCTCGGGCACGTGCGTGCGCGTTCCCGTGTTCACCGGGCATGCGCTGTCGATCAACGCCCGCTTCTCCCGGCCCATCAGCCCCGACGAGGCCCGGGCGCTGCTGGCCGACGCCGCCGGAGTGCAGCTCACCGACGTCCCGACGCCCCTCGACTCCGCCGGGATCGACGACACGCTGGTCGGCCGCATCCGGGTCGACCCCACCGTGGAGCACGGCCTCGCCCTGTTCGTGGCCGGCGACAACCTCCGCAAGGGCGCGGCCCTCAACACCATTCAGATCGCCGAGGAGTTGCTCCGCCGCCGTCAGTGAGCGGTGGCTGCTCAGCAGGTGCAGGGCATGGCGTGGCAGCCGGGACATCCGGCGGCGTAGCGCTGGGCCGCCTCGTCGAGGCTCAGTCCCAGCTGGTGCGCCAGTGATGCCACCCACGCGATGACGTCACCCAGCTCGTGGAGCTGCTGCTCGGGCGTCCCCTTCCGGGTGGCCTGGGCCAGTTCACCGACCTCCTCGCAGAGCCACGCGACCGTGGGCGCCGTGCCTCGATCAGCGTCTCGCTCGCCGTAGGTGGCGGCGATGACGGCTTGGAAGGCGGCGATGTCCACGAGCATCCACCGTATCGACGACGGCGCTGGTCACACTGAGAGCCGATGCGACGGCTCCACGGGGGGTTGCTGGCCGCAGCGCTCGTGATGGGCGCGGGGTGCAGCGCAGGACCGGCATCGCACGATGCGGCCCCTGCGCCCGTGAGCCGCTCACCGACGCTCGCCGTCTCGACCCGTGCGCTGGCCATGGCACCCGCCGGCGAACGGCTCTCCGTGTTGGTCACCAGTCCCGATGGGATCGGTTCACCCGGCCTGGACGCCGCGATCGAGATCCTGCTCGAACTCCCGGGCCTCGAGTTGAACGTCGTGACCCGAGCCGCCCCCGGCGGGGTCCGGACCCTCGAGGCATCCACCGACCCGGCCGCGGCCACCACCGCCAGCGGGTACCCGGTCACCGAGGTGGATGCCGCCACCGATCAACTGGCGGCGGCCGCGATCGACCAGCTCGGGATCCGTCCCGACCTCGTCCTCATCGGTCTGACCCCCGGGGTCTGGTTCGGACCCGACGTCGTCACCTCGCCGGTGGCCGCGATGGCACGCGGAGCCGTCGCGGCCGGGATCCCCGCCCTCGGCGTCACCGTCGGCACCGAGCACGGGGCCGACCTCGCCGCCGCCGGCGTGATGCTCCGCTCCCTCTTCGACACCGACCTCGACACGATCCTCTCGGCGGGGGCACGTGTCCTCGATGTCCCGAGCTGCGACAACGGGCTCGTGCGGGGTCCGGTCGTCGTGGAGCCGGCCACGTCGGTGCCCGCGGCAATGGCGCCGGACTGCAGCCAACCGATGCTCGGGACGTTCGGGGACGATGTCTCGGCCTATCGCTCCGGTGTCGCCGCCCTGGTCGACACCGGGTTCTGAGCCTCGTCGGCCCTGCTCACGCCATCCCGTAGATTCGCTCGATCGGGAGGTGGATGAGCAGACGGCGGTCGGCCACCATCGCGGCGCGGTACTCCTCCCAGTCGTCGTGCTCGCCGGCCACGGCGCGGTAGTACTCCACCAGCTGGTCGACGGTGTCGTCGTGGGGGCCGGAGGCCACCGGCGTGAGGGTCGCCGTTCCCTCGACCACGGCATAGGCGTAGAAGTCGTCGCGGGTCACGTGGAGACTGGCCCGGGGGTCGCGACGCAGGTTCGCGGTCTTGGCCCGGCCGTCGGTGACCGAGATGCGGATGACGTCGTCGTCCCCGGCCACGTAGGCGATGTTCGACAGCTGCGGTCGACCGTCCCGCTTCAGCGTGACCAGCACGCCGCGGTGGCTGGCGTCGACGAGCGAACGGAGCGCAGTGGTGTCCATGGCTCGGTGAACGCCGGTAGGGGGTCGGGGATTCCCCCGCCGCTCAGGGCACGGTGACCATCGTCCTCGCCGACTGCGCCAGCGTCTCGAGCAGCAGGAGCAGCACGTCCTTGGCCGAGCCGG
Source organism: uncultured Acidimicrobiaceae bacterium (assembly GCA_963730345.1). Classification (GTDB taxonomy): domain Bacteria; phylum Actinomycetota; class Acidimicrobiia; order Acidimicrobiales; family Salinilacustritrichaceae; genus Salinilacustrithrix. Next base: position 263,207 of record CAVSRP010000012.1, read on the forward strand.
TGACCCGGGCGTCGCACTCGGTGATCGGCACGTCGGCCGCGACCCCGAGCGCCGCCCGCACCTCGTCGAGCGCGTGGGTCTCGCGATCGTCGAACCGGTTGACAGCGATGACGAACGGGATGCCCTTGGCCTCGAAGTGGTCGACCGCGGGGAAGCTCTGATCGAGGCGGGTGGTGTCCACCAGGATCACGGCACCGAGGGACCCGGCGGTGATGTTGTCCCACATGAAGCCGAACCGTTCCTGGCCCGGGGTACCGAAGAGGTACATGACGAGGGTCTCGTCGACGGTCAGCCGGCCGAAGTCCATGGCGACGGTCGTGGTGGTCTTGGCCGCGCTCCCCTTGCGGGCATCGAGACCGGCGGCCACCTGGGTCATCGCCGCCTCGGTCCGCAGGGGCGGGACCTCGGAGATGGCGCCGACGAAGGTCGTCTTGCCCGCCCCGAAACCGCCGGAGACGACGAACTTCACCGAGGTGATGTGGCCGCGCGTCCCCGGCGACCGATCGCGATGACCGCTCACAGCGCCCGCACCCGCTCGATCATCCTCGACAGCACGTCGAGCTCGATCTCCACCGGATCGGTCTGGTGGACCTCCAGCACCCCGCCCACGACCAGGTCGGCGGCGAGGATGATGGTCACACCGACCACGATCCCCAGCGACGCCGATGCCTCGGCCACCGAGATGGGGTGGCGACAGACCGACACCAGCTGGCGCTGGTCGGGACTCAGCCCGTCGGTCGGCGCGTCGGGAACGGCGGACAGCATCGTCTCGAGACGGAGATCCCGCCGCTCGGCGCGGGTCCGGCCGCCCGTCATCACGAACGGCCGGACGACGTCGTGGCTCCTCGTCGATGGGTGCAGCTCGGTCATGACGCCAACAGCTCCTGCTGGAGCGCGTCGACCAGTTCAGGGGTCAGCACCGCGCCGGCGCGCTCGACGAGCAGGCCGCACTGGTAGCCGATCTGACCGATGTCGCAGTTGCTGGTCGCGACCACACCGAGGCAGCTCCCGTCGGAGATCGACGAGACGAAGGCGTAGCCGCCGTTCATCGCGATGATGACCTGCTCGAGGCCGCCGAAGCCGAAGCACACGGAAGCGCCCTGGCCCAGGCTGACCAGACCGGAGACGATGGCGGCGAGCTGCTCGGCCCCGTCGCGGTCCAATGAGCGCGACATCGCCATCAGCAGGCCGTCGCTGGACACCGCGATGGCGTCGGTGACCCCCGCGGTCTCGTCCACGAAGGTGTTGAGCATCCACGAGAAGTCGTGGGTGGTGCTGGTGGTCATCACTCCCCCTCGCCGGAGGTCCCGGCCTGATCGTCGGTCGATGGGTCGGCCCGGTCGAGGCCTCGGTCATCGTCGGTGGTCGCCGCCGCGTACCCGGAGAGGAAGCCGAAGGCGCTGCCGGTTGCCCTCGGCTCCGCGGTCGCGGCCTCGCTCGCGGGCTCCGGCTCACGGCGGGCAACGGTGGGCATCAGTTCGGGGCGCTGGGCGCCGGGGACCCGCCGGGGCAACCCGGACGGCGTCTCGTCAGCCGGCTCGACGGTCGGGGCAGTGTCTGTCTCCGACGGTGTGGCGGACGCGGCCGGTGCATCCTCCATCCGACCCTCGATCGCCCTGGTCAGCTCCTCGGCCGAGGTGATCGCCGCCAGCTCTGCGGTGCCGAGCGCTTCGGCCAGGGTGGCCGGTCCGTCGATCGTCGCTACCGATGCCGATGCCACCGAGGCTGTCGGCTCGGCCTCCGGCTCGGGAGCGGAGTCGGTGGGGTCGAGCAGCGACATCGGAACGGCGACCGTCGCCGTCACCCCGCCGGCCGGGCTGTCCTGCACCCGGACTTCGATCCCGAAGCGGACGGCGAGGTTGCCGGCCACGTAGTGACCGAGATAGCGGGAGGGTGCCACCGTGTACGACTCGGCACCCGACAGACGCCGGTTGGCGTGCTCGAGGTCGGCGGCACTCATGCCGATGCCGTCGTCGTCGACCGCCACGACGTAGCCGTCGGCGTTTCGTCGTCCCTTGATCTCGACCGGCGTGTCGGGCGGCGAGAAGTGCAGAGCGTTCTCGATCAGCTCCGCCATCACGTGGGAGATCCCGGCCGCTGCCGTCCCGGACACCATCGCGGGTTCGAGGTTGCGGATCTGCACCCGTCGGTACTCCTCGACCTCGCCGAGGGCGGCCCGGATCACGTCGTCCATGCTGACGGGCGCGGTCCACTGACGCGGACTCTCCACGCCCGCCAGGACGAGCAGCGACTCGGCGTTGCGACGCATGCGGGTGGCGAGGTGGTCGAGACGGAACAGTGCCTCGAGCTCCTCGGGTTCGGTCTCGTTCTGCTCCAGCTCGGTGATGAACTCGAGCTGGCGATCGAGCAGGTTCTGGTTCCGGCGGCCGAGGTTCACGAACGAGTCGGCGATGTTGCGCCGGAGCACGGCCTGATCGGCGGCGAGCGACAAGGTACGATCCTGCACGTCGTTGAGCACCTCGACCACCTCCCGGACCTCGTCGCGCGTCTTGACCACGATCGGATCGAGCTCGGGCACGACGACGTCCTCGCCGAGCGGCGTCTCGAGGATCTGGGCGAGAGCCCCCGGGAGTCGGTTGGCGGCCATCTCGGCGGCTTCGGTCCGCAGCCGGCGCAACGGGCGGGTGATCGAACGGCTGGCCAGCCAGCTGCACAGGATCGCCAGGGCGATGATCCCCCCGGCCAGCAGCAGGAACTCCTGCTTGCGGGTGTCGGCGGCGGCGGTCATGTGGGCGGCCTGCGCGTCGAGGATGTCGGCGGCCATCTCCGCCGCCGACGTCACGCTCGTCGACCCACCGGCGCTGACCGCAGCCAGCAGCTTCGGGATGTCGATGGTCTCGCCGGCGAGGTAGGCGTCGAAGTACTGGCGGGCCTCGAGGTCGGCCGGCCGGTTCAGCGTCTTCGCCGCCACGTCTGCGTACGGACCGTCGGAGAGTTGGGCGATGCGGTGCTCGGCGGCATCGATGCGGTCGACCCGGACAGCTACGTCGGATCGGTACTCGGCCTCGTTCCCGTCGGTGAGCAGGTCGAGCACGATCAGGCGGGTGATGTTGGCCAACAGCTCACCTCGCCGGTTCGAGTTGTCGACGATCTCGATCCCGTTCCGCAACCGGTTGTCGTCGACCTCGGTGGCCACCGACTCCGTCGCGGTGAAGAACGCCTGCGTCATGGTGGTGAACCGCTCGAACACGTCGTCGGCCAGCGGCTGGTTGGTGAGGTCCTTCGGGCCGTCGTAGTCGTCCCACTCCTGGCGGGTCGCGCCGAGATCGGCCTCGAGGGCGGCGAATGCGGGCGCGAACGCCTGGCTCACGACCTCGCCTCGACCGGACAGGTAGGTACGGAGGTCGGCGACCGCGGCATCGACCCGGTCGCGCGCTTCGCTGACCGACGAGACCTCGAGGGTGGCGGCATCGGCCAATCCGATGAGATCGAGCGCGGTGTAGTTGCGCTCGTTCTGCAACTCCGTGGTGAGGCTGCTCGGCCCGATCGAAACCGTGGCCAACTCGGTCTCGGACCGGACGTCGGCGGCGGCATGCGACGCCTGCAGCGCCTCGAACCCCGAGATGGCCACCAGCGCGGCCAGCGGGATGGCCAGCGCCGCCGCCAGCTTGGTCCTGATGCGGATCTTCAACACGGTGAGTTCTCCATCTGCTGTCGGTCGGTCCCGGATCGGTCGGGGTTCGTCAGGGCATCGAGGGCACCGGTGGGGACGACCTCGCCGCGGTCAGCGGGAAGGTCGATGGCCCATGCCGCGACGTCGGGGTTCGTGGTCAACACGATCATCGGTACTGGCGGATCGACGATCGCGTCGAGGTCGGTGGTGCTCAGCTCGTCCGGTGGGCCGCCGTCGGCGATGACCGCGTCATCGACGAACACGACACCCCCGGCAGCCGAGAGGATCTGGCGGAGCGCACCGACCCGGTCTTCGGATAGCACGGCCCCCAACGCGGCGCGGCGGGCATCGATGTCGACCGCCGCCTCGGCGCAGCGCGCCTGGAGCTGACTGATCGCCTCCCCGACGCGGGCGACATCGTCGTGCATCGGCTCGGTCATCGCGCGGATCGCGGCACCGATGTCTCGTCCGTGATCCACGATGTCCTCCTCGATCCGAGGCCGGTCGCTCGTGGGGATCAGGGTGAGGAGCTCCCCGAGCCGACGCCGGCGGTCCCGCGCCTCCTGACGGATTCGATCCAGCGACAACTCGGCCCGGGAGACCGCTCGGGTGGCATCGTCGACCTCGGCTCGGGCCGTGGCCTCGGCCTCGTGGAGACGACGCTCCACGGAGGACACCTGCGCTTCCAGCGCAGCGGAGGCCTGATGCCGGACGTCTCGCATCTCCTCGCCGTGGGTTCTCGCCGTCAGTTCGTCCTCGAGATCGGCGATGCGCTGCCGTGCTGCCGCGACTTCAGCAGCGGCCGCGTCGACCTCCTGCTCGGCCAGCTCCACCGCTTCCTCGGCCTCGACCCGCCGCCGGTCGTCCACCCGTTCGGAGGACCCGGCCAGCTTGTCGCTCAGTGCGCGGCCCATGGCCCGGAACTGATCGGCGTCACCGGCCAGCGACGTCACCCGGGGAGCCTCGGCCGCCACGTCGGCCGCGCCGAGGGCGATGCGACGACGAGCCGCCTCCTTCATCGCCGCCTGGTAAGCGTCGGTGGCGGCGTGGAGCGCCTCCGACGCGGCCTCGATCTCCCGCCGGACGGTGGTCTCATCGGTACCCGTGGAGCCCAGCCCGGCCAGCTCGCGCCGGGCCTCCTCCAACGCCGCATCGGCGGCCGCCCGCTGCTCGAGGACCCGTTCGAGTTGGCGCGTGGCGGTCCTGGCCGTACGGCTGTGCTCGTCGATGGCGGCGGTCAGCTCGGCGCCCCGGGCCACGGCGGCCGCTTCCTCGGATGATTGCCGCTCGCACCACTCCGCCGCGTCGGCCAGGTTCCTCTGCTCGTTACGGAGATCCTCGAGGGCATGCTCGGCCGACACCTGCCGGGACTCGAGCACGGCGAGTTCTGCCTCGCGCCCGGCGATGACCGAGGCGTCGACGTCCCTGCGTTGCTGCGCCGATTCATGCGCGGCTCGGCGCCAGGCCGCGATGTCCAGCGGCGCGAAGGAACCGGCGAGCGCGGCGGCGAGCGCGGTCCGCTGTCCCGGCGGCACCCACGCGACGGTCATGCTCGGATGTAGTTCGTTGCGGATGCCGCGCGTGCGACTCACTGATCTCCCTCGTCCCACGCCCGACCAGGCGTGACGCCGTCTCCGCGGGATCATCGGCAGGATCGCAGGGATCCTTGAATCCGGAGCCCTGGTGAGGCCCTGGCACCCCAGGGGAATGACCATCGCCCGAACGGAGTTCCCGGGAAGCGTGAAATCCATCGATCTCCTCGTCATCGGCGGCGGCGCCGCCGGGCTCACCGCAGCCCGGGAAGGCGCGCGCCGAGGGGCGCACACCGTGCTCGTGAGCGAAGGTCCCCTCGGTGGCGAGTGCACCTACACCGGCTGCATCCCGTCCAAGACACTGCTCGCCGCCGCCGTCCGGGGAGACTCGTTCACCTATGCCATGACCGCGGTCCGAGACGCGGTGGAGCGCATCGCAGCGAGGGAGAGCGCCCCGGTGCTGCGGTCCGAGGGCGTCGAGGTCATGGCGGGCCGGGCCACACTTCACGGCCGCGGCCGGGTCGATGTCGACGGCACGCGGCTCCAGGCCCGCCGGATCATCCTCGCCACCGGAACCCAACCGATCGTCCCCGACGTCACGGGCCTACGCGGTGTCGGACCACTCACCAACGAGTCCGTCTTCTCCCTTTCGTCCCGTCCGGGGCGCCTCGGCGTGGTCGGCGGGGGTGCGGTCGGGGCGGAACTCGCCCAGGCGTTCGCCCGGCTCGGGAGCACCGTCTGCGTCATCGAGGCCGAGACCCGGCTCCTCCCCCGCGAGGAGCCCGAGGCATCGGAGCTGGTGCGCACGGTGTTCACCCGCCACGGGATCGACCTCCGCCTGGGACAGCAACTCGAGCAGGTTCGCTTGAACGGGAGCGGCACCGTGCTCCGGCTCGATGACGGCGCCGAGCTCGAAGTGGACGAGGTCCTGGTCGCGGCCGGCCGCCGCGCGGCCACGGAGGGACTGGGACTCGACGAGGCCGGGGTGGAGCTCGACGACCGCGGATTCGTCCGGACCGATGACACGATGGCCACTTCGGCCGACGGCGTGTGGGCCGTCGGCGACGTGAACGGCCGCATGCTCTTCACCCACGCCGCCGCCCGGATGGCAATCGTGGCCACCCACAACACGCTGTCGCGATGGTCCCGGGTGCGACCATCGCGCTTCGACCCCGCCCCGATCCCCTGGGTCACCTTCACCGAGCCCGAGATCGCACGGGTCGGGATGACCGAAGCCGAGGCCGCCGATCACGGCGGGCGCGTTGCCCACCTGCCTCTCGACGCCGTCGACCGAGCGGTCGCCACCGGATCGACCGACGGCTTCGTGAAACTCATCGCCGGTCCCCGCCGCGGGCTGGGCAACATCGGCGGCGGTCGGATCCTGGGAGCCACCGTGGTCGCACCCACCGGCGGCGAACTCATCGGCGAGATCGCGCTCGCCATGCGCACCGGCATGTTCACCGGCCGGTTGGCCCAGACCACCCACGCCTACCCGACGTGGTCCACGGCCATCCAGGAAGCCACTGCGCAGTTCTTCATGACCTACGACGGTCGCGCTGCCCGCCCCGCCCGGTCCGGCACGCCGGGTCCCTGATCCCGCGCCCGCGGCACCGAGGGTTCAATCCGCGGGCTGGACCTCGACCCGGTGGAGGTCGTCGCCCACCTCGATCGTGCCGGTGAACTGGGTCGCAGCCCGATCCCGCCACTCGTCGCCGCCCCCTCGGGGGAACGCGGGCACGTAGTGGGTGAGCACCAGCGTCTCCATCCCGGCTCGGGCCGCGGTCTGCGCTGCTTCCTCGGGCGAGGAGTGGTAGTCGAGCGTGTCGACCATCCGTGGCACCGGAATGTTCTCGATGATGTCCTTGCGGATGACCGTGTGGACGAGTGCCTGGGCGCCGGCGCACAAGCGGTCGAGACCGGCACACGGCACGGTGTCACCGGCGGTGACGACCGAGGCGCCGGCATGATCGAAGCGGAAACCCACCGTCGGGTGCACCGGGCGATGGTCGGTGGGGGCGCAGGTGACCGTCACCGCACCGCCGAGCTCGACGACGCCATCCTCCACCTCGATCACGTGCACCGGGGTGAACCCGTAGCTCCGCAGGTCGTCGTGGTGCTCGGTGCGGTAGTGGATGTCCGGTTCGAGCGACGCCACGATGTGATCGACGACCTGGCGGGTGCCGACGGGACCCACGATGGTCAACGGCGTCGGCTCGAACGTCGTCACCCAGCGAGAGGTGATGACGTCGTTCAGGTCGGTGATGTGGTCGCTGTGGAGATGGGTGAGGAGCACGGCGTGCAACTGACTCGCCCCCACCATGGCGGCGGCCATCCGCATCAGGACACCGCGCCCGGCGTCAACGAGGTAGTGCTCATCACCGGCCGAGACCAGGGTGGCCGGTCCGGCCCGATCCGGATCGGGCATGGGGCTCCCGGTACCGAGAAGCGTGATCGTCAGCACCGGCAGGTCCTCCCATCGTCGAGCACGACGGGTCGACCCGCCACGGCGCGATGATATGCGACCTGAACTCGCAAAATCTCGGCGGCGCTGCGGTCAGGGGTCAGGGGCGGTGAACGGGATCGTGGCCGAACCGATGATCATCGGACGGATGAAAAAGGGCGACTTGGGCAGCTCCCCGTCGACGACGTGGTCGGGGGCGAAGCCGGTGCGCTCGATGGTCTGCAACGTCGGACGGTTGCAGTTGCAGCCCGCGACCGCCCGGTTGAGCCAGTTCTTGGTGTCCTCACTCTCGCATCGATCTGACGGACAACCCCATTGGAGTATGTCACCGGGCCGCAGCGCATGGGGATGACGCACGGAGCTCCTGCGTCATGCGCCGCTCGCCTCGGCGTAGGCGGCACGGACCGCGGCGGCGTCGACGGTGGGGTCGGGTTCGACCACCTGGCTGTCGTGCAGCCCCCAGGCGACGGCGATGTCGTGGACGGGCACCCCGAGGAGCGTGGCGGCGGCCTGGACGGCGGCGCCGCGGGCCACCAGCTCGTCGTCGGCGGGGACCTGGACGCACTTGCCGGTCAGATCGGCCACCACCTGCCGGTAGGCGCGGCTGCGAGCCCCACCGCCGACGAGCAGCAACCGGCCGTCGGCGCGCGGGAGCCGGTCGGCGCCGGCCAGCAGGTTGCAGACCACACCCTCGAACGCCGCTCGGGCGAGCTGTCCGCGACTGATGTCCGAGCGCATGCCGGCCAGGGTGCCGGTGGCGTCGGGCCGGTTCGGCGTCCGCTCGCCGTCGAGGTGGGGAACGAGCACCAGACCATCGGCTCCGGCCGGCGCGGCCAGGGCCAGATCGTCCAGCTCCGCGGGACGCACGCCGAGCAGACGGGCGGCGGCATCGGTGACCTTGGTGGCGTTCAGGGTGCAGACCAGGGGCAGGAACCGCCCGCTGGCGTCGGCGAACCCGGCGACGGTGCCCGTGGGGTCGGCAGTGGGTTCTTCGCTCACGGTGAACGCCGTGCCGCTCGTCCCGAGGCTCAGCGCGAGATCACTCGGCCCCATGCCGAGACCGAGCGCCCCAGCCATGTTGTCGCCGGTGCCGGGACCGACCACGACACCGTCCCACTCCCCTGCCGGCTCGGTCGGGCCGAGCACCCGAGGGAGGGCGTCGTCCCAACTCCTCCCGTCGTCGACGAGGGCCAGCAGATCGGGGCGGTAGCGCTCCTCGGCCGGCGACCACCATCCGGTGCCCGACGCGTCACCGCGGTCGGTGGTGAACGCACCGGTGAGGCGGTGGGTGAGCCAGTCGTGCGGCAGCAGGAGGTGCGCGATCCGGGCGAAAGTGTCGGGCTCGCACCGCTTCAACCAGGCCAGCTTGGTGATGGTGAAGCTGGCCACCGGGACGCTCCCGCACGCCGCCGCCCACGCGTCGGGACCGATCGCGTCCACCAGCACGGTGGCGTCGGGGGCCGACTCGGTGTCGTTCCACAGCTTGGCCGGTCGCAGGACCTCGCCCCCGGCGTCGAGAACGACGAGGCCGTGCTGCTGCCCGCCGATGGCGATGGCCTCCGGCCGGTTCGTGGTGAACAGCGCCGCCGCGGCGGCGGCCTCCTCGAACGCCGCCCACCACGCCCGCGGGGCCTGCTCGCTCCTCGGTGGCGTCGTCGACGGGTGGGTCGCCCGGCCCGACGCCACCAGGCGGCCGGTGTCGGCGTCGCGCACCTCCACCTTGCAGGCCGAGGTCGACGAATCGACCCCGGCGACGAGCGGCACCGCCGCTACCGGGCGCCGAGCAGGTGTTCGACGGCGAGCTGGTCCAGGCGGCTCACACCGTGGCTCCGGTCGCCCTTGGCCGCCGGGTCGACGTCCTCGAAGGCCGACCGGTCGGCGAGCAGGTCGACGTAGGTCTCCCCCTCGGCGAGGGTCGGCACGGCCAGATCGGGGACACCCGCATCGGCGAGTGCCTCCTGGACCTCGGGATCGGTGCGGAAGGCCGCCGCCCGCTCCTTGAGCAACAGGTAGGTGCGCATGTTCGCCGCCGCCGAGGCCCAGACGCCGTCGACGGCCTCGGTGCGCAGCGGCTTGTAGTCGAAGTGACGGGGCCCGTCGTACGCCGGCCCACCGCCGCCGCCGTGCTCGAGCAGATCGACCAGCGCGAACGCGCTCAGGAGATCGCCGTGCCCGAAGACGAGGTCCTGGTCGAACTTGGGACCGTGCTGACCGTTGAGATCGATGTGGAACAGCTTCCCGTGCCACAGGGCCTGCGCGATCGCATGGGTGAAGTTGAGGTTCGACATCTGCTCGTGGCCGACCTCGGGGTTCAGACCCACGATGTCGGCGTGCTCCAACGACGAGATGAAGGCCAGGGCGTGGCCGACCGTCGGGAGGAAGATGTCACCGCGCGGCTCGTTGGGCTTGGGCTCGAGCGCGAACCGGATGCCGTAGCTCCGATCCTTCACGTAGCCGGCCAGTACGTCGATCGCCTCGCGGTAACGGTCCAGGGCGGCCCGCACGTCCTTGGCCAGGTCGACCTCGCTGCCCTCGCGACCACCCCAGAACACATAGGTGTGGGCCCCGAGCTCGGCGGCGAGGTCGAGGTTCCGCATCACCTTGCGGATGGCAAACCGGCGGATCTCACGGTCGTTGGCCGTGAATGCCCCTTCCTTGAACATCGGATGGGTGAACAGGTTCGTCGTCACCATCGGCACGACCATCCCGGTCTCGTCCAGCGCCTCGCGGAACCGTTTCAGGTGGTTCTCGCGGTCCCCGGAGGCGCTCCCGAACGGCACCACGTCGTCGTCGTGGAACGTCACGCCGTAGGCACCCAGCTCGGCCAGGCGATGCACCGACTCGACGGGGTCGAGCGGCGGGCGGGTGGCATCACCGAACGGGTCGCGGGCCTGCCAACCCACGGTCCAGAGCCCGAAGGTGAACTTGTGCTCCGGGCGGGGTGTGAGTGCGTCGGTCATGGGACGATCCTTCCAGGCAAGCCTGTCCCGATCATCGCACCGAAACCCGGGTGGCCACCACGTCGCGCTGGCGGTACTCGGCGACGTCGCCCGACAGCTCGACGATCGCGGTCGCCGCGATGCGGTCGGATGCGCCGCCGACCGAGAACTCGAACGTCCCCGGCTCGGTGACGTACCGCATGGCCTCGTCGTAGAAGGCGAGACGGCTGGGATGGACGTCGAAGGTGACGGTGGCGGCCTCGCCGGCGGCCAGCGCGACGCGGGCGAAGCCGACCAGGAGCTGCTGGGGTCGGGCCACCGAGGCCACCTCGTCGCGCACGTAGAGCTGCACGACCTCGGTGCCGGCCCGGGCCCCTCGGTTGGTCACCGACACCTCGAGCGCCACGGCGTCGGCGGTCGTCCCGGACGAGGACACCTCGATGTCTCCGTACTCGAACGTGGTGTAGGTCAAGCCATGGCCGAACGCGAACAGCGGCGTCGCGGCCCGGTCGACATAGTCGCCGTAGAACATCGACTGCCCGCCGCCGGCCCGGTGATCGTGATGGATCGGGACCTGGCCCACGTGGCGGGGCATCGAGACCGGGAGGCGACCGCCCGGCTCCGACACCCCGAGCAGGATGTCGGCCAGGGCACTGCCCCCCTCCTCCCCGGGGAGCCAGGCCTGGATGATGGCGGGGACCGTGTCGGCCAGCCCCGGGATGGCGTGGACCCGCCCGCTGACCAGCACCACGATGGTGGGCGTCCCGGTGGCGACCACCGCGCCGATCAGGTCCTCCTGGACCCCGGGCAGGCCGAGGTCGGTGGCGTCCCGGCCCTCCCCCACCGTCGCCGACAGGGTCAGTCCGGACTTCCCGCCGACCACGGCCACGGCGACGTCGGCACCGGTGGCCGCCGTGACGGCCGCGGCGAAGCCGGAGGTGTCGTCGCCGGTGACCTCGCATCCGCGGGCGTGGACGACGTCGGCATCCGGCAGCGCAGCGAGCAGGCCATCGAGCGGGGTCACGTGGGGCACGTAGTGGTGCCCGGCCCGGAAGACCCCACCAGAGCCGTCCTCGGGCAGGTACCGCTCGCCGGCCTCGGTGCGCGGGGCGGACTCGGGCATGCCGTCGACGATCACGTCGTCGAGCTTCTCCTCGCGCTCGAACGTCATCTCCAGGTGGGCCGGGTAGTGGTAGTCGCCCTGCAGCAGGCGCAGGTCGTCGGCGGCCGGTCCGATCACCGCCGCCCGCCCGAGCGTGGCCCCGTCGAGCGGGAGGAGGTCGCCCTCGTTCTGCAACAGCACCATCGACGCCGCGGCCGCCCGGCGGGCGAGGGAACGATCGGCCGGGGTGTCGAACGCGGCTGCAACCGAGTCGGTCTCCACGTACGGGTCGTCGAACAGCCCGACCTGGAACTTGGAGCGCAGGACGCGCCGGACGGCGCGGTCCACGAGGTCGATGGACAGACGGCCGTCGGCCAGAAGCGGCTTCAGCGGCTCGCCGTAGCAGTCCCGGCCGGGGAGCTCCAGGTCGAGCCCGGCGCGCAGGGCCCGCGCACCAGCGCCGCCCATGTCGTCCGCGACCTTGTGGTGGATGGCCAGCAGGGCCACCGAGAAGTAGTCGGCCACCACCACGCCGTCGAAACCCAACTCGTCCCGCAGGAGCTGGTCGAGGATGGCGGGGCTGCCGGCACAGGGCACGCCGTCGACCGACGAGTACGAGTTCATGACCGAGGCGAGGCCGCCGTCGCGGATGGCGGCGGCGAACGGTTCGGCGAACACCTCCCGCAGCTCGCGGGGACCGACGTGGACCGGGGCCCAGTTCATCCCTCCTTCCGGCAGGCCGTAGGCGAGGAAGTGCTTCGCCGTGGCGATGACGCCGTGACGCAGGTCGTCGCTCTGCAGGCCCCGGACGTACGCGGTGCCGAGGCGGCCGCACAGGTACGGGTCCTCCCCGTAGGTCTCCTCGACCCGTCCCCAGCGTGGGTCGCGGGCGACGTCGAGGACCGGTGACAGGGCGTGGCGCGCCCCGACCGCCATCATCTGGCGCCGGATGACGTCGGCGATCTCGCCGACGAGGGCCTCGTCCCAGGTCGCACCGAGTCCGATCGCTTGCGGGAAGACCGTGGCGTCGCGCGCGCAGTAGCCCGCGACCGCCTCCTCGTGGACCATCACCGGGATCCCGAGTCGGGTCCGCTCGACGGCCACCTGCTGGATCTGGTTGAGCAAGGCGGCGCTGGCCGACGGCCGCAGACCGGTGGACGCCCCGATCCTGGTCACGTGACCGATCCCGTGTTCGAGCAGCGTGCTGACATGTTCGGCGTCGAAGCGTTCGCCCGAGACCAGCTCGGTGATCCACACGCTCCCGATCTGGGCCAGCTTCTCGTCCACGTTCATCCGGCCCAGCAGGTCGTCGACGCGATCGTCGACGGCGGCCCCCCGGTCGCGGTAGATCTCGGCGGTCATCGGCACCCCTCGGTGGCGGTCAGGAACCGCATCTCATTGAACCCGACGCGGTCGGGTATGCGCACTGCGTGGCTGATCTCCTGACCCAACCATTCGTCATCGGAGCCTGGATCCTCGCGGTGGTGTGTTCCGTGGCGGTACTGATCGTCGACCTCCGGCGAGTCGCGTCCGGTCTTCCGCCGCTCATGAAGGTCGTCTGGTTCCTCACCGTGATCTACAGCGGACCGGTCGGACTCGGCGCCTACTGGAGTTCCGGCCGACCCCGCATCTCGCAGGACTCCTTGGCCCGCCGAGCCCTTCGCTCCGACGCCCACTGCTTCTCTGGCTGCGGGGGTGGAGAAGTGATCGGGGTCCTCGTGGCCGCCGGCATCCTCGGCCTCGGCAACGTCGGCATCTCCGTCATCACCTTCGTCCTGGCCTTCGTCTTCGGACTGCTGCTCACCATCGGGCCGATGGTCCAGTCCGGAATGGAGCTGGGATCCGCCACCCACGACGCCCTCATCAGCGAGAGCGCGTCCATCAGCGTGATGGAGATCGTCGCCATCGGCGTGGACCTGGCCGTCGGCGGGAACGCCACGATCGGAGATCCGCTGTTCTGGGCGTCGCTGGTGTTCTCCCTGCTGTGTGGGTTCGCGGCCGCCTACCCGGTGAACCTGCTGCTCGTCCGGTTCGGGATCAAGGAGGGCATGTCCAACCCGCAGGAGATGGCGCTCGCTTGACGCGCCGCCGGGTTCAAGCCGGCGCTCGACCCACCGCACTTCGTGCGCCGGCGCGGAGCGTGAACGGCGCCGCGGGAGAGCCGACGCGACGGAACAGCTCGTCGCGGAGGGCGGCCCTTCTCTCGTCGGACAACGAGACGCAGAACGCCCCCGCCGGCCCGATCCCGTACAGGAACCCGGACCACAGCTCGTCGAAGTCGGCGTAGGTCGAGCTCACCTCGAGTTCCCGCTCGACCACGTCGTGGAACCCCGCCCCTTCCAACCAGTCCGTGAGCTCGCCCTGACGGCCGAAGCGCAGGACGCGGGCTTCGTCCGGTGCCTGTGGGTCGATCGCGAGCGCGGCGTCCCAGAAGTGGCGGAGCATCTCCATCTCCTCGGCGAAGTCCCACACGCATGCGGCGGCGAGCCCCCCGGGCTTCACGACGCGGCGGAACTCACGTCCAGCCTGTTCGGGATCGGGGACGAAGTGGAGCACGAGCTGCGAGAGGACGGCATCGAAGGAGTCCGGCGGAAAGGGAATCGCCTCGGCGTCGCCGTGCTCGACGTGGACGCCCGGACAACGCACGGCGCATTCGGCGACGAACGGCGGAGAAGGGTCGACAGCCGACACCTTCGCAGCGCCCAGCCGGGCGACCAGCACGCTGGTGAGAGCGCCCGGCCCACAGCCCACGTCCAGTGCGGACATGCCCGGGACCACACCGGCTTCATCGGCGAACATCCCCGCCAGGGCGGAGGAGTACCGACCCATGAACGCGTCGTACGCCTCGCCCGATTTCAGGAACGAACCGGCCTGAGATTGCTCCACCCACGCACCTCCGCGTTCGAGCGCCGCGCACCCTACGGCACGCGTAGGGTGACCACCGCAGATCGGAGCGGGTGGCGTGGAGCGGCCGCACTGGGCATCTCGCCCGGACGAGCGGAGGCAGGGAACATGGGCCAGCAGTACCACGAAGGGCAGCGAGGTCTGCAGGACCGCTTCGACACCCGGCGGCTCGCCGACCGCCTCGACCAGGTGACCACCGACGAGATCAACGATGCCTACCGGGACTTCATCGAAGCCCGCGACATGTTCTTCCTCGCGACCGCCGACGAGCACGGCGTGCCGCAGTGCTCCTACAAGGGCGGTGCGCCCGGCTTCGTGCGCGTGGTGGGCAAGCACGAGATCGTGTTCCCGGTCTACGACGGCAACGGGATGTTCCTGTCGATGGGCAACGTCACCGTGAACCCGAGCGTCGGTCTGCTGTTCATCGACTTCGAGCGCGGGACCCGCCTGCGCTTCAACGGTGTCGCCAGCATCGACGAGGACGAGGATCTGATGAAGAGCTACCCGGGAGCGCAGTTCCTCGTGCGGGTGCGGGGCTCGGCGGTGTTCGCGAACTGCCGCCGGTACGTCCACCGGTACGAGTTGGCCGAGAGGTCGCCCTTCGTTCCCTCGGCCGCAGCCGACCCCCCGGTGCCCGACTGGAAGCTGGAACCCTGGTTCGAGGGCGCCCTGCCGGCGAAGGACCCGGCGCTCGATCCGGACCATCCCAGCGCTCCCGCCATGCCGCAGTTCTGACGGTGTATTACGACCCCTACGACATCGGCATCAACGCGGACCCGTATCCGGTGTACGCCCGCCTCCGAGAGGAGGCGCCGATCTACCACAACGACCGGTATGACTTCTGGGTCCTGTCCCGGCACGACGATGTCCAGACGGCACTCGTCGACTGGAAGACGTTCTCCAACACCCGCAGCGACATCCTCGACCTCATCAAGGCCGACATCGAGCTCCCACGGGGGGTGATCCTGTTCGAGGACCCACCCGAGCACACCATGCACCGGGGCCTCATGTCCCGGGTGTTCACCCCACGCCGAATGGCCGCGCTCGAAGTTCAGGTGCGCGACTTCTGCGTCCGCTGCCTCGACCCGCTCGTGGGACTGGACCGGTTCGACCTGATCGCCGAGTTCGCCGCCATGGTGCCGATGCGGGTGATCGGCATGCTGCTCGGCATCCCGGAACACGACCAGATCGCGGTCCGGAACAAGACCGACGAGAACCTCCGCACCCGGCCCGGCCAGCCCATGCAGATCAACCAGGACGAGGTCGCCAGCGGCGCCATGTTCGCCGACTACATCGAATGGCGAGCCCACAACCCCTCCGACGACCTCATGACTGTGTTGCTCAACGCCGAGTTCGAGGACCAGGACGGCGAGACCCGCACGCTCACCCGCGACGAGGTGCTCACCTACACCTCGGTGCTGGCCGGCGCGGGCAACGAGACCACCGGCCGCCTCATCGGCTGGCTGGCCAAGGTCCTGGCCGAGCACCCCGACCAGCGGCGCCAGATCGTCGAAGACCGTTCGTTGATCCCCAAGGCGATCGACGAGATCCTGCGATTCGAACCCACCGGGCACGCCGTGGCCCGCTACGTGATGCACGACATCGACTACTACGGCACGACGCTCCCGGCCGGTAGTGCGGTGCTGTTGAGCGTGGCCGCCGCCAACCGCGACCCTCGTCGCTACGACAACCCCGACGTCTTCGACATCCATCGCGAAGACGTCCAGCACCTCACCTTCGGTTACGGGCTCCACTTCTGCCTCGGCGCCAACCTCGCCCGACTCGAGGGCAAGGTCGCCCTCGACGAGCTGTTGAACCGCTTCCCCGAATGGGACATCGACCTCGCCGACGCGGCGCTGGCCCCGACCACCACGGTCCGCGGCTGGGAACGGCTGCCCCTGATCCTGCCCTGAGCTCGGTCGGCCGGTGCCGCGCTACTGACCGGCGGCGCTCGCAGCCCGGCGAAGTGATTGCGCCGCCAAGCGAATGGCCTCCTCGGGGGTCAGAAGCCTTCTGGTATCAGATCAAATACCGCTCGTGTAGGCTGACCCCATGGACGCCGCCGTCGTCATTTCCCACGCTCGTCACGCAGCACATCTGAGCCTGCGCGCCCTCGCCACCCGATCCGGCACCTCCCACGCGACCATCTCGGCCTATGAGACGGGGCGGGTCACGCCGACCGTCGACACGCTCGACCGGATCCTCCGGGCCGCCGGGTTCACCGCCACCGTCGAGCTCGCACCGCAGCCCGATGCCACGCCAGCGGATCGGATCCGGAAGGGTGAGGAGCTCGTCGAGGCCCTCGACCTCGCGGCCATGTTCCCCGCCCGCCACACCGTCGTGCTGGAGGCGCCGATCTTCCCGGCTGAGCGGTCAGCTGGCACCCGAGCCGTGGCCTGACCGGTGGCCGTGTCGCTCCCCGAAAAGATGCTCGCCCTCCACCGGGCGCTCACCGACGCCGCCCTCGCCCATGGCTTCGGCGGCGCACTGGCCCTGGCGTGGTGCACCCGGCAGGCCCGCGGCACCATCGACATCGACGTCAACGTGTTCGTGCCCGTCGACCAACTCGACGACCTCCTGGCCGCGCTCCCCACGCCAATCGACGTGACCGACGCCGACACCCTCCTGCTGCGACGCGACGGCCAGGCCCGCCTGTGGTGGGACACCACCCCTGTCGACGTGTTCCTCAACACCACCGGCTTCCACGACGAGGCCAGCCGGCGGATCCGTTGGGAGCCCTTCGCCGGCGAGTCGCTCCCGTTCCTGGCCTGCCGCGACCTCGCCGTGTTCAAGGCGTTCTTCAACCGGACAAGGGATTGGGCCGACCTCGAGGCGATGCACGCCGCCAGGGCCCTCGACAGGCCTGCCGTCATCGGGGTGCTGGCCACCCACCTCGGCCCCGACGACGATCGGATCGCTCGCATCGACGCCCTCTGAGCGGTCCCGGCACCGGCGTCCGTCACATCCCGAGTACCGTTTCGCCGGGGAACCAACGGGTAACACCGGGAGAGCGGGACGAATGGACTGTGGCGATTGTGGCGCCACCAACGCGCCGGACGCCCGCTTCTGCGGCTCCTGCGGGGGTGCCCTGGTACCGACGGTCGAGTGTTCCACCTGCGGCCGGGCCTGCCCGGAGGGCCAGCGATTCTGCGTGAGCGATGCGATCCTCGCGGCCGCCGGGCGAGGTCATGACGTCGACCGAGACCGCTCACCCGAGCGGCCATCTGGTTGACTCCCACCCTGTGACCGATCGGCACCTCGCGCAGTGCAACGTCGGACGACTCGTGGCACCGACCGATGCTCCCGAGGTGGCCGAGTTCATGGCAGCGCTCGGGCCCATCAACGCGCTGGCCGAGGCGACGCCCGGGTTCGTGTGGCGGCTGGCCGATGAAGGGGGTGAGGGCGCCACGGGCGTGGACACCGGCGTCGACGACGAACGCTTCATCATGAATCTGTCGGTCTGGAAGGACCTCGCGTCACTCCAGCACTTCGTGACCCGGTCGGGGCACAGCGCCTATCTGCGTCGGCGGAGGGCGTGGTTCGAGAAGCCCGACGGCCCGGTGAGTGTCTGCTGGTGGATCCCTGTGGGCCACGTGCCCACCGTGGCGGAGGCGCTGGCCCGCATCGAGCAACTCCGGGAGGAGGGACCGAGCGACGAGGTCTTCCCCTTCCGGGCTGCCGGCTGAGTGTGTCTCAGCGCTCGGTCGGCCAACCCGCCGGTGCGGGATCGGATCGTCCCCGAAACGCGATCTGCAACGGTCCAGTGCCCCTTCGGGACTGGTTCATGTGGCGCTCGATCGGTGCGGGCGAGACGGCACCTCGGGGCACTGAGCGGAGCGCGTGACAGGCTCACGTGGTGGAACCCGATGAGGAGGTGCTCCAGGGCGGTGTCGCGAACGCGGGTGCCGTGGTCCGCGTCGGGTCGCATGTGCTCAGGCCGTCGAACGAGCACTCCGCTTCGATTCTCGAGTTCTTGTCCGAGCTGGGAGCCAGCGGGTTCCGCGGAGCCCCCGTGCCGGTCGGACTGGAGACCGATGGTCGTGAACGTCTCCACTTCATCCCAGGCGATGTAGCGATCCCTCCGTATCCGGGCTGGGTGCAAACCGATGATTCTCTGGCCTCGGTGGCCGCGCTCATCCGCGGTCTGCACGACGCATCCATCGGTGTCGCTGTGGACGGCATGACCTGGAGCTCAGAGATGGCCGACCCAGAAGGCGGCATCGTGGTCTGCCACAACGACGTGTGCCTGGAGAACGTGGTCTTTCGCGATGGCCGAGCAGTCGCGCTCCTCGACTTCGACTTCGCCGCCCCAGGCCGACGCACGTTCGATCTCGCCGCGTTCGCTCGGATGTGCGTCCCGGTCGACGACGGCATCAACTCCGCCAGGTTGGGATGGCACCCGTCCGATCGTCCGGAACGCGTACGTCTCGTGTGCGACACCTATGGACTCGACGCCGACGGCCGATCGGAGGTTCTCCGGTCCCTCGACGTGTCCATGGCGCGGGGCGGTGACTTCGTCCGGCGACGAGCCGAGGCGGGAGAGCCTGGGTTCGTGCAGATGTGGGCGGAGATCGGTGGAATGGAGCGGTTCGACCGGCGCCGACGATGGTGGGCGACGGCTCGAACATCGTTCGACGCGGCGCTTCAGTAACCGGCGATCTGGCGGCGCCACCAATCGCCGGCTGACGGACGGTGTTGAGGCGGTCGCACCGTCCCGAAACCGCGGCGATGAGCGCGCCCACCAACAACGCGCCTGTTTGTGGTGGGCGCGGCCGCTCCGGGAATGCGATTACGTGGTGGGTGATAGGAGCGTTCTCGGGCGGCACGTCGAGGATGCTTCTGCTCCGGCTCGCCGGGCATTGCTTCGGGCGGCGAATGGCCAGTGGGAGAATCGGTTGATGGGGGCGACGAACGGCTGACGTCCATCGTGAATGCATGCTCGGCCGTCGGTGCCGTAGCTCTCGTGGGAGTACCGACGATGGATGGGGCCGGCGAGTACATCTCGATTCTCGTCGTCGGCAGCGACGGTTGTCGCGTCCGGTATCGGAAGATGTGGCTGAGCGACACGGAAGCCGAGCGCTTCTCGCCGGGCCCTGAACCATCTGTGCTCGTCGTAGACGGGTGGCGGCTCGGTCTCGCGATCTGTAAGGACACCGGCGTCCACGACCATGCCGACGCGACAGCTGCCTGCGGCATGGACGTCTATGTCGCAGGCGCCCTCGACTCCGCTGACGATGCATCGGTGCAGGAATCGCGTGCGCATCGAGTGGCACTGCAGCACGGAGTCTGGGTTGTCATTGCGAGTTTCGCTGGATCGACGGGAGGAGGCTACGAGCGTGCCGCGGCGCAATCTCGGATCTGGGCACCTGACGGGCAGCTCCTGGCATCGGCGGGGAACGCAACCGGTCGCATCGCCCGAGCGACCCTGGCGAGGAAATCGACCCGCGACTGACCTCTCTTGCGCGAGAACCGGCCAGCGAGATCGACTGACCCCTACCGTCGGCTGCCCGACGCGGTCGTAGCTGCGGCGGTGCCCCCGATGGACGGCGTCGAGCATCCCCGAGTACGCGCCGTTCCTTTGTGCTTGGTGCGGCTCGCGATCTGTTGATCGGCAGACATGATCGGTACCGAAGAACGGCACGAATCCCCGCGCCTACTTCGCTGACCTCCAGGTCCGCTCTGCATCGGCTGTGAAGAACTTCTGGTCGATCGCCGCTTCGAGATCGGCCGACCTCTGACGCCAATGCAGACAGCAGCACGAACGTGTCCGCCAGCTCCGGAGCAAGGAGCTCAACGTCGAAGGCGTCGTAGTTCGGCGACCACCGCTTCTTCACTTCGCGTGCGATCTCGCCGATCTCCTCTGCGAGAAGGACGACGAGGTGCACGGGATCGGTGGTGAACCCGCGGGTATCGCGTGCCTCAACGATTCTCGCCTGGAGATCTGTAAGTGATGTCACTCGTGGATCCTCACACGGGACCCGCACCGAGTGCCGGCTCGCGCGGGTCGCCCGCAACGAAGAACAGATCTTCGGGGCGGTCAGCCTGGTCGGGCGCCGAGACAGCGATGGCGTCCCGAGCGGCACTTAGTCAGCTCGTCCAGACCGGGCTTGAGTGAGCCACACGACGGCGGAACACACCCACAGGAACACCGTCAGAAACGCCAACATGTCTCGGACGCTCACCCAGCCTCGGCGCAAAACTGGCTCTGGGTACACGGCCGCATGCCAGGAAACAGCGATGAACGCCCCGAATGCCATCGATCCGACCACGGCAAGTGCCAATGCTGTTGTTCGACCGGACCGCCACCTACCCGCGAGAACGCCGAGAGCACCAGCGGTGACGATCAGGACTGCGATCGCGATCAACGAACCCGTGTGGGTGATGCCACACGCATTTCGGGAGCTCCACTCGGAGTTGCGGTCGAGAACGCTGCCGCACGGAGTGTCAGAGCTTCCGCTGAAGGACTTGGTCGCGACGATGAGGGCCGCGGCGACACACGTCAGCGCAAGTACGCGGTAGGTCCTGAGCGACGGACCTCTGCCAGAGAGCGACGGCACCGCCGAAGACTGCCGGATGACCGCGCCCTTGTCACGGGCTATCTGGACGATCGGTGCGGTCGGCGTGATCGTGACGCAGGACAACGAGACCGTCCCGAGCGGCACGTATCGGCGGGGGTACGCGATGATTGTTCCCGTGGTGAAGGCGCTCTACGGCGGATCGTTTGACCCAATACACCTTGGTCACCTTTCGATCGTCGAACTCGCCGCCGAGGTCTTCGATGCCCTGTACCTGGTGGTGCTCGCCAACCCGGAGAAGTCCACGGGAATGTTCACGCGTTCGGAGCGAGCCGAACTCGCAGCTGCGTCGACACGCCACATCGCGAACGTCGTCGTCCACGAGCACCATGGGCTCATCGTGGACTGCGCCCACGAACTCGGCGCCGAGGTCCTGGTCCGGTCTGCTCACAAAGAGCGCAGACACGAACAGTCGATGGCGGCGACGAACTACAAACTCACCGGCATCCGCACATCACTCGTGATGCCAGATGCACGGACGGCGTGGATCTCATCGAGCATGGTCCGTCAGCTGACCGGTACCGGATGCCTCGACGACGTCGCGGCGATGGTGCCCTCGCCGGTGTACTCAGCACTCGTCGATGCCAGAGTCACGGCCTGAGCCACCTCGCCCGCCCAACCGCCGGAGTCCACACGCGGCGGGCCGGCCACGGACGCGCGCAGCATCGCCAACGCGTCGCGCATGTGGGCCCGGCTGGCACGATGGCTGGCATGGGGGTCCCGCTCGAACGGTTCTGGAAGACGATCAATCCACTCACCAGGCCACTGGCCGGCTACGTGCCCTGGTGGGTGCTGTTGGAGACCACGGGCCGGCGGACAGGAACGCGTCGCCGCTCGCCGCTGGCCAGCGGTCCGCTGAGGGGCTCCGAGCTGTCGCTGCTCTCCGTGTACGGCGACTCCTCTGCGTTCGTGAGGAACATCCGAGCCAACCCGAGGGTGCGGGTGAAGAGGCGTGGTCGATGGATCGATGGCCGGGCCGACGTCGTAGCGGCATCGCCCGAAGCCCTTGCTCAACTCGGGCTCTACGCCCGTCACGTCCTCATCCGTATCGGCTCAGATCCGAAGGTCGTACGCCTGACCATCGACTGACGGGTCCCCGACATTGCACCTGGCCCCCGCGGTGCCGACCTCAAGCGACCCGCAGGGCAACGGCACCTCGGTTGCACCCCGAGGCGGCGTCACCGGAGCAGTCGAACGTCGAAGAACGTCAACTGGCTGGCGCCGGTCGCAGCTGCCGGGGTCGCCGACACGGCCACTTGCCCCTATCCTCAGCCCGGCGGTAGGGGATCCTCTCGGTTGCAGGCGCCGGTGAGCACACGTGTGAGCCTCGTGTTCACCGCGGGTTGCTGCGCCTCGACGGTCACGCTGAAGGCGTTCAGAGCGGACGCGGCGGCGTCCTTCGGTCCCTGGCGATCAATGTCTCGGAGTTGGTGAGGTCGCTCGCTTTCACGTCAGTGTGGCCCCCGTGGTGGCGCAGCGTCTGCCACGGCGTGAGGATCGATGTCGTTGGCGGCGACGAGGACTGCCTCGATGAGGTGATTCAGCTCGGTCAGCTGTTCATCGGTGAGGACTCGAAACAGGGCCGTCTGAATCGCGACCGACTCGGGGAGGTGCATGTCGACCAATGCCCGTCCTGCGTCGGTGATGGATACGAGAACCTTGCGGCGATCGGTCGGGTGGGGGTGGCGGGCTACCAGTGCTCGCTTCTCGAGCCGGTCCAGGAGGCTGGTCACGCTGCCACTGGTGAGATGCAGATGGGCGTTGATCTCGTTGGGGGTAAGGGGCTCTTCTGCCCCTTCGAGCACAGACAATGCCTGGGCGGCGGCCAAGTGGAGATCGTGCTCGCGGAGCCGAGTGTTGACAGCATCGGTGATCACGTCGGCGAGTCGGACCACGTTGCGGGTGGCCTGGTTGGCGTGGGGGTTGCCGCCGGGGAACTCTGTCTGGAACTCCTCGGCTCGGAGATCGACCGGCGCGCGCCGGAGCGGCTCCCGGCGGGAGCCGCTCCTGGTCGATCGGGTCGATGGCTGCGGGCTCAGTACGGCACCTCTTCGGTGACCTCGAGGAGTTCGATGATCGGCTCGCTCGTGACGCCGCCCCCGGACATCGCCTCGCGGAGCGACGCATCGGCGAGGAATCCTTCAGCGCCGGCACGATCGGGGAACATGACCAACACGGTGAGTGCGTTGGGATCGTCCAGGCTCTGCGCGAGCCGGTGCCCGGTGGCGCCGTGCTCCTTGCGGGTTGCTGCGTGCTCGTCGAAGACGAGCTTCCACGCATCGAAGTCGGCGACGGTGTGCTTCACGGACAGGATCATGACAGGCTCCTTTGCTTGGTACCAGCTTACTTGATATCCGGTAACTTGATATCAAGTAACATGCCATAGAGGTACCTGTCAAGGAGAGAAGCAGACGCTCGAACGATTCAGCCTGGATACACCGATCGGTGACGTGAGGTGGCCGTCGAGGCGGTGACTGGATCTGCTGGGGGCGGCGACGGGTGAGGGGGCGTGCGAGGTTCAGCTGGGCGCGGGGTGGTGTGTTGTCGGTGCTGGTGTTCGTCTGCGGCGCACCTGACCGCCGGGCTTGGTCAGAGCGGGGCGGTGGGCAAGGCGCGCAGCGAAGCGAGCGCGGTCGTGAATGTCGACGCCCATGGCCATCGGGCGGGCATGCGCAGCGTGGGCCGGCCGGCGGGGTGGACGAGGCGGGCCGGGATGGCGAGCAGCCGGACGAGGATGGTGCGGGCGACGACGAGCCGGTCACGGTCGCCGATGCCGCCGAGCAGGTTCAGCCAGCGGAACAGGTTGTGGGCCAACACGGCGGCGGCGAGCCAAGCACCGTTCGCGGCGAAGTGACCCGAGGGCATGTGGATGGCGCCCGCGCCCGCTTTGAGGTCCTTGATGGCGAGCTCGACGGTCGCGTGGGCGCGGTGGAACGCATCGATCGTGACGACGTCGTCGCCGGTCTGGTCGGTGAGGAACGCGTGGTGACGCCAGGTGTCGAACAGCTGGGCCTGGGAGCCGAGGATCCGGGTGCGACGCACGACCAATCGGCGGCCCTTGTAGCCGACATCGGCGACCTGGGCGACACCGCCGTCGGGGTAGACGATGTCGACCCAGGCGTCCTCATCGATGGTCGCGATCACGGTCTGGATCGCCTTGTGTCCGCTGCGAACAGCGATGGTGTAGCCCACGCCGAGACGCTCCAAGGTGGCCATGGTCTTGTTGGCCCAGAACCCCGAGTCGGCGCGCACGATGATCTTGCCGGTCGCCCCGGCCCGGCGCACCCGGGGGATGAGTTCTTCGACGAAGCGTTTCGCGCCCCGGGCGGTGTTCGCCGCCCCTTTGCGTTGCCGGGCGTGCACGACTTCGCCAGTGTCGGCCCGGGCGGCCAGCAGCGGGTGGTAGCCGCGCACCTTCGTGTATCCGAAGCTCGCCCCCTGCTTCTGGTAGCCGCGGACCTCGCAGATCGTGGAGTCGATGTCGAATACCACCGGCCCGTCGCCGGGGCCGGCACCCATGGCCCACGCCCGCCGCAGCACCTCTTCTTGGACGACGTCGAGTTGGCGGAGATGCCCGAAGGTGAACGCACGCAGGAACGTCCCGATCGTGGACGGGGCCATGACCCGGTGCGGCAACACGTCGGTGGTCGCGCCGGCTCGGAGGATGTCGGCATGGGCGATGTGGGTGCCGCCGACCATGAGCGTGTGCACCAAGGTCAACAGCTTGCGGCCCGGGAGGGCACCGCCGACCCGACCCGTGAGCTTCACGGTGTCGTTGATCAGCCGCTCGAGCCCGAGCCGCCGGACCAGCACACCGACCAGTGCGAGGCCTGCGTTGGCGATCAGGTTGTCGTCGTCGAAGGTCGCCTCGGCGCGGTCGGTCACGTGCGAAGATGAACTCACTGGAAGTGTCTCCTCGGGCAGGGCCGGTGTTGGCTTCGAACACCGTCATCGTCCCTGCTCAGGAGGCACGCCACGCGGATACGCGACCCTCAGCGCCTCACCTCATCGGTGCATCCAGGTTCAGGCGTTCCCCGGTGCGTCGCCCTCCTCACGGGTTCTCAGCATTCGCTGCCGGCGAAGGTTGAGGAAGGTCGCGGGGATTCTGACCATCGCACACCGCTCCGACACATCCGCGTCGGGCGCGTCACGAACGTGCCCGGTCGGAGACACCTCCGGTCCGCCCACAGCAAGACGCACCGCCCGACGAGACACACCGAAGAATGTTCCTTCACGACGAGCGCTCGGACGACGCAGCACTCGCGCGATTGCCGGCTCGCGCGGGTCGCCCGCAACGAAGAACAGATCTTCGGGGCGGTCAGCCTGGACGGGCGCCGAGACAGCGATGGCGTCCCGAACGGCACGTCGGCGCGGACTCACCCGGCAGTGAGGAACGCCGGCGTCGATCGAAGCCGAGGACCCTCGCCGAACAGATCCCGGTACCACCGAACGAGAGGATCCTCGCCGACGATGACTTGGTGGGGTGGCCCGAGGTTCCCATCGGGGCGCACCGAGTGCCGGCTCGCCGATTCGGATGCTCGGCGGAGTGCTGTGGCATCGCCCGTCCGACCTGTTGCAGCTTCCCAACGGCATTGACAGATACCTATAGGGGGTATAGGTATTGATCATTCACTTCTGAGATCTGTCCAAGGAGAACCGTATGAGCACCCGGACCTACACGGTCGTTGGCATGACTTGCGAGCATTGCGTCCGATCGGTCAAGGAAGAGATCGGCAAGGTCGGCGGTGTCAACGCGATCACCGTCGACCTCGAAGGCGGTCTGGTCACTGTCGAATCCGACGCTGACGTTGCCGATTCCCAGATTGTGGCCGCCGTCGACGAAGCCGGCTACGAGGTCGCCCCGGCCTTCTCGACGGCCACGCCCGCCACTGCCTGATCGGTGACGGCGGCGGCCCCACCGACCCGACGAACAGGTCGACGAGCTCATGGGAGCCGTCGGCCGCATGCTCTCCCGCTGACAAGGACTATCTGATGAGCACCACCCCGCACGACCACATGGACGCGACCGAAGCCGCAGAGTCACACGACGACGCCGGCCAGGCGAACGATCACGGCCAACATGACGGCCACGCCGGTCACGGTGACCACGCCGAGATGTTCCGGCGTCGGTTCTGGTGGAGCCTGCTCCTTACCGTCCCGGTCGTGGCGACCAGCCACATGGTCATGGACTGGTTCGGGTACGAGCTCGACTTCACCGGCATCGACCTCATCGGCCCAGTGCTGGGTTCGGTGCTGTTCTTCTGGGCGGGTTGGCCATTCCTCGAAGGTGGTTGGTCCGAGGCCCGCTCCCGCCAGCCGGGGATGATGCTGCTCATCGCGATGGCGATCAGCGTCGCCTACGTAGCGTCGCTGGCCACGAGCTTGGATCTGTTCGACCTCGAGTTCTGGTGGGAGCTCGCGGCGCTGATCACGATCATGCTGCTCGGCCACTGGCAGGAGATGAAGGCCATCGGCCAGGCCAGCTCGGCGCTCCAGGCCCTCGCCGAGTTGCTGCCCGACGACGCCGAACGCGTCGGCGACGACGGCGAGGTCGAGACCGTCGCCATCGGCGATCTGGTCGCCGGAGATGTCGTGTTGGTGCGCTCCGGAGCCCGGGTACCGGCCGACGGGGAGATCGTGGACGGCGCGGCCGAACTCGACGAGTCGATGGTCACCGGCGAATCCCGTCCCGTCGCCAAGGAAGGGGGCGACCGCGTCGTCGCTGGGACGATCGCCACCGACTCGGCCATCCGCGTCCGCGTCGATGCGGTCGGCGAAGACACCGCGCTGGCGGGCATCCAACGCATGGTCGCCGCCGCCCAAGAGAGCCGCGGCCGGGCCCAGGCGCTGGCCGACCGGGCCGCGGCGTTGCTGTTCTACGTCGCGGCCAGCGCCGGGGTGATCACCTTCGCGGTGTGGGTGGCGATCGGCAACACCGACGATGCCGTCGTTCGCACCGTCACCGTCCTCGTGATCGCGTGCCCCCACGCCCTCGGCCTCGCCATCCCTCTGGTGGTGTCCCTGTCGAGTGCGATGGCAGCCCGCAACGGGATCCTGGTCAAGGACCGCATCGCCCTGGAACGGATGCGCGACATCGACGCCGTGCTGTTCGACAAGACCGGCACCCTCACCAAGGGCGAACACATCGTCACCGACGCCGCCGCCGCCAACGGCACCACGCTCGACAACGTCTACCGACTCGCCGGTGCCGTCGAGGCCGACAGCGAACACCCCCTCGCCCGCGCCATCGTCACCGCCGCCAAGGAACGCGGCGAGATCGCCCGGGCCGAGGAGTTCCGGTCCATCACCGGTCGTGGCGTCGAAGCGACCATCGACGGCGTCTCCCACGCGGTCGGCGGGCCATCGCTGCTCCGCCAGCGGAACCTCGACGTGCCCGAGTCACTCCGGAGCCACGTCGACGAGTGGACCGAACGCGGTGCCGCCGTGCTCCATCTCGTCCGCGACGACGCGATCATCGGGTCGTTCGCGCTCGAGGACGAGATCCGCCCCGAAGCCCGCCAAGCCGTCGACGCCCTCCACAAACGCGGTATCCGGGTCGTCATGATCACCGGCGACGCCCGCCAGGTCGCCGACGCGGTCGGCGCCGATCTCGGCATCGACGAGGTCATGGCCGAAGTGCTCCCCGAGGACAAGGACAACAAGGTCGCCGAACTCCAAGCCCGCGGCCTAAAGGTCGCCATGGTTGGCGACGGCGTCAACGACGCCCCCGCCCTGGCTCGCGCCGACGTCGGCCTGGCCATCGGCGCGGGTACAGACGTCGCCATCCAGTCCGCCGGCGTGGTCCTGGCGTCCAGCGATCCGCGCAGCGTGCTCGCCGTCATCCGGCTGTCCAAGGCCAGCTACCGCAAGATGGTGCAGAACCTTGTCTGGGCCGCCGGCTACAACGTGCTCGCCATCCCCCTCGCCGCCGGCGCACTCGCCTGGGCCGGGATCGTGCTCGCGCCCGCCGTGGGCGCGATCTTGATGAGTGCGTCGACGATCGTCGTGGCCCTCAACGCCCAGCTCCTCCGCCGCGTCGATCTCCAGCCGACCTGACCAATCCCGGACGGTGACCACTTCCTCGGGTACGCAGAGGTCATTCACGTACGCAGAGGTCATCGATCGAAACCCACCGTCGGCCCGGCAGCGTTTCCCCTGGTCAGCCGCCCTGTCCGATCAGCCGACCGTCGAGGCCGGGCACGACGGAGCGGACGGATTCGGCGTCGAGCCGCTACCTGATGTGGTCTGTGTGTGGTCTGCCGGCCCCAGACCACACTCGCTGCCGGAAGCGGAAACCGCCTTTGACCTGCATGTGTACCTTGGCCGGGTGGGGGAGATTTGAACTCCCGACCTCTGCGTCCCGAACGCTCTGCAACCGGACGACGACGGACGTCAGCGAACCATCACGGCAGGTCAGCACCGGTTTCTGGACGCTGGCGGAAGAGCCCGGGCGGCTGCGGTCGCGCGATATTCGCGCGATGAGCCGAGTCTCTACGCTGCGCTTGGACCGCCGAGGTCGGCCCGCTCCGTCACGGTGATGCCCAACGCCGTGGCAATGTCGCAGATGCGGGCCAAGCTGGCGAGCCACCACTTCGTACAAGCCCTGCGCAACACGTCGAACAACCCCGTCATCTACGCCAGGCTCCCAGCCGCCCAGCACTCCTTCGACATCTTCCACTCCATCCGCAACGAACACGTCATCGATGCCGTCGAGGAGTTCGCGACAGCCTGCGTCCTGTCCGACCGATGAACGCCGTGATCGCCGATGGAGCAGTTCCGCTCGCTGGTCGGTTCGCGTTGCAGGTCCGGGGCCGCATGGATCCGCGCTGCGACGCCTGCTTGACGGTATATAGCGTATCTGTTAAATAACGAGATTGTGAAGTATGTGCACGAGGTACGGCCCCGATGACCGGGGCGGCACCCGACCGATTCGATGTCGTGTTCGCCGCCCTGTCGGACCCCACGCGACGTTCGATCGTGCGCAGGCTGGCCGAAGGCGAGGCAACGGTGCTCGAGTTGGCCGAACCCTTCCCGATCAGCCTTCCCGCCATCTCCCGCCACCTGAAGGTCCTCGAACAGGCCGGTCTGATCAGTCGCAGCCGGGATGGTCAGCGGCGGCCGTGCCAACTGCGGCCCGAACCGCTGGTCGAGATCGCCGCATGGGCCGAGCACACCCGAGTGGCATGGGAGCAGCGACTCGACCGCCTCGACGCACACCTCCAGCGCACATCGCAACAGACCGCATCCTCCCTGGCATCGGAGAAGCCATGAGCGGCACCCCGTCCATCACCGATCCGGCGACATGGGATCCCGACCGCGAGATCGTCCTGGTCCGCATCTTCGACGCCTCACCCGAGGCGGTGTTCGACGCCTGGACCGATGCAGCCGCATTCTGCAACTGGTTCGGCCCCGAAGGCTTCACCTGCACGGTCCGGGAGATGGACGTGCGACCCGGCGGTCGAGCCTGCTTCGACATGACCTCCGGAGACGGCACGGTCTTCACCAACCGCTTCGACTACCTCGAGGTCGTTCCAGCCGAGCGGCTCGTGATGATTCACGGCGCCGACGCCGACGATGACCCGGAACGCTTCCGCGTGACGATCACCCTCGACGAACAAGCCGATGGCACGACAGTGCTGACCCTGCGACAGCTCCACCCCAGCGTCGAACAACGCGATCGCAAGCTCGGCTTCGGCGCTGCCGAGCTCGGCCGGCAGACGATGCACAAGCTCGCACGCCATCTCGGCGTCGCCTGACCCCACGACCGCCGGGACACATACCGGCGCCGACGACCCACCCCCTTCGGGGTGTGTCGCGCTGTCCACTGACGGCTCGAACCCCTCCACCGAAAGGATCAACACATGTCCCAACTCCTGCGAGTACAGAACTTCTCCGTGTCGAGAGACGGCTTCGGCGCTGGGCAGGACCAGAGCCTCGAGGCGCCCTTCGGTCATGCCGAGCCCCGAAGCGGTGACGTCCCCAGCCTGCCGGCCGATTTGGTCTCGTGGGCGTTCGCCACCGCGAGCTGGCCGAACCGGACCGAGCCCGGCGGATCCCGAGGCTTGGACGACTACTTCACCCGCGACTACTCACGGAACATCGGCGCCGAGATCATGGGCCGCAACAAGTTCGGGCCCCAGCGCGGCCCGTGGGAGAACCTCGACTGGACCGGGTGGTGGGGAGACAACCCGCCCTTCCACACCCCGGTCGTCGTCCTCACCCACCACCACCGACCCAGCTTCACCCTGGCCGACACCACCTTCCACTTCCTCGACGCGACACCGGCGGAAGCGCTGCGGGAAGCCACGGACGCAGCAGAAGGCAAGGACGTACGCCTCGGCGGCGGCGTCGCCACCGTCCGGCAATTCCTCGAGGCAGACCTCATCGACACCATCCACATCGCCGTGGCGCCGATCGAGATCGGCCGAGGCGAGCGACTCTGGACCTCCCACGAAGAGCTACTCGACCGGTACCACCTCGAATCCGTCCCAAGCCCCAGCGGCGTCACCCACCTCCTCTTCTGGCGCCGATAGAGACCCGGTGGCACCCTGCCGTTGATGGTCTCGCTTCTGCTGGTCCTCGCGGTGTGGTTTCCTGCCGGCGCCGGGGCGCGGGTGCTGGTCACCTCGTGGCCATCCTCGAAACGCTCGAGCCCCGTGCCGGTTCTCACCGCAGCAGCCGTTGCCTTCGTCGCCGTGGGACTTGCGGCCCAGGTCGCGTGGCCGCCGTGGCTGGTTCATCTCGAGCGAACGCGCGATGCGGTCCTGGCGGGCGAGTGGTGGCGGCTCGGGACCTCTCTGGTCGCACAGGATGGGGGCGTCGGAGGGGGCCTGTCGAACCTTGCGGCCTTGGCGGCGGTGGGCGCGGTGGCGGAACGACTGCTGGGCCGGCGGCGGTGGGCTCTGGCGGCTGCTGCGGGGGTGATCGCCGGACAAGCCGCCGGGATGGTGATGGATGCCTCCGGAGCGGGGAACTCGATTGCAGTGATCGCCCTGGCCGCCTCCGTGGCGGTTGACCTGCTGTGGACGGGTTCCGACATGGCGGCGGCGACGGCGGTCTCGACCGTCGCCTTGTTCTCGGGCGCGGGGCTGGTCGCGTTGCACGATCTACACGGGTACGCAGCGCTCGCGGGCGCGGCCGCAGGCCTCGCCACCAGGACCCGTCGTGTCGATCCTCCTTGTCGCCGTTTGAACTGAGCGGACCACCCCGGACCTGGGGGAGATTTGAACTCCCGACCTCTGCGTCCCGAACCCCGCTCCCACGAGTTGTCCACATGCAACCTGACCTGCGTCTTTGCAGGCCAGCGGCGGTTTTCGACGCGGCGTTCCTGACTTCTGGTCCCCGCCGGTACCACCCACGCGTGGTCTGGATGTGGTCTGTTTGTGGTCTGTGAGGAACGAAACGCGACGGACGAGGTCGGTACGGCGGGGTTCGCGACGACTACTCGGAGGACAGACCGGGTCTCGCCGAGCACGGTGACTCATTCGCGGCCTGCTGCCTCATCTCGGATCGCCGCTGAGATCGCGACGAGTAACCGGGGCCCGTCGTCGGCGATCACGCCCCACACGAGATCCATGTTCACGTCCGGGTAGGCTTGGATCAACCGATTCCGCATGGCGACGATCTCGGTCCACGGGACGTCGGGATTTCGGTCTCGGGTGTCGTCGCTCACGTTCGCGGCCGCTTCGCCAACGATCTCGATCCACCGGACCATCGCAGCCGCCAGCACCTCGTCGGCCTTCAGCGCGTCGACATCGCTGGGCCGATGCGCCTCGAGCTTGCCGAGGTATTCGGCCATGTCGCGGAGGCGGTCGAGATCGCGGCTCACAACGCCACGGCGTCGGCGAGCACCCGGTCTCGTACATGAGGTCGAAGCTCCTCGGCGGTCACCACGTCGACCCGACACCCGAGCAGGCCCTCCAGGTCCGCGATGAGTCCACCGAGGTCGAGCAACGACCGCCCGGCTTCGAACGACACCAGCAGGTCGACGTCGCTACTCGGTTGGGCATCGCCTCGCGCGACCGAACCGAACACCATCACGTCGTTTGCGCCACGTCGTCGTGCGGCCGCGAGAACGTCGTCCCGATACCTGCGGAGAACGGCCAGCGTCATCGGCGAAGAAGCGTTCGGTCGGAGAGACGCCGGCATCCGTTCATTCTCCCTCATGATCTGGTCACCGTCGCACCAGGATCTCTCAGGCCTCCCTGAGAACTCGGCGACCCAGCTCCCGACGCAAAGCATCGATCTCGAACCCCGACGATCAGCTTGCACGAGCAGATCCCTGGGCGACCGCCATCTGACGCGGAATCACCAGTAGTTCCGACGGCCGCCGGTGCGAGACCGGTCCGCCGATCAAGGCTGTCGACTGCTATTGGTGCGGTGCGTTGGGGACAAGCGGCTCGACGGTGTGTACTGAGATGCAGAGCGATTCCGACAGGAGGCGGTCGCCGATGACCGGATACGGACAGCATTGTCCGGTGGCCAAGGCCGCCGAGGTGCTGGACCAGCGCTGGACGCTGCTGGTGGTGCGGGAGCTCGTCACAGGCAGTGTCAGGTTCAACGACATCCACCGCGGCGTCCCTCGGATGTCTCGGACACTCCTGTCGAAGCGATTGACCGAGCTCGAAGGAGCCGGGATCGTCGATCGCCGCATCGACGAACAGGGGCCGGCGTACACGTTGACCGGCGCCGGCGAGGAGCTCGCCCCGGTCGTGGCCGCGATCGGGGAATGGGGCGTGCGATGGTTGAGCTCCCTCACCGAGGAGGATCTGGACCCGGTGGCGCTGCTCTGGGAGATGCAGCGGGGCCTCGCAACGGACGCGCTCCCGGACGGCCGGACGGTCGTCGAACTGCACTTTCCGGACGCCGCCGCAGGGTTCCGACGATGGTGGCTCGTGATGAGCTCGGACGAGGTCGACGTGTGCGAGGCAGACCCGGGCTACGACATCGATGTCTGGGTGGAAGGGCCCCTGCGAACCTTCATCCGAGCATGGCGAGGTGACATCGAATGGCGCGACGCGCTCGGTCCCGGCGAGATCGAGATGCACGGAAGAAACCCGGTTCGCCGGCAGTTGCCCGAGCTGTTCCGGCATCCCGTCTTCGCGTCTGTTGCTCGCCCTCCCACGGCTGGACGCTGACCGGTCCGGTACAGATCCTTCACTGGTGACGAATCGATCGATGATCGATCGTGGACGTGTAAGCGATCCGATCCCGTCAGGGACACGGCCGAGGAGGAACAGCGATGGCACACGATCTGAGCGAGCACGTCCTGATCGGTCGTCCACCGACGGAGGTGTGGCCGTGTGTGGCGGACCTCGAGCTGGACCGTCACTGGCGTCGACCCTTCGTCACCGATCTCCGAGCGGACGGTGATCCCCTCGAGGTGGGCACACGGATCACCGGGGCCACCCGGGCGTTCGGTCACACCGACACGTACACGAACGAGATCACGGAGGTCGACGCTCCCGAGCGATTGGCGTGGCGAGGTCTCGAAGCGTCCGGCGGACTCCTGGCAACTCGAGGCGCGTACGAGCTCGCACCCGCCGGCAGCGGGACACGGTTTCGGCTCACCATGAGCTATGAGGCCCAGACCGGCCTGGGTCGGCTGATGGCGCCCGTGATGGTCGCGTTCCTCCGACGGGTGGTGGCACCGCGGTTCATGCGTCAGATCCGAGCGTTGGCCGAGAACGGCGTCCGTGATGGCCCAGGTACGCAACGCGTGGACGCCTGATTCCCAACGGCACACGCAGATCGAATGCAGACAACTCCACACCGAGAGGAGACGATGATGACGAACATCGCGACACCCGAACAGCAGCTGGACATGAACAAGGTCGAGGCCTTTGCCGAACACTTCAGCACGATCCTCAACGGCGCGTTCGCCGGCCTGGCGACGAGCATCGGGCACAAGACCGGTCTCTTCGACGTCATGGGAACGCTTGGCCCGTCGAGCAGCGACGAGATCGCCGCGGCGGCGGAACTCGACGAGCGCTATGTCCGCGAGTGGCTCGGGTCGATGGTGACTGCCGGGATCGTGGACTTCGACCCGGAGGCCGAGCGGTTCCACCTCCCACCAGAACACGCAGCCATGCTCACCCGTGCGGCCGGACCAGGGAACTTCGCAGCCTTCACCCAGTTCGTCCCCGTCCTCGCCGAGGTCGAGGACCGGGTGATCGAGTGCTTCCACCGGGGCGGTGGAGTCGGCTACGAGCACTACCACGACTTCCACCGCACGATGAGCGACGTGAGCGCGATGCAGTTCGACACGGCGCTGGTGCCGACCGTGCTCCCGCTCGCGCCAGGCGTCGTCGAACGACTCGAGGCCGGATTGGAGGTGGCCGACGTGGGATGTGGGCGCGGCCACGCCGTGAACGTCATGGCCGACGCGTTCCCGAACTCGACGTTCGTCGGACTCGACATCAGCGAGGAGGCACTCGAAGACGCCCGCACGGAGGCTGCCGAGCGGGGGCTGACCAACGCGTCCTTCGCGTACTGCGATGCACCCCGGATGGACGACCGCGAGCGGTACGACTTCATCACCACGTTCGACGCGGTCCACGATCAGGTCGACCCGCGCGGGACGGTGGAGGCGATCCACCGGGCACTGAAGCCGGGCGGCACGTGGCTGTGCGTGGACATCGCCGCATCGAGCGAGCTCGGCGGAAACGTCGACCACCCGCTCGGCCCGATGATGTACACGATCTCGTGCATGCACTGCATGACCGTCTCCCTCGCTGGCGACGGCGAGGGACTCGGCGCGATGTGGGGCGAACAGCAGGCCCGTGAACTCTTCCAATCCGCCGGCTTCGACGACGTCGCCGTCCACCGAGTGGAGGGCGACGTGACGAACAACTACTACGTCTGCCGAAAGCGCTGAGGCCATGCTGCGGCGGGCGCGGGCGATCAGCGCCCTCGTTCGAGGTCGGACACCGTCGGGAGCCATCTCAGATGTCTCCACCCCGCGCAGCACTGCTGAGGTCACGCGATTAGGCGGCAGCCGATAGGTGCGCCCTCCACCGCATCCTGGGGGAAGGGATAGCAGCGCCTCCGGTCGCGTGCGTGATAGTCGTGGTCCTCGTCAGAGCGAGAAGTTCGCGGGTGCGTACCTCGAAGAGGAGGACATGATGGCCGAACCGATCGTGTACATCGACCGATCAACGATTCGACCTGGCAAGGTCGGCGCTCTCCGACGGGCGATCGACGACCTGGTGGGTTTCATCGAGGAGCAAGAGCCGCAACTGATCCACTACGGCTTCTACCTCGATGAGTTGGCGTCCCGGATGACGGTGATCGCCGTGCATCCGGACCCTGCATCAGTCGAACTTCACATGGAGATCGGCAGGCCTGCGTTTCGTCGCTTCGCCGATCTCATCGAGATGAAGGGAATCGAGGTGTACGGGCCGACCAGCAGTCGGATGCTTCAACAGCTCGAGGAGAAGGGGTCGACAGACTGGTGGAGACGCATGTTCCTGTGCTGCGTATTCCTGTGGAGAAGTGGTCAGGAACGGGCCTTGAGGGAGGCGTAGCGGGCCCAGTCGGTGCCGAGGGTCTGGGCTCGTAGGGCGACGCGCCAGGGTCTGCGGTCGAGGGTCTTGGCGAGCACGGGTGCGGGGACGTCGGCGAGGAGCGCGTTGAGCGCGGCGGTGCGGGCGGCCCGGTTGATTCCGAGGCGGTTGAGGCCTTCGGCGAGTTGTTCGCCTTCGATGGCTTGGCCGGCGCGGCGGCTGGGGAAGAGCCAGTCGGTGTCGGGCCCGGCGCCGGTGGTGCGGCGGTTCTCGGCCAGCTCGGTGATGAGTTCGTCGAGGGGCGGCGGGATCGGGACGGGGTCACCGAGCTGGAGCATGAGCCCGTCGCCGGTGGCGTGGAGGTCGGTGAGTCGGAGGCGGCTGATGCGACTGGAAGGCAGGGCGTAGAGGAGCACGAGGCATCCCGCGACCCGGTAGGCGAGGTCGATGGTGTCGTCGTCGAGAAGCCGGGCGAGCAAGGCGAGACGTTCCGGTTCGGGCATCGGTCGGGGGATGCCTTGCCGCTCGAGCGGCAGCTCGATGGTCGGGCATCGTCGGGTGCGCATGGCCCAGGTCAGGAACGACCGGGCGTGGGTGCGGGTGCTGGGTCCGTCGGCGAACCAGGCGTCGATGTCGGCCTGGGTGCAGCTGGGGAGATCGGTGCCGCGGGCTCGCAGCCATGCGAGGAACCGGACGGCGATGTTGGTCTGGGAGCGGGCCAGCTCGTAGCGGTTCTCGGTGAGCTCGCCCCGCTGGGCGTGGCCTTCGAGGCGAGGCTGGTGGTGCCAACGCAGGTAGGCGGCGATCAGGCGACGCTCCGCGGGTTCGTCGATGCGCTCGAGCCGGTTGGTGGCCCAGCGTTCGTAGGCGGCCAGGGTGCGGTCGCGGTCGGGAAGCACGCCGTGGGCGACGAGCAGATCGCGCAGATGCTCACGCCCGTTCGATTCCGGTAGCTGGTCAAGGCCGTCGTGGGTGAGGGGGACCTGGCCGGTGGCGATGGCCCGGATCCGCTCGGTGGTGGCCGGCGCGTTCACCCAGGACAGCCCGCCGCGAGGAACCTCCATGGCGCCGAGGGCCTTGACCAACGGAACCAGGCGGGGGTCGATGCGGCCGGTGCCGTCATCGAAGACCCGGTCGAGACGTCGGCGCAGTTCGCAGCGTCGACATTGACGAGGGGTGGAGAAGTCGTCAGTGGCTCCGCAGCTGTGGCAGCGGAGGTCCTCGGTGATCCCCGCGCACGTCGTGCACACCCATGCCCCATCGGCGCCGGTGCCGGGCAACGACCTGGTCTGGTCACAGCCCGGGCACTCACCCCGGCGACGAACACGCCGCTGCGCACAGGTCGCGCACAGCGCACCCTCGGGCCAGGCGGGCCGGCGGGTCCGTCGTCCGCACCCATCGGCGCACGCGACGGCGGCCATGTTCAGGCTTGATCCTTGGTGATCCGGGCCCGGCGGGGTCGCCTCCCCGACGGCTTCTTCTTGGCCGTGGGCGTCTTGGCTGGCCCGGTGGTGGCGGTGGTCTCGATCAACTCGGCCGGGGTGCAGTCGAAGATGTCGCACAGCGCGGCGAGGGTGTGCAGCGAGAGCCGTTCGGGGCGGCCGGTGACGAGGCGGTGCGTCTGGGAGTACGACAAGTTCACGCCACGCTGCGCAAGCAGCGGCGCCAGCTCGGGGGTCGTCCACAAGCCGTGGTCGGCCATCACCTCCCGGAGCCGCCATCGGTAGTCGACGTGTCGTCGCCGCGTGCTCATCGCTTCCTGTCTCCTGTGGCCGAGCTGATGCTGCGGTCCAGAGCGTCGCGCAACACCCGGGTGCGGTAGTCCGAGGACACCGACGTGTAGATCGCCGTGGTCGACGCGTACTCATGCCCGACCTGTTGCTGGACGAACAGGGCGTCGAAGCCGTCCTCGATGAGATGGGTCACGTAGCTGTGACGCAGACAGTGCAACGTGAGTTCCTCGGCCAGGCCGACCGTCCGGGCCGTGCGGGTGAACGCGGCGTTGATCCGGTCCTCGCTCACCACCGGCCGGCGTTCCGATGGCCACAGCCCGGCGCCGTCGCTGGCTTCGAGGTTCGGCCACACGTCCTCGACCCACTCGCCGATCACCTCGGGCGACCAGTCCATGACCGTCAACACGCTGCGCCGGCGGGGTGGGCTGCCTTTGGCCGCCTTGCCCCAACGGACCTGGCAGACCCCGTAGGTCCCGAACTCGCCGGCCTTGGGGTTCGACCCGAAGTCGGCCAACTCCAACATTCGCAGTTCCCGGCGGCGCAGCCCCCACGCGTAGGCGACCTTGAGCATCGTCGCGTCCCGGAACGCGCTCACCCATCCTTTGCGGTTCCGTTGGCGGATCACCTCGACTGCGTCGTCGGCGGCATCGAAGAGATCCTGCAACTCGTCCCGGGTCAACGACCGCCGGCCGGGACGGCCCTCGAACTCGCTGCTGTGGGTCGCCGTGTTCTCCGGCCGGCACACCTGCGTCGGAGCGGAGCCGAACTGGGTCGTGCACGTCGACGTCCAGCCGTAGGCCGGGTCGCACACGAACTCGCAGAACCCGCCGATCGCCAGCTGGTAGCTGCGGATCGTCGAGTGCGCCAGATGCTCGACCGACCGCAGCTCACCCACCCACGGCGTCCAGATGGCCAGGCAGCCACTCCCATGGCCACACCCCGGCCTGGGACCGGAACCGGCGCACCACCCGCTCCCGGGCACCGATCGTCGCAGCGTTCAGGTTGCGGGACAGCTGCTGGTCCCGCCAGCCCGACAACATCGCCTCGAACACCTCACCGGTCGCCACCGACGCCGCCGACACCGACGCCAACCGCAGCCGTCCAGAACCGCTCAAACCGACCTCCAACCCCATCGCAACAGATGCGAGATCCAATCATCTGATGCGACCCAGCCCGCGGATGCCCAGGCCACACAACACGCGGGCCGCTCCTCGACCATCCACCAACAGGCGCACCGCACATGCAAACGTGCAGGTCAACGCCGCGATCACGATGCATCCCAGAACATGCATCAGATGGAATATGCGGCGTTAATCCCTGAACGCCGGATCGGCGGGCTGGTCGAGACCGGCGATGCATCTCTGACGGTCACCGTCGAGCGTCCCCGGAATATGCGATGCACCTCTTGTTGTCAAGCGGCGGTTTCGAGGTGTTGTTCGTCGGTGATGTCGCGGATGAGTGGGTAGAGCTCTCGGGCGACGTAGCGCTTGAGGCAGCGCATGATCTCCTTCTTGGAGAGGCCCTCCGTGGTGCGGCGTTCGACGTAGTCCTTGGTGCGCTGATCGGTGCCCATGCGGACCAACACGATGGTCCACAGCGCAGAGTTCGCCTGCCGGTCGCCGCCACGGTTCAGGCGGTGTCGTTTCGTCCGTCCGGTTGATGCCTTGACCGGCGTCGATGCGCACAGCGCGGCGAAGGACTTCTCGGAGTGGAGACGTTCGGGGTTGTCGCCGGCGGTGACGAGGAGCTGGCCGGCAGTCTCGTAGCCGACCCCCCGGGACGGGCAATCAGCTGCGGGGCGATCTCGTCGATGATGCGTTCTGCTTCGCGTCGAAGTTCCTTGGCCTCTGCGTCGAGGAATCGCCAACGCCGTGCCACGGATCGCATCGCACGCTTGGCGGTGGCCTCCGGGCTCGAGTTGTTGGCGGGACGGAACTTCTCCGCGAGTGCGATCTTCTGTTTGAACAACGACACGCTGAGCATCTGGGCGCGCAGCACCCGCGGGGCGGTGTCGATGAGCGAGTGCAGCTGGTTCGCTGCCGCGGTCCGGGCCTTGACCGCGCCGGAGCGGGCAACACGCAGTTGTCGCAAGGCCTCGACCGGTCCGTCGCCGGTCTTGGGTGTCACCGACGCGTCACCGCTCATCACCGCCTTCGCGGCGGCGACCGCGTCCACGTCGTCGGACTTGCCGCGTCGTCGACGGTTCTGACGATTCGGTCGGTTGACCTCCACGACCGGGATGCTGTGTTCGAGAAGGTGCCGGCACAAGCCGGCGCCCCAGGAGCCGCATCCCTCGATGCCGACCGAGTCGATCTCGCCATGCTCCTGGAGCCAGCGGCGCAGCTCGTTGAACCCAGCCGCGGTTGTCGGGAACGCTTCGATGCCGAGTACGCGGCCGACATGGTCGAGCACGGCGGCGACGTGTTCGTCCTTGTGTGTGTCGACGCCGCCGACCACCCGGCCGGGGTCGACGTGTCGAGCAGGTTGTGGAATCGTGGTTGTTGCCACCGCTTCTCCTTCAAGGTTGTTGGTGGCACGCACCCGCCGGGAGAGCGGACAGGACAGTGATGGGGCCTCTTGCACAGGCACCTCTTCGGTCACGAACCTCGACCAGTGCGTGCAGGACAGAGCCTCACCCGACACGGTCGACTGGTCGCTTCAAGGACACCACGAGGGGCCTGGCCGTTCTGAGGGTCAGACCGAGCGGGTGAGGCTCATCCACTTGCTACACGGGAACCATCCGCACCCGCACCCGCATCATCACTGCCGTTCTGTTGTGGTCTCGGCCGCTTCGAGGGCGCGATTAGGTGGCAGGCGATAGGTACGCATCCAACGGCGCGTCGGTGACATTGCCCCACGGCGTTCTGGCCGCGCGCTCCGGGGCGCCCCGCAGCCCTCGGTTGTGCAACCTGAACCGTTGATCGGTCGCGGTCAAGGCGTCGACGTAGGGACTGAGCTGAGTGCGGTCGCGAATGAATCGGGCTCGCTGCGATCGTCGGGATGCTCACGGTCTTTTGGCTCGATCAGCTCCTGCGGCGTCAGTGGCGAAGCGGGTGACCAAGTCCGCGATCTCGTTGCGGCGTTCAGTGAAGGGAGGCTGATCGCGTCCTTCTATGACTTCGAGTTGCGCCCCGTCGATGTGCTGTGGGAGGTACTCCCCGTTGACAAGCGGAACGACTCGTGATCCTCGGCGATGCACGATGAGGGTTGGGACGTTAATTCTGCAGAGGTGGTCGCGGACGTCCGCGCCGTAGCGAACATGCCAGAGCGCGCTGGCCGTCCCGGGGCTTGCACCTCGACGACTTGCGCGGTCCCACCACTGACGGAACGCGGCGTCGCCTGCGACACTCGGCGCGTGATTCCGGAGCTGATGACTGGTGTCGCGTTTGGCGTCGATGTCGACCGACATCGCGACGTTGGCCTCGAAGATGTCCCGCGGCACGCCGGGGTAGTCGGCTGCCTCCACGATCCGAGCGAAGGTGTTGATGAGCACGAGGCCGGTCACGGCCGACGGATTCTCCGCAACGTAGGTGACGGCCGCGGGGCCTGAGTCGCCCACCCCGACGACGACCGGACGGGTCGCTTGTGCGCGGTCGATGATCGTTCCGATGTCGGCCGCCTGCTCGTCGACCGAGGCCGGAAGCGGAAAACCGCCGCTGACCTGCACATTCGTCTTGGTCGGGTGGGGGAGATTTGAACTCCCGACCTCTGCGTTCCCGAACCACGCG
This sequence comes from uncultured Acidimicrobiaceae bacterium, assembly GCA_963730345.1. Taxonomy (GTDB): domain Bacteria; phylum Actinomycetota; class Acidimicrobiia; order Acidimicrobiales; family Salinilacustritrichaceae; genus Salinilacustrithrix. The sequence continues at coordinate 304,319 of CAVSRP010000012.1, forward strand.
CACACGACTTATCCACAACACCGCTGACCTGCATCTTTGCAGGTCAGCGCCAGTTTCTGGGGTCGCGGTGCTGACAGCCCGTACCACCAGATCCCGCCCTCGCGTGGTCTGAATGTGGTCTGCTTGTGGTCTGTACGAGATGGGACGGGTCGTGTGAACTCGTCCCGTCGTGGCACGACAGCCGCCACCGAAGTACGTGCTGGTACAGCAGCGCACCCGGAACCTGCTCAGACCTTGCCGCCCAAGAGGTCGTCCAGGTCCTGCTTGTCGGCCAAGAGCCGGACCACATCGAGATGGTCGGACCGCTCGAAGTAGAACCATCCGCACGGGAAGCCCTCGACACCCACGCGGCGCAGCTCCGGGATGCCGATGCGTTCGCCGACGAGCGGCGATCCGATGCCCGGCATGTCCTCCACAGACCGGACTGCTTCGATCGCCGCAGTGAAGAACCGGTCCGCGAGTTGCGAGCCCTCGGCGGCGGCGTAGTAGCGGGTCCGCTCGACGAGATCTTGCTCGGCCAGCGGCCGCGTCCTTGCCGGCTTCACTCCCCCGGACCAATAGCGAGATCTCGAAGATCACCGACTCGCTGGTCGTCGAGCACGCGGCCCTCACCGGACTCGAGCCCATCGGCGATCAGGGACCGAAGTCGAAGCGCAGCCTGTTCGCGCCGGTCCTGGCGGATCAGCTCCCGCAGGTACTCGCTCGTGTTCCCGTACTCCCCCGACTGCACCCGCTCGTCGACATAGCCGCGCAGTTCCTCCGGGATGGCAAAGCTCATCGTGTTCCTGCTCACGTCCACCACCCTGACTTCATTATCAACAGTTGTCAACAGACGGAGGTCACCCCGACGCAAGCCGGAACCGACACCGGCGGCGCAGTTGTCGAGCGCGCACGTCGCGGGACCGTGCTCGGCGCCTGCGCGCTACAAGAGGTCGTGCTCCCGCGCCGCCTGCACGGCTGGCTTTCGTCCGGTGACGCCGAGCTTGCGGTAGATGGCCCGGCAGTGGGTCTTGACCGTGTTCAGTGACACGTAGAGCTCGCTTGCGATCTCTCGTTGCGAGAGCTTCGACGGGAGGTACCGCAACACCGACAGCTCGCGATCGGTGAGTTCCTCGACGAGGTCGTCGGTTCGTGGCCGGTCGGCTCGGCCGTGTCGGGCCTCGACCCTGGACAGGTAGCGGCCGGCGATCCCGGGGTCGACGCACCGGTCGGCGATCGAGCGAGCCTCGGACAACAACGTGTCGGCCTCGCCGTGATGGTGGTCGAACGCAACGTCGACCGCGCTCGCCAACGCGTACAGCAACATGACGTTCTCGGGCGAACGGCGTGCGAGCTGCACGCCGCGCAGCGCCGACGGCATCGCCTCGTCGGATTTCACGGCCGTTCTCGCGGCGATGCTGTGGGCCACGGCCATCTGTGGGGCCTCGCCGATGCGGTGCTCCTCGGCGAAGTCGATCGATTCCGCCGCGAGGTCGCGCGCGACCTCGGGTCGGCCGCTCTCGAGTTCGGCGATCGCTTCGAAGACCGGCGTGACCGCGGCGACGAAGTAGTCGGGCCGGCTCGCGGCCATCTCGTTCGCCTGTGCGAGGTACGGGCGGGCGTCGTCGAACCTGCCGCCCATGACCCGGACGCCGCCGAGCACCATCGGGTGGGTGGGTTCGGTGATCGGGGCCTGCGCCTCGACGGTTGCGAGACCCGATGCGACATCGCCCCGTGCGAGGTGGATCATCGCGGACAGCGACTGGATCAGTCCGGCGTCGACGCCGTCGGTGTCGAGTCGGCTCGCGGTGGTGAGGGCGCGTTCGGCTTCCGCGAATCGGCCGGTCACGAACGAGACCCACCCGTGCACGATGGCCAGGCCTTCGTGGTGGTCGACGAGGTCGCCGAGTCGTTCGATGTAGCGGGTGACGGTGTAGGTGCGGCCGATGTTGAGGAGCTTGGTGGCGTTGTCGGCGACCAGGTCGGCGGCCTCGACGCGTCGCCCCGCTTGCAGGTAGTGCTCGATGGCCGTCGTCAGCTCCCCTGCGTCGGCGTGCCATCGGGCCGCCCCGGCGTGGAGCTCGGCGGAGCGCTCCGGCGACGACCGTCCGAGCTCGGCCCGCAACAGATCCTGGAGGAGGTGGTGGAAGCGGTACCACGTCCCGGTTCGGTCGAGCGCGATCACCAGCTGGTTGGACGAAGCCAGGTCGGCGAGCCACTCGACCCCGTCGTCGACGCCGCAGACCTCGTCGATCAGCGACCCCGAGAGCCGGTCGAGGATCGAGACCTCGAGGAGACGGCGGCGTTGGTCCGGGTCGACGGAATCCAGCAGTTCGTCGGTGAGGTAGTCAGCCACGAGTTGGTCGTCGCCGTGGAACGAGTCGACGAAGGCGTCAACGTCGCCTTCGTGGCGCAGTGACAGGCCGGCGAGCACGAGCCCGGCCGCCCAGCCCTCGGTTCGCTCTTGCAGGCGATCGACGGCCTCTGGCCGCAAGCCCGTGGTCTCGGCGTCGAGGAGCCAGCTTGCTTCGTCGGCATCGAAGCGCAGGTCGTCGGCACGGATCTCGGTGAGCTGGTCGCGGACACGGAGTCGGCCGAGACGGAACGGCGGATCCATCCGAGTCGACATCACGAAGACGAGGCTCGACGGACGGAGCGAGATGAGGCGTTCGACGCTCTGGTGCACATCGGGGTTGGTGACCAGGTGGTAGTCGTCGATCACGAGGACGACCTCGCTGTCGGCGGCGACGAGTTCGTTCACGACCGCACCCACGACGGCGTCGAGCCCGTCACCCTGAGCGGAACGCACCGATTCGGCCAGGTTCGGTACCGAGTCCTCCAGCGCCGCAGCGACGTAGGTCCAGAAGCTCGACGGGTCGTTGTCACCCTCGTCGACCTGAAACCAGCCGGCCTGCGATGCGCGCCCGTCGAGCCACCCGTTGATCAGGGTCGACTTCCCCGACCCTGCCGGCGCGCTGACGAGCACGACGCCCCGGCCGGCGTCGACGGATCCGTCGATGGAATCCAACAAGCGGCCGCGCCGCAGATACCGGCCAGGCGGCCGCGGCGGAGTGAGTTTGGTGGCGGTGACGGCCGCCTCCGTACGGGCCATGAGCGCAGCGTAGGACAGCACCAGAGGTCACCCGGGTCCGCCGCGTCGGCGGGCTCACCCGGGTGAGATCACGGATGGGGTGAGGCCAGGTCATTCCTCGGCGTCGGACCATCGTGTCATGCCCCGACCCTCCCGCTACGAGATCGAGATCCGTGGACGAGCCACCGAGCGGATCCTGCGCCCCGTCGTCGACGACTTCCAGATCGACGTCACCGGTCACGGCACCACCCGTCTCGTCGGCGACATCCGCGACGCATCACACCTGAACGGACTCCTTGCCCACTTCACCTCGATGAACGTCGACGTCGTCGGACTCCGACGCATCGACAGCCCCGACCCCACCCGATCCGAGTTCCCACACCAATCCAACACGCCAACGAAAGGCACGTCATGACCACCACCACATCCACCCCCCGATCGCTCGACCGGCAGACCGACGACCCCGGCCGCCTGCAGCGAATCGGCGGCGCCGCCGCGCTGCTCGCCGCCGGCACGTTCGGCTACGGCATCGTCATGTTCGCCACCACCTTCGCGGACTACACCGACCCCGACGCCACGCCAGCCGAGTCGGTCGACTTCCTCGTCGGCCATCAGGGCGCGCTGCTCGCCTGGTACATCGGCATCTTCATCGTGTTCGGCGCCGCCCTCGTCCCCCTCGGCCTCGCCCTGCGCCAGCGCTTCGCCGATCGCACGCCGACAATGGCCAATGCCGGCATGGTGTTCGCCGGCATCTGGGCCGCGCTGATGTTCGCCACCGGCATGATCTCGAACATCGGGATCGAAGCGGTCGCCGACCTCGCCGAGACGGACCCCGACCGTGCCGCCACCGTCTGGTCGACCATCGACACCGTCACCAACGGTCTCGGCGGCGGCAACGAGCTCGTCGGCGGCATCTGGATCGCCCTGGTCTCGATCGCCGGGATCGTCACCACCCGCCTGCCCCGTTGGCTCAACTGGGTCGGCATCGTCACCGCAGTCGCCGGCCTGATCACGGTCGTCCCCGCCTTCGAGGCGGTCGAGATGGTCTTCGGTCTCGGATCCATCGTCTGGTTCGTCGGCGTCGGCATCGCGCTGCGCCGGAACTCGACTCCGGCGGTGGCGTCATGACCGCCGAAGTCACGATCCGATCGACCCAGCGCGACGCGGTGCGTGTGGCGGCGGCCGGTGCCGCCGGGATCTGCCTGGCCTTCGCCGGCATGCAGGTGGCCCTCGCCGCCGGCGCTCCGCTCGGCGAGCACGTCTGGGGCGGGGGCCAGGAACGGGTCCTGCCCATCAACATGCGCATCGTCTCCGCCGGCGCCTCCGCACTCGCCGCGTTCGTCGCCCACCGAACCCGTTCCGGCGAGGTACCGGCATGACCAGCGTGCTCCCACGGTCGCCGACGACCCGACCCTGCCGGTGATCGAGATCAACGGACGCAGGTTCCACTCCGAGGCCCACGGTGACCCCGCCGACGAGCTGACCGCGGCCACGGCCCTCGCCGATCTCGACGCGATCATCGAACGGCACAGCCCCGACACGGTCTGGAACAACCCGCACGAATCGTTGGCCGTCATCCGACGGTTCCTGACCGCTCGATCGCAGCCCAACCGTGCTCCGCACCGAGACCGGCCCAGCGTCGCTCCGCACCTACAAGGAACAAGCACGACGGCCAGTCGATCAGGGAGTGGCGACGCTGGTCACCGACTGGATGACCTCGGTAGCCCGCGATCGGAACGGGCAACCACTCGCGCGCCGAACCGACCATTGCGCGAAGGGACGGACCTCTGGCGCGTGAAAATGACCGCCTACTGAGGTACGCAGAGGTCACTCAGGTACGCAGAGGTCAACAGTCAGGATCGATCTCCCGCCGAACGCGTATCCCCTGGTCAGCGCTCTGGCTCGTCACACGACGGTGGACGCAGGGCACGACGGAGCGGACGGATTCGGTCCCGAGCCGCCACGGGATGTGGTCTGTGTGTGGTCTGCCGGCCGCAGACCACACACCGAGGAAGAAGCAGAAAACCGCCCCTGACCTGCATGTTTACGTGAGTCGGGTGGGGGAGATTTGAACTCCCGACCTCTGCGTCCCGAACTCTTTCGGGCCGGATCTCGGCGGACGTCAGCGGACGTCCACAGCCGGAACCGCAGGGTCTTTGGACCTCCACGGACGCTGGCGGACGTGAGCGGCCGCGGGATGGACGCGGGATGGCTGTCCCGGTTCAGTCCATGGCTGAAAGGTGCCGTTCGAAGTCCGCCGGCGTGACGACCGGAGGCTGTTGAGCGGCCCATTCCAGAAGATCCTTGTCTCCAGAGACGATCATCTCGACGTCGTTGTCGCGGGCGAGAGCGACCAGGTAGTCGTCGTCGGAATCTCGGGTCTCGGCCTCGACGACCTCCGGATCCGCGACGAGGTCGACCAGCGTCTCGATCGTTTCGACGAACGCGACGGCCACGTCGAGCTCGACCCACTTGCGGAGTCGCGGTCGGGTGGTCAAGACGTCACGGATCTCCGCCAGCAGCTCCGGACACATCACGACGTCGAAGCGCGCCACCCCGGCGAGCCAGTCCAGGACGATGCGGTGGGATGGACCGTTCTGGATGACCGCTGACACGAACACATTCGCATCCAGAACCACCTTCATCTGGATCAGTTCAGGTCGAGCGGCGCCGGCGCTGACGGACGGCTCTGGCCTCACTGACCGCCACGTCCATCGCCTCATCCTCGTCAAGGTCGTTGCCGGAGGCGTTGGTCACGAGCGCTGCTCGCACATCGGCGGTGAACGCCTCCCACGCCGACTGACGTGAGATGCCGAGCGCGTCGCCGACCTGCTGCCACGACGCCCCACCCGCTCGAGCAGCGATCACACGGTCTCGGCGAATCCGGTCGAGTTGTACCTCGGTGTCCGCGAGGACCCGCAACGCGGCGAGCGGATCCTCGGGCAACGACTCCTGGGCTACGACGGTCACGATGTCAGGCTAGCCTGACACGGACGAGCGCGCAATCCAAGGTCGACCGAAGCGGCGATTCGTCGTCGAAGGATCAACATGCCCCCGGAGGTTTCGGGATGGTCCACGACGACATTCGGGGGCACGAGGACCATCCAACGACCGGTGCAAACCCGGCGATATGGGATGGTCCGCCGTCAGCGGTCGCGAAGCCCCTTTCCGTCCATGACCCGAGGCGCGATCTTGTCGACGCGACGTTCTCTCGTGACGGATTGCTTCGCGTCGGAGACGTGAAGGTTGTACTCCCGTTGCCTCCCGGAGGCCGTAGAAGGCTTCGGCGAACTGGTCGTCAGACGCGAGGCGTTCCTCGAGTTCGGGTGCCAGTTCCTCGTCTGGCCGTTCCGGTAGCTCGGTCCCGGCCTTCTCGTGCTCGATCGCTTCGTGCACGTAGGCGGAGATGACAGCGGCGAGTTCGTTGACTTGGTCGGACGTTGTGAACTTCATCCGCTTGGGCCCGTGGGTGTTGGGCCCTTGGGCATGGAGCACGCCGGCGGGGTCGTCGAGGAGCACGCCCTTGAAGAACATGAGTGCGAGGTGATCGGAGAACTCCGGGATCAGCACGACGTTGCCGTCACCGAGGCAGTAGCAGGGCTTGCCCCATCTGATCTCTTCGGTGAGACCCGAGTCGACCAGGAGGGGGCGCAGCGCACTGATCACGGTGGGCCACTGGTCGGTTGCTTCGAGGTAGGCGTCGACGTCGACGAAGTCCTCCATCAATCAGCCTCGGGTAGGTCGGCGAAGTCACGTTTGGCTTGCCGGTACCACTTCATCCCCGAAACCGGGCGACGCCAACGCTTCTTCATCTCGTCGCGGGCGGGTTGGTGTTCGTCATCGCCTTGATCGACCATCTCCTTGAGATGGCCATCTTGGGCGCGGATCACCTCGTCAGCGGTCTCGCCCCGATGGCCGTGGTCACAGGGCCCTCCGAGCTGTCGACAGGTCATCGTCTTCATCTTGGTTCTCCTCGTGCGTCGCGGTACGCCAACTTCGTCTGTGGCTCCGTTGTTCAGGCTTGCGCGAGCCGGATCAGGTTCCCCGACGGGTCGCGCACCGCACAGTCTCGGGCGCCCCAGGGCTGGGACTTGGGCTCCTGGAGCACCTCGACACCCGAAGCCACCAGGCGCTCGAAGGTCTCGTCGAGGTCGGTCGCTGCGAAGATCGCCGCCTGTATCGACCCCTTGGTGACCAACTCGAGGAGTGCATCGCCATCCTCCTGGGATCGGCCGCCGTGGGGCTGAGACAGCACGACGTCGAGGTCCTGTCCGGGCGCGCCAACCGTCACCCATCGGAACTCACCCCTCTTGACATCGTTGCGGACCTCCAACCCGAGAATGTCTCGGTAGAAGCCCAACGCCTCCTCCGGATCGTGCACCGGGATGAACATGGTCGAGACAACAACAGCCATGACCCTGACGGTACGAAACTGCAGCAGAGGCCGCTTCTCCGATCGTGATCGATCGTGTCAGCGGGCAGGTCGCAGATGGTGCATAGCCACACAGGGAGGCAGTGACTCGACATCACGATGGTCCAGCGACCGGTAGCTCGACGGGCTCATCCCCACGATCTCGGAGAACCGGGTGCTGAACGACCCCAACGATGTACAACCAACCTCTAGGCAGGCGTCGGTCACCGACACCCCCGAACGCAGCAGGGTCTGTGCTCGCTCGATCCGGCGGGTCATCAGGTAGCTGTACGGCGTCTCCGAGTAGGTCTCTCGGAATCGACGGGAGAAATGTCCAGAAGACATCCGTGCCGCCTCAGCCATCGCCGGCACATCGAGAGGACTCGCATAGTTCCGGTCGATGAAGTCCCGCGCCCGACGCAGGTCTGCCAGCTCGACCAGCCGCTCTGGAGTCATACAGCGACCGTAGCCACCGCGCAGCGAGGTTCTTCGCTGCAGAGGTGTCACCGAGGTGCCGCTTGCGGTCGCCTCGGCAGACTTCCCCCGAGCGTCGTCCCCTACCGTGCCCGTCGGACGGCCTGCTCACCGCCGAGCACCTCCTATCGTCGGACCGTGCACGAGAGAACGCGTCGCTTGTGGGAGAGGCAGGACAAGCACAGCGGCGATCGCCATCGGCTCTTCACGGCGGTGGCTGCCGCAATCGATGCCGAGCGGGTGCTCTACCCAGGTTCCTACGTCGACGTTGCGCCCTCGTTCGTCTGGCCCTCGGTCACCTACGTCGACATCGACTGGCGCGCAAAGCAGTTCTTCGACGACGAGGTCGGCGTCCAGGAGCTGCTGGTCGAGCACGGCGTCGAGCCCGCAACCCACGCGGTGCGATTCATCGCTGCCGACTACAGCGACCCGCTCGAACTCGACGAGGGTGAGGTCGATCTCCTCATCTCGCTCTACGCCGGGTTCATCTCCGAGGCCTGCACCCACCATCTTCGGATCGGCGGCACACTGCTCGTGAACCGGAGCCACGGCGATGCTGCGATGGCCTCGATCGACGAGCGATACCGACTCCGGGCGGTGGTGACGTCGCGATCGGGCGTGTACGGGGTGGACACCCGCGACCTCGACACCTACCTCGTGCCCAAGCGAGATGTCGAGGTCACGAAGGAGTCGCTCCACGCCAGCGGCCGTGGGATCGCCTACACCAAGTCCCCCTTCGCGTACCTCTTCGAGCGGGTCACCTGACCATCCCCGAAGTGTTGTTACACGGGTGATCGCGGGCGCCGACCGTCTCCTAACCCGCTGGGGCACTGCCACGAAGGTGCCGGATGGTGCGAGGGCCTGGACGTGCCCCAGAACGTCGTCCCCAACCGGAGCGTTATCCGGCGTGCGGAGTGCGTCCAGATCCGGCAGGGACTATGGGATCTGTGCCTGATCGGGTCCAACGGCTGGAAGCTCGAAGTCGTTACGGTCAGGCGTCTCTGGTTCCCGGTCTGACTCTTCCAGCCCTTGACGCTGGTGCTGTCTTGCTAACGACCCGTCGACCGGGTTCCAGAGACTGACCCTGGCGCTCACCGCAACGACGGTGTGACGCGATGGCCTGCTGGAACAGGTCTTCGCAGCACAGTCCGCTGTCGCAGCGAGTGCGCGCCACCCCTCAACCAATGAAAGGGATGGCATGGCCATCGTAGAAGTCGGCCGCCGGATCACCGGCGGGGTCGACACACACTTGGACGTCAACGTCGCCGCGGCGCTCGATGAGATCGGCGGGCTCCTCGGCGTCGAGTCGTTCGCCACGACCGCTGACGGCAACGACGCGTTGATCGGTTGGCTCGACTCGTTCGGCCGGCTGGACCTGGTCGGTGTCGAAGGGACCGGTTCTTATGGGGCGTCGCTCAACCGGGCGCTCGCGCGACGGGGCGTCGCGGTGGTCGAGGTCGATCAACCGAATCGGCAGCGTCGGCGTCAGGCCGGGAAGTCCGATCCGGTCGACGCGGTCGAAGCCGCCCGGGCCGCGCAGGGTGGCCGGGCCCGCGGGTTGGCCAAGACCCGGACCGGGAACGTCGAAGCGATCCGAGCGTTGAGTGTGGCTCGCCGTTCGGCCCGGTCGGTGCGGATCAAGACCATGAACCAGATCCGCCATCTTGGCTTCACCGCCCCCGATGAGCTGCGAGAACGCCTCGATGGCGTGTCTCGCAGCCAGCTCGGAGCAGTCGCGGCTGGACTGCGACCGCGTCCCGATTCGGACCCGGTCGTGTTCGCCACCAAGACCGCGATGCGGATCCTGGGACGACGTGTCCAGCACCTCGACGCCGAGATCGCCGAACTCGACGAGCTCCTCGCCGAGTTGGTCACCAAGACCGCCCCGGAGTTGCTCGCCCTCTACGGCGTCGGCGTCGACACTGCCGCCCTGTTGTTGGTCGCGGCCGGCGACAACCCCGAACGCCTCCGCTCCGAAGCCGCCTGGGCCCACCTCTGCGGAACCGCGCCGATTCCCGCCTCGTCGGGCAAGACCGTCCGCCACCGCCTGAACCGCTCCGGCGACCGGCAGGCGAACCATGCGCTGTGGCGAATCGCGCTGGTCCGGATGAGTCACGACGAACGCACCCGCGGCTACGTCGCCCGACGCCTCGAAGAAGGCAAGACCAAACGCGAGATCGTGCGGATCCTCAAGCGCTACATCGCCCGCGAGGTCTACAAGACCCTGCCCCGCGACTGAGTTCTCGAGCGGCGGGCCTGGCCCAAGATTCCGGCTGACACCCCAGACGGGTTGTCCTCAGAATGATCTGCCGGCCCGCCGCTCGAACACCTTTCTCACCCCGTCGACGAGACGTGAACGATGGCCTGATAAGAGCCTGCCCTCGACCAGCTCGAGTGGCTCATCCCTGTCCTGCCCGCCACCCTCGCCAACGACCAAACATTGACTTGACAGACATAGGAGCATCAGTCGGTGCGGCTGAACCGTCGAGCTGAGGGCGACGTCAACGGCTGCGACGACTCCGGTGACGACAGGGGTGCCTCGCGCACACCTTCGGTCACGAGAGTCGGGCGACGAGACTCTGGTGACCGTGGCTGTGCACAGTGCACAGCCACGGTCCCAGGAGTCGGCAGCCACCCCGATGTGCCGGTCGTTGACGTCTCGACGAGGCCACCCCGGCACGGCCACAGCCGCTCGCGATTTCCAGTTCGGTTGCGCGTAGACCGCAGGTCATCCGGCAGTCGGGGCGCTTCGACCGTTCGGCGCAGACGTGGGCCAGCGTTACATGTAACATGGCGGTATGGCTGCACCTCACGAGGACTCCGGCGTCCGGAAGCGAGTCAGGGAGCATCGGCGACGTCTCCGCGCGCAGGGGCTTCGGCCGGTGCAGATTTGGGTGCCCGACGTCCGATCACCCGAGTTCGAGGCTGAGGCGCACCGGCAGTCGGCGGCCGTCGCAGCGAGCCGGCACGCCCAGGAAGATCAGGCGTTCATCGACGCCATCAGCCTGGATGACGATTGAGACGCGGTGAGATCTGGACTGCTGCCGCAGGCAGCGGTTACGTCGGCAAACCCCGGCCCGTGGCCATCGTGCAGGACGACCGCTTCGATGCCACCGATTCCGTCACGGTGTGCGCGTTCACCACTGACCCGACCGAGGCACCGCTGTTCCGGCTTCGCGTCGACGCCGACGAGGTCAACGGTCTGCGCGAATCTTGCAGTCTGATGGTGGACAAGATCACGACGATTCCTCGCTCCAAGCTCGGGGAGCGCATCGGTCGACTCGATGACGAGCAAATGGTCCGCCTCGGGCGAGCAATCCTCGTGTTCTTCGGCCTCGCTGGTTGACCGCCCCGACGTGCCGTTGCCTTGTGGGGTGGTTTCCGGAGCGCCGATTCCGGCGGCCGCTCGCGAATCCCAGTTCGGTAGTGGCGGGAGCGCAGGCCATCAGGCAATCGCGCGTGCGGGGGATGGTGGCGCATGGCCCGGGTCTACTTCCTGCCCTTCTCGACCCATCCCGTGTGGGCCAGGTCAACCGGAGCCATGCCTTACCGACAGGGCGGCCACCGCGGCGCAGTTCACCGCATGAGGGCAGAAAGGGCAACCGGATATGTGCCGATCTCTCGGGCACCGACCGCCACCTATCGCACGCGCATATCCAGGTGGGGCGCGTCCACAAGGATTCGGTAGGCCCGCCCAGGTCGCCCGCCCCATAATCACGTCCCCAAACCCGATCGGGCACTGGCTGCAGATCTGCGCGCCGGGACTACCAACTTCCGCGAGCCGCACGATCGATTCCTCCCAGGGGCGGAGACAGCAGATGCGCAGTCAGATTCGGCGGACACGTGACCTCTGCGTTCCATGCGCAGTCGTTCGCCCGCGGGATGGACGCGGGATGCCGACCTCTGCGCCCTCCGCGGGACGCGGGTCAACGAGGCTCGAAAACCCCCTCTGACCTGCATGTTTACCTGAGTCGGGTGGGGGAGATTTGAACTCCCGACCTCTGCGTCCCGAACCATGCGCGCAAGAGTTATCCAAATGCGGTCTGACCTGCGTTTTTGCAGGTCAGGACTCGTTTCGTGGCGGCGGCCATGGCATCTGGTACCCCCGCGTACCTCTCAAGTGTGGTCTGAATGTGGTCTGTTTGTGGTCTGTACGCAACGGCACTCATTGCGCGGGATGCACACGTCAGGAAGCCAGCTCGGCCAGGGCGGTACAGGCGGGCATGGACTCGCCCACCGCCAGTGACGAGAGATTCTGGGGCAGCCACCGACGCGGTCATCCAACGGCACCTCGGGGGCGCCCTGATCCGCGGTGGTGTCCGCGCACGGTCCCGCCTCAGCTGTGAGCGCCGGTGAGCCGGTCCCGTTCGGGTTCGGTGCCGAACCGCGCACAGAACTCGGCGACCAGCGGATCCTGGTGCATCTCGTCCTGGCTCATCCCCGGATCGGGAAGTTGCCTGGGTGGCGCGACGCGAGCGCCGGCTCGCTGGCCTTCGAGGAAGCCGCCGATGTCGTCGGCGAGGCGCGTATCGGCCGGGATCCCGAGATCGGCGTAGATCTTCACCGCAGCGCGGGCCGGGTCGGCGACCAGGTCGGGGTAGGGGATGGTCGTCAGGGTCGATCGCTTGTCGAAGTCGAGCAGGGCCTGCAGGGTCGGGCGGAGGGCGTCGAGCGTGTAGGGCTCGGGTGTGTCGATGTCGTCGGCGAGAAAGGGATCGACGATGCCACCCACCATTGCCCGGCCCGACGACACCACGCGGAACGGATCACGGATCGGCGCCACGAACCGAGCCTCGGGGAACACCCGAGCGAACTCGTCGATCCGAGGCGTGACCTGTGGCGCCTTCAGGACGAGGAACCCGCCGGGTGGCGGCGGATTCCGCCACAGCAGGAGCTGCACGAGCCGCCGATAGTTCTCGTAGACCGGCGCGAACGAGGCGGTCGTGATGAACTCCCCCCAGGTTCGCATCGCCCCCGCTGCGGCGCCGGCGAGGAGCGACACGAAGTCGATGAATCCCCACTGGCACTCCTCGGGCTCGTCGGCGTTGACCCAGTGCATTGCCTCGAGCGCGGTGCCTCGGCGCTTGTCGATCGACGCCTGGACCTTGGCGACACGGGGGTCGCCGGCGTAGGTCGACGCCTCCGGCGGTGGCACCGGCTCCATGAGCTCCCACCGCAGCAACGGCTTGGCCAACCCATGGAGCGCGAGGGCGTTGTGCAGCAGCGTGGTGCCGCTGCGGATGGCGCCGGCGACGTAGACGATGGGCGGGATCTCGACTTCGGTGATCGACGGGTTCTCCTCGAGCGTGGCGACGACGTGCAGTCGGCGCATCAGGTCGCGAATCGCCAGTTCCGTGAAGAACTGCCGCCCGGCGTCGTTGATGACGTCGCCGTTGAGATCCTCGACCCAGGCGGCGAGCGGTTGCCGAAACCAGTCATCGCCCCACCAGGAGAGCCCGGTTCGCTCCTCAGCGGCAGCGAGCAGCGCATCGACGGTCAAGAGCGATGCGGCGGGCACCGGCGGGATCCTACGTGCGGGTCGAACTCCGGGTGCTCTGAGCTTGGCCGCAAGCGTCCCGGAACGCCGGCTCTGGGACTAGGCACGCCCGACGGAACGTCCCCGAACGTCGCTCTCGCTCATCTCCAAGTACGCGATGCACCTCTTGTTGTCAAGCGGCGGTTTCGAGGTGTTGTTCGTCGGTGATGTCGCGGATGAGTGGGTAGAGCTCTCGGGCGACGTAGCGCTTGAGGCAGCGCATGATCTCCTTCTTGGAGAGGCCCTCCGTGGTGCGGCGTTCGACGTAGTCCTTGGTGCGCTGATCGGTGCCCATGCGGACCAACACGATGGTCCACAGCGCAGAGTTCGCCTGCCGGTCGCCGCCACGGTTCAGGCGGTGTCGTTTCGTCCGTCCGGTTGATGCCTTGACCGGCGTCGATGCGCACAGCGCGGCGAAGGACTTCTCGGAGTGGAGACGTTCGGGGTTGTCGCCGGCGGTGACGAGGAGCTGGCCGGCAGTCTCGTAGCCGACCCCCCGGGACGGGCAATCAGCTGCGGGGCGATCTCGTCGATGATGCGTTCTGCTTCGCGTCGAAGTTCCTTGGCCTCTGCGTCGAGGAATCGCCAACGCCGTGCCACGGATCGCATCGCACGCTTGGCGGTGGCCTCCGGGCTCGAGTTGTTGGCGGGACGGAACTTCTCCGCGAGTGCGATCTTCTGTTTGAACAACGACACGCTGAGCATCTGGGCGCGCAGCACCTGCGGGGCGGTGTCGATGAGCGAGTGCAGCTGGTTCGCTGCCGCGGTCCGGGCCTTGACCGCGCCGGAGCGGGCAACACGCAGTTGTCGCAAGGCCTCGACCGGTCCGTCGCCGGTCTTGGGTGTCACCGACGCGTCACCGCTCATCACCGCCTTCGCGGCGGCGACCGCGTCCACGTCGTCGGACTTGCCGCGTCGTCGACGGTTCTGACGATTCGGTCGGTTGACCTCCACGACCGGGATGCTGTGTTCGAGAAGGTGCCGGCACAAGCCGGCGCCCCAGGAGCCGCATCCCTCGATGCCGACCGAGTCGATCTCGCCATGCTCCTGGAGCCAGCGGCGCAGCTCGTTGAACCCAGCCGCGGTTGTCGGGAACGCTTCGATGCCGAGTACGCGGCCGACATGGTCGAGCACGGCGGCGACGTGTTCGTCCTTGTGTGTGTCGACGCCGCCGACCACCCGGCCGGGGTCGACGTGTCGAGCAGGTTGTGGAATCGTGGTTGTTGCCACCGCTTCTCCTTCAAGGTTGTTGGTGGCACGCACCCGCCGGGAGAGCGGACAGGACAGTGATGGGGCCTCTTGCACAGGCACCTCTTCGGTCACGAACCTCGACCAGTGCGTGCAGGACAGAGCCTCACCCGACACGGTCGACTGGTCGCTTCAAGGACACCACGAGGGGCCTGGCCGTTCTGAGGGTCAGACCGAGCGGGTGAGGCTCCATCCACTTGCTACACGGGAACCATCCGCACCCGCACCCGCATCATCACTGCCGTTCTGCTGCGTTCGCTTGATTCTGGAGGCCGACATTCGGCGCTGGCGATATGCCGCGCCCGGAGGCGCGGTCGGATGTCAGGCTGAGGTGATGGACTGCTTCATCTGCGAGAAGCACCAGCAAGGAGCGGACGCTCAGGGTGGGGTCCTGTTCGAGGACGACCTCGTCTACGTCGGACATGTTCACGCCCTCGACGGTCCGACCGCTTACCGCGGCTATCTCATGGTCGAGCCGACGCGGCACGCGCCGGGACTTGGTGACATGACGGACGAGGAGGCCGAGGCCATCGGCCGGATGACGAATCGAGTCGCTCGGCTCCAGCGCGAGATGCTTGGCGCGGAGCACGTGTACTCGTTTGTGTACGGAGATGGCGTGCCTCACCTGCATGTCCACCTCGCGCCGAGATACCCAGGCACGCCGAAGGACTTCTGGGGCTCCCAGCTCCAGCGATGGCCGGATGCGCCGAAGGTCGACCTCCTCGAGATGCGAGCTCTGGTCGCGGAACTTCGCACCGCTCTGCCACCCACGTAGAAGCGCCGATGGCACTGCCTCCATGGGCGATCCGGCCGAACGTTGTGGGCGACGGTTGGGACTGCCGCGCCCTCAGCCCATCGTGGTTGTTGGTTAGGCCCCTGCGTCCACAATGTTCGCGGTAGCGCGCACTGCAGCGGCCCGTACGCTCTTGATCGGGTCGGCTTCAAGAGCCGCGACGCCATCGAGAAGATCTCCGAGCAGGTGCCGCGCGGCGACCTTGCATGCCATCTCGCGCACGCGCCAATGATCGTCCTCGAGTGCGCCCCGAAGAGCAGTGACGTCGTCGCCGGGTCCCGCCCACAGCAAGCCTCGCGCAGCCCACACACGGAGCCAATACGTCTGGTCCTCTGGCTGGCCGGCGTTGAGAAAGCGAATCGCCGCGGGGCCTCCGAGTGTGATGATGAAGTGGGGGTCGGCATCGGCACCGCCCGCGAGCAACACGCGGCAGCGCTGCACGACTTCGCGCCTGCCAATCCTGCGGCACGCTCCCTCTACTCGAACTCGGGGCGTGGACACCTGGGACAGCGTACGAACGCCTCGCCGCGCCTGCCCACCAACGCTGGCGGACGCACTTGGCCTGACCGTCGCATACCTGCATCTCCCCGCCGATCGCCCACGAATAGGCGCCGATCTGAGCGGCAGGCAACGGTGCGGGAGTTGATATTCGGTGTGCGCGATAGGTGGTCGCTCGTACGGTGACACTTCATGCGTGTCACCTTCTTCAAGCTGGTGGAGGATCGTTGCTCGTACTGGGAAGCAGTCCGAGGCAAGCGCACCAAGGTCCCCGGCACTCCAATGGCGCTCGGCCGGGGTGGCATGCCGCATGACCTCCTACAGATGCTCGTTGAGGGTGCGGTCGGCTTCGACGACGGCTTCTGGGGCAGCGTTGCCTCTGGGGCGACGTTCAAGAGCACGGGCCGCAAGCGGACCAAGCCCGGCCGTGCGGTGATCGCGCAGAACCGGGCGGGGATCGACCGTGCTGAGCACATCGTCGGAGAACACCTTCACCGTTGGGCACAGGGAAAGCCGACGCCGTGCGCTGAGGTTCTCGACTCCTACGCCGACAGGTGGGAGGCGCTCGACGACCGCGAAGGTCTCACTCTCGAGTGGCCGAGCTTGACGTTCCTCGGAAACGTCGAGAGAACCACGAGCCCCATTCGTTGACGAATACGCGCCTGTTTGTGTTCGTGGTGTCTGGCAGGAGACAACGCGTGGACGAGGAGGACGATCGGTGGGCCGATCCGCCCACGCGTCGCCCGATTCGCATGACGTATGGGCCGATCAGCCCGTCCATGACTCGACCGGTCCACGGTCTCCGCCGCCGCTCCGAACCGGCGATAGCGCGGGCGCTCGGGGAATTGGCTGGACTCGATGCGACGGCGGCATTGCGCGACGTGCGGATCGAGACTTGCCGTCTACACCGTCTCGACGGTCACGCTGTGCGCGTGCGCGGCGAGCGCATGGAGGTCGTCGGGGTCGGTGGTCACGACTGTCGAGCCGGGTTCTGCGAGGGCGACGACGAGCGCGTCGACGGCCGAGCCCCGGCGTGCGGCGGCCCGGAGTTGGCCCGCTCGTCGTGCCGTGCGCTCGGAGACGACTGGGTCGATGTCGCATGCCTTGAGCAGTTGGTTGATGTTGGTGTCGGTACGGGGCTTGCCGGTGGTCGACTCGGCGATGACGACGGTGGGGACGACCGGTGGCCAGAGTCCGTGGTGGCGGAAGGATTCGATGAGGGCGGCGGTGCGGCGGGTGCGGGAAGCGAGGCGGCTGAGGCCGCCGGAGTCGAGGACGAGCATGGGTTCAGCCGGCGTCGTGAGCGGTGCGGTCGCGGATGCGGCGGGCGATGGCGTCGGCCCGTGCGCGTTCCCGAGCCGAGGGCTCGCCGACTTCTTCGATCAGATCCTCGAGGTATGCGTCGGCTCGCTCGTTCAGCTCGACACGTCGGAGTTCGGCGGCGACCGCTTCCTGGAGGAGCTCCGAGGCGGGGAGTGCTCGCTCCTTGACGGCTCGGTAGAGGTCGTCCGGGAGGTACACCTGCATGCGTGGCATACGTCCAACTATACGCCTAGTCGAGATGAGCGGTGGGCACACCGTGGGCACATCCGAGGTGGTTCGCCGCCGTCCACGGTTGCCCGGTACACCTGATCTGACGTGCGCAAACGTCCGCCGGCGTTCGCCAACATTCGCAAAACCCGCATTCGGGACGCAGAGGTCGGGAGTTCAAATCTCCCCCACCCGACCAAAAGGACCAGGTCAATCGCTGTTTTCGTGAATCGGTTAACCGGGCTCGTGGGCACAGAATGGGCACATCCCTAGTTCGCTCGCGACCGTGGCCTCATGGAGCTGCCAGAGCCGCAGGCCGTGGTCGAGTCGTTGACCTGCGATTTCGCGGTCCTGGATGCTCGATCTGTCGCCGGTCAACGAGCTCGTGACCTCTGCGCATGGAACGCAGAGGTCAGATGGCACCAACAGAGGGTTGACCCGGAGCGTCGGGCGTCGGCGCGGGCGCTACGTCTCGACGTGGACGGGCGGGACGCACTCAGAAGCGATGCACCTCTTGTTGTCAAGCGGCGGTTTTGAGGTGCCCTTGCTCGTTCGTGATGTCGCGGATGAGTGGGTAGAGCTCGCGTGCGACGTAACGCTTGAGGCAGCGCATGATCTCCTTCTTTGAGAGGCCCTGGGCGGTGCGTCGCTCGACGTAGTCCTTGGTGCGCTGGTCGGTGCCCATGCGCACGAGCACGATGGTCCACAGCGCCGAGTTCGCCTGCCGGTCACCGCCACGGTTCAGGCGGTGTCGTTTCGTCCGTCCGGTTGATGCCTTCACTGGCGTCGAGGCGCACAGGGCGGCAAAGGACTTCTCGGAGTGAAGGCGTTCGGGGTTGTCACCGGCGGTGACGAGGAGCTGGCCGGCGGTCTCGTAGCCGACCCCGGGCCGGGCGATCAGCTGTGGGGCGATCTCGTTGATGATGCGTTCGGTTTCGCGCCGGAGCTCTTTGGCTTCGTCGTTGAGGAACCGCCACCGTCGAGCGACCGAGCGCATCGCCCGCCTGGCGTTCGCCTCTGGGCTTGAGCTGGTGCCGGGACGGAACTTCTCCGCGACCGCGACCTTCTGTTTGAAGTACGGCACGGCGAGCATCTGGGCGCGCAGCTCTTGGGGTGCGGTGTCGATGAGCGAGTGCAACTGGTTCGCCGCCGCCGTCCGTGCTTTGACGGCGCCCGATCGGGCAACCCGCAGTTGTCGCAACGCTTCCACCGGCCCGTCGCCCGCTTTGGGTGTCGCCGATGCCTCGCCGTTCATGACCGCCCTTGCGGCTGCGACTGCGTCGACGTCGTCGGACTTGCCGCGGCGTCGACGGTTCTGTCGGTTGGGTCGGTTGACCTCGACGACTTTGATGCCGTGCTCGAGGAGATGCCGGCACAAGCCGGCGCCCCAGGAGCCGCATCCCTCGATGCCGACCGAGTCGATCTTGCCATGCTCCTGGAGCCAGCGGCGCAGCTCGTTGAACCCCGACGCGGTTGTCGGGAACGCTTCGATGCCGAGTACTCGGCCGACATGGTCGAGCACGGCGGCGACGTGTTCGTCCTTGTGTGTGTCGACGCCGCCGACCACTCGGCCGGGGTCGACGTGTCGGGGCTGTTGTGGGATCGTGGTCATTGCCACCTCTTCTTTCAAAGGGTTGTTGGTGGCACGCACCCGCCGGGAGAGCGGACAGGACAGTGATGGGGCCTCTTGCACAGGCACCTCTTCGGTCACGAACCTCGACCAGTGCGTGCAGGACAGGGCCTCACCCGACACGGTCGACTGGTCGCTTCAAGGACACCACGAGTGGGCCTGGCCGATCTGAGGGTCAGACCGAACGGGTGAGGCTCCGTCCACTTGCTACACGGGAACCATCAGCACCCGCACCAGCATCATCACTGCCGATCTGCTGGCCACGAGGGGGATCCCGGCTGCGGTGTTCGGGACGGCGATAGGTGAGCCACGATTGCAGTGGAGGCCACTCGCCCCGCCCGTCTGTGTTCTCGAGCGATCCACCGCGCGCGCCGAGCGAGACCGTCCAAGAACCAACAGGCCCCCACCGTCGTCACGCGGATCGTTCATCTCCCGAGGTCAACGGATACCGGAGTCGCAGTCGATGTCGGCGGTGACCGTCGTTCCGCCGATGACCGTCACGGGCGTGTCGGGGCAGTGGGGGAACGGCCCGTCGGTGGCGACCCGAAGTGTGTAGCCACCCGGTGTCAGGCGGATCGAGTAGCGGCCGGCGGCGTCGGTGGTTGCGCTCCCTGCCGTGTGGCCGGCTGGGTCGATCGCGTTGACGACGGTGGAGCTCACGGGACTGGGCGGGCAGGACTGCTCCGGTCGCTCAACTGGACACGTCGGCCCGGCAGTGACGGTACCGAGCACGCTGGGGCCATCGGCGAGGGGTGGGGCTGTGGACGTGGACGCGCTTGAGGTCCGGGTGGTCTCCACCGTGGGCGCCGACGAACCGCAGCCAGCCGCCACCACGATCGCGATGACCAGAAGAAATCTGATCGGACGATTCTGGTGCACGCGACCTTGGACGGACCTTCGGTTCGTCTGGTTCCCGGCGATCGACCCCGAGCGCGTGTCCCGGAACGAGCGTCCCCTGCCAGCTCCGGCGCGCGCGGACGCGCCGATAGCGCGGACCTTCGGGACCCCGTCGGCCGCGATCTTGTGACGCTCGATCTGGGTGGTGTCTGCTGGAACCTTCCCCGGTTCACTTGAACGCTGCGATCACTCCGGGGCGTCGTGCTCCTCGAGCCAGGCGACAACTTGGTCGCGTCTCATGAACCGGGCCCAGGTCAACGGCGTCGCATCGAAGTCGGGGTCTCGCGCCGCGAGGTCAGCGCCGTGGTCGACGAGCTTGCGGAGAATGTCGAGCTCGCCGGCGCCGGCGGCCGCATGTGCGGGCGTCCGTCCGGTGACCGCGGGGCTGACGCCTCGGTCCATCATCTCCTCGGCGAGCGCCCACCGCCCGAAGCTGGCTGCGGTGCTGAGCAGCGTTGAAGTGGTCTCGGGGCCGAAGGATTCGAGGTCGACGAGGAGTGAATGATCGCCCCTGATCGCTCGCTCGGTGAGCGCATCGGTACTGACCGGCCGCTGCCACCGGTACAGGTCACGCAGTAGGGAGATCTCCGCTCCGTGGTGGATGAACTCGTCGAGCATGTGCAGGACATAGCCCGCCCGTGTTCCGTCGCCGTACTCCCCAGCGATGGGGCCGATGACTGCGCCGAGTCGTTCGTCGTCGGCGAGGGCGAGATGAGCATCCCAACGTGCGTGGGCTCGATCAAGCTGTTCGAGGGCCGCGGCGGCGGTGGCCGGGGGGCTGGGGTCTGGCGCATCCGGCCCAACGGGCTGCCCCTGCGGTGGTATGTCCAGCCACTTCGGGGCCCGGTCCTCGCCGTACATGTCGATCAGGTGCCAGAGCCGCCAGGCCAACGTGGTGAACGGGTCGGGATACACGATCGGCGCCCACTCACCGAAGAGCGTGCCGTCCGGCCGTTCACGGAGCGACCAACAGCCGGGCGCTGGCTCCCAGCGGTACTCGTCGTCGGTGAGACCGTCGAGTCGCTGCCACGTGCGCTCCCACACCGTGTCGGACAACCGTTGCAGTTCCTCGCTCGTCGCCACCATCATCTCGACTGTACGGAGCCGCTGGGCGCCGCGCAGCGGCCAACTCGGACTGCCTCAGCCGTGCGAAGCGTGCCACCGACGACCGAGTCCAAGTTCCCGATGACCGGTTGAAAGGACGGTCCACGCGGCCGCTACTCCCAGAGGTTCGGCTGACGACCGTCTTCGATACGCGCCGTTCCTTGGTGCTTGGTGCGGCTCGCGATCTGTTGATCGGTGAGATCGATCGGTGCGGCAGCGTGGCCCTCTCGGGGTGTGCCGACGAGTGTCGGACCCGATTCGTACCCTGGCGAGATGCCGCGACTGGCGAGCTTCTACGGGATTGTCATCTACATGTACTGGTCCGACCATCCGCCACCGCACTTCCATGCCGAGTACGGCGACGACCAGGCGGTGATCGCGATCAGCGACGGATCGATCGTCGCGGGAGACCTGCCGAGGCGAGCGCTGCGGCTGGTCGAGGAGTGGCGAGAGCTGCATCTCGCGGATCTGCATTCTGCGTGGGACCTCGCCTCGGAGCGGGAGGATCCGGGTAGCATCGATCCGCTGCCATGAAGAAGCTCGACAGGGTCCCCAAGGTCGTCACAGCCGAGGTGCTGCCGCCGTATGCGCTGCGGTTGACGTTCGATGATGGACTCGTTCGCGAGGTCGATCTCGCCGACGATCTGTGGGGCTCGATGTTCGAGCCGTTGAAGGACCCCGCGTACTTCGCTCGCGTCGTGGTCGATCATGGAACTGTGGTGTGGCCGAACGGCCTCGACCTCGACCCATTGGTCCTGCACGGCGACTTCGAGCCGGCGCGGCGCTCGTCAGCGTCGTAGACGCGCCCAAGCCGTCCATATCGACGCTCACCTCGGTCGAAACCGGACCGGCCAGCCCGCAGGAGAACCGGCGTTAGCGCGAAGGGACCGGCGTCTCCATCGCCTCGAGATGACTGCTTACTCGGGTACGCAGAGGTCACTCACGTACGCAGACGTCATCGATCGACAACGGCACTCGGCCCGATCGCGTTCTCCCTGGTCAGCGCCCTGACGCGTCGAGCGACCGGCGAGTGCGTGAACGACGGAGCGAGCAGATTTGGCCTCGAGCTGCCACCGAATGTGGTCTGCGTGTGGTCTGTCGGCGGCAGACCACACTTCTCTTCGGAAGCGGAAAACCGCCCCTGACCTGCATGTTTACCTTGGTCGGGTGGGGGAGATTTGAACTCCCGACCTCTGCGTCCCGAACGCAGCGCTCTGCCAAGCTGAGCCACCACCCGGTACGGCCGTGGAACGACCGGAGGGAGACCCTATCCGACCGCTCGCGCCGGTCACGATCCCGACGGGCCAGCCCTCTCGTCGGCACCGGGGACGCGTTCGGTCCCGAACAACGCCGCCACCGCGTCGGCACCCACGATGTCGATGTCGGGACGACGGAGCGCGGCGAACTCGTCGTGGTCCATGGCGAACCGGCGCATATGGACGACCCGGTCGCCGCGTGCGACGCGGTCCTGGCCGTTGGGCCGATAGCCGAGCGCGCGCGTGACCGCCAGCGACGCCGGATTGTCCTCGTAGGCGAAGGTGGTGGCCCGGTCGGCGCCGAAGCCGTCGAAGGCCAGATGCAAGATGGCGAGGCGCATCTCCGTGCCGATCCCCTGCCCCTGGAACTCCCGGCCCAGCCACGATCCCGTCTCCACCGTGCGGGACACCTTCCACTCGGTGGTGAAGACCCCCTGCGAACCGACGACCTGACCGTCGACCACCGTCACCAGCGGGAGGTTCCACGCATCGGCCTGCAGCGTGGCCCGTTGGGTCCAGAAGTACTGGAACGTGTTGCGCTGCATGTGCGGGGGCGGGACCCGGGTCCACGGCACGGTGAACGGCATGACGTCGTCGGCGTGGACGCCGTCCGCCCCCAGGTCGGCGAGGTCGGCGAGGTCGTCGTCGTCGGGATACCGCAGCGTGAGCCGCGGGGTACGCACCTCCAGCGCGAACGCCGGGAGGTACGTCGCGAGCCGGTCACGGGTGGTCATCGGACCAGCGTGACCCCACCATCCCGGTCGCGCCCAGCGGTTATCGACGGATGCGACTCATTCGGTGGCCGGGGGCGGCGGGGGCGACGGCTGGTTGCGTCTCGGCCGAGGCGCGCTCGGTGTAGGTGTCGCCGGCCAGCAACGCCCGGGCGGCGCGCCGCAGCCGGAACGAGTCGAGCGGCTTGACCACCCACCCGTCGGCATCGGACCGGCGGGCGAGGAAGACGTCGGCCTCGCGGTCGAGCAGCATCAGGATCGACGTGTCGGGCAGGCGACCCATGTCGGCCTCGCCTCGGATGTCCTTGGCCACGGCCATGCCACCCATCGACCCGATCTGCAGGTCGAGGACGACCAGATCGGGTTCGTGAGCCTCCACCGCGGCGGCCACCTCGGCACCGTTTCGCACCCGGACCACGGTGGTCCGGTCATCGGCGATGGCGGCATCGACCTCGTCGGCGACCGCATCGGTGTCGGTGGCGATGAGCACGGTGGGCACCTCGGGAAAGCTAGCGTGCGGACGGTGGAGATCCAGATCGAAGAGACGCCCGACTACACGCTGTGCCGGCCGAGCGGCGAGCTCGACGCCTACACGGTGGGCGAGTTCCGCGAGGCGCTCGGCGGGGTCGCCGACGTGAAGGCGTTGCTCATCGACCTCAGCGACGTCCCGTTCATGGACTCCGCCGGCCTCGGCGCGCTCATCGGCGGCATCCGTCGCACCCGCGAGGGCGGCGGCGAGGTCGCGGTGGCCTGCAGCCGGCAATCGCTCACCCGGCTGCTCCACACCACGGGATTCGACCGCATCGTTCCGGTGGCCGAATCGGTCGAGGAAGCCGTCGCGGCCCTGAAGAACGGCCCCGCCGACGACTGAACACGTCGAGCCGGCGACTCGCGGGGTCGGTCAGCCGGCACCGACCAGGTGCTGTTGCAGCAGGCGGAGCCCGTCGAGGTCGTGCACGTCCGATCGCAGGAACGGCACCCGCACCACGGGCGCCGGCGCCACCGCCTCAGCCAGGCCGGCCAGGTTCTCCTCCTCGCGGGACGCCACCAGCTGGAAGTCGGCCAGGTTGCGGTAGAGGTCGCCGACGGCGAGATCCTCGAGCGAGTTGGCCCGCTCGCGCGTCGCCTCGGCGAGCCCGTCGGCGAAGCGGGGGTGCATGCGGTTGACAACAAGGGCCCTGACCGGGATCCCCGACTCAACCAACTTCTCGGCGAAGAACGTCGCCTCGCCGATGGTGTCGCGGCGCGGTGAGGCGACCAGCACGAACGCGCTCTCCTCGGCTCGGAGCAGCGCCTCGACCTTCGTCGCCCGTTCCTTGAACCCCTGTTCCATGCCGTCGAACGCCTGGAAGAAGGCGATGGCGTCGTCGATCACCGCGGCCCCCACCACCTTGGCGATGGAGCGGATGAAGGACTGCGCCGCCATGTTGACGGCCTTGAGCACCCCACGATTGGTGGCGGTGAGCAGCCGATAGAGCCGATGGTCGAGGAACCGCGTCAACCGGCTGGGCGCCTCGAGGAAGTCGAGAGCGTTGCGGGTGGGCGGGGTGTCGACGACGATGAGATCGAAGTCGGTGCGCTCGTGCAGCTCGTAGAGCTTCTCCATCGCCATGTACTCCTGCGTACCGGAGAGCGCACCAGAGATGTTGCGGTAGAAGCGGTTGTCGATGATCCGCGCTCGCTGCTCGTCATCAGAGGCGTAGGTGCCGACGAGATCGTCGAAGGTCGACTTGGTGTCGAGCATCATCGCCCACAGCTCGCCCGGGAAGTCGCCCTCGATGCGGGTGGGTTCGTTGGTGAGGCCGCGCAGGCCCAGTGCGTCGGCGAGTCGCTTGGCCGGATCGATGGTCACCACCACCGCCCGTCGACCGACCTCCGCCGCCCGCATGGCCAAGACCGCGGCCGTCGTCGTCTTGCCCACCCCGCCCGAGCCGCAACACACGAGAATCTCGCGCTCGCGGATCAGCTCGTCGAGCGATGCGCCGACGTCGGGCTCCGTCACGAGGTCACCCCGAGGGCGAGATCGGCATCGAGATCCTCGATGTTGGCCAGCATGGCCCGAGCCAGCACGTCGACCTCGTCTTGGCCGATCTCGGTCTCGAACAGGAACGGGAGCCGGATCTGGGGCAAGGGCAGCTGATCGGACAGGCGCAGCATCTGCTCGGCCTGCAGCCCGACCCGGTGCCGGCGGAAGTCGGCGGCGGCGGCGAGCGCTTCGGCCTCGCCGCCGCGCAGCGACACCCCGGCAGCCTTGGCCGCGTCGACCGGATCTTCCCCGAGGCCGGGATAGTCCTCGTACACGCCGTTGACGACGACGGGACCGAGGCCGACGCCGATCTCGTCCTCGAGCGAGAACGCGGTCTCGATGAGCTCGTTGACGGGCGTCTCCTCCGGCAGGGTGACCAGCACCACCTGGCAGCGGTCGTGATCCTCGAGCAGATCGAGGACCTCCCGGGCCTGGCTGTTGATCGGGCCCACCTTCACCGCATCGATGAGCCCCTTGGCGGATCGGAGGAACGTGATGGCGTGGCCCGCGGCGGGTGCATCGAGGATCAACACGTCGGCCGCCGAGGCCCGCTGGAGTTGCTTCACCTTGCCGAGCACGAGGATGTCGCGGATGCCGGGGGCGGCGGTGGCGACCACGTCGAGGGCACCCGACGACACCAGCCGCTTGGTGATCCGCGACAACCCGTGGTCCTCGAGGTACTCGAGCAGGGCCCCATCCGGAGTGATCGTGCGGGCGCTGATCTCGGCCGCCGCCTCGGGGCCGCCGCCCTTGCTGAGGACCAGATCCTCGTAGCCGAGCTCGGCCTGGCCGAACATGCGGGGCAGGCCGGATTTGCCCTCGACCTCGATCACCAGTGCCGACCGCCCGGCGAGGGCCGCTGCTCGCGCCATCGCCGCAGTGACCACCGTTTTGCCCACGCCCCCTTTCCCGGCCACGATGAGCAGCCGAGATGCAGCGAAGTACTCCGTCGGTTCCACCGATTTCTCTCCACACCCGCTGGGCTCGTGGCCGGGACAGGGTCACCCTATCCAGGGTGGTCGCCGGCCTCGTCCTCGTGGTGATGGGCGTCACGCTCTCCCCCGGAGTGGCTTCGGCGCGCCAATCCGAGCCCGCCACCGGCTCCGGAGACGGGGTCCAGGACACCGGACTGGTCCAGGTGGTGAAGGTCTCCGGCCTGCTCGACCCCGTCGTGGTGTCGTTCCTCGGCGACCAGATCCAGGCGGCCCAGGATGCCGGGCTCACCGCCCTGGTCCTGCAGATCAACAGCGGCGGCGCGGTCGTCTCCGACCACCAGATGGACGAGCTGGTCGGCAAGATCGAGGACTCGTCGGTGCTGATCGGCGCCTGGGTCGGCCCGTCCGGCTCCAAGGCCGAAGGGGCGGCCACCCGCCTGCTCACCGCAGCCGACGTCTCCGGACTCCCCCAGGGCAGCCGGGTCGAGGTGACCTCCGAGCTGGCCGAGGGCGTCGATCTGGCCGGCAAGACCTCCGTCGGCGAGACGGTCGGCAGCAAGCTGGCCAACGAGCTCGGCCTGGTGGACACGCCGGCGCCGATCATCGGCGAGTTCATCCTCGATCTGCCGGGCGTCCAGTCCAAGGCGGGGCCCAATGGACGCGAGCCGGTCACCCAGGTGCGGTTCGGTCAGCTGGGACTCATCGACCAGCTCTTCCACACCGTGGCCAGCCCAGCGGTCGCCTACCTGCTCTTCGTCATCGGCGCCTGCTTGCTGGTGTTCGAGCTGTTCACGGCCGGGGTCGGGGTCGCCGGCATGGTCGGCGCCGGGTCGTTCGTCCTCGCCGCCTACGGCATCGCCGTGTTGCCCACCAACACCTGGGCCGTGGTCATCCTGGGCCTGTCGTTCGTGGCCTTCGCCATCGACGTCCAGACCGGCGTCCCCCGCTTCTGGACGGGAGTGGGCACCATCGGCCTCGTGGTCGGCTCGCTGACCATGTTCCAGGACGGGCCACCGTCGTGGATCACGCTGCTGGCCGGGATCCTCGGCACGCTGCTCGCCATGCTCGGTGGCATGCCCGCCATGGTGCGGACCCGATTCTCGACCCCGACGATCGGGCGGGACTGGATGATCGGCGAGATCGGCGTCGCGGTCGCGGCCGTCGACCCCGACGGCGTCGTGACGGTGCGGGACGCACCGTGGCGAGCCCACACCAACCGGGCCACACCCATCGCCTCGGGTGGATCGGTTCGCGTCGTGGCCATCGACGGCCTGGTGCTCGAGGTGGAACCGCTCGAAGGCGCGGCACGCGACTACCGCGAGCGGCACTGAGTCCCTGCTCACCGCAGTGATCGCTCGCGGCAGTTAGCGGATCGCTCGCGAGAATTACCCCTTGTGGTCGTGGGCCATACGACCTAGGTTCCGCATCAATCGAACCGGGGGGTTTGTACTGGTGAGTCTCGCCATCCGCACTGAATCCGAGCAGTGGCAGCTCAAGGCGGCGTGCCGCGGGCCACAAGCTCGGGTGTTCTTCCCACCTGCGCAATTCGAGCGCAAGGACGAGAAGCTCGACCGTGAGAGTCGGGCCAAGGCGATCTGCGCCACGTGCTCGGTGAAGAAGGACTGCCTCGACTACGCCCTGCGCATCCGAGAGCAGCACGGCATCTGGGGTGGTCTGAACGAGAACGAGCGCAAGGCGCTCATGTCGTAGTCCCCGTCGGGGGCATCACAATCGGGGGCCGGCGATCCGCAGATCGTCGCGTCGACGCGTCCGCCCGGTGCCATCGAGGTGGGCCAGGAGCGGCAGGACGTACTTGCGGGTCGTGCCGAGGGCATCCCGGATCTCGGCCACCGTCACACCGTCGGGCCGGTCGGCCAGCAACGTGCGCACCACGGCGGCGGCCTGCTCGATCGCTGCGGCCCCGAACGCCACCCCGTCGACCTCGATCACCGAGCCCCGTCGCACCAGCTCGCGGATCTCGTTCCGGCTCAGCTCGGGCGGTGGTGCCGGCGGGGTGAACGGCTCGGCGTCGAGGGCGGCGAGCCACGGGTGGCCGTCGAGCGGATCGACCGCGTCGGTGCGGATCGCCCTTCCCGCGCTCACCACCACCTGCTCGAGCGTCTCGGCGACGGCGCGGTCCCGTTCGTTCAGGGTCGCCAGGTCGAGACCGAGCGGACCGGCCGAGTCGACGAGCGCCGCGACCCGCGCACGATCGGCGTCGAGTCGTTCGGGATCCACCAGCCAGTGGCCCAGCGTGGCGGGCCGCCGCTCACCGGTGAACAGGGCGAACTCGTCGACGTCGACCCACCCTCGCTCCCGAATCACCCGGTCGGGAGAACGATCGGGCGCGGCCCGGGACGCCCGAAGCACCGGGGCGATGTCGAGGATCTCCCCGCCCCCGACGGTCTCACCCCGCCCCGCATCGCGCAGCACGTAGCGGTCACCCGGCAGCAGGGGAAGAGGACGGTCGAGATGGAGTCGTACGGACCCCGCTTCGCCCGGTTCGATCGATCGGGGGCCGAGGACGCGCAGCTGCGCCGGCCGCTCGCCGCTGCCGATGTAGGCCAAGTAGGCACCGCGGCGCGACACCGGGTGCTGGAGCGACGCCAGCACGGTGAGCGACGCGTCGACGACGGCGGAGCGGTGCCACTGACCCGGGCGCACCAGGGCATCGCCGCGTCCGATCTCGTCGTGACCGACACCCACGAGGTTGAGCGCCGTGCGGTTGCCCGGGCCGAGTTCCCCGACTTGTTCGTTGTGCCGTTGGATCCCTCGGACCCGCACCGTCCGACCCGTCGGCTCGACCACCAGCTCGTCGTCGACGGCCACCGCGCCCCCTGCCAGGGTGCCGGTGACGACGGTCCCCGCGCCCGTGGGGGCGAAGCTCCGATCGATCCACAGCCGAGGGCGGCCGTGATCGACCGCGGTCGGCGTCTCGGCCAGGAGTCGATCGATCGCGGCACGCAGCTCGTGCAGGCCGACGCCGCTCGGCGCGTCGACCTCCACGATCTCGGCCCCCTCGAGGAACGTGCCCGCCACCGCCTCCTCGACCTCCAACCGGGCAAGCTCCCGGAGCTCGACGTCCACCAGTCCGACCTTGGTGAGCACCACGATGCCGTGGGCCACGCCCAGGACGTCGAGGATGCGCAGGTGCTCCTCCGACTGCGGCTTCCAGCCCTCGGTCGCCGCCACCACGAACAGGCAGGCGTCGATCGCTCCGAGGCCGGCGATCATGTTCTTGATGAACCGGACGTGGCCGGGCACGTCGATGATGGCCATGCGTCGCCCCGACGGCAGCTCGGTGCTGGCGAATCCGAGGTCGATGGTCAGCCCCCGGGCCTTCTCCTCGGCCAGTCGGTCGGGATCGATGCCGGTGAGGTGGAGGACCAGGGTCGACTTGCCGTGGTCGACGTGGCCCGCGGTGGCGACGACGTGCACGGGCTCAGTGCCCTCCGAGTGCGTCGATCAGGTGGGTGTCGTCCTCCGGCTCGACCGTTCGCAGGTCGATCACGGTGCGGCCCTCGACCACCCGGGCGATGACCGGCGGCCGGTGACGACGCAGCGCCGTCGCCCGGTCCCCGTCGACTGCCACGCCGACCGACGGGATCTCCACGCCGGGAAGGGTCCCACCTCCCGGCACCGACGCGCACTCCTCGACCCGGCCCGTGCCGGCGGCGGCGACGATCGCCTCGGCTCGCCGCCGGAGCGATTCGGGTGCCACCGTGGCCATGCGCCAGAACGGGAGCTGGTCGGCATCGCGGGCGAGATACGCCAGCGCCACGTCCTGGAGCGCAGCCAGGACCAGACCACCGGGGCGGAATGCCCGATAGAGCGGGTGCTTGGCGCACGCCCGGACGAGCTCGCCCCGTCCGGCGAGGATCCCCGCCTGAGGCCCACCGAGCAGCTTGTCGCCGGAGAAAAGCACGAGATCGGCGCCGGCCGCCAGCGTCTGCTTCGCCGCGGGTTCGTCGTGCAGCCAGGCCGGGGGGCCATCGGGCAGCCACGGACACGCGGCGTCGAGGAGGCCGGATCCGAGATCGACCACCACTGGCACCCCGAGCGAGGCGAGCTCCGCCACCGCGGTGTCCTCGGTGAAGCCCGAGATCGTGTAGTTGGAGCGATGGACCTTGAGCACGAGGGCGAGGTCGTCGGCCACGGCGGCGTAGTCGCCGACCCGGGTCCGGTTGGTGGTCCCCACCTCGACGAGCCGGGCTCCGGACTGGGCCATCACGTCGGGGACCCGGAACCCGCCACCGATCTCCACCAGCTCACCCCGGCTGACCGCCACCCCGTGGTCCCTGGCCAGAGCGGCGAGCGCCAGCAGCACCGCGGCGGCGCAGTTGTTGACCACGATGGCGTCCTCGGCCCCGACCGCCCGCGCCAGCAGCCGGCCCGCGTGGGCGGTGCGGCTCCCCCGCTCGCCGCGGGCCAGGTCGAACTCGAGGTTGGTGGCCCGCCCGTCGGTCTCGGTTCGCAGCGGTGCCCGGCCGAGGTTGGTGTGGAGCAGCACGCCGGTGCCGTTCACCACCGGTCGCAGCAGCGCCCCCGCGATCTCGTCGGCGACCGTCCGGGCCGAGTCCGGCTCGCCGGCCGCGATGGCCACCCGGGCCGCATCGACCAGCAGCGGGTGGGGCAGACCGGTGTCGGCCAGCGATCGGGCGAGTCGGTCCACCGACGGTGGGCGCTCCGGGGGCGTCGGCATCGGCGCCGACTCTACGAGGCGCCGTCACCCCACTGTTCTGGCACCGCGATCCGCGGGGTGCGCGAACGAGCATCCTGGTGCCGGAACCATCTCCCCTCCGGTTCTGGCGCCAGGTTGTGCGGTCAGGCATCGGTCGTCGTGGTACCCGGAGGAGGTCAACTCGCCGCGGAGGCGAGGCCGGGGTCATCGGCCCGGCGGATCACGTGGTCGACCAGGCCGTAGCCCACCGCCTCGTCGCCGGCGAGTTGATGCAGAGGCGCACGTCGGCCGGCACCTGGCGGCCCTCGCCGACCAGGTCCGGGGGCGCGATGCGACAGATCGGGCGAATCGGTAGAGAATGACGACCTGATGGGCGTCCGCAGCACGATCGGCCGAGGATTCCGGTTCCTCGCGGCCTTCGTGATCGTGGCGATCATCTCGCCCATCACCGCCGCCGGCGTCCTGCTCGCCACCAACCTGTTCCTGCCCCTGCCGGCGAAGATCCCGGAGCCCAAACCGCTGGAGGCGATCCAGTTCTCCCACGTCTACGACGTCAACGGAGACCTCATCCACGTTTACCAGCAGTTCGACCAGAACATCCCCGTCGAGCCCGCTGACATCCCCGACGTGGTCAAGAACGCGGTCATCGCCGCCGAGGACCACAACTTCTACAGCCACTCCGGATTCGACGTGCGGGGAACGATCCGGGCGCTCGTCACCGATGTGCGCCGAGGGCAGATCGCCGAGGGCGGGTCGACCATCACCCAGCAGCTCGCCCGCAACGCCTACGGCGTCGGGAAGGAACGATCGATCGGCCGCAAGATCCGAGAGGCCATCCTCGCGTCGCAGATCGATCGCTCGCTCTCGAAGGATGAGATCCTCTACCAGTACCTGTCGGTCGCCTACTTCGGCGAGGGCGCCTACGGCATCGGAGCGGCGGCCGAGACCTACTTCAAGAAGCGGGTGAACGACCTCGATCTCTCCGAAGCCGCCACCCTGGCCGGACTCATCCCCGCCCCCTCACGCTTCAATCCACGGGCCGACCCGGGGACGGCCGAGATCCGACGCCGCTCGGTGCTCGACGCCATGCTCGACCAGCACCTCATCACCGTCGACCAGTGGAGCTCGGTGAAGGACCGCACGATCTGGCTGGCGAGCAACGGCCCTCCCCCCGGCCCCGATCCGGTCACCATGGTCCAGCCCCCGACCACCGATCCGGTTCGGTACCCGTACTTCATCCAGTACCTGACCGACTACCTCATCGACGCCCTCGGATCCGAGGATCTGCTGTATCGCGGCGGGCTGCAGATCTACACCACGCTCGATCCGGCGGTGCAGCACGAGGCCGAGGCCACCGTCGCCGAGACGCTCGACGGCATCGAGCCCCGCACCACCACCGATCCCGCCACCGGCGCCGACGTCGTGCACACCATGCAGATGTCGATCACCGCGGTCGAACCGCCGACCGGTTTCGTGCGGGCCCTGGTCGGTGGTCGGGACTTCCAGTTCGACCAGACCAACCTGGCGACCGGGGCCGGCACCTTCGAGGGTCGGGGCCGGCAGCCGGGGTCGTCGTTCAAGCCCATCGTGCTGGCCGAGGCCTTCGAGCAGGGCATCACCCCCGATGCCGTCTACAGCGGCGGCCCACTCACCATCGGTGACTACACGCCGGAGAACTACGGCGGCGCCACCTACGGGAACATGACGCTGCGGACGGCCACCGAGAAGTCGGTCAACACGGTGTTCGTCCGGCTCATGCAGGACGTCGGGCCCTACGAGGTGGTCGATCTCGCCAACCGCCTCGGGCTGAACATCCGCGACATCGACCCCAAGGTGGACGGCAGCGGTCTGTCCATCGCGCTCGGATCGCGTGAGGTGACCACGCTGGGCATGGCATCGGCGTACGGCACCTTCGCCAACAGCGGGGTACGGGTCGCCCCCACGCCGGTCGTCCGCGTGGTCGGGCCCGACGGAACGGTGCTCCTCGACCGGTCCGCCGCCGATGGCGACGCCGTGCTCCGGCCGGCGACGGCCGACAACGTGACCGACGTGCTCCGCGGCGTGCTCACGTCGGGTACCGCAGCAGGCAAGGGCATCGGCCGCCCCTCGGCGGGCAAGACGGGGACGACGCAGGACAACAAGGACGGCTGGTTCGTCGGCTACACCCCGACCCTGTCCACCGCGGTGTTCATGGGCTACGACCCTCCACCGCGCTCGGGTCAGAACTTCACGGTGAAGGGCCGCCACCTCACCGGCGGGTCGTTCCCGGCCAGCGCCTGGCAGCGGTTCATGAAGGCGGCGCTGCGGAACGTCCCGGCGACCGACTTCAACGAACCCGCTCCGATTCGCAAACCGGCGACCGACGCGCTCCAACGTGAACGGCACGGGTTCTCCCCGGGAGCGCCGTCGACCCCGCGCGGAACGGGCACGGGGGGTCCCTACGTCATCGGCGTGGACGCACCGGTCGCGCCTGAGCCCACCACCACGACCACCACCTCGACCACCTCGACGACCTCGACCACGACCACCACCCGTCCCGGCGGGCTCTTCGGTCGCTGAGTCCGGTGCCCGCTACCCGGTGAGCGACGACGGGCACTGCACGACCTGCACGCATGCTTCCCGGACGGGGACACCGAAGAAGACCGAGTCGGGCACGAAACCCAGCGGCGAGTAGGTGCGGGACGCGATCCCGATCAGCTTGCCGTCGGAGTCGAGCAGCGGACCGCCCTGGAACTGCACGCCCACCGGGGCATCGTGCTGGATTGCGTTCTTGGCGGTGTCGGCCACCGTGCCCTGCACGATCGATGCGCCCGCGGCACCGAGCGCCGACACGGCGAAGACCCGGTCGCCGGTGGACACGGAGGACGGGGCGGCCACCTCGATCGCCGGCAGGTTGGGTGCGTCCTCGGCGACGAGGAGCGCGAGGTCGCGCGCCGGGTCCCAGCTGTCGAGCGACACCGCGAGCTCGCCGCCCGGTCCCGTGACCCGGAGGTCGGGGGCCGGCGACACGGTGGCGGCCTCGATGGTGGTGTACGACGTGAGCAGGAACGACCGTTCGCTGTCGGAGAACAGGACGAATGCGGTGCCGACCGAGGGCTGGCCGTCGGCGTCGAGGGTGGAGACGAGGAAGACCGAATCGGCCACGCCGTCACGCAGTTCATCGATGGTCTGGCCGGTGGCCGCGAACTGCTCGAGCTCGGACAGCGTGTCGTCGATCTCCTGGGTGGCCGCCGCCGTCTTCTGGTCGAGGATCTGCTGCGACGACTCGACCTGATCGGCGATCGACGACTTCACGTCGGCCAACTGCTGGCGGGTGTCGTCGAGCTGGAATCGGTAGTACGCGAACAAGACCGCGCCCGAGAACGCGGCGGCGATCGACATGAAGAACAGCAACGAGGCCAGACCGAGAATGGAACGAGGCAGGATCCGCGACCACAACGACCCGGATTCGGGTTGGGCGCCCGTGTCCGGATCTGCACCGTTCGTCGCCATTCGTCGGACGCTACCCGAACCCCCGGCCCGGGCTCCGAGCCGACCGGGGTCGAGCGGACCCCGGATAGCCTGACCTCGGTGCTCGGAATCCTGCTGCTCGCCTTCCTCGTCGTCCCGCTCGTCGAGCTGTACCTGTTCGTCCAGGTCTCGGCCACGATCGGCTTCGGCGCCGCGGTCTTCTGGATCGTCGCGGTCAGCATCGTCGGCGCCTGGCTGGTCAAGCGGGAGGGCATCGGCGCGCTGCGCCGGGCCAACGCCCGGATGGCGGCCGGCGAGGTGCCAACCGACGAGGTCATCAACGGCATCCTCATCGTCGTCGCCGGCGCCCTGATGCTCACCCCGGGGTTCCTGACCGATGCCATCGGCCTCGCCCTGCTCTTCCCCCCGACCCGGGCCGTCGTCCGCGTCGGGCTGCGCCGCCGCTTCGCCACCGGGCCCATCGTGATCGGCCGCCGCGTCGCCGGTGGGTTCGGGTTCGGTGGTCCGGGTCCGGGTCCGGGCGCCCGCGGCTCGTCGGGCCCCGGCGACGTCGTGGACGCCGAGTCGTGGGAGGATCCGCCCGACCGGCGGGAGCTCGGGTGATCGCACCGGTCACCCCGCGCCCCGCGGCCACCATCATGCTGCTCCGAGACGCCCGCACCGGCGACGGCGAGCGGCTCGAGGTCCTGCTGCTCCGACGCTCGGGGCGCACCCCGTTCGTCCCGGGTGCCCACGTGTTCCCGGGCGGGGCGGTCGATCCGGGGGATCTCGACCCGGGCCTGGTCGCGTTCGCCGACGGCCACGACGACTCGACGGCCTCGGCGGTGCTCGACGTCGACACCGGCGGGCTGGCCTTCTGGATCGCAGCCGTCCGGGAGAGCCTCGAGGAAGCGGGGGTGCTGCTGGCCGACGATGCCGACGGCCGACCGGTGGACAGCAGCCATCCCGCACTCGCCGATCTCGCCCGACTCCGCCGGCGGATCGAGGACGGCGAGGACACGCTGGGCCGGCTGTTCGCGGCCCACGACCTGCGGCTGCCGGCGGGGCGCATCCGCTACGTGTCCCGGTGGATCACCCCAGAGGAATCGCCGCGGCGTTACGACACGCGGTTCTTCGCCGCGGCCATGCCGCCCGGTCAGACACCGGTGGCCGATGACTGGGAGGCGGTCGACGCGTCGTGGTGGCACCCGGCCGACGCGCTCTCCGGCTGGCAGGCTGGGCACATCGAATTGATCGAGCCCACCGTCGTCAGCCTCGAGTTGCTGGCCGAGTTCGACTCCACCCACGCCGCCCTCACCGCTCTCCGAGGAGCCGACCGATGAGCCTGGACGCACCCGTGCCCGAACCGGATCCCGACGAGGGCGCGCCGAAGCCCATCGTCCACGAGGTGGCGTCGGCCCTGAGCCCCTACATCCGCCGCATCGTGGCCGACAACCCGGGCGCGATGACCGGTCCGGGCACCAACACCTACCTCGTGGGCATCGACGAGATCGCCATCATCGACCCGGGACCCGACACCGACGAGCACCTCGACGCCATCGCCGGCTGCGGAGGTGACCGGATCCGGTGGATCCTGCTGACCCACACGCATCCCGACCACGCGCCCGGCGCCGCCGCGCTCAAGAAGCGGACGGGCGCGGAGATCTGCGCCTTCGACGACCGCGACGGCGTGCCGGTCGATCGGTTCCTGGCCGACGACGACACCATCGAGGCCACCGAGTTCCGCATCCGGGCCATCCACACCCCGGGACACGCGTCGAATCACCTGTGCTACCTGCTCGAGGAGGAACGCACGCTGTTCTCCGGTGACCACATCATGGACGGGTCCACCGTCGTGATCGCCCCGCCCGACGGCGACATGCGCGACTACCTGGCGTCCCTCGACAAGGTGCGGATCAAGCGACTCCGGGCCATCGCCCCGGGACACGGGCACCTCATCACCGATCCGTTCGAACGCATCGACGCCTACATCGAGCACCGTCTGGCCCGCGAGGCGCAGATCCTCGACACGCTCACCGCCACGGGCACCGCGTCGATCGACGAGCTGGTGGCCGACATCTATCCCGACGTCATCGAGGAGCTGGTGCCTCGCGCCGCACAATCGGTGCACGCCCATCTGCGCAAGCTGTCCGACGACGGCCTGGTGACGGGAACCGACGCCGACGGGCCCTGGTCGGTCGTCCCCACCTGACGCGGTCCGAGTTCGCGAGGGTTGACACATTTGACCTGATCGGGGCATGGTCGATGTCGCTCCTGGCGGGGCACGATGAGGAACACGTCGGGTGACCGGCGACACATCCAGGGGCAACGGTGCCGGTGACGGAGGGCTGCCTGATCCGATCCACCGATCACGTCCCTTCTCGCTGACCCCGTTGACGACGATGCTGGGGGGCATCGTCGACAGCGGGGTCGGCCTCTTTTCGCTACAACTCCAGGGCGTCGAGGCGATCCATGGCGGCGTCGAGCATGCGGGCCGAACAACCGGCCATGTCGGCCATGGGCACCGCCTCGGTCACGATGACCTCGGCCAGGTCCCGGAACGCCTGCCCGGCCGGCGAGTCGCCGAACGCCACCGGTTCACCGGTGTCGCCCTCGACCGACACCGCCGGTTCCATCGGGATCTGTCCCAGGAGCGGCACGCCGGCATCGGCGGCCAGGGCAGCGCCGCCGCCGGCACCGAAGAGCTCGTAGCGCTCGCCGTGGTCGCACACGAACGCGCTCATGTTCTCGACCACGCCGGCGACCCGCAGGAAGTTCTTCCGCGACATCGACACCGCTCGCGACGCCACCTTCTGGGCGTTGACCGCGGGTGTCGTGACCACCAGGACCTCGGCCCGCGGGATCAGCTTCGCCACGCCCATCTGGACGTCGCCGGTCCCGGGCGGCATGTCGACGAGGAGGTAGTCGAGGTCGTCACCCCACTCGACGTCCTGCAGGAAGTGCTGGACGCCTCGGTTGAGCATCAGGCCCCGCCACATCAGCGCCGATTCCTCGTCTTCCACGAGGAACCCCATCGAGATGACCCGGAGCAGGCCGTCGCCCACCACTCGCTCGTTGGGGACCATGTACTTCTTGTCGCGGATCTGCTTGCTGGACAGGCGGCCGGACACGCCCAGCAGCCGAGGGACCGAGAAGCCCCAGATGTCGGCGTCGAGCACTCCGACCCGCCGACCCATCGCGGCCATCGCCGCCGCCAGGTTCACGGTCACCGACGACTTCCCGACCCCGCCCTTGCCCGACGACACCAGGATGACCTTGGTGTGGGGAGCAACCGAGGACTCCTCGGTGCGCTGGGCCATGTTGAAGCGCGCCCGCTCCATGGCGGTCGACTTCTCGTCCTTGGTCATCTCGTCCCACGCGAGCGAGACGTGGTCGACGGCCGGCAACGAACCGACCCGGGTCCGGATGTCCTTCTGGATCTGGGCCCGCAGCGGACACCCAGCCGTGGTCAGCGCGATGGTGACGGTGACCTCACCGCCGTCGACCGCGACGTTGCGAACCATGCCCAGGTCGACGATGTTGCTCCCGAGCTCGGGATCCATGACGCCACGCAGCATCGAGCGGACCGTGTCGACGGTGACGGCGTCGGCGGTGCCGGCCACCGTTTCGGTCGGGTCGGATGCCGGGTTCGAGGTGGTGCGGTCGGCCATGAGCCAATTCTACCGGGCTGGCCCGTGGAAACCAGGGGCGGCGCACGTTACCCTGCGGGGTGTGACCGTCGAGTCCTCTGACGCCGGCGCCATCCCGGATCCCTCCGGTGACCCCATGGCGGGGACCGCGCCGCGCCTCGAGATCCTCAAGACGCTGGGCGACAACACCCGCTACGCCATCTACCTCGAGCTGGCCCGCGCGCCCCGCCCGTTGGCCACGGCCGAGGTGGCCGAGACACTCGACCTGCACCCGAACACGGTTCGCCCCCACCTCGAACGCATGCGCGACCTCGGCCTCGTCGAGGTCACCGCCGCCGCCACCGGTGCGGTCGGGCGGCCCCAGCACCGCTACGCCCTCGCGGCCGACGCACCCAGCCTCGGCCTCGAGCCCCCCGTCTTTCCCCTGCTCACCCGGATCCTGCTCGCCGGGGCCGCGGCCGGCGGCATCGAGCCCGACGACCTCGCCGACGCCGGCCGTGACCAGGGTCGCGCCGCTCGATCCCGCGTACCGGCGTCGATGCCGTGCGCCAGCGCCCTCGAGGCCGAGCTGGCCGACCTGGGCTTCGACCCGGCCCGGGTCGACGACGGGCACGACGTCACCATCGGCTTCAGCCACTGCCCATTTCGCGAGCTGGCCGAAGCACATCCGGATCTGGTGTGCAGCGTCCACCGGGGCATGGTCGAAGGCTTCGTGGATGCACGGGGCGGTGCCGAGGTCGTCCAGTTCCACCCGCTCGTCGACCGATCCCCCTGCCAGGTCGATCTCCGCGTGCCGTGACGGTGCCGCGCGGCGGTCTTCGCGGATACGCTGTCCGCCATGATCACCCTCACTGACACCGCTGCCAGCAAGGTGAAGTCGCTCATCGACGAAGAGGGCGACGAGAACCTGGCCCTCCGGGTCGCTGTCCGTCCGGGCGGGTGCTCGGGGTTCAGCTACGAGATGTTCTTCGACACCGACGTCGCCGACGACGACAACGTGCTCACCTATGGGGAGGTCAAGGTGCTCGTCGACTCGTCCAGCGCGGTGATGCTCGAGGGCGCCACCCTCGACTTCAAGGACGGTCTCGAGTCCGGGTTCTCGATCAACAACCCCAACGCCCAGCGCACCTGCGGCTGCGGCTCGAGCTTCTCGTAGCGGTCAGCTGACCAGACGGTCGAGAGCGGCGGCGACCTCCTCGCCGTCGAAGATGTAGTCGAGCCGTTCCCGGACGACGCCGTCGGCCCCGATGATGTACAGCACCGGTTCGAACGGCAGGCCGAGGGCGGTGACCACGGGGGCGAAGTCGTCGGGGACGACGGGCGTCGAGCGGTTCGCCGGGTCCTTGTAGACCTCGGCGTGGATGAAGGTGACCGCGTCGTACGGCGCCATCTGGCCGAGCATGACGTCGAGCACCGGCCCGCAGATCGCCGTCTGGCAGAAGGCGGGGCTGGCGACCAGCAGCGCCACGGGCCCGGTTCCCAACGCCTGGTCGAGGCTGATTTGGTGCAGGTCGCAGGGCGGCTGGCGGGTGCAGATCGGGTTCACGCCGTGGGCGTCGTCGACCGTGGGGGTGGGCGTCGACGGCATCTGGTCGCCGGCGCCGATCACGTCCTTCAGGTAGTCGTCGTCGGGTGCCAGAACGCCAGCCTGGCTGATGACCTCCTCGCCGTCGACATCGACGGTGTAGTCGTAGTAGCCGGCCTTCGGTGGCTCGAAGCTGAACTCGTAGTACGCCCGGGGCAGCCCCTTCGAGTGGATCGACGCGGGGATGGGATCGCCGAGCGCGGTGCCGTCGGGATCCTTGATCGTCACCGTAACCGACTTCGGTGACGCGTCGACCGGGAGCAAACCGTCCTCGTCCGAGAGTCCGAACGGGACGCGGTTCGCCTGACCGGCCACGAAGTAGTCGCCGTAGAAGCGGATGATCGACAGCAGCGGGTCCTGGCCGGACGTGTCGGACGCCGCGGGGTCTGCGCTGGGGCTGGACGAGTTGTCACTGCACGCGGCGAGCAGCGACATGGCGGCCGCGCCGCCCAGGAAGCGGCGGCGGGAGGGGGCGAGCGGCGGGGGGCGCAGTCGGTCACGCATGGGGTCCGACCGTAGTGTGACCACGATGCGATCCGGCACCACGCCCCAGCCCCGATGAGCGAGACCGTCCGGTTGGTGGTCGATGGTGTGGCGGTCGAGGTGGCGGCCCGGTCGAGCCTGCTCGACGCGCTCCGGGACCAGTTGTCCGTGCACACGCCCAAGGACGGCTGCAGCCCCCAGGGCCAGTGCGGGTGTTGCACCGTGCTGGTCGACGGCGCGCCCCGGGTGGCGTGTGTGACCCCGGTGCGCCGGGTCAGCGGGCGGGAGGTGACCACGGCCGCCGCCCTCCCCGATGCCGAGGTGTGGGCTGACGCGTTCTGCCGGACCGGCGCCTCGCAATGCGGGTTCTGCACTCCGGGCATCATCGCCCGATTCGCCGGGCTCCGATCCCGGAACCCCGACGCCGACCACGCGACGGTCGAACAGGCCCTGCTCGCCCATCTGTGCCGGTGCACGGGCTGGCGCACCATCCTCGACGCCTGGGATGCCTACGGAGAACCGGGCGAGGAACGCGACCTCGGCGCCGCCGCGGCGCGGGCCGAACTGGAGAGCGGCGGGCACCAGGACGTCTCGCCGTCCGTCGCCCTCGGCCACGGAGGGTTCGCCGACGACACCGCCCCCGCCGATGCCCTGGTGGCCGTGCTCGACGCCGACGGCGCGTGGACGCTGGGCGAGAGCGTCGCCGCAGCCCGGGCCGCGGCCGGCAAGGTCCAGGGCCGGCGCACGACGGCGGAGGCGAACGCGCCCATCGACCTCCCCGAGGGCGATTGGGACGTCGTCCTGCAGACGTCGTGGGTCGAACCCGGCTACCTCGAGACCGATGCGTCGTGGGCCGAGCCCGGCGGCCCGGCCGCCGACCCGCTGGCCAACGGGGGCGCGTTCGGCGGCAAGGTCGCCACGCCGGTCACCGACGTGGCCCCTCGACTGGCCGCCGACCACGGGACGGCCGTCCGCGTCCTGTTCAGCCGGGAGGACACGGTCCGGCTCGGCCCCAAGCGCCCTCCGATCGCGGCGGGCCTGCGGGCCGACGGCACCGGCATCGTGCGGGTGGCACGCACGACCGGGGTTGCCGACCGGATCGCAGCCGTGCTCCCGCGGGTGACGGTCGAGGAGGTCGACATCCCCGGCCCGCCCACCTCGGACGCCATACGGGCCGCCGGCTGGGCCGAGGCGATGGTGGTGCGCGCCGCGCTCGACGGCCCGAGCCCGGACGGGATCGTCGCCCGCACCCCTGAGGGGGGCACGGCCACCGCCCGCATCACCGATGACGGCACGGTGCAGGTCACCGTCGACGCCGGCGAAGTGCTCGACGAGATCGTTCTCCGCTCCTACTGCGTGGGGGCGGCGCATCAGGCCCTGTCGTGGGTGACCTCGGAATCGCTCACCGTCGACGACGCCGGCGAGGTGCACGACCTGACCATTCGCTCCTTCGGCATCCTGCGAGCGGTCGACACACCGCCGATCGAGGTCGAGGTCCTCCCGAGCACCTCCCCCGCCGTTCCCGTCTCGGATGCGGTGTTCGCGGCCGCAGCCGCCGCCATCTGGCTCCATCAGGGTCGGCCGCCCCAGTGGCCCACCGGTGTCCCGGTGCGCGGCTGAGCGCTGGCCGGGCATGATGGCGCCATGAGCACGCCCGTGGGTCCGTACACACCCGTCGTCCGCGCCGGGGACTTCGTCATCACCTCCGGTCAGGTCGGGATCGCCGATGGCACCCTCGTCGAGGGCGGCCTGCGCGCCGAGCTGACCCAGGCGATGGTGAACCTGGCCGCGGTGCTGGAGTCGGCGGGGGCAAGCCTGGCCGACGTGGTCAAGACCACCGTGTTCCTCACCGACATCGGCGACTACGCCGAGATGAACGAGGTCTACACCGCGGCCCTCGGCGACCACCGCCCGGCCCGCTCGGCCGTGGCGGTCGCCGCCCTGCCCATCGGCGCCTGCGTCGAGATCGAGGCCTGGGCCCACCTCCCCACCCCGACCTGACCCTCACCCCAGGGATCGTTCTGGTCGTCGAACGCGCCACCCAGCTCACGCGTGTGGCTACCAGAACGGGGGTTTGGCACCATGGGGCCATGCTCGGTGCCGCCATCATCATCGTCGTGCTCGTGGTCGCCATCCCGGTGGCGGTGCTGATGTCGGGCGGCGCAGGCGCCGCCATCATCGGATGGGTGCTGCGCACCGACGCCGACACCCGCAACGAGGGCAGCGAGCTCGTCGACCTGAACGGCTGAGCCGCTGCCGCATGCTCGACCTGCGCCGCTTTGTCACATCCAACGGGACTGGCCGAAGCGGTAACCCACGGAGCGGACGGTCTGGATCAGTCCGGCGTGCTCCTCGCCGAGCTTGGCCCGCAGGCGCCGAACGTGGACATCGACCGTCCTCGCCCCGCCGTAGTACTCGTAGCCCCACACCCGTGACAGCAGGATCTCCCGGGTGAAGACCTTGCCGGGGTGGGAGGCCAGGAACTTGAGCAGCTCGTACTCCATGTAGGTGAGATCGAGCGGCTTGCCGGCGATGGCCGCCTGGTACGTCTCGAGGTTGAGGGCCAGTTCCCCGTACTCGACCAGCTCCGGGCGGGCGCCACGGCCGGTCTTGTGGAACAGGTGCTTGAGCCGGGCGTCGAGCTCGCCGGCCTGGAACGGGAGCACGCAGAAGTCGTCGAAGAGGTCTTCGCGCAGGTCGAGGTCCGGGAGCTGCTCCGCCGCCACCACCACCAGCACCGGCTCCATCGGGATGTCGCCCTTGCGGATGGCCCGGCACATGGCGAACGCACCCTCGGGATCGGTGACCGCGACGATCACCGCACCCGGCCACCCGTCGACCGG
Source organism: uncultured Acidimicrobiaceae bacterium (assembly GCA_963730345.1). GTDB lineage: Bacteria > Actinomycetota > Acidimicrobiia > Acidimicrobiales > Salinilacustritrichaceae > Salinilacustrithrix. The sequence continues at coordinate 347,150 of CAVSRP010000012.1, forward strand.
TTCGAGACGGTCGATGTCCGCCTCGCTCCCGACCCCACACCACGGGTAGCCCCCGAGGTCGAGACCCTGGGACAGGACGGGCGGCGGTGGGTCAGGGAAGACCAGCAGCGGTTCCACGAGTCACCAGCTCGGCAGGTAGCGAGCGACCTCGAAGGGGGTGACCTGGGCGCGGTATGAATCCCACTCGGCTCGTTTGTTGCGAAGAAACCACTCGTGAATGTGCTCGCCGAGCGCCTCGGCAACCAGCTCGGACTTCTCCATCTCGTCGATGGCCTCGGCCAGAGACGCCGGCAGCGGCTCGATCCCTTCGGCGGCCCGCTCGGCGTCGGTCATCGCCCACACGTTGGCCTCGGCCTCCGGCGGGAGCTCGTAGCCCTCGTCGATCCCCTTGAGGCCGGCGGCGAGCAGCACGGAGAAGGCGAGGTAGGGGTTACAGGCCGGGTCCGGCGCTCGGTACTCGAGCCGGGTCGACGTGGACTTGCCCGGCTTGGTCACCGGGACCCGGACCAGAGCGGAACGGTTGTTGCGCCCCCACGACACGTGGACCGGTGCTTCGAACTGGGTCTGGCTGCCGTAGCCCGTCCCCTGGATCAGCCGCTTGTAGCTGTTGACGAGCTGGTTGGTCACGGCGGTGAACTCGCGGGCGTGGCGGAGGACCCCGGCCATGAACGCCTTGGCCACCTTCGACAGCTGGTACGGATCGCTGGGATCGTGGAAGGCGTTGGTGTCGCCCTCGAACAGCGACATGTGGGTGTGCATCCCCGATCCCTGCACCCCTTCGAGGGGCTTGGGCATGAACGTGGCGTGCACTCCGGCCTGCTGGGCGATCTCGCGGACCACCAGCCGGAAGGCCATCACGTTGTCGGCCATGGTGAGCGCATCGGTGTAGCGGAGGTCGATCTCGTGCTGGCTCGGGCTGTCCTCGTGGAACGAGTACTCGACGGGGATGCCGAGCGCCTCGAGCATGTGGATCGTCTTCTTGCGCAGGTCGTTGGCGACGTCGGCCGTGGTGAGGTCGAAGTACGACCCGGTGTCGAGGGGCACGGGCACAGCCGAGCCGTCACCGGACTCGAAGTAGAAGTACTCCATCTCCGGGGCGACGTAGAACTGGAATCCCTTCTCCCGGGCGACGGCGAGATTGCGCTTGAGCACGTGCCGGGGATCCCCGGCGAACGGGGTCCCGTCGAGATCGGTGATGTCGCAGAACATGGCGGCCGAGGAGTTCCGGTCGTCGCCCGGCGTACCCCACGGCAGGATCTCGAACGTGGACGGATCGGGCAGGGCGAGGACGTCGGACTCCTGCACGCGGCTGAACCCGTCGATGGCGGATCCGTCGAAGTGCATGCCCTCGGCGAACGCGGCCTCGAGCTCCGCGGGCGAGATCGCGAAGGACTTCAGCTGGCCGAGCACATCGGTGAACCAGAGCCGGATGAGGCGGACTCCCCGCTCCTCCACCGTGCGCAGCACGTACTCACGTTGCCGCTCCATGTCGCTGACTGTACGTGGGCACCCCACGCGCGCCTACTGTCATTCGTCGATACCGACCCTCGTTCACAAAGCGTTCACACTGAGGAAAAGGTCGGGAAAAGCGGCGCTGGCCTACTGGTGCCGTCCCCCATTCCATCCGCGTCGAGAGGCAAGAGAGCACGTGAGCATCAAGGCTGAATACATCTGGATCGACGGGACGAAGCCGACCCCGTTGCTCCGCTCGAAGACCAAGATCCTGAGCGACGGTGCCGAACCCCCCATCTGGGGCTTCGATGGCTCGTCGACCAATCAGGCCGAGGGCCACTCGTCGGACTGCGTGCTCAAGCCGGTGTTCGTGTGCCCCGATCCCATTCGCGGCGGCGACAACCTCCTCGTGCTGAACGAGGTGCTCAACATCGACATGACGCCGCACTCGTCCAACACCCGGGCGGCCACTGCGGCGCTGGCCGAGAAGTACGCCGACAACGACATGTGGTTCGGCATGGAGCAGGAGTACACGTTCCTCGACGATGGCCACCCGCTGGGCTGGCCCCGTGGCGGCTTCCCCGGCCCCCAGGGTCCGTACTACTGCGGCGTCGGTGCCGACGAGGTCTACGGCCGTGACATCGTCGAGGCGCACATGGATGCCTGCCTCGTCGCCGGGCTGAAGCTCTCGGGCATCAACGCCGAGGTGATGATGGGTCAGTGGGAGTTCCAGATCGGCCCCGCCGGTGTCGTCGAAGTCGGCGATCACATGTGGGTGGCCCGCTGGCTGCTGTACCGCATCGCCGAGGACTTCGACGTCGCCGCCACCATCGATCCCAAGCCGATGCCGGGCGACTGGAACGGTGCCGGCTGCCACACCAACTTCTCGACCAAGTCGATGCGCGAAAGCTACGACGCCTGCATCGCGGCGGCCGAGGTGCTGGGCAAGCACCACGACGAGCACATCACGGCCTACGGCCCGGGTGTCGAGCGGCGGCTCACCGGTATGCACGAGACGGCCCCGTGGACCGAGTTCTCCTACGGCGTCTCCAACCGGGGCGCGTCGGTGCGCATCCCGTGGCAGGTCGAGGTCGATCAGAAGGGCTACATCGAGGACCGCCGGCCGAACGCCAACATGGACCCCTACGTGGTTGCCGGTCTGATCACCGAAGCGGTCTGCGCCGCCGAGGCAGGCTGACCGGTCCGGCAGTCGTACGTCTGCCGACCCATCCCGCGACGCGGCCGGGGCACCCGCCCCGGCTGCTTCGCGTCTGGGCTGGACCGCCGGGCCGCGGCGTTGGCTAGCCTCCGAGCCGTGGGCGGAACCCAGGTGAGCAGGCGACAACCGGCGTTCTCTTCTGAACGCGGATCGCCGTTCACCCACACCGCGCTGTTCTACGACGGCACCGACGAGTTCCTCGCCAACTCGGTGGCGTTCATCGCGGCGGGCCTCGACGCCGGCGAGCCCGCGATGGTCAGCGTGTCGCGGCAGCGGCTGCGGGCGATGGACGCCGCGCTCGGGCCGGCGGCGCGCGAGCGGGTCCGCTATGTGCCGATGCCCGATCTGGGTCGGAACCCGGCCTGGATCATCCCGGCCTGGCTCGACTTCGTGACCCCGCATGTCCGTGCCGGCCAGCAGGTGCGGGGAATCAGCGAACCGATCTGGGCGGAGCGGAGCGCCGACGAGCTCGTCGAGTGCCACCGCCACGAAGCTCTGCTCAACCTCGCCCTCGCCGATGCCGCCGGGTTCTCGCTGCTGTGCCCCTACGACATGGGAACGCTGGACGGCGACGTGGTCGCCTGCGCCGGCCAGACCCACCCTCACGTGCGCCGCGGCGGAGTCATCGACGCGAGCGCGGACTACCAGGGCGTCCTTCCCGCCCAGCTGTCCGATCCGCTGAGCGCTCCGCCCCCCGGCGCCGAGGTCGCCTCGTTCCACGGCGGCGACGCCTGGGCGGTGCGCCACCGCATCGCCGCCGCGGCCACCGGAGCCGGGCTCGACGCGGAGCGGCTCGAGGATCTCGCCGTTGCAGTGAGCGAGGCCCTCACCAACAGCGTCGAACACGCCGGCGGGTGCGGCCAGATCCTGTGGTGGTCCGAGCCCGACCGGTTCGTGTGCGAGATCCGCGACCGGGGCACCATCGACGACCCGCTGGTCGGTCAGATCCGGCCCGACAGTCACGGCGGAAGCGGTCGAGGCATGTGGTTGATGCACCAGCTCTGCGACCTGGTGCAGATCCGTCGACTCATCGACGGCACCAACGTCGTGCGGCTCCACCTCTCCAGCTGAGCCGTTCCGCCCGAGCGGGCGCCGACGGCGCGCGCCGACCAGCGGGGCTTGTACGTTGCGGGCGTGATCGAGCGCACTGCTGACGAAGTCCTCGCGCTGGCCTCCGACGAGGAGGTCGCCGTCGTCGACCTGCGGTTCTGTGACCTGCCGGGTCTGATGCAGCACTACACGTTGCCGACCCACGAGCTGACCGAGGATCTCTTCACCGAGGGCTCCGGGTTCGACGGATCGTCGATCCGCGGGTTCCAGGAGATCCAGGAGTCGGACATGATCCTGCTCCCCGACCCGTCGTCGGCCTGGATCGACCCGTTCGCCCGTCGCAAGACCCTCGTGCTGCACTGCCACGTCCACGATCCCGTCACGGGAGAGCCGTACTCGCGCGATCCCCGCCACGTCGTCCGCAAGGCCGAGGACCACCTGCGGGCCTCGGGCATCGCCGACACGTGCTACGTCGGCCCCGAGGCCGAGTTCTTCATCTTCGACTCGGTCAACTTTTCGTCGTCCAAGCACGCCGCCCACTACGAGGTCGACTCCGTCGAGGGGTCCTGGAACACCGGTCGCCGGCTCGAACCGGATGGCACCCCGAACCGGGGCTACAAGCCACGGGAGAAGGAGGGCTACTTCCCCCTGCCCCCAATGGACCACTTCCAGGACCTGCGGACCGAGATGATGCTGACGCTCGAGCAGGTAGGCATCGAGGTCGAAATCCAGCACCACGAGGTCGGCTCCGGCGGCCAGGCCGAGATCGACATCCGCTTCGACGAACTGGCTCGCATGGCCGACAAGCTCATGGTGTTCAAGTACGTGGTCAAGAACGTCGCCTGGCAAGCGGGGAAGTCGGCCACCTTCATGCCCAAGCCGATCTTCGGCGACAACGGCTCGGGCATGCACGTCCACCAGTCGCTGTGGAAGGCGGGCGAACCGCTGTTCTTCGACGAGACCGGGTACGCCGGTCTGTCGGACCTGGCCCGCTGGTACATCGGCGGGCTGCTCGCCCACGCCGCGTCGCTGCTGGCGTTCACCAACCCGACGACGAACTCCTACAAGCGCCTGGTCCCGGGCTACGAGGCGCCGGTGAACCTGGTGTACTCGCAGCGGAACCGGTCGGCCGCGTGCCGGATCCCCCTCTACTCGAAGTCACCGCGGGCCAAGCGGATCGAGTTCCGCTGCCCCGACCCGTCGGCCAACCCGTACCTGGCATTCTCGGCCATGTTGATGGCCGGCCTCGACGGGATCCGGAACCGAATCGAGCCGCCGGAGCCGATGGACAAGGACCTCTACGACCTGCCGCCGGAACAGTTGGCGGCGGTACCGCAGGTGCCGGGCTCGCTCGAGGAGGTCCTCCGGGCCCTCGTGCGCGACCACGACTACCTGCTGGCCGGCGACGTGTTCACACCGGACCTCATCGACAACTGGATCACGTACAAGCGCCGGGTCGAGATCGACGGTCTCCGCCTGAGGCCCCACCCCTACGAGTTCCAGCTCTACTACGACATCTAGATCCTAGAGTCTCGACGCATGACCCTGGATCCGACGACCACCGACACCCGTCTCGCGAACCGCACAGTCCTGGTGACCGGCGGAAACGGCGGCATCGGGCTGGGCATGGCGGCGGCGTGCGGCCGGGCTGGCGCCCAGGTCGTCATCTGGGGTCGGAAGGAGGGGAAGAACGCGGAGGCACTCGAGCACCTCCGCGCCGCGGGCACCACCGCCCACGCGTTCGTGTGCGATGTCGACGATCCGGCGCAGATCGCCCGGACATTCGACGAAAGCGTCGACGCGGCCGGTGGACGGATCGACTCGGTGTTCGCCAACGCGGGCACCTCGGGCGAGGGCACTCCCTTCCTCGACCTCTCCTTCGAGGAGTGGAGCCGGGTGCTCCACACCAACCTCGACGGCACCTTCCTGACCCTGCAGACCGCCGCTCGCCACATGGTCGACCACGGCGGCGGCGGCTCCCTGGTGGCGGTCTCGTCGACGTCGGCCATCCACGGTTCCCCCAACAGCCTGCCGTACGGCGTCTCCAAGACCGGGCTCCTCGGCCTCGTGCGCGCGCTCGCCGTCGGCCTCGCCCGCCACCAGATCCGCGTGAACGCGCTGCTGCCCGGTTGGACCAAGACCGAGCTGTCCAGCCGGCTGTACGACTGGGACAAGTTCCGGGAGAGCACCACGGCGCGGACGCCAGTGCGTCGGTGGGCCGAACCCGACGAGTTCGGCCCACCCGCGGTGTATCTGGCCGACCCGACGGTGACGTTCCACACCGGCGACACCGTGGTCGTCGACGGCGGCTACACGG
>CAVSRP010000013.1:0-32994 GCA_963730345.1 uncultured Acidimicrobiaceae bacterium
AAGACCGTTCCATTCGTCCGCTCTGGCACCCCTCCCGGTGTGCCCTCGGGCCGGCCGCGTGGTGCGGCCGACCCGAGGATCGGGCGGAGAGAGTGGGATTTGAACCCACGGAGGGCTTGCACCCTCACTTCCTTAGCAGGGAAGCACCATCGGCCTGACTCGGTCATCTCTCCGTGCGGCTGGCGAGCCTAGCGGTCGGCCTGCGCCGGTGACGGTTCCGGGCCCGGACTACTCGTGACGAACTTCACAAGCGCAGAATGTTGCGTTTCCATTACGGACTGAGCATCATTCGTCATACCACACCAACCATCGGCGACGATCCGCCGCGTCTGGCCGTCCATCACCCGTGGATGCCGGCGGAGGATCGGGGCCCGGCCCGCATCGCATCGACGACCGGACCGATCCCTGCGCTCCAGCTCGCGCATCGCTTCCTCCCCGCACACCTGGTATCGGCCTTGGCCGCGCCTGGTGGAAAGGAAGTCCCCCCAATGAGCATCCGTCCGATCGCAGCCTTCGCCGGACTCGTCCTCGCGCTGGCTCTCGCCGCTGTCGCCCTCCCGGGCACCGGCGCCGAAGCCTCCGCAGTCGTCGAGGCCAGTGTCTCCGAGCCGGTCACCATGCCGGTGATCCCGTCAGCACCCGATTTCGTCCCGTCGCCCTACGCCAATGCCCGCCGAGACCTCTCGACCCCGGCGTCGCCGCCCGCCCCGGTCGTGGCGCCGACCCCGGCCCCGCCCGCTCCGGCCCCGACCCCCACCCCAGCCCCCGGATCCATCGACGCCATCCTGCAGCGCCACTTCGGGGCCGCCGCGGGCCGCGCCAAGGCCATCGCCCAGTGCGAGTCGAGCCTGAACCCCAACGCGGTGTCACGGACCAACGACCACGGCCTGTTCCAGATCAACATCGCCCACCGCGCCCAGTTCGAGGCGGTCACCGGTGCGCCGTGGTCGCGCATCTACGACCCCGAGCTGAACACGATCTATGCCAAGTGGCTCTACGACCGCGAGGGTTGGAGCCCGTGGTCCTGCAGCCGCAAGGTCTGATGTCCACGGTCTGAATCACCCGTTCTGACTCGCACGGTCGGTGTGCGACCATCTCGGTCGTGGCCGACGGAAGATTCGCCCCCAGCCCGACCGGCCCGCTCCACGTCGGCAACCTCCGAACCGCTCTGCTCGCGTGGTTGTACGCCCGGGCCGAGGGCGGCCGGTTCATCGTGCGGATCGAGGACCTCGATCCGGTGGCCCGCGATGACGCGGTGATCGCCGAGCACATTGCCGACCTGTCGGCGCTCGGTCTCCACCACGACAGCGAGATCATCCGCCAATCCGATGCGGCCGTGCGCGCCCGACACGAAGCGGCTCTCGACCGCCTCGACGACGCCGGTTTGCTCTACCCCTGCTGGTGCAGTCGCCGCGAGGTCGCCGAAGCGGCGTCGGCCGCCCACGGCCCGCTCCCCGAGGGCGCCTACCCGGGGACCTGCCGCGACCTCACGGCCGATGCGCGCGCCGAGCGGGCCGCGGCCCGTCCCCACAAGCAGCCGTCCCTCCGGGTGCGTGCCGACGCCGCTCGGGTCACGGTGATCGACCGGCTCCACGGCCCCCACACCGGGGTCGTCGACGACTTCGTCGTCCGTCGGGGCGATGGGGTCCCCGCCTACAACCTCGCCGTCGTGGTCGACGACGCGGCCCAGGGCATCGGTCAGGTGGTGCGGGGCGACGATCTGCTGGCCGGCACGCCGCGGCAGGCGTGGCTGGCTGGGATCCTGGGCTTGGATGTGCCCGACTACGTCCACGTCCCGCTGGTGCTGGGACCCGACGGCGAACGACTGGCCAAGCGACACGGGGCGGTCACTCGCGCCGACCTCGCCACCGAGGGAACCGACGCCGGTCAGCTGCTCGCACTCCTCGGTCGATCGCTCGGCCTGGCCGCGCCGGGCGAGACGGTGACGATCGTCCAGCTGCTCGAACGCTTCGACCCCGACGCGGTCTCGACCGAACCCTGGACCTTCGATCCCTGAACCTGACCGGGTTCAGAGCGTGCGGAGCCCGTCGATGGCGAGGATCACGCCGATGATCACGCCGCCGGCCCCGAAGAGGCGGACGAGGGATTGGGCCAGCAGCTCCGGCACCCGGCGCCGGTAGTACACGCCGATTCCGCCGACGATGACCGCCGCCACCACCGCGATGGCCGCGACCGCGCTGCCTCGCTCGGCCCCGACCGACACCGCGAGGACCGCGGCTCCCGGCGTCATCAGGGTGGGGAAGAAGACGAAGCCGGCGAGGCGGCCATCGGTGTTCGGCTCGGTGGTGCCCATGGGCGCACCGGCGGCCAGCCAGCGGAGGCCGGCGGCGGCCAGCACGATGCCGGCGCCCAGGCGGTAGGTCCCGAGGTTGACGTCGAGCGCGTCGAGGATCGGGTTGGAGAACACGGCCAGGGCCACGAGGACGGCGGTGGCTGCAGCCGTGCCGATCGCCACCGGCACCGGGCGGTCGGTGCGCCAATCTCGGGCGAGGGCGACCGAGGCGGCCCCCGGGTTGACCGCGGCGAGGAACGAGAGGATGGCAAAGGTCACGGGAACGCTGCTCCAGCGGTCGGAGGGTCGGCGGATGGCAGGGGAAGGGTCATGGCAGCACCGCCTGCGCCGCGAGGAGCCCGGCGGCGGAGTGCTGTTGGTCGTCCATGCGGGTGACGTCGTCGTAGAACCAGGCACCCGACTCGCGGGGGCCGACCCCACCCCCCGGGGTGACCTGCCGGTCGGCAAGCCGTGCCGCGCCGCAGGCCAACGTCTCGGCCGTCGGCTGGGCGAGATCGGTGAGCCGGGCGTCGGTGACGGTCAGGGTCCACAGGGCGGCCATGCCCTCGATCCAGGTCCCGGTGCCGGCGCCTCGCGGCGACGGCCCGTGGGTGAGCGATCCGTAGGACGTGCCCCGCTGTGCGTCGAGGCGGACGAGCAGGCCGTAGCGCGCCAGGAGGCGCCGGGCGTAGTCGACGTGGCGTGCCTGGAGCCCCCACCCGGCCATCTCCTGCAGCGAGTACGCGGCCCACTGGTCGGGCCACGGCTGCGGGAAGAAGCCCTCCTGCAGGTCGCGATCGGTGGACAGGTAGTCCAGCGTGACCCACGCCGGTTGATCGAAGCCTTCGGTCGGGAAGGCGTTGTGGAGCTGGGCCAGTGCCCACAGGGCCTCACCGGTCGAGAAGATCGACGTCTGGTCGGGAACCGGACGCTGGGCGTCGAGGTCGTAGAGGTCGAGCATCGAACCGTCCGGTCGTTGCTGGCCGACGATGAAGCGACCGAGCTCGATCATCAGCCCGTCGTTGACCGGGTCACCGGTGGCGACGCGCCGTTGGGCGAGCGCGGCGACCAGCAGTGCGCTGGCGCCCAGCTTCGCCGTGCTCCCGTCCGCGAAGGCGATGCCGTTCCCTGTCGACTCGAGGCGGTCGAACATCCAGCGCAGCCCGTTGTCGGCCGCATCGAGGAACTCGGGTTCGCCACCCCGGACGAGTTGGTAGAGGCTCAACGTCACCCCGGCGTGGCGGACCAGGTTGTAGTCGTGCAGCGGCTCGTCGCCGGCCCGATCCCAGCCGTAGAGGAACATGCCGTCGGTCTGCTGGTTGCTCACCATCCAGTTGCCCGCCGCGGTTGCCGCCGCGTGGGCCTGGGCCGCGGTGAGCGACGGGCACACCTCCGGAGCCCACACCGTGACCCGTAGCACGGCGGCGCCGATCACCCAGACCAGCAGCGAGCGACGGACCCGGCTCGCCGCGCTCATCGGTGCAACCCCCGGACGCGTCGCAGGGCGAGCAGCGGCCCCGCCACCATGAACGTGAGCGGCAGCCGGCTGGCGACCAGCAGGCGGGCGTCGGCCCCGGTGGTCTCCGATCCATCCCGGTCGACGACTCGCAACTCGGTGCCCGGCGACACCCGGACGTCGAATCGAGCGAGCCAGTCGAGACGACGTACCCACCGGCCGTCATCGACGGTGACGATCCGATCCCTGGTCACGGGGATGGCCCAGATCGCGAGCGCGGCGATCCCGGCCGCGCTGAAGATCTCCACCGATGCGGTCAGCTCGATCGACAGGTGGAAGAAGACCGCGACCCAGACCGCGGCCAGTCGGGTGCGGGCCGACCAGAGACCGAAGGCGATGAACAGTTCCATGGCGATGGCGATCGGTGAGGTGACGGCGTGGACCCAGCGAGTGGTGACGATGTCGATGATCGCGTTGCCCACCGGGCCACCCGGCAGGCGGGCCCGCACCAGGTCCTGGTAGCGGACGGCCCGGTCCCACAGGACCAGCCCGCCACGCCAGTCGGGATCGATGAGCTTCGAGAATCCCGAGGCGAAGTACACCGAAGCCACCAGGGCGCGCAGCAACCAGAGGGGCCAGATGGTGGTGCGGTCATCGGTGGGCGACCGGCCGGCGCGCCGGGCGTCGAGGGAGAGCACCCGCCCACTTTCACCCAACGTGACCCCGGCGAGGAGGAACAGGAGAAAGGCGCGGTTGTGGTGGTAGTAGGTCTGGGACAGGAACAGGTTCCCGGCCACGCAGGCAAGGGTGAGCGACCCGGCCAGCCGGGTGTGCCACCCCAGGGCCAGCACCACGGCCGCCACCGCGCCGGTCCACACCATCACCACCTGAACGCCTCCCGGGAGCTCGGGCAGGAAGGTGAACCACGGATGATTGAAGTGGTCGAGGTAGGTGACGCCGTGGCGGGTGTCGGCGAGGTACGGCAGCAGGTGGACGACCGTGATCGGCCCGAGCACGATGCGCAGCACCGCCAGCGACCGCACCGAGCCCGCCCGGTCGAAGATGGCGTCGAAGCTCTGCGGTCGGGTCCCGGTCCAGGCACGGGGGACGGCGGTGGCGGTCATCGCGTCAGCCCGCGGTCATGGCTGCGCAGCAGTCGGTGCTCCGGGCCCCGGGTGTTGCGGTAGGCGGTGACGTCGGCCTCGAGGTACCGCGTCTCGGTGTCCTCCGGTGTGTGGTCGGCCACCCAGTCGAGGGCCTCGTCGAGGAAGTCGAGCGTGCCGTCGAGCCCCGAGTACGCCTGCTTGAGCTGGCCCGGTCGGGTCAACACCTCCCAGCCGACCAGGTCGTCCCACCGGTACCCGCCGGGCCAGGGGGCGTCGATCGGGATGCGCCGTCCGTCGTCGGTGACCCGGACGATGTCGGCTCGCCAGGTCGAGGACTCGTTGAACGGTTGGAAGCCGAAGAAGTTGTGGGGATCGGCATAGCTCCGGGCGATCAGCACGGCCTGGCCGACGAGGACCGCGACGAAGAAAACACGGACCAGCTGCGTCCGCCGGCGCGGCCGTTCGATCCTGTCGTCCACCCCCTGGTCCACCCGTGCAGTGTGACGCACCGAGCCGGTCGCGGGAGCGCGTCGCCGGCCGGCGCGATGGAGGCGGTCGGTAGATTCCCGCCGTGTCCTCGTCGTCGCTCGATCTCCCCTGGTGGAAGACCGCCGTCTTCTACCAGATCTACCCCCGATCCTTCGCCGACTCGAACGGTGACGGCGTCGGCGATCTCGCCGGGATCGCCGACCATCTCGACCACCTGGTCGAGTTGGGGGTCGACGCGGTGTGGCTCTCGCCCTTCTACCAGTCGCCGATGCGTGACTTCGGCTACGACATCTCCGACCACTGCGCGGTCGATCCCGTCTTCGGCACGCTCGACGATTTCGACCGCGTGGTCGACGGCCTCCACCAGCGAGGCCTGCGGCTGATCGTCGACTTCGTCCCGAACCACGTCTCCAGCGACCACCCCTGGTTCGTCGAGTCCCGCAGCAGCCGGGACAACCCGAAGCGCGACTGGTTCATCTGGGCCGATCCCGCGCCCGGCGGGGGGCCACCGACGAACTGGACGGCGTCGTTCACCGAGGGCGGTTCGGCGTGGTCGTTCGACGAGGCCACCGGTCAGTACTGGCTCCACCTGTTCCTGCCCGAGCAACCGGACCTCAACTGGGCCAACCCGGCCGTGGAGGAGGCCGAGCACGACGTGCTCCGCTTCTGGCTCGACCGCGGGGTCGACGGGTTCCGAATCGACGTCATCAATGCCATCGGCAAGGACCCGCACCCGCGCGACGTCCCGGAGTCGATGGTCGGGATCCCCCACGTGGTGCTGACCCACCACGACACCGCCATGCCCCTGATCCGGCGCATCCGCCGGACGGTCGACGCCGCCGGCGACGCCATGATCATCGGCGAGGTGGTCACCGGTGACCTCGAGGTGCAGGCGTCGTACCAGGGCGACGGCGACGGGGTGTGCTGCTCGGTGAACTTCACCTCGGTGTGGGCGCCCTGGGAGCGCGACGCGTGGCGGTTGCTGATCGCCGGCACCGAGCAGGCGTACCCGGAGGGCGGGGCCCGCTGGCCCTCCTACGTGCTCTCCAACCACGACAACCCCCGCCACCGCACCCGCTACGGAGACTCGGAAGCCAACGCCCGGGCCGCCGCGGTGCTGCTGCTCACCCTGCGCGGGACCCCGTTCCTGTACGCCGGCGAGGAGCTCGGACTGTCCGATGCCGACATCCCGGAGGATCGGGTCGTCGACCCCGGTGGTCGGGACGGCTGCCGTGCCCCCATCCCGTGGACCGGCGAGCCCGACCACGGGTGGGGGCCCCACCCCTGGTTGCCCTTCCCACCCGACGTCGAGATCCGCAACGTCGAGGCGCAACGCACCGGCATCGACTCCATGTTCCGGCTCTACCGCGATCTGCTGGCCGCCCGTCACGAGTCGCCCGCGCTGCAGGCCGGCTCGTTGGAGCTGCTCGATGAGCACCCGGCCGTGCTGTCCTACCGCCGTGCCCTCGGCGACGACGTGCGGGTGGTGCACGTCAACTTCGGCGACGACGCCGTCCACGTCGGTGCCGGTGGTGCGCTCCTCGTCACCACCGAGGGGGCGACGTCGGGTGCCTTCGACGGCACGATCCCCGCCGGCGAGGCGGTGGTGGTGCGGCCCTGAGCAGCGCTCAGTCGGACACCGTGACCCGGAGTTCGTCGCAGGCCGTGCCCTCCGGAGCCTGGTCGTCGAGGTCGAGCCGTTCGTCACGCGGCGTCGATCGGACCATGGCGGCGAACACGAGGGCGGCCACCCCGAGGCCCGCGCCCACCAGGTAGGCGGTGCGGAAGTCCGACGCCTGCTCGGTCCCGCCGTAGATGGCGGTCAGCACCGTGATCCCGAGCGCGGCCCCGACCTGGAAGATCATGCGCAACGCGGCGGCGGCGACGCCGAGGTCCGCTTCCTCGACCGAGTTCGACAGCAGGGCGGTGAGGGTGGGCCGAGACGTGCCGTTGCCGATGCCCTGGAGCACGAGCGCCACCATCACCAGGGCGACCGCGCCCGTGGTGGCGCCGAACCCGAGGGTGGCCAGGGCGATCGCGATGGCGACCGACCCGAACATGGCAACGGGGCGTTCGCCGATCTTGGAGGCCAGCGAACCGCCGACCGGCGACGATCCCGCGAACGCGGCCGGTCGGAGGAGCATGATCAGCGACGTGGTCGACACCGAGTAGGCGAACACCGACTGGAGCAGCAGGGGGGCGAGGATGAACCCGCCCATGTAGGCCGCTCCGCCGAACAGCGAGGAGAGCAGCGAGGCGGTGAAGTTCCGGCGGCGGAAGAACTCGAGCGGCAGCAACGGGAAGGCGACGAGCGACTCGACCACCACGAAGCCGACGAGACCGGCCACGCCGACGACCAGCGATCCGCCGACCAGCGCGTCCAACCCGTGGTCGGGAGCCTGGTTCAGGGCGAGCATGAGACCGCCCGCGCCCACGGCCAGGGCGGCCGCGCCCGGGATGTCGAAGCCGACGTCGGTACGTATGGGCGTCTCCCGGAGCACCAGGTATGCGGCTGCCACCGGGATGATCGACAGCACGGCCTGGATCCCGAACATCGGCCGCCACCCGACCGCGTCGATGAGCGGGCCGCCGATGACGAGACCGATGGCCGGCGACCCGGCCGCGACCAGCGACCACCAGCCCATGGCTCGGGCCCGGTCGCGAGGGGCGTGGACGCTGTTGATCAGCGCCATCGACGACGGGATGGTGGCGGCACCGATGACGACGGCGAGGCCGCGGAGCACGATGAGCGAGTACGGGTCCCAGGCAAACATGGTGCCGGCGGTCACGACGGTCGACAGCACGAAGCCGGTGAGGAAGACGCGCCGGTGCCCGTAGAGATCGCCCAGCTTTCCCAGCACCGGGAGCACCACCGCGGAGCCGAGAAGGGGCGCGGAGATCACCCAGGCCACGAGCGTCTCGCTGGCGCCGAAGTCGTCGGCGATCGTCGACAGGCTGACCGCCAGCAGGGTCACCGGGAACGTGGTGGCGAACATGCCGGTCAGGGCGGTGAGCAGGACCCAACGCGGGTACCGGCCCGATGCGGTCAGGCGCGTCTGGACCTCGTCTCGCCGGACGGAGGGGGGAACGGCACGGGTCACCGTTCGAGGGTAACGATCGTTATCGCCGCTCCGGCAACCTGGATCCGTCGGGGCGCGGTGAGGAAGTCACGGGCTGCTCCCGGTAGAAAATATCGCTATGGCTACCACTGCACTTCGAGGCAACCCCATCAACACCGTCGGCGATCTCCCCGAACCGGGGTCCAAGGCGCCGGAGTTCGAACTGGTGAAGGGGGACTTGTCGACCGTGACCTCAGGAGACCTCGCCGGTCAGCGCGTCATCCTCAACATCTTCCCCAGCATCGACACCGCGGTGTGCGCCACGTCGGTCCGGACCTTCAACGAACGGGCCGCCTCGCTCGACAACACCGCGGTCGTGTGCGTCTCTGCTGATCTCCCCTTCGCCGCCTCCCGCTTCTGCGGTGCCGAGGGCATCGAGAACGTGATCACCGGCTCCACGTTCCGGGACGGGTTCCTCGACGACTACGGGGTGCGGATGACCGATGGCCCCCTGGCCGGCGTCGCGGCCCGGTCGGTCGTGGTCCTCGACGGCGACGGCACCGTGCTCTACACCGAGCTGGTGCCCGAGATCGCCCAGGAACCCGACTACGACGCCGCCATCGCCGCCCTCGACTAAAAGATCTCGTCGCCCCGTCAGCCCCCTGCTGACGGGCTGACGACAGATTCGACGGGGATCTAGGGTCCCGGGGCATGAGCGATGCCCTGCTCGCCGAGGCGAGGGACCTGTTGCCCGAGACCGTCGAGCTCCGCCGGCGGCTCCACCGCCGCCCGGAGCTCGGGCTGCACCTCCCCGAGACGCAGACCGCGGTGATCGAGACCATCGAGGGCCTCGATCTCACCGTCGCGGCCGGCGACGAGACCTCATGGGTGGTGGCCACCCTGGAGACCGGCCGGCCCGGGCCCACCGTGCTCCTGCGGGGCGACATGGACGCGCTGCCGATGCCGGAGGACACCGGATTGGACTTCGCGTCGGAGATCGCCGGAGCGATGCACGCCTGCGGCCACGATGCCCACACGGCCATGCTGGCCAGCGCGGCGCGCCTGCTCAGCTCGCGGCGCGACGAGCTGGCCGGTCGGGTCGTGTTCATGTTCCAGCCCGGCGAGGAGGGCTTCGCCGGGGCCAAGGTCATGGTCGACGCGGGCCTGCTCGACGGGCGCCTGCTCGGTGGGGGTCCGGTCACCCGCGCCTTCGCCATCCACCAGACGCCGTCCGCACCGTCCGGTTTCGTCGGCACCCGGCCCGGTCCGATGCTCGCCTCGGCCGACTTCTTCACCGTCACGGTCACCGGCAAGGGCGGTCACGCGTCGATGCCGCACCACACGATCGATCCCATCCCGATCGCGTGCGAGATGGTCGGTGCCTTCCAGACCATGGTCACCCGCAAGGTGGAGGCGTTTCATCCCGCGGTGGTGACGGTGGCCAAGATCCGGGCCGGGACGACCACCAACGTCATCCCCGAGACCGCCGTCATGGCCGGCACGATTCGCTCGGTCTCGGAGCGCAGCCGGATGCTCGTGCACGACGAGCTGCGCCGGATCTCGTCGCACATCGCCCAGGCCCACGGCGCCTCGGCCACCTGCGAGATCCAGCCCGACGGCTACCCGGTCACGATCAACGACGCCGACGCCGCCGCCTGGGTCCTCGACGTCGCTGGCCGCCTGGTGGGCGAGAGTGCGGCCGAGATGCCCACGCCGGTCATGGGGGCCGAGGATTGGAGCTACGTGCTCCAGCAGGTGCCGGGTGCGATGGCGTTCCTCGGGACCTGCCCGCCCGATGTGGCCTTGGCCGATGCCGCGCCCAACCACTCCAACCGGATGGTGATCGACGAGTCGGCCATGGCGGTGGGGACGGCGCTCTACGCCGCCATCGCCCTCGACGAGTGCCGACCGGCGTGAGTTCCATGGCCGAGATCACCATCTTCCACAACCCCCGCTGCTCCAAGTCCCGCGCCGCCATGGCGACGCTCGAGGATGCCGGCGCCGAGGCCGAGGTGGTCCGCTACCTCGACACCCCGCCCGACCGGGCCACCCTGGAGTCGATCGTGGCCAAGCTCGAGGACCCGGTCGAGTCGCTCGTCCGCAAGGGCGACGCCAAGAGCAATGGCGTGGCCCTCCCGGACCTCACCGACTCCGACGCGGTCGTCGAACTGCTGGTGGCCCACCCCGAGCTCATGGAACGGCCCGTCCTGGTCAAGGGCGACCGGGCCATCATCGGCCGCCCCACCGAACGGGTCGGTCCCTTCGTCAGCGGCTGACTCTGCTCAGATGACGGGGGAGCGTCCGCCGGAAGCGCGCTCGGCCGCGTCGAGCAGCCCGTCACGGAAGTCGGGATGCGCCACCGCCGCCAGCGCCTGGCCCCGCTGGTGCACGGTCTTGCCCTGGAGCTCGGCCACACCGAACTCGGTCACGATGGCGTCGACCTGGTGCCGGGGCGTGGTGATGACGGTGCCGGCCTCGAACCACGGCACGATCCGCGAGTGCACCTCCTCGCCCGCCCGGTACGTGGACGGCAGGCACAGGATCGAGCGGTCGCTGAGCGACAGGCCCGAGCCGGCCACGAAGTCCTCGTGGCCCCCGATTCCGGAGAACTGCTCGCCGCTGCGGGTGTCGGCCACCACCTGGCCATGGATGTCGACGGCCAGGGCGGCGTTGATCGTGACCATGTTGTCGTTGGCGGAAATGACTTCGGGTGAGTTGACGATGTCGACCGGGAGGAAGGCCACGTCGTGGTTCTGGTCCAACCATCGATACAGCTCCGCCGTACCCCCAGCGAAGGTGGTGATCGACTTCCCGTGGAACTGGCCCTTGTTCGCATTGGTCACCTTGCCGGCCTCGTGGAGACGCATGAGCCCGGTGGTGAACATCTCGGAGTGGACCCCGTAGCCGCCACCGCTGCCCTCGGCCAGCAGGGAGGCGACGACGTTCGGGACGGCACCGATGCCGGTCTGCAGCGTGGCGCCGTCGGGGATCATGCCCGAGATGTGTTCGGCGATGGCCTGCTCTACCGCGGTGGCGGGGGCGTCGACGATCTCGTACGGCACGGCATCCGACTCCACCAGGATGTCGATCTCGTCGAGATGGAGGCGGTGATCGTGCTCGCCGAGACCGTAGGTGACCGGGTGGTTCGGGCTGGCCTCGACCACGAGCAGTCGGTCGGGGTCGGCGCCGGCCGCGTGCAGTTCGGCCACGTTGGCGCCGGCATGGAGCGACAGCGAGCACCAGCCGTCGTCGTCGGGTGGGGCCACCGAGGTGGCCATCACACGGGGTGAGATGTCGGCCAGCAAGGCGATGAACCGGCGGAAGTCGGCCGGCGCGAAGCCGATGTTCGCCCCGCTGTCCCGCAGGAGGCGTTCCAGCGGACCGTAGAACCCGCTGAGGTAGTGGACGTTGGGATGGGTGAACACCTCGCTGAGCACGGTGACCAGCGCGCCGAAGATGCGCAGCTCCTCCCAGTCCTTGCGCGTCCCCAGCTGTTCCAGCAGGGCCGCGGGCTGCGCGGGCCCCAACGGAAGGCCGAGGCTGTCGGTGGGCCGAAACGCTTCGACCGCTTCTGCGGGGGTGCATCGACGCATGCGATGGTTCTACCCCGCCTCCCCCCGGGCGAGGCAGGGGCCAAGGTCACTGGGACGGCCGCCGTCCGGGCACGGCCGGATGGGGAGTGGCAACATGGCGACAGATGCGCACGTTCCGTGGCCTGCCGACCGACGAATTGATCGAGGATTTCCGCCTGGCCTGCACGTCTCGCGCCATCGACGATCGGGAGATCAGCCTTCAGAAGCAGAGCAAGGTCTACTTTCAGATCTCCGGCGCGGGTCACGAGGCGTTGCTGCTCGGTCTCGCCCGGCTGCTGCGACCGGGGTCGGACTGGTTCTTCCCGTACTACCGAGACCTCGCACTCATGCTCGGCCTGGGCGTCACCCCCACAGAGATCCTCTACCAGGCCGTCGGGTCGGCCCTGGATCCGGCGTCGGGTGGGCGACAGATGCCGTCGCATTGGGGGTTCCGCGACAAGCACATCGTCACCCAGTCGAGTCCCACCGGAAGCCAGTGCATCCCGGCCGTCGGTTGCGCCGAGGCCGGCCGCTACATCGGTCGCACCGCGGCGCTGTCCCACCTGCCCGTCGCCGGTGACGAGGTCACCTACGTCTCGCTCGGTGAGGGGGCCACCTCGGAAGGCGAGTTCTGGGAGTCGCTCAACACCGCATGCACCCTCCACCTACCGGTGGTGTTCGTGGTGGCCGACAACGGCTTCGCCATCTCGGTCCCGGTGTCCGATCAATCGCCCGCTCCGGTGTCCGAGCTGGTGCAGGGGTTCCGCGGACTCGAGGTCCTGCACCTCGACGGCACCGACTACTTCGCGGTGCGGGAACGAGGTGCCGACGCCATCGCCCACGTGCGGGCCGGAGTCGGACCACTGCTCATCCACGCCAATGTCACCCGGCCGTACTCCCACTCCTCGGCCGACACCCAGTCCAAGTACCGCTCCGAGCGAGAACTCGCCGACGAGGCCGAGCGCGATCCGGTCGGCCGGCTCGAGCACGAGTTGGTGTACGGCGGCGTGCTGTCCCCGCTGGAGGCGACCGAGATCAGGGAACAGGCTCGCCAGGCCGTCGCCGACGCGGCCAAGGAGGCCCTGGCCGCCCCCCGCCCCGATCCCGCCACCATCACCGAGCACGTGGTGGCGCTGCCCGCCATCCCCGAGCCTCCCGCGCCCGGTTCCGACGGTGATGTCGTGGCCCTCGGCGGCGCGATCCACGCCGTCCTCCACGAGCAGATGGCGGCCAACCCCCGCATCCGGGTCTTCGGCGAGGACGTGGCCGACGCTCGCGAGGTGATGCTCTCGAACGTCGAGGGCAAGGGCGGGGTCTTCGGCACCACTCACGGACTCCAGCGCGAGTTCGGCATGGCCCGCTGCTACAACACCCCCCTCGCCGAGGCGAACATCATCGGGAGAGCGGTCGGTCAGGCCATCCGCGGGCTCCACCCTGCCCCCGAGATCCAGTTCTTCGACTACATCTGGCCCGCCATGCAGCAGATCAAGAGCGAGGCGGCCACCGTCCGCTGGCGATCGAACGGGGCGTACTCGGCGCCGATGGTCATCCGCGTGCCCATCGGGGGCTACCTCACCGGTGGTGCCATCTGGCACAGCCAGTGCGGCGAGTCGATCTTCGCCCACGTCCCCGGGCTGCTCATCGCGTTCCCTTCACGAGCCCGTGATGCGGCCGGGCTGCTTCGGGCCGCCTTCCGGTGCGACGACCCGGTGCTCTTCCTCGAGCACAAGCACCTGCTCCGCCAGCCCTACACCCGCGATCCGCTCCCGGGGCCCGACCACGTGGTGCCGTTCGGGTCGGCGGCCATCTGTCGGGCCGGTGACGCGCTCACCATCGTGACCTGGGGAGCCACCGTGCAGAAGTCCCTCGTCGCCGCCGACCAGGTGGCGGAGCGGACGGGCAAGGAGGTGGAGGTCCTCGACTTGCGAACGATCTGCCCCTGGGACAAGGAGCGGGTCGCCGAGTCGGTGGCCAAGACGAGCCGCGTCCTCGTCGTCCACGAGGACGTGCTGACTGTCGGCTTCGGTGCCGAGATCGCGGCGTGGATCGCCGCCGAGTGCTTCTGGTCGCTGGATGCCCCGGTCCGGCGGGTGGCCGCCCTCGACACCCACGTCCCCTACGAGCCCACCCTCGAGAACGCCGTCCTGCCCCAGGTCGACGACATCGTGGCCGCGGCCGTGACCCTGCTGGAGGCCTGAGCCGCGGCGAGGGGCGGGTCAATCGGAGAGCAACGAGGTGTCGAGCTCGCCGGTGATCACGGCCCGAGCGATGTCGGCCAGACGCTGACCGTGGCGGCGGGCGTGGGACCGGAGCAGCTCGAAGGCATCCCCCATCTCGAGTTGCAGACGCTCCGCCAGGACGCCCTTGGCCTGCTCGATCACCACCCGGCTGGTCAACGCCGACTGGAGCTGCTCGTTGAGCAGCCGTGCCTCGCGAAGATTCCGCTCCTGAAGCAGCCCGATGGTGGCGATGTCGGCCAGCGCCTGTCCCACCTGCAGGTCGGCGCCGTCGAGTTCGACGGGTTCGACGCTGAAGATGTTCACCACGCCGATCATCCGACCGCGCAGCTGCATCGGGAGTGCGTGCACCATGGCGAACCCGTGACGCCGGGCTTCCGGTTCGAACAGCGCCCACCGGGCGGGCGAACCGCTCAGCGAGTGGTTGACGATGGGCTCACCGGATCGGAAGCAGTCGAGGCAGGGGCCTTCGTCGCGTTGCAGCTCGAACAGGTCGAGCATCCGGGCCGTCTCGCTCGACGATGCCACGGAGTGGAGGCGACCCGAGTCGTCGACGAGCATCACACCGGCCTCGCCGTCGACGAGCAGCTCCACCAGTCGGTGGGCGAGCGTGGTCATGAAGTCGACCACGTCGAAGTCCGACACGAGCGTGTCGGCGAGATCCACCAGGATCTGGCTGAGTCGATTCGGGTCGCTCATGTCGGCGCCGCCATCCATTTCCGCCTGGCCTGTCGCCAGGTTCGATCGTATGCGAGGATGGTCAGTCGTGCGTGAATCGCAGGCGCCGCTCGACGACGGCTTCGGCGACCGTCTCGACGGACAGCTCGTTGGCCCAGGCGTGAGCGCGTAGCCGACCGAGGGCGGTGACGACGTCGGAATCGAGCTGGGCGGCGATCATGCCCGTGGCCTGGTGGACGCGCATGCGGTGGTGGAGGATCTCGGGAAGGCGGCCGGGGAGCTCGCCCGGCGTGATCCCGGCCTGCTGGTCGAGGACGAGCTGGACCGCGATGCGCGCCAGGGACAGCGCGTCGGCGAGGTCGCGCTCGTCGAGGTCGCTCGGCGCCTGTCGGTACAGGCTCAGGACGCCGAGACGCGCCGCCCCCATCTCGAGCGGGAACGAGAAGTGGGCCCGGACCCCCGCCGCCAGGGCCGCGTCGACGAACGCCGGCCACTGCGTGGACGCACGGGCGAGATCCGGCTCCAGCACCGGCCGCGAGGAGTTGCTGGCGTCGATCGACGGCCCTTCACCGAGTTGGAACTGCAGGTCGTCGATCCGCGCGAACCGCTCGTCGGACACCGCGAGGGCGCCGCGGTGTTCGTTCCCGTCGAAGACCGCGATGCCTGCGCCGTCCATCGAGAGCAGATCCAGGCTCAGGGCACACAGGCGGGTCAGGGCGTCGCTGCCGTCGTCGGTGGCCAAGGCGTTCGCCACCCGGGCGAGGCGGTCATCGTCCACGCGGGCGCCATCGCATCGTTCCACCCTACCGTCGGCACGGAACCCGAGCGGCTGGTAACATCGCCGCACGTCGACGGCATCGCCGCCGACGGCTCCAGGCCCTGGACCCCGGCCCCCCGTTTCGTTCGTGCGGACAGGTGCGCCATGGTTCCCTCGCCCCCCGACAACTCCGATGCCACGTCGGTCTTCGATCGATGGCCCGGCGACGTCGAAGTCGAGATGGATGGCCATCGCGCCGAGGTCCTCAGCTCGCAGCACTTCCTCCGCTCCGTCGACCACGCGCTCGGCCGGCCGCATCCCGACCACACGGGCGAGGCCTTCGTGATCCTCGCGCTGGCCGACGGCATCGATCGCATCCGGCGTGACCAGGGCCAGCCAGCGGCCGAGCGCGTGCTGCGCGAGACGGCCGCCGCGGTCACGGCTGCGTCACCGGTCGTGGCGGTCGTGGGCCGGTCCCAGGGTCCCGGCTTCACCGTCTTCTGTCCTCATGGCGGGTCCGCGGTGGCCGAATTCCTCACCGAGGGGATCCGCACCGCGGTGCGGGATGGAGAGGCCGGCCGCCGCGGTATCACCATGCACTTCGGTGTCGGCCGGGCGCAGTCCGGTATGGACGCCGCCGCGCTCGTCAATGCCGCCCTCAGCAACATCGGGGGGCGCCTCTAAAGCCGATCGGCGGGGATCGGTGGATACGGGGGCCGGGGTTCCGGCGGGCCTCGGCCCCCTCCCACCGCTGATCCGGCGCCCGATGCGCCGGACGCGGTGGCCGGATGCAATTCTGGCGTCCGGTGAAGGAAAAGGACGGTCGATGACGACGGGCTGGGTGCCGCGAAGGGCGCGTGGGCTGCGGTTGCGGACGGTGGTGATGCTGGCCGTGCTCGTCCCGACGATCGGGATGGTGACGCTGGCGTCGGTGTCGGCCATGGAGGCCCAGTCGCGTCGCAATGCCGCCGACCGGCTCGACCGCGACTCGCGGACGATGGTCCGCATCGTGGAAGCCCGGTCTGCGCTGGTGGACGAGGAGACCGATACGTGGGTTCTGGCCATCGGTGCCGGGTTCGGGGCCAGTCCCGAGGTGCTCACGCAACTCTTCGGCGTCGACTTCGTCGGGCAACTCGATCAGGCGCGGGCCGCGGTCGACGATGATCCCTTTCTCGCCTCCGCGCCCCAGCTCGAGGACGACCTGCGCCAGATCGCCGCGGTGCGGGCCGACGTCGATGCGGGCCGGGCCGAGTTCCGCACTGTCCGGAGCTCGTTCGAGGCCCTGATCTCCGACGTCGACACCATCTGGACCGACCAGTTCGCCGCGGTGAGCGAGGACGTCGAGTCCGACCGTCTGCCCGGTACCGTGCACGCCCGGCTCGATGCCCTGTGGAACGCCTCGGTTGCCATGCGGAGCGGATCGGCTCGGGCCGGACTGTCGATCGAAGCCGTCCTCGACGGCGCGGACCGAGCCGATCCCACCCCGCTGCTGGACGCCACCTACCGCTACGAGGCCGCCACAGCCGCCTTTCCCGACAGCCTCGGCCCCGAGGCGGCTGCAGCCTGGGTCGCCCACGCCCTGGATCCGCGCACCACCCGATTCGAGGCCACGCTCGCCGACGTGGTCAGCACCGTGTTGCACAGTGAGGACTCGCCCCTCGCTCGTGACCCCGAGGCGTTCGGTGACGCGTTCGTCGACGGGGCCTCGTGGGGGCGGGGTCTCGCCGACGTGGTGCAGGCCGCGGGTCTCGACCTGAGCCACACCGGCGACCAGGTGGCCCGCGATGCCACGCGTGAGCTCGAGGTCCAGGTGGTGGCGGCGGTGCTGCTCGCCGTGTTGTCGCTGGCGGGTGCGCTCGTCCTGGCCCGGCGGGTCACCCGCCCGGTGCGACAGCTCGAGCGGGCCGCCCACCAGATCCACGCCGGTCGGTTCGACCTCGAGCCGATCGCTCCATCGGGGCCACGCGAGTTGATCGACACGGCCACCGCGTTCAACGACATGGCCACGACGCTGGCGGCGGTCGAGGCCCACGCGGTGGCTCTGGCCGACGATCCGGATGCGCCGGTGCTCAGCGACGAGCTACCCGGCCGGACCGGCATGGCACTCCAGGTTGCGTTGAACCGGCTGCGATCGTCGATCCAGGTTGCCGAGCAACGGCGCAGCGAGCTGGAGGTGGCGGCCACCCACGACGCGCTCACCGGGTTGCTCAACCGCGCCGCGGCCTTCGAGATGATCGGCCGGGATCTGGCCCGGGTCGACCGAGACGGCGGGGCGGTGATGGCACTGTTCGTCGATCTCGACGGGCTCAAGCCGATCAATGACGCCCATGGCCACGCCGCAGGCGACGACGCGTTGCGCCGGACCGCGGCCGCGCTCCGATCCGCGACCCGCTCGTCGGACGTCGTGGCGCGGCTCGGTGGCGACGAATTCCTCGTCGCCGGGGTGGTGGACGACGACCGGGCGGAGATCGAGGCCACGGCAGATCGGATCCGTCGCAGCGTCGCGGAACAGGTCGTCGGCCCCGAGGCCAGCATCTCGTTGCGCTGCAGCATCGGCATCGCGGTGGCCGAGGCCGGCACGGCGGCCGAGACGCTGATCAACAACGCCGACGACGCGCTGTACGCGGCGAAGCGCGCCGGCCGCGACCAGGTGGTGTGGTACTCCGACTCTCGCACCGTCGCCGGTGACTGACCTCGTCCGCTGGGTGCTGTTCGCGGTCGCGTTGGTGTTCGCCGTGGGCTTGGGGCTGTCGACCCTGGTCGAGCTCAGCCCCGGACAGGAGCGGGAACCGGCATCGGTGTGAGATCGAAGTCGTCGAGATCGGCGTGGTTCGTACGCCGGCGGTACTCGGTGGTCCGGCCGACCCAGTTGTTGGTGACCTTGCCGCCCTGGAGGTACCAGCTGTCCTCGATCAGCACCCAGGCCGAGTCGGCCAGCCGGTCGGCCAGCTCGTCGTTGTACGCCTGCTGCACGTCCGCTCGGACATCGACGGCCTGGACGGAGCGCGCGGCCATCTGCCGGAACAGCGAGAGCAGGTAGCGGCACTGTGACTCGATCATCAACACGATGGAGTTGTGGCCCAGGTTGGTGTTCGGGCCGTACATGAAGAACAGGTTGGGGAAGCCGTGCACGCTGATGCCGAGGTATGCCTGTGGCCCCTCCCGCCACTGGTCGTTGAGGTTCGCTCCACCGGGTCCGATCACGGTCATCGGGGTCAGGAAGTCGTGGGTGTGGAACCCGGTGCCCACCACGATCACGTCGACGGGATGCTCGATCGGGGTGTCGGATCCGGTCGGCTCGGTGACGATGGCATCGCCGGTGACCTTGGTGATGGGATCGCTCACGATCGCGACGTCGTAGGTCTCGATCGCCTCGTAGTAGTCATCGGAGAACAGCACCCGCTTGGCGCCCATGGGATAGTCGGGCGTGAGCTCGGCCACCTTGTCCGGGTCGGTCACCTTCGCTTCGAGGTTCTTGCGGGAGTACTTCTCCATGAAGTCGCGGACCATCGACTTCTGCTTCATCAGGTTGAAGCCGAGGAGCTCGGCCCGCAGCCAGATCGAGAACCGGCGCAGGTCACGCGCGATCCGGCTGCGGCGGATGAGGGCGTTCTCGAAGTCGGAGTAGTCGCGGTCGTTCTTGGGGATGATCCAGTTCGGGGTGCGCTGGAAGATGGTGACCTGCTCGGCCACCTTCGCCACCTGGGGCACGTACTGCACCGCGCTGGCCCCCGCCCCGATGGAGGCGACCCGCTTGCCGGCGAGGTCCACCGAATGGTCCCACTCGGCCGAGTGGAAGACGGGTCCGGCGAAGGTGTCGAGGCCGTCGATGTCGGGCCAGCGAGGCCGGCTGAGCTGACCGGTGGCCGACACCACCACGTCGAAGCGCTCGGTCACGGAGTCGCCCGTCGGTCCCGGTTCGGACGTCACGTCCCAGGCGCTGGCCTCGTCCACCCAGTGCAGCGCGGTGACCGCGGTGCGGAACCGGATGTGCGGCCGGAGGTGGTACGCATCGGCGCAGTGCTCGAGGTAGGCCTTGATCACCGGCTGGTGGGACCACTTGTTGGGCCAGTCGAAGTTCTCGAACGAGTACGAGTACAGGGCCGAGGGGATGTCGCACTCGGCACCGGGATAGGTGTTGGCCCGCCACGTGCCCCCCACCTCGTCGGCCTTCTCGAAGATCGTGAAGGTGTCGATGCCCTGGCGCTTGAGCTGGATGCCCAGGCCCAAGCCGGCGAAGCCGGACCCAACGATGGCGATGCGCGGCACTGCAGTCCTCCCTGGCCGGTGAGATCGATCTGGAAACGACCGTATCCTCATCCCGATCACGGGAGCGAGTGGCCCGTTCCGGTAGGAGGTGGGTGCACCGGTGGCGAAGCCTACGGTGTGTCCGACATGTCCGGTTCCGCGTTTTCGTCGCTGGCCAGCGGACCCGAGACCCCGTTCGTGGTCGACGCCGTCGCCGGACTGCTACGCGGCGATCGGGTGGCGGCTCGCATCGCGCTGCTCGAGGGTGCGGAGGTGGCGGGCTGGAGCGCGATCGCCCATCGCCTCGACATCGCCGGCCGGGCGCTGGCGATCGACGCCGGTCTGTGGGATCCCCCGGGCCCGGCGGGCAACGGTTCGGCTCAGCGGGGCGACATCGTGGTGCTGCCGGGTCTGGACACCTCGTCGGGATTCACCGACGGTGTCGGCGCCCCCGTGGCCGCGGCGGCCGAGGTGATCCACCTCTGGACCACCGGCGATGGATCGGCGCTCCCGCTCGACCGGATCTGGCCGTCGCTCACCGTGGTCGCGTGGCTCGTCGAGCGCGCCGGATACCCGCCCGAGGTCGTTGCCTGATCCAGGTTGGCTCTGACCCGCCGCCGGGCCGGCGGGACCAACTACCCTCCCGGACGTGGGAACTGACGAGGGATCAGCCCCGACCGACATCGAGGTGCCACGGCGCGGGACCGCCCGCCGGCTCGCGGTGGTGGCCGAGGACGAGCCGGGGATCCGTTCGCTCATCGTGTCGCTGCTGACCCTCGACGGGTGGGAGGTGCACGTCACCGACACGGGCGAGAACGTCGCCGATCTGCTCGACGAGTTCCGTCCCGTGCTGTGCCTGCTCGACGTGATGATGCCGGGCCTCGACGGCGTCGAGGCCATGGAGGCCGGGCGAGAGCGGGGTCACGGCGCCGGTGACGGCACGGTGTACGTCATCCTCACCGCGCTCGCCGGCCAGGACGACGTGATGCGAGGCGTGATCTCCGGTGCCGATGACTACATCACCAAGCCGTTCGACGTCGATGACCTGTCCGATCGAGTAGCCCGTTGGTGCGTGGCGACCGGATGGGAGTTGATCGATGCCGAACACCCGGGCGTGGTGCACGAACATCTTCTCTACTGACCGAACCTGCTCGGCCCGTGGGGGGAGCCGACGCCGATGACCGAACCCGCCGGTACCTCGAAACGACTGCGAGCGTCCACGCTCAGCGGTGCTGACGACGAGACCCTCGTCGCCGCGTTCCAGCGCGACAAGGATCGGGATGCCGTCGCCGAGCTGCTCCGCCGTCACGAAGGCCTCGTCCTGTCGGTGGCGCGCAAGTACTTCGTTCCGGGCGGCGACCACCAAGACGTCCGTCAGCAGGCGATGATCGGGTTCTGGAAGGCGGTTCGCGACTACTCGGAAGCCGCGGGGTCGGCGTTCCCGAGCTTCGCCCGGACCTGCATGCAACGGCAGGTCATCACCGCGGTGAAGGCCGCCAACCGGATGAAGCACGCGCCGCTCACCTCGGCGGACCGCATCGCTCACCACGACAGTGAGAGCTCGGAGGACGGGGTCCCGGCGGGACGGCAACTTCCCTCGGTGAGCCACGAGCACTCGGTCGTCGAGCGGCTGGACATGGACGACAGCGGCGGCATGCCGTTCGGACTGACCGAGATCGAGGGCCTGCTCGAGGCCTACGGGCACGAAGCGGTGCACGAGATCCTCCGCGTCCATTTCGAGGGCAGCCGGACCCGACGTCGCAAGGACGAACCCGACCGGTTGTCGGAGAACGAGGCCCACGTGCTGGTCGGCCTGCTCAGCGGCAAGAAGTACCGGGAGATCGCCGAGCAGATGGATCGGACCGACAAGTTCGTCGACAACACCGTCCAGCGGCTCCGAGCCAAGCTCCGTCACCTGCTGGAGGATTGAGCCCCGGTCGGCTCAGAGGCAGTCGCGGCACCAGTCGCCGCCGTCCTCGAACACCTCGGCCGGCTTCACCACGAGGCATCCCGCGCACCGGCGCTCGGGCACCGACGCCTTCGGCGGCCGCTTGGGGGCGCGGGTCCGCGACGAGCGGGGCCGGCTGCCGGGTGGCGCGCCCCTCGGCCGGTCGAGCGGATCCTCGCCCAGTTCGAGCCGGCAGCACCGCAGCGCCAGATCCCGGAGCCGGCCGTCGGGGACGTCGTGGACGGCCTGGCGTTGTCGAGGGAGGTGCGACAACCGTTCGGGCAGGGCGCCGAAGGGGAGGCGGCGCCGCCACTCGACCGGACGCCGGTGCCGGCAGCGTCCGACCTCGATGTCGTCTCGGTACTCGTAGCCGCCGGTGGCGACCCCGCACACGAACCCGCCGGCCGCCGGGTCCGGCATGAGCACGATGTCGCCCACCTCGATGCGCCGGACGAAGCTGAGGAACATCGCGGCGTCGGCCTCGGGCACTGGAGCCTCCGGGTCGGGCTGGAGCAGCCGCAGCGCGGCGCTCCGGTCGACGGTGTGGCCGTCGGGGAGCTCCGGGTAGCCGACACCGATCTCGCCGGCATCGAGGAAGGTCTGGACCAGGCGGTTCCCTTCGCCACCCCGGATCACCCAGACGGTGGCCATTTCCGAGGCGTGGATCACGGAGCCGAGCGTAGAGCGCGCCGGGGCGACTTCCATCGGGTACCGCCCGACCGCCAGGCTGGAACCATGCACGTGTGGATCGACCAGGATCTGTGCACCGGCGATGGTCTGTGCACCGATCACTGCCCCGAGATCTTCCTGATCCTCGAGGACGGCATCGCCTACGTGCGCGACGGCATGGACATCGGCAACGACCCCGGTGGGTCGGGGTCCATGGTGCCGGTCGCTCCCGACTTCCAGCAGCGGGTGGTCGACTCCGCCGAGCTGTGCCCGGGGGAGTGCATCTTCATCGAGATCGACGAGGTCGATCTGCTCGACGAAGCGGTCTAGTCAGCGGAGCCCCTCGGCCACGAGGAGGATGCCGAACCCGACGAACAGCAGCGCCGCGCCGATCCTGATGGCGCGGTCCGGCAGTCGTGCCCCGAGCTGCTGGCCGACGACCACGGCGAGGGCGTCGGCGGCGACCATGCCGAGCGTCGACCCGAGCCAGGTGCCGACCACGCCCTCGGTCGTGGCGAGGGTGATGGTGGCGAGCATCGTCTTGTCACCCAGCTCGGCCAGGAAGAACGCCACTCCGACGGCGACGATCACCGATCGGTTGGACTCCGAGGCGAGGGCCTCCCCACCCTCGTCGAGCTCGTCGCCCCGCAGCGTCCAGGCCGCGAAGCCGAAGAACGACAGCCCGGCGACGATCGAGATCACGTTGGTGGGGAGCGCCACCCCCACGACCGCGCCCACCAGCACGCTGAAGAGGTGCACGACGGCCGTGGCGATGGTGATGCCGATCAGGATCGGCAGCGGCCGGTAGCGGGCGGCCAACGCCAGCGCCATCAGCTGGCTCTTGTCGCCCAGCTCGGCCACGAAGATGATGCCGAAGCTGATGAGGAGGGCGTGCAAGGGGTTCCGTTACGTCGGGACCGTCACCCGGGACGGTTCAGGACTCGACCTCGATGGCGAACTCGGGGCAGTTGTCGGCGCAGAGCTGGGCCTTGTCCTCGAGCGCGGCCGGCACGTCGCCGGTCACCAGCAGGACGGCGTAGCCCTCGTCGTCGACGTCGAAGAGCTCGGGGGCCAGCGCGTAGCAGCGGTTGTGGCCCTGGCAGGCCTCGCGGTCGAGTTTGATCCTCACGACGGTGCTCCCTCGGTCGGCGGCGGGGTGATGCGGAGCGGCAGGACCCGGGGGCCCCGGACCTGGCCGGTTGACCAGCGCACCGCGCCGGGGTCGGCGAGCTCGAAGTCGGCGAATCGGTCCATCCACTCCTCGATGGCGACGCGCAGCTCCATGCGGGCCAGATTCGAGCCCAGGCAGCGGTGGATCCCGAGGCCGAACGCCGCGTGGCGGTTCCGGGCCCGGTCGATGACGAACTCGTCGGCCCGATCGAACATCTCCGGGTCGCGGTTGGCCGACGGGAACGGCAGCAGCACCCAGTCCTCGGCGTGCACCGGGCAGCCGCCGACGGCGGTGTCCTCGGCCACCAACCGGGCCATGGTCACCGGGGCGTAGAAGCGCAGGAGCTCCTCGATGGCGAAGGTGCGCACGTCGGGGTCCTCGACCCAGCGGCGGCGGTCGTCGGGGTGCTGGGCCAGGTGCCACAGGCTGGCGCCGATGGCCGACCAGGTGGTGTCGATGCCGGCGATGATCAACAGCGCGACGGTGCCGCGGATGTGATCGGCCGAGAGGGGCTCACCGTGCAGCTCGGCACCGATCAGGTAGCTGATGAGGTCGTCTCCGGGGTGATGACGCTTCTCCTCGATGACCCGGTTCAGGTAGTGGTCGAGCGTGTCCTCCGGGTCGATCGGTGGTGCCTGGCCCGGCGCTTCGATGATGCGGTGGATGAAGCCGCGGAATCGGTCACCGTCCTCCTCGGGCAACCCCAGCATGGCGGCGATGACCCGGACCGGGATGTGCTGGGTGTACGCGACGGCGGCATCGACGACGCCGCCATCGCGGTCCAGTGTCGCCTCGATGTCGTCCAGGAGCTGGCGGCACGAGGATCTTGCCGCCGGTTCCCAGGCCTCGATCGCCTTCGGGGCGAACGGCGGGAGCAGCAGGCGGCGGGCGTCGGCGTGGAACGGCGGGTCGGAGGTGATCGGCGGCGCGTACCCGACGGGCCGGGGCGCCATCGGTCGCCAGTCGGTGACGATGACTCCCTGGCTGGTGAAGTGCTCGGTGTCGTGGGCGATGGCGGCCACGTCCTCGTGGCGGGTGGGGAACCACGCGCCCCCGAAGCGGTCGGTGTGGGCCACCGGGCAGCGGGTGCGGAGCTCGTCCCAGATCTCGGTGGCGGCCGCGGCGTAGTCGGGGTGGGTGTGGTCGAAGTCGGTGCTCCAGTCCTCGACCGGTGCCCGGGTCGTGGCGGCGTCAGTGGTGTCGGTCATGCGTGCTCCGTGGTCCCCTCAAGTGAATAACGAACGTTATCGGAGCGGGCGGTGCATCCAAAGCGGTGCGCCGCGGACGGCTGGGCGCGACGATGGCCCCGGAGTGTTCCGAGGCCATCGTTCCTCGCCGAGCGCCAGCCAGGCATCGGCAAGAGCTGTGCGTTCCACGCATTGCTCGTTTGGGGGAGACGCGGTCGTGGGCGTCGTGGGGGGAGGACGCCCCGCCCGTACCCGATCCCCCGGCCGCTCAGTACTGCCGAAGCCCCAACGTGCGCCGGAAGAACGCGCTGATGCGATCCTCCATGAAGGTGCGGTCGGCTTCGGCACGGGGAACATGGCGTTCGTCGGGGAAGAGGAACAGCTCGTGGTCGATTCCGGCCCGGATCATCGCGTTGACGAGCCGGGCCGAGTGCCGGAAGTGCACGTTCTCGTCGATGAGGCCGTGCACGAGGAGCAGCGACCGGTCTCGCAGACCCGCCACGTGGGTGGTGACCGCGGCCTGCTCGTAGCCGTCGGGGTTCTCGGCGGGAGTGCCGAGATACCGCTCGGTGTAGTGGGTGTCGTAACCGTCCCAGCTGGTGACCGGCGCGCCGGCGCAGGCGGCGCGGAACACGTCCGGACGGCGGGCCAGGCAGAGGGCACTCAGGTAGCCGCCGTAGCTCCAGCCGTAGATGCCGACCCGGTCGCCGTCGGTGATGCCGGCGTCGACCAGCGACCGGACCAGCGACACCTGGTCGTCGACCTCGACGGTACCCAGCTGGCGGTGGAGGTGACCTTCGAACGCCATGCCGCGGTCGGTGGAGCCCCGGTTGTCGATGACGGCCACGCAGAAGCCCTGATCGCGAAGATATTGGGCCCGCAGCGCGACGGTGACCCCCCACGATCGGGTGAGCATCTGGGCTCCGGGACCGCCATAGACCGAGACGATGGTGGGATGGGGCGCGGGGGTGGTCGGCCGGTAGATGGCGGCGCGGAGCTCGGTGCCGTCGTCGGCCACCACGACGCGCTCCTCCGGCGGGTGCAGCTCGAACTCGACCAGCGCGGGGTCGTCGGAGGCGTCGTGGACCGTGGTCTGCGTACCGTCCGCTCGGTGCAGCACGGTCAGCGGCGGCCGAGCCGGCGTGGACCACGTGTCGCACCACGCCCCGCTGGTCGCGTGCACGGTGGCCCGGTGGACGCCCGCCTCCGCCGTCACCCGCTCCGGGGGCGCGGAGCCGTCGAGCGGGACCCGGTAGAGGTGGCGTTCCAGGGCCGATTCACCCGTCCCGGTGAACCAGACCGCGCCCGCGCCGACGCCGGCGACCGACGTGACCACCCAGTCGCCGCGGGTGAGGACGACATCGAGGTCGCCGTCGGCGTCTCGTCGCTCGAGGTGGCGGAAGCCGCTGCGCTCGGATGCCCACACGAACGAGCCGTCGGGAAGGAACCGGAGATCGTCGTGGAGATTGATCCACACGTCCGACGTCTCGCGGAGGAGCAGCTCACCCGATCCGGTGGTGGGGTCGAAGCGGACGACGTCGAGGCGGGACTGTTCCCGGTTCTCGATCTGGACCACCACCGCGCCGTCGGGGCTCCAGTCGACCCGAGCCACGTAGCGGTCCTCGCCGATCCCCGTGCATCCGAGGTCGAGCCAGACGGGTGCATCAGCGGTCGATCCGTCGGCCGCGACGACCCCGACCCGGACACTGGCATTGGCGGCGCCGGCGAAGGGGTACGCGTGGTCCTCCTGGGCGCCCGCGCCGACCTCGTCGCTGCCCTGGTGCACGATCCGGTAGATGGGGATCGCCGATTCGTCCACCTCGCAGAACGCGATCCGCTCGCCCCCGTCGGAGAACCAGAAGCCGTACGGGCGCCGCATCTCCTCCTGGGCGATGAACTCGGCCAGCCCGTTCGACCGCCCCGCCTCCGCTGCTCCCCGGGTGACCGGGACCGGCTCACCTCCGGCGGCGGCGACCACGTGTACCTCGTCGTTGGACACGAATCCGATGCGGGTTCCGTCGTCGGACAGCCGGGCATCGAGGAGGGGGCCGGTGGCCTCGGTGGTGGCGACCACGCGGCGACGCTCGCCGTCGACACCGTCGAGGATCCACAACCCGTCCCGCATCGGGACCAGCAGGCGATCGGCGCGCGCCGACCACGCGTACCGGGTGACGCCGACGGCCAGCTCTCGCGCCCGCTCACGGCGGAGGCGCTCCTCGAGGGGAAGGTCGGCCTCGGCCATGTCCTCGCCCGGCGTCGCGATGGTTCGCATCGACCCGGTGTTCACGTCCAGCGCGACGAGTTGCTGGTGCAGCGTGCCCGGTTCGGCCCGCAGGAAGGTGAGCGTCGAGCCGTCGGGGGAGAAGGCCACGGAGGAGGGAGTGACGGTGCCCGGCAGCGGTCGGCGGGCGACGTCGGTGGTGGCGAGCTGACGCACGGGCGGACCCTAACGGCGTCTGTCGGTCCGGGGACTCGGGTAGGTAGCGCGACGATGCCCCCAGGAGGAGGTCCCATGAGTTCCAGACCGCACTTCGATTCCAGCGGCAGCCCGCTCGTCGACTCCCAGCGGGCCGAGACCGGTGTGTCCGGCACCGTCGGACCGTCCACGGCGGCGATTCCCGACTCGATGAGCCGTGGCATGTGGCGGGGCTCGCTGATCGGTGCCGTCGTCGGCGCGTTGGTCCTCACGCCGGTCGCATTCATCCCGATGTTCGATCTGGCGGTGCTCGCCAAGCTGATCATCGTCTGGGTCGTCGGCGCCGCGGGCGGTGCTGCCATCGGAGCCGTCTTCTTCGGCGGTGCCGTGGCCGAGACCGAAGATGTCGTCGACAGCGATGGCGACGACCAGGTCGTGCCGACCCAGATGCATCGGTCGCACTGATCCGCCCGGACCTGGCGTCTCACCCCGACCCCCGCAACCAGCCGCCGCTGGTTAGCGTTTCGCCATGACGGCGGTCCGAGGCTGGCGGGCGTGCACGGCGGCGCTGCTCGCCCTCGCGGTGGGCGCGTGCGCCGCGTCCGGCGCGGCGGAGACCAGCGAGTCCGCCCCGCTGCAGCGTGGCCCGTCCTCGACCGCGGCCCAGGCCTCGACCACCTCGACGGCGGCCACCGCGCCGATCACCACCGCCGTCACCACGACGACCACGTCGGTACCGCCGCCCCGTCCCGCGGTGGAGACCGGCTTCTCGCCCTATGCCACCGTCGGGGACATCGTGTTGCACCATCCCGCCGCGGTCGTCGAGCGGATCGGGTTCCACGAGTCGAACCACGAGGGCGCCCAGGTCCAGGAGTCCGTCGCCACCGCGGTGCACCCGTTCTCCATGGAGTCCCGCGGTCGAGGGACGGCCCGGCGGACCGCGGCGGACATCGTCGTACCACCCGACGCCGAGATCCGTGCCCCGGTGACCGGGACGGTCAAGCGGGGCGGCGGGTACACCCTCTACTGCCAGTACCGCGACGACTATCTGGTCATCGCACCCGACGCCCAACCGAACTGGGAGGTCAAGCTGTTGCACTTCCAGGGGTTGCGGGTCCGGGCAGGCCAGCACGTCGAAGCCGGGGTGACCGTCGTCGGTGACCACGCCCACGTGCTGCCGTTCGCCTCGCAGGTCGAGGAGGGTGGAGCCCTCCCGGTGTGGCCCCACGTCCACGTCGAGGTCGTCGATCCCAGCATCCCGAATGTGCCGAGTCCCGGCGGAGGCTGCCCGTAGCGGCTGAGGAGAACGAGGCGCCATCCGGTAGAAGGGGCGCGTGCGCATCCTCGTGACCAACGATGACGGCATCGACTCCGTCGGCCTCCACGTCCTCGCTCGTCGTCTCGCACCGCTCGGCGACGTGGTGGTGGTGGCCCCTGATCGGGAGTACTCCGGTTTCGGCGCCGCCCTCGGCACGCTGCACCTGCTCGCACCCGAGGTTCACCGGGTCCAGCTCGAGGGCGTCCAGGAGACGTGGGCGGTCACCGGTCCGCCGGCGTTGTGCGTCTTCTTCGCCCGGCTCGGGGTCTTCGGCGCCGTCGACCTCGTCGTGTCGGGCATCAATCCCGGCGTCAACACCGGGCGGGCGATCTACCACTCCGGCACCGTCGGCGCCGCGCTCACGGCCCGGAACGGCGGCATCCCCGGCATCGCGGTCAGCCAGTCGGTCGTGGGCTTCGGCGTCGAGGGACAGGCCTGGGCCGAGATGATCGAGGGCCAGCTCTGGGAGACCGCAGCCGAGGTGGCGGCGGTGACGGCCGAGGCCATGCTGACCGCACCCGCCGATCGCCCCGCAGTGGTGAACCTCAATGTGCCGAACTGCCCGCTCGATGAGATCGACGGCTGGCGCCACGCCGAGGTCGGCACCATCCCGCCCCGGGCCATGTCCGAGGCCCGCTTGGTCCCCAAGACCGGCCACGAGCACGCCTACACGGTCGAGATGGCCTGGGGCGACCCGGTGGCCCTCCCGCCGGAGACCGACGGTGGAACGGTCGAAGCCAACACGGTGGCGGTGACCCACATCAGTGCGTTCACCCGGGAGGATCGACCCGACCTCATCGGCATCGACCACGCCCTCGACCGGCTCCTCTGCTGAGCCGCTACGCCGGCGGACTTCGTCTGCCGGCTCCGCTTCTGGAGTTGCTCCCCGCCCGGTCAGCCGCCGGGGATCGGTTCCTCGCCCCGGATGGTGAGCCGCCACATCTCCCGGCGCTGACCGGCGTAGTCGCTCATGGGATTGTGCAGGGTGCAGCGGTTGTCCCACACCGCGATGGAGCCCGGTCGCCAGCGGAAGCGGCAGGTGTACACGGGGTTGGTGGCCACCGCGAAGAGGTGGTCGAGGAGCGCTTGGCTCTCGTCGGGCCACCATCCCTCGATCGACTCGGTGTAGCCCCAGTTCACGTACAGCGCGCTCCGCCCCGAGTCGGGATGGTGGCGGAGGATGGGTTGGGCCCGCTTCTGATGGGCCGCCTCTCCGTAGCGGATGTCCATGTTCTCGACCAGGTCGTTGTGGGTGGCCGCCGCGCCGTAGGCCCGCTGGGGGGAGTGCACGGCGCGGAGGCGGGCCAACGTGGCCCGCAGACCCGGCGAGAGATGGTCGGCGGCCAGGTACAGGTTCGACCACAGCGTGTCGCCCCCGTGGTCGGGGACATCGTGGCCATAGAGGATGGTGAACGCCGGCGGTGTCTGCTGGAACGACCAGTCGGAGTGCCACGCGCCGCCGAAGACCAGCGGGACCTTCTCGTCGGCCTCCTTGACCACCTTGACCACGTTGGGATGCGACTCGAGGCCGGCCACGAACGGGTCGTCGCCGAAGGTCCCCCACCGCGAGCCGAAGGCGACGAACGAGTCGAGGTCGAGATCCTGGTCCCGGAAGAACACCACGAGGTGGGCGATCGAGGCCCGGCGGATCTCGGCCATGGTGGCCTCGTCGAGGGCGCGGACGTCCAGCGGCCCGCCGTCGGCCGCGGAAACCTCGGCCCCGAGGGCACCGGTGAGCGGGCGGACCTTGATGCGTTCGTAGGCGGCTGCCGCGTTGTTGGCGGCGTCGGTGGCGAAGATCATCGCCCTCCCTCCCCGGTGGGTCTGGCGTCGGACCGACAGTAGGTCGGATGCGGTGCCACACTGCGGTCGTGGCCAGGACGACGCCGACACCGAAGCGGCACACGGTCGGACTCGTGCTGGGGGCCGGCGGGGTGGCCGGCGGTGCCTGGCACGCCGGCACGCTCACCGCGCTCCAGGAGGCGGGATGGGACGCCCGGTCGGCCGACCTCATGATCGGGACATCGGCCGGATCGGGCATGGCCGCCACCCTGCGCCTCGGTGTCCCGCCGAGCGACCTCTTCGCCGGCGCCACCGGTCGGCCGATGAGCCCGGTCGGGGTCGACTTCCTGGCCAAGGCCGGGCCGATGGAGGTGCCGGCACCCCAGGTCGGCGGGCGGATCCCGCGCCCGGCCGCCCCGTTCCTCGTGCTCCGGGCCCTGAGCCGGCCGTGGGCGTCGCGACCGTTCAAGGCCGCCGCGGGCATGCTGCCGGTCGGACGGATGTCGACCGACTTCATCGGCGACCGCATCCGGCGTACGCACGATGAGCCCTGGCCCGACCGGCCCACCTGGATCTGCGCGGTTCGGCTGGCGGACGGCCGACGGGTCGTGTTCGGCCGCGACGTCGACGATGCCCACCTCGCCACCGCGGTCGAGGCGTCGTCGGCGATCCCGGGGTACTTCGCGCCCGTCGACCACGCCGGGCAGGCCTACATCGACGGTGGCGTCCACTCACCGACCAACGCCGATCTCGTGGCCCACCTCGGCTTCGACGTCGTGGTCGTCTCCAGTCCCATGTCGGCCACCCGCGGCGCGCTGCGGCGGCCGCAGTGGACCGGCGCTCGCGCCCTGCACGCCGCCACGCTGGCCCGCGAGGTGCGCAAGATCCGCGCCGCCGGGACACCCGTGCTCGTGCTCCAGCCGGGCCCGGAGGTGGTCGACACCGTCGGGCTCAACTCGATGGATCCGTCTCGGCGGGGCGACATCGCGCAGCTCGCCCACGACACGGTCGAGCGGCACCTCGACTCGGCTCGGGTCGCGGACCGGGTCGCGCTGCTCACCGGCTGACCTGGGCTCGGCGGCCGGGGCGACGTCACCGCGCGGTTCGCGGACGCCATCATCATGGGATGCAGACTCTCCCCGATTCGACCCGGGTCTCCCGTCGGCTGGTGGCTCTGGCCGCGCTCGCCGTCTTGGTCGTCGCCGGTGGGATCGTCGCCTTCGCCGTGGTCGACGATGGGGGGTCGGCGTCGGATGGCACCGATCGCGCCGCGGTCGACGACGCCCAGCAGCGTTCGTCCCCACCGGCCCCGCCGTCGGACGACGCCGGCGCACCGGGCCCGTCACCCGAGACCTCGCCCGCCCCGCCGTCCACCGAGCCACCCACCGGCACCGACCCGCGGATCCGGCTCGGGCCTCTCCTGCCCTTGACCCGGCCCTCCTCGGTGGTGGACCCCGCCGGCGACGGCCCGGTCCTCGTCTCGACGCTCGACGGCACGATCCACGCCGTGGATCTCGACACCGGCGCCACCGACGTGGTGCTCGATCTGCGCGCCCAGGTCTCCACGGGCGGTGAGCGCGGGCTGCTCGGCATGGCGATCGATCCGGGAGGCGACCGGCTCTACGTCGACTTCACCGACAACACCGGCGACACCGAGATTCGGTCATGGGCACTGGCCGACGGCCGTCCCGTGGGCGGACCCGACGACGGAGTCCTCCACCTCGGGGTGGGCCAGCCGTACCCGAACCACAACGGTGGCGACCTGGTGTTCGGGCCCGACGGCATGCTGTGGATCGGGACCGGTGACGGCGGCAGCGGTGGCGACCCGGGGGAGGTGGCCCAGGATCCGACCCGGTTGCTCGGCAAGATGCTGCGCGTCGAACCCGACCCTGCCGGCGGGGTCGCGGTGCCGGCCTCGAACCCCGACTGGGGTGGCCGGCCAGAGGTTTGGGGAATCGGACTGCGGAACCCCTGGCGCTACAGCTTCGATCGGCGCACCGGCCGGCTCTGGATCGGTGACGTCGGCCAGGACACGGTCGAGGAGGTGTCGGTGGTCGATCCCACGGCGCCGATGCCCAACTTCGGGTGGGACGACGTCGAGGGCGATCGTCCCTTCGAGGGCGAACTCGACCCGTCGTTCGTGGCGCCGGTGGTCACCTACGACCACGGGCAGGGTTGTTCGGTGACCGGCGGCTACGTCTACCGGGGCGCGACGATCGCATCGATGTACGGCTGGTATCTCTTCGGCGACTACTGCGGGGGTTGGATCCGGGCCGTTCCGGCCGACGCCCCCGATCAGGAGCCGGTCGAATTGGTGCCGGACGCCGGCCCGGTCATCTCCTTCGCCCAGCTCGGGGACGGCGAGTTGGTCGTGCTCGGTCCCGACGGTCTGCGACGGGTGGTCGCTGCTTGACCCACGACCCTTCGATCTCGGTGGAGGTCCGTCTAGGTGGAGGCCAGCTCCTCGGCCCGCTCGCGGACGGTCTCGGCCGCCTCCTTGCTCCGGGTCCGTAACGCCTTCGCCCGCTTGTCTGCCTTCGCTCGTGCTCGGCGACCTTGCTTCTTGGCCCGTTTCGACGCCCGCTCGACCGCGGGCTCCACGTCGGCA
>CAVSRP010000014.1:0-32780 GCA_963730345.1 uncultured Acidimicrobiaceae bacterium
CGCTGGCCGAACTCGTCCGCCGGCTCCGCTTTCTGAGTTGCTCGCCCGCCGTCCTCCGGCCGGCCGGCTCGTCAACTCCGCCGCACGCGCTGGCCGAACTCGTCCGCCGGCTCCGCTTTCTGAGTTGCTCGCCCGCCGTCCTCCGGCCGGCCGGCTCGTCAACTCCGCCGCACGCGCTGGCGGGCTTCGTCTGCCGGCTACGCCGGTCATCGACGTATCGTGGGGTGACCGCCCCAGGGGAGAGCCGACGCGTGGACACCGACCAGACCTCGATCGTGGAACCGTCATCGGACGAGGGAAAGTCCGAGTTCGTGGTGGTGGCGAACCGACTGCCGGTGAAGCTGGCCGACGACGGTTCGTGGTCGCTCAGCCCCGGCGGCCTGGTGTCGGCCATGTTG
Organism: uncultured Acidimicrobiaceae bacterium; assembly: GCA_963730345.1. Taxonomy (GTDB): domain Bacteria; phylum Actinomycetota; class Acidimicrobiia; order Acidimicrobiales; family Salinilacustritrichaceae; genus Salinilacustrithrix. Next base: position 399 of record CAVSRP010000014.1, read on the forward strand.
CCGGTCATGCGGGAGCGGACCGGTGCCTGGGTGGGTTGGGACGGCACCGAAGGCGGCGAGTCGGCCCGCTTCGAGTTCGAGGACATCCAGCTGTCGGGGGTGGGGTTGTCGGCCGCCGAGCACGACGAGTACTACAGCGGCGCCTGCAACGAGACGATCTGGCCCCTGTACCACGGAGCCATCGAGGCGGCGCAGTTCCACCGGGAGACCTGGGCCACCTACCGGGCGGTCAATCAGCGCTTCGCCGACGCGGCCTGCAAGGAGTTGGCCGAGGGCGGCACCGTGTGGGTCCACGACTACCAGCTGCAACTGGTGCCGGCGATGATCCGGGCGCAGCGCCCCGACGCCAAGATCGGTTACTACCTCCACATCCCGTTCCCGCCGCTCGAGTTGCTGTCCCGGCTCCCGTGGCGCCAGCAGGTGCTCGACGGTCTGCTCGGCGCCGACGTCGTCGGGGTCCAGACCCAGGCCGATGCCCGCAACGTGCTGTCGGGGGTCCGGCGGTTCTGCAACGCCGACGACATCGTATTCGCGGCCGACGGCGGCATCGTGCGGGCCGGGCGCCAGACCGCGGTGGTCAAGTCGTTCCCCATCTCGGTCGACTTCCAGGCCATCGCCACCCAGGCCGACACCGACGAGATCGAGTTGGCGGTCAAGCGGCTGCGCACCGAGCTCGGCGATCCTGAGGTCGTCCTCCTCGGCGTCGACCGCCTCGACTACACCAAGGGCATCGACCTGCGCCTCAAGGCGGTGCGCGAGCTGCTGATCGAGCACCGCCTCGACGCCCGCAAGACGGCCGTCGTCCAGGTCGCGGTGCCGAGCCGGGAGGCGGTGCTGGGCTACGACAGCGTACGGAACCGGGTCGAGCAGCTCGTGGGGATGATCAACGGTGACTTCGGTCAGCTCGGCCGGCCGGTCGTCCAGTACATCCACAAGAGCCTCCCCTTCTCCGAGCTGCTCGTGCTCTACCGAGCCGCCGACGTGTTGCTGGTGACGCCCTTCCAGGACGGCATGAACCTGGTGGCCAAGGAGTACGTCTCGGCCCGGGTCGACAACGCCGGCGCGCTGGTCCTCTCCGAGTTCGCCGGCGCGGCCGAGGAGCTGTCCGACTCGTTCCTCGTGAATCCGTACGACACCGAGGGCCTCAAGGACCAGATCGAGGCCGCGGTCCGCATGGGACCGGAGGAGGAGCACGCGCGGATGTCGGCAATGCGGCACCAGGTGGAGAGCAACGACCTGGCGGCCTGGGCGAAGTCCTTCCTCGCCCTGCTGGCGATGGCCTAGGCCGCGTCGACCCCCGTGACCTTGCTCGTGGTGCGCCCGATGCTGGATCGTCTGCGCTCGAACGTCGTCGCCATCGACACCCTCCGGCGCGTCGGCATGCTCGACCCGAGGGTGATGGTGCACACGGCGCGGGCCGTCCGCCAGTGGGGTCCGACGCTGGCGGCGGGTTACGCGGCCAGCGCCGAGCGGGACCCCACCGGCGTCGCGCTGATCGACGACGCCGGCAGGTTGACCTTCGCCGAGGTCGACGACCTCTCGGGCCGGCTCGCCACCGCGTTGGCGGCGCTCGGAGTCGAGGCGGAGACGTCCGTCGGCCTGCTGGCGCGGAACAGCCGTTGGTTCGTGCTCTCGGCCACCGCGCTCAGTCGGTTGGGGGCGTCCGTCCTCTACATGAACACCGGGTTCGCCGGCCCCCAGCTGGCTGACGTGATGGAGCGCGAGGGGGGCACGGTGCTCATCCACGACGCCGAGTTCGGTGACGCGGTCGTCGAACACGCCCCGCAGCTGACCCGCCTCGTCTCCGACGGGCGGGACGGCCGGGGCGAGGCCGACGACCTGCCCACCCTCGTGGCGCGCACCGCCGAGCGGTGGAACGTCCCTCCCGCGTCGCACGGGCGACAGGTCATCCTCACCTCCGGCACCACCGGGGTCCCCAAGGGTGCGTCGCGAGGCGCCGCCGGCATCGGTGACGTCGTGGCCACCACCGCGCTGTTCCAACGGGTGCCGTTCCACGTGGGCGACGTGCACCTCGTGCCCGCTCCCATGTTCCACTCGCTGGGCAACGCCGCCATGGCAATGGGGGCGTCGATGGGACAGACGCTGGTCGTGACCCGGCGCTTCGATCCCGGGGCGGTGATCCGCCTCGCGGCCGACCACCACGCCCGGGGCATGACCGCGGTCCCGGTGATGCTGCAACGCATCGTCGATCTCCCCGCCACCACGCTCGACGGCGTCGACCCGTCGGACCTCGAAGTGGTGCTCTGCTCCGGTTCCGCGCTCCCCGGTTCGCTCGCCCTGCGCTGGATGGACACCTTCGGCGACAACCTCTACAACATGTACGGCTCCACCGAGGTCGCGGTGGCCACCGTGGCCACCCCGGAGGATCTCCGCCGCGCCCCCGGCACCGCGGGCCGCCCGCTCACCGGGGTCGACGTGCGCCTCTACGACGACCGAGACCAGCTGATCACCGCGCCGGGTGTCGACGGTCGCATCTTCGTCGGCAGTGGCTTGCGGTTCGACGGGTACACCGGTGGAGACACCAAGGCGTCGATCGACGGCCTCCTGTCGAGCGGCGACGTCGGGCACTGGGATGACTCGGGCCGCCTCTTCGTCGGAGGGCGCGACGACGACATGATCGTGTCCGGCGGCGAGAACCTCTATCCGCGGGAGGTCGAGGACTTGTTGGCCGATCATCCCGATGTCGTCGAGGTCGCGGTCATCGGCGTCGACGACGAGGAGTTCGGCAAGCGGCTGGCGGCGTTCGTGGTGGGCGCGCCGGGCCACTCGCTCGACGCCGACGAGGTCAAGGACTACGTGCGGGCGAACCTCGCCAACTTCAAGGCGCCTCGCTCGGTGACCTTCGTCGACGAGCTGCCCCGGAACGCCACCGGGAAGGTGCTCAAGCGCGAGCTGGGCGAACCCGGTTGAACTGATCCCGCCGGCTACTCGCCGGTCGCCCCGGGGCGGGGTGCCGGCCCGTCGGTGGGCCCACCCGCGAACGCCTGCGCCTTCTCCATCCAGTCGCGGGCCAGGGGCCCCTCGGTCACCAGCGCGGTGTCGTCGACGTGGCGCCGCTGGGTCACGACGACGCAGAAATCCTCGGCCGGGCCGGTGACCGCGCCATCGGTGGCGTCGTCGTTCCACGTCCACGTCGCGCCCGACGGCGCGGTGAGCGCGACGCGCACCGATCCGTCGGGGACGTCGAGGCCGCGGTTGCGGTAGGACCACTTTCGAGTCATGACACCGAGCAGGGCGATGTGGCGGAGCCGATCGGTGGGTGTCCGCTCGGCCCCGACCGCGTCGACGACGTCCTGGCCGTGGGCCCAGGTCTCCATGAGCCGGGCGATCAGGAACGATCGTGCCCCCATCGACGGGCCGTACCAGACCACCCTGGTGTCCTCGTCGAGGGTGGCCGCGGCGTCGAGGAGCCGGGCCCGGTTCTCCCGCCAGCGGGCGAGCAGGCCCGAGGGGTCGAGGTCGCGGCTCCACGCCAACGTCTGCTCGTCGATGCTCATGCTGCCGTCGGCGAGGGCGGCCAACAGGGCCTCGTTCCCCGCCGTGAACGCGTCGGGGTCGGTGATGGCCGTGGTGGCGGTGTCGTCGAAGTAGGTGAGGTGGGCGATCTGGTCGAAGACCGTCCATCCCGGACTCGGTGTGGGTGTGGCCCACTGCTCGTCCCCGAGCGGGGCGACGACGGCATCGAGCGCGTCGTGCTCGGCCCGGAGATCGGCGATGGCTTCGGCGACGGTCATGGTGAGAACCTACGCGGGTTCCGCCAGGGGCTTCTCGAACCAGTGGTCGGGATACGGATTGTCGTTGTACCGCTCGATCTCCACGTAGCCGGCGCTGCGGTACATGGCCACGGCCTCCGGGAGGTTGCTGTTGGTGTCGAGCCGGACCGTGTGGTGGCCCAGCGACCGGCTGCGCCGCTCGAGGTCGGTGAGCATCCGGCGTCCGAGACCGCGACCGCGCACGGCGGCCGACACCCACATGCGCTTGATCTCCCCGATGCCGTCCCCGATGGTCTGGACGCCACCGCACCCGACCACCTCCCCGCCGAGCCGGGCGATGACGAACACCCCGCCGGGGGCTTCGAGCCCGGGCGCGTCGGCGACCAGGGTGTCACCCGGGTCGAACCCGTCGGGGAAGCGCCGATCGAGCTCGGCGAAGTACTGACCCATCGACCAGGTGGCCTCGTCGCTGCGCGGGTCGACCACATGGATCGTGATCTCCGAGCCGTCGTCGTGCTCCACGGCCGCGGCCGACTCAGTGGTCGAGGATCGGGCGGGGCCGGTAGTGCGCGGTGAGCCGCTCGATCTGGTCGTCGTCGAGGATCACGTCGACCGCGCCGACGGCCGCGTCGAGGTGCGACTGCTTGGTGGCGCCGACGATCGGCGCGGTGACGACGGGCTGGGCCAGGAGCCAGGCCAGCGCCACCTGCGCCTGCTCGACCCCCAGCTCGGATGCCACCGCGACCACCTCGTCGACGATGGCGGGCTCGGCGGTGTCGTAGAGCGCGTCCTGGAAGCTGTCGGAGCCGGCGCGCGTCGTCCCGCCCTTGGTGAACTGGTTGGCCGGCCGGGCCAGGCGGCCCCGGGCCAGCGGGCTCCACGGGATCACGCCCATGCCCTCCGCGGCGCACAGCGGCAGCATCTCGCGCTCCTCCTCCCGGTAGAGGAGGTTGTACTGGTTCTGCATCGAGATGAACTCGGTCCAGCCGTTGGCCCGGGCGGCCTCCTGCATGTGGGCCAGTTCCCACGCGGCCATGGACGACGCCCCGATGTGGAGGGCCTTACCGGCCCGGACCACGTCGTGGAGTGCTTCCATCGTCTCCTCGACGGGCACGCGGTGATCGAAGCGGTGGATCTGGTACAGATCGACGTAGTCCATGCCGAGCCGGGTCAGCGACCGGTCGATGGCGGCCATGATGCTTTTGCGCGACAGGCCGCGCTCGTTGCCGGTGGCGCCGGCGCGATCGGGGTTGAACACCTTGGTGGCGACCACGATCTCGTCGCGGCGGGCGTGCGCGTTGAGCAGCGATCCGGTCACCTCCTCGCTGGCCCCGAACGAATAGGTGTTGGCGGTGTCGAAGAAGTTGATGCCGGCGTCGAGGGCCCCGGTGACGAACGGTTCGGCCTGGTCAGGGCCGAGCACCCAGTCGCGCCAGCCCGGATCGCCGTAGCTCATCATCCCGAGGCAGATCCTCGAGACGCGCAGGCCGGATGTTCCGAGGTTCGTGTACTCCATCTCGCCAGTGTGCCGGGTCGAGCCCGAGTCCGCGGGCTTGACCCTTAACGTTTGTTCAGTCAACATACTGAACATGCGTTCAGTGGACGAGGGCCGGGATCGGATCATCCGGTCCGCGGTGGCCTGCTTCGGCGATCGGGGCTTCGACGGCACCACCGTCCGGGCGATCGCCGAGCGGGCCGGGGTGTCGGCGCCACTGATCAACCACCACTTCGGCTCGAAGGAAGGACTGCGACGCGCGGTCGACGATCACGTGGTGACCAGGGTCCGGCAGCTCTTCGGTGAGCTCGACGCCGGCGACCCGGCCTCGCTCACCGCCGAGCTGCTCCGTCGGCTGGAGGACGAGGGCGACGTGATGGACTACCTGCGGCGTTCGCTGCTCGACGGTGGGCCGAGCGGAGCCCAGCTGGTCGATCAGCTGGTCGATGCCACCGTCGGCGCCATGGACGACCTCGAGGCCACCGGCATGGTTCGCTCCGCTCCCGATCCGTTGACCCGTGCCCTCATCCTGCTCAGCCTCGACCTGGGCAGCCTGCTGCTCGAGCCCCATCTCGCCCGTCACCTGGGAGAGCAGGTGTGGACGGGCGGCCCCTCCGAACGGTGGTTCGCCGCCGTCTTCGACCTGTTGACCAACGGGGTGTTCGTCTTCCCGCCGTCCGAACCGCCACCGACCGAACCACCACCGAGTACCGCAGGAGCCCCCTGATGTCCGTCGCCGAACAACCGACCGCCACCGACACCGTCGTGCACCTCGCCGAGGTGTACCGCACCTATGGCGAGGGAGAGACGGCGGTCCACGCCCTCGACGGCATCGACCTCGACATCGGCCCCGGCCGGTTCGTGGTGCTGCTCGGGCCGTCCGGGTCGGGCAAGACCACCTTGCTCAACGTCATCGGGGGCATCGACGTGGCCGACTCCGGCCAGGTGGTGGTCGACGGCTGCGATCTGGCCGGCCTCGATCCCGACCAGCTGACCGACTACCGGCGCCGGCACGTGGCCTTCGTGTTCCAGTTCTTCAACCTGGTGCCCACCCTCACCGCGGGCGAGAACGTGGAGCTGATCGCCGAGCTCACCGGCGACCACGCCGCAACACGCGCCAGGCAGGCGCTCGAGTCGGTGGGCCTCGGCGACCACCTCGACCGGTTCCCCGGCGAGCTGTCCGGCGGACAGCAGCAGCGGGTGGCGGTGGCGCGCGCCCTGGCCAAGGAGGCGCCCGTCCTGCTGTGCGACGAGCCGACGGGCGCGCTCGACCGCGCCACCGGCGGCTCGGTCGTCGATCTGCTGGTCGCCGCCGCCCACGAGCACGGGCGCACGGTCGTGGTGGTGACCCACGATCCCTCCATCGCCGAGGTGGCCGACCAGGTGATCCGCCTCGTCGACGGTCGGCTGGCGGAGGCGGACTGATGTCGGTCGGTCGCATCCTGCTCCACAAGGCCACCCGCGACCTGCGCCGCCGGCGGGCCCAACTCATCGCCGTGGCGGTCACGGTCGGGTGCGGGCTGGCCATGTTCTCGTCGACCTACGACGCCTACCGGAACCTCGAGACCTCGTACCAGCGGGTGTACGACAACCTCTCCTTCGCCGACCTCTGGGTCACGGGCGGCGACACCGCGCAGCTCGTCGATGCCGCCCGGGCCGACGGCGGGGTGACCGCGGTGACGACCCGCATCGAATCCGATGTCCCCCTCGGCCTCGCCGACCGCCAGCTGCAGGGACGCGTGGTGTCGATCCCGGTGGGGGACCAGCCCCCGGTCAACCGGCTCCTGCTCTCGTCGGGCTCCTATCCCACGGACGCGAACACGGTCGTGCTCGAGCAGCACGCCGCCGATCACTTCCATCTCGGCGTGGGCGACACGGTCAGCGTCGTCATCGACGGCACCCCGACCGATGTTCGGGTCGGTGGCGTGGCGGCATCGGCCGAGTACCTGTGGCTGGCGCGGAGCCGCAACGAGGCCATCACCGTGCCCGACGACTTCGCGGTGGTGTTCGCGCCCCGACCGCTGGCCGAGCGGATGGCGCCCGACGCTCCGGAGCAGGTCGTGCTCACCGCCACCGATGCAGCCGCCGTCGATCGCATGCAGGCGGCGGCACGCGCGGCCGGGGCCATCGACGTCTACGGCCGCGCCGACCAGGCCTCCAACGCCACCCTGCAGATCGACGTCTCCGGGTTCGGGGAGATGGCCGTCCTCTTCCCGATGCTGTTCCTCACCGCGGCCGGGCTTGCGGTCTACGTCCTGCTCGGCCGGCTCGTGCAGCTCGACCGTCCGGTGATCGGCGCCCTGACGGCCAACGGCGTGGATCGCCGCACCATCCAGCGGCACTACGCCACCCATGCCTTCGTGGCCGTGTTCGCCGGTGCCGTTCCCGGCCTGATCCTCGGTTCCCTGCTCGGTGGGCTGATGACCGGCCTCTACACCTCCGAGCTCGACATCCCGGTCACCGCCACGTCGTTCCGGCCCCTCACGCCCATCATCGGGCTCGGCTTCGCCTTCGTCACCGCCGCGCTGATCGCCATCGTGCCCGCCCGCACCGCATCGCGGGTTCTCCCCGCCGAAGCGCTGCGACCGCCTGCGCCCCCGCCTGGGAGCGGGCGGACCTTCGTCGAGCGGCTGCTGCCGTTCACCCTCCCCACCGGGGGTCGCGTCGCGCTGCGCAACCTGTTCCGGTCCCCGAAGCGGGCCCTCGGGACCGCGGTGGGCGTGATCGTCGCGGCCGTGGTCGTGATCGCATCCGCCGGGATGGGCGACAGCATGAACGCCGCCCTCCACCGCCAGTCGTCGCTCGACCGGCGGGATCTCACCGCAGTGATCGCCGGGACGGCCGACGGGGCCACGGTCTCGCGCTTCGCGGCCATCGACGGCGTGGCCGCGGCCGAGCCGGCGGATCTGGTGAACGGACGGGTCGCGGCATCCGGTGCGGCGGCCGGAGCCGAGCTACAGCTGTTCCAGCGGGGGACGACCATGCACCGCTTCGACGTCCCGTTCGACGGGGGGCTGGTGCTGTCCAAGACCACGGCCGACCAGGTCGGCGCCGGCGTGGGCGACCGGGTGGAGGTCACCGCCGGTACCGCTGACGGCATGGTCACCGTCATCGGCGTCCTCGAGGAGCCGCTGGGCGGCTCGAACTACCTCGACCTCGACACCTGGCAGGCCATCGGTGGTGGCGCGCCGCGGGCCGTGTCGATGCGGGTGACCGACGGCGTCGACCCCTCCGTGGTGCGCGATCGGCTCCAGGCCCGCAGCGACGTGCTCGCCGTCGTGGACCACGCCGCGCTCCAGCAGGCGGTCACCGACCTGCTCGGGTTGTTCAACGTGTTCATCGCCATCATGGTCGCGTTCGGCATCGTGCTGGCCATCGCCCTCGTGTTCAACGCCATCACCGTCAACGTCAGCGAGCGGACCACCGAGCTGGCCACGCTGCGGGCCGCCGGCGTCGGCCGCCGCCGGCTCCACCGCTGGGTGCTGGTCGAGACGCTGTTGGTCGTCGCCCTCGCTCTGATCCCCGGACTGGTGCTCGGCGGCATCGTCTCCGGCCAGTTCCTCACCGCCATCGACACCGGCGTGTTCCACTTCGATTCGGTGATCAAGGCCACCACCTGGCTGTGGGTGGCCGCGCTCGTCCTCGGTGCCGCGGCCTTGGCCCACCTCCCCGCCTTCCGGCGGCTGGATCGCATGGACCTGGCCGCCGTCGTGCGGGAGCGCCAGGCCTGAGGAGGGAGTGGCCGCCCCGAGCGAAGCCCCCCAACCGAATCTGTCGTCAGCGCGTCACACCTGTGTTGACGCGATGCCGACATTTCCCGGGGGCGCGACAGTCTCTGGTGAACGGCCAGGGGTACCATGCAGGGCAAGTTGACGGGGGGCCGCCGACTCGCACCCTGGAACGTCGGGGTGGTGATCTCGGAGAAAGCGGGCGCACGATGCGCAAAGCACACCTGACCGTCCTGTTCGCGGTGCTGGCGTTGGTCGCCACCCTCGTCGCCCCGGCGACGGCGGACGCTGCCTCGCACGCCAACCCACCGGGGCCGCCGCCCCTGCCTGCCCACGCCGAGCGACCGGTCTGCGGCCCGCCCGTGGCCGGGACCGCTGCCTGCCACGCTCACGTCGTCACCACGCCCGACAAGGTCACCCCGCTGGCGACGAAGTCACCGGAACCGGGCGCCCTCACGCCGGCCCAGCTCCAGAACGCGTACAATCTCTCGGCCCCGACCGGTTCACCCGGGAGCGGGCCGACGGTGGCTATCGTCGACGCCTACGACAACCCCAACGCCGAGTCGGACCTCAACGTCTACCGGCAGCAGTTCGGGCTCGGGGCGTGTCACAGCGGGTGCTTCACGAAGGTCGACCAGAACGGCGGCACCAACTACCCGCGTGGCAACACCGGGTGGGGTGCCGAGATCGACCTCGACATCGAGATGGTCGCCGCCACCTGCCCCAACTGCAAGATCCTCCTCGTCGAGGCCGACTCCAACTCGTTCGCCGACCTCATGACGGCGGTCGACTATGCCGTCGACCATGCCGACGTGGTGAGTAACAGCTACGGGGCTTCGGAGTTCTCCGGCGAGACGAACTACGAACCGCACTTCAACCACCCGGGTGTGGCCATCACGGTGAGCTCCGGTGATGCCGGGTACGGCGTCGAGTACCCGGCGGCATCGCAGTACGTCACCGCTGTCGGCGGTACGCATCTCACGACGGCGACCGGCGGTCGCGGCTGGAACGAGACGGCATGGTCCGGCGCGGGCTCGGGCTGCTCGAGCGTGATCAACAAGCCGAGTTGGCAGCACGACGCGTGTGCGAAGCGCACCGTCGCCGATGTGTCGGCCGTGGCCGACCCGAACACCGGCGTCGCCGTCTATGACAGCTACGGCAGCCGTCGCGGCCGGAACTGGTACGTCTACGGCGGCACCAGCGTCGCCGCCCCGATCATCGCCGGTGTCTACGCCTTGGCCGCTCCTGCGGGACTCGGGAGCACGCCCGCCAGAAATCCGTACGGCGACGCCGGCTCGCTCTTCGACGTCACCGGTGGCAGCAACGGCAGCTGCGGTGGGACCTACCTGTGCAACGCGGTGACCGGCTACGACGGCCCCACCGGCCTCGGCACGCCGAACAGCGCCGCTGCGTTCGACATGACGGGCGGTTCTAGTGGTGGTGGTGGCGGTGGCGGGAACCTCTCACCGACCGCCGCATTCACCTTCTCGTGCACGAATCTCAGCTGCAGCTTCACGGACGACAGTTGGGATTCGGACGGGACCGTCGCCAACCGATCGTGGGCCTTCGGCGATGGTGGGGCGTCCACGGCGACGAACCCGGGTCACACGTACGCCTCAGGCGGCACCTACACGGTGACCCTCACGGTGACCGACAACGGTGGGGCAACCGACTCCGTCTCGCATGCCGTGACGGTGTCCTCCGGTTCGACGGCACCCGTTCAGCTCTCGGCCAGTGGCTACAAGCTGAAGGGCCGGAACACGGTTGATCTCAGCTGGTCGCCGTACGGCAGCAAGAGCACGGTCGATTTGTATCGCGGGACAACGAAGATTGGCTCGTCGTTGTCTGGGCCGTCGTACACCGACGAGACGGGTGATCGAGGCGGCGCCAGTTACGACTACAAGGTCTGCCAAGCGGGCACGTCGACCTGTTCCGACACGGTCACCGTCATCTTCTGATGCGTTCTCTGGTCGTCGCTCAGTGGAGCGACGACCAGAACTCCTCCAGCACGGACCGGCCGGCGTCGGGGGCCTGGGCCGGCCAGAAGTGGCCCGCGTCGTCGATGGTGGCGAAGCGGGCTCCGAGCTGTTCGGCGACCTCGGCGGCCAGGGCCGGCTGGCTGAAGGGGTCGTCGGTGGGGTGGAGCACCAGACCCGGCGCCGACGTGGGCTCCCAGGGGCCCCAGTCGGCGTGGACGTTGGGCACGGCCGAGCGGTACAGCGCCAGGATCGAGGCCGCCATGGTGTCGTCGGCGGCCGCGGCCATGGTGCGAGCGGCCTCGGCCGGGACACCCATCGACTCGTAGAGCTCGGCCCGTTGCTCGACCGGGGCCGCGTTCTGGGTCGCGAAGAAGGCCTCGCCGTCGCCCTCGGTCTGCCAGATCTGGGCGAAGTCGTGCCAGACGTAGTCGGGGTGGGCGATGTTGCCGACGTCGGCCGCCCACGACCGGATCAGGTCGCCGTGGGCGGTGGCGATGCGGTAGGTGATCCCGGCACCCCAGTCGTGGCCGACCAGGTCCACCGGGCCGTCGACGGCGGCCAGCTCATCGGCGAGCCAGGCGGCGTAGTCGTCCTTGGTGGATCCGAAGCCGTCGGGCCGGGGACAGCCGAAGCCCGGCAGGGCCAGCGCCACGGATTCCCGGTCGAGCCCGGCGCGCACCCGGTCCCAGATCGCCGCCGTCTCCGGTACGCCGTGCACGAACACGATCATGGTCTGCTCCCCTGGACTCGTCCCGTTGGTCGGCATCGAACCCTACGGGACCGGGCCTGGATTTCTGGGAGCGATCCCGGGCCCCCGTGCGTCAGAAGGTCATGGACCACCGTCACCCCGGCCGTCGACCCGACATGCGATGAGAGCCCCCCGCACCACCGCGCCGTCCGCCACCCTGGTGGAGCTGGCCACCCACGGCGACCAGGTCGCATTCGGTGCCCTCGTGGCCCGCTACGACCACCGGCTCCGCGGTCTCGCCTACTCCCTGCTCGCCGGCGACGCTCCCGGCATGGACGACGTCCTCCAGGAGGCCTACCTCAAGGCGTTCATCGCCCTGCCCCGCTACCGAGGTACCGCCGACCCCGGAACCTGGCTCTACCGGATCGTCTACAACACCTGCATCGACGAGCTGCGCCGCCGGCGACGCCGGCCCCGCCCGGTCGACATCGAGGTCGAGCACGCCGATCATCAGGCGCCAGGGGCCGGTCCCGCCGACCGGGCGTCGGCCGCCGACGCCACGGTGCGTGCCCTCCGAGCGCTGTCCGACGCCCATCGCGCCGTGGTCGTCCTCGTCGACGGGCACGGCTTCGACACACGGGCCGCAGCCCAGATGCTCGGCATCAGCGAGGGCACGGTGCGCTCGCGCCTGTCCCGCGCCCGGACCAAGGCCCGTCACGTCCTCGAAGGAGACCCTTCATGACCGTCCAACGTGACCCCGTGGTCGGCACCGCGCTCGACCACCTCCCCATCCCCGAGCACCACGAGGGGTTCTGGGAGGACTTCTTCTCCGGCCTCCACCGCCTCGACACGGTCCACCCACCGGGCGACGCCGATCGTGTCCCGCCCGCCGACGCCCCCAGTGGCGCCGGGCGCGACCGGCTCGCTCCGGTGGTGCACCTCGACGAGATCCACCCCTCGTCACCGGATCGACCGCGCGTCAATTGGCGGGTGCTGGCGGGGATCGCGGCGTCGATCGTCGTGTTCGCCCTCGCCATCGGGATCGGACATCTCCAGTCCCGGTCTCCCTCCGCCCCGGTGGTCGCCGACGAGCCGCCCACAGCCGGCGACGGGGGCGGGGGCGGCTCGGCGCCGTCCACCACCGACGTCCATCCGGTGGACGCTGCTGACCTGGTCGCCGCACAGCAGCAGGTCGTCGGGTTCATCGATGCCCTCGGCCGTGGTGACACGGCCGCCGCGGCCGGATTCGTGGGGCCGATCTCGGAGCAGAACGCCGAGGCCACGGCCGGACTGGACTCGATGCTCACCAGTGCGGCCGAGGGCCACGGCGCCTGGGCGGCGGCCGATCCGGCCGTGTCCACCTTCGGGCTCGCGCCTGGCCTGGCCGTGGTCGTGCTCGAGGGCGACCTCGTCGTCGAGGGCACGACCGAGCACCGCATCGCCGCCTTCCCGGTTCGCAAGGCCGAGTCCCTCGGCGCATGGTTCGTGGAGCCCTGGGCCTACGACCTGACCGCGGACCCGCCCCTCCAGATCGTCACGCCATCGATCGACGATCAGGAGCGACCCACGTCGGTCGGCGAGAAGTACCTCGCGGTCCAGGTCGATACACCGGCATCGGGAACGGCCTGGCTGACCACCGCGGCCGGCATTCGGGAATCGGTCGACGTGGGCGCCACCGGTGGCACCGCGGCCTGGCAGCTCGAACCCGGGGCCGGACTCGTGGTGATCACCTACGTGGACGGACCGGTGCTGTCGGCCCGTGCCTTCCGGATGGCCCAGCTCTGAGGCATGGTGAAAGCAGGGTCTCGCGCGCGAGGCGAGGACGACGGGATCACGCTTCCTCGCTGACTCGCGGGCGAGACGCATCGACGGGTCGAATTCTCAGAAGTCGCGCCGATGGGGCATGTCCGTTCCATTCGCCGGGTATGCACGCGGCAGCGGCGGACAGTCGAGAGGAAGCAGGCGCCGATGCGCCCACGGAGTACCGAGGACATGAGCTACCGGTCACCCGTCGGGTTTGGTCCTGCCGCCGTCCCGGCTGCGCGGCGCGGGTTCGCGTCGTGGCTGGAGGAGTCGGAGGTGCACGACGAGGTCGCCGGCGAGCTCGCCGTCGCCTTCAGCGAGTTGGTGGCCAACGCGGTCGACGCCGCCGACGGGTGCGACGAACCGGTCAGGGTCGGGTCGTGGTTCGACGACGGTGACATCGTCATGGAGGTCGTCAACCCCATCGAGCCGGATTCACCCGCCGCCATCGAGCGATGGAACCTGGACGATCCGCTGCGCGCCGGCGGTCGCGGCCTGGTCATCGTGCGGGCCTACACCGACGATGTGTCGGTCAGCTCCACCCATGACAGCGTCGTCGTGCGCTGCCGGCGTCGGGTCCACGGCACTCCGACCCCGGAGTCATCGGCTTAGGGTGTCCGGCATGCCTGGACCGATGGAGGGGGTGAAGGTCGTCGAGGTCGGTATGTGGGTCGCAGGGCCCGCTGCCGCCGGAATTCTCGGCGACTGGGGAGCGGACGTGGTCAAGATCGAGCCACCGGAGAGCGATCCGTTCCGCGGGCTGCTCTCGGCTCTCGGTGGCGACATCAGCCCACCGTTCGAGCTCGACAACCGGAACAAGCGCAGCATCGGGATCAACCTGTCGCTGCCCGAGGGCCGTGCGCTCGCCGCCGAACTGGTCGATGCGGCCGACGTCTTCGTCACCAACGCCCGGCCCAGCGCGCTGGCCCGGGCCGGTCTCCACTACGCGGCTGTGTCGGCCCGGAACCCGCGGCTGATCTACGCCCACGTGACCGGCTACGGCCTGGAGGGCGAGGAGCGCGACCGGGCGGCGTACGACGTGGGCGCGTTCTGGTCCCGGGCCGGCGTCGCCGCTGCCCTCACCCCCGACGGGACGCCCCTGCCCTACCAGCGGGGCGGGATGGGCGATCACATGGCCGGCCTCGCCGCGGCCGGGGCAGTGGGGACCGCGCTCTACGCCCGCGAGCGCACCGGCGAGGGCCAGTTGGTCTCCACGTCGTTGCTGCGCATCGGGATGTACATGCTCGGTTGGGACATCTCCATGTCGCTCCGCCTCGGCGCCCCCACCGTGCCCATGACGGTGGCCGCGCCTCCGAACCCGCTGATCAACGCCTACACCACCGGCGACGGGAAGCGGTTCTGGATGCTCGGCCTGCAGGGTGATCGCCACTGGCCCGACGTGCTCCGCGCCGTCGATCGACCCGAATGGGCCGACGACCCCCGCTTCGCCGGCATCGTGGCTCGCTTCGAGCACGCGGCCGAGCTGGTCGCCATGCTCAACGAGATCTTCGCCACCCGACCCCTCGAGGAGTGGGGCCCGATCTTCGATCGGGAAGACGTGTGGTGGGCGCCGGTCCAACACGCCCACGAGGTCGTCGACGACCCCCAGGCCCACGCGGCCGGCGGGTTCGTGTCCGTTCCCTCCTACACCGGCGAGCCGGTCACCATGGTCGCCTCGCCGGTGGACTTCGCCGGCACGCCGTGGGCGGCCCGGTCGATGCCTCCCGAGTTCGCCCAGCACACCGAGGAGGTCATCCTCGAGCTGGGCCACGACTGGGACCGCATCATCGAGCTCAAGGAGCTCGGCGCCATCCCCTGACTCGCACCCGAGCGGGAAACCCCGACCGGGGGTAAAGGGGGAAACTGGACGCGGCTCCGTACCGGATCAGTCGAGCCGGAAGTCCACGCCGCAGATGGTGTCGGTCTCGCCCGCGTGCGACGCGTCGGACGCAGACAGCGCCACGGCCACCAGCGAGTCGACCGGCCCCTCGACGAAGGTGACCGTGGCGTTGTCGAGCGCCAGCGTGCGGTCGGTGACGTCGCCCGCGTCGTCCCCGACGATCGCCGCCCAGCGGGCGCGGGTCCGTTCGGGATCCCTGCTCTGCACCGTGACCCCGGTGATGCCGTCGACCACGTCGGTGCGGCGGGAATGCTGCCAGTCGTTCCCGGCGGGCATCCACGGCCCCTCGGGGTCCTCGCCGCCGGGCTGGAAGTCGATCTCGAGGAAGGATCCGCCGGTGTCGGCCGGGTGCAGCTGCAGGAGACGGTAGCCGTGGTCGTCGGCGTCGATGGCGGTGCGGACGCCGAGCTCGTGTACCCGGGCGCGCACAGCCGGGTGGTCGTCGGTGTGGCAGATCACCATGTAGCCCCCGTCGCCGCGAAGGCGTTCGAGCTGGCGGCCACCAGCCGTGCCCTCCCGGATGGGCGAGACCACCTCGATGAACTGGTTGCCGACCGGGAGGACGGCGTTGTGCAGACCGAAGGTGGCGACCGCCGGGTCGCGGTAGGCGACCTCGAGACCGAAGGCGTCGTGCAGGTCGGCGACGACCGCCTCGAGGTCGCGAGCCACGAGGGCGACCTGGCGGAGCCGGACCCAGCTCATCGGTCACCCGTCATCGGAACCGGGGCTCCCGCTTCTCGAGGTAGGCCTTGAACGCCTCAGCGGTGTCGTCGCTGGCCGCGATGCGCAGGTGGCGCTCGGCCTCGTGATCGACGAAGTCGGCGAGGGTCATGCGCTCGGCCGCCACGTAGTTCTCCTTCAGCCCGACCAGCGCGGTGGGCGACTTCTTCAGCAGCGTGGCGAGCAGCTCCTCGGTGTCGTCGCGGAAGGACTCGCCGGGGAACACGCGGGCCACGAGCCCGATGTGGAGAGCCTCGTCGGCGTCGACCTTGCGGGGCAGAAAGGAGAGGTCCCGGGCCCGGCCCGCACCGACCAGGCGGGAGAGCGACCACGGGATCGCCATGTCGCCCGCCACCGCCACGTCGAGGAAGGCCGTGTTCAGCCGGGCACCGGCCGCCATGACCCGCAAGTCGCACGCCAGTGCCCATCCGAGGCCGGCGCCGGCACAGGCCCCGTTGATGGCGGCGACCGTGACGGCGGGGATTTCGTGCAGCAACGTCGTGACCTTGAACTCCCGCGACGTCAGCCGTTCGTCGGCACCGCCGGTCGTGAAGTGGTTGAGGTCGGCCCCGGGGCAGAACGCCCGGCCCTCGCCGGTCAGCACCAGGACCCGCACCGACGCGTCGGCCGCGGCGAGCACGAGCGCGTCGCGCGCCTCGCGGACCATGCGGTTGGTCATCCCGTTCATGGCTTCGGGCCGATCGAGGGTCAGCCGGGCCAACCCTCCGTCGACCTCGTAGCGCAACGTCTCGAAGCTCATCGAGTGAGCCACGGTACCGGTCTCGGCCGCCGCCGGCCCGCGGCCGACCTACGGGACGTCGCGCTGGACCACTTGGAGCGTCACGGTGTCGTTGAGGATGCTGTCGGAGTCGAGCGTGTCGGGATCCGACACCGATCGCACACCCAGGATGTCGATCGTGATCGACTGCCGCTGCGCCGCGGTCAGGCCGGTGAGGTCGGCCTTGGCGGACTCGGCACCGATGCCGACGTGGTCCTGGGTGGCGAGGACGTTGCCCTCGGCGTCGCGGATGGTGACCGAGTACTCGAACAACCCGAGGTCGGCGCCGACGGTGGCCTCGGACGGATGGACGATGGTGGCCCGGATCTGATCGGTGCCGCTGTCGGGCGTGATCGTGTAGGTGTGGGCGTCGGTGTTCACGGCGACGGTGGGCGCGGCGTAGGTCCAGAAGTCGCTCTGGACCACGGCCTCGGCCGCCAGCAGGTCGCGATCGAGCTGGTCCTGTGTGCGGGACAGCCTCCGCATGCCGCTCTTCGACTGCACGAGGGCGACGGCCGACTCGAGATCGACGCGGCCGTAGCCGACCTGCCAGAACGGAGCAGTTCCTCCGTCGGTGGCCTCGACCGGCTGGGCCGTGACCTGCATGGCCGTGCGGACCTGCTCGGGGGTGAGATCGGGGTTGGCCTGGAGCAGGACGGCGGCGGCGCCGGCGACGTGCGGCGATGCCATCGAGGTCCCCGACGCCGTGGTGTTCTCACCCGGCGGGCACGGTCCGACGACGGTGCCGACCGTGTCGCACGTCGAGGAGATGTCCACCCCGGGGGCGGCGACGTCGGGGTGGACGAGGCCGAGCTGGCTGCCGGTGAAGGTGGTGTGGCCGCCAGGGCCGATGTTGGTGGGGAGCGAGTTGTCGTAGCGGAAGCCGTTGGACGAGAACGAGCCCCGGACGTGGTCGATGCTCTCGGCTGCCACCGACACCACCCAGGGGGCCTGCGAGAACGGGTTCAGCGTTCCCTCGCCGTTGCCGTCGCCCGAGTTGCCCGCGGCGAACACGACGACCGCGCCCGCATCGGCCGCCGCCTTGGTCGCGGTGGCCACCGGGTTGCGGGGATCGAACTGGGCGTAGGAGTTGCCCCACGAGTTGTTGATCACGTCGACGCCCCACATGTCGGGCTGGTCGAGGAGGTAGTCGTAGGCGGTCACCACTGCGGTGGTGAACAGGACCTCGCCGACGGAGATGCACACCAGGTCGGCGTCGGGAGCGACGCCCAGATGGTCGGGGGAGGTGGTGCCGTCGGCGGCGATGATGCCCGACACGTGGGTGCCGTGGCCGGAGCCGAGGTCGGTGTTCTGGTAGGGGCCGACCTCGTTGGGCACGGCGATGGTGTTGTTGGCGTCGACCTGCCCGTTGACGTATTCCGGGCTGACCACCTTGACGTTGTGGACCACGTGGTCCCCCAGGTCGGGGTGGGAGGCGTCGCAGCCGGAATCGACGACCGCGACCGTGACCCCCGTGCCGGTGAGACCTGCGGCGCGGGTGGCGGCGCCGCCCATGGCGTCGGAGGATGCGGTGTCGAGGTACTGGAGCTGGTCGTTCGGGTAGACGTCGTCGGCGATGCCGGTGGCGACCGCGGCCTGCATGGCGGCGACCGGTCCGCGGACCAGGGCGAGCGGGAGGTGCTTCATCGGCTGCACCTCGAGGCCCAGGGCCCCGAGCGCATCACCGACGACGGCGGTGGGCACGGCGTCGAGGGTCGCGATGGCGGTGGTCCGGTCGGTGCCCGACGCCAGCAGCCGGTCGAGGCCGGGGGTGGCGCCGACGACGGTGGACGCGGGATCGAGTCCGGTCCCGCCGAGCAGCCCGTCGGCGAAGGCGGGCGTGGCGGTGATGGCGAGGGCGAGCACCGCCAGCGCGGTGAGGAATCGGCTCGATCGGGACACGTCGTCTCCTGGCAGGGTGGGCAACGAGTCGTGCCGATCTCGTCGACACGGCGCGAACTGCGCAGCGACAAGCTTCGGCACCCAGCGCTTCGTCTCCTGCCCACCGACCGTCGGATCCGTGGCGAGCGCCGCGTCACGTACCGTGCCCGGTGTGGCAGGGGTGCGACTGGTGGTGCAGGCCGACGACCTGGGCATGTGTCGGGCCGTCAACGAGGGGATCGGCGCGGCCGTCACCGACGGGGTGGTCACCCAGGCGTCGATCATGGCCCCCACCCCGTGGTTCGCGGAGGGCGCGGCGATGGCTCGCCGGCTCGACCTCACCGTCGGGCTGCACTGCACGTTCACCTGCGAGTGGGACTACCTCCGGTGGGCGCCGCTGTCCGTCGGGCCGACGCTCCGGCTGGACGACGGAACCCAGCCCCGCACCGTCGAGGACGCCACGGCCCGGATCGACCCCGCCGAGGGCCTCGACGAGCTCCGGGTCCAGGCCGCCCGGGCCCGGTCGTGTGGGCTCGAGCTGGCCTACGTCGACCCGCACATGGGCTTGTCGGTCACCACGGCCTATCCGGCCATCTGCGCCGAGCTCGGTCTCCGGTTCATCTACGAACCAGTCGACCCGCACCACCGGTTCGACTCCGTGTACGTGCTCTCCCTGTCGTCGACCGACGACCTCTCGCAACGCACCGACCGCTTCGTCGAGTGGCTGGAGCGGGTCGAACCCGGGACCCACTTCGTGCTGTCGCATCCGGCGGTCCCGGGCGCCGAGCTCCGCGCCGTGTGCGCACCCGACGCCGCCAACGCGGCGTGGGCCGAGCCGTACCGCGCCGCGGACCTGGAGGCGCTGATCTCCCCGGCGGTGCGTCGCGTGATCGACCGGCGGAGCATCGAACTGGTGAGCGTGGCAGAGCGATGAGCGCGCCACCCGCACCGATCCGACCGGCCGAGCGGCGCGACCTCGACCGGCTCTACGAGATCTGCCTGCGCACGGCCGATGCCGGTGCCGACGCCACCGCCCTGCACACCGATCCGGCGCTGCCCGGCCACGTGTGGGCGGCGCCGTATCTGCTGCACGCCCCCGAGCACGCCTACGTGGTGGTCGACGACGATGACCGGGCGGGCGGGTACGTGCTCGCCGCCTTCGACTCGCGCCGCTTCGAGGCCGAGCTCGAGCGTTCGTGGTGGCCGCAGCTGCGCTCCCGGTACCCCCGGCATGCCGAGGGCCGGAGCGAGGCCGACGAGGAGACGGTGGCGCTCCTCCACGACCCGCCCATCGCGGTCGAGGTCCTCGTCGAGCACTTCCCCTCGCACCTGCACATCGACCTACTGCCCGAGTTCCAGGGGGCGGGGAACGGCCGTCGGCTGATCCAGGTGGTGCTCGACTCGCTCGCCGCCGCCGGTTCGCGCGGGGTCCACCTCGGCGTGTCCGCCCGCAACGTGCGGGCGATGGGCTTCTACCGGGCGGTGGGCTTCATCGAGCTCGGCAGCAGCCGGCACGGGACCGCGTTCGGGTGGCGCCTGCCGTCAGGGCCGGCGCCACGGTGATTCAGCGATTGACGGTCCGACGGCGGATGCGGGACCGCAGGGCCACCGCGGCGCCGAGCAGGAGCGCCACCACGGTGGTCGGCACCGAGCCGCCGGTGCGGGGGAGCGAGGCCGGGGCGGCACCGGCGGAAGGGCCGGCTGCCGGCGCCGGCTGACCGGCGACCTCGGGGGCCGCGTCGGTGGCGGTTGGTTGGCGAGCTGCGCCCACGACCGGCAGCACGATCGAGCTGGGGTGGGTGGTGTCGTTGAGCACCTCGACCGGCCCGGCGAGCGTGGACAGCGCGGCCGGCGCCGGCGGGAGGGCGTGGGGCACGTCGTAGGCGGCGATGGTGACTCGCAGGCGGTGCCCCGCCTGGAGCACCGCCGAGGTGGGGAAGATCTCGACCGGTAGCTGCACCGGCTCGCCGGGTGTGACCGCCTGCTGGGCGTCCTGCGTGAACGGATGCCAGGGCTGGATCGACTGTCCATCGAGCATCCGGCTCCGAGTGGCATCGACCGCCCGCTGCGAGGCGAGCAGCATGCCGTTGCTCAGTCCGCGTGAGGTCCCGTCCGGGGCCACGTCGCTGATCGCCACCGAGACGACGGCCTCCTTGGAGAGGAGCGGCCGCAGCCACAGGTCGGCCTCGATCGGTCCGTTGATCTCGACGCCGCGATCGAAGGGCGCGCTGGTCCAGGTGAGCGCGGTCTGCTCGTCGAGCTGGTTGTCGGTCGCGCACGGCGTCCGGTCGATGACGCCGATCAGCCACTGGGCGGTGCTGCGGGTGCAGGGGCCGTTGATCGGCACCTGGAGGTACGTCGAGGGCGACTCGTCGCCGGGGGCCCGCGTGGTGAGGCTCCCGTCACCCCGGAGGTGCCAGCGCTCGGCGTGCAGGTCGGGAACGGGCCAGGTGGTGGTCGACTCGTAGTGGTCGACGCCCCGGACGAACTGGGTCACGGGCGGGATGCACTCCGCGCCGGTGTCGATCCCCTTGACGTGCTGGTCGAACCACTGGAGCACGAGCGAGTCGACGGCGGGCACGCCATCGGCCGGCAGGCCCGAGCCCGCCGCGATGTGGGTCCAGGGGCCGATCAGCAACCGGGCGTCGGCGTGGTCGGCGAGCGACTCGTAGAGGAGGGGCTCTCCGCGCTGGAACAGGTCGTCGAGGCCACCGACGATGAAGGTCGGGACGTCGATGCGGTCGGCCAGCTCGATCGGTGATCGCTGCCGCCAGAACGGCCCGTCGTAGGCGGTGCCGCCACCGACGACCGAGTCGGCGATGGTGGGGAGCTGGAAGTCCTGCACCGCGGCCAGGTGCTCGAGCACCGTCGACGGATCGCTTCCCGGCACGAGCGAGAGGCCGGTGACGAGGCCGACCCAGAGCGGGATGAACGCGGTGTTGACCTCACCGCCGCCGAACACGATGTCTCGGTAGCTATCGGCCATCGGCACCGTGGCGAACACGGCCTTGACCGCGGGCCGTCGGCTCGCCGCCGTGTACAGCGACGTGATGCCCATGTACGACGCGCCGGTCACGCCGATCGCACCGTCGCTCCACGGCTGGGACACGATCCAGTCGATGATCTCCGGGTAGTCGGCCACCGTGCGGGGGCCCCACGAGTCCCACTTCCCGCCCGAGGAGCCGGTGCCCCGATCGTCGACCACGACGGTGGCGTACCCGTGGTCGGCCAGCCCCGCGCTCCCGCCGGTGAAGGCAGCGGCACCGCTCGACTTGCCGTAGCCGGTGATGGTGAGCGCGGTGGGGAACGGCCCGGTGCCGGCCGGGAGGGTGACGTCGGCGCGCAGCACGACGCCGTCGGACATGGTGATCTCCTGGTCGACCAGCGCCGGCCCCACGCCGGTGGGGGCCGGGTCGTAGGCGGGAAACGCCGTGCCGCACGGGGCCGCCGGCGCCCGGTCCTGGGCCGATGCTGGCGACGGGAGCGTGGTGATGCCGAGGGCCAGCACGAGGGCGACGAGGAGCCGGACCGGGGTCGTGCGCATCCGGCTGACACTAGGGCGATTCGTCTCATTCGTCCCACTCCCGGCGTGTGGCGTTGCGCCGGTGCAACACCACACGCCCGGAGTGAACCGGCGCCTCGCTCAGGCGACGTCGAAGCGGTCGAGGTTCATGACCTTGTCCCAGGCCGCCACGAAGTCACGCACGAACTTCTCCTGGCCGTCGTCGGCTCCGTAGACCTCGGAGATCGCTCGCAGCTGCGAGTTGGACCCGAAGACGAGATCGACAGCCGTGGCGGTCCAGGTGACCTCGCCGCTGGACCGGTCCCGGCCCTCGTAGACGTGTTCGTCGGACGCGGACGGTGCCCACTCCGTGCCCATGTCGAGCAGGTTGGCGAAGAAGTCGTTGGTCAGGGCTCCGGCCCGGTCGGTGAGGACCCCGTGATGGCTGTTCCCGTGGTTGGCGCCGAGGGCTCGCATCCCGCCGACGAGCACCGTCATCTCCGGTGCGGTGAGCGTGAGCAGGTTGGCCCGATCCAGCAACCGCTGCTCCGGGGGTAGCTTGTCGCCGGCGCGCAGATGGTTGCGGAACCCGTCGGCCTTGGGTTCGAGCACCGCGAAGGACTCCACGTCGGTCTGGTCCTGGCTGGCGTCCGTGCGGCCCGGGGTGAACGGCACGGTGACGTCGTGGCCGGCGGCGCGCGCCGCCTCCTCCACCGCGGCACAGCCGCCGAGCACGATGACGTCGGCGAGCGAGATGGCCTTCCCACCGGGCTGCGAGTCGTTGAACCCCTGCTGGAGGCGCTCGAGGGTCTCGACCACCGTGCCGAGCTGGGCCGGGTCATTGACCTCCCAGTCCTTCTGTGGGGCCAGCCGGATGCGCGCCCCGTTGGCGCCGCCGCGCTTGTCGGTGCCCCGGAAGCTGGCCGCCGCACCCCACGCGGTGGAGACCAGCTGGGCGATCGACAGGCCGGACTCGAGGAGCGTGCCCTTGAGCGTGGCGATGTCGTCGGCGTCGATCAGTTCGTGATCGACCAGGGGTACGGGGTCCTGCCAAAGCTGCGGCTCGGCCACCCATGGCCCGAGGAATCGGGAGACCGGGCCCATGTCGCGGTGCAACAGCTTGTACCAGGCCTTGGCGAACGCCTCGGCGAGCTGGTCGGGGTGCTCCATGAAGCGCCGGGAGATCGGTTCGTAGACCGGGTCCATGCGTAGCGCGAGGTCCGTGGTCAGCATCATCGGGGCGTGGCGCCGGCCGGGATCGTGGGCATCGGGCACGGCGTCGGCGCCGGCATCACCCGTGGGCTTCCACTGCTTG
The DNA here is from genome assembly GCA_963730345.1 of uncultured Acidimicrobiaceae bacterium. Lineage (GTDB taxonomy): Bacteria > Actinomycetota > Acidimicrobiia > Acidimicrobiales > Salinilacustritrichaceae > Salinilacustrithrix. The sequence continues at coordinate 23,922 of CAVSRP010000014.1, forward strand.
GCGCCGGCCGGGCTCTCGGTGAGCTCCCACTCGTAGCCGAACAACGTCTCGAAGAAGCTGTTGTCCCACTGGATGGGCGTCGGGGTCCACGCCCCTTCGAGCCCGCTGGTGATGGTGTCGGCGCCCTTGCCGGTGCCGAAGGAGCTCTTCCATCCCAGACCCATGGCATGGACCGGGCATCCTTCGGGCTCGCGGCCGACGAGGTCGGCGTCGCCCGCGCCGTGGGTCTTGCCGAAGGTGTGTCCGCCGGCGATGAGGGCGACGGTCTCCTCGTCGTTCATCGCCATGCGGGCGAACGTCTCGCGGATGTCGCGCGCCGCGGCGAGCGGGTCGGGATTGCCGTTCGGCCCCTCGGGGTTCACGTAGATGAGGCCCATCTGCACGGCCCCGAGCGGGTTCTCCAGCTCCCGGTCGCCCTGGTAGCGCTCGTCACCGAGCCAGGTGTCCTCCGGGCCCCAGAAGATCTCCTCCGGCTCCCAGATGTCTTCCCGCCCGAAACCGAACCCGAAGGTCTCGAAGCCCATCGACTCGAGGGCGACGTTGCCGGCGAAGACCAGCAGGTCGGCCCACGAGATCTTCGCCCCGTACTTCTGCTTCACCGGCCACAGCAGGCGGCGGGCCTTGTCGAGGTTGGCGTTGTCGGGCCAGCTGTTGAGCGGGGCGAAGCGTTGGGCGCCGTCGCCCCCGCCGCCGCGGCCGTCCTCGATGCGGTAGGTCCCCGCCTGGTGCCACGACATCCGGATGAAGAGCGGGCCGTAGTGGCCGTAGTCGGCGGGCCACCAGTCCTGCGACGTCGTCATCACCTCGATGACGTCCTGCTTCAGGGCATCGAGATCGAGGGAGGTGAACGCTTCGGCGTAGTCGAAGTCCTCGTCCATCGGGTTCCCGCGGGGGGAGTGCTGGTGCAGGACGTTCAGGTTCAGCTGGTTGGGCCACCAGTCCCGGTTCGTCCTCGGCCGGGTCGCGGTGGCCGGTTCGGGCGCGTCGATGGCCGGGTTCTCGCTCTCGCTGGTGCTGGCGGTCTGGTTGTCGCTCACGGTTGCTCCTCGTGGGTTACTGCTTCGCGGTGGTGCGGGGCGGTGCACTCGGGACAGCGCCCCCAGTAGATGACCTCGGCCTCGTCGATGACGTAGCCCGAGTCGTCGGCGGCGGTGAGGCACGGGGTGTACCCGACCGCGCAGTCGACGTCAGCCGTCTTGCCGCACGTACGGCAGATGACGTGGTGGTGGTTGTCGCCGACCCGGTCCTCGTAGCGGGCCGGCGACCCGGCCGGCTGGATGCGCCGGATGATGCCCTTCTCGGTGAACGCCGTCAGCGCGTCGTAGACGGCCTGCCGGGAGATCGCCCCGATCTCGGACCGGACCGCGGTGTCGATGTCGTCGGCGGTGCGGTGCGGGTGCTCGGCCACGGCACGGAGCACGGCCAACCGCTGCGCGGTGACGCTCAGGCCGTGCTGGCGCAGCAGCGCCTCGTCGTCGACGGAGCGGGTGTCGGGCATCACTGGGAGTATAGGAGAGATTCTGGATTGAGTCCAGATATTGTTTCGATCCGGATTTCTTGCAGGCGCGGCCGGTCGGCGGGATGTCTGCGAGGCTCATCCGATGCGGATCGACATCGGAGACGGCGTGCGGCTCTTCGTCGACGTGGACGGGGCCGGTTGGCGACGGATCGACAACCGGCTCGAGGCCAAGCCGACGCTCCTGCTCCTCCACGGCGGCCCCGGCATGGACCATTCGGGGTATCGCTCGTTCTTCGGTGGGTTCGCCGACGTGGCCCAGGTCGTCTACTACGACCACCGGGGCAACGGTCGCAGCGACCGCGACGATCCGGCCCGCTGGACGCTCGACGTCTGGGCCGACGACGTCGTCCGTCTCTGCGATGCCCTCGGCGTCGAGCACCCCGTGGTGCTGGGGAACAGCTTCGGCGGGATGGTGGCGATGGCCTATGCGGTGCGCCACCCGGACCACCCGGCCGGCCTCGTGCTGTCGTCCACCGCCGCCAACCACGACCACGACCAGATCGTCAACCGCTTCCGCGAGCTGGGCGGGGATGACGTCGGGGCGGCGGCCGACCGATTCTGGTCGGACCCGACGTCGGCCGACCTCGCGGACTACCTGTCGGTCTGCGGTCCGCACTACACCCAGAGCCCGGGCAACCTGTTCGAGGATCGGGCCACGATCGTGAACGTCGACGTGCTCCAGCACTGGGGGAGCGGCGAGGGCCAGACGTTCGACCTGCTCGCCGACCTCGACCGGATCGTGTGCCCGACCCTCCTGCTGGCCGGCCGGCTCGATCCGGTGTGCCCGATCGAGGGCATGGAGCGGATCGCGGCGCGGATCCCGGCCGGGCTCCGGCAGTTCGAGGTGTTCGACGACTGCGGCCACGGCGTCTTCCGCGACGCCCCCGACCGCGCCGCCGTGGCGCTGCGGTCGTTCATCGCCGACGTCGCCGGAACGAGGGCGACCGGCGCGTGAGCGCTCACCCGTGCGGTGGCGTCACCCCGGGCGGGCGATGGCGAGGAAGAGGGGATAGGTGCGCCCGTCGCGCACGATCTGGTGGCATCGCCGGAAGGTGATGTCGGTGAAACCGGCCTGCTCGAGCTGCGTGGTCAGGGCGTCGTGGTCGAAGCCGTGGTGTCCGTCGAAGCCCTCGGGGTGGAAGGTGCCGTCCTCCTCGTCGAGGTCGACGATGGCCAGGTGGCCGCCACTGTCGAGCAGCGTGGCGAAGTTGGCCAGCGCCGGCTCCAGGTGATGGAGATGGTGGAGGGTCAGTACCGTGACGACGAGGTCGAAGCGTTCCTCGACGTCATCCAGCGAGGCACCGGCGAGGTCCAGGTCCCAGACTCGGGCGTCGGTGATCGCGCCGCGAGCGATCTTGTCCTCCATCACCGCGCGCATCCCGGCCGACGTGTCGACCAACGTGAGGGGGCCGACTGCGTCCTGCAGGGCCTGGGAGACGAGGCCGGTCCCCGCCCCGTACTCGAGCATCCGCACCGATCGGTCGAGTGGCACCGCGTCGCGCATGGCCCGCCCGATCACCTCGGCCCGTTCCACGTGCGACGGGTCGTCGTCCCACGTCGCCGCCCGCTCGTCGAAGCTGTTCTCGCTCACCGCAATCCTCCGGTCGATCGTGTCGGGTGAACTTCTAGCGCGGTTGGGGCCCGCCCGACGTCTCGGTCGTCGTCAGGCGCGGACTTCCTGGCGCATGAAGATGACGTAGAAGGCGGGCCGGGTTGCAGCACGCTGGCGCCTCCTTGTACAGGGCACCGTTGTCCGGTCGCGGAGATCCGGCGCGGCTCGCGTGCCTGGTAGACCGGCGGCCATGCCGCGCCTCCGACAGGTTCCCCGCAGCGAGGCCACTGCCTCGATCGTCACCGGGATGTACGACATCCTCTTCGGGGACCGCGATCCGGTCGCCGAACCCGGGACGGCGACGGGAACCCCCGGCGATTGGTGGACGGTGTTCGCCAACTCGCCCGATGTGCTGGACCACGCCTGCCGGGGCTTCGGGCTCTATGCCAGCCCCGATCGGAAGCTCCCGCCCCAGCTCCGCGAACTGGGCCAGACCCGGGCCGGATGGCTGGTCGGCAGCCAGTTCGTGTTCTCCCAGCACTGCAAGTCGTGCCGGGCGCTGGGCTTCAGCGAGGACAAGATCGAGGCGGTGAAGGCGTGGTCGGTCTCGGAGCTGTTCTCGCCCATCGAGCGGGCGCTGCTCGCCTACACCGACGCGCTGGTGCTCGCCCACGGCCGGGTCGACGACGCGATCTTCGATGCCCTGCGCGAGGAACTCGACGACGAGCAGATCCTCGAGTTCACCTACATCACGATGATGTACTCCATGCACGCGGTGATGTCGCGGGCGCTCAAGCTCGAGTACGACGAGCGCGACGACCCGATCGTGGAGATCGCCGCGCCGGAGGACTACGTGCCCGAGAACCTCGGCCGCACGATCAGCGGCCAGCAGTGACCAGACCGACCAGCCCGACCAGACCGACCAGACCCCAAGAGGAGAACACATGAGCACCCACGGCATCGACCTCGGCATCGTCGTCCGCGACATCGACACCTGCCTGCCCTTCTATCGCGATGCGGTCGGCCTGAAGCTGCTGGGCGACTTCGACATCCCCGGTGGCTCGCACATGTGGCAGCTCGCCTGTGGACCCAGCGTCGTCAAGCTGGTCACCCACCAGCCCACACCGGAGGCCACCAACCCGCCGGGTGGTTCCAACGGTGGTACCGGCCTGCGCTACTGGACCATGCACGTCGACGACATCGAGGCCGCGGTCGCCGCCTGCGAGGCGGCCGATGCGCCGATCCCGCTCCCGGTCCTCGAGCTGATGCCCGGAATCAAGATCGCCATGGTCGAGGACCCCGAGGGCAACGTCCTCGAGTTCCTCCAGCAGGGCTGAACCGCGCCGGTTGGTCAGGCCGGGGGGAGTGGGAACTCCACGCCGGTCAAGCCTTCCGACACCTCCCACAGTCGCGCCTGGGCGGCTTCGTCGAGCGACCGCTTCGAGGGCAGCACCGGGATCGGGGGGCCCTCGGTCTGGAGCCGCTCGGCCGGTCCGTAGAACTGGCCGCCGTAGGCGGTCGGGTCGGTGGCGGCGCGCAGCGACGACCGGGCAGCCTCAGCGGGCGTCTGGATGAATCGCTCGCCGATCCGGCGCTCCAGTCGGGCCAGACGGGGGAAGCGGTCCCGAGCGAGGATGTCGGTGGCCGCGAAGCCTGGGTGGGCCGCCAAGGAGATGGTGTCCTGGCCCGCCGCAGCCAGTCGCCGCTGCAGCTCGAACGCGAACAGGAGGCAGGCCAGCTTCGACTGGGCGTAGGCGGTGAACTGGCGGTACGAGAGCTCGGCGTGCAGGTCGTGCCAACGGATCTTGCCGATGCGTTGGGAGACGCTGGCCACGGTCACGATCCGGGTGCGCGGCGCACCGAGCAGGGTGGGCAGGATGCGACCGGTGTAGGCAAAGTGACCGAGGTGGTTGGTGCCGAACAGCAGCTCGAATCCGTCCTCGGTCTCGCCCCGCGTGTTGGCCATGACCCCGGCGTTGTTGACCAGCCGATCGATGCGGGGGAACCGCTCGAGCGTCTCGGCGGCCGCATCCTTGATCTGGGCCTGGCTCGCCAGGTCGAGGCGGAGGATCTCGACCCGTCCTCGGGGTTGCCGGGCCTCGATGTCCACCCGGGCGGCCTCGGCCTTGTCGTTGTTGCGACACGCCAGCACCGTGGTCGCGCCGGCGCCGGCCAGCGCCGCCGCGGTCTCGAGCCCGATCCCGGTGTTGGCGCCGGTGACGAGCGCGGTCAGGCCGGCCAGATCAGGGATGTCGGCGGTGGTCCACGGCACGGGGCGAGATCGTAGGGCAGGGTTCGCCGCAGCCCCGGCAGGATGGACCGGTACGCGCCGTGTGACGCCGGCGGAGGTACGGTCCGGGTCGTCCGGTCGTCGCCGTGTGAGGAGCGGGCCCGTTGAACCCACCCCCTCGTCCCCGGTTCCTGACGGGCGTGCCGCCCTGGTGCCGCCACCCGTTCCGCAACCGCAAGTACCGCTGCGAGGGATGCGGCGACCCGATCGTCTGGCCGCCGGCGCAAACCTGCGATCCGCCCAGAGTCGGCACGGACCGGCTCCCCTCGGACCAGGACGACGTCGCTGCCGGGTCAGCTCGGCGACCGGACACCGACGGCGCCGCCGGCGCGCAGTGACGCGATCTCGCCGTCGGTGAAGCCGGCGTCCTGCAGCACCCGGTCGGTGTGCTCACCGTGGAGGGGGATGCGGAGATCCGCTTCCACCGGTGTCCCGCTGAAGCGGGCCGCGGGACCCGCCTGGCGCAACGGCCCGGCGGCCGGATGCACCCACTCGACGACGATCCCGTTGTGCACCACCTGTTCGTGCTGGGGGAGCGCGTCGAGGGTGAGCACCGGACCGACCGGTACGTCGTGGGCCTGGAGCAGAGGGATGGCGTCGACCACCGCGAGTTGCTCGAACTCCCGCGCGATCGCGGCCCCCAGTGCGGCCCAGTTGTCCGGATCGCGGCGAGCCTCGGCATCCGCCCACCGCTCGTCGTGCTCCCACTCCGGGTGGCCGAGGGCCCGGGCCAGGTTCCAGATGTCCTGCGGCTGCACGACCCAGTAGACGAGGTGGCCGTCGGCGCACTGGGTGAGCCGGTAGGCCTGGGCCATCGTGGGACCGACCGGTGGGGTCTCCCAGCCGTCGGCGTCGACCAACGTGTCGGCCATCATGCCGTCGGGCCAGAAGAAGGCGATGGCGGCGTCGAGCATGGCGATCTCGAGGTGTTGCCCCTCGCCCGAGCGTTCGCGGGCGAAGAGGGCGGCGGTGATCGCCTGGGCGGCCATCAGCGCGGTGGCCTTGTCGCACACCGTGGAGCGCACCATGTCGGGGATGGGGATGTCGGGGTTGACCTGGACCGCCACGTGGCCGCTCATCGCCTGGATGATCGGGTCGTAGACCGGTCGTTGGGCCCACGGTCCGTCCGGACCGAAGCCGGTGATCGCGCAGGTCACCAGGCGCGGGTTGGACGCCCGCAGCGTGTCGGATCCCAGCCCGAGGCGTTCGGCCACGCCGGGCCGGAAGTTCTGCACGAACACGTCGGCGGTGTCGATCACGCGGCGCAACGCCGCGATGCCCCGCTCGGCGCGCAGGTCCACGGCAAGCCCCGACTTGCCCCGGTTGTTGTTGGCGATCAGCGAATTGATGCCACCGCGACCGAAGTTCGGTATCGGGCGGAGGACCTCGCCTCCGACCGTCGGCTCCACCTTGATCACGTCCGCGCCCTGGTCGGCCAGCAGCATCGTGGCCCACGGTCCGCTGATCACCTGCGACAGGTCGACGACCTTGATGCCCTCCAGCGGTCCGCTCACGTGCGCTCCTCGGTTCCCGGGACGAGGGCCCCGTTCTACCCGTTCCGCCGCGGAAGGTCGGTGAGCTGTTCGAATCCGCTGGGGCCGGTCGTCGTGGCCGTGCCAGCGTCACGGCATGCCCGAGAACCATTTCGGCGAGGACGTCGCGGCTCGATACGACCACGACTCGGCGGCGATGTTCGCCGCCGAGGTCGTCGACCCCATGGTGGCGGTGCTCGCCGAGCTGGCCGGCGACAGGGCCGCCCTCGAGTTCGCCATCGGCACCGGGCGGGTGGCCGTGCCCCTCGCCGAGCGAGGCGTGCCCGTCTCCGGCATCGAGCTCTCCGCGGCGATGGTCGAACAGCTCCGGGCCAAACCGGGCGGGCAGCACATCGAGGTCACCGTCGGCGACATGGCCACGACCCGGATGGCGGGGTCCTTCCGACTGGTGTACCTGGTGTTCAACACGATCGGGAACCTCACGACCCAGGCCGCGCAGGTGTCGTGCTTCGCCAACGCTGCGGCCCACCTCGAGGCCGGCGGCGCCTTCGTGATCGAGAACGGGGTCCCGGATCTCCGACGGCTGCCTCCGGGGACGGACGCCACCGTCTTCGCCCACGCACCGGGCTACGTGGGCTACGACCGCTACACCGATCTGGTCGCCCAGCAGGCGACGTCGCACCACTTCGTCGCCGACGGTTCGGCCGTCCGCGAGCTCCGCACCCCGTGGCGGTTCGTGTGGCCGTCCGAGCTCGACCTGATGGCGCAGCTCGCCGGGTTGTCGCTCCGGCACCGCTGGGCGGGATGGGACCGGTCGCCCTTCACCGGCGACAGCCGCTCCCACGTCTCGGTGTGGCAGAAGATCGACGCGCCGGGGAGGTGAGGACGCCGCCCGACTCCGAGTCGTACGGTGCCGGGCCATCGGGCTCACGGCGACGTGGGACGGTCAGGCGGAACCCGTCGTCCTCGCCGAGGTCCGCGAACGGTAGAGCCCGGCGCCTGACCGGGCGCATCCCATAGTCTCTGTCGGGCTCACTTGTTCATGGCATCGGAGGCCGGGCACCGTGACGATGCGCTCGTTGCAGACCGACTACCTCGTCGTGGGTGCGGGCGCGATGGGCATGGCCTTCACCGACGCCTTGATCGACCACGCCGACGTGCACGTCACGCTCGTCGACCGTCGCCACGCGCCCGGGGGTCACTGGCACGACGCCTATCCGTTCGTCCAGCTCCATCAGGCCTCGGTGTTCTACGGCGTGGCGTCGACCGTGCTCGGGACCGGGGCCGTGCAGCAGGACGGTCCGGAAACGGGGCTCCAGGAGCGGGCCCGACGGTCGGAGATCCAGACCTACTACGACGACATCCTGCACCGCCGCTTCGTCGGGTCGGGCCGGGTCACCTTCCTCGGGGGGAGCGAGTACCACAGCGACGGCACCGACCACCTCGTCACGTCGCGGGTGTCGGGCGAGACCCGGCGCGTCGACGTACGCCGCCGCGTCGTCGACGCCACCTACCTCTCACCGACGATTCCCGCCACGACGCCACCGCCGTTCGGCGTCACCGACACCGCGCCCGTCGTCCCCGTCAACGAGCTCGCCTCCCTTGCCGACGCGCCGAGCGACTACGTGATCGTCGGATCGGGGAAAACCGCCACCGACGCCATCATCTGGTTGCTGGCGAACGGGGTCGCACAGGACCGGATCGTGTGGGTGCGGCCTCGTGATCCCTGGATGCTGAACCGGGCGGTCGTCCAGCCCGACCCGGTCGTGGCGCTCGGATTGGCGGCGGACACCATGGCGTCCGCCGCCGGCGCGCAGACGCTCGACGACCTGTTCCTCCGCCTCGAAGCTGCCGGCGTGATGCTCCGGATCGACCCCGATGTCGTCCCCACGATGGCGAAGACGCCCACCCTCGGCCGCTGGGAACTGGACCTGCTCCGCACCATCGAGCGCGTCGTGTGCCTCGGACACATCGACCACGTGACGGCCGACGAGATGGTCCTCGA
>CAVSRP010000015.1:0-14405 GCA_963730345.1 uncultured Acidimicrobiaceae bacterium
CTGGGGCTCGCTCAGCTGAGCGACGACCAGAACTCCTCCAGCACGGCCCGGCCGGCGTCGGGGGCCTGGGCTGGCCAGAAGTGGCCCGCGCCGTCGATGGTGGCGAAGCGGGCTCCGAGCTGTTCGGCCACCTCGGCGGAAAGGGCCGGCTGGCTGAAGGGGTCGTCGGTGGGGTGGAGCACCAGACCCGGCGCCGACGTGGGCTCCCAGGGGCCCCAGTCGGCGTGGACGTTGGGCGCGGCGGAGCGGTACAGCGCCAGGATCGAGGCCGCCATGGTGTCGTCGGCGGCCGCGGCCATGGTGCGAGCGGCCTCGGCCGGGACACCCATCGACTCGTAGAGCTCGGCCCGTTGCTCGACCGGGGCCGCGTTCTGGGTCGCGAAGAAGGCCTCGCCGTCGCCCTCGGTCTGCCAGATCTGGGCGAAGTCGTGCCAGACGTAGTCGGGGTGGGCGATGTTGCCGACGTCGGCCGTCCACGACCGGATCAGGTCGCCGTGGGCGGTGGCGATGCGGTAGGTGAGCCCGGCACCCCAGTCGTGGCCGACCAGGTCCACCGGCTCGTCGATGGCGGCGAGCTCACCGGCCAGCCAACCGGCATAGTCGTCCTTGGTCGATCCAAATCCGTCGGGTCGGGGACAGCCGAAGCCCGGCATCGACAGGGCTACTGAGTCCCGCTCCAGGCCGGCCCGAACTCCGTCCCAGATCGCGGCCGTCTCGGGTACCCCGTGCACGAACATGATCATGGTCTGCTCTCCGAATCTGGACCGCTGGTCGGGCTCGACCCTACGAGTCCGGCGCGGCGCATGCCCGTCGATCGGAACCGGATCGCGCCGATGGGGCATGTCCGTTCCATTCGCCGGGTATGCACGCGGCACACGGCGGACAGTCGAGAGGGAGCAGGCGCCGATGCGCCCACGGAGTACCGAGGACATGAGCTACCGGTCACCCGTCGGGTCTGGTCCTGCCGCCGTCCCGGCTGCGCGGCGCGGGTTCGCGTCGTGGCTGGAGGAGTCGGAGGTGCACGACGAGGTCGCCGGCGAGCTCGCCGTCGCCTTCAGCGAGTTGGTGGCCAACGCGGTCGACGCCGCCGACGGGTGCGACGAACCGGTCAGGGTCGGGTCGTGGTTCGACGACGGTGACATCGTCATGGAGGTCGTCAACCCCATCGAGCCGGATTCGCCCGCCGCCATCGAGCGATGGAACCTGGACGATCCGCTGCGCGCCGGCGGTCGCGGCCTGGTCATCGTGCGGGCCTACACCGACGATGTGTCGGTCAGCTCCACCCATGACAGCGTCGTCGTGCGCTGCCGGCGTCGGGTCCACGGCACTCCGACCCCGGAGTCATCGGCTTAGGGTGTCCGGCATGCCTGGACCGATGGAGGGGGTGAAGGTCGTCGAGGTCGGTATGTGGGTCGCAGGGCCCGCTGCCGCCGGAATTCTCGGCGACTGGGGAGCGGACGTGGTCAAGATCGAGCCACCGGAGAGCGATCCGTTCCGCGGGCTGCTCTCGGCTCTCGGTGGCGACATCAGCCCACCGTTCGAGCTCGACAACCGGAACAAGCGCAGCATCGGGATCAACCTGTCGCTGCCCGAGGGCCGTGCGCTCGCCGCCGAACTGGTCGATGCGGCCGACGTCTTCGTCACCAACGCCCGGCCCAGCGCGCTGGCCCGGGCGGGTCTCGACTACGCCGCGGTGTCGGCCCGGAACCCGCGGCTGATCTACGCCCACGTGACCGGCTACGGCCTGGAGGGCGAGGAGCGCGACCGGGCGGCGTACGACGTGGGCGCGTTCTGGTCCCGGGCCGGCGTCGCCGCTGCCCTCACCCCCGACGGGACGCCCCTGCCCTACCAGCGGGGCGGGATGGGCGATCACATGGCCGGCCTCGCCGCGGCCGGGGCAGTGGGGACCGCGCTCTACGCCCGCGAGCGCACCGGCGAGGGCCAGCTGGTCTCCACGTCGTTGCTGCGCATCGGGATGTACATGCTCGGTTGGGACATCTCCATGTCGCTCCGCCTCGGCGCCCCCACCGTGCCCATGACGGTGGCCGCGCCTCCGAACCCGCTGATCAACGCCTACACCACGGGCGACGGGAAGCGGTTCTGGATGCTCGGCCTGCAGGGTGATCGCCACTGGCCCGACGTGCTCCGCGCCGTCGATCGACCCGAATGGGCCGATGACCCCCGTTTCGCCGGCATCGTGGCTCGCTTCGAGCACGCGGCCGAGCTGGTGGCCATGCTCAACGAGATCTTCGCCACCCGACCCCTCGAGGAGTGGGGCCCGATCTTCGATCGGGAAGACGTGTGGTGGGCGCCGGTCCAACACGCCCACGAGGTCGTCGACGACCCCCAGGCCCACGCGGCCGGCGGGTTCGTGTCCGTTCCCTCCCACACCGGCGAGCCGGTCACCATGGTCGCCTCACCGGTGGACTTCGCCGGCACGCCGTGGGCGGCCCGGTCGATGCCTCCCGAGTTCGCCCAGCACACCGAGGAGGTCATCCTCGAGCTGGGCCACGACTGGGATCGCATCATCGAGCTCAAGGGGCTGGGAGCCATCCCCTGAGCCGGTACGCAGGCGCGTCCAGTTTCTAGACGGCGCCGCCGGAGAGGGCCTGCATGAGCACGACCTCGTCGAGGCCGGCAACGAGCGCGGTCAGGTCACGACAGCGCTCGCCGTCGAGCCACACGGTCATGTGGTCGCGGAGGCCGCCCTGTTCGTCGACGATGCGGAAGCGGATGCCGGGGAACTGGCGGTCGAGGTCGTCGAGGATCTCGGCAACCGTGGCCCCTGCCGCGGTCACGTTGGCGGCGTCACCGGTGTTACCCGGCAACGGCGACGGGATCCGCACCTTCATCAGTGCGCGCCGACCTCGATCGAGTAGATCTCCGGCGGGTGGGATGCGAGGCACGACCTCGTGGTGGTGGCATCGCGGGGCTCCGGCTTCGCCGACGACGTCTTCCACATCGACCTGCCCGCCGTCTCCTACCCGCCCGAGCAGTGCTGCGACCGGTGAGCAGCCGCTCTCGCCCCGGCGGGGTCGAGGAGGGGCGCATGGCGAGCTCAGGTCTCGTGCGTTCAACCGTCGGTGAAGGGCTCGAGATCGCGCTCGCGTTGTCCATCGGAATGGTTGCTCCGACACAACGGTCCGGTCAGGGCGTGCGCTAGTTTGCTCATGATTACGTGGGCGACAGTGCGGCAGGCGGGGCTCATCACCACCCCGCGCGGCGATCCTCGGACTCGATCCGTACCGCAACTCAAGGGCGACACCATGCACGATCAGATCCGACGAGTCCTCGCGGAGCATGCTCGGCTCCCTGTGGGGATCGAGTCCGTCGCCGACGACGATGATCTCTATGAGATCGGTATGACGTCGTTGGCGAGCGTCAACGTGATGCTGGCGCTGGAGGACACCTTCGATCTGGAGCTCCCGGACGAGATGCTGACTCGCACAGTCTTCTCCAGCATCAGGTCGATCGCCGCCGCGCTCGGCACGGTCGGTGAGGGGTCGTGACCGCGGCGCCATCGGACGCCACGTTCCTCGCCTCCATCAAAGAGATTGCGTCCGATGTCAGCGCAGGGTTCGCCGACGAAGTCGATCGATCGGCGCGATTTCCGAACGAGTCGTTCGAGGCGCTGCGAGCCGCCGATGCGCTGTCGGCGCACGTCCCGGTCGAGCTGGGCGGTGGTGGAGTGTCGCTCGGTGCTCTGGGCGCAGCGTGCTTCGAGCTGGGGCGACATTGTTCGGCGACCGCGATGGTGTTCGCGATGCACCAGATCCAGGTGGCATGCATTGTCCGCCACCGCGGCGAGTCCTCCTGGTTCGCTGCATACCTCGAACAGCTGTGTGCCGAGCAGCGCCTGATCGCGTCCGCGACCTCGGAGGTCGGGACCGGTGGCGACATGACCCGTTCTGTGGCCTCGGTCTCGCCGAGCAGCCCGGGCATGAGCTCGTTCGAGAAGCAGGCCACGACGGTCTCCTACGGCGCACACGCCGATGACTTGTTGACGACGGTCCGCCGCTCGCCAGACGCCGAGCCCGGCGACCAGGTTCTCGTGCTGACGCGCAACGACCAAACAGCGCTGGACTCGAACGGCGCCTGGGATCCACTCGGGATGCGTGGTACGTGTTCCCCGGGATACGTGGTTCGCGCCGTCTTCGCTGACGAGCAGATCGTGCCCGCGCCCTTCGCGGTCATCGCTACCGAGTCCATGGTGCCCATCTCCCACCTGCTCTGGTCCGAGCTGTGGCTGGGCATTGCGACCGACGCCTTCGACCGGGCCCGAGCCTTCGTTCGAGACCGCAGCCGGCAGGGCGACGGCTCGACAGCGCCGGGAGCCGAACGGGTATCAGCCCTTCTCACCGATTTGTCGCTGTTGCGGGCGGAGGTCAGCTCGGTACTCGCCTGGTTCGAGGTTGCGGATGCGACTCCGGGGCGTCCCAGGTTGTCCACCGTCGCATCGGTATTGCGTTTCAACCACCTGAAGGTTGCGGCCTCGGAGATGGCCTCTCGTGTCTGCCTCGACGCCCTCGGGGCAATCGGGATCATGGGGTACAAGAACGACTCGCCGTACAGCGTCGGGCGCCACCTTCGCGACGCTCTCTCGGCGCCCCTGATGGTCTCGAACGCCCGCATCCACGCCACGAACGCCAAGCTGCTGCTCATCGCGAAGGACGTCTGACCGGTGGCCGCTTACCGCGCACCCGTCGGCGACGAGGGATCGTTCCGGGAAGCGCTCCTCGACGCAGGGTTGCTGGTCGACCTGGGTGTTCCCGGGGTCTATGGACGAGGCGCCACCTTCGAAGGAATCTGCGAGGCCGTCGACACCCTCATCACGCGGACTGGGGTGGGTGATGAACCCGAACAGCTTCGGTTCCCACCCCTGTTGCCGCGCCGGGTCATGGAGGACGTGGGTTACTTGAGCTCGTTCCCGCATCTCGCGGGCACGATCTTCGGCTTCGAAGGTGACGAGAACGCCGCTCGCGAAATGAGCGAGCGGGCAGCCGCACACGAGGACTGGAGTGCGTTCCAGTCCATGACGGATCTGGTGCTCACCCCTGCGGCGTGCTACCCCGTCTACCCGTCGATCGCCCAGCGCGCCCCGCTGCGCCCAGGCGGCATCACTGTCGATGCCGGCTCTGCCTTCGTGTTTCGCTCGGAGCCGGCAGGCGATCCGGCCCGGCTCCAGATGTTTCGCCAGCGGGAGCTGGTACGCATCGGCGAGCCGGAGGCCGTGCTCGAGTGGCGCGAGACATGGCGAACGCGTGCTGTAGAGCTGCTGCGCCGCCTCGGCCTGGAGGCGGGAATGGACATTGCCAACGATCCGTTCTTCGGTAGGGCGGGTCGGATGTTGGCTGCCAACCAACGGGCCCAGGAACTGAAATACGAGGTAACGATCCCGATCGCGTCGCCGACGAACACTGCAGTGGCATCGTTCAACTACCACCAGGACCACTTCGGACAGGTATTCGATCTCCGTATGACCGAGGGTGGCCCGGTGCACACTGCCTGTCTCGGCTTCGGAGTCGAACGGATCACGATGGGTCTGCTGCGGGCCCACGGCCTCGACCGATCGGCTTGGCGCGGAGATGTCACGCGGGAGCTCTGGCCGTGAGCGGATGGTTGTCGCTCTTCGGTCACGATCCGGCGCACTACCTGCCGCATCGGCTCCACCAGAGCGAACGGACCTACGCCGAGACCAACTGCTACACCGATGTGCTCATTGAGCTCCTGCACGCCCGGGGTGACGACCCGCTGTCGGTCCTCGGCTGCACCATCCGCATGGACTTCGAAGGTGATCAGTGGACGTTCTTCAAGCCGCACAATGCTGACTTGGAGGTCCTGCTCGGCGTCGACATCCACGAGATGCAGCTGTATCGCTCGATCGAGACCCACGTCGTCGAGCAGCTGGCCCAAGGTCGGACGATGATTGTGGAGCTCGACTCGTGGTACCTACCAGATACCGCCGCCAGCAGCTATCGGACCGAGCACGTGAAGACATCGGTTGCCGTGGAGGCGATCGATCCTGACCAGCAGCGCCTCCGCTACTACCACAACACCTCGCTCCATGAGCTCTGGGATGAGGATTATCGAGGCGCACTCCGCATCGGACTCGACCTGTCGGGCGATGTCCTCCCGCCGTATGCCGAGATCGCACGGTTCGACGATCGGCGCCGGGCGAGCGGCTCGCTGCTGGTCGAGGCGAGCCGGCAGCTCCTCCGGGGACATCTCGAGCGAGCCCCGGTCGACAACCCGTTCGTCGCTTTCGGCGCACAGCTCGAACGCGATCTACCGCGCCTCCTCGACGGCAACGCCTCCGTGTACCACGACTACGCCTTCGCCACCGTGCGAATGGCGGGCGCTGGCTTCGAGCTTTGCGCATCACACGTCGACTGGGCATTGGGCGTGGCCGGCCAGCCTGCCGCAGCGGCGTTCTCGTCGATCGTGGATTCCGCGAAACTGTTGAGCTTCAAGCTCGCCCGACGCCGGTCATTCGACCCATGCCCGATCGTCGACGACATGGCGGTGGCCTGGGAGCGGGCCTTCGACGCCATGCACAGAGTGATCGGATGACGGCCATGTCGGCGACGCGAGCTCGATCGCTGAGCTGCCGAGCGGAAGAGTCCGTGGCTTCGTGGGAGGTCGCCCGTTCACGCCCTGGAGACGAGGTCGCGGCCGACGATGCGGCCGCGCTCGATTGGATTCCTGCTGAGGTACCCGGCACGGTCGCAGGGGCATACCGGTCTGCCGGCCGCGCGATCCCTGCCGACCTGGACGCAGACGACTGGTGGTTCCGGGCTTCGATCGCTGTAGATGCGGCGTCCACGGACGAGCGCATCGTGCTGGCCTGTGACGGCGTGGCGACCATCTCGGAGACCTACGTGGATGGCTTCCTCGTCGCCCATGGCGAATCCATGTTCGAACGCCAGGAGGCCGACATCACCGACCGAGCCGGACGGCAGATCGAGATCCTCGTCTGCTGTCGATCGCTGTCGGAACGCTTCGGGGAACGTCGGAGCCCCCGGGCTCGGTGGCGAACCAGAATCGCAGCCGCCGATCTGCGTTGGCACCGAACGACGCTCCTCGGTCGGGCGCCGGGCTTCGCGGCAGCGCCGGCGCCGGTTGGACCATGGCGTCCAGTTCGAGTCGAGCGCCGACGTCTGCTCTCGGTCTCACGCGCCGAGGTGCGCCCGACGGTCGAAGGCAGCGAGGGCGTGCTGAACGTCGTGGTGGGCGGTCACTGGTTCGCGGCTACCCCGCCGGCGACGGGGCGATTGGTGCTCGACGGGCCGTCCGGCCACCACGAGACCGCCGTCGAGGTGGAGTGGGACGGTGACGAGCTGTCGGCTGGCGCCCGTCTCGTCGTTCCAGCCGTCGCGAAGTGGTTTCCCCACAGCCACGGGGACCCCGTTCTCCACACGGTCGTGATGCTCCTCGACACCCCAGAGGAGCAGGTGCGGATCGATCTCGGAGCAGTGGGTTTCCGCGTCCTCGCGCCTGGTCCTTCCCCGGCCCACGACTTGGCCCGAGACGGTCTCGACCTGCACATCAATGGTGTGTCGATCTTCGCCCGAGGGTTCGTGTGGTCTGCGGTGGACTTGGTGAACCTGTCCGAGGAGCGAGGCGAGCTCCGGCGCATGCTGACGCTGGTACGAGATGCCGGCGCCAACATGGTGCGCCTCCCGGGCACGGGGACATACGCACCGACCGCCTTCTACGACTTGTGCGACGAGCTCGGCATCCTCGTGTGGCAAGATCTGATGTTCGCCAACTTCCACTATCCGTTCGGCGACGAATCGTTCCTGGCCGCGGCGCGCGCCGAGGTGCGAGCCGAGCTGCAGGCCGTCCTCGGTCGTCCGAGCCTGGTGGTCGTGTGCGGGGGGAGCGAGGTCGAGCAACAGGCGGCCATGTTTGGGGTGGACATCAAGGTCACCCGCGAGCCGTTCTTCGACGAGTTGGTGCCACAGTTGATGGATGGGCTGGGCTGTGACGCCCTCTACGTGCCGTCGTCGCCCTGGGGTGGGGCACTTCCGTTCCGATTTTCACAAGGCGTTGCGCACTATTTCGGAGTCGGCGGATACCGCCGCCCCGTGAACGATGTCAAGTCGGCGGGCGTGCGGTTCGCCAGCGAATGTCTGGCGTTCGGGAACGTCCCGGAGCCCGAGGGCATGCCGGAGATCTTCTCCCCCGGGACCGAGTCGAGCGTGACCCATCCGGAGTGGAAGGCCGGTGTTCCACGTGACGTCGGCACCGGTTGGGACTTCGACGACGTCCGCGATCACTACCTCCAGGAGCTCTACGGGATTGACCCTGTGGCGTTGCGCTCAGCCGACCAGAGTCGTTACCTGGAGCTGTCCAGACGGGTTCCGGGCGAGGTGATGCGGGAGGTGTTCGCTGAGTGGCGTCGGAGCGGCTCCGGCTGCGGTGGCGGTCTCGTCCTGTGGCTCCGCGATCTCGTCCCCGGGGCCGGGTGGGGCGTGCTCGACAGCGCCGGCCGGCCCAAGGCCACGCTGCACCTGCTCAAAGGGCTGTTTGCGCCGGTCGCGGTATGGACCACCGACGAAGGTCTCAGCGGCATTCGTGTCCATGTCGCCAACGACCGTGCCACGACGCTCGTCGCGACGCTGTGTGTCGTCCTCTATCGCCGGGCGGAGCGACCGGTCGAGGAGGTCGAGAGCCTGATCGAGGTCGGACCGCACACGACCATCGAGAGAGATCTCGAGCAGATGCTCGGTCGGTTCGTCGACGCGGCAGCCGCCTATGGGTTCGGTCCCGCGCAGCACGACTTGATCGTCGCCACGTTGGAACACGTCGGCGATTTGGGAGGCGAACCGATCTCACAGCATGTCCGCCTCATCGGGAACCGCTCCGTTGCTGCTCTACCGAACGCGCAGGTCGGCTTGGCCGTCGAGACTGCCAACGCCACACCGGACGGCGTTGCACTGACCCTGCGCAGCCGGGCTCTCGCTCTCGGTGTTCGGGTCCACATGGCCGGCTTCGAGCCGTCCGACCAGGTGTTCGACATTGCCCCGGGCCACACCCGAACCATCGTGCTGACGCCGAGCGACGCGGAGAGCCTCAACTCCATCGAGGTATCAGCCGACAACGTCGAGGGACGGATCACTGTCGACCCGTCGTCGTTCCTGGTGGGTGGTGGCTCTTGAACATGGAATCGATCTACATCGACGTGGATGGGGAGCCGATGTTCGCGCGCTTTCACGGCGCCGATCCGGCTGTCGACACCGGGATCGGCGTCCTGATGTGCCCACCGTGGGGCTGGGAGGAAGTGGCGTCGCATCGAGCACGACGCCGCTGGGCAGAAGAGATGGCAGTCGATGGCTTCTCGGTCCTGCGCATCGACCTCCTGGGCACGGGCGACAGCGGCGGCACCGGCATTGATGGAGACCAGCTGCCACCGTGGGTACGGTCGATCCACGCTGGCGTCCGCTGGCTGCACGCTCTCCCGAACGTTCGACGTGTGACCGCGCTGGGCATGGGTCTCGGTGGGAGCCTGGCCCTCCTGGCCATCGGCGACGGTGCACCCGTCGACGATCTCGTCCTGTGGGCGGCACATTCCCGGGGTCGACGCTTCGTCCGCGCCCAGCGCGCGTTCGCGGGCGCGCAGTTGGACTACCTCCTCCCGATCGAACCCGAGCCCACATCGCTCCCGTCCGATTGGCTGGAGGTGCACGGATTCGTGATCAACTCCGCCACGTTGCCGTCACTTTCAGGGGTGGACACACGTGCACTGTCGACGGGCCGACTGCGACGAGCGTTGCTCATCGAGCAGGACGGGATCCCGGTGGACGCGTCGCTCGCCGATCACCTGAAGTCATCGGGAGTCGACGTGTCGGTGAGCCCCGGACCGGGGTGGGCCGAGATGACCGACCGCCCGCAAGTGAGCGTCTTCCCCACGCGTGTGGTCGAAGCGGTGCGCGTGTGGCTCGAAGCGACGCCGGTGTGCACCCGTGAAGTCGGTGGAACGAATCCAGTGGAGAGGTCGTCATCCGCGTCAGTGGCACACGTTGACGTCGGCGGGATCACCATCGAAGAGCAGGCCTCGATCATCGGGATGCCGGGCGGTTCCCTCTTTGGCGTGTCCGCAGAGCCTGAGGTGATCGGGAAGTCGGCGCCGGTTGCGATCTTCCTCAACACCGGGGCCATACGGCACATCGGACCAAACCGCCTGTGGGTCGCTGCCGCGCGACAGTGGGCCGCAGCCGGGGGTCCAGCTCTCCGGGTGGACATGATCGGTATCGGTGAGGGTTCCGGCAGGGACGTGGCGATCGATCTCGATGCCCTGTACGACGAGAGCCGATACGAACAACTACGTGCCGCGCTTGATCACGCAGAGAGCCGGTGGCCCGGTCGGCGGATCGTGGCGGTGGGTATCTGCAGTGGCGCCTACTGGTCGTTTCGGGCGGCGCTCGCTGATGGCAGGATCGCCGAGGCGGTGCTTCTCAATCCGGGGGTGCTCGTCTGGGATCCGAATTCACCGTCGCTCGAGGTCTCGGAGGAGCAGTTGATCGCGGCTCGCTTCCGTGACCTGGTTCGTCGGTGCGCACGGCGCGAGGTGGGGCCGGGCACTCTGCTCCGGCTGGGGGGTGCGGCCGTGAAGGCCATGCCGTCGGTGCCGGGCCGAGTTCTCGGCCGCATTCGTGAGCGCCTGTCACGGCCTCGTGTCGCCCGCTCGATAAAGGCCGACATCGAACGTGTGGCCCCTGACACGGGTCTGGTGTTGGCGTTCAGCGGCGCCGAAGCCGTGCACCAGCAACTGGTGCGGCTCGGTGTGCTGGAGTGGGTCCGAGAGCGACCGAACGTCACGCTGGTGGACCTACCTGGTCAGAGTCACACCCTCGCGCCAGTCGTGGCCCAGCGAGCGGCGCTGACCTTGATCGCTGAGGTTCAGGCCCGGCACCCCGGCTCGGCCTGACGGCACCCTCGCCGGTTGGGGGCCCGTCAGCCGAACCGGGGTTCGCGCTTCTCGAGGAAGGCCCGGAACGCCTCGGCGGTGTCGGCGCTGGCCGCGATCCGCAGGTGGCGCTCGGCCTCGTAGTCGACGAAGTCGGCGAGGGTCATGCGTTCGGCGGCGACGTAGTTCTGCTTCAGCCCGACGAGGGCGGTCGGCGACTTCTTCAACAGCGCGGTCAGCAGCTCGTCGGTCGCGCTCCGGAACTCGTCGTCGGGGAAGACCCGGGCCACGAGGCCGATGCGCAGCGCCTCGTCGGCGTCGACCTTGCGGGGCAGCAGCGACAGCTCACGAGCGCGGGCGGCGCCCACCAGCCGGGGAAGCGACCACGGGATCGCCATGTCGCCGGCCACCGCGACATCGAGGAAGGCGGTGTTGAGCTTGGCGCCGGCCGCCATGAACCGGAGATCACAGGCCAGGGCCCAGCCGAGGCCGGCCCCGGCGCACGCGCCGTTGATGGCTGCCACCGTCACGGCGGGGATCTCGTGGAGCAGGGTGGTGACCGCGAACTCCCGCGCGGTCAACCGCTCGTCGGCCCCTCCCTCGGTGAAGTGGTGCAGGTCGGCGCCGGGGCAGAACGCCCGGCCTTCTCCGGTGAGGACCAGCACTCGCACGGTGGGGTCGGCGGCAGCGAGGGCCAGGGCATCTCTCGCCTCGCGCACCATGCGGTTGGTCATCCCGTTCATGGCATCGGGTCGGTCGAGCGTGAGGCGGGCCAGACCGCCGTCGACCTCGTAGCGCAGGGTCTCGAAGCTCATGGCACGACTCACCGACCTCCGATCGAGACCCTACCGGTGATCGGGCGGGAGTTCTGCCGCCCGGCGCCGTCCGGCCCAGGGGGGAAGGGGCCGTCGGCGCCGGGACGGGGGTGCGGACCGTGGTCCGGCGGATCAGACCGTGTCGCGCTGCACGACCTGCAGGGTCACGGTGTCGTTGAGGATGCTGTCGGAGTCGAGCGTGTCGGGATCGGATGCCGACCGCACGCCGACGATGTCCACGGTGATCGAGGCTCGCTGCGCTTCGGTCAGGCCGGTGAGATCGGCGGTGGCCGCCTCCGCACCGATGCCGACGTGTTCCTGCGTGGCGAGGACGTTGCCCTCGGCGTCGCGGATGGTGACCGAGTAGACGAACAACCCGATGTCGGCGCCGACGGTGGCCTCGGACGGATGGACGATGGTGGCCCGGATCTCGTCGATGCCGTCCTGGGGCGTGATCGTGTAGCTGTGGGCGTCGGAGTCCACGGCCACGGTCGGTGCGGCGTAGGTCCAGAAGTCGCTCTGGAGCACCGCTGCGCTGTCGATCAGGTCCTGGTCGCGCTTCGCCTGCAGGCGGGACAGCTTCTTGAGCTGATGGGCGGACTGGACGAGCGGCACGGCCTGGGTGAGGTCGACCCGGCCGTAGCCGACCTGCCAGAACGGGGCGGGCCCGCCGTCGGTGGCCTCGACCGGCTGGGCGGTGACCTGCATGGCCATGAGCAGCTGCTCCGGGGTCAGGTCGGGATTGGCCTGGAGGAGGACGGCGGCCGCGCCGGCCACGTGGGGCGAGGCCATCGAGGTGCCGGACGCCGTGGTGTTCTCGCCGGGCGGGCAGGGCCCCACGACGGTCCCGACCGTGTCGCAGGTCGACGAGATGTCCACGCCGGGGGCGGCGACGTCGGGGTGGACGAGGCCGAGCTGGCTGCCGGTGAAGGTGGTGTGGCCGCCAGGGCCGATGTTGGTGGGGAGCGAGTTGTCGTAGCGGAAGCCGTTGGACGAGAACGAGCCCCGGACGTGGTCGATGCTCTCGGCTGCCACCGACACCACCCAGGGGGCCTGCGAGAACGGGTTCAGCGTTCCCTCGCCGTTGCCGTCGCCCGAGTTGCCCGCGGCGAACACGACGACCGCGCCCGCATCGGCCGCCGCCTTGGTCGCGGTGGCCACCGGGTTGCGGGGATCGAACTGGGCGTAGGAGTTGCCCCACGAGTTGTTGATCACGTCGACGCCCCACATGTCGGGCTGGTCGAGGAGGTAGTCGTAGGCGGTCACCACTGCGGTGGTGAACAGGACCTCGCCGACGGAGATGCACACCAGGTCGGCGTCGGGAGCGACGCCCAGATGGTCGGGGGAGGTGGTGCCGTCGGCGGCGATGATGCCCGACACGTGGGTGCCGTGGCCGGAGCCGAGGTCGGTGTTCTGGTAGGGGCCGACCTCGTTGGGCACGGCGATGGTGTTGTTGGCGTCGACCTGCCCGTTGACGTATTCCGGGCTGACCACCTTGACGTTGTGGACCACGTGGTCCCCCAGGTCGGGGTGGGAGGCGTCGCAGCCGGAATCGACGACCGCGACCGTGACCCCCGTGCCGGTGAGACCTGCGGCGCGGGTGGCGGCGCCGCCCATGGCGTCGGAGGATGCGGTGTCGAGGTACTGGAGCTGGTCGTTCGGGTAGACGTCGTCGGCGATGCCGGTGGCGACCGCGGCCTGCATGGCGGCGACCGGTCCGCGGACCAGGGCGAGCGGGAGGTGCTTCATCGGCTGCACCTCGAGGCCCAGGGCCCCGAGCGCATCACCGACGACGGCGGTGGGCACGGCGTCGAGGGTCGCGATGGCGGTGGTCCGGTCGGTGCCCGACGCCAGCAGCCGGTCGAGGCCGGGGGTGGCGCCGACGACGGTGGACGCGGGATCGAGTCCGGTCCCGCCGAGCAGCCCGTCGGCGAAGGCGGGCGTGGCGGTGATGGCGAGGGCGAGCACCGCCAGCGCGGTGAGGAATCGGCTCGATCGGGACACGTCGTCTCCTGGCAGGGTGGGCAACGAGTCGTGCCGATCTCGTCGACACGGCGCGAACTGCGCAGCGACAAGCTTCGGCACCCAGCGCTTCGTCTCCTGCCCAACCCTGTGAGTTATCGACGTGCCATCCGGCACCTCAGAACCAGGCGTGGCGCCCAGCATGACCACCACCAGCGTGATCGGCGCCGATCCGCCGGTCCGAGGGAGCGGTGCGGGGGCATCACCGACGGCCGGGCCGGTGCCCGAAGCCTGCCGACCGGCGACCTCGAGTGCCGCGTGCGGGGTGGCGGTCGGCGAGCCGGCTCCGACCACGGGCAGCACGATCGAACTGGGGTGGGCGGTGTCGTTGAGCAGGCCGGCCAGCGGTGCCACCTCTACGATCCGTGCCGCGTTGGTACCCGTCACCCACCGTCGGTGGCCGGAGAGGGGACACCCGGAAGACGCCGGGGGTCGACGATCGAGGTGTCCACCATCACATGCAGGGGAGTCGGAGATGTTCGAGCACCACAGCTTCGGCAGTCGGATCGGGAGCGTGCTGCTTCTCGGTCTGGTGGTCGCAGTCGTCATCGTGCTGGTCGTGAACGCGGCCGTACCGGTCATGCACGCCGCGGATCAGCTGGGGGCGGCGGGCCGCTGAACGCGAGCGGGCCGGGTCGGTTCGGCGAGCGGCGGAGAGC
>CAVSRP010000016.1:0-21145 GCA_963730345.1 uncultured Acidimicrobiaceae bacterium
GTTGCCATGCCCCGGTTGACGGTCCCGGTGGGGTGTTCGGCAACCAGGCCGCGAGTGGCCCGGGCCAGGTCGGCCTCGTCGGCCAGCGGGAGCCGCGCCGCCAGGTCGGCATTGGCTCGGGCGGTGGTCGGATGGGCCGGCTTCGGCGACGTGCCGGTGTTCTCGACGGGCTGGTCATCCATGGGTTCGCTCCTGGGTCAATGGGGCGCCGGTGTCGATGGCGCGTCGGTCGAGGGCTTATCAGACCGGTGTCTCCGGCGACTGGCGACGTGCACTCGATGGGACGTGCGCATCCGAGAAGCTCCGGAGCGCAGCAGCTCCCTGGTGGTCAGGGGCCGCGGCGCGGGGAGCGCCAACCGGTCAGCAGTCCGTCGACCATCAGGTCGACCAGCCAGTCGGCTCGGCCCATCTCCGGGCTCATGGACTGCACGGTCGCCGCGCCGTGCATCGCGGCCCACAACGCCAGGGCCAGCTCGAGCGGCGGGGCCGCGACGAGCAGCCCGTCGTCCACCCCGCGCTCGATGACGTGGAGCGCCCGTTCGAAGACGGCGGTGGCCACGTCGTCCTCGACGTCGCCCGGTCCCAACACGAACGTCGGTCGGAAGCGGAACATCACGCCGAACAACCCGGGCCGTTCGAGGGCGAAGGCGACATAGGAGTGCGACGTAGCCCGGATCCACGCCCCGACGTCTTCGGTATCGAGCCGTTCCCAACGGGCCGCGAGGTTGGCGTACCCCTCCCGCGCCATGAGCCGCAGGAGGCTCTCCTTGGACTCGATGTGGTCGTAGAGCGCCGGCGCCGAGACACCGAGGTCGCCGGCGAGGGAACGCAACGACAGCGAGTCGACTCCCGACTCGTCGACGATCTCGATCGCTCGGGCGACGATCGCGTCCCGCGCCAGTGGTGGGCGTCCGGCATGCGCCGTCATCCGCGCCGGCCTCGGGTCGCGCCCAGCAGCCCCGCGGGGAAGCGAACGGCGACCACCATGAGCAGGAGGCCGTTCACCGCGAACTGGTACTTCGACGATCCATCGTTGATCGAATCCAGCACGACGGTCAGCAACCCGCCGCTGACCAGCGTCCCGGCCAGCAGCGCGGCCGCGGGGATGGCGATGCCAGCGAGGTAGGCGATCGCCACCGCGATCAGCGATTGGAGCGCACCGTAGGATCCGGCCGAGACGATCTGCTGCTGGTAGGCGAGCAGGACGCCGGCGAGACCAGCCAGCCCGGCTGCGACCGCGGTGGCTCCCAGCTTCACCTGGGCCACCGGGATGCCGGCCGCCTCCGCAGCTCGTTCGTTGGCCCGCACCGCGAGCCAGCGGCGACCGGTGGCCCCTCGTCGGAGGTTCACCACGATGGCCATGGACCCCAGCATGGCAACCAGGACGAGCACCCCGAAGGCAACGCGCGGGTAGGCGGCGCCGGGCGCGGAGATGCCGAGGTCGATCCCGAACAGGCTGGGTGCGGGCGCCCGCGCCCCGCTCGCCGAACCGGTGAACCAGTTCCATTGGAACAGCAGCTGCTCGATGGCGATCGACGCGGCGAGGGTGGTGACGGCCAGCATCAGTCCACGGACGCGCACGGCGGGAAGGCCGGCGAGTAGGCCCAGGCCGATCGCGACGACGACCCCACCGATCGCCGCCAGCGGGAAAGCCAGGCCAGCGGCGCTCACCCGCACCATGGTGAAGCCCGCGGTGCCGGCCAACGCGAAGGTCGCCAGTGAGATCTGGCCCACCAGGCCGGTCAGCACCACGACGGACAGGGCGACGATCGTGGCGATGGCGGATGCGATGATCGCAGAGCGGTACGCGCTGCCGAGCACGAGGAGCCCGACCACTCCGGCCACGGTGACGGCCCCGGTCACCACCATGGTGTGGTGGGGTTCGGGCGCGTGTGGCAGGTGTGTGGTCGCCACCGAGGCTCGGTCGGGCAGGCGGCGGCCCAACAGCACCAGCGCGACGACGACGATGAGGAACGGGATCCCCTGCTGCAGCCCGACCTCGGGGAGCCATGTGCTGCTGGCCTGCATGTTGAGGATCTCGGACTGGAGCATGCCCGTGCCGAGGCCGGCCAGGCCGGCGATGACCACGGAGCGGAAGCCACCGATCAGGGCCGCACCGAGGGCGGGCACGATCAGGAGGCTGGTCCCGCCGGGGTCCAGACCGGACAGGGGCGCGGCGGCGATCACGGCCAGGCCGGCGAGGACGGACGCGAGCATCCAGTTCGTGAGGCCGATGGTGGTGGGTGACAGACCGAGTAGCACCGCGCCGCGTTCGTTCTCCGCGGCGCCTCGGGTGGCGAGGCCGAAGCGGGTCCATCGGTCGACGCCCCACAGGATGCCGATGACTCCCAGGGTGAGCGCGGCGAGGGCGTAGCGATCGGCAGGCACGCGCACGCCCAGCGCGTCGACGAGTCGGGTCGGCAACGGACCGTCCAGTTGCAGTGACGTCGCAGCAGGTCCCTCGAAGCGGAGGTCGACCACGCCGATGAGGTAGACCATCAACCCGAGGCTGGCCACGACACGGGCGAGAGCGGGGGCCGAGCGGAGCGGCCGGAAGACGGCCACGAACACCAGTGCGCCGACCGCGGCGGCGACCACCGCGCTGATCACGAGTGCCGTGGCCACGGTGGGACGGTCGATCAGCCGAACGCGGCCCGGTAGGCCGAGGATCGGGAGGACGAGGTCGCCGCTGCGCCGGAGCTCGTAGTAGGCGAACGCGACGTACATGCCGATCGCCGCGTGCCCGAGGTTGATCACGTTGCTGGCCCGATGGGTGATCACGACGCCGACGGCGAGGGCGGCGACGACCGCCCCGCCACCGAGGCCGAGTAGCAGGTAGGTGAGGTGGTCGATCACGTCACGGCGTCACAGCGCCCGGGCGAACAACGCGACCGTGTCGTACCACTCCTCGTTGATGGTGACGACCTGTCCGGGAGCCTCGACCCGGATGAGTGACTGCTGGGGAGCGCAGAGCGAGGGGAGTCCGGCGACCTGGTGTCCGTCACACGTGTAGCTGTGGCCCCAGAATCCGGGGCGGTCGACGGAGCTGCGCAACGAGTCGAGGACCGCGGCGCGACTGATCCCGTCGGCACCGAGGTCGACGAGTACGGAGTACAGGTTCAGGAACGACCGCAGCCCGACGGTGCCGGCGCCGCCCCCCTGGCCGTTGGCGTAGAGCTCGTTGACCGAGGCGAAGATTCCTCCGTCGACGTCGCCCTGGCCATCGGGCGGGCCCTCCGAGTTGAAGATCACGTCACGGTAGGCGCCATCCGAGGCGCGGATGATCTCGTCGTCGGCGCACGCCCCGACCAGGTAGAGCTGGGCCGCGATCTCGAGGTCACGGTAGGTCTTCATGATCGGTGCGCAGGCCGCACCGGCCGCCGCCACGATGATTGCGTCCGGATTCGACTCCGACGACCGGGTCAGGACGGGAAGGAAGTCGGTGGCGACGAGCGGGAACGACACCGTGTCCAGCTCCACGCCGAGGAGATCGGCGACCGGTTTCGCGTAGTCGTTCGCGGCCACGTCGAAGCTCTCGAACTCACCGTAGGCGAGGACGGCCCGGCGGCCGCCGTTGGCGGCGAGGTGGTCCAGGAACGCGGCGAGGGCGCCGGTCACCCCACCGGAGAAGAAGAAGGTGACGTCACTCTGCTGCTCGACGAGGTTGGCGGGTATGCCGCCGACCTGGGCGATGCCGTTCTGTTCCATCACCGGGATCGACCCGTTGCTCGTCACGTCGAGGCCGCCGACGAGGGCGACGACGCCGGCTCGCTCCATCTCCTGCGCGCACGCCGCGGACTGCTCCGGGCTGAAGCTGGTGACGCAGCTGTGCAGCTCCACGGGATGGCCGTCGATTCCGCCCAACTCCGTGTTGACGAACTCGACACCGCCTTCGATCGCGCGGCGGATCTCGGGATACGAGCCGAGCGGGGTGTCCTCCTGGTTGATGAGCCCGATCACGATCGGCTCGGCCTCCGGGTCGGCGGCCGTGGGCGCCCCGGGCAGGGTGCCGAGGAACCACGGTTCGCCGGCGTAGCGGGCCACCACCGTGCCCCCGTCGGGCACGGTCGGACCGGTGTCCTCGACGGTGGGCACCGTGGTACCGGCCCCGTCCTCCGCCGGCTCGCTGCAACTGGCGACGACCAGCAGCCCGACCAGGGCGCACCCCAACGCCTTGTGACCCATGATCCCCCCGTGGCGCTCGTCCTCGACCCGGCGCCCGACACGGACCCGAGCTACTGCTTAACACCGTTCAGTCAGCGGGGTAGTGTGGCACAGATCGGGCGACGCCCGGCCGGACCAGGGGGAACCATGACCGATCTCGACGCGCCGACCGCCGACACCGCTGTGCCATGGCACCTGGCGGGCAACTTCGCCCCGATCGACGACGAGATCGACGTCGACGGACTGGAGGTCGACGGCCGGCTCCCCGACGAGCTCGAAGGCACCTACGTCCGCAACGGGTTCAACCCTCGGACCGGGTGGAGCCCGCACTGGTTCTTCGGTCACGGCATGCTGCACGCCGTCGACCTGGCCGGTGGACGCGCCCGCTACCGGAACCGCTACGTGCGCACGCCGTTCTGGGAGGCCGACGACGGGTCCGACCTCTCGGTGATGATGGATCCGGCCCGGTCGCCGGCGAACACCCACGTCGTGCGCCACCACGGACGGTGGCTGGCCCTCGAGGAGCAGCACCAGCCGTTCGCACTCGACGACGAGCTGCGCACCCTCGGTGTGGAGGACTTCGGAGGGGCGGTCACCGGCGCGTTCACCGCGCACCCCAAGCAGTGCCCCGACACCGGTGAGCTCCTGGCCTTCGGGTACCAGCTCGTCAGGGAGCCGTACCTGACCTACTACCGGATCAGCGCCACCGGTGAGGTGCTCCAGGCCGAGCCGATCGACCTCCCCAACCCGGTGATGATGCACGACTGGAACGTGACCGAGCACAACGTGGTGTTCATGGACCTGCCGGTGCGCTTCAGCCTGGAACGGGCCATGCGCGGTGAGGAGCCGTTCTTCTTCGACCGCGACGCCGGCGCTCGTCTCGGCGTGATGCCCCGCACCGGCACCAACGCCGACGTGACGTGGCACGAGATCGATCCCTGCTACGTGTTCCACCCCGTCAGTTCCCACGAAGACGGCGATCACATCGTGCTGACCGTGTGCCGGTCCGAGGGCGTGATGCAGAACGGCTTCGACGACCTCGGTGCCATGGCCCAGCTGTGGCGATGGACGATCGACCTGACCACCGGCGCGGTGAAGGAAGAGCAACTCGACGACCGGCGTTCGGACTTCCCCCGCATCGACGACCGGCGGATCGGCCAGGCCGTCCGGTACGGCTACACCGCCGAGCTGTCGTGGGACGGGCCGGCCACCATCGGCTCCGAGCTGTACAAGTACGACCTGCAGGACGGGTCGGCGGAGGTGCACACCACCTCCCCGCACACCCGCCTGGGCGAGCCGGTCTTCGCTCCGGCGGGGCCAGACGCCGCTGAGGACGAGGGCTGGGTGCTGGTGTTCGCCCACGACGAGGCCGAGGACCGAACCGAGTTGCGCGTCATCGACGCCCGGGACTTCTCCGGGTCCCCGGTCGCCCGCGTCCGGCTCCCCCGGCGGGTGCCGTACGGAGCCCACGGGACCTGGCTCCCGGCCTGACGCTCATCCCAGATACGACGCCTCGAACAGGTCCCGGCGGTCGCGCATCTCGGCCGTCGGGCCCTCGGCCACGACTTCGCCGTGGACCAGGAGGCAGATGCGGTCGGCCACACCCGCTGCCATGGTGAGTTGTTGCTCGACGAGCACCACCCCGGCACCGGTGTCGTCGGCGACGGCCCGGATCATCGGCACGAGGCGCCGGACGACGATGGGTGCCAACCCCAGGCTCATCTCGTCGACCAGCAGGAGCCTCGGCTCCCCGACCAGCGCGCGGGCGAGGGCGAGCATCTGCTGCTGGCCTCCCGACAGCAGCCCGGCCTTGCGGTCGAGGGTGGGCTCCAGTTCGGGGAACAGCCCCAGCACCCGCGCCACGGCCCGGGCGGCGCGGCGCCGGCCCGCCACACCGACGGTGAGGTTCTGCCGGGCCGAGAGGTCGAAGAAGAGCGAACGGTCCTCGGTGACGTGACCGACCCCGCGGCGCGCCACGCGGTGGGGAGCACGTGGGGTCGGGGGTCGGCCCAGGACCTCGATCTCGCCGCCGAGGGACGGTAGGAGCCCTGAGGCGGTCCGCAAGGTGGTGGTCTTGCCGGCGCCGTTGGGGCCGAGCAGGGCCACGACCTCGCCGGCGTGCACCCGCAGGTCGAGGCCCCGCACCACCGGTACGCCGTCGTAGCCGGCCACGAGGCCGCGGATGTCGAGCACGGGAGGCCGCGTCATGGCGACGCCACTCCGAGGTAGGCCTCGATCACCCGTTCGTGGTCTCGGATCCGCTCCGGCGGCCCGGTCGCGATCACGGTGCCGACATCGAGCACCACCACCCGGTCGCAGGTGTCGAGCACGAGGCCCATGTCGTGGTCGACGAGCAGCACGCTGATCCCCTGTGCGGGGAGGCGGCGCAGGTGCGCGCCCAACCGGGTGGTCTCGGAGCTGTCCAGTCCGGCCGCCGGCTCGTCGAGGAGGACGAGGCAGGGCTGCAGGGCGAGGGCACGGGCCACGGCCACCAGCTTCCGGCGTCCGTGGCTCAGTTCACCCGGGCGTCGGGAGGCGATGTCGCCGAGCCCGACGACGTCCAGGGCCCAGGCCACCTGTTCCGACACGCGGTTGCTCCGTCGTGGTCGCACGGCGTCCACCAGGGGGTCCCACCAGTGCGGGGTCTCGGCGCAGACCCGGAGGTTGTCCGCCACGGTGAGGTCCTCGAAGAGCTCGAGTGACTGGAAGGTACGGACCAGCCCCCGTTGCGCCCGCGCCGCCGGGGTGAGTGCCGTGATGTCCTCACCGGCGAGCTCCACGGTGCCGGCGGTGGGGGTGACGAAACCGGTCACCGCGTCGATGAGGGTGGTCTTGCCTGCCCCGTTGGGTCCGATGAGACCGACGAACTCGCCGGCCGCCACGTCGAGATCCACGCCGGCCACGGCGTGGACACCGCCGAAGGTCACGGTCAACCCGCGGGTGCGTAGCAGCGACACGGCGAGACCGTACTCATCGGCGCCGCCTCGGCGACGTGAGGATGCTTCGTGGTCGCGCAGACGTAACCTCCACCACCATGACCGTGGACCACGGACGAGACGTCGTGCTCGAGGTCCGAGGGCTGAGCAAGCAGTTCGGCCGGCTCCGCGTCCTCGATGGTCTCGACCTCGACGTGCGGGGCGGCGAGATCCTCGCGCTGGTCGGCGAGAACGGCGCCGGCAAGTCCACCGCCGTCGGGTGCATCGCTCGGACGATCCCGCCGGACGGCGGCACCTTCGTGCTCGACGGCGAACCGCTCGCCCCTGATCCGATCGGCGCGCGAGACCAGGGGATCGCCGTCGTGTGGCAGGACCTCGCCCTGTGCGACAACCTCAGCGTCGTCGCCAACCTCTTCCTCGGCAGCGAGCGCACCGGCCGGGGCGTGCTCGACGATCGGACGATGGCCGACGAGGCCCGCCAGTTGTTCGGTCGGCTGCACCTACCCACCGACGACCTGTTCCGTCCCGTGGGCCAGCTGTCGGGTGGTCAGCGCCAGCTGGTCGCGATCGCCCGGGCCGTGCGCCGTCATCCATCGGTGCTGATCCTCGACGAGCCCACCGCCGCCCTCGGCGTGGCCGAGACGGTGCTGGTCGAACGCCTGCTCGCCGAGCTGCGCGACGCGGGTGCCGCCATCCTGCTCGTGAGCCACCGACTCGACCAGGTCTTCGCCTTGGCCGATCGGATCGCCGTCCTGCGCCAGAGCCGGCTCGTCGCCGCGGTGTCGACGCTCGAGGTCCACCCCGACGATGTGGCGGCGATGATGTCGGGCATCGAGACCGACTCGTCGGCCCGCCGCCAGCTGCGCCGGCTGAGCAGCCTGGTCGAGGAGCTCGCCGATGTCGATCCGGCCGCCGGCTTGTCACTCATCCTGTCCGCGATGGTCGAGTCGCTGGGCATCGACCGACTGTGCGTCCACCTCTTCGACGACGAGGGCGTCCTGCGCCGCATGGCGGCGGTCGGCCTCGGGCCCGGCGAGCTGATGATCGCCGGCCCCGACGACGCGCCGGGCCAGGCCGCGGCCACCGGCGATGTCGTGGTCGTCGAAGGCGCGGGCCGTCGGCTCGGCAGCGCGTGGTCGGTGCCCATCGTGGGGTCCGACGCGGTGCTCGGCGCCATCTCCGGCTTCGCTGATGCACCAGGGCGGATCCACGACGACCAGCTCGAGCTCGTCCTGCTCCACGCCCGGCTGGCGGCGACCGCCCTCGAACGGGACCGGCTGCTGGCCGACGCCACCCGCCGCAACCGGTTGCTCGAGACGCTCCGGGGGGTGCTCGACACCCTGGCCGGCCCGCAGCCGTTGCACGCCGGCCTCGGCGTGGCCCTGCTCGCACTGGGACGCGGCTTGGGCGCCGACTCGATCTCGCTGCACCATGCCGACGGCACCACCGTCGAGAGCAGCGAGGCCGGCACCGACCGGCGACGCATCGCGGCTTCGCTGGTGCTGCGGGCGAGCGGTCGGCTCGACCGGGCCCGACCGGTGGGAACCGATGTGCTCGCCGTACCGATCGACGCACCGGCCGGGCGCGCGGTCGTGGCCGCCTGGTGGGCGGATCCCGCCCGCCTCTCCGATGACGCCCTCGACCTGCTCGACGACGCGGCCCGCTCGCTGCGCCTCGCCCTGGAGCGCCAAGCGCTGGAAGGAGCCAACGCGGAGGCCGAGTCGCTTCGACGTAGCCAGCACCTGCAGCGGGACTTCCTCTCGCGGCTCAACCACGAGCTGCGAACCCCGTTGACCGCCATCCAGGGCTACGCCGAGACCCTGCGCCAGGACGACGTGTCCTGGGACGTGTCGTCCCAGGAGCGATTCCTCGACTCGATCGCATCGGAGTCGGCGCGCATGGGGCGCCTGGTCGGCGACCTGCTCGACTTCAGCGCCATCGACTCGGGCACGCTCCGGCTGGTGGCCGACTGGTGCGAGCTGCCGCTGGTCCTCGAAGCGGCGAAGCGATGCATCCCCGAAGGCTCGATCGCCCTCTGCACGGCGCCGGACCTCCCGGCGGTGTGGGGCGACCACGACCGGTTGGAGCAGGTGTTCGTGAACCTGCTCGACAACGCCGTCCGCCACGCGGCCGACGGCGAGCCGGCCGCGGTCGAAGTCGATGCTCGCACCGACTCCGGTGGCGAGACGGTCATCGTGCGGGTGCACGACGACGGGGTCGGCATCCCGCCGTCGCTTGCCGATCGTGTCTTCCTCCCGCACGCCCGCGGTTCGACGAGCGCACCCGGCGCCGGCCTCGGTCTGGCCATTGCCCGGGGCATCATCGACGCCCATGGCGGGACCGTCGGCCTCGAGCCGTGCGATCGTGGGACCACCATGGTGGTGACCCTTCCGGTGGAGCCGATCGAGCCATGACCGACGACGCCACGGTCGTGCTCTTGGTGGAGGACGACCGCAACATCATCGACCTCGTCCGGTCGAACCTGCTGGCACGTGGGTTCGAGGTCGTCGTCTCGCGCGCGGGCGACGACGTCGCCGAACTGGTCCGCGACCACCGACCCGAGCTGGTGCTGCTCGACCTCATGCTCCCCGCCGCCGACGGCTTCGACATCTGCCAGGAGCTGCGGAGCGAGTCGTCGATCGGGATCATCGTGCTGTCGGCCCGCCGGGGCGAGCAGGACAAGGTCCGAGCGCTGAACCTGGGCGCCGACGACTACCTCACCAAGCCGTTCGGCGTGGAGGAGCTCCTGGCCCGGATCACCGCGCTCCTGCGCCGATCGCGGGTCGGAACGGAACCACCGCCGACTGCCGGACCGGTGCTCGACTTCGGTGACGTGCGCATCGACCTCGACGCCCAGCTCGTCACCCGGGGCGGCGACCCCGTCCATCTGACCCCCACCGAGTTCGCCCTGCTCCGGGAGCTGGCGCGGTCGCCGGGGAAGCTGCTGTCGCACGCCACGCTGCTCCGGAACGTCTGGGGCGCCGGTTACGAGACCGCCACGGAGTACACGCGCGTCTACGTCCGTCGCCTCCGGGCGAAGCTGGAGGATCCGGATGGGCCGCCCCTCATCGTCACCGAACCGCGAGCCGGGTACCGCCTCGTCCAGCCGTGAAGGCGGCCGCTCAGACGGCGTTCACAGTTCGTTCACGCGATGGTGACAACTTCTACACCTCGTTCACGGCGGGATTCGTACGTTGACCGTTGAACAACCGAATCGGGTGAGGAGAACTGATGAAGGTTTCGCGCACGCGAGCGGCATTGCTGATCACGGCCGCCATCGCACTCGTCGGACTGGCGTCGTGCGGTGATGACGACAGCGGGAACGCGTCGACCAGTACGACTGCAGCCGGAGGCAGCACCACGGAGACGACGGCGGGCGGCGGCAGCGTCGACATCGCCGCCGATTCGTTCACCGCCGACTTCTCGGCCATGAAGGCGCTGCAGCCGATCGTCGACGCCGGCGACGGCAAAGTGGCCGTTCTGTTGCCCGACACCGAGTCCTCCGCCCGGTACGAGGCGTTCGACCGGCCCTACCTCCAGCAGGCCTTCGAAGCCGCCGGTATGAACTCCGGCGACATCATCATCCAGAACGCCCAGGGCAGCGCGAGCACGATGCAGACCCAGGCCGAGGCCGCGATCACCGACGGTGCGGTCGTGCTGCTCGTCGATGCGCTCGACTCCGGGAGCGGCGCCGCCATCGAGGCGTCCGCGGCCGCCAAGGGCGTGAAGGTCATCGACTACGACCGCCTCGTCAAGGGTGGCGAAGCGGATCGGATCTACGTGAGCTTCGACAACGTGTCCGTCGGCAAGCTCATCGGGCAGGGCTTCACCGAATGCGTGACGGCCTGGAACGTGCAGGACCCGCAGGTCCTCATCATGAACGGCGACCCCACCGACAACAACGCCACCCTGTTCGCCCAGGGCTACCACAGCGTGGTCGACCCGCTCTTCGATGATGGGACCTACACCAAGGTCGGCGAGCCCGCCGGCACGTGGACCCCGTCCGTGGCCCAGACCACCTTCGACCAGCAGTACACGGCGCATCCCGAGATCAACGCGGTGATCACGCCGAACGACGACAACGCCAACGCGGTGATCTCGTCGCTGCAGAAGCTCCAGATCCCGGCCGAGACGTTCCCCACCACTGGCCAGGATGCTTCCCTGTCCGGTCTGCAGAACATCCTCAAGGGCTACCAGTGCGGCACGGTGTACAAGCCGATCTACCTGGAGGCCCAGGGTGCAGCGGCCGCCGCGCTCTACCTGCGTGCCGGCATGGACCTGCCCCAAGGACTGGTGAACGGGACGACGGAGGACTCCGACGCCGGCACCAGCATCTCGTCGGTGCTGCTCACCCCGGTGTGGGTGACGGCCGACAACATGGCTGACACCGTGGTCGCCGACAAGGCCGTGAACGTCTCCGATCTCTGCGTCACCGCAGTCGCCGACGCCTGCGCTTCGGCGGGGATCAGCTGATCCGGACCATCGACAGCAGCGCCGCCACCTCCATCGCCTGATGGAGGTGGCGGCCCGATCGGCAGACGACCAGACTGGAGTGTCATGACGGCCGCACCGCAGCTCGAGTTGCGCGGCATCGACAAGCACTTCGGTGCGGTACAGGCGCTGAAGGGCGTCGACCTCGAGCTGCACGCCGGCGAGGTGACGGCGCTCGTCGGTGACAATGGCGCCGGGAAGTCGGTGCTCATCAAGTGCGTGGCCGGGATCCACCACGCGGATGCCGGAACCATCCTCTGGGAAGGTGAACCCGTCCACGTGCGCACCCCGAAGGACAGCTCGGCGCTCGGCATCGAGACCGTGCACCAGGACCTGGCCTTGTGCGACAACCTCGACATCGTCCAGAACATGTTCCTGGGCCGGGAGATGATGCGCAACCGGGTCCTCGACGAGGATGCGATGGAGAAGGCAGCGAGCAAGACGCTGAGCAGCTTGGCGGTGACCACCGTCCGCTCGATCCGACAAGTGGTGGCCTCGCTCTCCGGCGGTCAGCGACAGTCGGTCGCCATCGCCAAGACGGTGCTGTGGAACTCCAAGCTCGTGATCATGGACGAGCCCACCGCCGCTCTGGGCGTCGCCCAGACCCGCATGGTCCTGGACCTGGTGCGTCGTCTCGCCGACCGAGGCCTCGCCGTGTTGATCGTCTCCCACAACATGAATGACGTGTTCGCCGTGGCTGACCGGATCGCAGTACTCCATCTCGGACGCATGGTGGCGACCATGCCCGCGGCCGAGCTCGACACCCAGCTGGTCGTCGAGCTCATGACGACCGGAGCGGCCAGCCGGACGATCGAGGAGGCGACGTGACCGACGTCCAACCGCGAGAGGAGGAGGCCGACGACGTCGACCTCCACGTCCCCGGAGAGCTCGAGGTCGCCTCACTGGGCGAGTACCTCGAGGCCAGCTGGGCCCGCCTCCGCGGCGGCGACGCCGGGATCCTGCCGGTCGTGGCCGGGCTGATCCTGATCTCGGCCCTGTTCCAGACGCTGAACTCGAACTTCCTCACCGCCGGGAACCTGGTCAACCTCCTCATCCAGGGATCGGTCTACATGCTCCTCGCCATGGGACAGGTCTTCCCCCTGCTCCTCGGCGAGATCGACCTCTCGATCGGCTTCGTCAGCGGCATCGGCGGCATCGTCGTCGCCGAGCTGGTCCGCGAGTCGGCCGGCTGGCCGTGGTGGGCGGCGATCCTGGTGGCATTGCTGACCTGCGCGGTCATCGGTGCCATCCAGGGGGCCATCATCACCCAACTGGGCCTACCGTCGTTCGTCGTGACCCTCGCCGGTCTGCTCGGCTGGCAGGGCGTGATGCTGCTGATCCTCGGCGACGGCGGCACGGTCCCGATCAACAACGACATCATCAACGACCTGGCGTCCGGCAACCTCACACCGCTCGCCAGCTGGCTGGTGATGCTCGGGATCATCGCCGTGCTCGGCGCGCTCACCTGGCGTCGCGAGCAACGACGGCGCGCCAGCGGCCTCGTCGCGCCGCCCGTGAGCCTCACCATCGCCAAGCTCGCCGCCATGCTCGTCGCCGGCTCGGTCGTCGTGCTGGTCTGCAACGCCGACCGGGGTCGCCTGGTCGCCATCCAGGGCGTGCCCTGGGTGGTCCTGCTCGTCCTGGCCGTGCTCGCGCTGTGGACCTTCGTGCTCGGCCGGACGCGATTCGGGCGCTACATCTACGCCATCGGCGGCAACGCCGAGGCGGCCCGGCGGGCTGGTGTGAACCTCGCGGGTATCCGGACCGCGGCGTTCGCCCTCGCCTCGCTCACCGCCGGTGTCGGCGGGATCATCTACGCGTCGAGGCTGCGGTCGGTGTCGACCTCGCTCGATGGGGGAACGCTCGTCCTCTACGCGGTCGCCGCCGCGGTCATCGGTGGCACGTCGCTCTTCGGTGGCCGGGGCAAGGCGATCCACGCCGTCCTCGGCGGCTTGGTCATCGCCGCCATCGACAACGGCATGGGTCTGCAGGGGTACTCGGCCGCCGCCAAGTACGTCGTGACCGCCCTGGTGCTGCTGGCCGCAGTGACGATCGACGCGGTTGCCCGCCGATCCGCCGCCGCCCGCTGATCCCAGGCCACCGCCGGGTCGCGCGGGACGAATCAGGTCACATCGGAGCCGCGGGTCTACCTTCTCGGACCATGGACGTGGGCACCAAGTTCCTGCTGGGCAGCGCGCTTCGATCGCTCCACGCGGCCAATGCCCGCAAACCGTTCGCGACCGATGGTCCGCTGTCGATCCCCTCGTTCGCGTTCGGGTGGCCGGCATCGGAGCTACCCACCCAGCACATCGCGGCGTACGCTACGTCGGCCGCCTACGGCATCGGCCGCGGGGCGTTGTCGTCGACGCGGGGCAAGCTCGGACTGGCCCTGACGGCCGGGGCCATGGCCACCCTCTGGCACGAGTACCGGCGCATGGAGGGTGCCGACGCCATCGTCGAGGACGCCCTGGTCGAGGCGCTCGGCCCCGCCTATCGCCAGCACTCGGCCTCGCCGCCGATGTTGCCCCGGACCTCGTACCTGCAGGTGGTGCCGACCAAGCGGGTGCACCGGCGCTACGTGGTCGACGACCGTGTCGTCTACGGCGACGACGGCGCTCGCACCAGCCTCGACATCTGGCGCCGTGCCGACCTGCCGGCCGATGCCGGCGCGCCGGTGCTGGTGCAGATCCACGGTGGCGGATGGGTGGTGGGCAACCAGGAGGTGCAGGCGTACCCACTCATGACCCACCTGGTGGAGCAGGGCTGGGTCTGCGTCTCGGCCACCTACCGGTTGAGCCCCCGGGCGGCCTGGCCGGCGCACATCGAGGACGTCAAGCGGGCGTTGGCCTGGACGAAGGACAACGTGGCCGCCTACGGCGGTGACCCGTCGTGGATCGCCATCACCGGTGGTTCCGCCGGCGGTCACCTCGTGTCGCTCGCCGCCCTCACCCCCAACGACCCGCAGTTCCAGCCCGGCTTCGAGGACGCCGACACCTCGGTCGACGTCGCCGTGCCGTTCTACGGCGTCTACGACTTCACCAACCGCGACGGCACCGGCCGGAGC
The DNA here is from genome assembly GCA_963730345.1 of uncultured Acidimicrobiaceae bacterium. Taxonomy (GTDB): domain Bacteria; phylum Actinomycetota; class Acidimicrobiia; order Acidimicrobiales; family Salinilacustritrichaceae; genus Salinilacustrithrix. Next base: position 14,656 of record CAVSRP010000016.1, read on the forward strand.
GACCTGGAGGAGTTCCTCGCTCGCGTCGTCTTCCAGCAGCCGCTCGAGGAGTGCGCCGAGGCGCTCGAGCAGGCGTCGTCGATGACCCACGTGCGGGAGGACGCCGTGCCGTTCCTGTTCCTGCACGGCACCAACGACAGCCTCGTCCCGGTGGCGCAGGCCCGATCCATGGTCGCCATGCTCCGGGCCGTGAGCCGGAACCCCGTCGCCTACATGGAGTTCCCCGGCGCCCAGCACGCCTTCGACATGTTCGCCAGCACACGCACCCGCGCCGTCGTCGACGGCGTCCAACGGTGGCTCGACCACTGGCGCTGCGCCAGCCCACGATCGGTGGCGCCGGACCGAGGATCACGATGAGCCCCCTGCCCCGGGTCCGCGCTCGGCGACGCTTCGACGTCGAGCGGCCCCTCGTGGAGGGCACCATCGCCGTCGGCGGCGCCCGGCTCGGCTTCGCCGAGTTCGGTGACCCCGGCGGGCGACCGGTGCTGTGGATGCACGGGACGCCCGGGGCGCGTCGGCAACTGGCGCCGCTGGCGAAGGGCCACGCGGTCACCACCGGCGTCCGGGTCATCGGGCTCGAACGTCCCGGGGTCGGCTGGTCGAGTCCCCAGCGTTACCAGAAGATCGTCGAATTCGCCGACGACGTCGAGCGGGTGGCCGATGCGCTCCAGCTCGAGCGCTTCGGCGTGGTCGGTCTCTCGGGCGGTGGTCCCTACGCCCTGGCCTGCGCCCACCGACTCGGTGAGCGTGTCGCCGCGGTCGGGGTGCTCGGCGGCGTCGCGCCTGCGGTCGGCGACGAGGCTCCCCCGGGCGGCGCGACCGCCCTGGCGCCTCGGTTCTCGGGTTCGATCCGAGGGATCGAGTCGCTGCTCGGGCCGTCGTTGCGCCTGGCGCTGCTCGGGCTGACCCCCGCGGTCGACGTGCTGTTCAACGCGGTCTACCGGTTGATGGGCGAGGGCGACCAGCACGTGTTCGACCAGCCCGGCATGCGCGACATGTTCATCGACGACATGCTCCGGGGCATCCGCTCGGGTGGCCTGGGGGCGGCGCTCCAGGACGTGGTGCTGTTCGGCCGCGACTGGGGCTTCCGGGTGGGCGACGTGACCCGCCCCGTGTACTGGTGGCACGGAGTCGACGACAGCATCGTCCCGTTCGCCCACGGGCTTCACATGGCCGAGCTGCTCCCGAGTTGCACCTTCACCGAGCAGGCCGGCGGGGCCCATCTCTCCGGGTACCTCGCCGCCGACGCCGTGCTCGACGCCGTCGCCGCTCACCTCTGATCCGGGGGCAACGAGCGCATTCCATCGCTCCTCGTTGCTGGGTGCCGGTCTCGTTGTCTTTCCGGCGTCCCGGCGCGATGCTGCGACCACAACAACTGGAGGGGGTCCAGGATGCCGAAGTTCATGTTCCGCGCGGCGCTGTCGGCCGAGGGTGTGGGTGGGGTGCTCGAGGAGGGCGGCACGGCTCGACGGCAAGTCGTCGGTGACGCCATCAGCCAGCTCGGTGGAAGCATGGAGGCGTTCTACTTCGCCTTCGGCGACGACGACGTCGTGGTCGTGGCCGAGCTCCCCGACGTCGAGACGGCGGCGGCCTTCGCCATGGAGACGTCGTCGTCGGGTCGAGTGTCGGTGTCGACGACCGTGTTGCTGACGCCCGAGCAGGTCGACCACGTCCGCGGGAAGTCGAGCGGCTGGCGGGCCCCCGGAGCCTGACGTCGTCGAGAGCCGCTCAGGAGAAGCGGGTGATCCAGCCCTGCTCGCGGAACCGGCGCAGCTGACGCCGGACGAACCACATCGCCAGCGCGACGCACACCAGTGAACCGGAGATGCCGAGGCCGAGATCACCCCACAACACCCCGCCGCCCTCGAGGCTGGCCCGAGTGGCCTCGAACACGCGCGTCAGGGGAACGACTCGGGCCAGCGGCTGGAGGACCCCGGGGAGCGCCTCCGGCGGGTAGAAGATCCCCGACAGCGGCATGAGCAGCACCAGCGTGCCCCAGGAGAACACCTCCGCCGTCTCGCCGTACTGCAGGACCAGGCCGACCACGAGCAGCGCCACCGCCCAGCCGAAGACCATCAAGGTGGCGGCCCCGACGGCCAGGACCCAACCACCGCCGGTCGGGTCGACCGAGTAGAGCCCCGCGGCGACCGCAGCCACCAGCGCCATCGACGTGAGGGCCCGGGCGAAGCCCGCGATCAGCAGGGCCAGCGCGTACTCGGCTTCGGTCAGCGGGGTGGTCCACAGGTTGAGCACGTTGCGGGACCACACCTCCTCGAGGAACCCGAGCGACCCCGCGAGGGTCAGCTGCCAGATGACGTGGAACAGCATGATGCCGACCACGAGGATCTCGACGGCCCGGTCGGTTTCGCCGAAGGCGACGCCGATGGAGGAGAACAGCAGCGCGTCGAGCACGGGGAGCGCGAAGAGCAGGAACCAGTGCCCCGGGTTGCGGGACTGCACCAGGACGTGGCGGCGCACGACCGCCCACACCCGCCGCCATCGCACGCCGGTCCGGGTGCCCGCGGCGGCGATCACAGCCGCTCACCCCGCATCCGCACGGCCTCGGCGAGGAACATGTCCTCGAGGGTGGCGTGGCCGGCGTCGGCCACGACGGCAGCCGGTGCCCCGTCGGCCAGCACCCGGCCCTCCCGCAGGAACACGACCCGTTCGGTGAGCGTCTCGACCTCGCGCATGTCGTGGCTGGTCAGCAGCAGGGCGGTGCGGTGCTCCCGGTTGAGTCGCGCCAGGGCGTCGCGGACTCGCAGGGCCACGTCGGGGTCGAGCGATGCCGTGGGTTCGTCGAGCACGACCAGCCGTGGCCGGTGCATGACCGCCTTGGCAATGCCCACCAGGGTTGCCTGGCCGGACGACAGGGTCATGCACGGCTTGTCGCGCAGATACCCGATGTCGAGCTCGTCGATGACGCGGTCGACGTCCCGCCGGGGATCGGGATGGTCGTGGAGGTCAGCGAAGAACCGGAGCGCCTCGTGGACGCGGAGCCGGTCGGGGAGGGGCAGGTAGCCGGCAGCGAAGCCCACGTCCTCCATGGCGGCGCTCCGACCGCCAGGCAGCCGGCGCCCCATGAGTTCGGTGGTGCCCTCGTCCGGGTCGATGGCGCCGAGCAGCATCAGCAGCAGCGTGGTCTTGCCCGCTCCGTTCGGCCCCACGATGCCGACGCGCTCGCCGGCCCGGACGGCGAGGTCCACCCCATCGACCGCTTGCACGTCGTCGAACCGCTTACGGACACCACGCGCGCTCACCACGTCGGGGTGAAGCGCTGGCGCGTCCGGTTCCTCCCCGTCGATCACCCGGTCAGGCTGTCACGCCTGCCGCCGCGAGGCGGCGTGGTTTCCGGGTCAGGATCCCGCAGTGCCCGACCACGGTACTGTCCGTGGTCGGGACGAGCCCTCGGGGGGACCGGGATGGGTGGCAGTCGAGCAGCTGCTCGGACGCCCACTGGGGAGGGCCTTGCGTGCGCCGCGACCGATGACGTCGTCGAGCAGCGTGCACGGGGCGGCGACGCGCACGACCTCCAACTCGACCGGCGCTCCGAGTGCCTCGCCGGCCTGATCGAGCCCGGTCTGTGACTGGACGGTCACGTGGCGGTGACGGGTCCCGTGGTGGCGGTCACCGACCAGGCCGGCGCCGGCTTCGGCGTCGACCGATTCGACCCGCTTCATGGGCAGCCGGCTCGCCGGCGCGATGTGGATGTCGGTGACGGTCGACAGCATGCCTACTCGGGGTCAGGACCCTCCACGGGGAACACCTCACTCTGCTCGGAGGTTGGTGGCGGGGCGACCACGGGCGGCCATGCGGCTCGGCCACCACGCCAGCACCACGGCGATCCCGGCGGCGGCTGGCACCAGCGCCACCAGCAGCGCCCAGGGCATCACCGGATCGGCCAGGGCCCGGAGGTGCTGCACGAGCAGCCTCCACACCAGCCGACTCGTCACCAGGCCGGCGGGAACGCCGACCAGCAACGCCTCGGCGCACAGCAGGAGCGACTCCGCCATCACGCCCCGGCGGATCTGGGCCGGCCGTCCTCCCAGGGCCCGGACGAGGGCGAGGTCCCCGCCGCGTCGGCGGGCGCCCACCAGCAGGGCGTGGAGCAGGGCGACCGCGCCCAGGACCACGAAGAAGATCGCCAGTGACACGGCCACGTATCGGCTGGCGGCGAGGTTCCGGATCGGCCCGGGGACCTGCGGCTGGGAGAAGAGCGTGAAGGCCAGCCCGTCGTCCGCGGCCAGCCCGGCCTCCACCTCGTCGACCGGCAACGCGGGGGCGTAGCGGACCACGACCGACGAGCCCAGGTCTTCCACGGATGCGCCCGCCAGACCGTCCGGCGTCATGACGGCTCCGAGCCCGATCGTCCGCTCCTCCACCGGTGGCAGCAGTGCCGTGCCGACGATCCGGACGGTGTACGTCGCGCCGGCGTCGTTGAGGATGTCCGCGGTGTCGCCCACGGCCAGGCCGAGGTCCGACATCGTCTGCTCGCCGAGGGCCACCTCGTCGGGGTGGTCGGGGAGCCGACCGTCCAACCGGGTGAGCGACAGGTCACCCTTGACCGTGTCCATGGCGTAGACGGTGATGTTCCGGCCGTTCAGGAGCAGGTTGGCGGAGGTCAGCTCGGCCACCGCGTCGACCCGAGAGTCGTCGATCAACTCGGCCAGCACGTCGGAGAGGTCCGAATCGCCGAAGTAGTCCGGGATCGTCGACCAGTTCCACCCCCAGCGCGTCGGCTGGGTGCTGAGGTCGTGGAGGCTGGTGGTGATCACCCCGGCGCCGACCAGACCGCTTATCCCGACCGCGATGCCGAGGACCGCCGACCGCAGCGGGATGCTCCCCGCGCCGCGCCCCCGGTCGCGAGCGAGGTGCACACCGAGCAACGCCCCGAGCGGCAGCCCGACGTGTGATGCGGCGCGGGCCACGCTCGATGAGCGACGACCGCGGGCAGGAGCCGAGCGACGGAGCGCGCGTCGGGCTGATCGGATCGCCCACCACGCCATCGCCAGGACGATGGTGAGGCTGCCGACCGCCAGCACGAACGGCGAGACCCAGATGCCGGGCGACACCTCTGCCCGGCGGGCCAGGCCGGTCGGCAGGAGTGGCGAGGCCAGCGTGGCGCCGACGGCGCCCACCACCACGCCGACGATGCCCGCGCCGACAACCGGCAGGGCCACGCCGAGGGCGATCTCGCCGGGTGTGGCACCGATCGCGGCGAGGGCCCGAGCGGATGGTGAGGGGATGGCCGTCTGTCGCGAGATGGCCTGACCGAGCGCCACGGCACCGGCCACGGCCGCGCCCGCCGCCAGCACCAGCAACCCGATGGCCAGGCTTCCCACCGCACCCTGCGCGGTGTCGAGGTACACGTCGCTGGCCGTGATCGGCGTCAACAGGGCGCCCCCCGACGGCGCCAGGAGAGCACTGGGCATCGTGGCCTCGGCGCCCGTGGTGACCCGCTCGACGTCCGCCACCCCGCCGCGGAGCCGGGCCACGACCACCGCGGGCCATGCCCCGATCCCGTCGTGGGCGGCGACGAACCCGGGGGCGGCCAAGGCGGTGAGCTCACCTCGCCGGAGATCGCCCGAGAGATCCTCCGGGAAGCGCCCGACACCGACTACCCGCAGGTCGAGGTGTGGGCCGTTGAAGCCGGGGAACGCGCCCGGAGCGAACAGCCGCTCCAGGTCGTTGTCCGTCCACGTGTGCACCGGGAGGATGTCCCCCACGCCCGCGCCGGTCTGCTCGGCGGCGGTGGAACTCAGCAGCACCTCGTCGGGCGAATCGGCGTGCGGGAAGCGCCCGGCGAGGAGCCGGGGTCGGTCGAGTCGGGTGCCCCACACCCCGGTGGGATCGCTGAGGATGGCGATGTCCGGGATGGCCGAGTCGTCGGGCCAGCCGTTCACCAGGATCCGCGCTGTCGCCTGCTCAACGGCCGGTTGGGCCGCCACCGCGTGCAGGATGGGCGCCACCTGCTCCGGGGCCGCCGACTGGTAGGAGACGTCGCTGGCCTCGGCTCGGACCCGGAACCGGTCCACGGTGGATTCCGTGCGCTGGGCGCCGGTCAGGGCCATGAACACCGCGCCGCTGACCAGGGCTGCCAGTGCGGCCACTCCGAGCAGACTTCCCCACCGCCGGCGCAGCTCCGCCCGCACCACCACCGAGACGGCTGCCCACGGTCCCACGCCCGAATGGAAGCCGAATCGCCCGCCGCCCGCCACTCAGAACGACCGATCCGGCCAGAACCCCACGGCGATCGGGCCGCGTTCGGACCAGTAGGCCCCCGGCATCGACTCGAATCGCACGGTGCGCCTCCTCTGTCTGTCCTGCCCGATGCGACCATCATCGGGCCCGAGGCCGCTCGCCCCAAGGGCGCTGTCCGGTGTCGTGGGGGTGGGGCTGGCACCCCTGCGGAGCTGCCCACATCGGTGCGTCCGACGCGGCGCAGGCGTGGAGGCCTTGGAGGCGCTGACGCCGGGCCGGCGCCGGGCAC
>CAVSRP010000017.1:0-45200 GCA_963730345.1 uncultured Acidimicrobiaceae bacterium
TCCTCGCCCGCGGCGTGCGCCGAGCCCCGGTCAGAGGTGCTGCGGCGTGCCGTGGAAGCACCCGATGAAGTACGGGAACTCGGCCGTGGCCGAGTAGTGGTACGTCTCGACGGCCTCGCCGTCGAGCTCGATCGGTGACGTCCGCATGGTGGGCGACGCTACGAGTTCGTCGCCACCTCTGACGCCTCGGTGGCGACCTCGCGGGCCCAGCCGTAGTCGGCCTTGCCGTTGGGGGCGCGCTGCACGTGGTCGACCACGATGCAGCGGCGGGGGGCCTTGTAGTGGGCGAGCTGGTCGCGGACGTGGGCGCGCAGCTCGTCCTCGCTCGGGGTGGACCGCGAGCACCCGACGATGGCGACGACGCGCTGGCCGAAGCGCTCGTCGGGCACGCCGACGACGAGGCAGTCGTCCACGGCCGGGTGGGTCTTGAGCGCTTCCTCGACCTCCTCAGGGAAGATCTTCTCGCCGCCCGAGTTGATGCAGTTCGAGCCGCGGCCGTGGAGGGTGATGGTGCCGTCCTCGTTGCGCGTCGCCCAGTCGCCGGTGATGACGTACTGGGCCCCGTCGATCACCTTGAAGGTCCGGGCCGTCTTGTCGGGGTCCTTGTAGTAGCCGAACGCGCCGGTGCGGCTGGCCAGCAGGCCGGGCTCGGTGGAGCCGTCCGGCAGCGGTCGGTCGTCGAGGCCGAGGAGCAGGGTGTCGGGCGACGGCGTGAAGCGGGCCGTGGTTCCCGACGCGGCCGACCGGCCCGCCGTCACCTGGGCATAGCCGCCGCCCTCGCTGGAGCCGAGCCCGTCGACCAGCACGGCGTCGGTGAACCGGGCCAGGCCGTCCTTGACCTCGGCGCTCCACATCGCGCCCGACGAGTTCATCGAGCGCAGCGACGACAGGTCCGGCACCGCGCCGCGTTCCTCGGCGGCCTCCATCGCCCGCAGGATCGGACGGGCGAAGGCGTCGCCGACGATGGCCAGGCGGGTCACCCGCTCCCGCTCGACCACGGCCAGGAGCTCGTCGGCATCGAAGGATCGGTCCTCGAGCAGCACCACCGTGCCCCCGGTGTGGAGCGCGGGCATGGCGCCCACCCACATGCCGGTGCCGTGCATCAGGGGGCAGCAGGGGATCGAGATCATCCGACCCATCGCTCGGCACTCCTCGACGAAGCGGGGCACGTCGTCGACCGAGGTCGGGGCGTCGATGCCGGGGAGGGCGACCGAGATCGCCAGGTAGAGGCCGCCGCAGAACACGCCGTTGCGGTACATGACCCCCTTGGGCATGCCGGTGGTGCCGCCGGTGTAGAGCATGTACACGTCGTTCGGGTCGGGTGCGCGGCGTGGCCGAGGATCGTGGGTCGCCAGCAGCTCGTCGAAGTCGACGGCGAAGTCGCAGGGGGTGTCGTCATCTCGCACGACGACGAGGAGACGGACGCGATCGAGCCGGTCGCGCACCCGGGCGACGCGCTCACCGAGCGAGGAGTGGAAGACGAGGACCTCGCTGTCGCTGTTGTCGACCAGGTAGACGAGCTCCTCGTCGAGGTACCGGTAGTTCACGTTGACCGGCCCGCACCCGTGCTTGAACGCGGCCTGCTGGGCGAGCAGGTACTCGGGGCAGTTGTAGAGGTACAGCGACACCTGGCTGCCCCGCGTCACGCCGGCCGCCTCGAAGGCCGAGGCGATGCGGGCGCTGTCCTCGTCGAAGCGGCGGTAGGTCCAGCGTCGGTCGCCCTGGACGACGGCATCGAGGTCGGGCACGGTGTCGGCCACTCGCTCGTACGCGGATGCGAAGTGGAAATCCATCGGCTCCCCCCGGAGGTGTGTCGGCGCGGGAGCGTAGTGGGGCGGGCCGCTACCTCGGGGACGAGGCGAGGGTCTCGATGACGCGCACCGCGTCGCCCGGGGCCGGCATGGCCGCGATCTCCCGCGCCAGCCCCTGCGCCGCGGCGCGCTCGCCGCTCGCCTCACCGATGACGGTGAGCACCGCGTCGCGCACCGCAGCGGAGTCGAGCACGTCGGGGCGGAGGATCTGCGCCGCGCCGGCCTTCTCGCAGGCGAGCGCGTTCTCGAATTGATCGGCTCCCTGCGGCACGAGGACGAGCGGCAGCCCGGCGTGCAGCGCGGCCAACGTCGTCCCCGACCCCCCGTGGCACACCACCGCATCGGAGTGCGCCAGCAGCGGGCGCAGCGGCAGCCACCGGTGGACGTGCACGTTGGACGGGACGGCGAGTGCCTCGGGATCGTTGTTCGGGCCGATGGTCACGACGACGTCCAGGTCCTCGGCGGCCACCGCTTCGAGCAGCACGTCGAAGGTGGCGAGTTGGTTGAAGATCGGCACGGTCCCGAGTGACACGTACAGCAGCGGTCGGGCGCCGAGCGCCGCGATGTCGGCCGGGAGCTCCTCGGTGCCGCTACCGGCGATCTCGGGCCGGAGCGGCTGCACGACGCGTGCCGGCGCCACCGAGCCGAGGCGCAGGCTCGGCGGGCACGGATCCAGGTAGCAGTCGAGGTAGAGCCCGGCATGGGGATCGGCGGCCAACCCGGCCGCCTCCCACAGCGGCGCCACCCGTGCCGCGGAGGCGGCCACCATGGCCTCGGGAAGGACCTGTCCGAATCCGTAGGTCACCGATGGGATGCCCCGCTCGGACGCCACGATCGGCGACGCCATCTCCACCGGGGGGTGCACCACCGCGTCAGGTCCGAACTCGTCGGCGAGGCGGCGCAGCTCGGGCAGCAGTTCGGTGGCGAACACCCCACCGAACATGGCGGCCGCGAAGCTCGCGTCCGCGTCCTCCGATCCGGCGACGCTCGGATCGCTGAACGCCTGCGTCACCGCCTCCATCTGGGACGGCCCGATCACCATCGGATCGAAGCCGGCTTGCTCGACGCGTCCGGTCACGTCGGGGCCGACAGCGATCATCACCTCGTGGCCACGGGCGCGCAGCGCCTGGGCGATCGGCAGCAACGGGATGACGACACCCTCCATCGGGGTCGAGGCACAGAGCACGCGCATGAGGTTCTCCTTGGTTCGTGGTCACCGGACGGCGATGCCGGGGTGAGGGTTCAGTCGTTCCCGTGGGCGGCGAACACGCCGTTGATGATGCGGGCCACCACTGCTTCGGCGGCCTTGCGTCCGAAGCCGAGGTCGCGTCGCAGCAGCTTCCAGACGTAGGTATCGGTGGCCACGAGGAGCGCGGCCACCGCTTGCCGCCGATCGGCGCGGCTGTACCCCGCCAGCCGGTCGGCGAACGCGGCCGTCACCCGTTCGCGATGGATGGCGCGGCCGCCGGCGATCACCTTGGCGAGTCCGTCGACCCGGTGCTCATTGGCCACCATCCACATGATGCGATCGCCGTTCTCCTCGAATTCGTCGAAGACCCGGCTGACGACCTCGGGCACCGACCGGGGAGCCGGTGGCGGCGTTGCGTACTCCGAGCCGAGTGACCCGACGACCGCCTCGATGATGAGGCCTTCCTTGTTCCCGAAGGCGCGCAGCACGGTCTGGACGCTGGTACCGGCCGACTCGGCGACGAGGGCGAGGGTGAAGTCGGGCGTCTCGGACGAGATCAGCTCACGGGCCGCGTCGATGATCCGCTGCTTGGTGGCTGCCGCCTGCTCGCCCCGCTTGGCCATCGAGTAGCGCCGGGGCGAGTTCATGTTGAGCACAGTGACATGAATCTAAATTGGCGTCAATCTAATTCACATGAAATCTGCCCTACCGGCGGACGCAACGTCGACGAGCAGGTTGATGGCGTGGTCTGGATTCAGGGCTACGGTACCGAAGGGAGGGCGGCGATGACGTCTGAGAACGTGACGGTGCTGTTCACGGACATGGTCGACTCGACAGCGCTGGCGTGGGCCCGGCGATGAGTCGCACCGATGCCGAGGACGGGTCCCGGCCCCTTCCGGCGAGGCTGGGAGGCCAGGTGGTCAGCGCCTACCGGGATGTCGAGAAGCGTCTGGCCCGTCAACCGCTGGCTCGGCTGACCACCGCGCTCCCCGAACAGCTCGGTGGATGGCGAGCCAGCTGCGCGGGCGGCTCGATCCCCAGCCCCCCGGCCTCCCGCTCACGAGGTTGACCCCCTCGCTGATCGGTCACGTGGTGATGGACGAGTCCATCATGGCGATGGCCGTCGGCCCGAACCGGTTCCCACGACGCGCCGACTACGAGCGGGTCGGGGCCGAGCTGGCGCTGGCCCGCCGCCTGTTCGACGAGCGCGGGTGGCTGGACGATCCCGTGTCGTTCCATCGGGACCCGCCGGTTCTGACGCAGCCCGACACGACCCGCGGGTGGGCGCTCGGCCGGAGCTACGAACGGCTCTGGTGGCCCAGCGACTTCGAGCCGCCCGACGGGCTCATGGGTCGCGACCGATGGCTCGGGTTCGAGTCGAACCGGACCGCGTCGGCCTGGCTGCTCCGACACGACGGCCGGCCGCGTCCGTGGGTCGTGTGCATCCACGGCTTCGGGACCGGGTCGGTGTTCATGGACCTGGTCGGCTTCCACGCCGGCCACCTCCACGATGCGCTCGGTGTCAACGTGGTCGCGATCGTGCTCCCGATGCATGGAGCCCGAAGGCCGAACCGGTTCAGCGGCGAGGAGTTCTTGAGCTTCGATCTGATGAACAGCGTGCACGGTCTCACCCAGTCGCTCTGGGACATCCGGCGTCTCCTCACGTGGGTTCGCGCCCAGGAGCCCACCGGCATCGGGGTCTTCGGTGTATCGCTCGGCGGACTGTTGACCGGGCTGGCCGCGGCCTTCGAGGCCGATCTCCGGCTCGTTCTCGCCGGGATCCCCATGGTCGACTTCCCCGATCTGATCCGCCACCACGCACCCCACCACCTGCACATGCGCAGCATCGAGCACGGGATTCTCGACGGCACCGCACAGGACGTACACCGGGTCGTGTCCCCGCTGGCCATGGCGGCCGTGGCGCCGCCCGAGGCGCGGGCAATCTTCGCTGGCATGGGCGATCGGTTGGCTCCCCCGGAACAGGCCCGTCGACTCTGGGAGCACTGGGAAGAGCCAGAGACCTGCTGGTTCCCCGGCAACCACGTCGGCTACCTGTGGTCCGACAAGGTGTGGCGATTCGTCGACTCGACCTTGGAGTCCCGCGGACTGGCTTGCTGAACGCCGGTCAGGCCTTGGTGTGGGCAGCTTCGAGCAAGGTGCCGACCCCCTCGAACATGGCGTCGAGGAGGTCGGCGACGCTCGGGACCAGGTCGGGGCAGCCGATCAGGCCGAAGTTCATGTTGCCGCCGTGGGAGATCACGGTGATGTTGAGCCCGGTACCCTCCATGAGGGGACCGAAGGGGAACATCGCCTCCACCCGAGCACCCGCGAGGTACAGGGGGATCGGGGAGCCGATGACGTTGGACACGATGAGGTTGTGAACCGGGGCCAGGCGGTCGGCGAGGGCGGCTTCGGAGTACAACCGCGTGCCCAGCCGGAACATCGAGATCGGGATCGTCTCCACGACATCGCCGATCATGTCGGCTCCAACCGAGGCGTGGACCTCCTTGGCGCCCAGACTCCCGGCGTGGATCAGCCGAAGCCGTTCCAGGGGGTCGGCGACGTGCACCGGAAGGTGCACGAACATGGTCGACACCTGATTGGTCGACTGCTCCTTGTGGTCGTGCCCGCGGGTCGAGACCGGGACCGAGCACACCAACGGGCTGTCCGGCACGTGGTCATGCCTGTCGAGGTGGATGCGCAGGCCGTGCGTGCACGCGGCCAGGACGACGTCGTTGATCGTCACGTCGAACGTCCGCCGGATGGTCTTGAAATCCGCCAGTGGCGCCAGACCGAATGCCACCGATCGGTTGGCGGTGAGCGAGGCGTTGAACCGGGTGCGCGGCGCATTGACCGGGTGGGCGGCCTCGTCGGCGCCATCGAGCCGGCGTGCGAGGGCGGCGCCCGCCATCCTGAGCAGTGAGGACGAGACTCCGGCGGCGGCTCGCATCGGCCGGAGCGGGTGGGTCATCCGGTTCCAGGCCGCCGCCGCGAGGATCTCGGCGTCCTTCGGTTGCACCTCCGGACGCCAGTCATCGCGTCGCGGTCGACGCTTCGGCTTCGGACTCAGGTCGAGGAGGTCCGCCATCATGCCCACGCCGGCACCGCCGTCGACCATGCAGTGGTGCAGCTTCATGACGATCGCCGCCCGGCCGTCGTCGAGTCCTTCGATGAGCCACAGATCCCACAGTGGCCGGGAGCGGTCGAGGGGCACCGCGGAGAGGTTCCCCATGAAGCTCGCCAGCTCCGCGCTCGGGTCCGTCCCGGACAGAGCGTGTCGATGCACGTGCAGGTCCAGATCGAAGTCAGGGTCCTCGATCCAGCAGGGATGGTCGATCGAGAACGGCACCTCGACCAGCCGGCGTCGTAGCGCCGGCATGAGGTCGAGTCGGCTTGCGATGTAGTGCCGCAACCGGGTGAACGAGAAGCCCCCTGGTGCCGTAGAGGGATCGACCAAGAGCAGTCCGGTGACGTGGAGCGGGACGGTCGGACCCTCCACATAGAGGTACCAGGCATCGGCGGCCGTCAGGCGATCCACGGTCTCAGGTCACCGGACGAGGCGGGCCCGCGCCAGGGTCGAAGGTCCCGTCCTCCTCGGCCTCGGGGGCCGATCGCTCGGCGATCGGTAGGGTCCTCCGGGCCCTGCAACCAGAGGGGAGGAGCAGGCGTGGAGTTCAACTTGGCGGACCTCTTCGAAGCCGTCGTCGACACGGTCCCCGATCAGCTCGCGCTCGTGTCGGGGGATCGCCGGCTCACCTACGCGGAGCTGGATCGACGCGCCGACCAGCTCGCCGACGTCCTGCTGGGCGCCCAGGTGGGTCGCGACGACTTCGTCGGCATCCAGCTCCCGAACGGCTCGGAGTACCTGGAGGCGATGCTGGCCGCGTTCAAGATCCGGGCTGTTCCCGTCAACATCAACTACCGGTACCGGGGCGGAGAGCTACGCCACCTCTATGCCGACGCCGGTCTCGTGGCGCTGATCCACCACGCCGACTTCGACGAACAGGTGACGGACGCGCGCGGTGCCCTTCGCGACGAACGGCTGGTACTGCGCGTTGGGCTCGACGGCAACTACGAGGACGCGCTTGCCGGGGCCCGCCTGACCTCGGGACGCCGGATGCGGTCGGCCGAGGACCTGTATTGCGTCTACACCGGTGGCACCACCGGTGCGCCCAAAGGCGTGTTGTGGCGCCACGAGGACATCTTCTTCGCCGCGATGGGCGGGGGCGACCCCCTCCAGTTCGGCAACCACATCACCCGCCCCGAGGCGCTTCCCGGGCGGGTGCTACGGCCCGGGTTGGTGGCGCTTCCGGTGCCGCCGTTCATGCACGCCGCCGCCCACTGGCTCGCCTTCGCCATGCTGTTCGGAGGAGGCACGATCGTGACCCTTCCCCAGGGTCGGTTCGACCCGGTGGAGACCTGGCGGCTGGTGGCCGCCGAGCACGTAAACATCCTGGTGGTGGTCGGCGATGCCATGGCTCGGCCGCTCCTCGATGCACTCGAAGCGGAGAGCGCTGGTATCGACACCTCGTCGCTGATGGCAGTGGGATCGGGCGGGGCCCTCCTGTCCCCGTCGACCAAGGCGCGATTCCGCGCCGTGCGTCCGGAGCTGATCGTGCGAGACGCGTTCGGGGCGTCGGAAACCGGCCAGCTCGGCGGCGCGCCCCCCGACAACGACCCCGACGGCGCTCCCCGGCTGCACGTGGACGACCGCACCGCGGTGTTCGATGACGACCTGCGTCCAGTGGAGCCCGGATCGGGCGCGGTGGGCAGCTTGGCCAGGGGCGGACGCGTGCCGCTGCGCTACCACGGTGACCCGGTCAAGACGGCTGCGACCTTCGTCGAGATCGACGGCACCCGGTGGGCGCTCCCTGGCGACCAGGCCACCGTGGAGTCTGACGGCACGATTCGTCTGCTCGGCCGTTCGTCGCAGTGCATCAACACGGGAGGCGAGAAGGTCCACGCCGAGGAGGTGGAGGCCGTGCTGAAGGCTCACGCTGGTGTGGTCGACGCGGTGGTGGTCGGTGTTCCGGACGACCGGTGGGGTCAGGCCGTCTGCGCGGTGGTCCAGCCCCGGACTGGCACCGTCCCTTCGCTCGACGACCTACGGGAGGGGGCACGGGACGACCTTGCGGGCTACAAGCTGCCGACTCGCCTGGTCCTCGTGCAGGAGCTGGTGCGTTCGCCGAGCGGGAAGGCGGATTATCGGTGGGCGGCTGAGGTCGCGACCGCGGACGGCCGACCCGAGGGAGGTCCAGCATCGTCATGCGGGTGATGTCGGGCCTCGACAGCCGGTTCCTCTCCTTCGAGACGCACTCGGCGCACATGCACACGATCAAGGTCGCCGTCGTCGACGTGACGGCACGAGCCACGCCCCTCACGCCGGAGCGCATGCTCCAGCTGCTCTCGGCGAGCCTCGAACGCATGCCGGTGCTCCGTCGTCGGGTCGTGCCGGTTCCCTTTGGCTTGGGGAACCCCGTGGTGATCGACGATCCCGACGTCGACGTGAGCCGACATGTCAGACACCTGCAGGCCGAGCCGCCCGGTGGCTCCCGAGAGCTGGCCGACGTGGTGGCGGAGGTCATGGCGCGGCCCCTTCCCCGAGACCGGCCACTGTGGGAGCTCACCGTCGTCGACGGGCTGGAGGGGGGTCAGGTCGGCTTCGTGATGAAGGTGCATCACGCCCTCGCCGACGGCAAGGCATCGGTCGCGCTCCTCAACAATGTGTTCCTGCTCGACGACGCCGACGCGATCGTCGAGCCCTTCTCCCCGGAGCCTGCCCCGACCAAGCGAGCCCTGTACCGAGTCGCTGCGGGCACATTCGGGGAGGGCTTGCGTTCGGTGCCGAGCTTGGCCCGTGAGACCGTCGCCGGACTGCACAATCAGCATGTGGTTCGGCGCACCGAGCCGACCAAGGTAGTCGGTCCGTTCGCCGGCCCCAGGACGCCGTTCAACGTGTCGCTCGTTCCGGAACGCACCTTCGCCATGCTCGACGTTCCCTTGGCGGCGATCACGCCGGTCCGGCGCGCGGTTGGCGCATCGCTCAACGACGTGTTCCTCGCGCTGTGCGGGGGCGGGATCCGGCGGTACCTGCGTCGGAGCGGTGAGCTCCCCGAGGCGAGCCTGGTGGCCTCGGTCCCTATCGCCACCCACGCGGACCATCCTCGCCTGGAAGGCAACCACGTCGACAACCTCTACGTGCGCCTGCACACCAACGTGGCCGACCCCATGGAGCGGCTGAAGGCGATCCACGCGTCGGCCAGCGCAGCGCGGCACGTCCGAGGTGCGCTGGGAACGGGCTTGTTCGAGCGGCGCGCCAGCATGATGCCGCCGTTCGTGCAGTCCTCGTTGGCCCGGGTCTGGGCCGCCACCGGGTTGGCCGACCACCTCCGACCGCCACTCAACGTCGTGGCGTCGAGCGTCCCTGGCCCCCGGGTGCCCCTGGCGCTCAACGACGGCGTGGTGACGGCGCTGTATTCGTGCGGCCCGATCCTGGAGGGCATCGGCCTGAACCTCACCGCGTGGAGCTACGTCGACACGATGTACGTGTCGTTGCTCGGGTGTCCGAAGAGCCTGCCGGACCCCTGGTTGCTGGCCGCCGACATCGACGACGAGCGGCGAGCCCTGTGCGCCGGCCCATGAGGGGTCTCGCCGAGGTCCGGTGAGCGACTCGCGGTCATCGTTGTCGCTCGGGGGCCGTTGGGACGAAGGGCCCTAGTCACCGCACGGGCAGCCGCGGGATGGTCGGTTGCGTCCCGCGCGACGACTCGAAGGTGGGAGGACACGATGAAGCTCTCGGTCGACGGTCCTCGGCGAGTGAGACAGTTCATCGCCGCCGGGCTCCTACCTGTCCTGGTCGCAGCCTGCACCTCCGACGGTTCGGATGGCGGTCAGGCGAGCGACGACACGGTGGACACGAGCACCACCACCGCGTCCCAGGTCGAGGACCGCGCCTACTACGTGCTCCCGCCCGGCAACTACGGCGGGATCCCCACCACCGACAACTCGCTCGATCAGCTCCCGCTGTACGACGGGCTCACATCGCTGCGCGGCGACGTCACCGACGAGGACATCGAGCGGCTCTTCCTGCCCATGGACTTCCAGCCGATCGGCGAGACCACGACCATCGACACCGGCCGCGACGGCGTGACCATCGCCTACGACGAGTACGGCGTCGCCCACATCACGGGTGAGACCCGGGAGGATCTCTCCTGGGGCGCGGGCTGGGTCACGGCGCGGGACCGGGGCCTGCTCCTCGACTTCGGGCGCGGGCCGGCGCGGGTCGCGGTCGCCGACGTGCCCGGCATCGACGCCTTCTCGCTGGTGACCGGTGCCCAGCAGTTCGTGCCCAGCGCTGCCGTCGATCAGCTGGTGGCCGACCAGGTGCAGCTGCTCATCGACACCTACGGCGAGGAGGGCAAGCAGATCGTCCAGGAGGCACAGGCCTACGCCGACGGGGTGACCGCCTACTACGAGGCGAACCCCGATGGCACCGACCGGGAGCCCTTCACGGTCGAGGACGTCGTCGCCACCACGGCGTTCATCGGCTCGATCTTCGGCGCTGGCGGTGGTGGTGAGGCGGCGAACGCCGAGTTCCTCTCGGCGCTGCAGAACGCGCTGGGCGCGGAACGGGGTCGGCAGGCGTGGGAGGACCTCATGCAGACCGACGACCCCGAGGCGCCCACCACCCTCGACGAGCGTTTCGACTACGGCACCTTCACCGGCGGCGACGTCGTGGGGTCCGTACCCATCGACGAGGGCTCGGTCATCTCGCTCGATCCTCGCCAGCCCGCACCGGGCGCAGCTCCGGTGGTGGAGGACGAGGTCGCCTACGCCGCCGCGGGCGACCCGCCCGACCGCAAGGCATCCAACTGGCAGCTGGTGGCGCCAGAGGCATCGGCCGACCGCGCCACGCTCGGCGTGATGGGACCGCAGCTCGGCTACTACTACCCCGAGATCGTGATGCAGGTGCACCTGAGTGGCCCGGGCATCGAGGCCCAGGGCGTCGCGGTCCCCGGTCTGGCCATGTACCTGCTGATCGGGCGCACGCAGGACTACGCGTGGAGCCTGACCTCGGCCGGGCTCGACGTGCGCGACGTCTTCGCCGAGGAGCTCTGCGAACCCGACGGTTCCACCGCGACCCGCGAGTCCGGCGCCTACCGCTTCGACGGTGATTGCGTGCCGTTCGAGCAATTCGACGCCGGCACTCTCGGCGGCGTGCCCATCCGCTACCCGAGGTCGGTGCACGGTCCGGTGATCGGCACCGCCACCTCCGGCGGTCGACCCATGGCCCTCACCCGCCAGCGCTCCACCTTCGGCCGCGACGGGCTCAACCTCGCCGCCCTCAGAGACATGAGCGAGGGCGCCGCCACCACGGTCGAGGACTTCTGGACGGTCGCGAACAAGTTCGGGTTCACGTTCAACTGGGGCTACGTCAACCGCGAGAGCATCGGCTACTTCGCGTCCGGCTACCTCCCGGAGCGGGCCGAGGGCCTCGACCGGCGCCTCCCCACCTCGGGCACGGGCGAGTACGAGTGGCAGGGCATGCTCGGCCTCGAGGATCACCCGCACGCCTCCGGCCACCCCGACGGCCGCCTCGTGAACTGGAACAACCAATCCGCACCCGGCTTCATGCACGGCGATTCGAACCTCTACGGCTCGGTGCACCGGGTCGAGAACTTCGACCAGTGGCCGGACCCGATCACGCTCGCCGACGTCGTGTCGGTGATGAACCGCGCCGCCACCGAGGACGTCCGGTCCACGGTGTGGCCAGTGGTGAGTGAGGTACTCCGCGGTAGTGAGGCACCCACCGCGCTCGCGGCCCAGGCCCTCGACATCCTCGACGCATGGGTGGCCGACGATGCGCCGTTGGTCGACGCCGACGAGGACGGCTACTACGACGACGCCGGCGCCCTCATCCTCGAGGAGCTGTGGCCATCGATCGAACGGGCGGTGCTCGACCCCGTGCTCGGCGACGTCATCGATGCCGGGGTGTCTCTACGCGGCATCGGCGAGGTGAGCGTCGTCGACAAGGACCTGCGTACGGTGGCCGGCGACCACGTGGAAGGTGCCTT
This sequence comes from uncultured Acidimicrobiaceae bacterium, assembly GCA_963730345.1. Taxonomy (GTDB): domain Bacteria; phylum Actinomycetota; class Acidimicrobiia; order Acidimicrobiales; family Salinilacustritrichaceae; genus Salinilacustrithrix. Next base: position 12,075 of record CAVSRP010000017.1, read on the forward strand.
CAACCTCTCGTACTGCGGCCTCGGCGACCTCAACGACTGCCGAGGGGACTTGTGGACGGCCGTCGACCAGCGGATGCACGAGCTCGCGGCCGACCGAGGTGACGATCCGGCGACGTGGCGGCGTGAAGCGATCCGCTCCACGTTCGTCCCGGGCCTGATCCCGAACGACTTCCGGGCCACCAACCGGCCGACCTACCAGCAGGTACTCGAGCTCGCTCCTACCGGCGGCGGGTGAGCGGAGGGAGGGCCTGACCGATCGGGTGAGGCTCAATCCGGCCTGATCCGGACCATGGATTGGCAGGAGCGGCCAAGTGTGTCACGGCGACATTTCCAGTGCTCGGTGGCCCCGGGTCGAGGCGAACAACCGACCAAGGTCCCTGGACCGCGCCGTGAATTGCGGCGCAGCGTGAGTGGTATGCGTCGCTCGGTCGCCCTCGCCGCCTGCGTCCTGCTCGTCGCGGCGTGCAGTGGGTCCGACGACGGGACGGCAAGCAGCCCGTCGACCACGTCGACCACGTCGACCACTGCGGCCACCACCTCCACCCGTCCGGCCGACCCCTACTTCGTCGACACCACGACCGGACCGGTGCAGGGCGGGCCGAGTGCGGTGGACGGGGTTCGTAACTTCCTCGCCATCCCCTACGCGGAGGCGCCGGTGGGCGACCGGGCCTGGAAACCGCCGGCTCCGCGGGCGCCGTGGGACGACCCGCTCGACGCCACCCAGCCCGGTGCGTCGTGCCCGCAGACCACTGAGGGGGTCACCACCGCGTTCATCATCACCCCGGACCCCGATCCAGACTGCCTGACCGTCAGCGTGTGGACCCCCGAGGAGGCCGACGGCCTGCCGGTGATGGTGTGGATCCACGGTGGCGGGTTCAGCACCGGCTCCGCCCACGAGCCGTACTACGCCGGCGATGACCTGGCCGCCAGGGGCGTCGTGGTGGTGAACGTGAACTACCGGCTCGGTCCGCAAGGGTTCCTCGCCACCGCCGCGCTGCAAGCCGAGAGCGGCGACGGCTCGGTCGGCAACTACGGGTTCCGCGACCAGCAGCTCGCCTTGCACTGGGTGCACGACAACGCGGCGGCGTTCGGTGGCAATCCGGCTCGGGTGACGATCTTCGGTGAGTCCGCCGGTGGCTTCGCGGTGTGCGGCCACCTCGCGGCGCCCGGGTCACAGGGCCTGTTCGCCCAAGCCATCGTGCAGAGCGGTGGGGGTTGCGACCGGCTGCTGTCGCTCGACGCCGCGCTCGCGCAGGGCCAACAGTTCATGGATCAGGTCGGATGCAGCGACCTCGCCTGCCTGCGAGCGATCCCCGACGACCGGCTGGTGTCCGTCGAGGGATTCTCACCGTCGTTGGCCGCCGACGGCGTCACCCTCAGCGACACCGCGTACGACCTCGCCCGGTCGGGCCGACTGGGCGACGTACCCGTGCTCATCGGCTCGAACGCCGACGAGGCCACGTTGTTCACGATCAACCTCGACGAGCCGAGCGATCAAGGCCTGGCCGAACTCGCCTCGGCGTTCACCGACGACCCCGCGGCGCTCGTGGCCCTCTACCCGGCCGACCGGTTTGCCTCGAACAAGGCGAGGTACCAGGCGATGTTCACCGACGTACGGTTCACCTGCCCCACCGTCGACTTCGCCACCGTCGACCCCGACGCCTTCGTGTACCACTACACCTACGTGGACGAGGCGAACCCGCTCGGCCTCGGCGCCACGCACGGTTCTGAGCTGGCTGCCCTCTTCCACCACCCCGAGGGCCTCCGCGTCGACGTCGAGCAGACCGAGCGGGGCGAGCAGCTGTCCGACGGCATGCAGGCGGCGTGGGTGGCGTTCGCCACGACCGGTGACCCGGGCGACGCGTTCGCCCCGTACGGTGACGGTGGCGAGGTGGCTCGGATCGACGTGCCGATCGAGCAGGTCGACACCATCCGCGACGGCCGCTGCGATCAGGTGATCCAGCTCTCCACCGCGGCCCGCTGAGTCCCACCGAACCTCGCCAACTCCGCCGGCGATCTCTGCGGGCCCGACCTCCGGGGGCATCCGGGATCCGCCGACCTCCAACGCAATGATCTGACACGCTGCTCGCCAATGACGACCGGACTGTTGATCACGGCGGCGATCACTCTGCTCGGTACGTGGCTGCTTCTGCTCGCGTTGCTCGCGCTGGCGCGGCCTCGGGGCATGGATCTCACCGAAGCGAAGCGATTCGTACCGGACGTTGCCCGCCTCATCGGGAGTCTTGCCCGTGACCCATCCCTCGGTCGAGGCACGCGAGTGAGGCTGTACCTGCTGCTGGCCTACCTGGCGTCACCGATCGACCTTGTTCCCGACTTCATCCCCGTCCTGGGCTACGCCGATGATGTGACCATCGTCGCGATCGCGCTGAGATCCGTGGTCCGGCGGTCGGGTGCTGACGCGCTCGATGCGCATTGGAGAGGTAGCGCCGGAGGATTGGCTGCGGTTCGACGGCTCGCCGGGCTCGGAACCTGCTGACGGGATCGTCTCCTCTCCGTGGCACCAATGTGCCAACCTGGGTCGCGGCCCTCAAGGAGTGGGGCGATCGTCACGTGCTCACTCCCGACGACCGACCACTGCACCTCATCGACAAGTCGACCGGATCGCCGGTCCGACTCGCGCTCGTTGACGACGGCGGGAACGTCGTACCCGACGACCGCCTCCGCCACGTTCCCGGCCCGGGCTACCGAGCCCTCACCCGACCCACCTGACCGAGCTCACAGCAGGCCCACCATCACCATGAACTGGAACGACCACGCATCGATCAGCCCCACGGGGAACGGATCGTTCTCCGCACGCGTCGACGACCACTGGCTCGCCCTCGAGGGGCTCCACGGCGGGATCGTCGCCGCACTGGTCGTCGACGCCACCGGCGCAGTACTCGCCGATCGCGGCGTCGAGCCCGACATCGTCCTGCGAGCCGCCACGTTCGGGTACCTCCGCACCAACGACGTCGGCGACTCCACCATCGAGATCGACATCGTCCGGCAGGGGCGCAGCATGATCACCACCCACGCCCGAGTCATCCAGAACGAGGCCATCACCACCGTCGCCCGCCTCCACCACTCGGCACCCCGCAGCGGACTGGAGTTCAGCGACGCTCCACCGCCGATGAGCAAGCCGAACGACGCCGTACGACTCGTTCGGCCCACGCCCAATCACTTCCGCAACGTCGAGGCACACCTCCACCCCGACACCACCATGTACGGCGACGCCGAGCGAGCCGAGTGGATCGCATGGGCTCGACCACTGGACACGGACAGCTTCGACAGCTCGTGGCTCACCATGTACGGCGACTTCTATCCACCCCCGGTGTTCGCGCAGCTCGACGAACCCACCGCGGCGGTGACCATCGAGTACTCGATCCAGATCCACGATCACGCACGCCGATGGACGTTGGCCCCGGACGCGCACCTCGCCACCCGGATGCACACCTTCCACTCCCACGACGGCCTGGCGGTCGAGGACGGCTCGATCCACCACCCCGACGGGACGCTGCTGGCCACCGTCCGACAGACCCGCCTCTCGGGCTGACGCCAGAGTCGTGATCACGTCACCGCCCGGTCGTACGGAGTTCTCGAACGGCGAGCCCCTCGACAGGGCGGTCATACTTGAGCGGTGGGAGCGGAGGAGAGGGCGCCGGCGGTCCGGCTGCTCGGGCCCGTGCGGTTCCTGCGACCCGACGGCGGCGTGGCCGACCTCCCGAGTGCCAGCCAGCGCCGGTTGCTCGCTCTTCTGGCCCTGCATGCGCCCCGAGCGGTCCGCTCCGGCTTCTTGTGCCAGGTGCTCGAGATCACGCCGGGTGCGCTGCGCACCTCGATCGCCCGTCTGCGTCGCAACCTCGGCGATGACGTGCTGCGCACCGCGGTCGGCGGCTATCGGTTGGTCGCGGATGTCGACGCGGCGCTCGCCGGAGACGAGCTGAGGAGCGCAGCCGGCTCTCCCGACCGGATCTCGAGTGCCCTCGAGCGCTGGCACGGCCGGGCATTGGAGGAGTTCCGTGACGAACCCTGGGCCGTCGGTGAGGCCAATCGCCTCGACGAGGTCAGAGCCAACGCGATCGAGGACCGCGCCGAGCTCTGGCTGACGGGCGGCGAGCCCGAGCGGGCTGTGCAGGACCTCGAGGTACACGTCGTCGAACATCCGTTGCGGGACCGCGGCCGGGGCTTGCTGATGCGAGCGCTCGCTCACACCGGCCGCCAGACCGAGGCGCTGCGCGTCTTCCAGCTCCACCGGGAGCACCTTGCCGACGCGGTCGGTCTGGACCCGGGCGACGAGCTGCGCGACATCGAACGCCGGATCGCCGCTGGCTGGCGAGGCGTCGACGAAGTCGAGGTCGACCCCGAGCCCGATCACCACTCACGTGGCGGCCGGCTCTCCATCCTCGACGATGTGCTCCGGTCGGTGGCCGTCGGTGTCGGGCGACGCTCCGCGATCGAGCTTCTCGCCACCGCAGCGGAGCGGACCTCCGCCGCGGGTGCCGGCGTCGTGCTCGTCTCGGGGGAGGTCGGCATCGGCAAGACGACGCTGCTGGCCGACTTCGCTCGACGGATCGCTGATCCTCGCGACTGGGACGTGTACTACGGACGTTGCGACGAGTTCGCCGACGCTCCCTTCCAGCCGCTCGAGGAGATCGTCGAGCGGATCGTCCATGGGATGTCCGACGTCGAGTTGCACGCCCACGCGGCTCGTCACGGCGGTGATCTCGTCCGCCTCTTGCCGGGCCACGCTCGCCGCATCCCGGCGCCGCCCGCGGCGGCCGGCGACGACCGGACAGCTCGCTACCTCCTGTTCGACGCCGTCGCCGACGTCGTGTCGCGGGCGGCTCGTCGCGGACCGACGGTGATCGTGGTCGACGACCTGCAATGGGCCGAGCCAGCGGTCGTGCACCTCCTACGCCACGTTGTCCGACACTTGTCGTCCTCTTCGGTGCTGTTGGTGGCCATCGTGCGGGATACGTCCGACGGGGTGCCGGACCACGTACGGGAGGCGCTGGCCGACTGGGCCCGCGCCCGAATGGATCGCATCGTGCTCGACGGACTCGATCGCGACGATCTCGCCGAGCTGGTGCGGGTCCGCATCCCGGCGACGGAGGCGTGTGATGTCGACGCGGTCGCGGGCGCCCTGCGTGCGCAGACCGCAGGGAATCCGTTGCTCGCCGATCACCTCCTCGAGCACTGGGATCGATCTGGTCGGCTCGTCTTCGCCGACACGTCGGTCCGGGTGTCGAACCCTGTCGACTTCCTCGTGCCGCCGAGCCTGCGAGACCTCGTCTGGCACCGCATCTCGACGCTGGGCGACGACGCAGCTGACGTCCTCACCGCAGCATCGATACTCGGCATCGAGTTCGACGAACGGGCGCTCGCCGCCATGGCCGAGATCGACCCGGCGACACTGACCCCGCTGCTCGACCGCGCCGTGACGGCCGGCGTGCTCGCCGAAATCCCGTCGACGCCGAACACCCTGCGGTTCACCCACGCCCTGGTCGCGCACGCCCTCGAGGCGGACCTTCCACCGAGGGAGCGGCGTCGACTCCACGCGGATGCGTTCGACGCGCTGCTCGCGACCGGTGCCTCGTCGGCACCCGACCTCGCGCCACGGCTGGCGCGACACGCACGCATGGCAGGCCGGAGGGACGACGCGCTCCACTGGGCCGTCGCGGCGGGCGACGCCGCGCTCGCCGACCTGGCGCCTGACGAGGCCGTCCGGTGGTTCGAGATCTCGCTGGACGACGCCGAATCGCTCGAACGGTCCGACGAGGTCCGTGCTGGCCTGCTCGTCCGTCTCGGCGAGGCCCGGACGCTCGTGGGCGCCCCCGACGCCCTCGACACCGTCGTTCGGGGTGCCGAGCTCGCCATGGCGACCGGAGCGTCGGACACGCTGGTACGAGCGGCACTGGCCATCGACCGCGGGACGATCAAGGTCGGCCAGCCCGCCCGCCAGCAACTCGACATCGTCGAGGCGGCGCTGGCCGCGAGCACAGACGCCGACATTGCGACCCGGGCTCGTCTCTCCGCGCTCGTCGCGCAGCGACTGGTCCGCACCGGCGAGACCGATCGACGACGCGCCATCGCCGAGGAGGCCCTCGAACTGGCGCGCGCCGCCGGCAACCGCCACGTGTTCGCCGAGGTGGCGGCGCACGTGCTCCAGGCGCTCTGGGCACCGGGAGCCGCTTCGGTCCGGGCGGCACTTGCGCAGGAAGCGGTGGCCGCGGTCAGCGACGTCGATGACCCGGATCTCGTGGCCGTCGTGCACTTCGCGGCCTACGGCGCGGCCGTGTGCGCCGGCGATGCGGCCGGCGCCGCCGCATCCCTCGACCGCCTCCACGACGTCGTCGCCGGGCTGCACGACCCGCAGCTGCGCTGGGCGATCGGCGTCATCGACGCCTTCGTCGCGACCATGGAGGGCTCGTTCGCCGAGGCCGAGCGCATCGTGTCCAGCACCCTCGACCTGGGGGTCCAGATCGGCGTGGAGGAGGCGATCGGGTGCTTCGCGGCCCAGAGCTTCGCCCTGGGGACCTTCGCCGGACGCCATGCCGACCTGCTGCCCTTCGTCGAGCAGGGCCTCGAAACTGTGGCCACGGCCGCGACGGCGTTCCGCATCGCCCACGCCATCGTCAGCTGTGAGCTCGGTCGTCCCGAACCCGCCGCCGACCTCCTCCACGCCGCGATGCGCGGCGAGGTGGAACCCATCGCCGACGACTTCGTCCGATCGACCGAGCTGATCGGCTTCGCCGTCCTCGCGCTCGAACTCGACGACGTCGAGGCCGCGAGCTGGCTCCTCCCCGAAATCGTGCCGCTCGCGAACGAGGTCTCGTTCAACTCGGTGACGTCACAGGGGCCGATCGCCGCCTACGCCGGCAAGCTGACCTCCCTCCTGGGCGATACGGCGCAGGCCGAGCGGTTCCTGCGAGAGGCCCTCGCCACCGCCGACGCCTTCGGGTGGCAGTACCACCGCGCCACCACGCTGCTCGCGTTGGCCCAGAACCGCATCCGAGCCTCCGGCCGTCTCGACGACGAGGGCCAGGCGTGGTTGGCCACCGCAGAAGCCCTCTGCGACGCCCACGGCATTGCCAGCTGGGCGAAGCGAGCCGCCGGACTGCGAGCACGCCTCTCCGCCTGACGCACGCGTCAACCGGTGACGCGCGGATGACGCGCTGTCGGGCGCAGCATCCCCCTGTCCGTAAGACACGACAAGGGGGAATCCATGCAGATCATCGCCACCCACGACGTTGCCGACGTCCAGCACTGGTTCGAGTCGCCGAAGCGCGCGGAGTTCTTCGCCGCTCGCGGCATGGAGGTCACGGCATTCCGTGATCCGGCCGGCGAGTCCAAGACGTGCGCCGTCCTCATCGACGCACCCGACATGGAGACGCTCCAGAAGGCGCTGGCCGAACCCGAAGCCGCCGAGGCCGAGGCCCACGACGGCGTCGATGCTGCCACCATCCGGATCTTCGTCGCCGAGTAGTCCACGACCGACGCCACGACCAGCCACTGAGCAGAGACGAGACCCACCATGACCTACCTCATCACCCACTTCTTCGAAGGCGGTACGCAGGAGCAGTACGACGCCATCATCGCCAAGGCCCATCCCGCCGATGGCTCGTTGCCCGAGGGACAACTCCATCACTTCGCGGGCCCCACCGACGGCGGTTTCCTGGTGGTCGCGCTCTGGGAGACCAAGGAGCAGAACGACGCGTTCCAACAGGAGCTGTTCCCCGTCATCGGCGCGTTGGAGAACCCGCCCCCGCCGCCCGAGGAACGGACCGCCCAGGTCACCAACCAGGTGAGTGCCTGACCGTGTGGGCCCAACTGCTCTCGATGCGACTCGAGGAGGGACTCGAGGACGAGCTCACCGGCGTCATGGACGCGCTCGACGCCGCGGAACAGCCGGGGTCGGGCCTGCTCCGCTCGATCACGATGACCGAGCGGGAAGACTCAAGGCAGGTACACATCCTCGTCGTGTTCGAGTCCGAGGAAAAGGCCCGCGAGCGCGAGGACGATCCGCGCCGCCAAGGGGCACTCGTCCCCGTTCGGGAGAAGATGGCCGCGATCTTCGAGGGCCCTCCCGCCTTCACCGACCTCACCGTCGTGGTCGAACGGGCGTACTGACGATGACCACGATTCGAGACGAGGTGACGAGGAAGATCGCCGCGGCCCCGGAGACGGTGTGGTCGTTGGTGGCCGACGTGACCCGCATGAGCCAGTGGAGTCCGGTGATCGCCCGGAGCGAGTGGATCGGTGACTCGTCGGGACCAGCGGTCGGTGCCCGATTCGTCGGCCACAACCGTCTGAACGGCGCTCGCTGGTCCCGTGAATGTGCCATCACCACGTGCGATCCCGGTCGAGAGCTGGCCTTCGAGACGTACTTCCGCGGGCGCGCCGTCGACCCGCTGGCGATACCGGTTCGAGCCTTCCGACGGAGGGACGACGGTGACCGAGTCCTACGAAGTCATCGCCATGCCGTTGTGGGTGCGCGCGTTTCGGCGACTCCCGGGGATGGCCGAGCGGTCTCGTCGCGACGCGCAGCGAGGGATGGCAGTCACGCTCGAGCGGATCGGGGCGATCGCGGAGACCGACGCCTGAGCCGCACGAACGCCCTTCCGGGTCACCAGAGTCGGGCGATGAGACTCTGGTGACACGAACGGTGCATCGAGCACCCCTTCTGCCACCGGAATGGGTACAGGCGAACGCGTGCAGCGCGTCGCCACTCCACTCCACGGACGGCGACGGACGCGACGGCTGCCTGCTCACGAGCCGCCGGATCGGGCTCTCCGCCGGGAGCAGTGCTGGCCAACGAGACTCGCGCCCGCCACCATTGGTGAGGTGAGCGACGCCCGGGAGCTCGAGTCCTACGCGGTCCGGTCGTACCGGTACCTGCGGCTCTCGATCGTGGTGGTGGTCGCCGGCCTGTTCGGCTCGGTGCTCTTCGAGCGGGCACACGCCGCCTGCTGGCAGGAGTCGATCAGCGCCTACTACTACACACCGGCTCGTGCCGTTCTGGTCGCGGCGCTCGTCGTCGCGGGCGTGAGCCTCGTCGTCGTCCGCGGCAGCACCGACTGGGAGGACGTGCTGCTCAACGTGGCCGGCGTCCTGGCACCGATCGTGGCCTTCGTCCCGACCGCGGCTCCGGTCCACAGCTGTGCCTCCGTTTCTCCCGGTCCGGTTGGTCCGGGCGTGGCCGAGGCGTTCGTCGAGAACAACGTGGTCGGCTTCGCGGTCGGCGGTGCCGTCGCGGTGGTGATCGCGCTGGTCGTGGCGCGCCGCGAGCGATGGGCGGACACGCTGGATCGGTCCGCCGGCGTGGGCCTTGCCGTGTCCGTGGCGCTCTTCGCCGGCGGGGTGGTCTGGTACATCGCCTTCCGGCACAGCTTCCTCACCCGAGCCCATGGTGCGGCGGCGGTCGCCATGTTCTCGCTGGTGTTCGTGGTGATGGTCATCAACGCCATCTCTGCCGGTCGTCGCTACCGACTGCTGTACACCGCAACGGCGACGATGATGGTCATTGCTGCCGTCGGCGTCGTGTCGGTTCAGTGGATCGTGAGCCCGTGGCGCCACCAGATCCTGTGGCTCGAGGTGCTCGAGCTGGTGCCGTTCGGGGTGTTCTGGGCCGCCCAGACGGCCGAGCACTGGGATGGGGGCGTGCCGACCGGCGCCGACCGCGCCACGCGTAGGGCGTGCGTCCCGGGGCACAGGCGTTGATCGTTGGGCGATGTCGGTGGCCGGCAGCGATGATTGCCGGCATGGAGCCCGCGCTGGCCCTCGCCGCCCTGCCCGGGACCGCACTCGGCCGTCTCGAGGAGCCGTCGACGGCGTCGCGAGCAGCGTGGGCTGCGGCTGGTGCTGCGATCCGACGTCGCCAGCCTCACGCTTGCCCACGAGGAACGCCTCGACGATGTCGTCGCCGGCTATGGCATCGACGTCGATCGGGACGTCATCCGCGCCTGGTGGTCGCTGCGATGCCTGAGCAACGTCCGCTGGCTGGTCGAGCACGGCTTCGGCCCGCTCCAGGACATGCCCGAGATCGCCGTGCTCCGATCGCAGGCTTGACCGCAGCACGCCGCGGCAACCCGCACGGGAGGTCGGTCACGGCACGCTGCCGGAACCGTCGGGGTCGACTCGCGGGAATCCGGGCACTTCCTGGCCGCCGCGGACCTACGCTCGCCTCATGCGACTGAGGACCGCACGCACCGTCTGCGTTGTTGTCGCTCTCAGCCTTTCCGCCACCGCAGCCTGTTCCGGGAACGACGACGCCAGCACCGGGTCGAATGAGACCACGACCGTCCCATCCTCGGCTGCGGACACCGGCACCGACGGCTCGACCACGTCGACAGCTGGGACGGACTCATCGGTCACATCTAGGCCCCGGCCAGAGGGCGCGCCCGCCGACAACACCTTGAAACTTCTGGGTGACGCCCTCGGCATGGTTGACTCCTGCGCCGGTCGTTCTGCCACCGGCGATGTCGAGTACCGCTACGGGCTGACCAACGGCGGCACCTTCGTCATCACCCTCGATGCCGGACAACCCGCCATGGTCGTCTACGACGGTTTCAGCGGGAGGTTCGAGGGCGTGGGCGAGCAGCTCGGCGAAGCGACGACGGGAGACGGGTTCGTCACAGGCACCGGCACCCTCCAAGACGGCGGGGGCACCACCACCGACGTCGCCTACCGGGCCACAGTCCCCATCGAGAACTGCGACACCGCATCCGCCGACACGGTGCCGGGATAGCTGCCTCATCAACGTCCCGTCATTCTCCACCTCGGCCGGTCAACGACCCCGCGAGCTGAAGCAGCGCTTGCGTCCTGGGATTACGGGAGCGGTGTGCAGAGGAGATCGCCGGGCACTTGTTTCTCGGGACTGGTGGTCGCACCGATCACCCAGCTACCCGTTGACGACGGCGCGATGTACCCGGCAGCATCAGTAGTTGGTGTGCCCGACTGGGACATCGGGGACTGCCTACGCTTCGGCCATCCGCGAGCCAGAGGTACTGCCACTGTCCGAATCGCCATTCGATCTGAGCGCGTCCGGTGAGGAGCGTCACCGACGGGCGGATGCGGTGACCGCGGACGTCTTCACCGACGAATCGGGGATGACCGTCGGGTTCAAGAATGGTGACGACGTCGAGGCGTTGCTGACCGACCGCAGCTTCCGTGCGGTAGCCATGGACATCCTTGCGTTGTCGGGCGTGACCGAAGGGCCACTTCATGACATGTGGTCGTTGCTCATGTTTGGCAAGGACGGCGCCGGCCACTCCCGTCTGCGCAGGCCGGTATCCAAGGCGTTCACCCCGCGAGCTGTCGAGCGGTACCGCCCCGCGATCGAGGAGGCCGCCGAGGCGTTGGCCGACCGCATGGCGGAAGCGAACGGCCCGGTCGAGCTGTGGGAGAGCTTCGCCAGACCGCTCGCGGCCCGCGCCGCATGCGGCGTGGTCGGTATCCCCGACACCGACGCGGACCGGGTCGCTGCGTGGGCCATCGATCTCGTCGGCGCGTTCTTCTTCATGGACGATGACATGCGTGTTCGGGCCGAAGCCGCGGCGGACGCCTTCCAGCGCCATCTGGACAGGCACTTCGAGGCCCTACGGGAGCAGCCCGGGCACGACGTCGCATCCCAGCTTCTCGGCGTGTGTATCGACGCCGACGCCAACATCGACCACGACCTGTCCACCGACGAGATTCGGGCACTCGTCGCCAACCTGGTCTTCGGAGGGCTGGAAGCAACAGCCAAGGTTCTCACGACCGGGAGCTACCACCTCCAGGTCGAAGGTCGGTGGAAGACTCTCGCCGAGCATCCCGAGCACCTGGGCCACGCAGTGGCGGAACTTCTCCGATTCTCGCCGCCGATCGGGCCCGCCCGAGTCGCTGCGGATGACGTGACTCTTCGAGACGTTCCTTTGTGCGCCGGCCAGCTCGCAGTTCTCTTCATCGAGCAGGCAGGACGCGACCCCGAACGATACGAGGAGCCCGAGTCCCTGATCGTGGAACGTGAGCCTGGACGTCAGCTCGCGTTCGGCGCTGGTCCACACTTCTGCCTCGGAGCGAACCTTGCGAAAGTCGTCCTCGAAACCGGCTTCTCAACGCTGACCCAACGCTTCCCCGACCTGGTACTCGCTGGGGAAGAAGGCGAAACGGTCTGGGACCACAACACCTTCCACGGCATCGTCGAGCTGCACGTCGAACCCGATCCCACATCCTGACCCGCGGCGAAGGCCCAGATCACTGGGCCCTGCCACGCAAGGTCGGTCTCCCTTTTCACAGAAGCAGGACAGTGGGCGAACCGATGTGCCGATCCTCTGCAGAGCGTGAGCCGGCCTCGCAGGACGTCGACCTCACCGAGGATCTCTTATCCGTTGCGGTCGTCCCGCGCGACCTGGCAATCGGATGCAGGTCAGTTCGGCGTTGCGTCCGTCGTGACGGGTGCTGGTGAGGGCAATGTCAGAGCCGCCACCAGACCGCCGTCGACCGTGACATCGATCCCTGTGAGGAAGCTGGCCTCCTCCGAGAGCAGGAAGGCCACGACCGCAGCGACCTCATCTGCGTGTCCGTGGCGGCGGAGCGGGGTCTCATCGGTGAGGATCGGGCCGCCGAAGATCTCCTCCTCCCGCTGAGTCATCGGCGTGTCGATCATGCCAGGTGACACCGAACAGATCCGCGCCCCCGCAGGCCCCTGTGCCACCGCCTCCCGTTGGACGAGTCGGCGTACACCGAGCTTGGCCCATGCGTAGGCGAGGACCGGGTCTGCAACCGATGGTGCAGCCTCCTCGAGAAGCTCGAGGAACGACGGATGGAGCGGATCATCGAGGAGGGCAAGAGCCTCTGGAGCAACCTCACCTGTCGCGATCGAAGCAGCCATGGACGCGAAACAGACCGTGGTCGTGCCCTTCACGACCAGCGGACGCATGGCATCGACGAACCTTGCAGTGCCGACGAGATCGACGATGAGCACATCGCTCCAGTCCGCCTGGATCGGTGAGATCCCGGCCGCGTGGACGGCAGCACGCAGTGTCCCTGCCTCGGCGACTCGGGCAGCGAGGTCAGACATCTGAGCCGGATCGGTGACGTCGAAGCCGAAGGCTCGCGAGCTGACACGGTCCGCGACGTACGAGGCCACCTCGTCCGCGGCTCCTTCGTTCCGATCGACGAGAAGGACCTCATCGACGACGGCCGCAAGCCGCAACGCACATGCGTGCCCCAGACCGCTCGCCGCACCCGTCACTACCCCCACGGTTGTCATGGACTCAAGTCTGCCGCAACATCCGACAACGGGACTTCGGCTCTGGACTTCCAAGGCACCGAAGTGATGCGATGAAGGAGCGGGGCCTCCGCTCCCCGGAAGACGGTGACTGGTCCGCTACCGGGCCAAGTTGGTGCAGTTGCGGTCGGGCTCAAGGCGCAGGTGCATGCGGTGATGGCCGAAGAGGGGGTGCTGCCTGAGGTCGGGGACATGTTCTCCAAGACCGGGAACCGTCAGCTCGACACCATGGACCTGGGTCAGGCGTATGCGATCCGGGTCGAGTCGTTGCGGGATCTGATCGAGGTCTACGACCGGGAGGTCGCGATGCTCGAGCGGCACATCCACCAGCACCTCGCCGGCCACCGCGGCTACCAGGCGGTGCAGGCGATACACGGTGTCGGGCCGACGATCGCGGCGGTGATCGTGGCCGAGGTCGGTGACGTCACGCGGTTCCCGTCACCGAAGCATCTGTGCTCGTGGGCCGGGTCGACGCCCAAGCACCGCGAGTCCGACACCAAGTCGCACCGCAAGGGCATCACCAAGCAGGGCTCGAAGCTGTTGCGGTGGTCGCTGATCGAGGGCGTGTCCCGCTACCACGGCGGCGAGAAGTTGGTCGCCGACTACCACCGGATCGCCGAGCGACGCGGCACGAACAAGGCTCGTGTCGCGGTCGCTCGCAAGGTGCTCACGTTGGCCTACTACGGGTTGCGCGACGGAGAGATCCGATGCCTGCAACCCGAGGCTGCGTGAGCTCGGCCAGCAACCAGCCGGCGCGCTCCCGGTGATTCTGGCCAGCGCCCGGAAGCACGGGGTCATAGACGACGACATCCTGCACGCCTACCGCAACCCGATCTGAGTGTTCGACCTCGACGACCTCACCATGCTCATCGGCCCCGACCAGTCAGCTCGTCTCTTGGAGGTCGGTGCCGCGCACGCGGCATCCATCGACTTCGTCGTCCACGCCATGCCGGCCCGTCCCAGGTTCTTGGAGTAGCACCATGCCTCGATCGATTCAGGAGATCCTCGACCACGCCGACGAACTGGCGGCCCGGTTCGAGGACTACGAACCCGCCGATGGCGACGAGCGTTCGGTCGAGGAGTATGTGCTCGAACGAGCGACGCTCGACCGTGCTCGTAGTGAGCGTCAGGTGGTCGAGGCCGTCGCTGCTGCACGAAGCAAGGGCATGTCGTGGACCCGCATCGGCGCCGTGCTGGGAACCTCGGCCAGGCCGCGCAACAGCGATACGGCGCGGTCGTCGAGCCCGCCTGACACAGATCACCCAGTTAGGCGTGCAATCGTGCGCCGCGATCCGGCACTACTTGGTGCCCCCTACCGGCACTCCCGGAGATGCGCTCCAGTGCTCTCGCTACTCTGTTGGAGTTGACCGAAGGCGGATATCCGGGGTTCTCGTCCACTGACCGTGATCGCCGATGTGACCGGTGACCTGGGGTTTCGCGGCCGGACGATTGTCCGGCGTCGACCACCATAGACCGCTATAGCTCTCGTTTGGTTCTCAATCGGTTCTCACTGAGACTCGATTCGGCGCCGGTACTGATGCGCGATCAGGTGGTGCGCAGCTCGTCGGCCCAGGCTGAGAACCACGCCCGCAATTCGACGGAGTCGGCGCCGAAGTCGGTGAGCGTGGCGTCGTCGAAGCGGGCGAGGGAGTCGAGCATCGTGGCGAAGGTCCGGCGGTCGAAGCCCTCGTCGATCGTGGCGGCGAGGTCGAGCAACTCGTCCTTGTCGTACCGCCGAGCGAGTGAATGGACGTCGACGAAGTCGCGGGCCTCGGCCCGATCGAAGAGCGCGATGAGCTTTCGACCGGCGAGCTCGGCGGCGGCGTAGGTGGGGCCGGCGATCGTCATCGTCGGTGGGTGCAGCGGAGGCGAGTCGAGGCAGAGGTCGACCAGGAGCGCTTCGGGTCCGTCGATGCGGAGACGGACGAAGCTGTCCTCGTCCCGGATGCGACCGGTGGTCCAACCTCGATCTGTGGCGGCTCTCTCGAGCTGGTCGGCGGCAGTCACGACGTCGGGCTCGGCGACGAAGAAGTCGAGGTCACGTGTCGGTCGCTCGGTGAGTCCCGCGGCCACGAGGCCAGCGCCGCCGCCGAGCACGAACGCTTCAGCGGCGGGGAGGGTGAAGAACAGCCGAGCGACCTCGAGCTGGAAGTCGGTCAGCCGGCCGTCGCTCATCGACCGAGCGTCGTCTCGATCGTCTGCTCCCACGCCGACCGGATCTCGACAGGCAGGACCAGATCGTCGAACAGGTCGACCAGGAGCGCGCCGTCCACGATGCGGGCAATGTCCTCCGGGGTCCCCTCCCGTAGAACCGCCTCGTAGCAACGCGCTCGTTGCTTGGGGTCTCGCAGGTCGACGTGGCGGTCCGGTCGAGACCAGTCGAGATGGAGCGGCAGTTCGATGACGGCGAGCGCATCCGCAGAATCGAGGCTCGGGAGTCGGTCCGGTACCGAAGCGACTCGGTGATGCCGAGCCTTGATCGTTCGCCAGGTGAGGCGTGGCGTGATGGTCAGCGCGAAGCCGGCCTCGTGAACGATCCGCTCGGCGGTGTCGAGCCGAGGGGACTTGCGCCCGTGGACGTACGCGGACAGCGTCGGGCGGGATGTGCCGGCCCGCTGCGCCAGCTCATCCTTCGTCAGACCTGCTCGGATCCGGACATCCTCGATGATGGTGGAGATCATTCTCGCTATCGTATCTGATTGGATACGGTAGTGGTCGGGTTCAGAGGAGATCGCTGGGCACTTGTTGGACCGCCGGCTGAAGAACGACGTCGGCGTCGATCGGCATCGTGGCGGGGAGTCTCGACGATCGACGGCAGTACCGCTCATCTATTGTCCTGTCGCGAGCGGATGTCGAACGCGATGACGACGGGCGTGGGCGAAACGAACCGGCAGTAGTCGCACTTTGGATCACGCGGACACTGAGCTGGTCGCCAGCTGTGTCTCCGCCTCCTTGGCCACGATCTGGGCGGACGTGAGGTGGCGGACGGGGTCGAGCTTCAGCCGGGTCGGAACTTGTCGGGCACGCGCGCCGTTTCGACGCGGCGGCGACGTCATCGACGTCGGGCGTTGCGGTTGTGGCCCGGTGATCGACACGGCACTGGCGGGGGCGGGGTGGCCGTAGAGGTATCCCTGGCCGATGGTGCATCCCATCTCTCGCAGCATCCGCTGCTGGGCGACGGTCTCGATTCCCTCGGCGATCACGAAGAGGTCGAGGTCGGCGCCGAGGGCCAGGATCGATCGGGCGATGGCGGTGTCGTTGACGTTGTGGCCGACGCCGGCGACGAAACTGCGGTCGATCTTGAGGGAGTGGACGGGAAAGCTCCGCAGGTAGGTGAGGCTGGCCCAGCCGGTGCCGAAGTCGTCGATCGAGATTCCCACGCCGAGGTCGGCGAGGCGGTAGAGCACGTCACCGGCCCGGTCGACCTCCTCGACGAGGGAGGTCTCGGTCACCTCGAGCCACAGGTGCTCGGCATCGAGCCCCGATGACGCCAGTGCGGCGGTGATCCGCTCGACCAACCCGGGGTCGGAGAGCTGGCGGCCGGACACGTTGACCGCGATGTCGATGTCATGACCGGCTCGTTGCCATGCGATGGTCTGTGCGCAGGCCTTGTCGAGGACGATGCCGCCCAGCTCGACGATCGCTCCGCTGCGTTCCGCGGCCGCGATGAACGTGTCCGGTGCCAGCAGGCCCCGCGTCGGGTGGTTCCAACGGACCAGCGCTTCCATGGCGACCACCGCACTGTCGGCCAGATTGACCACGGGTTGGTAGTGCACCTCGAACTGGTCGTCTCTCAGTGCGAGCTGGATCTCGTCGTCGTCGAAGATCTCCTGACGACGGACGATGGTCGCCTCGGGGGGAACGGGACGATTGACCGACACGATGAGCACCGGGCCGCCGTCGTCGTCTCGGACCAATGTCGTGGAGGAGAGGACCTCGATCATCGATCCGTCTCTCGTGATGTGTTGGCTCTGGCCTCGCCATCGGCCGTTGGCTTCGAGGTCCTCCCACGTCGCCACCAGTTCGCCGTCATCGCCGCCATAATGCACGACGTCGAGCATGTGGCGTCCCACCACCTCTTCCTCCCGCCAGCCGTAGAGCCGCTCGGCGGCCCGGTTCCAGCTGCGGAGGTGGAAGTGGAGGTCGGTGATGATCACCGCGTCGGTCACCTCGCTGAGCACGCCGGTGACGAGACGTCGCAGCCGAGCCGACACATCAGGCATGTGGGTGAACCGGAGCCGCTCCGCGGTGTCGCCGTTCCAGATGAACGGTTCCGATGCGACCTCGACCGAAACCTGCGTGCCATCGGCGTGTTCCAGGTCGATCAGCTGCGTACGGGGCCGTGGCCCGGGCCCGGCGTGTCGCCATGCGCCGCCGGGCGGGTTCCAGATCATCCCGACGACGCGAACTCGAAGATCTGGCGGCCGACGAGGTCGGCGGCCGTGTCGAAGCCGAGGAGGGCGGCGGTGGCCTGGTCGGCCGCCACGATTCGGCCCTGGACGTGGACGAGCGAACTCACGGCCGAACCCGGTGCCGGGACGCCGGCAGGATCGTCGTGGTCGGGCTGGTCCAACCGGTAGCCGGTGTTGCGGACGGTTCGCAGGATGCGCGGATGGGCAGGGTCGTCTTCGATCTTGTTCCGAAGGCGGCGGACGTGATCAGCGACCGTCGTCGGCCCGGCACGGGGGTCCGTGCGCCACACCGACCGGAGGAGCTCGGCCTTGCTGAACGTGTGGCCCGGTCGCGCGGCCAGGTACGCGAGAAGGTCGAGCTCCTTGGTGGTGAGATCGAGTCGTCGATCCTCGACGATTCGTGCCTCCCGGGCCTGCAGGTCGACCACCACGGTGCCGATGTGCAGGCGGGTGTCGTCGGCAGGGTCGACCAGCCTCCGGACCGCGAGGACACGCGCCGCGAGCTGCCGCAACAGGAACGGCTCCACCACGTACTCGTCGGCACCACGGCGCAACGCCGCGATCCGATCAGCATCGGCGGTGGAGTCACTCATGACGATGACATGGGCCCTCGACCCGGAACCTCGGAGCGTGTCGAGGACGTCGAGGCCGGATCCGTCGGGCAGCACCAGATCGACGATCACCGCATCGAACGGCCGATGACCGATCTGCTCGCGAGCCGCGGCCACCGAACCCGCCGTCGACACCTCCATGCCCCGGTCTCGCAGGAGACCCCCGAGGACACGCCGTAGGCCGGGAACGCCTTCGACGATCAGCGCAGCTCATCGCCCGACCTCGGTCGGATCGGCCGGTTTCGTGGTGGCTCGGGGTGCGACGGCGGTCATGGCGTGGGGACCGGTGGTGGGGTGGGTTCGGTGGGGTGGGGGGCGACGATGACGCGGTTGCGCCCGGCGGTCTTGGCGGTGAGCAGGGCGTGGTCGGCTTCGATCACGATCTGGTCGAAGGTGTCGGCGTCGGTCGAGGCGGCGAGGCCGAAGCTGACGGTGAAGGCGGGGACGCGTCCGGTGGTGAGGGCGAGAGCGAGGGCTTCTCGGACCCGTTCGAGCACGATGGTCGCGGTCTCGGTGTCGCAGTCGGGCAGAACGATGACGAACTCTTCGCCGCCGTAGCGGCCGGCGATGTCGTTGGGTCGGATCGAGTCGCGCACCACCCGGGAGAAGAGGCGCAGGGCTTGGTCGCCGGCTTCGTGGCCGTGGGTGTCGTTGAGGGCTTTGAAGTGGTCGAGGTCGCCGTAGGCGACGGCGTAGGCGATGCCGTCGCGTTGGATGTCGCGTACCTGGTTCTCGAGGCTGCGGCGGTTCAACAGCCCGGTGAGCGGGTCGGTGCTGGCCTGGGTCTCGGACTTGGCGAAGGCCCGCAACAAGGTGATCCGGTCCGCAGCCCGACGAGTCGTGGCTTCGAGGTAGCCAACGGCGGCCTCGTCGGGTGGGATGTGGTCGGCCCCGGTGGCATGCAACACCCCGATGGCTTGGCCGGTGATGCTGACCGGAACACACGCGGCCGAACACGGCCCCGACGGGCGATCTTGGAGGTACGGGCAGGCGTCGATCGCCGTGCTGGTCGCGAAACACGATCGTGTCGCCCCGCACCGCGGCCGGGCACTCGGTCGGCGACTCCACCCCACACCCGCTGCGCTCCTCCGCCTCACCGGTGCTGGTGTGCAGGCCCCGATGGAAATGCGCACGACTGGAATCGGCGACCAGCAACTCGACCTGCAGAGCAGGGACCGAATCGTGCAACGCCCGGTTGACGATGCCGTAGACGGCCGTTTCGGTCCGGGCCATCTCCAACCCGGCCTGCAGCGATGTCTCGAACCGGCGCCGGTTCGCGGTCCGGTGGGCGGCGCGGGCCTCGCGCCGGGCCCGGGTCCCGAACACCACCGCGCCCACCACGATCAACAACGCGGTGAACAGCACGACGACCAGACCCCTCGTGCGGGCCGCTTCGAGATGCCCGGCGACCTTCTCGTGATCGGCGTCGCTGCTCACTTGCAACTGCGCCCCAGCCGCCTCGGTCACGTCCCGCATCTGCGTGTACGCGACGTGTTCCGCGGCGAGAAGCGTGAGGGCCTCGGGGTCGGTGCCGTCAGTGGCGATCGGAGCGAGCGCGGTGACGGCGTCCTCGAAGGCCGCTCGGGCGGTCGCCACCTCGCCGGAGGGGCCGGTCAGGCCCACCGCGGTCAACGCGTCCACCGTGGCCGTGGCATCGTCGAGCACCGTCTGGGCGAGCAGCGCACCATCGGTCAACGCCGCAGTGTCCACCAGGCCTGCCTGGGCGATGAGCGGTTCGAAGTAGACCTGCCAGTCAGCCACGGCAGTACGCAGCTCGGTGACCTGCACCAAGACAGCATCATCTCGGCTGGCCTGCTCAGCGTGACTGGTGGCCGACGCCAACTCGGGACCGATGAACGCGGCGGAGCCGGCGAGCAACACCAGCCCCGTCACCGCCAACACCGGGATCAGGCCGCGTCTCCTCGATCGATCAGCATCTCCGCGACGCTGAGGAGTTCGATTCATGCCAGCCACACAGCTCTCCGCGACCCGCCGACGTACAACACGCCGATGACCGCTCCCCACACCGTACTCCTCGCCAAGTCCAACCCCTCAGAGCACAACGTCACAACTCCACCACCAGGCCCCGCGCGACGGACCCGGCCGGCACAAGACGACGCCTCCTACCCCGACGACGAAGAGCCGATCGGCCCCACCATCCCGGATCCACCGGCCGGCACGCGCTCACGGACCGGCCGGACATCAGAACGCCGGTGGAGAGCCGAGGCCGCGCCGACAAAATGAACCTCGAAGGCGGCACCTGCTTACAACGGCAAAGGGTCAGCGACGAGCGCACCGAGGTGCCGATCCTCGACGCCCCATCGGGTGAGCTCGTCGAGGACGCCTGCCGCACCGATCTCCCAGCTATCTGTTGCGCCGCGCCGCAACATCCCCGGCGGTAGTTGACACCCGTCCTTGTAACAGGTTGATACAGTCATTGGCGTGCCCCACAGCGATGTCACCCTCAGCTACGACGAGGCAATGGCTGTCTGCCTCCTCCTCGCTGAAGCTGCCGACGCAGTAGCCGAGGATGACCAGCTACGGGACACCTGGGCCGAGGAAGCTCGACTCATGATCGAACTCGTCCTGAACCGGACCGACGACTGAGAGCAGCCACGATGGCGACCACCGCGAAGACCGAATCGAAGCAGGCCAACCTCCTGAAGCTGGTTCGCTACGCCGCCCAGAACGCTGACGTCGCTTCGAGCAAGCGCGACGCAGCCATCCGCGAGGCGCACCGCGCCGGCTCCTCGCTTCGCGAGATCGCTGACGCGAGCGGCATCTCACACATGACCGTGAAGCGCGTCGTCGAGCGAGCGGCGGAATAGCGGGACCGATCAACCATTCTGAGGTGGCGTCGGCGCTCACGATCCGGCATTACCCGGTGCCTTCGTCCGCAGCCCTCTTGGCAAGTCTTGCAGTCAACGCGGGGCCGAGTCTGATCTCGTAGGGCAGTCGGCGGAGAACGTCCGCGGTCACCAAGATTCCGTGCTCGCCGAGCAGCGAGTGGAGCCAGTCCCAATCGTGGTCCTCGCCGGTGACCTCAGCGTCGTCGGGCAGAAGGACTGTCCCCACGGATTCCTCGATCGAATCGACCGTCATGCACGCGAAGGGATCGCTGGGCCGCGGGACCGTCCTCGACGAGAAGCCTCGCTCGGCATGAAGGACGATCTCGTCCCCGTCCGTCAGAACCGCGAACTCGGAGACGCGACAGTTGACCTGGCCATCGACCTCGCCCTCCAGTTCGCACCAAGCACCGAGCTTCCGGATCGGCTGCACACCTCAACTATGCCGGTCGTCGGGACCGCACCGAAGATCTGTTCTTCGTTGACCCGGACGCGATGTAGCCGGCATTCGTTGGCAGCTCCGAACGGCCCAGTGAGGGAGGCGACACTCCACGTCGAGGTGGGGGATGGGTGTACCTTCCCGCCACCATCTGAGACAGGGGAACCCATGAGCGCGACCGAGCCAGGCGAGGCCAGCAAGATCTTCGAGAACTGCTTCGCGGCGGGAGACCTCGATGGCTTGATGGATCTCTACGAACCAGACGCAGTCTTTGCGAGCCCCTCTGGCACGGCGACTGGGCTCGACCAGATCCGTGAGGTTCTCCAGGGGTACCTGAGCTCGAACGCGACCATCACCATGGAAGACTCGGTCGCGTTCACCGTCGGCGACCTCGCACTGGTGCATTGGTCCTGGACGATGAAGATGCCAGATGGCTCCAGCTCCACAGGTGGCACCGCCGAGGTGCTCCGCCGCCAAGCCGACGGCCTTTGGAAGTTCGTGATCGACAACCCAGACGGCCCCGCGCTCATCAGTCACGACTGACTCGCCGACCAGCGACATTTGATCGCCGATCGGTAGGTGCTTGATAGGTGCCGATCCTCGGCGGGTGGCCGCCCGCCGTTCTCGAAGTCGGTGGCCGCCCCGAAGATCTGTTCTTCGTTGCGGGCGGACCGCGCGAGCCGGCATTTCGTGTGCGCGTCGGGCCGCTACATCCGCCGCGCGTTCTGTCACGCTTTCCGGGTCGATGACGACCGCCCCGAGCGCCGATTCGGTACGCCGTCGAGCGCAGCGACGTTCTGCTATAGGAGCCGGGCGAGCCCGGCATGCTCCGCCAGGTCGAAGTAGCCGCGGAACATCCTTGCCCTCATCGTTGCAGCGCGGTCGTTGGGCGAGGGGATCTGGTGTGCGATCGGGCATCGTGCCAGGAGCTGCCCGGCCGCCGCGGCCAAGGCGGTACGGAGCTCGTCCTCGCCGAACCCCGTGACGCCCGCCCTCGCCAACTCCTCCAGGTAGATCCGCTCCAGCGATCGGATCAGACGGTTGCGGTCCTCGGACGTCAGGCTCGATGCGAGGAGCAGTGCGAGGTCGAAGGCTCCCGAGAAACCGCGGAAGGGGAGCTGCCAGTCGATGACAGCGACGTCGCCACGTTCGGAGAAGAACAGGTTGTCGAGTCGGCAGTCGCCGTGGACGAGCGTGAACGGCGGGTGGTCGACACCGTCGACGAGCGGTCCGAGGTGGCGCGTCACCTTCTCGCCGAGCTTCAACTCTTCGTCCGAGAACTCGCTGGACCACGCCTCTGCGAACGCGGGGTAGAGCTCAGGGGCTCTTTCGAGGACTCCGGCCGTCAGCGCGGCTTGGGACGGAAGCCATGGCCAACTGGAGAGCTCAGGATTGCCCCACCAGGTTGCGTGCAACCGCGCCGCGGTCGCCACGGCGGCTGCGATCTCGTCGTCGGCTGCTCCGGCGAGCTGGTCTCCGGCGCGGGCCGGTGACAGGTCCCCGAGCACGAGCACGAACAGCCCGCTGTCGACGTCGATCTCGCCCAGCAGACAGTTGGGCACCGCGACGCCAACTCTCGATGCGACCTCGTCGTAGAACCGGACCTCGCGCTCGTAGAGACCCATGGACGACGCGACGGCACGTGCTGGCCCCTCGGCCGCGAACTTCACGATCACGTCGGCGGGTGAGGACGTCTCGGTGGAGAGGCGTGCCCGGACGGTCTGACCGAGGAATCCGACACCTTCGTCCAGGGACTCGAGCCGAACACCGGTGACGGGCCGCGCCAGCACCTCGGAGAACCACTCGGGCGTGAGGTCCGCCACCGACGTTGGGAGTCGGCGGCCGCTGGCGCTGATCACCGTTCCATGCTGAGCCATCGGGCGATCTCGGTATCGAGGGCCGAAGCCATTTCGTGCATCCGGGCCTCGCCTCCCCGAACGAGTGCGGTGCTGAGGTCGTCGTGCCACTGCGTGGCGCGGGCGTGGAACTCGTCGTCAGGCCATCGGGCGATCCGCGCCTTGGCGTGGCAACACACGAGGAAGTCCCACGGAAATCGCGGTGTCACGAAGTCGATCAGGGATTCGGCACGGGCCTGGTCGCCGGTCACCAACGCGATCCATGCGTAGAGCCCCAGGTAGGTGGCCGGTTGGCCGGGGCTGAGCGGGACGGTGCGCCGGGCGATGGCCTCGGCGAGATGTTGTCCGGCCGCGTCCGGTCGCCCCTCGGTGAGATCGAGCAGCGCCCACGCGATGGGACCACTGGCTCCCCCGACCACATCAGCGGGCGGCCACACCGTCGTCTCTTCGAGGATGCGCCGGGCATCCTCGGCGCGGCCGGCGAGGCAGTAGGTGTACGCGACGGGGATCGTGCGAAACATCGGCCCCAACGTGTCTTCCGAGGGGCGCTCGGCGAGCAGCTCGTCGCACCGGCGAGCCGCCGCGACGGCACCCTGGATGTAGTGGAGCCCGAGCAGGTACCAGAGGGCGGCGGCCCAGCGTTGGTGGATGGTCTCCGCGTCGAAGCCGTGTCGTTCATAGGCCGCCACGATCGAGCCCGCGGATACGGGGAACCCGCTTCCGATCACGTTGAAACCGAAGTCGCCCCACGACATTCGTGTGCCGTCGCCGGTGAGCCTCCCTTCGAAGTCCTCGCGGAGGGTCCGCTGCGTCGCGTCCATGATCTCGGTACCCAGCTCGGCGGCGACCCAAGGGAACATGTTCAGCCCAGAGCGCACGAGACCGAGCACGATAGCGAGGGCCTCGTCGTTCGGGCCGAACTCGTAGAAGACGCGAGTCAACGCAACAATCGTGGCGGCATCCCAGGTCCAGACGTTCGAACGGTGTGCCACGCCCGCCACGGCGCTGATGTCCTTGGTCTCGAGCGCCCACTGGAAGGCGGCGAACAGGTTCTGCGCCTCTCGCCCTGCTCGCTCGATCTCCTGGAGGTCCGGCGCGTCTTCGCCTTCGCTTCGGAAGGTCCGGGCCGGAGCGGTGGAGAAGTGGGCGAGGTGACGGTCCCGAGTCTCCTGGGTCTCGCCGGCTTCGATGAGCCTTTCGAGGGCGAAGATGCGGATGGACTCGAGCAGGCGGTGGCCGGGGGCGCCCCAGCGGTCCACGGGTTCGACGAGCGACTTGGCGGCCAGGGCCTCGACCAGGTCGACGGCCTCGAACTCGGCGAACCCGGTCACCCCGGCGACGTCGACGATGTCGAAGCCGTCGCGGAAGATGCTCAGCCGGCGGAGCATTGCCTGCTCGGCCGGCTCCAGCAGGTCGTAGCTCCACGAGATGGTGGCCTCGAGGGTCTGTTGCCGCTGGCGGGAGCGGCGCCGTCCTCCCGAGAGCAGCGCGAACCGGTCGTCGAGGCGCTGGCGGAGCTCGGGGACCGACAGCACCCGCACCCGAGAGGCGGCCAGCTCGATTGCGAGGGGCATGCCGTCGAGCTGCTCGCAGATCGCGGCGATCTCCGCCTCGTCGCCCGGTCGGAGCTCGAAGCGGTCGTGGGCGGCCATGGCGCGCTCGACGAACAGATGGGTCGCTGGGCCATCGACGCCGCCGGCGAGTGACGGCACCCGATACGTGCGCTCGCCATCGAGCTCCAACGACTCGCGCGACGTCGCCAACACCGACACTCCCGGAACCCGAGTCACCAGATCGTCGATCAGCTCGGCCGCGTCCTCGATGAGATGCTCGCAGTTGTCGACCACGACAAGGACACGGGTGCCGGCGAGCTGGTTGGCCAACGCGCTGACCTGGTCCCGCGGACCAACCGCGGGCAAACCCGTGCCGGCGGCGACGGCCGCACCGATCGCCGCCGGCGTGTCGACGCTGGCGAGATCCACGAAGAACACGCCGCCCGGGAAGTGGGGCAAGCGCTCTCGGGCCGCCTCGATCGCCAGGCGCGTCTTGCCTGCACCGCCGACGCCGGTGAGCGTCACGATCCGGCTCTCCCCGAGCAGGCGGCCAACCCGGGCGAGTTCGTCGCCCCGGCCGATCAGTTCGCCCCGGGTGGCGGGGAGCGTCGAGGTGGTGGTCTCCGCCGTCCTGAGGTCGGGATGGCGGCCCTCGCCCAGCTGAAAGATGCGCACGGGCTCGTCGAACCCGACGAGGTGGTGCGAGCCGAGATCGACGACCGGACCATCGTGGTAACTGAGGATCTGCTGGGTCGCCAGGACCTGCCCGCCATGGCCCGCAGCCTCGACCCTCGCCGCCAGATTCACATCGGGGCCGAAGTAGTCGCCGCCCCGCGGTTCGCACCTGGCCTCGTGCAACCCCATCCGCACCCGCAACACCGGACCCGGCCACCGGGCCGACTCGAGCGCAGCCTGCGCCTCATTCGCTGCTGCGATCGCATCGACCGCATCCGAGAACGCCGCTGCGAAGCTGTCGCCGGCAGTCGTGAAGACATAGCCGCCGCGATCTTCGATCGCGCCACGGACGATCTCGTCGTGGAGGCGGAGCGACTCCTCCATCTCCTCGCCGTGCTCGAGCCACAGCTTGGTCGAACCCTCGACGTCGCTGAACAGGAACGCCACCCGACCCGCCGGCACCGCTGGTGCATCGTGTGCCGCAGCCGCCCGTCGGCTCTCCATCCCCAAATCATGGCGTACCCCAGTCCGGAGCGCCTCGATCACCGAGGTCCGCCACTCGAGCTCGTACCGAGGGTGGTGGCGAACTCCACGAAGCGGACCTGGCGGCGGTCGAGGTCGACGTTGTCCCACCTCAGCCAGACCAGTTCGCCGATCCGCACGCCGGAGCCGAGCAGGAACGCCCAGAGTGGGTAGAGCCGGTCGCCGTCCTGGGACTGAAGGAACGCTCTCGCTTGCTCGGCGACCAGTGCTTCGGGACCGATCGCTCCGGCTTCGGACGCTCGACCTCGGCCAGCGGGTTCGAGAAAAGAATCCTGCTCTTGACGGCGAGCTTCAGGCGCCGGCCAGCGACGCCCGGGCGAGGCGCACCGTGTTCGCGGACAGCGGCTTGCCCCGCTTGGTGTCGACCCCGGCGAGCAGGTCGCGCTGCCAGGACAGGATCACCTCCGGAGACAGGTCGCGGACCTTGATCCGACCGATGCGCGGCCGGACGTAGGCGTCGGCGTTGAGCCGGTAGTCGTATCGGGTCTTGGCCGCGAGGCGGCCGTCGGCGTCGATGCCGTCGAGGTACAGGTCGAGCAGCTCGTCGACGGTCAAGGACCGACCGGGCGACGCAGGCCGCTCGCCGGCCTCGACTTGCTCGAGCAAGGCTCGGCGCGCCGCGGCAGCGTCGGCGGCAGTGGGGAAGCCCCGCTTGGTGACCTGGATCCGCTTGCCGGCCAGCGGGTCGCGGCCGAGCGTGGCCTTGCAGTACCACGAGCCGTTCTCGGCTCGATACACACCCGTGAACTTGGGCATGGGAGATCCTCCGATGATTCTTTGGAGGGCCCCCGGTTCTCAATCGGTTCTCACGGCCGGGTGCGAGCCGTGCGTCCGGATCAGGATATGTGCCCTGACC
Organism: uncultured Acidimicrobiaceae bacterium; assembly: GCA_963730345.1. Lineage (GTDB taxonomy): Bacteria > Actinomycetota > Acidimicrobiia > Acidimicrobiales > Salinilacustritrichaceae > Salinilacustrithrix. Next base: position 39,136 of record CAVSRP010000017.1, read on the forward strand.
TGGACGTATGCAGCGCGCCCGGAGGAACTCGAATCCCCAACCTTCTGATCCGTAGTCAGATGCTCTATCCAATTGAGCTACGGGCGCTGGCGCGGCGGAGAACCGCCGACGGAGTCCCAGACCTTACCGATTGCCGAGGGACGGCGGGAAAGTCGGTTGCCCGATCAGCCAGGATTGGGTCGTGGAGGTGCCGTTGTTCGAGCAGGTCGGGGAGCTGGCCCGCACCTTGGTCCCGACCGAGCTGGGCACCGTCCGGTTCCGGTCGCACCGTCGCGGCGTCAAGGTCTGGCTCGACTCCGACAAGCCGTCCCGCAACCACTTCGAGGCTCAGCTGGTGCCCGGCCGACACGTCGACGGGTCGGACACTGTGGTCCTCGAGGTCGGCTTCCACGCCGAGCACGGCGATCCGGCGGTCAACGACGCGACCCTCGCCGCGCTCGTGGGCGCTGAGTCCCACTGGCGCCCGGGGCTCGGGGACGAACCCGAGGCGGGCGTGTTCCTCGGCCAGCAGGACTGGCGCCGGGTGTCAGAGGTCTGGTTCGACCTCGATCCGGACGACCCCGAGGTCGCGTTCGAGTTGGCGGCCCGGTTGGCCGACTACATCACGCAGCTGGCGCCGCACCTCCCGGCCGAGTGACCCAGACGGGAGGTGAGAACCTCGGCCGCACCGTCAGCGGCCGGGGGTGGCCGGTCTCAGAACACCGATCGAGCGGTGGCGATCGCTTGCTCCTCGAGCGGTGTCGAGCCAGCAGCCGATCGTGATCCTTCGTGCGAGGCTGGTCACGGGGCGATGCCGACGACCCGTTCGGTGGGCAGGCGGAGCGACAGCACGACGGTGAGGACCGCCGCGCCCAATGCGAAGGCGATGGGGACGACGTGACCGTCGCTGAGGTCGGCGAGGAAGCCGGCGGTGGTGGGACCGAGCAGGCCGCCGAGGCCGGCGCCGAGGAAGGTCAACCCGATGGTGCTGCCGAGGCCGACCACGCCGAAGAGCACCGCGGCCACCTCGGGGCCGAGGGCGACGAAGCCGCCGTAGGCCACGCCCATCGTCACCGCGAAGAGCACCAGCACCGGGTACGAGCCCGACGACACCAACCACAGCAGGAACGCGACCGGTTGGGCGGCGAGGCACAGCTGCAACAAGCGCACGGCGGGTAGCCGGCTGCTGAGCGCGGCGATGCCCAGGCGGCCGATGATGCTGGTGGCGCCGATGATGCCCACGAGCAGGGCCGCTCCTTCCGAGCTGATCCCCTCGTCGGTGGCGAAGTCGACCACGAAGGCGAAGGCGATGAACAGCGACAGCGAGAACAGCAACCCGGTGGCGAACATGATCCGGAAGGCGTCGATGCGCAGGATCGCCTTCATGTGTTCAATCGCGGCGGGCGGGGCTTCCAGCCCCGGAGGGCGGGCGATGAGCACGGCGGCGATGGCGAAGAGGACCACGTCGACGATGGCCAGTCGCTGGTAGGCGCCGCGCCACCCATGGCCGCCGATCAACGACTCGGCGAAGGGCACCAGCACCAGCGTGCCGAGCCCGTTGCCGGAGGCGACCAACCCCATGGCCAGCGCCCGGTGCCGCACGAACCAGCCGCCGGCGGTGGCGTACATCGGGGTGGCGATCATCCCGCCCCCCACGCCCACGCCGACGCCGATGGTGAGGTACCCGGCATAGATCGAATCGACCTGCGACGTGAGGGCGAGGCCACCGGCGATGAGGGTGCCGCCGACGGCAACCAGGCGGCGGGCACCGACGCGATCGGCGAGAGGACCCGAGACGACCCCGAGGCCGAAGAACAGCAGCAGGGTGATGCCGAACACCAGCGCGGTGGGACCCCGGCCGGATCCGAAGTCGTCGGCCATCGCCTCGGAGAACGGACCGAACGTGTAGGCGGTGCCGAACCCGGTACCCGACGCGATGCCGGCGCCGACGGCCACCCGCCACGCCCGCGCCGAGTCGAGGTACGTCGCTACCTCACCATCCGCCGCCGCTTCCCCCGTCACCCCCGGGAGCGTACGCGCCCGGAGCCGACCCGGCGCAGGTGGTCAGACCGGGGTGCAGATGACCACGGGGATGTCGCGATCGGTGCGCTTCTGGTAGCCGGCGTAGCCCTTGTAGGTGGAGGTGATCTCCGGCCACAGCTTCGCCTTCTCGTCGGCGGTGGCGGTGCGGGCGACGGCATCGAACGTGCGGCCCTCCATGGTGAGCGTCACCTGGGGGTCGGCCTGCAGGTTGAGGTACCAGGCCGGGTGCTTGTCGTCGCCGCCGTAGGAGGCGATGAGCACGACGTCGCCGTCGGGCTGCACCGGCGAGGTCAGCATGGTCTCGCGGCGCTGGCCCGACTTGCGACCGGTGGTCACCAGCTTCACGGCCGGCATGCCGCCGGCTCGGCCCCCGATCTTGCCCTTGGTCAGTTCGAACAGGTTCCGGTGGAGGAGGTTGAGGCCCTTGGCAACGGCGTCTTTCGCGGGATTCGACACGTTCACACACTACGAGTTCTTGGTCCGGAGCCCACAGACGCGGCCGCCTCACTGGCGGTCCATGATCGGGGGGTGGCCCGACGACACGATCACGACGCCGGCGGCGACGCCGACGTCCTCGAGCTCAAGGCCGCCATCCGGGAGGACACCTGGGCGCGGATGGGCGTCGCGGGGGTGGCCCGGTTCCCGCGGCCCGACGGACGGATCCCCAACTTCGTCGGCGCCGAGGCCGCGGCCGACCGGCTTCGTGAGCTGGACGGGTGGGTGGCGGCGGGCACGGTGAAGTCGAATCCGGACTCGCCCCAGTGGCCGGTGCGCCAGCGGGCCCTCGAGGACGGCAAGACCGTGTACATGGCCGTGCCCCGCCTGGCCGAGGCCGACCCGTTCTTCCTCCTCGACCCCGAGGACCTGGCCGACACGCCCCGCAAGGCGAGTTCGATCAAGGGTGCGTCCCGCAGCGCCCGGACCGTGTCGGTCGACGAACTGTCGCCCGTGGATCTGGTGGTCACCGGTTGCGTGGCCGTGGACGAGACCGGCGCCCGCCTCGGCAAGGGCGGCGGGTTCTCCGATCTGGAGTACGCGCTGGCCGCCACGGCCGGGCTGATCGGTCCGGGCACGATCGTGGTGACCACCGTGCACGAGCGCCAGGTCCGCGAGCCGGGAGAGATCCCCGTCACCGATCACGACATCGCACTGGACGTGATCGTGACGCCGGAGCGGGTCATCCGCTGCCCGCGGAGCGATCGGCGCCCCGACCGCATCGACTGGGATGCCCTCACCGAGGAGAAGATCGCGTCGATCCCGCTCCTGGGACGCCTGCGGGAGGAGGCCACCGGCTGAGGCGGTACGGAGGCGCGTCCAGTTTCGGAGGGGGTGGGTCGGGGGTGCGAGACTGCGCCGGTGCTCGAGGTGGTGCTCACCGGGTGCGCGGTGGTGCTGGCCCTGACCCAGCCCGTCCCGCAGATCGTCCGGCTCGTCCGGACCCGCTCGGTCGCGGGGGTGTCCGGCCCGACCGCCTGGCTCGGCCTGTCGATCAACGGCGCCTGGGTCGTGTACGGCGCGGCCCGCGGCCTGCTCCCCGTCACCGTCCTGTCGACCGCCTACGTGGTCGGCTACGCGGGCATCGTCTTCCTCCTCGTCCGGGGTGGGAACCACCGGGGACCGGGTACCGCGCTGGCCGGCGCCGCCGGGCTGGGGGCGGTGGCTGTGGTCGGCGGATGGGCCGCGCTGGGCACCGTGCTGGCCCTCACCGTGGGAGCCCAGTTCCTGCCCCAGGTGGTCGAGGCGTGGCGGTCGTCCGACCTCACCGCCCTCGCCCCCGGCACCTACGTGGTGTGTCTGCTCGACGGCCTGGTGTGGGGCACCTACGGACTGGCCGTGGTCGACGGGCCGCTGATGCTCTACGGCGCGGTCATGGTGGCGGTGGCGGTGCTGGTCCTCGTGCCCCGGGCTCGGTGGGCACGCCGCACGGCCGCGGCCGTCGTCGCCGCTTGATCGGATGGTGATGGCCGCGTCGATGTGGCGGAGGGCACCCTGTCAGGAAGTTGTCAGGAAGCAACTCACGTCCCAGAGTGCACAACGATGAGCGACACGTCCGCCGATGCACCTGCGGTCGCCGATGCCACCCCGTCCGTCAGCCCCGGGGTCCGGACGGTGGTGTTGGCGGCCTGGCCCCTGCTCACTTCGATCCTGTTGCTGATGACCGGATCGGGCCTGCAAGGGTCGCTGCTCGGCGTCCGGGCCGAGCACGTCGGGTTCAATGCCACCATCACCGGCCTCGTCCTCGGCCTCTACTACCTGGGCTACGTGGTCGGCTCCGCCTGGGTGCCCGGTCTGATCCGCAGCGTCGGCCACATCCGGGTCTTCGCGTCGCTCACATCGCTGGCCTCGGCTGCGGTCGTGATCCACGGCGTGTGGGTGTCTCCCGTGCCGTGGTTGGTGCTGCGGTTCACCACCGGCGTGTGCATCGCCGGGTTGTTCGTGGTGAGCGAGTCGTGGCTCAACGCCGTGTCCACCACCAACACCCGGGCGACCCTGCTGGCCGTCTACAACACGGTGGTCACCGCCGGCCTCGCCGCGGGGAGCCTGTTGCTCAACACCGCCGACACCCGTGGCGTGATGCTGTTCGTCGTCGGCTCCGTCCTGCTGTCGGTGGCCGCCGTCCCGGTGGCGCTGGCGCCTCACGAGGCGCCGCTGATCGAGGCCACCACCAAGACCTCGATCCGCGAGGTGTTCCGCGCCGCGCCCCTCGGCCTCACCGGCTCGGTCATGTCCGGCCTCGGGACCGGTGCCACCCTGGGCTTCGGTGCCGTCTACGCCAGCCGCGCCGGCTTCGGGGTCAGCGGCGCGTCGCAGTTCGTGGCTGCTGTACTGCTCGGCGCCGTGGTCGGACAGATCCCCCTGGGCCGCTGGTCCGATCGCACCGATCGCCGCATCGTGATGGCCACGGCCGGCGGGCTCATCCTGACCGGCGCCACCGTCGGGGTGGAGGCCACCTGGATGGGGAGCTTCCCCGGGGCGCTGGTGGCCGCCTTCCTGCTCGGGGCCGGAGGCTTCTCGCTCTACGGCCTGTCGTTCGCCCACATCGCCGACTACATCGACCCGATGACGATGATCTCCGCCGGCGCCGTGGTGATGACCGTGAACGGACTCGGTGCCGCGGCAGGGCCGTTCCTGGCCTCGATCGCCATCGAGCGCGATGGGAGCCGAGGGCCTGTTCCTCCTGCTCGGCGCGGCGGCCACCGGGTTCTGCCTCTTCGCCATCGCCCGCATCTTCAAGCGAGGCGCGGTCGCCGACGAGCGTCGCACCCACTACGTGTCGGTGGCCTCGGGTGCCACCTACGCCGCGCTCGACGACGTGGTGTCCGAGACCGTGGGCATGGAGCCGAGCGAGCTGCGCCGGCGCCGGATCAAGCGCCCCCATCTGCCCCGCCGGCGCTGAGAAGCCATGCCGGGATCACGAGCCTGGTTGGCCAGAATGCCCCGATGACCCCGCCGCCGCCCGACGAGGACCAGCCGGCCCCCGATCGTGCCGGGGCGGTGCGGTCGGGGGTCATCGCCGCCGCGCCCATGCTGCTGGGCGTCGTCCCGTTCGGCCTCGTGGCCGGCGCCGCTCCCGTCGCCGCCGGATTCGACGTGGCCACCGCGGTGGGGCTCTCCATCGTGGTGTTCGCCGGAGCCAGCCAGCTGGCCATGACCGACGTCCTGGGCGACGGGGGCGGCGTGGCCATCGCGGTGATCACCGCGCTGACCATCAACCTCCGCATGCTGCTGTACTCGGCGTCGCTGGCCCCCGCCCTGGCCCACGAGCCGCTGCGCCGTCGCCTGCTGGCCGCCTACTTCCTGGTCGACCAGGCCTACGCCCTGTCGATCGTGCGCTGGACCGGCCGGGACGATCCGCGGCTCCGGCTCCCCTTCTACTTCGGCGTCGGTGCGACGCTGGGCGTCAGCTGGCTGACCGCCACCGTGGTCGGCGCCCTGGTCGGCAGCCGGGTCCCCGACGACATCCCGCTCGACTTCGCCATCCCGCTGGTGTTCCTCGTCCTGCTCGTGCCGGTGCTCGAGAAGCACCCCGCCCTGATCGCCGC